>CAVQAW010000007.1:0-517320 GCA_963710535.1 uncultured Flavobacteriaceae bacterium
GGATCCGAGGTGCATTCTTTTCGGGCTTCAGGCGAAGACTTCCCCGCCGCGGCATCCTTTTGATTACTTTTGAGCCTTCCACCGCAAAAAACACGAGCGAACTTGCAGCTAAACAGATTAACATTTCCTGCGCAGATAGGTCTAGTTTTGAATACCTGCTGCAGAAACGGGACATATATCAACCCGAGCTGGAGCGCAAACCCCAGCGATACCGCGCCTATCATCAGCCTGTTAGCAAAAATTCCGATTTTAAATATTGAGTTTGCAAAGGAACGGGTTGCGACTGCGTTGCCCATTTGTGCAAACACCAGGGTTGTAAATATTATCGTTTGCCACGGTCCGTCGGGTCATTTAGCCAGTACATATAGCCTATTACCAGGAAAGCAACCCCATCAGGATGCCGATCCAGATGATCATGGGTTCCAAGGCCACGGCTGAAAACACTTTCCTTCGGAGAATAGGGCGAACGGTTCATTACGCCCCGTTCGCTTTCTCTTCGGAAAGCGCCAGACCGGGCAGGCCGTCGGTGACAAGATTGATCCACAAAATTTGGAGCGGCAGCAGGGGAAGTAAGGCATGCCCAAAGAAGGGTCCTAGTAGCATCAGAAATATCTCCCGGTGTTGCTGGAGAGGATATATTTGATAAATTTGCGTATATTGTCAAAGATGGTCCGGCCGTCGTCAACGCCGAGACAATAGTGGCGAAATTGTCATCAAGCAGTACCATATCGGAGGCTTCTTTCGATACGTCTGTTCCGGTTATGCCCATTGCCACGCCGATGTCGGCTCGTTTTAACGCCGGCGCGTCATTCACGCCGTCGCCGGTCATGGCCACAATCTCGCCTTTTCTCTGCAGCGCTTTGACAATGTTGAGCTTGTGCTTTGGCGCAACGCGGGCATATACGGCCACGTCCTCGATAATTTCTTTTAATTCAGCCATTGTCATTTCTGCCAGTTCTGTTCCCGCGGTATCTGTCGTTGTCAGTGATGTGTAAATCTTTGGCGATTTGAACTGCGGTCAATGGATGGTCGCCGGTAATCATTATCGGCCGTATGCCGCGGTTTCAGCAGCTGCCACCGCCTTTTCCACTTCCGGGCGCGGTGGATTGATCATCGCTACAAGTCCAATGAATATCCCGTCCTTCTCAACCATATCTTCATCTTCGGGCAGTGTCTGGGCAGTCACATATCCGGATTGAAACCCCCATAATGTGCTGTCCCTGTTTGGCAAACTCAGAATTAGCCCCCTGGATCCTTGCATACATTGACTCATCCAGGGCGCAAACTCATTATTAACCAGCACACGCTCACAAATTCCAAGCAGGCTGTCAACCGCCCCTTTTGTCAGCATGATATAAGGCTCATTCCAGGGCAGGTCAGATTGTTTCACAACCGGACTTATCTTATGGACTGTTGTCATCCGTTTGCGTTCTGAGGTAAACGGCACCTCATCCACCCGTGGCCACTCTTGCTCCAGTTCATCTTTATCAAAACCGAGCGCCTTTGCCGCCAGCAGCAGTGCGCCTTCCGTTGGATCTCCAATCGCCCGCATGACGCCGTTAGATATCGGTTTCAAGCACAGCATCATTGCATAAAGCCCCTGCCCTCACCAGCACGCTCAATGCGCTCAGGTGCGGGTCAGCATCCTCAGTAATTAAGCCAGCCCTTACCAGTCTGCCCCGCCGGTCAAGGAGCGTCTCCAGGTCCTCCGTATTCCCAGCAACGTCCAGAATTGTTACAGTCATCCGGTTTTCCGTCAGCGTACCGGTCTTGTCTGAACAGATAACGGTAACCGAACCAAGCGTTTCGACTGCTGGAAGTTTTCGGATCAGGGCATTACGCCCAAGCAACCTCTGGGAGCCAAGCGCCAGTGTTATCGTGACCACCGCTGGCAACTCTCAGGAATTGCGGCGACCGCCAGGCTGACACCTGTCAGGAAGAGCTCTTCTATTTCTTCCCCTCGCAAAAGACCGCTGGCTACAACGATGGCAATGATGACCAGCGCCACCAGGGCAAGGGTTTTTCCCAGATGGGCGAGCCTTTTCTGTAGGGAGTTTTTTCATCCCCTACCCCCTGAATCTCGAATCAGCGATTTTTCCCAGTTCGGTGTCCATTCCGGTCTTTGTTACAACCGCATGCTGGCCCGGCCGTAGGTGACCACCGTGCCCATATAGAGTGTATTGAATCTGTCTCCCAGCGGCACGCCCTCCACGGTAATTACGGCAGGGCTTTTTTCAACCGCTTCAGATTTTCCGGTTAACGGAGATTCCTGGAACTTTTAAATTTTTAGTATCCACAACCCGACAGTCTGCCGGCACCAGGTTCCCGGATTCCAGCAGGATAATATCGCCCGGGACCAGATTGGTTGACAGTACCTCTGAAATTCTCCCGTCCCGGCGTACCCGAACCTTTGGAACAGCCATTTTTTTCAATGCCGCCATTGCCTGCTCGGCTCGATTTTCCTGGCTGAAACCAAGAACAGCATTCAGAATGACGATTGCCATTATGACGGCAACATCCACCAATTCCCCCAGCAGGCCAGAGATGATTGCCGCAATTACCAGGACAATTATCATAATTTCTGTAAACTGGTCCAGTAAAATCCGCCATTTGCTTTTCCTGCCGCGCTCTACCAGTTCATTGGGGCCAAATTCAGCCAGTCTCTGCTGCACTTCCGGGCTGGTAAGACCGCTTTCGGGATCTGTCCCCAGTTTCTGAATTGTCTCTTCGGTAGTTAATTGATACCAGTCCATGATAGTTTTCTTAATCGTTTAAAAATTCCCATAAAATTTTCCTGTACCTGCCTTGTTGAGTAACTGTAATTATAATGTTCAGATCACGGTTCAGCCAAATCGCGAGGTGTTTCCAGTGCCAGAACCACCAGGGAGTAGGGCTGGCGTGAATGACAGAACCTGTCACCGGCTGGGCATCTGACCAGCCGTAAAAATCGTCCGGGAGTTACAGGATGTGTCAATAATTCTTCTCCACCCGTCCCGGGTCCCGTTCATCCCTGATCCTGGCTATACCTGGATTCCTCTATTCGTATTCCTCATCGCCCTTATTTTTATCGAATATCGAAAGAAGAACAGCTTGGTCATATTGATGGCCTATACTGCCCTGCTACTTTTATTGGGCCTGGTTATTTTTTTCGTCAAGGAATACATAGGGCGGGTTCGGCCCAACAATGATTTGGCAATGCTCATGCTAGGGCGGGCACTGCAGACTCCTGAAGGTTATAGTTTCTTTTCGGGCCATTCGGCCTCATCCTTCAGTATTGCCACCTTGTCGGTACTTTTGCTCAAAGGGCGTTTTAAATGGATCTACGCCATCTTCCTTTGGCCAGTTTTAATTTCCTTCAGTAGAATTTACCTTGGGGTGCACTATCCGTTGGATGTCGTGGCCGGGGCCTTGGTGGGGGTGCTGTTTTCCTTTGGCTGCTATGCCATGCTTCAAAGATTTATCTCACACGAGAGAGTGTAAGTCCGTCACGGATGGGCAAGAGCACCGTTTCCATTCGTGGGTCGTTGCGCAATCGTTCATTGTAGTCTAAAAGAATTTCGGTGGTCTTGTCTTTATCTTCAAGCGGTTCTATGACCTTTCCCGACCAAAGTACGTTGTCGGAAAGGATGATGCTCCCGGATCTGGTGTTTGGCAAAACGGCATCAAAATAGGCGGGGTACTCGGTTTTTTCGGCATCGATGAACACCAAATCGAAAACATGGTTCAAAGAAGGAATGATTTTCAGGGCATCGCCATGGTGCTGCACAATTTGTTGGCCGAAGCCGCTGCGATCGAAATAGCGCCGCTGAATCCCAATAAGTTCTTCATTGATATCGATGGTATGCAATTGGCCCCCTTTTTGAAGCCCTTCTGCCAGGCAAAGGGCCGAATATCCGGTATAGGTGCCAATTTCCAAAATATATTTTGGCTGCATGATTTTGGAGAGCATACTTAGTACCCTGCCTTGGTAATGGCCTGTCAACATGCGGGGCCTAAGTACTTTAAGATGGGTTTCACGTGTGAGTTCCTGAAGTAGGTGAGACTCTTCCGAAGTAGATTTTTCGATGTAGGCCTCCAAGAGGGGCGATAAAAAGTGCATCTTCCAATTTTGGTAAAAATAAGGTTTAAATTCCTACCTTAAAACTTCAATATGGAGGTTGAACAAGGGTAGCCACACCTTGGTGCAACTTAGCATTTCAATTTCGAAAATCAATTATTTTGCAATGGATAAAATAAAAGGAACGATGAATCCCATGGAAAACATTACGATACGAAATGCGCATGTAGGCGATCTTGAGGTGCTACTGCGATTCGAACAGGGTATTATTGAAGCGGAACGACCTTACGATACGACCATCAAACCAGATCCCGTCAGTTACTATGATCTGCGGGAACTACTGTTGTCAAAAGAAGCGGCCATAATGGTCGCAGAATGTGCCGGGCAGGTTGTCGCATCTGGTTTTGTGCGCATTAGGGAGGCAAGGCATTACCTCGATCATGAGAAATATGCCTACTTGGGTTTTATGTATACCGAACCTAGGTTTCGAGGTAGTGGCATCAACGCCCGTATCATAGATGCCTTAAAGGATTGGGCCTTGACAAAGGGGCTCAGTGAAATCAGGCTTACCGTTTATGAGGATAATTTGGCCGCTATACGTGCCTATGAAAAATACGGTTTTAAAAAACACCTTATCGAGATGCGCTTAGGCTGATCAACCTCATGCGTTTCGCTTTCGAAGTCGTATTTTTGAAAAAAACTGCCATGGAATTTAAAAATACCCTAGCCTTCGCCCAACAACTCGATACGGAAGATGCCCTGGGTGGCTATCGTCAAGCCTTTCATTTTCCGAAGGTCGATGGGAAACAGGTCATTTATTTTACAGGAAATTCCTTGGGACTGCAACCCAAAAATGCGCGAAAATTTGTCGACGACATCATGACCGATTGGCGGGAAATGGCTGTCGAAGGCCATTTTTATGCCGAAAAACCTTGGTGGGACTATCATGAACGCCTGGCAGCGCCCCTGGCCAGGGTCGTAGGGGCAAAGCCAGAAGAGATTACCGTCATGAACACGCTCACCGTGAACCTGCATCTGTTGATGGTCTCCTTTTATCGTCCCAACCAAAAGCGATATAAGATACTATGTGAGGAAAAGGCCTTTCCTTCGGACCAATACATGTTTCAGAGTCAGATTCGGTTTCATGGTTATGACCCTGAAGAGGCCCTGGTGGAGGTCAAAAAAAGACCTGGGGAGCACTTTTGGCGCACCGAGGATGTGTTGGCCCAAATCGAAGCCTTGGGGGACGAATTGGCATTGGTGTTGATAGGGGGCGTTAATTATTACAACGGGCAGGTATTTGATATGGAAACCATCACCAAAGCGGGTCGGGCAGCAGGTGCCTATGTCGGATGGGACCTGGCCCATGCCGTGGGCAACGTAGCCTTGAAACTCCATGATTGGGGTGCCGATTTCGCCGCTTGGTGCAGCTATAAATATATGAACAGCGGTCCGGGAAATGCTTCCGGGGTGTTCATCAATGAACGATTTTTAAGTCAAAGCAATATACCTCGATTTGAAGGTTGGTGGGGCACGAAAAGGGAAACCCGCTTTCTGATGAAACCCGAATTCGAACCCATGGAAAATGCCGATGCATGGCAGATCAGCAATCCACCGGTATTGGCATTGGCACCCTATTTGGCGTCTTTGGAGATGTTCGAAGAGGTGGGGATGGAAGCCCTGATCGCCAAACGTATCAAAATCGTTTCCTATCTGGAGTTCGTGATCAGGGAAATCGATAAGGAGGTTAAAGGTTCGTTCGAGATCATCACCCCAAAGGATAGGGGTTGCCAACTTTCGGTCTTTCTGCACGGACAAGGCAAATCGATATTCCATTACCTGATGAAACATGGGGTAATTGTCGACTGGAGGGAACCCAACGTCATTCGGTTGGCGCCCGCACCATTTTACAGTTCCTATGAGGATATGTACCGTTTTGGGCAAATTTTGAAAGAGGGTATCAATGCCTCCTAGCAGAGGATCGGTATCTGAAGGGTTTTGTTTGGGATTTATCAAAAGTTAGCGGTATTTGGAAATTCTGCGAGGGATAAAAATTCGGCCGATCTATTTTCTTTTATCTTTGCCACCTTTCAAACCATTGAAATGCACTGTCGCAAGCTGTAACCACCCATCGAACCATGAAGTCCCTTTTGCTCATCATCTCCAACCCGCGCTATTTTGGTCCCGCCTGGGTTTTCGCCAGCCTTAACATCCTTTTTGGTACCTGGGCCATTTATATTCCTACGGTAAAGGAAGATCTGGCCATAGACAAATCCCAGTTGGGCATGGCCATATTCTTTCTTTCTCTCGGGGTTTTCACCATTTTTCCCGTGGCGGCCAAGATCATCAACAGGGTAGGGGTAGGCAAGACCATGGGTTTGAGCCTTTTCGTATTGTGCATCACCGCCTTGTTGCCCTTGTTGGCCCCCAATCTATATGCTTTGATGGGCGCGCTTTTTTTGTTCGGGGCGAGCAGCGGGATCACCGATATTTCCATGAACACTTTGGTGACCGAATTGGAAAAGGAAGACCAGACCAAATTCATGTCGGCCGCCCATGGATTTTTTAGCCTTGGGGGCGTTTTGGCCGGATTGGGCAGTTTTTTTATCCTCAAATTGGACAACCCGCCATTGCATATGCTTTTGGCGGTAGTTTTGGTCATTGGGGTAAATTTCCTATTCATGAAAAGATATTATCACTTAAAAGCCGCGCCGGTAGAGAAAGAGCCCTTCAGCTTCAAGGTGTTCAAACCATTGTTGTTGTTGGGTGTTGTTTCCTTTGTTTCGATGGGCAGTGAGGGCGCCATTGTTGACTGGAGCGGCTTATACCTGAAAGAAATAAGTATGGCGCCGGAAACCCTTTGGGGGCTCGGTTTTTTGGCATTTTCCACGATGATGACCTTGGGCCGCTTCCTAGGGGATGCGGTGAGTACAAAATTGGGTTCGGTCAAAATTGTGGCAATGGGGGCCTTGGTGGCCATCCTGGGCTATGGCCTGGTCCTGACCACGGCCACTACAATGGCGATTTTGGGCTTTGCCCTTTGCGGTCTTGGCTTTTCGGTAATGGTGCCCGAACTGTTCCGCATTGGAGGGAACGTAAAAGGCGTTGAATCTTCCCAAGGGGTTTCTTTTATAGCGGGCATGGGCTATTCGGGCTTTCTTTTGGCACCACCATTATTGGGCTACGTGGCCAAAACTTCCTCCCTGGTCAGTTGTTTCGTGATCATGCTCTGTTGCGCTATTTTGGTATTGGGAGCCACCTATTTCCTGAACCGGAAAAGGATTTAATCGGTTTTCACTTCCAGCCCTGTAAAATGGAGCTTAAAATTTCCTTCCGCGTTTTTGTGCATCCTGGCAATTTTTAGCCCCTTAATGTCAACATAATCTTCCCAGGTGGTCACTACTGAGGGTGCTGCCTGATTGCCTCTGCGGAAAACCCATTCCCTGACGATCAGGTCATCCCCGAAATAAAAATCATAGGCATCGCCGGGGGTGTACCCGCCTTCGGCCCCATAGTGAATGGTAATCTTTTGCATCGGTTTTTTACTAATTGGGGCCTCGGTCTTGGCGGTATATTTATGGGTGATGTTTTTTCCATCCCAAACCAATTGGTAAGGGGCCAACATCCAGTATTTATCGTTGATGAAATTGCCATTGGTCTTGTAGGCAACGCTATCCATGTTTGCCCAATTATAACTTATTGTGCCCTCTTCGCCGATCGCGGTGATATCATTGGTTTTGGGATGCCATATCCAACTGCGCTCAAAATGTTTTCCATCCCGGTCCACATTGAAGGTGAATTTTAGTTCGGTAACATTTTTCCAGTTCTGAAACCCGTTGGCATCGGCCACTTTTTGCAAGATGCTGGCCTCTTGCACCACATTGGGTCCGATCAAGGTGTAGCCTGTGGAAACAAATAGGATCGCAAGGATGGGCGTAATGAATTTTTTCATAGTCTTGTTTTTTTCAAAGATAATCGCTTTTGCCTTTATATTTGAATATCATGCCATTTTATGGAATGGTATTTCACAATAAAATGATTAATTTTGGACTTGATAAAAAAGATAAAATGAGTTCGAAAAAAGGAAAGATACAGGAAGCCATTGACGAAAAAATGTTGAACGAACGCAAGGTGTTCCTATGGGGAATGGTCGATGATGATTCTGCCAAACATGTCATTGACCGCCTGTTGTACCTCGACATGCAAAATAATAAGGAAATACAGCTGTATATCAATAGCCCAGGGGGTTATGTAACTTCCGGTTTCGCGATTTATGACACCATCAAATCATTGAAAAGTCCAGTTTCCACCATATGCACCGGATTGGCCGCCTCCATGGGGTCGATATTGCTCTCGGTGGGCAAGAAAGGCAAAAGGTTCATACAGCCACATGCCCAAGTGATGATTCACCAACCCAGTGGGGGCGCCAGGGGCCAAGCTTCCAATATCGAGATCCAAGCGAAGGAAATCATCAAGACCAAAGAATTGAGCGCCAAACTGCTCGCAGAGAATTGTGGTCAGGATTATGAACGGGTGCTGCGTGATTTTGATCGGGATTACTGGATGAACGCTCAGGAATCGGTAGACTACGGTATTGTGGACGCAATCCTAAAATAAACGTTCCTTCCGAAACCCATGGCAAAGGCCTTGATGGGCGGTGGGAATTTTAATTGGTATCAATGAAAAAGTCCTTCGCAAACTTAATGTGAAGGACTTTTTGAATATATATATGGACGCCGAAGCGGATTGTAATTTATTTACGATTTGGTTTCCGCCGTTGGTTTTCCGCAACATGTTAAAAAAAAGCTAACTTTAATGCTGTCAGCATATAGGATCGCGCTGAAGATTGAACCAACCTGTGAGGGTTGGATCATTGCGCCAAATGTCTGCCCAGAGCTATGCCTATGAAACAAAGCCCGAAAAACATTGCCATAATCGGTTCAGGATTGGTCGGTTCACTGCTTTCGATCTATCTAAAAAGATTGGGACATGCCATCACCGTCTTCGACCGGCGCCCCGATATCAGGATCATTGAATTCTCCGGGCGTTCGATCAATCTGGCCATGAGCAACCGCGGCTGGAAATCACTTCGAGAGGTAGGTCTCGAGGAGGAAATCAAGAAAATTGGGATTCCTTTGGACAAGCGTGCCATGCATTTGGTAGGGCAACCGGAATATTACCAGAAATATGGTAAGGAAGGAGAGGCCATCTGGTCGATATCGAGAGGGGTTCTTAACCGAAAGATGGTGGATCTGGCCGAAAAAGAAGGTGTTGTATTTCGGTTTGAAGAAAGGGTGTGGGACATCAACCTCCCGGAAGCCAAGATTTATACCGGGGAAACCGAGAAAGGGGAATGGCAGGAGCATCAGTACGACATCGTTTTTGGGTGCGACGGGGCCTTTTCCAGGGTAAGGCACAAAATGCAGCGCCGCAGTCGTTTCGATTATTCCCAGGACTTTATCGATGTCGGGTATAAAGAACTGACCATTCCGCCCAATGAAGATGGCAGCCATAAGCTTGACAAACATTCGTTCCACATTTGGCCCAGGGGTAATTTTATGTTGATCGCCATGCCCAATTTGGACGGAAGTTTCACCTGTACCCTTTTTATGCCCTTCGAAGGGGAGGTTTCCTTTGAAAGCATCACCAACAACGAAGAGGCCAAAGCATTCTTTACCAAGTATTTTCCCAATGTCATGCAGGTAATCGATGACCTGTTGATTTATTTTTTCAAGAACCCCACAAGTGCGATGGTCACCATGAAATGCTTTCCGTGGACCTACTGGGACAAAGTGGCGCTGGTGGGAGACTCGGCACATGCGGTGGTGCCCTTTTACGGCCAGGGAATGAACGCCGGTTTCGAGGACATTTATGAGCTGAATAAGATCATCGATCGATTCGGTGACGATTGGGAACAGATTTTCCGCACTTATGAAAGTGTTCGAAAGCCGAATGCCGATGCCATTGCCGAACTCAGTTACCGCAATTTTATGGAGATGAGCAGCAAAACCGCCAACCCTAAGTTTTTGCTCCAAAAAAAGATTGAAAAACACTTTGCTGCCAAACATCCCGATAAATGGATCCCCACATATTCAAGGGTAACATTTTCCGATCGGCCCTATGTAGAAGCACTTGCCATCGGCGATGCCCAAGAGGCCATTATGCAACAAGTAATGCAGATGACCGATATCGAATCAAAATGGGACGGCCCGGAGGTGGAGCGGCATATCCTTGATTTATTGCAAAGCCATGCCGGCACTACGGATTTTTCTTTCCCTAAAAAAGAGGAATAACGGAAAACTAAAAGCCAAAGCCACCAAAAAAGTCAAAGGGATAAATACCCACCAATGTTTTATTTTCAGTTTCCGTGATTCGTACACCATCCAGATCAGAAATGTGGCCGCCACGACCGAAATATCGGCATTGATCGACTTTGCCGGCAAGGTGGTTTTGGTAAGGGCCAAAAAATTGCTGAAGGAGGTATCCTCGACCTCAAGGTAGAACAAGGTGTTGAAATACCAGGTGGCGACCAGCCCAGCGATGGCCAGTGATAGCAAGACTATTTCCAAAACGGTGAATCTTGGTTTCATCGATTTTTCCTGATTTCGGCCCTTCGCATGGGCATGCCGTCTATGAGGTCGAATAGCTTTTGGGGCTCAACCGCATAATCGTTCCTTAACTTGACCCCACCATCCTTACCGATCAAAACCACCCCGGAATAGGTCTGCTTTGTGCCCGTGTCTTTGTAAACGGCTATGGCGTCCAAGCCCGATACGGTTCGGTCAAGGCCAACTACCTGCTCCGGGCTAACCATAAAAATAATTACGTCACGTTCTTCGAACGCGGTTTTGTTCAATCGTATCGATTCAGCCTGTGATGTCAAAGCCGCCATTTCGGTGTCGGGGGCGATCAACAAAAGTATGCGCTGCTTCCACTGATAGTCGCGAAGATATTTTTGTGCCATGATCTCAGAAGATTGGAACAACGTAAAGGCAAGCAGACAAAGGGCAGTGAAGCGCATCGGTTTCTTTCATGATTTTTTTCGAAACTCAAGGTAATAAAAAAAGCCATCACAACTGCGATGGCTTTCCAAGATGATCGTATCGATCTTATAGGTTCGAGAACATCTCGTGCATCTTCGACTGTTCTTCTTCAGCCAAAACCGGATCTACCAAGATACGGCCGCTGTGTTCATCCGTGATTATTTTTTTTCTCGAAGCGATTTCCACCTGCACCTGTGGCGGAATGGTGAAAAAAGATCCACCTGAAGCACCTCTTTCAATCGGCACCACGGCCAGGCCGTTCTTCACATTGCTCCTGATCCTTGCATAGGCCTTCACCAATCGCTCATCGATTTCGTTTTGGTATTTTTGGGATTGGGCCAACAAGGCTTTTTCCTCTTTTTCGGTTTCGGCCAAGATGGCATCGAGCTCACTTTTCTTATGTTTGAGATGCGATTCGCGCTCTGAGAGGCGCTCCTTGGTCTCCGAAATCACTTCTTTCTTCTGTTCGATCTGTACCTTGAACTCTTTAATATTTTTCTCGGCCAATTGGATTTCAAGCTCCTGGAATTCCAATTCTTTGCTTATCGAATTGAATTCCCTGCTATTTCGAACATTCTTTTGCTGCTCGGCATATTTTTTGATCAAGGCCTTGGCCTCATCAATGATGTTCTTTTTGGCGCCAATTTCAAAATTGATGGTCTCCACATCGGTTTTTAACTTGTCCATCCTAGACTTCAGTCCCAAAACCTCGTCTTCCAAATCTTCTACTTCCAATGGAAGCTCTCCACGGACATTCCTGATTTCGTCAACCCTAGAATCGATTAATTGCAAATCATACAATGCCCTTAATTTATCTTCTACCGTTAATTCTGCTTTTTTTGCCATACACTATAAATAATTGATTGGATTGGTTTGACTTTCCGATAAACGGACTGCAAAATTAGGGATTTTTTCCTTAAGATAATCAACTAAAAGATTTTTTGTAAACTGCTCAGTTTCATAGTGTCCGATATCGGCGATCATCATTTCATTTTCGCCTTGGTAGAACTGGTGGTATTTCACATCTGCGGTGATGAAAAGTTCTGCCCCTGCTGCCTTGGCTGCACTGATGGCAAAGGCGCCACTGCCTCCCAATACGGCGATTTTCTTGATTTTTCTCCCCAATGGACGTGAATGCCGGATGCCTTTGGCCCCCATCTTACGCTTTAGTTGTTTTAGAAACGTTAGTTCTTCAACAGGTACTTCCAGTTGTCCTATCATTCCCATACCGATATTTTGATCGGTATTTTCCAAGGTGAATACCTCATAGGCCACCTCTTCATAGGGGTGGTTCTCAAAAAGGCTTTTCAGTATTTTGCCTTGATCGACAAAGGAGAAAATCACGTTCAACTGGGTTTCCTTTTCATAATGGGTGGTTCCGATTTTACCTATTACGGGATTCGCATCTTGACCTGGCCTATAGCTGCCCACCCCCTCGGTGCTGAAACTGCATTGGCTGTAATTGCCAATATGGCCGGCACCTGCCTCGAACAGTGCCTCTTTGAGTGATGCTGCATTGTCAATGGGAACATAGGTGGTCAATTTTTTGATCGTGCCCTTTTTGGGAATCAAGATCTTGCCCTTCTTAATGCCCAAGACCTCGCAGATTTTGGCATTGACCCCCAGGGCGGCATTGTCTAGCGCCGTATGCATGCTATAAATGGCGATATTGTGCTGTATGGCCTTGATCACGACCCTTTCCACATAGTTTGCCCCGGTAAGTTTTTTTAAACCGTTGAATATGATGGGATGAAAACTGACGATCATATTGCATTTGTTTGCGATCGCCTCGTCGATCACCGTTTCCAAGGTGTCGAGGGTAACGAGTATCCCGGTAACCTTCGCATCGTACCGGCCCACAAGGAGCCCCACATTGTCAAAATCCTCGGCCTGCCCCAGAGGGGCCAATTTTTCCAGTATATCGGCAACTTCTTTTACGTTCATTTGGTTTCGGTAAGATTCCAAAGATAAAATATTATATTTTCGCTCTTGTGCAGCTGCTGAGAAAAATAGCTTTTCCGATTTCGTTGGCCTATGCCGTTGCGGTAAGCCTTCGAAATTATCTTTACGATATGGGCCTCCTCGTATCGAAGGCATACCGTACACCGATCATCTGTGTGGGCAACCTAAGCGTTGGCGGCACGGGAAAAACCCCAATGATCGAATATTTAATCGCAATTCTAAAAAGAGACCATCGAATCGCGGTGCTCAGCCGGGGGTACAGGAGAAAATCCAAAGGTTTTGTTTTGGCGGATTCCCTTTCGAACGCCGAGGCATTGGGAGACGAGCCCTACCAAATCCATTCTAAATTTCCCGAGATCTCCGTGGCCGTGGACGCCGACCGGCAAGAGGGCATCGAAATTTTGGAGAAAAACATTCGCCCTGATGTTATTTTGCTCGATGATGCTTTCCAGCACCGAAAGGTAGATCCAGGTTTCAATATCTTGTTGACCGCTTATGGAAAGCTGTATACCTCCGATTGGTATCTTCCCACTGGCAACCTGAGGGATGGGGCACGTCAGGCCACTAGGGCGCAATTGATCGTCGTCACCAAATGCCCGCCAAACCTGTCGCAAGACGATCGAAATAAAATTCAGGAAGCGCTCAAACCCAAAGCCGACCAAAAGGTGTTGTTCAGTTGCCTTTCCTATGGCGTCGCTACCAAAGATAATGGGGAAGCCCGGCCATTGGATTATTTTAAGGATCGATCTTTGACCTTGGTGACGGGTATCGCCGACCCTGCCCCGTTGCTCGCCTATCTTGGCCAAGCAGGGCTCAACTTCGAACACGCCCGATTCAAAGACCACCATTACTTTACGAAAAGTGAACTGGAAACCCTCCGTTCAAAATCGTTGGTGATTACAACCGAAAAGGATTTTATGCGCCTTAAGGGAAAAATTGAAGGGCTTTTTTATATCCCCGTGGCACATTCATTTTTGGGAAACGATGGGGAAGTGCTCGAAAAGTTGGTCGGCGATTTTATGAGGCTGGATTCTTGACCTTTTTTTTGTCGAATATATTTTCTCCGATTTTCTGGTAAAACACTTCCGGTTTAAAGGGTTTTGTTACCACGTCATCACATCCGGCAGCAAAAAAGCTTTCCAGACTGTCGTCCAATGAAATTGCGGTCAGTGCGATGATCGGGATTTCCTTGTCGAACTTTCTGATTTCGATGGTGGCCTCCTCTCCGCTGATGCCGGGCATATGTATATCCATCAGAATGGCATCGTAATTGTTTTCCTGTGCCAATGCAATCGCCTCGGTACCATTGTTGGCAATGTCGCTGGTAATCTCTTTTTTGAGCAACATTTTCTTAGTGATGACCTGATTGATCTTGTTGTCTTCAACGATCAGTAAGTGAAGTCCTTTGAACTCATAGTTTTGTTCCGTGATTTCAAAGGGGATATCATCAACAAGACTGTCCTTGCTCTTTAATTTGAGATCAAAAAAGAATCGACTTCCCTTGCCCAATTCGCTTTCCAGCTGGATCTGGCTGCCAAATAGTCCCAAGAGGCTCTTGACGATCGTAAGGCCCAGACCGGTACCGCCGTATTCCCTGTTGATTTGGATGGATCCTTGTTCAAATCCTTCAAAAATATGTACTTGCTGTTCTTTTGCGATACCGATACCGGTATCCGCCACTTCAAAATAAAGACTGATGTCTTCCTCCACTTTGTTGATCAGTTTGGCGATTACCTTGACTTCTCCGTTTTTGGTAAACTTCAGGGCATTGCCTACCAGGTTCATGAAAATCTGGGATAGCTTTAAAGGGTCGCCCATGAGGTGGGATGGGATGGCATCATCATAATCCAGTACAATCTTGGTATGGTTCTCCTTGGCACTTTGTTGCAACGAATCGATCACCTCTTTCAACACTTTTTTAAGATTGAACTCGATGGCCAATGGTTCCAGTTTGTCGGCATCGATTTTGTTGATATGGAGAATGTCATTGATGAAATTCAATAAATAATCCCCTGAGAATTTCAAGGCCCGCAAATGTTCTTTTTGGTTTTCGCTAGGGTTCTCCTCCAACAATAAATGGGTGAGTCCTGTGACCGCATAGAGCGGTGTCCGCAATTCATGGCTCACTGTGGAAAGGAAGTTGGTTTTAGCTTCCATTGCCTGTACTGCCGCATCCCGCGCTGCCTGTAATTCATTGTTTTTGGTCTGCAATAGATCATTGGTCTTGAGCTTGATCTGGTTATTGCGATATAACGAAACGGCCAAAAGGGAGATAATGGTCAAAAATGCGGAAGTGAGGATGGCGGTAATTTCGGATCGGTTGGCCGACTGGCTCAACTCCTCATTTTTTTGCTCTAGACGTTTGATTTCGTCGGTAAAAAAATCGAATTGAATTTTGTCCGCCGTTTTCGCTTCGGTTTTGACTTTTTCCATCGTAAACAGGGAATCCCTTATGCTGAGCAGGTTCCTATTGTTGCGAAGGGCCAGGTCGTAACGCCCCATTTTTTCATAAGCTGACGACAACAAACTGTTGGCCTCCCATACTTCCCCGAAAAAATCGTTCTTGACCGCCAAATTCAGGGCATTTTCCCCGTTTTTGACACTTTCTTCAAAATTTTCCGTAGCCAAATTTAATTTGGCCATCCCTATATATGCCTTGGTGCTCAGGAACTGTTGCTCAAAAGGATCGGTATTGACAATAAGCGAATTAAAGTTTTTGGAGGCGGCATCGTATTTTTCAAGGGTCAAGTAAATATTTCCCTCCACCAAAGAAATGTTGTTGAACAAGTTGCGGTCATTGCTCAATTGTTTTGCCTCGCCCAACTGAAAGATGGCCTGAAAATTGTTTCCGGCACGATACTGAAGTACGGCATCCACAAATTTTTGGACGGCATTTCCAAAAGGGTATTCCACTTCCTTGAGCAAGACTTTGGCGCGGTCCCAATAGAACAGGGAATTTTTCTCCTTGTCCAATTTCAAATAATACAATGCGAATTTGTGGTAAGAATCGATGAGTGATTTGACATCCTCATTTTTTTCGGCCAATTTTGATGCCTTGACCAAGGATTCGAGCGCGAGCTCCATCTCATTTCTGTTGCTGTAATCCCTAGCCTCGTTGAAATAGGTTTCCACTACTTCTTTTGGAGCCGCTTCATTTTCTGTAGGGGTAGCCTCTTGGGAAAGCAGCGTAAAGGAGCTGCCGACGCACACCAAAAAAAGGCAGGACAATAGGCGGTTGATATGTGAGTTAATGGTTCTCAAACAAATCTTTTATCAATTAGAAGGTTGATCAGATCAATGATCCTGCTGCTATAGCCGGTTTCATTGTCGTACCAACCGATAATCTTCACCATTTTACCGATTACCGACGTCATCTGAGAATCAAACGTACAAGAGTGGCAACTATTGTTTAAATCAATCGAAACTATGGGGTCTTCGGTATATAAAAGTATGTTTTTCAATTCTTTGTGCGATATTCTCTCAAAAGTATCATTTATTTCCTTTATTGAGGTGGCCCTTTTCACATTAAATGTGATATCGGTCAGCGAGCCGTTGGGAACGGGCACCCTGATACCACAGCCCCCGATCACTTCCGAAAGTTCTGGAAATATTTTGGTCAGGGCCTTCGCAGCGCCCGTGGTTGTGGGAACAATCGACAAAGAAGCGGCCCTTGCCCTGCGAAGATCGTGGTGGGGTTGATCGTGTAGGCTTTGATCTGAGGTATAGGAGTGTATGGTGGTGATGTAGGCTTGTTCTATACCACATAGGTCATTGATCACCTTGATCATCGGTGCGGCGTTGTTAGTGGTGCAGGAAGCATTGGAGATGATATGGTCCTCTTTAGCAATGATGTCCTGGTTGATGCCGAGAACGACCATTTTAATGGATTCATCAGAAGGGGGCGCGGTCAGAATTACCTTTTTGGCACCGTTTTTCAGATGGTGCCCTAAAATATCAGCTGTCTTGAATTTCCCTGTAGCTTCAACGACCACGTCGACGCCAAACGGTTTCCAGTTGATCGTTTCGGGCCTGTTCTGGTTCATTAAGGCAACTTCGTGTCCATCTACGATGATATGCGATTCGTTTGCCTTTACGGCGCCCTGAAAAACGCCATGGATGCTGTCGTATTTCAAAAGGTGCGCCAAGGTGCGGGCATCCGCCAGATCATTGATGGCCACAACGTTCAAGTGGGGATGTGCCTGCTAGCAGTCTGAAAAGCGTACGTCCTATTCTTCCAAAACCGTTGATACCAATATTTATTTTTTTCAAACCATTGGTCTTTACATGGGTGTGATGTGCCTTGACGATGTGCGAAAAGCACTGGCTATAGGGGCTTTGTGTTCGCCTGTGCTTCGGCCCCTTGCTGAAAAACCTGGCTTAATGGATATGTTTGTGCGCCTTGTAGGAAGATCGCACCAAAGCGCCGCTCTCCACATGCCGGAAGCCCATTTCAAGTCCGATTTCCTCATACTTTTTGAATTGTTCCGGAAGGATGAATTCCTTGACGGGAAGGTGTTTTTTGGAGGGCTGCAGGTACTGCCCAATGGTGACCACATCGACATGGGCACTTCTTAGGTCTTGCATGGTTTCGATGACTTCGGCTTCCTTTTCCCCCAAGCCCAGCATGATTCCGGATTTGGTTCGGTTGATGCCGTTGGCACGGAGGTAGCGAAGTACTTCCAGACTGCGCTCATATTTGGCCTGGATGCGCACTTCCCTGGTGAGTCTCTTTACCGTTTCCACATTATGGGAAACCACTTCTGGATGTACCTCGATGATTCGATCGAGATGGCGTTCGATGCCCTGGAAATCGGGTATCAAAGTTTCCAAGGTGGTGGTAGGGTTCATTCGCCTCACCGCCTTGACCGTTTCGGCCCAGATGATCGATCCCATATCTTTCAGGTCATCGCGATCCACCGAGGTGATCACGGCATGTTTTATGCCCATGATCTTAATCGAACGGGCAACCTTTTCCGGCTCTGCCCAATCGATCGATTCGGGCCGGCCCGTTTTTACCCCGCAAAAGCCGCATGAACGGGTACATATATTGCCCAAAATCATGAAGGTGGCGGTACCCTCACCCCAGCATTCCCCCATATTGGGGCAACTGCCAGAGGTACAAATGGTATGCAGGTCATATTTTTCGACCAAGCCGCGCAATTGGGTATACTTTTTTCCAGTAGGGAGTTTGACCCGCAGCCATTTGGGTTTTCCTGCCGGAGGGGCCACACTGGTGGATATATCACTGCCCATAGATCATTTTTGGGCAAATATACGAACAATACCGCAACAATCTAAGGTTCTGCCATGGCCGTAGCGGGCCGATTTAAAAAAATGGCCACTTGCCAAGCAGGGTAGAAAAAATAGGGGGAATAGTTGCCGGCATCTTTTTTTTTGAACGGGTAGCAGGGATCTTGTGCTGCGGGGAAAGAGAGCTAAGATCGACCGTCGATTACCTCTGCCAGCAATTTTTTGGCCCGTAGCAGTTTTACTTTGATGTTGTTTACGGGCTCATTGAGCTGTTTGGCGATATCGGCATAGCTGAGCTCGTTGAAATACCGGAGGTTGATGACCTCTTGATAATGGGGTTTTAATTTTTTGATGTATTGCAAAAGAGTAGCCAGGTTTTGTTCGGTGATCAACTGATCTTCAACGGTGGGGGTGTCGTCCAAAACGCGCGTTATGGCTTCATTGCTGCTGTTGGTTTCCATTACATTCCTTTTTCTTTTGCGAAGCAGATCGATGTGGATGTTCTTGGAAATCGCTATCAGCCAGGTCTTGAATTCGTAAGCTTCATCGAAAGTATCGATCTTATCGAATGCTTTTGAAAAGGTTTGGATGGTGATGTCCTCGGCGTCGTTTTCATTTTGGGTGCGCTTCAGCTGAAAGCCATAAACGTCGTTCCAAAAGGTATCCAATAAGGTGCTATAGGCGATTTGGTTGCCCTGTTTGGCCTTTTTGATGGTACTATCGAGTGTTTCTTCGGATTTATCCAATAGAAAATTAAAATTAGGGCAGGTCAATTGATGCCACCGGCGTTCTGGCTATATGGTCTTTTCTTCGCGGCATTCTTGCTCACTTGGAAGCTTTCCGCAAAGACCACATGCGACCCCTTCTTGGTTCAAAAAAGGACTTTGACTGGCACAGGTACCTGCAAACTTCCCGTCTTTTTTTGACCATATTTTAATCGCTATTCCTGCGAACGCCAAGGATAAGAGCCCAATGGTAAGTAAAAAGAGCATCGTTTCTTTATTTTCACAAAGGTACAAAAAAAAGGCCCTGAACTTCGGTTCAGGGCCACACTTTATATTTTTATGTTACCGTTCAATAACTGATGTTGGCAACGATATTCTTCACGGTTGGGGTATTGTTGCCTCCTTTGGGTTCAATGGTGATATATCCGATGGCCTCGTCTGAATAAGGCAGGGCCATTAACCTGTTCTTGTCGGTCGCTTCCTGTATGACGCCCAAGTTCAACATTTTGCCATTGACCTCGGCCCACATTTGGAAGCATTGGTTTTCTGGCAAATGCGGTAATTTGCTCACATTGATGTACGACAGTTTCTTCACCGGATTGATATAGGCCACCGCCTTCAGTTCCTTGGCCTTCTTATTGCCGCTCACCGTTAATTTTCTGGTCTGGGGATTGTTGAGCACGATGAATTGGTTCCTGACATCTTCCAATTGTTGGCGCATATCGGCTTCCAACGTCTTGATTTTATTGGTCACGAATTGATTTTCCTGTTGTAGGTTCTGATTTTGGTTCCAGAAAAAATAAGATGCCCCTACGGAAATCAATACGGCGAAACTGGCCGCAATGGCATAGCGGAAGAAGCGTTTTCTGCCCATATTCTCGGACTTGATCCTTGCCAAGATCTTTTCCTTAAGTCCTGCCGGTGTTTTCAGGGCATGCAATTTTGCAAATGCCTCAAGATTGTCCTGCAGTTCGTCATACGTTTCCCTTACTTCGGGATACATCGCTATATAACGCTCCACCTGCAGGTTTTCGAGTTCCGTGGTAGTTCCCAAAAGGTACTTTTCCAACAGATCGGAATCCAAGAATATTTTAATTTTATCTTTCATCTTACTGAATGTTTTGTTTTTGGTCTGGCATGCTAATCGTAACAAAAGGGCAAATGCACTTTATTTTGTCATAAGATAAGGTACATCAAAGCGGCATAGATCATCGAGGACCCATAAATCTTCTTTAATTCCCGCAATCCTATTTTTAACCTGGACTTTATGGTTCCCAACGGAATATCGAGCTCATCGCTCGCTTCCTGCTGTGTCATCCCCTGAAAAAATAGCGCTTCCAACACTATCTGGTATTTAGCTTCTATTTTGTCCAAATTTTCACGGACGTCCATGAACTCAGGTCGGATGCTATCCACACCCAAATTATATACGTTCGAAATATCTATTTGGATTTCCTTGTCGGTTTTGGCATTGGCACTTCTCAATTTATCGATGGCCGTATTTCTGGTGATCCTGAACAGCCATGTGAACAATTTTGCCTTTGCCGGGTCATAGGTATCGGACTTTTTCCAAATTTTCACAAAACTTTCCTGTAGCACGTCCTGTGCCAGTTCCTCGTTCCGCACGACTTTGTTGGCCACCCCAAAAAGGGTATCGCCATAATGCTCGTACAACAGCGAAATGGCTTTTTCATTTCGCTCTTGCAGCAATTCCACTATATGCGATTCAAGTAGTGTGCTCATAAGAATGGTGGGGAATCTGCTTTTTTTTAGAACGGGAGCGTCCAACCTATCGATCCCGACCGTAAATAGCTTAACGCTAATTTATAAAATTGATTGTTACACAGGCGTTAACTCAAAGTATTAATTGAACAATGTGCAACTGGTAACTGTACATGTATTTTGGTTAGTTTGGTTTGGTATGGCCCCCGGAAATTGATTCGGGGGCTATTTTTATGATTCCAAGGTAAGGATTCTCCAATTAAGGTGCGGGCGATTGCAAATAGATCGACATCGACCCATAATTGCGGTAGCCGTCGGCTGGCTGTTTAAGATGTAGGAACAATTCAAATAATGTTGACTTCCGGCAAGATCTCAATGCCATACTTTTGATCTACCGCCTTCATGATCCGATGTGCCAGATCTAAAATTTCCATACCCGAGGCATGGCCATGGTTGACCAATACCAGGGCTTGTTTTTGATGTACCCCCGCATCCCCGAACCGCTTACCCTTAAAACCACATTGTTCGATGAGCCAGCCCGCAGGAATTTTATAGCTGTTTTCGGAGACTTTGTAAAAAGGGGCATCGGGATGTGCAGCGGTGAATATGGCAAAAGCGCCACCATCGATAACCGGGTTCTTGAAAAAACTGCCACTATTGCCCAATATTTTAGGGTCGGGCAATTTATCCTGCCGTATGGCGATAACCGCCTCCGAAACATCCTTAATGGTGGGCCGCACTATATTTTTCTTTGCCAATTCGGCTTCTATCGAGCCATAAGCGGTATTGATTCGGTGGTGATCAGTCGATAATTCCATAACGATGGAAGTGATGACATAGCGGCCTTTCCCTTTGTTTTTGAAGTAAGAATCACGGTATCCAAAGGCACAGTCGGCATTGCTGAACCGTTTGATTTTCATCGTCGCCAATTCTAGGGCTTCACAGGAAACCAGCACGTCTTTCAATTCCACACCATAGGCACCGATATTCTGCAAAGGGGCGGAACCGGTATTGCCCGGGATCAAAGAGAGGTTTTCCAAGCCGCCAAAACCTTGGTCGACGCACCACATGACGATCTCGTGCCAATTTTCGCCGGCCATCACTTTCAGGTGGAGCTTATCCCCATGTTTTTTGATGACTTCCCTACCCTTGATATTGACGTGGAGTACCAAAGCATCAATGTCTTTGGTGAGCAGTACATTGCTGCCTCCCCCCAAGACAAACTTTTGTGGATAGCCGTCAAGACGCAAGGCCTCGCATAACTCATCCGTGCTGTTTACCTCACAGAAATTTTTGGCCCTCACGGCTATTCCAAAAGTGTTATAGGGCTTAAGGGAGATGTTTTTTTTGATCTGCATTAGCCGATATAACTTTTCAAAGCTTCTCCGAGAATCTCCACGGCCCTGATCAAACGCGCTTTGTCCAGGACATAGGCAATCCTGATTTGGTTCTTGCCCAAGCCCGGGGTAGCATAAAATCCTGCTGCCGGAGCGACCATCACCGTTTCGTTGTCGACCCGGAAGTCTTCCAAAAGCCATTGGGCAAAATCATCGGCATCCTCTATGGGCAGCTCGGCAATACAATAAAATGCGCCTTGAGGCCTGGCCACTTTTACCCCCTCTATCTTTTGCAGTGCTGCGATCAAGACGTTTCTTCGTTCGAGATATTCCTTTTTAACCTCATCGAAATAAGATTGGGGTGTTTCCAGTGCCGCTTCGCTCGCTATCTGGGCGAAGGTAGGGGGCGATAATCTCGCCTGAGCAAATTTCAAAACGGTCTTCACCACCTCTTTGTTCTTGGAGACCAAACAGCCTACCCGGGCTCCGCACATGCTGTAACGTTTCGAAACAGAATCGATCATGATGGCATTTTCTTCCAAACCTTCCACCTGCAATACGGAATAATGTTCCCGGCCATCATAGGTGAACTCCCGATATACCTCGTCTGCTATCAGAAAAAGGTCATGCTTTTTGACAATTTTGGCCAGCTTATGGATTTCCTCCTTGCTATAAAGATAGCCTGTCGGATTGCCAGGATTGCATATCAAGATCGCTTTGGTCCGCGGGGTGATGAGTTTTTCAAAATCCTCAATAGGGGGCAATGCAAAATTGTCCTCCATTTGCGAAACCACTGGAACTACTTTGACAGTGTTGGCGGTCGCGAAGCCGTTATAATTTGCATAAAAAGGTTCCGGGATGATGATTTCATCACCGGCATCACCGATGCTCCCCATCGCGAATGTGAGCGCTTCCGAGCCTCCTGTGGTCACAATGATGTCCGAAGCGGTAATCTCGATATCATTTTTTGCATAGTAGGCGGCCAATTTTTCCCTGTAGGTCTCGGATCCTTCTGTCCTGCTGTATTCCAAAACTTCCAGATTGAAGTTCCTAACGGCATCCAGGGCCACTTTGGGCGTTTTGATATCTGGCTGTCCGATATTGAGGTGAATGACCTGGGCACCCTTTTTTTTGGCGGCCTCTGCAAAAGGAACCAATTTTCTGATCGGTGACTCGGGCATGGCTTTCCCTTTTTTGGAAATTTGTGGCATGAGGCGGAATATTTACGGCAAAAATGGGAAATCATTGGGTACAAAACAATATAAGTGGGCTTTATTTAAACCCTTTAATTTTGTTAATTAACAATGGTGTTCAGCCTCGAATTCCTTAACTTTAAGAGGGTTAAGCCGCTAACACTAAAAAAGTTGGGACGAATCGTTCACTTTTTTCTGATATCGATACTATGCTTTCCATTTTTGGGAAAGGCACAGGGTTTCAACTTGCCCGATGGCCAGAAATATCAGAAAATCAAATTTCAGCTCATCAATAACCTGATCGTGATTCCGGTGGAGGTGAACGGATCATCACTCTCATTTATCCTCGATTCGGGCGTGAGTAAACCAATATTGTTCAACCTGACCGATCATGATTCGATACAGATCAACAATGTCACCGAAATCAGTATCAAAGGGCTGGGCGATGGAGAACCCATCAGCGCACTGAGCTCAAAGGGTAACGATTTTAAGTTGGGCCGTGTACGCAATGACCAACAACAACTTTATGTGGTCTTGGACAATGAAATGAATTTTTCGCCAAGTCTGGGCATCCCCGTACATGGTATCATCGGTTATGAGCTGTTCAGGGACTTTGTGGTCGATATCAACTACGGCAACAAGACCCTCAAGTTGTACGATCCCAGCTCATACAAATACAAAAAAGACAAAAAATATGAGACCTTGCCCATGCAGGTCATTCGGAAAAAAGCGTATGTCGATGGCGAACTCTACTTAAAGGATGGTGAAAGCGTACCCGTTAAGCTGCTATTGGATTCGGGAAGCAGCGATGCGATTTGGCTCTTCGAGAATGAGGACATTGAGATGCCCGAAAAGCACTATTATGACTTCCTCGGCAAAGGCCTCAATGGAAATATTTTTGGGAGGCGTACCATGGTAAAAGGCATAAAAATAGGAAGTTTCGTGCTCGAAGATGCCAAAGCGGCATTTCCCAATGCCGAATCTTTCAACGACATGAAAAATCTGGGCGACCGCAACGGGAGTATGGGGGGTGAGATACTCAAGCGTTTCAATATGGTGTTCGATTACCCGAACAATAAAGTATCCCTTAGGAAAAACAACAATTTCAACAATCCTTTTCAATATAACATGAGCGGCATTGAACTGCAACACGACGGCCTAAGATATATTGCCGAAAAGATCGCGGATTCAAGAGGTATGGTCAAATCAGACTCCGATACTTTTGGCAACGTACAAATTCTGTTTGAGAATCGTACCCGCCTAAGCCTGGTTCCTGAAATCATCGTTTCGGGGATACGGGCGGGGAGTCCGGCCGAAACGGCAGGGCTGAGGGAAGGTGATGTGGTCTTGGCCGTAAACGGCAAAAGTGTTCACCGATATAAACTTCAAGAAATCATGCAGATGCTCAATGAAAAGGAAGGCAAGCGGATCAAAGTCCTCATTGAAAGATACGACTCCGGGCTGCTCTTCTCCTTCGTGCTCAAAAATGTATTCAAAGAAAAACCCTGATCCCATGCGTGCTGCAGGTGATCAGGGTTAAACCTAATGTTTCTTGGAAGTAATTATTTGCCTTCCGGTTCTTTGACTTCACCAATGATTTTCAATACTTTGGTGGGCGTATCGGCATTGGATATCACCGTGATGGCTTTCCTGATGGGATTAACCCTATTTGTGTCGTATTTCACTTGAATTTCACCTGATTTTCCGGGCAATACCGGATCTTTTGACCAATTTGGAATGGTACAGCCACAACTTGAACTCACTTTGCTGATGATCAACGGGGCGTTTCCCGTGTTTGTGAATTCGAAGATACGAACACCGTCACTTCCTTTTTCGATGACCCCATAATCGATCGTTTCTGTCTTGAATTCAATTTTAGCCGCTTTATCCTGTGCGGTAAGACTAAATCCGAGTAGGCCAACAAATAATACAAGTACTATTTTTTTCATTATTTCTGGTTTTGGGTGAATTTCAAAAGTAAATCTTTTGAGATGAACCTCCAAAATTCTTTTGTTATCTATTAACGTTACTTATTTTTGTTTCGTATTTCAAATAAGGGCCAATTGGCCTTAATATCAATATTTTAACATTTGTTCCACGCTAGTTTTATGGGAACAGCGTATGTTAGGCAATAATCGTACCAAAAATTATGGATATCCCTTCAAAATATGAACCTCAACGGGTGGAGCAACACTGGTACGATTACTGGATGCAACATCAGTACTTCCATTCGCTCCCCGACGAAAGGGAGCCCTACACCATCGTAATACCTCCGCCCAATGTCACCGGCGTGCTGCACATGGGACATATGCTGAACAATACCTTACAGGATGTGCTCATCAGGAAGGCAAGACTGATGGGCAGGAATGCCTGTTGGGTGCCGGGTACTGACCATGCCAGTATCGCTACGGAGGCCAAAGTAGTTGCCAAGCTGAAAGCGTCGGGAATCAATAAATCCGATCTGAGCAGGGAAGCATTTTTGGACCATGCCTGGGAATGGACACACAAATATGGCGGGGTTATCTTGGAGCAGTTAAAAAAATTGGGCTGTTCCTGTGATTGGCAACGTACCAAATTTACCATGGATGACGATATGTACGCCTCGGTCATCAAGGTTTTTGTCGACCTCTATAACAAAGGGCAGATCTATCGAGGCTACCGTATGGTGAATTGGGATCCCGAGGCCTTGACCACGCTTTCCGATGAAGAGGTGATCTATGAAGAAAGGCAAGGCACACTATACTATCTGTCGTACCCCATAGCGGGAACGTCTGAAAAGGTGATCATTGCCACCACGAGGCCGGAGACCATCTTGGGCGATACTGCGATCTGTATCCATCCCCAGGATGACAGGTATCGGCATTTAAAAGGAAAAAAGGCCATTGTGCCCATTTGCAATAGGGAGATACCGATCATCGAAGACGAATATGTTGATATGGAGTTCGGAACCGGCTGCCTCAAGGTTACCCCGGCCCATGACGTCAACGATAAGGCGCTGGGAGAAAAACACCATTTGGAGACTATCGATATTTTCAATGCCAACGCTACCTTGAACACTTATGGCCTGCATTATGAAGGAAAAGACCGTTTCGTCGTGCGCAAGCTTATCTCGAAAGAATTGGAGGAAAAAGGATATCTGATCAAGGCCGAAAACTACCTGACCAAAGTGGGTACTTCCGAACGCACCAAGGCGGTCATCGAACCAAGGTTGAGCGACCAGTGGTTCCTGAAGATGGAAGATTTGGTCCAACCCGCTTTGAAGGCCGTTTTAAAGACCCATGAAATAAAATTTTTCCCGAAAAAATTTGAAAACACCTACCGTCACTGGATGGAGAACATTCGCGATTGGAACATTTCGCGCCAATTGTGGTGGGGGCAGCGGATACCCGCATATTACTATGGTGATGGGCAGGACGATTTTGTAGTGGCCGAAAGCAAGGAGGAAGCTTTGAAAATGGCGAATGCCAAACTATCTTCCTCATCGCAAGGTTCCAGGAAGGTATTAAAGTTAGGGGATCTGAAACAGGATGAGGATGTTTTGGACACTTGGTTTTCGTCATGGTTATGGCCCATCAGCGTTTTTGGCGGTATTCTGGATCCGGACAATAAGGAGGTGAATTATTATTATCCCACAAACGATTTGGTCACGGGACCCGACATCATCTTTTTCTGGGTGGCCCGCATGATTATTTCAGGCTATGAATACCGCGGGGAACGCCCTTTTGAGAACGTTTATTTTACAGGGCTCGTACGGGATAAACAAAGGCGCAAGATGTCGAAGCAGCTGGGGAACTCACCCGATGCGCTGGGCCTTATCGATCAGTACGGCGCCGATGGGGTAAGGGTTGGGCTTTTGCTCAGTGCTGCCGCGGGCAACGATCTGATGTTCGATGAAGACCTCTGTCAGCAGGGCAAAAATTTTGCCAACAAAATTTGGAACGCCTTTAGATTGGTAAAAGGTTGGGAGGTTGCTGACTTACCGCAACCGGATGCCTCCCGATTGGGAATTGCATGGTACCGTTCAAAATTCAATGAAACCCTAATCGAAATCGAAGACCATTTTGAGAAATATAGAATTTCAGACGCTTTGATGTCGATCTATAAGTTGGTTTGGGACGATTTCTGTTCCTGGCTTTTGGAAATCGTAAAACCGGCCTATCAACAGCCCATCGATCGTAAAACCCTGATGGCCGTGATTGAACTGTTCGAACAAAATTTAAAGATTTTACACCCTTTTATGCCTTTTTTGAGCGAAGAAATCTGGCAACGCACGGCAAAACGGACACCGGAGGAAGCGCTGGTCATCGCCAAGTGGCCCGAAGTGGGCAAGGTAAACAAGGCATTGATCAATGGTTTTGATTTTGCCGCTGAGGTCATCTCAGGGGTACGCACCATCCGAAAAGAAAAGAACATTGCGATGAAGGAGGAACTCGATCTTATGGTGCGCAATGAGGAAAATGTGGCCACTGAATGGGATGTGGTCATCGCCAAACTTACGAACCTCAACCAGATCGTCTCGGTCGACGCATCGGTTGATGGGGCGCTCAGCTTTCGGGTAAAAAGCAATGAATACTTTATCCCAATAAAAGGCAATGTGGATGTGGCGGCCGAGATTAAAAAAATTAAGGACGAGCTGAAATATACCAAAGGCTTTCTGTTGTCGGTGCAAAAGAAATTGAACAATGAACGTTTTGTGGGCAATGCGCCCGAACAGGTCATCGCATTGGAACGCAAAAAGCAGGCCGATGCCGAAGCCAAAATTGAAACTTTGGAGAAAAGCCTGTCCGGTTTGGAGTAATGTTAGTGCAAGGTTTTGTGCTGGGCGTATTGCCACGGTTTTGCTGTTCAATAAGGGGAAGTCTATGAAAGCCGGGTAGTGCACCACTGCATGAAGATATGATTGCTTGATCCTTGGTTTGGCCAGTTTTTTTCGAAAGACCTTTCTGATATATTGTCACGATTTTTCATCCTCAATCGGATTAGTTCCCTATCTTAACCGGACAATCTAAACCTTAGGAATTATGAGAAGTCTACTGTGGCTCGTTGCCGTTATCTGTATTGTTGTATGGTTATTGGGAATATTGAACATTGTTCCCGGAATTGCTACCAGTAGCTTGCTTCACATTTTAATTGTGATTGCGGTTATTGTCATTCTTTATAATATAATTTCCGGAAGGAAGCCGTTGTAAAAGTGGCGTATTTGCTTGCGAAATATTCCGGTAGCAGCGTTTGATGAACGATCGAAGTTCAACAACCATGTTCTTGAAGGCCATGGCAATTAATTTTTTGAACCCCGAACAGGATAAACAACTGGTTTTTCTTTCGGGTTTATACCAATGCTATTTGAACATGCTGCAATGCCCCGACGCCTTTGCCTGACCATGAGATAGCATATCCATAAATCATGCAGACCATTGAAAATCTACAATTGCACCCTAGCCGACCTCGATGAAATATTTCGGCTGTATCGATTGGCCACGGCCTATCAGAAAATAGTATTTCCCGCCAACCAATGGCCGACTTTTGAAAGATCGATGGTGGAAACAGAAATCAGGGAGCAACGCATTTGGAAGGTAGAAATCGATAGGGAGATCGCCTGTGTGTGGACCATCACCTATTCCGATCCCGAAATTTGGGAGCATAGCGCAAATGATGCTGCGCTATATATACACCGAATTGCTACCAATCCTGTTTTTAGGGGCAAACATTTGGTTTCTGAAATCGTGGCTTGGGCCAAAAAATATGGCGCTGCCCACCAAAAACGATTTATAAGAATGGATACCTGTGGCTACAATACCAGGCTTATCGCACATTATCAAAATTGCGGGTTTCAGTTTCTGGGGATATCGAAACTGAGCCGCACAAGCAACCTTCCCAGCCATTATCATAATGCCGAGGTTTGTTTTTTTGAAATCGAGATAAAGGCTTAATTTAGTAACTTATAACGGATTCGCTCATCTGCAAATTATCATTTTGGAAGCTTACGCAACTGCACTTCTTTATGCCATCCCTTTCTTCATCCTCTTGCTGGTGGTTGAAATAGGCTATGGGCATTGGGTCAAAAACCAGAAACACAAAGTAATGGATACCGTTTCGAGCGTCAGTTCCGGACTCACCAATATCGTTAAAGACTCGTTGGGGCTGGGGGTGATCTTGGTATCCTATCCCTACCTCTTGGAACATTTGGCGGTTACCCATATCAAGGCCACTTGGTTGGTTTGGTCAGTGGCCTTTATTGTCATTGATTTTGCCGGATATTGGAACCACCGGCTAAGCCATCGGGTCAATATTTTTTGGAACCAACATGTGATCCATCACAGCAGCGAAGAATTTAATTTGGCCTGTGCCTTAAGGCAGTCTATTTCCAATTTAATCGGTTATTTTCCGTTGCTTCTCATTCCGGCGGCCTTGGTAGGAGTACCCTACGAAGTCATCGCAATTTTGGGCCCCATCCATTTATTCGCACAGTTTTGGTACCATACGCAGCACATAGGAAAAATGGGCTGGCTGGAATATATCATCGTTACCCCATCGCAACATCGGGTACACCATGCGATCAATCCCGAATACATAGATAAGAATCTCGGGCAGATATTGAGCATTTGGGACCGCTGGTTCGGAACTTTCCAAGAGGAATTGCCAGAGGTGCCGCCCCAATATGGGGTATTGAAACCCGCGGGCACCTGGAATCCGATCCACATTAATTTTCAGCATTTTTGGAGGTTGTTGCAAGATGCCTGGCATACCCGAAATTATTGGGACAAATTTCGGATTTGGTTCATGCCCACTGGTTGGCGCCCCAAGGATGTGAAAGAGAATTTTCCGATAGAAACCATATCCGATGTTTACGCCTTCAAGCGTTATGAGACCCCTGCAAGCGGATTTTTAAAGGGATACATCGTCTTTCAGATGTTGGGCATCCTGATCTTGCTGCTCTTCATGTTCTATAATTTTTCGGCCATAGGGTTCGACGGACTCCTGTTGTTCGGGTTCTTCATCTTTGTCGGCATTTATGGCTATACCAGTTTAATGGACAGGAATCGTTACGCGCTTTGGATCGAAGTGTTTCGGGGACTGATCGGCCTGGCCTTTATTTGGTGGCAAGGCGATTGGTTTGGACTGGATGTTTTTTTAGAATGGGGTAGTCTAGTTGTTGGTCTTTATTTTCTGATCACCATATTTGGCGCGATCTATTTTACCTGGAAGGAGCCAGCAGTCAATAAGAGAATAGCCATTTAAAAAGAGAAACAATAGATGAGACCCTATATTTTAGCTGAAACCAATTGGGACGCCCTTAAGGATACAACCTTCGAGCTGGCCATTTTGCCATGGGGCGCCACGGAAGCCCATAACTATCATTTACCCTATGCCACCGATGTTTTTGAAAGCGACCTGCTCGCTGCCGAAGCGGCCAGATTGGCATGGGAAAAGGGAGCGAAACCCATTGTCCTGCCCACCATTCCGTTTGGGGTGAATACCGGACAAACCGATATTTATTTAGATATCAATCTGAATCCGAGTACCCAATATGCCATCCTATCCGATATCTGTACCGTCCTCGATCGGCAGGGTATCAAAAAACTCTTGATCTTCAACAGTCATGGAGGCAACAACTTCAAACCCCTGGTACGTGAATTGGGATTGAAATTCCCGGATATGTTCATCAGCTTTTCAAATTGGTTCCAAGCGATGGACAAATCCCTATATTTTGAGGAAAAGGGAGATCATGCAGACGAGATGGAAACCAGTTTGATGCTTTACCTTAAACCCGAACTGGTCTTGCCAAAGTCGAAATGGGGCGATGGGAAGGATAAAAAATACAAGATCAAGGCATTTTCGGAAGGGTGGGTATGGGCAGAGCGCCAATGGTCAAAAATCAGTGAGGATACAGGTGTTGGCAATCCACATCATTCGACCAAGGAAAAAGGGGCGCGTTTTTTTACGGATGTTACCCTCAAAATGGGCGATCTTTTTTTCGACCTCTGCAATGCCGATTTGGATGACCTCTATGAATGAATTTCGGATTGCATGTTAAAATGGCCCAAGGCATCTATGACTGTAGGGTTTTCACCAATTTAATGTAGTTCCGCATGGCTGCTTTTTGGTCCATGTTTTTGGCCTGGATCAGCGCGTTTGCCTTAAAGGCATTGATCAATGGGGTTTTGCTTCCGGGATTGTTCTTGTTCTCGCTTGCGATTTTGAAATAGGCATATAGCTTCAAGAGCACATCGGCAGGTAAGGGTTCGGTGTAGTTATTGATAAACTCCACGGCCTTGGCAAACTTTATATGTAGCTTATCATTTGTCATTCTTTTTGGCTAAAGTGGCTATACAGGTCTTGCCCCCAATGACCGACTGATCTAGCTTCACCGTTACCGCACTATTCAAAGGTAATAACAAATCAACCCTTGAACCAAATTTTATGAATCCCGCATCCTCGCCCTGCTGCACGCTGTCACCCACTTCGGCATAGTTGATGATTCGTCTCGCCAGGGCACCGGCTATCTGCCGATAGAGTATCTCTCCAAACTTTGGGGTACGGATCACCACGGTGGTTCGCTCGTTCTCGGTACTCGATTTGGGATGCCATGCCACAAGGTATTTGCCCGGATGATATTTGGAATATTTGATTTCCCCACTGGCGGGATAACGCGTCACATGCACATTGATGGGTGACATAAAAATGGAAACCTGTAATCTTTTCTCATTGAAATATTCGGTTTCCAACACCTCCTCCATCACCACGACCTTGCCATCGACCGGGGCCAAGATTTCGTCAAAATTGCGTTTTACGGTGCGTTTTGGATTTCTAAAAAATTGGAGTATCAAAATCAGGATGATCAGTGCGATACCCTGCAATGACCATTTTAGCCAAGGTGTGGAAACGACAAAAGCTGTGATCAAAATAGTGGCCACGACTAGAAAAAAGGTGGTCAGTATAATTTTTTGGCCTTCTTTATGAAACATAGGTAAAAAGGGTTAAGGTTAAATAAGCAAAGGGTGCGGCAAAAACCAAACTGTCGAGGCGATCGAGCATGCCACCGTGTCCGGGCAACAGGGCACCGCTATCTTTTACCCCTGCCAATCTTTTGAGCTTGGATTCGACCAGATCGCCCAAATCACCGGATACAACGATCACTACCGCCAAGAGCATCCACTGCGAAGTGCTGATGGAAGGCTCATATCGGGCCATCAAAAAGGCTGCTGCCAAGGCGAACAATAAGCCCCCGATGGCACCCTCAATGGTTTTCTTGGGTGATACGGACGGAAAGAGCTTGGCTTTGCCAATGCTGCGCCCTACCAAATAGGCAAAGGAATCGTTCACCCAGATCAGTATAAAAATACCCATGATCAAGAATTTTGAAAACTCGTTGTTCTTGTAAGGGATCATCGTAAGAAAGATGCAACCGCCACCGATATAAAACAGTCCCGCTATGAACCTGTTGTATTTTGTAATGGTACTTGGCTTTTTCGAAAAAAGGAAATAAAGCATGGCCAGGTCTACGGCAATCGTGACCGACATCAAGATGTTGATCGGTATTTTGTCGTGTTCCTTGATGAGATAGATAAACACCCACCAGAGCGTCAAATAGGCCAAAAAGATGTAGTATCCCCGGAGGCCGACCAATCGCTTAAACTCATAGATACAGGCAAGTCCAAACATCATGATGAGAAAATCAAAGGCATCGGAACTTAGGAAGATGGCAGAAAGCAATAAAATAATATAAACTGCCCCCGTTAATGCACGCCTTAAAATTTCCCTCATGTTATAGATCTTCCAAAAGCAAAAGATACAAATTTTTAGAGCTGCTCCCGTAGGTCAAAAAATCGTCTGCATTGCTATCTGTTGCTTGAAAATGTTTGATGGTGGTAATATTGGCGGGAATCTGCGGACCATATTTTTTTTTGATTTTTTTGAGGCCTTCCCCAATCGACTCCACCAATTGACTGGTGGTAGCAAAGACGATCAAATTGTCGGGAAGTTCACTGAGCTTGTTCTCCTTCAATTGATTGGACGAAACCAAAATGGAACCGTTCTGCGCTATCAAATGTTCACAAGTGGTAAAAAAAACCACGCTTTCATTTTTGTTATCACTAAAAGTGATATTCTCCTTGGAGAATTTATCCTTGAGCGCAGGATTCAACACATAAAAGGCACTGTTTTCCCAGGCATTTTCGTTGATGATTTTTTTTAATGAGAGCGATATTTCTGAAAATGAATCGCAGTAGAGGAATTTGCCGCCATTTTTTTTAAAATGGATGGTAAATTTTTCGTCAACGGGAATGTTGAGGTCGGGCATGTGCTCCCCTCTGGTTTCCGCGGTTGTCTTGGAACCCTTCTTACCGCCTCCAAATAATTTGTCGAATATCCCCATGTAATGATCGTGCGATTAGTGCCGTTTTTAGGACCGATCTGATCGACGCTTTTTATTTTTTTTCCTCTTCGATTTCTTCGGAAGTATTTTCCGTTTCTACGCCTGCTGCTACGTTTTTCATTATTTCCTGTCCCTGAGCATCAAACTCCTTGTCAAAAGGTCGTTTTCCGAATATTTTTTCAAGGTCTTCCTTAAAAATCACTTCTTTTTCCAACAGGCGTTCGGCCAATATGGTCAACTTGTCCTTGTTTTTTTCAAGAACTTCGATGGCCCTTGCATATTGTTCTTCGATCAATTTTGAAATTTCCTTATCAATTTTTTGCGCCGTGTCTTCGCTATAGGGTTTGGAAAAGCCGTAATCGGTTTGGCCGGAAGAATCATAATAGGTCAGGTTGCCTATTTCTTCATTAAGGCCATAAACGGTTACCATGGCGCGCGCTTGTTTGGTCACTTTTTCCAGATCGCTGAGCGCTCCGGTCGAAATTTTATCAAAAATGACCCGTTCGGCGGCCCTACCCCCAAGGGTGGCACACATTTCATCTTTCATCTGTTCCGGGCGAACGATCAATCGTTCTTCCGGCAGGTACCATGCGGCGCCGAGCGATTGTCCCCTTGGCACGATGGTAACTTTTACCAAGGGTGCTGCGTGTTCGAGCATCCAGCTTACCGTGGCATGCCCAGCTTCATGATAGGCAATGGTCCTTTTCTCACCGGGTGTAATGATTTTGTTCTTTTTCTCAAGGCCACCCACGATCCTGTCGACCGCATCGAGGAAGTCTTGCTTGGTCACTGCTTTTTTCTCTTTTCGAGCAGCGATCAAAGCGGCCTCGTTACAAACGTTGGCAATATCGGCACCCGAAAACCCTGGGGTTTGTCTGGCCAGAAAATCAAGGTCCAAGGTCTCCGCGGTTTTGATAGGTCTTAAATGGACTTCAAAAATTTCTTTTCGTTCCCTGATATCCGGAAGGTCAACATAGATCTGGCGATCGAATCTTCCCGCCCTCATAAGCGCCTTATCGAGTACATCGGCACGGTTGGTCGCTGCCAATACGATCACGTTGGTATTGGTACCAAAACCGTCCATTTCGGTCAAGAGCTGGTTCAAGGTGTTTTCCCGTTCATCGTTTGAACCGGTAAAATTGTTTTTTCCCCTGGCCCTTCCGATCGCATCGATCTCATCGATGAAGATGATGGCGGGGGATTTGTCTTTTGCCTGTTTAAAAAGGTCACGCACCCTGGAAGCACCGACCCCTACGAACATCTCCACAAAGTCTGATCCTGAAAGTGAAAAGAACGGCACTTTGGCTTCCCCTGCCACGGCCTTGGCCAATAAGGTCTTGCCCGTTCCTGGAGGTCCGACGAGTAATGCCCCTTTGGGGATCTTCCCGCCGAGGGAGGTATATTTGTCCGGAAATTTTAGAAATTCTACGATTTCTTCCACTTCTTCCTTGGCACCTTCGAGTCCGGCCACGTCCTTGAAGGAGGTTCTGGTGTCGGTTTTTTCATCGAAAAGTTTGGCTTTCGACTTGCCGATATTGAAAATCTGACCGCCAGCGCCGCCACCACCGCCGCCCGACATTCTGCGCATCAGATAGATCCAAATCCCGATAATCAAAATAAAGGGAAGGATATTGAGGAATAAATTGCCGATGATGTTCGATTCTTTATCGAATTCGACCACGGTATCAAGGTTGTTCTCCTTTTTACTATCGGTGATTTCCTTTTGGAATATCTGTAAATCCCCATAATCGAGAATGTATTGTGGCAATGCCCCGGTGGTCGGGAGCAATGATTTTTGTGCGACATCTTTATGGACATCCTTCAGGAGCGCCTCATCGGTAAGAAAGACCTTGGCCTGATTGGTGTTGGTAATGATCAGTATTTTACTGATATCACCGTTCCTAAGGTATTCCTGCAGCTCTGAAGTGGTTGTTTTTTTGGTGCTTGCAAAATTTTCGCTGCTTAAAAACTGAAACCCGACCAACATGATGATGATCAACCCATATATCCACCAAGAACTGAATCTTGGTTTTTTTTGACCTGTATTATTTTCTTTTGCCATTTTTTTTAGTTTATGCTACTTTCCACCAGTGTAACCTTGGCATCTCCCCAAAGTCCTTCGATGTCATAAAATTCCCTGATGTGTTTTTGAAAAACATGTACCACTACGTTGACGTAATCCATGAGTACCCACTCGGCATTGTCCCCGCCTTCGACATGCCAAGGTTTATCCTTTATAGCTTTGCTTACTGTTTTTTGGATAGATCCGACTATTGCGTTTACATGCGTATTGGAAGTTCCATTACAAATGATAAAGTAGTCACATACTGTATTTTCTATTGCCCTAAGGTCGAGTAAATTTATGTTTTGTCCTTTTACTTCTTCAATGCCCTCTAAGATCAATGCAATTAGCTCATCAGCGCTCGCTTTCTTTTTTTGCATCCAATAATTTTAGTTTTTACAAAGTTATTATTTTTTTGTTCTTTTAAACCTAGTTTTTAAGATTAGATTAAAGATTACTTAACCACGCTTCCTGTGCGAATAGTCAAACTTGATGCCATAGATTCTACCAACACCTACCTAAAGGGTCTGATGCAATCCGAAACCGTGGAAGATTTTACCGTTGTAACGGCCAACCACCAAATTTATGGACGTGGCCAAATGGGCTCCAAATGGACGTCCGAACCAGGAATGAACCTCATTATGAGCGTTTTAAAACGTTTCGATGACTTCCTGGCCCAAGAACAATTTTCCCTGGTGGTCTGTGTTTCCTTGGCCGTTGTTGATGCCCTCAAAAGTTTTGAAATACCGAATTTGAGCATCAAATGGCCTAACGACATAATGTCAGGAAACCGGAAAATCGGTGGCATCCTGATCGAAAATAGCCTTAAGGGCCCCAAAATACAATCGGCCATTATTGGTGTGGGTTTGAATGTGAACCAAACCAAGTTTATGGATTTGCCCAATGCGTCCTCCATGAAACTGTGCTCCGGCCGGGATTTTGAATTGCACAAAGTGTTGGAAGCCGTTCTACAACATTTGCAACAGAGTTTTAAAACCTACGAAAAAGAAGGGCCGGGTGCTCAATGGGCGCATTATGAAGAACAACTTTTTGGAAAGGAGTGCGAGAATACCTTTCTGATCGATGGGGATCAAAAGGTACTTGGCAAGATCAGAGGCGTTTCGGCGGAGGGAAAATTACAAATAACCCTTGTAAACGGGACCTTAAGGACTTTTGGTCTAAAGGAAATCAAATTGCAGCTTTAGAGGCCCGTTTAGGTAAATAAGGTCAATAACTTCAGGCCGCGGTCAGATTTTAGCAAGGTTCTCTGCCAAAGTGCCCATAAAATTGGTGATCGGATGTTTGATCATCATGGCCATCATCGCATTGAATTCGCCCTCAAAACTCAAGGTTACCTCACTTTGTCCCACAGCGGTCTCGGCGATATTGGCCGTAAGGGTAAAGGGCAGTTTCTCACTGGCGGCCCCCAACACGATTTGACTTTCGGGAGTTTGATGTTTCCTTTCGAGGACGATTTCGGGCATACCGCTGAGTTGAAAAAGAAATCTGTCGTCATTGAGCACCTCAAATTTGGCAATCGAATCTGGCATCAGTTTTTCAAAATTCTTCAGGTCGTTCAAAAAGTGATAGACTTCTTTTTGGCCCTTGGCCAATACTTTCGTAGGTGTTTCTAGGTACATTTTATTTTTGTTTCCAGCCCGCCGGGTTTGCGCGCCATTCCCTCAAAGTGCTGAGTTGTTCCTCGTTGATATAATCGCTTTCAGATGCTTGTTGGATCAGGTGTTCATAATCGCCCAAGGTATATAGTTCCAGGCCGTGTTTTTTAAAATTCGCCTCGGCAATGTCGAAGCCATAGGTGAAAATGGCGAACATGCCCTTGATCTTGGCCCCGGCAGCGGTCAACGCTTTCACGGCATTCAGACTGCTTTGGCCCGTGCTTATCAGATCTTCGATGACCACGACCGTTTGATTGGGCTCCAGCAGCCCCTCAATCTGGTTTTGGCGCCCATGCGATTTTGCTTCGGGGCGCACATAGATGAATGGTAGGCCCAGATAATCGGCCACCAATGCCCCTATGCCAATGGCTCCGGTAGCGACGCCGGCGATGATGTCGGGCTTGCCATAAATCGTTTCAAGATGCTTCGCGATTTCTTCCCTAACAAAGTTTCGGATAATGGGATAGGAAAGGATGATCCGATTGTCACAGTAAATCGGGGATTTCCATCCGGAAGCCCATGTAAATGGATTTTCCGGTTTCAATTTAATTGCATTAATTTGCAGCAGGAGCTCTGCTGTTTTTTTAGCGGTGTACTTGTCCAAAACCATGTCGCAAATGTATAAAGTTTTTGTTAATGATCTGCCCTTGATTTTGACAAATAAGCTCTCAGAAACCGCTAGCGGCGAATATTTCCTTTTGAATCAAGATGCCATCAAAGCAGCCATAACGGCTCTGAACAAGAACAAACTGCAGGTGGCCTATGTCTACCATCCGAACCACGAGGAAATTCTTAAAAAGTTCTGTAAAAAAATACCCTTGGTAAGGGCAGCGGGCGGCGTGGTGACCAACAAAGCGGGCAAAGTGCTGTTCATTTATCGAAATGATAAATGGGATTTGCCCAAAGGTAAACTGGATAAAGGAGAGACCTACGAGGAATGCGCCCTTAGGGAAGTGGCCGAGGAAACCGGTGTTCAGGGTTTGATACTGGAGAATTTTCTTAAGACTACCTATCACGTTTTCAAAAGCAACGGCAAATACAAACTCAAGGAGGTGCATTGGTATGCGATGCGTACTTCGTACGCGGGTCCTTTGGTCGGGCAGGCCGATGAGGGAATCGTTAAAGTAAAGTGGAAAGGGCCTGAAAAAATCAAGAAAGCCCTGGAGAATTCCTATACGAACATCAAGATTCTATTTGGTGACTAATCCGAATCCTTAGCGTCTGCTGTCTTCTGGAAAAACCTGTAAACAGGGTATTGCAAAAAGGCCTTTTCCGCATGTTCGCTCCGGGTGTAGAGCCAATCCAGCTGGGCATACCAATCGTTTGCAAAAATGGGATCGCTGCTTTTCTTCGTTAGGAAGGAGTCCTTTACCACGGCATTTTCATTCAATAACTTTAGGGCCTCATCCTCAAAAACATAAGGAGAAAACCCTTCTTTCCTTTGTAATATCGCATCAAAAAAGTTCCAGTTGAAAAAAGAATCGGTCGCTTCAGGTTCCAAGGTTTCCAGGATATAGCGGATGCCTTCCTGCTCGGTTGGGATCAAATAATCCCCTTCAACAAAAGCCACATTTTGGGTGCTTTCAGCAACCTTGGTCTGGAAATGGGGGTAATGGCCCTCATAGACATCCGGCATAGTGCGATAGGCATCAATTTTATAACTGCCGACTTCCATCAAGGTGTCATTCATCAAAGTTTCGAAATAAATTTTATTGGCCGTCATGCGTTCCATGATCTCTCCATGCTCCTTCTTAACAATATAAGCTGTTGGAATCCGGATCGAATCGGAGGCCACCATATAATTTCTGTAGACCACCTTTTTGACAAAAGGCTTGTCGTGGTCGTATTTCAACCTGGGAAAGCCGGTAACCTCGCTCAGCAAGGTATCGGCCTGATAGCCTTTAAAATCGAGAATGCTTTGGCGGGTCGAATCGATGGCCCATTGCGTGGGGTAATGGGTCCACCCCAGATGCCTTGTCAAGGCCTCCTTTCGCAGTGCTTTAATCTTTGTTCCATCGGTTTCGGCGATACCGATCATTTGTTTCATCAGTTCATAAGTGCCTTGGACCCGCTGTTCGTAGGGCTTCAGCATATGGGTTTCCACCATCAATCCAAGGGTGTTCCATAAAGCGGTATAACCCGTGGAATATCTAGGATGATCGATAAATTGTGAAAACCCATGATCGGGCGGCGCATTGTGAACATTGACATAGGGGGTGATGTCCCATTTTTCATCGGCCAACCGCTTCACCAGATTCGGCATCATTTCATCATTTAGGTAAGTACCAAGGTCGCCACCCAATTTATTGTGCTGGGTAAAGAGATGGGTTAAGGTATATTGGTAATCCGCCCCATTGCTCACATGGTTGTCGATAAAAATATCGGGATTCACCAGATGGTAAATGGAGGCGAAGGTTTTGGCATTTTTACTGTCGGCCTTGATAAAATCGCGATTCAGGTCATAGTTTTTGGCGTTGCCCCTGAAGCCATAGGAAACTGGGCCATTTTGATTTGCCCTGGTGCCGGTATTCCTGTTCAGCGCCCCACCGATATTGTAGATCGGAATGGAAACCAGTACCGTGTTTTTAGGAGCATCCAGATTACCGGTGGCCAAATCGCGGATAAGCATCATGGTGGCATCGATGCCATCGCTTTCCCCTGGATGGATGCCATTGTTGATCAGTATGATCGTTTTGGCTGCCGCCAGCTTCATAAAATTGAAGTCACCATCGGGATTGTAGGTCACGATATGCAAGGGATAGCCGCTATCGGTTTCCCCTATGGTCTGAAAACTTATTTCCGGGAATTCCTTGGCCAAGCGAATATAGAAATCGATGACCTGTTCGTAGGTGGCCGTTTCTGTTCCACCCGAATTTTCGAAATGGGTAGGAAAACTCCCTTTTTTATTCTCTTTCTTGGTTTCGCATCCAAAAAGGAGCAATACGATCACAACGGCGATTTTGATTTTCATGGGAATGGTCCGATTAGCTATCCCATAGGACTCGCAACTTTGCATTTAGATGTAAAGCACCGGTAAAACCTGTTTTTTGGAAGGTGCCTGCCTATTTCGTCAAAGAGGATAGGAATAGACCTTAAAATTAAACAAAAAAATCAGTTATCGTGATCAAGCCACTTTTGTAATTTCGGAAATGCCTTCTTTTTTGATCGGTTTATTGTTGAAGGTAATCGTGTGGTGCGATTTAGTCTTGTACCAATTCCATTTGTCACGGTCTACCGCATCAATGGAGGAGGTTACGATATTGACGCGGATTTTATGTGGTATGTTCAGGGAGATGAATTCTTCCAGGAACTGCCATCCGTCCATGATGGGCATGTTGATGTCCAAAAAAATGACTTCGGGCAATAATTGTTTGTTTGCAAGGGTGTGCTTAATTTGGTCAATGGCCAACTTACCGTTCTCGTAGGTGGTAATTTCATCGCATTGTACCACAAAACTCAATAATTTTTTAATACCAAAAACCGTAATGGGATCATCATCGATGATGTAGATTGCGCTAATTTTCGTCATTAAAATAAATGTTAAATGTAGTTCCTACGCCTACTTTGCTCTTGGTTTCCACCTTTCCGTTCATGGCCTCGATCTGGTTCTTGGTGATGTAAAGGCCAATGCCCCGTGCATCTTTGTTGTTGTGGAAGGTTTTGTACATGCCAAATAATTTGTCGCCATATTTTTTCAGGTCAATGCCCATTCCGTTGTCTTGTATCGAAACCACGGTATATTTTCCGGTTTTGGCCGCGCTCAGGGTAATGATCGGGTTTCTTGAAGGTTCTTTGTATTTAACGCCGTTGGTGATGAAATTCATGAGAATGCTCTCCAGATAGGCTGGAATAACGTTGATGACCACATCATCGGCAATCTTGTTGATGACTTTTGCATTGTTGTTTTTGAGAAAAGCGGCTAGGTTTGAATCTACCTTAGCCAAGGTTTCATTGAGCACCGTTGGTTTTTTGTCGAGATTGGTATTGGTATTGATGGCTACCACTTCATTGAGGTTCTCCAAGGTTTCCAAGAGGTTGTCGGAGGCTTCCACCAACATTTTGGTGATGTTTTCCCGTTCATTCCCATTTTGTTCGTTGACCAGGAAGTCCAATAACATGGAAAAATTGGCCGAATGCGAGCGCAGGTTATGGGATACGATATGGGCAAAATTGATCAACTTCTTATTTTGCATGGAAGTCACATTGATCAAGTCTTTCAATTCTTCCTCTTTTTGTTTCAACTGACTTATATCGAGGCTGATACCAATCAGGCCATTGGCGGTTCCGTCGTCACCGACCAAGGGTATTTTTGAGGTGAGGAAGGTAGTGGTACTTCCATCTTTTCTTACACTGATGGTTTCTTTGCCCAAAATGGGCTTTAAGGAATTGATGACCTTCAGGTCCTCATCCCTTGAAATCTGGGCCATTTCCTTATCGTAAAGGTCAAAATCATTTTTGCCCAAAAGCTCTTTCGCATTTTTTACCCCCAAATAATCGCATTCCGATTTGTTGACCAACACTTTTTTCGAATCCAGATCTTTTATAAATACATTGAGTGGCAGGTTGTCGATCAATGTTTTGAGCAGCTGCTCATTTTCTTTTGTTTTTATATCGGAAAGCACCTCGTCATTGATATCCTGAATTGTGCCCAGAAGACCTAAAAAAATCTCGTTTTTGAATATGGGCTTTCCTGAGGCGATTACCCATTTTTCGTTTCCTTTGGCCGTGATGAGCTGTAGTCTTTCACTAAAGGCGATTCCCTCTGTCATGGCCCTTTCAACGGCCATGGAAATCGTATTTCTGCTATGCCCATGTTTATAAAAGTCGATGGCGGTTTCAATATTCGGCTCAAAGTCTGGGGGCACTTCATGAATGCGTTTGGTACTATCGGACCAGGTCAGTTCCTGGTTGATGAAATCCAAGTTCCAACTGCCAATATTGGCAATTTCGGTTTTTTCGTTAAAAAGCAGGTGCTGTAGCTCCAGATTGAGTTCATCGTTCACCTTGTCGGTTACATCTTCAGTCTGAATGATGACCCCAATGACGTTTTCCCGCTCATCGTACCAAGGTACATTGCTCCATTCGAACCAACGATCTTTTTGTTCGCTATCCAAAAAGCGTTCCTTGCCGTTCACCACAGTTTTGCCCTTGAGGCAATCGTTCAAGACCTTTTGCCAGTTTTTGTGATCGCCTTTGAAGAGGGTAAAAATCTTCTTGCCAAAAACATCCCGATCGGGAAAATTGAAGTATTCAATCCATTTGTCTGAGGCGTGAACCACTTCCAATTTACGATTCAGAAAAGCGGTCGCAATGGGCAACTGTTTCACCAAATAATTATTGGCACCTGTTTGGGTCCCCTTTAACATATTGTTGTAATTTCCTACTAATGTAAAGCGATTATTCAACTTATATGAAGGTTTGTTGTGAATGGTTCAATTTACGTGGTGTGCTCTCGATATCTGTTGGAAAACACATAAATATACGAAAATTCCTACAAATATATAGATTATTTTTTGGGATGGAAAAAGTAGCCGTGCTTCGCGGAAATCCCTTATTGGCGGCTTTTGTAGCAGGGTCTACCGTTTGACCCTCACCGAATCGGGCACCAGTCCGGTGTAGTCCCCTCCGTTCTTGATGACATCCCTAACAATCGAAGAGCTGATGTAGGATTTTCCGGAAGAGGTCAATAAAAACACGGTTTCGATTTCGGAAAGTTTCCGATTGGTATGCGCAATGGCTTTTTCGAATTCGAAATCGCCGGGATTTCTCAAGCCCCTAAGGATGAAATTCGCACCTATTTTCTGACAAAAGTCCACCGTAAGGCCTTTATAGGTCATGACCTTTATCTTGGGCTCATCTTTAAAGGCCTCCTTGATAAAGTGTTGCCGTTCGGCAAGGGTGAACATGTATTTTTTCTCGGCATTGATCCCTATGGCGATCACGAGTTCATCGAATAGCGTAATGCCCCGTTGGATAATATCGTAATGGCCCAAGGTGAGCGGGTCAAAGGAACCTGGAAAAATGGCACGTTTGGTCATGTTACAATATTGCGCTTCCCAAAGTTAGTCAATTCTTGCGTAAGGCTTCAACAATGGCGCTTTCGAATAGTTTCGCAAAGCCAATTCCTGCCGCTTTGGCCTGTTTGGGCAAAATGCTCTCGGTGGTCAGGCCGGGGGTCGTGTTCATTTCCAGCATAAAAGGTTCGTCGCCCACAAAAATAAATTCACTGCGCGAATAGCCCTTCATCTTCAATACATCATAGGCCCGTAATGCGATTTCGGCGACTTTCTGTTCCTGTGATGCCGTTATTCTGGCAGGGGTTATTTCCTCTGATTTGCCCTCATATTTTGCCTCATAATCGAAAAAATCGTTTTCGCTCACGATTTCGGTAATGGGCAAAACTTTCGATTCCCCGCCATACTTGATCACCCCGACCGAAACTTCGGTCCCCTGCAAAAATTTTTCGATGATGATTTCATCGTCCTCTGCATAGGCTTTCTCAATGGCCGCTTTCAACTCGCTCTTTAGGTATACCTTGCTGATGCCAAAACTGCTCCCAGCCTTATTGGCTTTTACGAAGCATGGCAAGCCTACGGCAGACACGATGGCGTCTTCGTCGATGGGCTCGCCCAAATTCAGATAGTAGGAGGGAGCAGATCGAATGCCATAGGGTTTCAGCACGCTCAATAGATCTCTTTTGTTGAAGGTCAAGGCCGATTGATAGTAGTCGCAGGAAGTCTGTGGAAGATGGAGGAGTTCAAAATAGGCCTGCATCAGTCCGTTTTCTCCCGGAGAACCGTGAATGGCATTGAAAACGCAGTCGAATTGCAGTTTTTGATTTTCGATGGAGATAGAAAAGTCATTTCGGTCTACGGGTTTCTCGTTCCCGTGGTCATCCACATATACCCATTTATCGGGCATAATATGGATGCGATAGGGATTAAACTTGTCCCTATCCAAATATTGATACACCACATTACCGCTTTTAAGGGAGATTTTGTATTCACTGGAATAACCCCCCATGATGATGGCGATATTTTTCTTCATGCCTCGAAAACTAAACCAAAATTAAAGTTCCAAAGTAAGTAAAAAAGAAGTGGATTCTTTTGGCAAAGCCTAAAAATTTGAGCTCGGGAAAAATATTGCCCATGCCTTCCACCACAATTCGAAGCCACCCCATCAGGTTTGTTGTGACCGTTTCCTATATTTGCAAAGAAGTATAAGCGATGGGAAATTTTATAAACTTTTTGCGAAGCAGAACATTTTTGATCCAGTTGGGCCTTGCGCTTCTGGTAATGGTACTGCTGGTCATGGTGATGTTGCAATGGCTGAAGGGTTCAACCAATCATGGGGAATTTGTTGAAGTGCCCGATTTTTCCAAAATGTCGGTACAGGATATGCGCGAAGCCGTCGAGCGGTCGAACCTAAGGTATGAGGTCATCGATTCCGCAAATTATGATCCAGAGTTCCCCCGTTTTTCGATTATTGCACAAAATCCCCCACCTGGGAACAAGGTTAAGGAGAACCGGAAAATTTATTTTACGGTGAACCCTTCAGGCTACAAGAAAGTAACGGTCCCGGAAATTATCCAGAACTCGATCCGAAACGCCACCTCCAAATTACGGGCCGTGGGCTTGGATGTGGAACGCGTGACCTATATCGACGAGATCGGTGAGGATATGGTGTATTACATCAAATTCAAAGGCAAGAGCATCAATGCCGGCGAAAAACTGCCCAAAACCTCAAAAATAGAATTGGTTTGCGGCAGCGGAGTCCGTACCGAACGGTCAATGATCAAAGCCGATTCCGATCCCCAATAAATCATGGAAGAGCAAGACCAGGCCGATCTTGAAGGAGAGGAGCTTTTTGAACACCACAGATTTGTGGCCTCCAAGGGTCAGGAGCCGCTTCGGGTCGATAAATATTTAATGAATTTTATTGAATATGCCACCCGAAACAAAATTCAACAGGCGGCCAAGTCGGGTCATATCTGGGTCAATGATGTCATCGTCAAGCAAAATTATAAGGTGAAGCCGGGCGATGAGGTAAAAGTGCTTTTCGAGCATCCGCCCCATGAATTCTTATTGGTTCCCGAAGACATACCCTTGAACATCGTTTATGAAGATGACGTGCTCCTTGTGGTCAACAAACCTCCTGGAATGGTCGTACATCCCGGCCATGGCAACTATTCCGGAACCCTGATCAATGCGCTGTTGTACCATATCAAAGACCTCCCCGCCAACAGTAGCGATCGCCCCGGTCTGGTGCATCGCATCGATAAGGACACTTCCGGACTCCTGGTCATCGCGAAGACCGAAGCGGCCATGACCCATTTGGCAAAACAGTTTTTTGATAAGACCAGTGAAAGGGAATATGTGGCCCTGGTATGGGGAAATGTGGAAAACGAGACGGGAACCATAGAAGGCAACATCGCTCGGAACCCCAAGAACCGACTGCAGATGCAGGTGTTTCCAGAGGGCGATGAGGGTAAGGACGCAGTAACCCATTACAAGGTATTGGAACGCTTGGGGTACGTGACTCTGGTTTCCTGTAAATTGGAAACAGGTCGCACACACCAGATCCGTGCCCATATGAAATATATTGGGCATACCCTTTTCAACGATGAACGCTATGGAGGCGATCAGGTGCTGAAAGGCACCACTTTCACCAAATACAAACAGTTTGTAGACAATGCGTTTAAAATATTGCCCCGACAAGCCCTGCACGCAAAAACCCTTGGTTTTGTGCATCCCGTTACCGGGGCTTTTATGCGATTCGATTCCGAAATACCACCAGATATGGCAGAATGCATCCAAAAGTGGCGCGATTATTCAAAACTTGGCAAATAAGCCAAACTGCCAATGAACATCGAACATCAACTTGCAAGTGAAGCTTCCATTCCGGAGCTATTGGGCATGATGGGCGAATTCTATTTGATCGATGGGTATCCTTTTGATTTAGAAAAAACCAGGGCCAACCTGCACACTTTTTTGACTACGGCCGATATGGGCAGGATTTGGATCTTGTGGTTAGACGATAAAGCGGTGGGCTATGCCATACTCACTTTCCTGTTTAGTTTTGAACATGGGGGTAAAATGGCTTTTCTGGACGAGTTTTATGTGCGGGAACCCTATCGCAAGCTTGGTATCGGACAGTTGACGCTGCGCTTTTTGGAAAATGAGGCCTACGACATGGGCATCAACCGTGTTCAATTGGAATTGGAAAAGCACAACGAGCTGGCCAAAGCGCTCTACCTAAGGTATGGCTTTGCCGATTCGGGCCGGCACCTGTTCACCAAAAAAATTATGGGCGCCCCTGATGAAGGGGTGCTATAAATTCTTTTGATACCTCGATTGGAAACTCTTTTTCAGGTCTTGCCCGCTTCCGAAAAATCATTGTTATTTTTGAACGCCTAAAAGAATTCGCATGAAGATTGTAATCTCTCCCGCCAAAAGTTTGGAATTTGATAGGGAATATCCCAAACTTGAACACACAATGCCTGAATTTTTGGCCGAAGCGGAAAAATTGAACAAGATCCTTGCCAAAAAAAAGCCCAGGGCCTTGGCCAAACTGATGGGCATTTCGAACCAATTGGCCGAATTGAATTGGGAACGCAATCAAAATTTCACTTTGCCATTTACATCAGATAACGCGCGACCTGCCATTTTCACCTTTAACGGGGATGTCTTTCAGGGATTGGACGCCTACTCGCTCAGTGCCGACAAGGTATTAAAACTTCAAGATTCACTGCTCATTCTATCCGGACTCTATGGGGTTTTGAGGCCATTGGATCTGATGCAGCCCTATCGACTTGAAATGGGGACGACATTAAAAATAGGGCGCAAGAAAAACCTGTATGAATTTTGGAAGGTGCCCATAACGGCCCACCTGAACGAGATGCTACAAGAGGGGGAACTTTTTGTCAACCTCGCCAGCAACGAGTACTTCGGGGCCATCGACCCCAAAAAATTGAAGGTGCCCATCATCACCCCGATTTTCAAAGATTGGAAAGGAAATGATTTAAAGGTGCTCAGTTTCTTTGCGAAGAAAGCAAGGGGATCGATGGTGCGTTATATCATCGAATCTGGCGCTGAGACCTTGGAAGACATAAAATCGTTCGATCTTGATGACTATGAATTCAGTGCGGCCCATACCCTTAAGGAAAATCAACCCGTTTTCATCAGATAATATATCTTGGTTGTCTACGTTTTAAAGTCATAGTGTCCCAAACACCACGTCATGAAAAATATACTCCCTTTTTTGTTTATGGTAACAGTTCTGTTGTTCGGATGCACCGATAGGGACGATGACATCGCTTCGGTCAACATCAGGGTGAAAAACAACAACGATTTTACTTATGAAACGGTACAGCTGGCAGATTCGGAAACGCTGATCATCGATATCGCAGCGGGAGAATATTCCGAATACCTCCAGTTCGAAACAGCCTATAGGTATGCCTATATCGAAATCGTAGCCGCAGGGGAAACCTATGTATTGCAACCTATCGACTTTGTAGGGGAAACCCCTTTGAGCCTTGGATTTTACACTTACGAATTAACCATAGGGGAAGATGGCAACATCGCTCTGGAATTTAAGCCGGAACAGTGATCATTTTTGTTTGCCAACTTTTATTTTTTCTTCCACAGTAGCCCTTTTCTTAATTTTTCTTTTCCTTCTGGTGCCATAGGTGCCATTCACTATTTTGCCCCTTTTCGTTTTTTTGTCCCCTTTACCCATTTTCGTTAATTTTGATTTTCTTAAAACTAGCAAATTCGTTGCAGAAAATCAAGATGTCATTTCCCAATATTTAATTTGGCCCGGGAGCGCCATCTTCCCATTTATGAACAAAAAGATGTTCTTACACCATCACCCTTATAAACCTTTTCTTTTTGAAGGGGCCACCAAATTGATCGTAGGTACCCTACCGCCGCCGCGATTTACCACCGGAGCATTGAAGCCGGGTGATGTAGACTTCTGCTATGGAAGCAGGGACGGGCAGTTATGGCCTATTTTGGACAGGATATTCAACCTCGGCCTTCAATATGAAAACGCTGCATCGGCTATAAAACAGCGCACCGATTTTCTTAAGGAAAGGCGCATTGGGATCTGCGATATCGTGGAAAGTGCGACCCGCGCGAAGATAGATGCCTCCGATCTGGGCATGCAATCGGTCAAGCTCAGAAATCTGCTGACTTATCTGCAACGCTTTACAAAGATAGAGACCCTGCTCTTTACCGGGGGGAATAGCAAAAACGGACCTGAGTATTTCTTCAGGAAACTGCTGAAGGAACAGAATATCACCATGCGTGTCGTATCGGGGGAAGTACCGAGAATACATGAATTTCACTTACAGGCAAGTACGGGGAGCGGTCGGAGAACCATCAGAACGGTTTCACTCACCGCGCCTTCGGGGGCAGCCAACCGTGCCGTAGGGAGCCTTTTGGCGTACAAAGAAAGGAAAGATGTCGATCCAAACTTCACCACTTTCGATTTTCGCGTGTTACAGTACAAAGCCCATTTTTAGGGTAAACTAAAAAGAGCCCTATCATTACTGACAAGGCTCTTTTACGAGAACACTATATGAAAATGAAAATGAGAACGCTCGGTTGATTATTATGAAGTAAAAATAGGGAGGGACCAGGCCCGGGCAAAATAATTGTGGTGTACGCTGTTGGTTTTGTGGTGTGTAAGCTTTATTTTGTTATTTGAGAATTATTCCCTTCACTTGTCCCTGATTATTGCCGATATTTATCGCGGGATCTATGGCATCCCAGGGGATATCCAATACAGCCATTTTAAACCATTTACCAAAAATATATATGCAGTATTCTGAAAGATTGGAGGAGTTTAAGAAATCGGTCAACAATAAATTCAATGTTTACAACAGCCTCTTCCTCAATTTGCCATACAGAAATATCGAGAATGTGGGCATGCTTATTCCATTGCTATTGCATCAGTGCCAAAAAGGACTTCAATCCGGTAAAAATCCGCAGCAGATCCTCGAAGCCTTTTTTCAGAACTATGCCGAAATCGGTTCGGAGCAAGATCGTATCGATTTCATGTTCCGGATTATCCAATATGTTGAACGACAAGTGGTACTGTATGATAGTGTCGAAGATGCGGCCTTCCCCAAATTGCACGAGTATAGCGAATCTTTATCGATAAAGGATTATTTCCAATTGGTCGACAAGAACAAGAGTTGGGGCCAGGTTTCCAAAAAACTTTCGACCTTCAGTGCCCGTATCGTGCTCACTGCCCATCCGACCCAGTTTTATACGCCAGCAGTTTTGGATATCATTGCCGACCTACGGTCGCTCATTCTGGAGGATAAGATCGACGAAATTGACGTTACCTTGCAGCAATTGGGACTCACCTCCCTCATCAATGCCAAAAAACCAACACCATTGGACGAGGCCAAGAATATCATCTACATTCTGCGCAATGTCTATTATGATGCCGTGGGCGACTTGTACGCCTACATCAAAGAGAATATCCGTGACAACCGTTTCGAGAACCACAACATCATGAAACTCGGATTTTGGCCGGGCGGGGATCGAGACGGGAACCCTTTTGTGACCGCCGAAATAACGAAGGACGTGGCCGATGAGCTGCGCATCAATTTGATGAAATGCTATTACAACGACCTCAAGCGCCTACAGCAAAAACTGACCTTCAAAGACCTTCAGGAGCATTTGACCAGACTGAGAAACAACTTGTACATCGCCATGTTCGATACGAAGCGACATATCGGATATGACGATATTATCGGTCCCCTGCTCACGATCAAAGAACTTTTGATATCAAAATACCACGGGCTATACCTTAAAAATCTGGAGCATTTGATCGATAAGGTCAAAATTTTCAAAACCCATTTTGCCACCCTTGATATCCGGCAAGACCATGGAATGCACACCAGGGTCATAGAAACCGTTCTGAAACAAAACGGTTTGATCAAGGAAAGCCTTGATGAACTCAAGGAAAGCAAATTGGTCGATATATTGATACATCAACGACTCGCCCTGAATGAGGCCGATTATGAGGATGAGATCGTAAAGGATACCATCATAAACATTTCACAGCTTAAGGGTATCCAACAAAAAAACGGACAGGAAGGCTGTAACCGTTATATCATCAGCAATTCGGAAGACATCTTCTCGGTTTTGTTCGTCTATGCCCTGTTCCGTTGGTGCGGTTGGCATGCCGATCAAATCACCTTCGACATCGTGCCCCTATTTGAGACCATGAAAGGCATGGAAACCTCGGAGGCCACCATGCAGGGCCTTTTCGAGCTGCCGGCCTACCGAACGCATATGGCACAAAGAGACAATAAACAGACCATAATGCTAGGTTTTTCGGATGGCACCAAAGACGGGGGTTATGTAAAAGCCAACTGGTCGATATTCAAGACCAAGGAAAAATTGTCGAAAATCTGTAAGAAAAACCAGATCATGGCTATATTTTTTGATGGCCGAGGGGGCCCACCGGCGAGAGGAGGTGGCAAAACCCACCGATTTTATGCGGCACAGACCAAAGAAATCGCCAACCATGAGATTCAGCTCACCATTCAAGGCCAAACCATCACGAGTACCTATGGTACCAAGGAACAATTCATGCACAACAGCGAGCAATTGCTTACCGCGGGACTTTCCAATAACCTCTTCGGCAAGGAGAACGTAATTTCAAAGGAATCCCGTCAATTGATGGAAGACCTTTCCGACCTGAGTTTTGCCAAATACGATGCCCTGAAACACCACGATAAGTTTATGCCGTACCTCGAGAACATGAGTACGCTCAAGTACTACAATAAGGCCAATATTGGCAGTAGGCCGGGCAAACGGGGCAACAAGAGCAAATTGGAGCTGAGCGATCTCAGGGCCATTTCCTTTGTGGGGTCATGGAGCCAATTGAAACAAAATGTCCCGGGTTATTTCGGTATCGGCACCGCCATCAAAAGCTTGAAAGATCAAGGGCGACTCGGGGACCTTAAAAAACTGTTCAAGGAAGTACCCTTGTTCAGGGCCCTGATGCACAATAGTATGATGTCGCTTTCAAAATGCTACTTCGAATTGACGGGTTATATGGAGAAGGACAAAGAGTATGGCGCCTTCTGGAAAATCCTGTACCAGGAGTATTTGCTCTCCAAAGAAATGTTGTTGCTCATTTCCGGCTACGGGATGCTGATGGAAAATGAGGCCATTTCAAGGGAATCGATCAAGATCAGGGAAAACATAGTGCTGCCTTTGTTGGTCATCCAACAGTATGCCCTCCAGAAAATCGGGCAGAAATCGGAGCACACCGAACGCTATGAAAAAATCGTGACCCGGTCGCTCTATGGCAACATCAATGCCAGTAGGAATTCGGCCTAATATCTGTCGATTGCTCTATTCGGGTCGGGTTTATCAATGATTTTTTAAAAAGCGCGACAATTATGAGAGTATTATTGATCTATATTTTTCTGTTCGGGTGTATTCAGTGTTATGCCCAAAAAAGCAATATTGCCACAATCAAGTTATCAGGTCTGGTAACCACTGCCAATGGTGAACCGATCAAAAATGCCGTTCTTTATATCGATTCGGTCAAGACATTCGTCCGCACCAACAAAAAAGGGATCTATAAAACCAAAGTCACCAAGGATATTAAAACCATTATGGTGTACTCGGCCGAACATGGGGTAATTAGCAGGGCATATGCCGGTAAAGCGGAGATGAATTTTCAATTCGCCGATGGCATTGATATCTTAACGGAACATGACTTGGCAGCATTGGGCTATCATACGGAAGCGCCCCGAAAAGGCATGTTATCGCCTTCGAGGTTCAAGGAGTTTTCCAACATCTATCAGCTCATCCTTGAAATGTTCACTGGGGTTGAGGTAAATGTAAATGGAGGCAATATCGTGGTCAGGGGCGTTTCTTCCTTTGGGGATAGCACGCCCCTCTTTGTGGTAGATGAAGCTTATGTAGAGGATATTTCCTTTATCCAGCCGGCAGAAGTAGAATCCATTGTATTGCTGAAAGGGGAAGACACCGCCATCTACGGATCTCGGGGCGCCAACGGGGTATTTCTTATCCGCCTTAGAAAATAGGTTGGGCTTTTCGATAGGCCTAACGGACCAATCATGATTTTCATGAATTGTGGCAACCGTATTTGAAATGCACTTGTTTTTTGTGCCAAATGATGGCAATCCTCATAAAAGCTTTCTGACTAGGACACAAAAAATCTTATTTTTTGGAACGTTGTTCTTTAATGGTTTTCTTGTCGATGTCGAATTGATTGGGCTGAATTTGTACATTCCCCGTTGGGTTAGTGGGGTTCGATTGTACCTTCGATATCTTAAATTTTCTTTTCTTTTCTATAATTCCCATGAATAATTTTGTTTTAAGGTTCACAATAGTATAACAATACGGCATGACAATCTCTGTTAATAAAAACATAAACCTTTGTTAATCAACATATTGTAAAAATAATAATCTTTGAACCGGCCGTTTTGTTCATTTTTGTAGGCATACTTTTGCAAGCCTATATCCATATCGGTTTAGGCTACCCGGGATTTTACTCGAAGAACAAAATGAAACTAAAATAATGGAATTCTTACTAGTTACCTTGCTGTAAAATTTAGACGAGGTATACCTCCTAATGCTCCTGTCGGATGTGACATTCGCAGCAGTACCGAAGGTATTTGATGGGCTGTATTCGATTGACAGGTATAATTTTGATTTTCCACTTTTACACAAATTGCCTCGAATGGCATCTTGATTGCCGTGGCTGTCTAGGTTGCCAATGTCATCGAGACACCTATTGTTGATTCATCTATTTATCCCTAACTTTAAGATGATTTACGTCCCTTAAAATGAATTATCAACTGACATATCGATCCGTAGCCATCCCTACCTTGGGAAGCAAGGATATCAACGATATTCTGGAATTTGCGCGGGACTTCAATTCGAAAAACAATATTACGGGTTGCTTGGTCTTTAGCCATGGGTATTTCGTTCAAATATTGGAAGGTGAAGTGGAAAAAATACTGACCCTGATGAAGAGCATTGAATTGGATACCAGACATACCTTCGTCGATATTCTAAGCGAAGGGGAAGTCGCCAAGCGAATGTTCACGGGATGGGATATGGCTTACTTAGATCCTTCCGAAAAAAAATGGGGCGACAAAGCGGCAGAATTGAAGCGAACCCTCATCGCTTTGAGGGATCAATCGATCAAGCCCGAATTTACCTATAAGGTGTTTTGGCAAAACGTGAGCAATATGGTGGAGGAGAAAGGCTATTTTAAAAAATAGACAGAAATTTCCCATACCCCAAATCACCCCATTTTAACCGCCCCATAAAGTTGCCTTTGCGGGCAACCTCATAATGGGGTGCTCAAAATCCCATAAAAGGTCTTGATGCCATAGGCGATATTGCCGATCTTTAGATTCTCGTTCGGACTGTGCTGATTGTTGTCGGGGTTTACCATGGGCACAATGAATGCAGGAATTTTCAATTCATTGATGAAGGGTGCGATCGGTACGGTACCTCCCATAATGCGGATTTGTACCACGGCCTCCCCAAAAGTCGATTTTAAGGTATTCACCAGGAAATTCCCATAGCGATTGTCCAAATCGGTTCGAAAAGCATCGGTCACTGTCCCTTCTGAAATGGTCATGATCTTGTCATGGGCCATGCGCTGTGCCTTGGTGGGGATAGAATCAACAATAAAAAATCCTGCGTTTTCGATATACTTTCTAACCAGGCCTTTCAATCGGGTCCCATCGGATTCAGGCACAAGGCGGAGGTCGATTTCCGCTGTGGCACTTTCGGGCACAATGGTACGCGCTTTTTCGCCGATCCAGCCCGATCCCAATCCGCGTATGTTCAAGGAAGGATATTGCAGCGATTCCTGGTAAAAGGCGCCTACCTTTTCCGGGGTTTTGATTTCTAGATCGGTATTGATGGTCGTGGCATCGTCGGGGACACTTTTTAGGATGGCCATAGTAGCCTGGTCCAGAACGATGCCATCGTAATAGCCGTCGATCAAAACCCTGCCCGCGCCATCTTTCATCCCTGCCAAGACTTGGGCCAACTGAAATCCGGGGTTCGGGGCATAATTGCCATAATGGCCACTGTGTTGGGGCCTTATCGGGCCATAGGTAGTGAGCGATAGCGTGGTGATTCCCCGACAGCCATAGACCACGGTTGGTTTTTCAGAACTATGTACGGGTCCGTCGTTGATCACCAAAAAATCGGCCTCCAACAATTCCCTATAGGTCTTTACCGCTTTGGGCAACGGGGCACTGCTCTTTTCCTCTTCACTGTCTAAAATAACCTTCACGTTGAACGGGATAGATACTTGGTTCTTTTTTAAAAGGTCGATAGCATTCAGGAACATCACTATGGGCCCTTTGTCATCGGAAGTGGATCGGCCGAACAACCGCCAGCCGTAGTCGATGTCTTCGGCCAAATCATTGAAAGGGCGGGTTTTCCATTGATTGTCCTCCCAAGATTTTAAGACCATTTCATACGGATTGGGCTGTTCCCATTTTGAGGGGTCGACCGATTGCCCATCGAAATGCATGTAAAACAGAATGGTGGGTTTGTTATCTTCCATGGGAAGTGCCGCAAAAAATAAAGATTCCCCTTCGGTAGGGAGCACGGAGGTGTTGAACCCCCGTTCGCTGAATTTTTTGGTCAACCAGGTCAGGTTTCTATTGATATCGGCATGTTCCAGAGCATCATTGGGGATGGCCACGAATTCTTTCAGCTCATCGATGCTGTGCCGCACTTGCGATTTAACTTGTATGTCTTCTTGGGCAAAAGCTGTAAAAGAGGCCGTAACGATAAAAAATGATAACAGTTTTTTCATAAATGGTTTTAGGTTCATTATGTGCTGATCGATGGGCATGGTAAAAGGCGTAGCGCTCTTTTTTTGGATGCCCTAAATATAGGTAAAACTATGTTCTTGCCAAGCCGATGACCTTAAGGATGGCCAACCGTAGTAGGAGTATGAAAGGGAAACCATGGAGTGCAACATCGAACCAGTCGGGAAAGCCCATGCCGACCGCTCCACCGGCCATCCATTTGATCTTTCCCCATAGATGCGGCTCCGGGAAGAACGGTGCCAGGCCCAAAGTGAGACAGATCAAGACCACAAGTTTCCAATTGTTTATAAGGTCTTTCATCTTGGCCTGATCGATTGCACAAATTCACCTATGTTGTCGACACCTTTTTCGGTCAGGTGCTTGATGAAGGCAGAACCGATGATGGCCCCTTTGGCCTTTTCCGTCGCTTGCTTGAAGGTCGTGGCATTGCTGATGCCAAATCCCACTATCTGGGGATTTTGAAGTGACAATGAGGCAATGCGATCAAAATAATCGGTCTGGGTTTTGCCAAAGCCCGATTTAGATCCCGTAACACTTGCCGAACTGACCATGTAAATGAATCCCTCCGAGGCCTTGTCGATCTGTTGGATACGAGCGTCACTGGTCTGTGGCGTGATCAGGAAAACATTGATCAAGCCGAATTTTTTAAAGGTCGCTTCATATTCTTCCAGGTAAACATCAAGGGGAAGATCGGGCATAATGATGCCATCGATACCGATGTCATGGCATTTTTTACAGAAAGCCTCCACGCCGTATTGCAGCATGGGGTTAAAATAGCCCATTACGATCAAGGGAATGGAAACCGTTTTTCGTATGTCCTTCAATTGTGCGAAGAGTTTTTCGGTAGTCATCCCGTTCCGCAACGCGGCAGTGGAACTCTCCTGTATGGTGGGCCCATCGGCCAGGGGGTCGCTGAAAGGCAAGCCGATCTCTACCATATCAACCCCATTTTTCTCCAATTCCTGAATAATGCGCACCGTATCCCCGATTTCGGGATACCCGGCCGTGAAATAGATCGAGAGGAGTTTCCCCTGTTCCTTTAGTTTTTTACTGATTCTGTTCATTTGCCGATTTAGAGTTTGAAATAATCGATATAGGTGCTGAGGTCTTTATCACCTCGCCCCGAGAGGTTGACCACGATGACCTCTTCCGGCCCGAACTTTTTGTGGTCGAAAATGGCGAAGGCATGGGACGTTTCGATCGCAGGGATGATGCCCTCCATTTGCGATACCATCAAACCGGCGGTCATGGCCTCATCATCGGTGATGGAGATGAATTCTCCACGGCCAGATCGATACAAATGGGCATGCATGGGCCCGACCCCCGGATAGTCCAAGCCGGCCGAAATGGAATAGGGTTCCGTAATCTGCCCGTCCTGTGTCTGCATCAACAGGGTTTTGCTCCCGTGGATGATTCCCACCCTGCCCAAAGCAGAAGTAGCCGCACTTTCACCTGAATGAATCCCTTTTCCCGCAGCCTCCACGGCGATGATGCCCACTTCGGGCCGATCGAGATAATGATAATAAGTGCCGGCCGCATTGCTGCCGCCTCCCACACAGGCCACCACATAATCGGGATAATCGCGCCCCTCCTTTTCCAGCAACTGCCATTTGATTTCCTCGGAAATGACCGACTGAAACCGGGCCACCATATCGGGATAAGGATGTGGACCCACCACAGAGCCGATAATGTAATGGGTGTTTACGGGATTGTTGATCCAATCCCTGATCGCTTCGTTCGTGGCATCCTTCAAAGTTCTGCTTCCCGACAAGGCAGGCCGAACCGATGCGCCCAACATTTTCATCCGTGCAACGTTGGGTGCCTGTCGCGCTATGTCTTTTTCGCCCATGTACACCACGCATTCAATGCCCATCAAGGCGCAGACCGTGGCCGTGGCCACCCCATGTTGTCCGGCTCCCGTTTCGGCGATGATACGGTTCTTGCCCAATTTTTTGGCCATCAAGATCTGGCCGATGGTATTGTTTACCTTGTGGGCTCCCGTGTGACATAGGTCTTCCCTTTTCAGATAAATTTTGGTCTGATATTTATCGGAGAGCCGGTTTGCGAAATATAATGGAGTGGGCCGGCCCACATAATCTTTTAACAATTGATTGAACTCCGCTTTAAAGCTGGGTTCCTCCATGATTTCGATATAATTTTGTCTCAGTTCTTCCGTATTGGGATATAGCATCTCAGGGATGAAGGCTCCGCCAAATTCACCATAATATCCTTTTTCGTTCGCGTGGTATGTACTCATAGCTGTTTTTTGAATTCTTTTAATTTAGCAATCTCTTTCAATCCCGGACCGGACTCAAACCTACTGTTTACATCAATGGCATGGCAATATCTCGATTCGGGTCTTTTTATAAATTCCTTGATCGAACCCATTTCATCCAATCCGATGCCACCGCTCAAAAAATAGGGCTTGTCGGAAGCATAATCTTTTAATACCGACCAATCAAAGACATAACCATTGCCACCGGGGAGCTTTCCTTTGGTATCGAACAAATAATAATCGCAGCTCGCTTCAAAAGGTTTTAGCACCTCAAAATCGAAACCGTCTTGGATCGAAAAAACCTTGACCACCCCAACTTCCCTGTCCTTAAGTGCAGCGCAGAAGGCGGGGGTTTCTTGGCCGTGCAATTGTACCATATCGAGATCGTAACGTACAATGTGATCATTGACTTCCTTCAGGCTGGCATCGACAAAAACCCCGACTTTGGTGATGTCTGAGGGCAGCTTTGGAATGGCGCCTTCGAAGAATCGATCCGAAGGTTTCCAAAAAATGAACCCGAGGTAATCGGGCTTTAAGGCCGCCACCTCCAAGATGTTATGTTTCATGCCGCAGACCTTTAACTTCATCGCACCAACTTATAGTTCATAGATTTTGCAATTTCGTCCATGGCCCTTTTACCAGCCCATTTTTCACAAAGGTATAACCCCAGATCCAAGGAAGCCGCCACGGCTCCTGCCGTTACCACATCACCGTCTTCCACGATGCGTTCCTGCAATACTTCTTTGGCGTAGCTGGCGAGGTGTTGGTATTCGGCGAAATGGGTGGTCGCTTTTTTTCCATTTAAAAAACCTGCTGCGCCCAGCAACAGGCTACCGGTACATATCGAAACTTTCAGGGTGTCCTTGCCTGCAGTCTGCAGCCATTCGATGAAAACCCCATCCGCCTGCAAAACCCTGCTGCCAAAGCCGCCCGGTACTACGATGGCATCGTACCCGCCCAAATCGGGTCTTACCGCATCCATTGCCATCTCCAGCCCGAAATGGTCCTTGATGGAAGGTTGCAATGCACAGAGTTGCCAGCTGAGTTCGGGCAAGAATCCCATAGACCGCAGCCGGCTTACCGGATCGTAAATACCGATAAAATCGAGGGTAGTAATACCGTTGTATAATATATAGGCGATTCTCATATCGTTAATTGTTCGATAAATCCCCGCGCACTTTCCCCTGGATTGTCGGAAGACATGAATTGCTCCCCGATGAGGAACCCTTGATAACCATATTGCATCAGATCTTTGATCGAATCCACTCTGCCGATACCGCTTTCCGATACTTTTACGAATTCATCGGGTATTATTTTGGCCAGTGACTTGCTGGTCTCAAGACTTACCTCGAAGGTCTTCAGATTTCGGTTGTTCACGCCCAGCAGATCAATGCTCGGCACGACGGATCGGTTCAATTCCGCTTCACTGTGCACTTCCAGGAGCACTTCCATTTGAAGGCTTTTTGCCAATTCAGAAAATGACTTGATCTGGGACTTGGTTAAAATGGCCGCTATCAATAAAATGAGATCCGCCCCATAAGCCCTGGCTTCAATGATCTGGTATTCATCGATAATAAATTCTTTGCGCAATAAGGGCATTCGGGTTGCGGCACGTGCCAACAGCAAATCGTCCAGGGAGCCCCCGAAGTATTTGCCGTCGGTCAGGACCGACATACCACTTGCCCCAGCCTTTTGATACCCAACGGCCACATCCTGAATACTAAGATCCTGATTGATGACCGACTTTGAAGGGGAGCGTCGTTTGTGTTCCGCGATGATGCCGGCGCCACGGTTTCTTAAATCCCCGGCCAACGAAATGGTGTTACGGCCAAACAGGACAGCCTTCTCCAATTGGGCGAGCGGTACGATCGATTTTTTCAACAACACTTCGCTGTGCTTGTCGACCACAATTTTTTCAAGGATGTCCATCAGTTGCTCAATTCTTGTAATTTCTTCAACGCTTTTAGGCCATGTCCGCTTCGCAACGATTCCATGGCCAATTCAAATCCTTCCTTGGCGCCTAGCCCTTTTACTGTTGCGATTGCAATGCCCGCATTGGCGCATACCACATTGTTTTGCGCTTCCGTGCCCCGCCCTTCGAGGACCTCCATAAAAATTTTCGCCGAATCTGCAATGCTGTTGCCACCGATGATATCGGTAGGTGAAATGGCGTTTACCCCAAAATCTTCAGGTTCCAAGATGCCTTCCGATTGGTTCGATATGGTCTTGGTTCGCCCGGTGAGGGAGATTTCGTCATAGCCATCCAATGCGTGCAGCACAGTGAATTTCTTATCAGTGTTCTGGTAGAGGTACCCATACATGCGCGCCAATTCCAGATTAAAAACCCCTACCATTTGATTTTTCGGAAAAGCCGGATTGACCATGGGGCCCAGCATGTTAAAAAAGGTCTTCACCCCCAATTCGCGGCGAATCGGCGCCACATTTTTCATGGCCGGGTGGAACAATGGGGCATGGAGGACACATATGCCCGCTTGGTCGATCGATTTCTCCAAAAAATCGGCTTCACTGCTGAACTTGATACCCAGAAATTCCATCACATTACTGCTACCACAGGTAGAGGAGACCCCATAGTTGCCATGTTTGGTGACCTTAATACCGGCCCCTGCCGTAACAAAGGATGCCAAAGTGGAAATATTGAAGGTGTCTTTTCCATCGCCTCCAGTGCCACATAAATCGATCGGGTCATAGGCGGCCAAATCGATTGCCAGGCAGAGATCGAGCAAGGCGTCACGAAAGCCCTCCAATTCTTCTATGGTGATACTGCGCATCATGTATACGGTGAGGAATGCAGCGATTTGGCTCCCATTATAATCCCCTTTCGCAATGTTGACCAAGATGGTTCGGGCATCGGTTTTGGTAAGCTGTTCATGATTGATCAGTCTGTTCAGTGTTTCTTTCATGGTGCGATTTCTTTTTTACTTTCCCCTGGCCTCTTTATCAAGTGAAGGGCAACAGATAGGGGCAAAACAATCTTAAATTTCGACTTCTTTTGCCGGCATGCATGCTTATTTAGCGCGAGGGCGAATTCACCCAATTTTCCAATATTTTCTTTCCATAAGGCGTCAACACGGATTCGGGATGAAATTGCACCGAGCATACATCGTAATGTTTATGGCGCAGCGACATGATCTGTCCGTTTTCATCCAAGGAAGTTATGTCGAAAACATCGGGCAAATCGGTGTCGACCACCCATGAATGGTAACGGCCCACCTCAATTTCATCGGGAATGTCCTTGAACAATGCGTCTTCCTTCACTACTTTTATCTTGGTCGCAATTCCGTGATATACTTTATCCAAGTTGACCAGGAATCCACCGAAGACCTCTGCGATGGCCTGTTGTCCCAGACATACCCCGAAAATACTTTTTGTCGGGGCATATTTGGCGATGATTTCCTTTAACAATCCCGCCTCGTCTGGAATTCCCGGTCCGGGCGACAGTACGATTTTATCAAAAGATGCCACTTCCGCCAAATCCAACTGATCGTTTCTTTTTACCGTTACCCTACAGCCCAGGTCCTCCAAATAATGCACCAGGTTATAAGTGAAACTGTCGTAATTATCTATGACTAAAATGTTTTTCATTCTTAAATGGTCTCGGCGATTTCCAAAGCCTTGGTCAATGCTCCAAGTTTGTTATAGGTTTCCTGTAATTCATCTTCCGGGTCGGATGCGGCGACCAGGCCCGCGCCTGCTTGATAGTACAATTGATGGTTTTTGCTTAAAAAAGTACGGATCATGATGGCATGGTTGAAATTGCCCTTAAAATCCATAAAACCGATGGCGCCGCCATAATAGCCACGGCCCGTTTTTTCATATTTCTCGATCAGTTGCATCGCCATGTGCTTTGGGGCACCGCTAAGGGTCCCGGCCGGGAAGGTATCGGCCACCACCTTCATGGTGGGGATATCTTTTTTCTTTTGCCCGGTAACCTTGGATACCAGATGGATTACATGGGAAAAGAACTGTACCTCCCTATAATTGGCCACTTGAACCATATTGCCGTTTCTGCTGAGGTCGTTGCGTGCCAAATCTACCAACATCACATGTTCGCTGTTTTCCTTGTGGTCTTCGGTCAATTTTTTGGCCAAAGCGGCATCTTGTTCGTCATTACCGGTTCGCTTAAATGTTCCGGCAATGGGGTGGATTTCCGCCTTGCCGTCTTTCACGATCAGTTGGGCTTCCGGGGAACTTCCAAATATCTTGAAATCGCCATAGTCGAAATAAAAGAGATAGGGTGAGGGATTTATGGAACGCAACGCCCGATATACATTGAATTCGTCGCCCTTAAAGGCTTGTGAAAACCTTCTGGAGAGCACCAACTGGAAAACATCGCCCCTTTGACAGTGCTTTTTGGCGAGCCGAACCTGTTCCTTGAACTCCTCGTCTTGCAGATTGGAAGCGGCCTTGCCTTCCTTCCTGAAATTGTAGGAAGCAAAATTTCTGATATTGAGAATTTGTTCCAATTCGGGAATATTGCTTTCCGATGCATAACAATGGGCAAAAATATAGGCCTCATTTTTAAAGTGGTTGATGGCGATCACGTTTTGGTAAACCGCATAATAAATATCGGGTATATTGATACTCCCTGCTTTTTTACCAATGCCAAGATCTTCGAAATACCGCACCGCATCATAGGCCATGTAGCCGAAGAGCCCGTTGTCTATAAACTTAAAACCATTGGCAGATGCCTGAAAACGCTGACTGAATCGATCGATAATCCCCACCACATCGGTATCATCCTTGATTTCGATATTTTCGGCATGGCCATCGGGAAATTGCTGTTCAACAATTTCGTTTTCGACTTTTATCGAGGCGATGGGATTGCAGCAGATATAAGAAAAACTATTATCGTTCGCGTGATAGTCGCTACTCTCCAATAGGATGCTGTTGGGAAACCGATCACGTATCTTTAAATATACGCTTACTGGGGTAATGGTGTCTGCCAATATCTTTTTATAATGGGTGGTCAAGTGATAGTTCATGCCAAAATGTAAATCCGTTAATTAAAAAAGGCCTGTCGTGATGACAAGCCTTTGTATGGTTTAACTACAATGATGCTCAGCTCACGAAATGCGTCGTAAGTTGTTCCACCACCAAGTATTGATTCCTCTTTGCTTCATTAGGCCAAATATAGAAACCTTTTTTTAAACGGCAATGGTCACCATTCAAAAAAAAAGTCCTACCGGCCCATGTAAGGGAAAGTAGGACTTTCAAGCTTGTTTTTCTTTTTCTTAGAATTCCAAATCCACTACCAGGTCAAATTCGTCATAAATCGTTTTGTCCCCCAGGTTTTCGAAGAAACTTCCAGAACCATAGCGAACGTTGTATTCTGAACGGTCTATTTTCATGGTTGCGGTGGCCTTGCTGCCATAAATTGAAACGTCGAACGTAACTGGCTTTGTGATTCCTTTGATGGTAAGGTCTCCGGTAACGTCATATGAATTTTTACCGCTGGGCTCCACTTTGGTAAAAACCAATGTAGAGGTTGGGTGGTTCTCAACGCCGAAGAAATCATCCGATTTGAGGTGGCCTTCCAATTTCCCTTTCGATTCGCCTTCCAAATCGGTTGAGATCAATGAGGTCATTTGAACTTCGAACTCGCCTCCGGTCAGTTTATCGTTGTCAAAGACCAAAGCGCCAGATTTAAGGTCGATTACACCGTGGTGGGAACCAGTAACCTTGTAGGCTTTCCAAGCGATTCGGCTTGCTTCCGGCTTTACTTCTTTTTTGCCATCGTTGACGGGTTCAGTTGCGGTTGCAGTAATTCCAAATGCAAGGGCAAGTACCAAGATCAATTCATTCTTTTTCATAATTTTCAAAATTTAATTTTAATTAATAATTTAGGTTTCTATTTAAAATTTGTTGAACAATTCGTTCAGTTGTTCCAATTCTTTTGTTGAAAGGTTTTTGAGAATTTCTGTTTCGGCCACCTTCATGCTGACATCCATTTTTTCCAGTGCTGTACGCCCTTCCTCGGTAATACGTATTTCAACTTTCCTTCTGTTCGATGGGCATACCATCCGGTCTACGTAGCCCTTCAACATGAGTTTGTCAACAAGGCGTGTAGTGTTGCTCATTTTGGTAATCATGCGCTCGTTCAAGGTCGACAGGTTGGCCGGTTTGCCTTTTTGACCCCGAAGGATGCGCAATACATTGAATTGTTGCATGGAAATGTCAAAATCTTTCAAGGCCGTCGAAATCGTTTCGTTGATTTTGTTGTCCACCAAAAAAAAATGGATGATGGTCCGACTTTCGAGGGGGATTTTTTTATCGGTCTTTATGACTTGTTCAACATTCATGTCATTACAATAATTGTATATACAAATGTATGTTGATAAAGATCAATAAGCAACTCCGTAACCGATAAATTTTTGTTAAAAAAATCAACCTTTCCATTTCTGGCAAAAACATTACTTTTGATTTTTGATCAAAAAACGGTAACCTAAAGTTTTAAGGCCTATGGATTTGTCACAGGAAGAATGGAGTGAGCAACTGCAACAAGATGCCAATGCCATGGTATTGGACGTTCGCACTCCCGAAGAACTCGAAGAGGGCTTCATCCCCAATGCCACCAATATCGATTTCTATCTCGGACAGGAATTTTTGGCTGAAATCGAGAAATTGGACAAAGGAAAAAATTATTACGTGTACTGTCGAAGTGGTAATCGTAGCGGGCAGGCCTGCGCCATTATGAACAGCCTCGGATTCAGGAACACCTATAATTTGGCGGGCGGATTCATGAATTGGGAGGGCGAAATAGCGGAATGAACTTTTTGCTTTTTAAGTGTTAAAGCACTTCAGTGATTAATTTTGGCCATTATACCATGGGTTTTCTACATCCATAAGGAAATTTCAACCCAAGTAAGTCCCCTGCATCAATAATGCGGGCCCAAGCCTTAGCTTTAGTAGGGTAATGCTAGCCAAGGCCCATGACCGAGGAACTCCTCCATTTTATCTGGAAATATAAAAAGCTGCCCCTTCGCGACCTCTTGACCACCAAGAAAGAAAAGCTTCAGATCATCGATCTCGGCACCCATAACCTTTATGCGGGCCCTGATTTTTTCAATGCCCGTTTAAAAATCAATGGGCAGTTATGGGCGGGAAATGTTGAAATTCACCTTAAGTCATCTGATTGGTACGCGCACGCCCATGAGAAAGACCCCAATTATGATAACGTGATCCTACATGTGGTCTGGCAAGATGATGCCAGCGTCTTTCGGAGCGACAACAGCGAAATTGCCACCCTGGAACTCAAGCAAGCGATTACGCCCGACCTGCTTTTGGCCTATCGAAATTTGATGGATCAAAAGCGGAAGAATTTCATCAATTGTGAGCGCCAAATAGGTCAAATAGAGGGCCTTATTTGGACCCATTGGCTCGATCGTCTCTATATCGAACGGCTGGAATCAAAATCCAATTTGATCCGCCAACGCCTGCAACGGTCAAACAACGACTGGGAGGAAGTGCTGTTTTACCTGCTCCTCAAAAATTTTGGATCTAAAGTAAACGCCGCTTCTTTCATGGGGCTGGCCGACGTCATTGATTTTTCAATGGTACGCAAATTACAGCAGAACGTCTTCCAGCTCGAAAGCTTCTTTTTCGGTTTGATCGGGCTTTTGGACCAAAAAGAAATCGATGATATGTACTATCTCGCCCTAAGCAGGGAATTTCAATTCTTGCAGCGCAAATTCGGTCTCGTTACCAACGTGGCGCCCAAACCTGATTTCTTCAAGTTAAGGCCCCATAACTTCCCCACGATCCGACTTTCCCAATTTGCCGCGCTGTACGGAAAATGTCCGAATTTGTTCAGTAAAACGATACAGGCCGATACGCTCGAAGATTATTACAATTTATTCGGGGTCGAAGCCAGCACCTATTGGAAGACCCATTTTACTTTTGGGAAAACATCGAATCAAAGTTCCAAAAGGCTTTCAAAGTCCTTCATCAACCTGTTGCTCATCAATACCGTTCTTCCTTTGAAATATGCCTATTCAAAAACCCGGGGCCAGGCGCTCCACCTACCGATCGTAGAAGTAATGACGAACTTAGGAAAAGAGAACAACCATATCATCGCCCATTTTGAGGCCCTCAACATGCCCGTACAGAATGCGATGGAAGGTCAATCGGTACTGCAACTGTACAATGAATATTGCAGCAAGAACCTTTGTTTGCGATGCGCGGTGGCCCAAAAATTGCTTCATGGCTGATGCTTTTCAAAGCTTGCCCGGATTTCGGTGGCGGAGATGAAGATCGACTCTGGTGCGGTGCCCATTGATATATTTCCGATAGGGGCGATCCTTTTTCAAATTTCAGTTTTCTTTTGTTAATTTTAGGCCATGAATTTATTCTATACCATCCTCTACTATTTTCAGAAGCGTGGTTTCGAGGTAAGTCGACGCATCGCGGAGCGTTTGGGAATTAGTGCCCGCGTAGTGCGGACTACCTTTATTTATCTTACTTTCGTGACCCTGGGATTTGGCTTTGCATTGTACCTATTTTTGGCCTTTTGGTTGAAAATCAAAGATTTGGTCTATACAAAACGCACTTCCGTGTTTGATCTATAAATATGCTGAACCTCTTCCGATCCAGAATGATTTTGGCCATAACCATGATGACGGCCGTTCTGCTTTTTGGGATTTTGGGCTATATGTTGATTACCGGTTACAGTTGGATCGATGCCCTCTACATGACCGTTATTACCGTTACCACGGTCGGTTTTTCGGAAGTGGGCCCTATGGATACGGATGGAAAGATTTTTACCGTAATTTTAATCGTTGCCAGTGTTTTCATTTTCGCTTTTGCCATTTCGGTGATCACCGAGTACATCCTGGGAAGAAATTCGCTACAAATCCTCAAAAAGAAAAAAACCAGATATATGATCAACAAACTATCAAAACATGTGGTGGTCTGTGGCTTTGGCCGAAACGGGATGCAGGCCGCGGCACGACTCAAAGCCTATAAACGCCCTTTTTTGGTCATAGAAAAAGACAAAGAGGTCATTGCGCGCTATGAAAAGGAAGTGATTTTTGTGGAAGGTGACGCCAATGATGATGACGTGCTGATCGCAGCGGGCATCGAACGGGCCCAATATCTGATTTCTGCCATGCCAGACGATGCCGCCAACCTTTTTGTGGTGCTCTCGGCCCGTCAGATGAACAAAAAATTGTTCATCATCAGCAGGGCTTCTTTGGTCAATTCACAGAAAAAATTGTTTTTGGCGGGTGCCAATAAGGTGATCATGCCCGATAAGATCGGGGGAGATCATATGGCCTCACTCGTGGTCATGCCCGACCTGATCACATTTATGGATAAACTTTCAGTGGAAGGCGAGCACACCACCAATTTGGAGGAAGTGGCCATCGAGGATTTTAAGGATCAGTTAGACTGCAATTCACTTCGGGATCTCGACCTTCGCAAAAAAACCGGATGTACCATCATCGGTTATATCGAACCCAACGGCAACTATATCATCAATCCGGAGGCAGATCTTCAATTGCAGCCCAAAAGCAAGGTCATCGTGCTCGGCAGGCCCGAGCAGATTCGAAAATTGAATGAAATGTTCCATATAGATTAAGTTAATTCAACCCGGTATTTGATTGGGTTGAATATTTTTTGCATATTGTCCAGCCAATATATAGCAAACAAAACCAACAGACCAGATTATGAAGCAAGCCTTACTTTCCCTCTTAGCGATTATTTTTCCCTTAGCCATATTTTCACAAGAACAACAAGCATCTGCCGTGGAGCCGGGACTTGACCAACGGATCAACGCCTGGTTCGAGCCGATCACGGCCGTTTGGGAAGGGATTGTTTTTTGGGAAGTCCCGGGAACGGGTGTGCCATTGGTGGTCATCGTCTTGGTGTTGGGGGCCACTTTTTTTACGCTGTATTTTGGTTTTGTCAACATTAGGAAATTTCCATTGGCGCTCAATGTGGTGAGGGGAAAATATGACTCCGTGGAACTGCCCGAAGGCCATGGGGTGGAGAAAGCGGAAGTGAACATCGTCGACGGGGATATTGTCGATACCATCCGCGATGAAGGCCATGGGGAGGTAAGTCATTTCCAGGCATTGGCCACCGCCGTTTCCGGAACCGTAGGTCTGGGGAACATCGCCGGGGTTGCTTTGGCCATCGCCATAGGTGGGCCAGGGGCGACTTTTTGGATGATCGTATGTGGCTTACTGAGCATGTCTACCAAATTTGTGGAATGTACCCTGGGGGTGAAATACCGGGATGTGGATGAGAACGGCACCGTATATGGGGGCCCGATGTATTACCTTTCGAGAGGTCTTAAGCAAAGGGGCTATACCGGACTCGGAAAAGCCTTGGCGGTCATTTTCGCAATGCTTTGCGTTGGGGCATCTTTCGGCGGGGGCAATGCGGTGCAATCGAACCAGGCGGCCGAACAGTTGGTCTCCATGATGGGCATCGAAGGTGGGTCTTCCGGTTTTATCATTGGGGTGGTGCTCGCCGTATTGGTAGGTATCGTCATCATAGGAGGTATCAAACGCATCGCATCGGTCACCGAGAAAATCGTCCCATTTATGGCCGTCATTTACGCAGTGGCCTGTTTGGTGGTCATATTTGCGAATTTTTCATATATCGATGATGCTTTTGGACTGATCTTTAAAGGAGCATTTACGCCCGAAGCTGGTTTGGGCGGACTCTTTGGTGTACTCATTGTAGGGTTTAGAAGGGCTGTGTTCTCGAATGAGGCAGGAGCGGGCTCTGCGGCCATTGCCCATTCCGCGGTAAGAACAAAATACCCGGCTAGCGAGGGTATCGTCGCTTTGTTGGAACCCTTCATCGATACGGTCGTGATCTGTACCATGACCGCCCTGGTGATTATTTTTTATAACAGTGGCGGGATATTTGCCTACGGCGGTGACGGTGCCGGTCAGGTGGTGGTTGAAGGAATGAGCGTGGGCGGCGTAACGCTCACCTCCATGGCCTTTAAATCGGTCATCCCGTGGTTTCCCTATGTGCTGACCCTCGCTGTGGTATTGTTTGCCATTTCCACCATGATTTCTTGGTCTTACTATGGCCTGCAATCTTGGAAGTATTTGTTTGGAAGGGGCAAAGTGGCAGATCTTTGCTATAAACTTTTGTTCGTCGCTTTTATCATCATTGGCGCATCTGCCTCCATGGGTGCGGTTTTCGCGTTCTCGGATGCCATGATATTGGCTTTGGTATTTCCCAATATGATCGGTTTGCTGATCCTATTTCCCAATGTGAAGGAAGAGCTCGGCAGATATTTGAAGGCCATTAAAACGGTAGGAAAATAGCAACCCTGTCTTAGGATTGTGCCGCATTGCCATCAAGGCGGTCCCCAGCGATTCTTTTTGATTTTATTTTAGGGTGTATATTCAATTATTCACTACATTTCGCAGGGTTTTTCAAAACATCCCGACCCTATTACATGGCACAAACTTCTGAATCCTGGGGTTCTCGTGTAGGCCTCATCCTAGCCATGGCGGGCAATGCCGTCGGCCTCGGAAATTTCCTTCGTTTTCCCGTACAAGCAGTTCAAAATGGTGGAGGCGCCTTTATTATTCCCTATTTGGTCTGTTTTCTTTTAATGGGCATTCCCTTGCTGTTTGTCGAATGGTCTTCCGGCAGGTATGGGGGAAGGTTCGGCAACCATAGTACCCCCTATATTTTCGATTCCATGGTGAAAGGGAGGGTACTCAAATATATAGGGGTCTTTGGAATATTCACCAATGTGGCCATCGTGGCCTATTATGCCTATATCGAATCTTGGACGATTTCTTATGTATACCATTCGTTGAGGGGTACTTTCAGTGATATGTCCCAGGGCGAAGTTGCGGGTTTTTTCAATTCCTATGTGGATGTCGCCCACAGTACTACTGGTATCCCATATGAAGCTGTCATCTTTTATATCCTCTGTTTGGCCTTGAACACCTTTATTCTTTCCAAAGGCTTAAAAGGGGTCGAGAAGGTCGCAAAAATCGGGATGCCCCTACTGATACTATTCGGCATTTTTCTTGCAATTAGGGCCTATACCCTAGGAACTAGCGGCGCATCCGATCTTTTCCCGAACGCGAACGCCTGGGAAGGGTTCAATTTTTTATGGACGCCCCAATACGATTCATTGTTGAGCCCTAAAGTATGGTTGGCAGCAGCCGGGCAGATCTTTTTTACGCTTTCCGTGGGCATGGGTACAATTCATTGTTATGCATCGTATGTAAGAAGTAAGGATGATATTGCCTTGAACGCCGTATCTGCCGGATTCATGAACGAATTTGTGGAAGTGGTATTGGGGAGTGCCATCGTTATTCCTATAGCGGCCGGCTATTTGGGCCTGGATTGGGTCTTGAACAATGCCGGCTTTGGAATGGCCTTCCAGACCATGCCCTATCTGTTTCAGCAATGGGGCCCTATTTTGGCCGCTGTCGCAGGGGTGATGTGGTTCGGGCTGCTGTTCTTCGCCGGAATTACCAGTTCTCTGGCCATGGGTACCCCATGGATGGGCTTTATGGCCGATGAGTTTGGTTGGAACAAAAATAAAGGCGCTTGGTCATTTGGTGGATTGGCCTTACTTATAGGATTGCCAACGGTTTTCTTTTATCAGCAGGGCGTCTTCGATGACTATGATTACTGGGCCGGGACGGTAAGTCTGGTGGTTTTCGCATTTTTTGAGATATTCCTGTTCGCATGGATTTTCGGAATGGACAAGGGATGGGCTGAAATCAATAGGGGAGCGGATATCAGGATTCCAAGATTCTATAGGTTTGTCATCAAATACGTGACCCCTTTGTTGTTGGGTTGGGTCTTCGTGGCCAGTATTCCCAATATGAAAGATAATATTCTGCACAAGGATACCTATAACAATACAGCTTTCGCCAAGCGTTTTTATTTGGAGAAGTTCAATGACGAACCCAAGACGGTAGGCATCGTGGAAGTGGTAGAGGATCAATATTTGAAACTGTCCTTTGAGAACACCAGAAAACGGTACGACAAGGACAAAGGGGAATCTTATCAAGAAGTCTTTACCGATTACAAAGAATACCGTTTTGAAGGAGACCAGCACACCTCGGTACAATTGGGCGAAGTCTTGAAACCGGGAGATGCCATTGCCGAAGGTGAATTCACCAACAAGGTATTTTATAAGAACATCGGAAGGATACTGCTGAGTGCCACCTTCCTGTTTATTTGTTTATTGGTATATTTAGCCTATCGGAAACGTAAAAAAGAAGGGAGGGTCACCATATGAACACCATCGCATTGATCACTATGATATTGGCGCAAGGGACGGTAACGTTAATCGCCATCTATTTTTTCTATAAGGTGTTGACCACCCCTCCCAAAAAGGAACCCGATTCCTTTTCGGAGAACGATGACGAAGTGATAAGGCAAAACACTTGATTTATTGAAAGGTAGAAAGAAAATAAATCTCTTTGCCTTCACCAAACAAGAGCGGAGCGGGGTCTTCTACTTGCTCCTTGTTGTTGTTTTGCTTCAATTGGGCTACTGGTTATTCATGTGGCTGCCTGCCCCAAGTGAAAAACAAAACTTCGGTCTGGACAATGATACCCAGGCCCAGATCGATTCCCTCAAAGCGCGTATCCGGGCACAGGATTCCGTTAAGCCATTCCCTTTCAATCCAAATTATATCACCGATTATAGGGGCTATGTCCTTGGGTTGACGGTCGCCGAATTGGATCGATTGGCGGCCTATCGTGCTGAGGGAAAATTCATCAATTCCGCGGTCGAATTCCAGCAGATCACCTTGATTTCAGACTCGCTTTTAACGGCCTTGATTCCTTATTTTAAATTTCCCGACTGGGTGGTAAAAAAGAAGACAAAAACCGGTATGGAAGCGGATAAAGCGCTTAATCCAGGGCAAGGTGATGGCCTCCCTGTCAAAAATAATTTCAAACCGTCAACCTCCAAATCTGATTTGAATTTGGCCACAAGCGAAGACCTAATGGCAATCTCGGGTATAGGAGAGGTGCTTTCCGCCAGGATTATTAAGTTTCGAGATCGGTTGGGCGGTTTTTGGGTCGTTGACCAGTTGTACGACGTGTACGGTTTGGAACCGGGGGTGGTCGCGAAGGCATTGGAACGCTTTGAAGTCGTTACCAAGCCCGAAGTGGATAAAATCAACATCAATGAGGCCTCCGCCGAAGAATTGAGCCGATTGATTTATATTTCCCCCCAACTTGCAAGGCAGATTGTTGCCTATCGACAGCGCAACGGAAGTATCGATTCCTTTGACGAATTAACTGCGATTGAAGACTTCCCCGCCGAGAAAATTGAGAGAATTAGACTATATTTGTCGTTATAAAAAAATTGCTAGAAATGGTTACCGAATCAATATCAACTATGGATTTCGACTACTCCGAAACCCAGCAAATGGTCGCTGCGTCGGCGCGAGAGTTTGCCGAACAATACATTCGACCCCATGTGATGGAGTGGGACGAGAAACAGCACCTGCCGATCGACGTTCTAAAAAAGGCGGGAGAATTGGGCTTTATGGGCGTCTTGGTCCCTGAACAGTACGGAGGATCTGGACTGGGCTATCATGAATACATCGCCATCATAGAAGAAATTTCAAAGGTCGACCCATCGATAGGTCTTTCCATTGCGGCACACAATTCGTTATGCACCAACCACATCCTGTCATTTGGGAACGACTCGCAAAAGCAAAAGTGGATTCCCAAGTTGGCTACCGCCGAATATATCGGGGCCTGGGGTTTGACCGAGCACAACACAGGTTCAGACGCCGGAGCGATGTCGACCACAGCGGTAAAGGAGGGGAATGGATGGGTCCTCAACGGGGCAAAGAATTTCATCACCCATGGAAAAAGTGGCGATATCGCCGTTGTTATAGTCAGAACCGGTGAAAAAGGCGATAGTCATGGCATGACCGCCTTTGTGGTGGAAAGGGGTACCCCAGGGTTTACGAGTGGAAAAAAGGAAAATAAACTGGGCATGCGCGCCAGTGAAACGGCCGAACTGGTCTTCGATAATTGCAAAATTCCAGATGCGAATCGCTTGGGCGATATCGGGGAGGGCTTTATCCAATCGATGAAAATACTTGATGGTGGCCGGATTTCAATAGGTGCACTTTCCTTGGGCATTGCAAAAGGGGCCTATGAAGCGGCGCTGAAATATTCCAAGGAGCGGATACAATTCGGCAAACCGATCAGCCAATTTCAGGGTATTTCCTTCAAACTTGCAGATATGGCCACTGAAATTGAGGCGGCGGAATTGTTGGTACATAAGGCAGGCTTCCTAAAAAATGCGGGCCGCCCCATGACCAAATCCGGTGCCATGGGAAAAATGTATGCATCCGAGGTTTGTGTCCGGGTGGCCAATGAGGCAGTGCAGATACACGGTGGCTACGGCTATACCAAGGATTTTCCCGTAGAAAAATTTTATCGGGATTCTAAGCTCTGTACCATTGGGGAAGGCACCACGGAAATACAAAAGGTGGTCATTTCAAAAAATATTTTAAAATAAGTTCGGCAATTTTCATTTAATACATCTATATTTGCCACCCGAATCACTAAAGAAAGGAGGTTGTAGCCCATGTTAATTATACCGATTAAAGAAGGAGAAAACATAGACAGAGCTTTAAAGCGTTTCAAGCGAAAGTTCGACAAGACAGGTACGATGAGGCAGTTGCGTAAAAGGCAGCAGTTCAACAAACCTTCAGTACTACGCAGAGCCCAGATTCAAAAGGCACAGTATATCCAAGGCCTGAGAGATAGGGAAGAAATTTAATTTCTCCCGCCCTTGTACATCATATCAATAATCCCATCACAACTGATGGGATTTTTTCTTTAAAGGGGGGTTTGCCGTTCAATCTTTACTAACTTTGGGATATGGCATTGGAATCTTTTCTGAACTACCTCTCCCTGGAAAAAAACTATTCGGGGCATACGGTAAGTGCCTATCAAAAAGATTTGGAGGCCTTTCTCGACTACTGCCAGGAAAATTACCTGACCCGAAAAATCGATTCGATCGAGTATACCGTGATCCGAAGTTGGATCGTGGGCCTGGTCGATTCCGGAATTACAAACCGTTCGATCAACCGAAAAATTGCTTCCTTGAAGGCTTATTATAAGTTTTTGCAGCGCATCGGGGAAATTTCGGTAAACCCATTGGCCAAACACAAAGCCTTGAAGACCTCCAAAAAAATCGAGATTCCCTTTTCCGAACAAGAAATGGAAAACGTGAAGTTCGAACTGGCCATCGAACCGGGGTTTGAAGGGGCACGTGATGCCCTGTTGGTCGAGCTGCTCTACACCACAGGCATCAGACGGGCCGAATTGATCGGCCTGCACATGGGCGCGGTTGATCTCCAATCCAGGCATATCAAGGTACTCGGCAAAAGAAACAAGGAACGAATCTTGCCCCTGCTGCCTTCAACGGTCGCCCTTTTCCATACCTATTTTGAGGAACGAGGCAGCTTGTCGGTCATCCTCGATGAACGACATGTTTTTTTGACCAAATCGGGAAACAAATTATACGAAACCCTTGTTTATAGAGTAATAAATAGGTATTTTAGTAAGGTGTCTTCCAAGGTTAAAAAAAGTCCACATATCCTAAGGCACACCTTTGCGACCCATCTGCTCAACAAAGGCGCAGATTTGAATTCGGTGAAGGAACTTTTGGGCCATTCAAGCCTGGCCTCGACCCAGGTGTATACCCATAACGGCATCGCCGAGCTCAAAAAGGTGCACGCCAAGGCCCATCCACGGAGCAAGGGCTAGCACTGCGAACAGTAGGAAGTTTAACTTAAACAGCGTAAAATTCTATGAAAGTAAACGCACAATCGGTTAATTTCAATGCCGACGGAAAACTCATCGACTTTATCCAAACCCGATTAAACAAACTCGAATTGTTCTATGACAAGGTAATCAGTTCAGACGTCTACCTAAAGGTTCAGAACACCAGTGCCAAAGAGAACAAGATCGTGGAGATTCAGGTGAAAGTTCCCCGGGATAAATTCATCGTGAAAAAACAGTGTAAATCTTTTGAGGAAGCGATTGATTCGGCCTGTAGTTCTTTGGAAAGAAAGCTCATAAAAAGGAAAGAAAAACTAAGGCCACAGCTCTAAATAAAATTTTCCGAAAATTATTTTGATTAAACAAATTATTATCTACATTTGCAGTCCGTTAGAAATAGCGGACTTTTTTATGCGCAAAAAAGAGGTAAAAGGCCGATGTAGCTCAGCTGGCTAGAGCAGCTGATTTGTAATCAGCAGGTCGTGGGTTCGAGTCCCTCTATCGGCTCAAAAGTAAGGTTGTTCATTAATAAGTAAGGGGGAGATACTCAAGCGGCCAACGAGGGCAGACTGTAAATCTGCTGACTACGTCTTCGCAGGTTCGAATCCTGCTCTCCCCACATTAACACTGCGGAGAGAAAAGCACCGGAAATGTGGTTTTTTGCATAAGGCAGAAATCGAATCCTGAAAACCTGAGACCGACGAGGCCGGGGGACGACACGAATTGAAATATTGAAAGGTAAACATAGCGTTTAAAATGTAAGGTTTTGGATGTTATATGCGGGAGTAGCTCAGTTGGTAGAGCGTCAGCCTTCCAAGCTGAATGTCGCCGGTTCGAACCCGGTCTCCCGCTCCAGTAAACGGGAAGAAAGCGGTAAGATGCTTTTTAACCTTTGAAGTGAAATGGTGTTTGTGGTTTTGACGGCAGTTGTCGAAACCGTAAACTTTGAACCTTCGACCTAAATAAGCCGGCGTAGCTCAGGGGTAGAGCGTTTCCTTGGTAAGGAAGAGGTCATGAGTTCAAATCTCATCGTTGGCTCTAGTAAATAATTATTTGTACATACTAATATAAACATAAGATTAAAATTCATTAAAAATGGCAAAGGCAAATTTTGATCGTTCCAAACCGCACTTAAATATAGGTACCATTGGACACGTAGATCACGGTAAAACTACATTGACAGCTGCTATTACGACAGTTTTGGCTAACGCTGGATTATCTGAAGTGAGAAGTTTCGATTCAATCGACAACGCTCCTGAGGAGAAAGAAAGAGGTATTACAATCAATACCTCGCACGTTGAATATTCTACGGCCAACCGTCACTATGCGCACGTTGACTGTCCAGGTCACGCGGATTACGTGAAGAACATGGTTACCGGAGCCGCACAAATGGACGGCGCCATCCTTGTGGTTGCTGCCACTGATGGTCCGATGCCACAAACAAGGGAGCATATCCTATTGGGTCGCCAGGTAGGTATTCCAAGAATGGTCGTTTTCATGAACAAAGTGGATATGGTCGATGATGAAGAGCTTTTGGAACTTGTGGAAATGGAAATCAGGGAACTGCTTTCTTTCTATGAGTACGATGGTGACAACGGACCGGTGATCGCAGGTTCTGCCTTGGGCGCACTCAATGGTGAGCAAAAATGGGTAGATACCGTAATGCAGTTGATGGAGGCCGTTGACACTTGGATCGAATTGCCTGCCAGGGATATCGATAAACCTTTCTTGATGCCCGTTGAAGACGTTTTCACCATTACTGGTCGTGGAACAGTTGCTACCGGACGTATCGAAACAGGCGTTGCCAATACTGGTGACGGAGTGGATATCATTGGTATGGGTGCCGAAAAACTCACTTCTACCATCACGGGAGTTGAAATGTTCCGTAAGATTTTGGATCGTGGAGAAGCCGGTGATAACGTAGGTATCCTTTTAAGGGGTATTGAAAAATCCCAAATCAAAAGAGGAATGGTAATCTGCAAGCCAGGTTCCGTAAAACCACATGCCAAATTCGAGGCTGAGGTGTATATCCTTAAAAAAGAGGAAGGTGGTCGTCACACCCCATTCCATAACAACTATCGTCCACAGTTCTATGTAAGAACCACCGACGTAACTGGAACCATCATCTTGCCAAGCGGTGTTGAAATGGTAATGCCAGGAGATAACCTAACCATTACCGTTGACCTTTTGTCGCCGATCGCGTTGAGCGTAGGTCTTCGTTTTGCCATCCGTGAAGGTGGTAGGACCGTAGGGGCCGGGCAGGTGACCAAAATATTGGATTAATTCCAGAATAATTATTCTTACATCGATAAGGGTGTCCCGCCGATCAGGCGGGATACCTTTCGACGTAAATATAAATAGGTGTCGCCCGATCCGGTTTGTTCCGGGAGGTAGCGCACCGATGAACGGGTGTAGCTCAGTTGGTAGAGCACTGGTCTCCAAAACCAGGTGTCGGGAGTTCGAGTCTCTCCTCCCGTGCCATTTCCAGGAAAGTGGGCTTTAGATTATAAAGTGAAGCGGAACAGGAAAACCAACGAGAATGCGGTTTAAGAATTTATAATAGCTATAGCGATGTTGACTTATATAAAGGAATCTTTCGAAGAATTAAAGCACAATGTTTCGCTCCCTTCAAGGGCCGAATCCTCCAATTTAATGGTGATCGTTGCCGTCTTTTCGATTCTGTTCGCTTTGGCCACCTGGGGTGTCGATACGGTCTTGAGCAAATTGATTCGCCTCTATTTCAACAACCTATTAAATTAAGCCGAACGCTATGTCAGAAGTATTGGATAAAAAATGGTACGTGGTGCGTGCGGTGAGTGGCCAGGAGAACAAGATCAAAGGCTACATCGAGAGTGAAGTGGAACGTCATGGTTTTGGGGAATATCTTGAAGAAGTGTTGGTTCCAACGGAAAAAGTGGTTCAGATACGCAACGGAAAGAAAATCAACAAGGAACGGGTTTATTTCCCAGGTTATATCATGGTCAAGGCCAACTTGGTGGGCGAAATGGTCCACATTATCCGTTCGATCACCAATGTGATCGGGTTCTTGGGAGAGACCAAAGGAGGCGATCCCGTACCCTTGAGAAAAACGGAAGTGAACAGAATGCTGGGCAAGGTCGATGAGCTCGCGGTAAATACCGATAGCGTGGCCATCCCATTCGTATTTGGTGAAACCGTAAAAGTGATCGATGGCCCGTTCAATGGCTTTAACGGCACCGTTGAAAAAATCAATGAAGAAAAACGCAAGCTTGAGGTGATGGTCAAAATTTTTGGTAGAAAGACCCCATTGGAATTGAGCTATATGCAAGTGGAAAAGGTATAAAACAAATGTTACAACTATAAAAGGATTGTGTTGCTTCCAATTCAAACACAATTTGAATTTAAATTAAAACAATGGCAAAAGAAATAGGTAAAGTAGTTAAACTACAAGTAAGGGGAGGTGCAGCGAATCCGTCGCCACCGGTTGGACCCGCCTTAGGTGCTGCCGGCGTTAACATCATGGAATTCTGTAAGCAGTTCAATGCTAGAACGCAGGATAAACCAGGCAAGGTATTGCCCGTTGTTATCACCGTGTACAAAGACAAGTCTTTCGACTTCGTCGTTAAAACACCACCAGCGGCAGTTCAGCTTTTGGAAGCAGCTAAGATTAAAAAGGGATCTGGCGAACCAAACCGGGTTAAATTAGGCAATGTCACTTGGGATCAAATCAAGTCGATTGCCGAAGACAAGATGGTAGACCTCAATGCTTTTACGGTAGAATCCGCAATGAGCATGGTTGCCGGAACAGCAAGGTCTATGGGACTTAAAGTAGCTGGAAAAAGACCTTTTTAAAATCTTAAACGCAATTTAAATGGCAAAATTAACAAAAAAGCAAAAAGAGGCACGCGCCCAAATAGAGAAAGATAAACTCTATTCTTTGGACGAAGCTTCCGCTTTGGTAAAGAAGATAACCAATACAAAATTTGACGCTTCCGTGGATATCGCGGTTCGATTGGGCGTAGACCCAAGGAAAGCGAACCAAATGGTACGTGGGGTGGTGACACTTCCACATGGTACCGGTAAGGATGTCAAGGTTTTGGCTTTGGTAACCCCCGATAAGGAAGCAGAGGCCAAAGAGGCCGGGGCCGATTTTGTAGGGCTGGATGAATATTTGGAAAAAATCAAGAACGGCTGGACCGATGTTGATGTGATCATTACCATGCCCAGCGTCATGGGTAAATTGGGGCCGTTAGGCCGGGTTTTGGGGCCAAGGGGCCTGATGCCCAATCCAAAAACGGGAACGGTCACCATGGATATCGGAAAAGCGGTATCGGAAGTGAAGGCAGGTAAAATCGATTTTAAGGTAGATAAAACGGGCATCGTGCATGCGGCCATCGGAAAGGTTTCCTTTTCGGAAGACAAGATTGCCAGCAATGCCAAAGAACTCTTGGATACCTTGGTAAAATTGAAACCGGCAGCCGCTAAAGGGGTTTACATGAAAAGTATCTTTTTATCGAGCACCATGAGTCCAAGCCTTCAATTGGATCCCAAATCAGTTTAACCACCGGGTAGTTTAAAACTTAGATCATGACAAGAGAAGAAAAAGCAAACGTTATAGAAGATTTAACTGCTCAGTTGGCCGATAATGCTACCATTTATTTGGCAGATATTTCGGGATTGGACGCGGTGACCACATCCGACCTAAGGAGGGCGTGCTTCAAAGCGAACATTAAACTTGCAGTGGTAAAGAATACCTTGCTCGCCAAGGCCATGGAAGCCTCTGACAAAGAATTTGGGGAACTTCCCCAAGTACTCAAAGGAAATACTTCGCTCATGTTCTCCGAAGTGGGGAACGGACCCGCGAAGTTGATCAAAACCTTTAGAAAAAAGTCCGACAGGCCTTTGCTCAAAGGTGCTTTCGTGGAAGAGGCAATTTATATCGGAGACGAATACTTAGATGCTCTGGTAAACATCAAATCAAGGGACGAAATGATCGGGGAGATCATTGGATTGTTGCAATCCCCAGCCAAAAATGTGATTTCCGGACTTAAATCCGGTGGTGGCAAATTGGCCGGTATCCTCAAGACTTTGTCCGAAAGATAATTACGTACGCACTCAAAACAATTATATTTTTAAAATTTATTAAACGATAGAAAAATGGCAGATTTAAAAGATTTCGCAGAACAGTTGGTTAACTTGACCGTAAAAGAGGTGAACGAGTTGGCCGATATCCTAAAAAATGAATATGGTATCGAGCCTGCTGCAGCCGCAGTGGCCGTTGCCGCCGGTGGTGGTGGTGGTGAAGCAGGAGCAGCCGTGGAAGAGCAGTCTGAATTCGATGTAGTATTGAAAGCAGCAGGTCCTTCCAAATTGGCCGTAGTTAAATTGGTAAAAGAATTGACCGGACTTGGATTAAAAGAAGCTAAAGACATCGTCGATAGCGCGCCAAAAGCGGTGAAGGAAGGTATTTCCAAAGACGAAGCCGAAGGTATCAAAAAATCATTGGAAGAAGCAGGAGCCGAAGTTGAGCTTAAATAAAGGCATCAACCATAGCACTTAGGGTTTAGGTCTTTCCGCAATTTGTGGCTAGACCTAAACCATTTTATACACATCGTATATAAAGTTATATACCACCCAATAATATTCACGATCAAAATTTTGTCCATAGATGTTCACACAACAGACTGAAAGAATAAATTTTGCATCCGCTAAGAACACTCCGGCATATCCGGATTTCTTGGACATTCAGATAAAATCGTTTCAAGATTTCTTTCAACTTGAGACCAAATCTGACGAAAGGGGCAATGAAGGATTGTACAACACCTTCATGGAAAACTTCCCGATTACGGACACCAGAAATCAGTTCGTACTGGAGTTTCTTGATTACTTTATCGATCCACCGAGATATTCCATCCAGGAATGCATTGAGCGAGGCTTGACCTACAGCGTACCGTTGAAGGCGAGATTAAAGCTCTATTGCACCGATGTGGAACATGAAGATTTCGAAACCATCGTCCAGGATGTGTACTTGGGTACCATCCCTTACATGACCCCCAGCGGCACCTTTGTGATCAATGGGGCAGAACGGGTGGTTGTATCACAGCTGCACCGATCTCCAGGGGTTTTCTTCGGACAATCGTTCCATGCCAATGGTACCAAGTTGTATTCTGCAAGGGTTATTCCTTTCAAAGGTTCATGGATCGAATTTGCCACCGATATCAATGGCGTCATGTACGCTTATATCGATAGAAAGAAAAAGCTGCCGGTTACTACCCTATTCAGGGCAATCGGCTTTGAAAGGGATAAGGATATCCTCGAGATATTTGACCTTTCCGAAGAAATCAAGGTTTCCGTGGCAGGTTTAAAGAAAGTTTTGGGCCGCAAATTGGCAGCCCGTGTTTTGAACACTTGGCACGAGGATTTTGTGGATGAGGATACCGGCGAAGTGGTTTCCATCGAGCGGAATGAAATCATTCTGGATCGTGATACCATCCTCGATAAGGACCACATCAACCAAATTATCGAAGCTGATGTAAAAACCATCCTATTGCATAAAGAGAACAATGCGCAGAGCGATTATGCCATTATTCACAATACCCTGCAAAAAGATCCAACCAACTCTGAAAAAGAGGCGGTGGAACATATCTATAGACAATTGAGGAATGCCGAACCGCCCGATGAGGAAACGGCTCGCGGCATTATCGACAAATTGTTCTTTTCCGACCAACGCTACAACCTTGGCGAAGTAGGACGTTATAGAATGAACAAAAAATTGGGACTTGATATTGGAATGGACAAGCAAGTCTTGACCAAGGAAGATATCATTACCATTATCAAATACCTGATCGAACTGATCAATTCCAAGGCCGAGATCGATGATATCGACCACCTTTCAAACCGTCGTGTACGAACCGTGGGCGAGCAGTTGTCGCAACAGTTCGGCGTAGGTTTGGCGCGTATGGCCAGAACCATCCGTGAGCGGATGAACGTTCGTGACAATGAGGTTTTTACCCCCATCGATTTGATCAATGCCAAGACACTTTCGTCTGTGATCAATTCCTTTTTTGGGACCAACCAATTGTCCCAGTTCATGGACCAAACCAACCCCTTGGCGGAGATTACCCACAAACGTAGGTTGTCTGCACTAGGGCCAGGTGGACTATCAAGAGAGCGCGCCGGATTTGAAGTCCGTGACGTACACTATACCCATTACGGACGGTTGTGTCCCATTGAAACCCCTGAAGGACCGAACATTGGACTGATTTCCTCCCTCTCGGTTTTTGCCAAGGTGAACCCCATGGGCTTCCTTGAAACGCCATATCGACATGTCACGGATGGCAAGGTAAATACCAAGGAATTCACCTATTTGAGTGCGGAAGAAGAGGAAGGGATGAAAATTGCCCAGGCCAACATTCCCCTCAAGGAGAATGGCACCATCGATACCGATAAGGTCATTGTTAGGGAAGAAGGGGATTTTCCAGTGGTGGATCCCAAGGAAGTCAATTATACCGACGTGGCGCCGAACCAAATCGCTTCCATTTCGGCATCCTTGATTCCGTTCCTGGAGCATGATGATGCCAACAGGGCCTTGATGGGCTCCAACATGATGCGCCAGGCGGTACCCTTGCTTAAACCGCAATCCCCGATCGTGGGAACCGGTTTGGAACGCCAAGTGGCTTCCGATTCAAGGGTATTGATCAATGCTGAAGGTGATGGTGTCATCGAATATGTTGACGCACAGAAGATTACGATTAAATATGATCGATCAGAGGAAGAGCGAATGATCAGTTTTGAGGATGATTCCAAAACCTATGAACTGGTTAAGTTCAGAAAAACGAACCAAGGTACCAGCATCAACCTGAAACCCATCGTCAAAAAAGGCGATAAGGTGAAAAAAGGCCAGGTACTCTGTGAAGGATATGCCACCGAAAGCGGTGAACTGGCGCTGGGAAGAAACCTCACCGTGGCATTCATGCCATGGAAGGGCTACAATTTTGAGGATGCCATCGTGATTTCCGAAAAAGTGGTGCGCGAAGATATCTTTACCTCTATCCATGTCGATGAATATGCTTTGGAAGTAAGGGATACCAAATTGGGTGCTGAAGAATTGACCCACGACATCCCCAATGTATCGGAAGAAGCGACCAAAGATCTTGATGAAAACGGAATGATCCGTATCGGGGCAGAAGTAAAGCCCGGCGATATCTTGATCGGTAAGATTACCCCGAAAGGGGAATCAGATCCTACTCCCGAAGAAAAACTGCTTCGTGCCATTTTTGGGGACAAGGCAGGTGATGTGAAGGATGCCTCATTGAAGGCGCCCCCATCATTGAACGGGGTCGTGATCGACAAAAAATTGTTTTCACGTTCGATCAAGGACAAACGCAAGCGGTCGGAAGACAAGGAAGCCATCTCCAAGCTCGAATTGGAATATGAAGTGAAGTTCCAAGAGCTCAAGGATGTACTGATCGAGAAATTGTTCAATTTGATCAATGGGAAGACTTCCCAAGGGGTCTTGAACGATTTGGGCGAAGAGGTTTTGCCGAAAGGAAAGAAGTATACGATGAAGATGCTGAACGCTGTCGACGATTTTGCCCACTTGGTAGGCGGAAGCTGGACGACGGACAAGGAATCGAATACCCATGTGGCCGATTTGCTGCATAATTACAAGATCAAGTTGAACGACCTTCAAGGAAACCTGAGAAGGGACAAGTTTACGATTTCGGTGGGCGACGAACTGCCAGCGGGCATCATGAAACTGGCCAAAGTGTACATCGCCAAAAAACGGAAGTTGAAGGTTGGCGATAAAATGGCGGGCCGTCACGGGAACAAAGGTATAGTGTCGCGAATCGTGCGTCAGGAAGATATGCCTTTCCTAGAAGATGGTACCCCGGTTGATATCGTGTTGAACCCATTGGGGGTTCCTTCCCGTATGAACATCGGGCAGATCTATGAAACCGTACTCGGCTGGGCCGGGCTCAAATTGGGCAAAAAGTATGCGACACCTATTTTCGACGGAGCCACTTTAGATCAGATCAATGCCTATACCGACGAAGCCGGTATCCCAAGATTCGGGCATACCTATCTCTTTGACGGGGGTACAGGGGAGCGTTTCGACCAACCTGCTACCGTGGGCGTGATCTATATGTTGAAGTTGGGCCATATGGTCGACGATAAGATGCATGCCAGATCAATAGGACCTTACTCTTTGATCACGCAACAGCCCTTGGGCGGTAAGGCACAGTTTGGAGGCCAGCGTTTCGGAGAGATGGAGGTATGGGCTTTGGAAGCATACGGTGCCTCGGCCACCTTGCGGGAAATTCTAACGGTGAAGTCCGACGACGTGGTCGGCAGGGCAAAAACCTATGAAGCGATCGTCAAGGGCGAGACCATGCCGGAGCCTGGATTACCAGAATCATTCAACGTATTGATGCACGAACTCAAGGGATTGGGATTGGACATCAGGTTGGAAGAATAAGCCAGTCGATTCAAAAATCGGCTTTAGAACACACAATTAATTTAGTATCACCATTATATCATGGCAAGAATTAACGATAATGCACCAGTAAAGAGGTTTGATAAGATTTCGATCGGTTTGGCATCACCAGAATCAATTTTGGCGGAGTCGAGAGGAGAAGTCTTAAAACCTGAAACCATCAATTATAGAACCCATAAACCGGAACGGGACGGTCTGTTTTGCGAACGGATCTTTGGGCCTGTAAAAGATTATGAATGTGCTTGTGGTAAATACAAACGTATTCGCTATCGCGGTATTGTTTGTGATCGTTGCGGCGTTGAGGTTACTGAGAAAAAAGTGCGGAGAGATAGGGTCGGTCATATCAATTTGGTAGTCCCTGTGGCCCATATTTGGTACTTCCGTTCTCTACCCAATAAAATAGGATACCTCCTTGGATTGCCCTCCAAGAAATTGGACATGATCATTTATTATGAGCGTTATGTGGTTATCCAACCGGGTATCGCCAAAGGTCTTGAAGGTGAGGAAATACAGCAGATGGATTTCTTGACGGAAGAGGAATACTTGAATATCATTGAGTCGATTCCGCCTGAAAACCAATACCTTGAAGATTCAGATCCCAATAAGTTCATCGCCAAAATGGGCGCTGAATGTTTGATCGATCTATTGGGGCGCATCGACTTGAAGGAGCTCTCCTATGATTTGAGGCACAAGGCGAATACCGAAACTTCAAAACAACGTAAAACGGAGGCCTTAAAACGCCTACAGGTTGTGGAAGCATTGCGCGAATCGCAAGACAATAGGGACAATAGGCCCGAATGGATGATCATGAAGGTGATTCCCGTAATTCCACCCGAGTTACGACCCTTGGTGCCTTTGGACGGTGGCCGTTTTGCGACCTCCGACCTCAATGACCTATACCGAAGGGTCATCATCAGAAACAACCGTCTTAAAAGATTGGTAGAGATCAAGGCCCCTGAAGTGATCCTTAGAAATGAGAAGCGCATGCTGCAAGAAGCAGTCGATTCTTTATTCGACAATACAAGAAAGGCATCGGCGGTTAAAACCGAATCGAATAGGCCTTTGAAATCGCTTTCCGATTCCTTAAAGGGAAAACAAGGTCGTTTCCGCCAGAACCTCTTGGGTAAACGGGTAGATTACTCTGCACGTTCAGTCATTGTGGTTGGTCCGGAAATGAGCTTGTACGAATGCGGTCTACCAAAAGATATGGCTTCTGAACTTTACAAACCCTTTATCATCCGAAAGTTGATCGAGCGCGGTATTGTAAAAACCGTGAAATCGGCCAAGAAGATCATCGATAAGAAAGAGCCTGTGGTGTGGGATATCCTTGAAAATGTATTGAAAGGACACCCCGTATTACTCAACAGGGCCCCGACCTTACACCGTTTGGGGATCCAGGCATTCCAGCCAAAACTGATCGAAGGTAAGGCCATTAGGCTGCATCCATTGGTTTGTACCGCCTTCAACGCAGATTTTGATGGTGACCAGATGGCCGTTCACTTGCCATTGGGTCCGGAAGCCATACTTGAGGCACAATTGCTGATGTTGGCTTCACATAATATCTTGAACCCCGCCAATGGTTCCCCGATTACCGTTCCATCCCAGGATATGGTCTTGGGGTTATATTATATGACCAAGGAACGCAAATCAACCGATGAGGTGAAGGTGAAAGGCGAAGGATTGACCTTTTATTCGGCAGAAGAAGTGGTCATTGCCTTCAATGAGGGCAGATTGGACCTGAATGCCGGTATCAAGGTAAGGGCGAAGGATTTTAACGAGGAAGGTAAATTGGTGAACCAGATCATTACCACCACCGTGGGCCGTGTGCTCTTCAACAAAGTAGTACCGGAAAAAGCGGGGTATGTGAACGATGTACTGAACAAAAAATCGTTACGCGATATCATTGGTAATATTTTGGCGTTGACAGACGTTCCTACCACTGCCGATTTCTTGGACAAGATCAAGACCATGGGCTATGAATTCGCATTCAAAGGTGGATTGTCGTTCAGCTTGGGAGATATCATCATCCCCAAGGAAAAACACGAAATGATTGCGGAAGCCAATGAGCAGGTCGATGGAATTATGGCCAACTATAACATGGGTCTGATTACCAACAACGAACGCTATAACCAGGTCATCGACGTTTGGACGAGTACCAATGCGTTGCTCACCGAATTGGCGATGAAACGCATTCGCGAAGACCAGCAAGGATTCAACTCGGTATACATGATGTTGGATTCCGGCGCTAGGGGTTCGAAGGAGCAGATCCGTCAGTTGACCGGGATGCGAGGATTGATGGCTAAGCCTAAAAAATCGACCGCTGGAGGGGGAGAAATCATCGAAAACCCCATCCTTTCCAACTTTAAGGAAGGGCTATCGATCTTGGAATACTTTATCTCGACCCACGGCGCCCGTAAGGGATTGGCCGATACCGCTTTGAAAACTGCCGATGCCGGATATCTTACCAGACGATTGGTAGACGTATCCCAGGATGTGATCATCAACATAGAGGATTGTGAAACATTGAGGGGCGTTTTGGTGGAAGCTTTGAAAAAGAACGAAGAAATCGTGGAATCCTTGGGAGAACGTATCCTCGGAAGGGTTTCATTGCACGATGTATATAATCCGCTTACCGAAGAACTGCTTTTACAGGCAGGTCAGGAAATCATGGAGGCCGATGTCAAGAAAATAGAGGCTTCTCCCATCGAAAAGGTTGAGGTACGCTCAGCGCTTACCTGTGAAGCACCGAAAGGAATCTGTGCGAAATGTTACGGAAGAAACCTATCGACCAACAAAATGGTCCAACGCGGCGAAGCCGTTGGGGTCGTGGCAGCACAATCGATCGGAGAACCGGGTACACAGTTGACCCTGAGAACTTTCCACGTAGGAGGTATCGCGGGCAACATTTCCGAGGACAGCAAATTGTTGGCCAAGTTCGGTGGAATTGCGGAAATCGAAGATTTGCGCACGGTGAAGGGAGAAGATGCAGATGGAAAAACCTCTGAAATCGTTATTTCAAGAACGTCGGAAATCAAGATCATGGACGCCAAGACGGGAATTACCCTGAGCACCAACAACATCCCTTATGGTTCACAACTGTACGTGAAAAATGGGGCCAAGGTGGCCGCTTCGGAAGTCATCTGCCAATGGGATCCTTATAACGGTGTCATCGTTTCCGAATTCCCAGGGAAAATCGCTTACGAAAATATAGAGCAGGGGATTACCTATCAAGTGGAAATAGATGAACAGACCGGATTCCAGGAAAAAGTGATTTCAGAATCGCGAAACAAAAAATTGATTCCTACGCTGTTGATCAAGAACAATAAGGATGAAGTGCTCCGTTCCTACAACCTTCCGGTGGGCTCCCACCTTATGGTAGATGATGGGGACAAGATCAAAGAGGGCAAGATTTTGGTGAAAATACCCAGAAAGTCGGCAAAAACCGGAGATATCACCGGTGGTCTGCCAAGGGTAACCGAGTTGTTCGAAGCGCGTAATCCTTCCAATCCTGCAGTAGTATCCGAAATTGATGGCGTTGTTTCCTTTGGCAAGATCAAAAGAGGTAACCGCGAGATCATCATCGAATCAAAACTCGGGGAAATCAAGAAATATCTGGTCAAACTTTCGAACCAGATTTTGGTCCAGGAGAATGACTATGTACGTGCCGGAATGCCCCTATCGGATGGTTCGGTTACGCCGGAGGATATCTTGGCGATCAAAGGCCCTTCCGCGGTGCAGCAATATTTGGTGAACGAGGTACAGGAAGTATACCGCTTGCAAGGGGTGAAGATCAACGACAAGCATTTCGAAGTCGTGGTACGCCAAATGATGAGAAAAGTACGGATAGAAGATCCGGGAGATACCATTTTCTTGGAGAACCAGTTGGTTCACAAAGATGATTTTATCGAAGAAAACGATGAAATATTTGGCAAGAAAGTAGTGCTCGATGCTGGAGAATCAGAAAACCTGAAGGCGGGAATGATCATTACGGCTAGGGAGCTTAGAGACGAAAACTCCATCCTAAAAAGGGCAGATAAGGCTTTGGCCACTGCCAGGGATGCCGTTTCGGCCACTGCCACACCGATTCTGCAAGGAATTACAAGGGCCTCGTTACAGACGAAGTCATTTATTTCCGCAGCGTCATTCCAGGAAACCACCAAAGTATTGAACGAAGCCGCAGTGAGCGGCAAGGTTGATACCTTGGAAGGACTGAAGGAAAACGTAATCGTGGGACATAGGATACCGGCTGGTACCGGAATGCGTGATTATGAGAGCATCATTGTCGGTTCCAAAGAGGAATACGATGAAATTATGGCACGCAAGGAAGCCATGAAATTCTAAATAAGGAACCCTCGATCATAAAAAGATCGGGGGTTTTCTTTTTTTACCAGGCGATCATCGGAATATGGTGGTGGCACTGCTTAATGTAAAGCAATCCTAACAATGGAAAAGAAAGAACAAAAGCAAATCAATATTGAATTAGATGAAAAGACCGCGGAGGGCGTTTATTCAAACCTTGCGATCATCAACCACTCGGTTTCCGAATTTGTGATCGATTTCATCAGTTTGATGCCCGGGGCGCCCAAGGCCAAAGTTAAGAGCCGTATCGTGCTCACTCCCCAGCATGCCAAAAAATTTCTTAAGGCCTTGAACGACAACGTGAACCGTTTCGAAAAGGCTCACGGCAGCATCAAGGATTATGATCAACCTACCATACCGCTCAATTTTGGGCCTACAGGGGAAGCATAAAAAAAAGGGCCACATTTTAAATGTGGCCCTTTTTCTTTGTACCAGGTAAAGATTTCCCTGAACGCCATACGCATGTTGCCTTTCCCCGCAAGTGGGTTCGATCTGCAACCGCCCAAGATCGAGGCTTAGTCGAACTCTGAGGTAAAATGCAGTTTTACGTTCGGATATTTTTGTTGGGTCATTTGCAACGAAAACTGGGAATCTGCCAGAAAGACCAATTGACCCCTTTTGTCCTTGGCCAGAAATTTTTGTTTCACCCTTTTGAATTCTTCGAATTCCTTGCTCTTTTTGTCTTTGGTAGATACCCAACAGGCCTTGTATACCGGAAAGTTTTCATAGGAACACTTGGCGCCGTATTCATGTTCCAGACGATACTGGATCACTTCAAATTGCAGGGCCCCGACCGTACCGATGACCTTTCGTCCATTGAGTTCCAGGGTGAACAATTGGGCCACCCCTTCATCCATCAATTGATCGATGCCTTTGTACAGCTGTTTCGACTTCATGGGATCTGCATTATTGATATACCGGAAGTGTTCAGGGGAAAAACTGGGAATTCCTTTATAATGTAGCTGTTCACCCTCCGTTAGGGTGTCACCGATCTTAAAATTGCCGGTATCGTGTAGTCCCACGATATCACCGGGGTAGGAGATATCCACAATTTCTTTTTTTTCGGCAAAGAAAGCGTTCGGACTCGAAAACTTCAATTTCTTGTCTTGGCGTACATGTAAATAGGGTTTGTTGCGCTCGAAAGTGCCCGATACGATTTTTATGAACGCCAAGCGGTCGCGATGTTTGGGGTCCATGTTCGCGTGAATTTTGAACACAAAACCGGTGAGCTCTTTTTCATCGGCAGCCACCAATCGTTCCTCTGCCATTTTAGACCTGGGCGGCGGGGCAATTTCAATGAAACAATCCAACAATTCCCTGACCCCGAAATTATTCAAGGCCGACCCGAAAAAAACGGGTTGCTGCTGTCCTTTCAGATAGCGTTCACGGTCAAATTTAGGATATACGCCATTGACCAATTCCAAGTTTTCCCTTAAGGTTTGTGCCGCTTTGTTCCCTATGATGCGCTCCAGTTCGGGGCTGTTGATATCGTTGAAGGCTATGGTGTCCTCAATATTTTTCTTATTGTCACCGCTGAACAGGTTGATGTTCTTTTCAAAGATGTTGTAAATGCCCTTAAAATCGTAACCCATGCCGATCGGGAAACTCAATGGGGTGACACTAAAACCCAATTTTTGTTCCAGTTCGTCCAGCAAGTCGAAGGCATCCTTCCCTTCCCGGTCCATTTTATTGATGAATACAATGATCGGGATGCTGCGCATGCGGCAAACTTCCACCAATTTTTCGGTTTGTTCCTCAACCCCTTTGGCCACATCGACGACCACGATCACGCTATCAACCGCGGTCAAGGTCCTGAAGGTATCCTCAGCAAAATCCTTGTGTCCCGGCGTATCTAGGATATTTATTTTTTTGTCCTTGTACAAAAAAGCAAGTACCGAGGTTGAAACGGAAATTCCCCGTTGGCGTTCGATTTCCATAAAGTCGCTCGTGGCACTTTTTTTGATCTTATTGCTCTTTACCGCACCTGCCTCCTGAATGGCGCCCCCAAATAGCAAAAGTTTCTCGGTGAGGGTGGTTTTACCGGCATCGGGATGGGAAATAATGCCAAATGTCCTTCTTCTTTGGATATGTTCCTTAAAAGTCATTTAAAAAATTTGTGCAAAAATAAACTAATTTAATCTATCCTATAGACCAGCATGTGGTTATTACCTTGGCCGCTAGCGCGCGGTCTTCCCAAACACTAAGTTCAAAAAAGACAATTATCGACCAACGGAAAGAAAGATCGATAAAATGCATTTTGCCCCTATGGTCCTCTGCCAAAAAACGCATTGGTGATGTCTCCAAAATCTGACGATTTCAACATTTGAACGAATAAACCGACGTTTAAAGGGGTTTTGAAAATATCCATTTTTAAAACAATTTGAGGTTCAAAATATTAGATATATCTTGCGGTATATTAAAGAAGCCCCAACTTCTAGTTTTATCGGAAATCCCTACTGGCCATGGTGTTTGGTAAACTTTAAATTGCTAACACTTATGGAATTGAATATACCTATCTTTAATGGGCATTGGACTAAAATTAAATTGGCCCGATTACTGCCCTTGTTCGCAATTCTTTGTTTTTCCGGCGGCTGGTCGAACTCAGACCCGGCCATGTTAAGTGCCTCCAATGTGAAGGAGCTGGTTTTCAATGACAATGACGACCTCGATGATGATGATGACGGGATCTTGGATACCGTAGAGGATGCCAATACCGACGGCGATAACGACCATACTACCAATCCTACCGACAGTGACGGCGACGGGGTAGCCAACTATTTGGACCTGGATTCAGATAACGATGGTATTTTGGACAATGTGGAAGGACAAACTTCGGCTGCCTATGTACCGCCTTCGGGGGTAGATGCCAACGGAAATGGCCTCGATGATGCCTATGAAGGCACATACGGTTTCGGTATCGTTCCCGTAAATTCGGATCGCGGCCTTATTCCCGATTATCTGGATATCGATTCGGATATCGATGGGATCAGGGATAATATTGAGGCCCAGGCTTTCGATAGCTATGTGGCGCCTTCGGGAATAGATGCCAACGGCAACGGCCTCGATGATGCCTATGAAGGATCGTATGGTTTTGGGATCAATCCCATTAGCTCTGACAATGATGCCTTTCCCGACTGGCGCGATTTTGATTCCGATGGGGATGGCATTAAAGATAAAAGGGAGGCACAGACCTCCACGGGCTATATTGGGCCTTCGGGCGACAGTAATGGAAACGACATCGACGATTCATATGAAAACGGCCTAAGCCCCATCGACACCGATGGCGATATGATTCCCGATTATAGGGATTCCGATGCGGATAATGACGGATTGCTGGATAACCGTGAAGGCCAGACCATTGCTGGTTATATAGCGCCATCCGGTCTTGATTCCAACAGGGACGGTTTGGATAATGCCTATGAAAGCGCCGGGTTGATCCCCATTGATACCGATGGAGATACCGATCCCGACTACAGAGACCTTGATTCTGACGATGATGGTTGTCCGGATGCCATGGAAGGCAGTGCCTTGTTTGATTATGATCAAATCGATGCGGACGGTGCCTTGCTGGGTACCGTGGATTCCAAAGGAATTCCGAATATTGCTACAGGGGGCCAAAATAATGTTAGTGCTACCGATGCCAATATTCAGTCACAGGCCTGTCAAGACAATGACCTCGATGCAGTCGACGATGTGACCTCGACCCCCGAGAATACAGCGGTGGAGATCGACATTCTGGCCAACGACAGCGGAGTGCCCACCGACGGCACGCTCACGGTGACCGACCCTGCCAACGGCACGGTAACGATCAATGACGGCGGCACCCCCGACGATCCCAGCGACGACACGGTGACCTATACGCCCGATCCTTCCATTATCGGTGAGGACAGTTTCGAATACACCATTTGCGACGGCGCAGGGAACTGCGACACGGCCACGGTAACGGTGGAAGTGGGCACGCCCGATGACCTCGATGCGGTCGACGATGTGGCCTCGACCCCCGAGGATACAGCGGTGGAGATCGACATTCTGGCCAACGACAGCGGAGTGCCCACCGACGGCACGCTCACGGTGACCGGACCTGCCAACGGCGCGGTAACGATCAACGACGGCGGCACCCCCGGCGATCCCAGCGACGACACGGTGACCTATACACCTGGCACCAGCTTCAACGGTGAGGACAGTTTCGAATACACCATTTGCGACGGCGCAGGGAACTGCGACACGGCCACGGTAACGGTGGAAGTGGGCATGCCCGATGATCTCGATGCGGTCGACGATGTGGCCTCGACCCCCGAGGATACAGCGGTGGAAATCGACATTCTGGCCAACGACAGCGGAGTGCCCACCGACGGCACGCTCACGGTGACCGACCCTGCCAACGGCACGGTAACGATCAATGACGGCGGCACGCCCGACAATCCCAGCGACGACACGGTGACCTATACGCCCGATCCTTCCATTATCGGTGAGGACAGTTTCGAATACACCATTTGCGACGGCGCAGGGAACTGCGACACGGCCACGGTAACGGTGGAAGTGGGAATGCCCGATGATCTCGATGCGGTCGACGATGTGGCCTCGACCCCCGAGGATACAGCGGTGGAGATCGACATTCTGGCCAACGACAGCGGAGTGCCCACCGACGGCACGCTCACGGTGACCGGACCTGCCAACGGCGCGGTAACGATCAACGACGGCGGCACGCCCGACGATCCCAGCGACGACACGGTGACCTATACACCTGGCACCAGCTTCAACGGTGAGGACAGTTTCGAATACACCATTTGCGACGGCACGGACAACTGTGACACAGCCACGGTAACGATTACAGTAGGGACCATGCAGCTCGTCATCGATGCGGTAGATGACGACTTCAGCACCAATCCGGTAAATGGCCTTAGCGGTGGAGATATAGTGGGAAGCAATGTCCTTGACAATGATACTTTGTTCGATCTCCCCGTAGACCCTGCCGATATCATTCTTACTTCAACCCCTACCGGGCCTTTGACCATCAACCCGGATGGTACGGTTACCGTCGCGCCAAACACGCCGGCAGGAACCTATACAATAGAGTATACCATTTGCTATGAGGAAATTGAAATCCCCACAAAAGTCACTACCTATTGTGATACCGCAACCGTAACGGTGGTGGTGGAAGCGGCGGTAATCGATGCGGTGGATGATGATTTCAGCGACAATACCGTTGACGGTGATTTCGGTGGAACCGTAGCCGATTCAAATGTTTTTGACAACGATACCTTGAACGGGGTACCCTTGAATCCGGAAGACATTACACTTACTTCCGAGCCCACAGGTCCGTTAACGATCAATTCCGATGGTACCGTTACGGTAGCCTCCAATACGGCTGAAGGTACCTATACCATCGATTATACGATATGCGAAAACCTAAACCCCGGCAACTGTGATACAGCCACGGTAACGGTCGAAGTCATCAGTGGCATCATTTTGGTGAACCAATTGGTGACACCGAACGGAGATGGCAAAAATGATTTTCTGTTCATCAAAGGCGTGCTCACCGTTCCGACCAATTCCTTAAAGATATTTAATCGCTGGGGGGTCGCGGTTTATGAAGGTTCCGGGTACAACAACCAAAACAATATTTTCGATGGCAGGTCGAAAGGGCGTTCTACGCTAAGTGTTGATGATTACCTGCCTGCAGGAGTTTATTTTTATATCTTTGAATATCAGAAAAATCAGGATAATATTACAGACAGTGGTTATCTTTATTTAAGTAAATAACAGCAAGTTTGGCTTATGGTATATAAGAAGAACCCAGTGATCCAGCTTGTGCTGGTATGTTTGTTCACAATGGCGACCTTACAGGGGCAGCAAGATGCGCAATACACCCAGTATATGTACAATACCATGAGCGTGAATCCAGGCTATGCCGGATCTCGGGGCCAATTTAGCGCGGCCGCCCTCTACCGATCACAATGGGTGGGTCTCAACGGGGCTCCGGAAACGTTTACCCTGAATTTACATTCCCCCATCAGGGATAGCAACTTGGGTTACGGGGTATCCGTGGTCAATGATAATATCGGCGACGGTACCGTATCGGAAACCAATATTGAGGCCGTACTCTCATATACCATCGATGTTTCCTTGGAAGGAAAACTTTCGTTTGGACTAAAAGCCGGCGGCCATCTCCTGAATCTGGACTTCAACAAACTTCGTAATTTTGATGCGGAACCGGTAAGTACCGATAACATCGAAAACAGGTTCTCCCCGAATTTCGGTCTGGGCATTTATTATCATACCAATACCTTTTACGCTGGGCTTTCGGCGCCCAATCTGTTGCAGACCGAGTATTTTGACAATGGGCAGCAAGACGCAAATTCCGTTCAATTCCTGTCGAAGGAACGCATCAATTTCTATTTGATCACAGGGGTGGTACTCGATTTGAATGGCAACCTGAAGTTTAAACCAGCCGTTTTGACCAAAATGGTCGGGGGAGCGCCACTACAGGTAGATCTTTCCGCGAGCTTCCTGTTCAATGATAAATTCTCATTCGGGGCTGCTTACAGACTGGATGCGGCAGTGAGCGGGTTGGTCGGGTTTCAAATTTCGGAGCAGTTGATGTTGGGGCTGGCCTATGACAGGGAGACCACCGCCCTAGGGGGCACTCAATTCAATGACGGTTCTTTCGAGGTATTCTTGAGATATGAGTTGGTCAAATCCTTTCAAAGGTTGGTTTCACCACGTTTCTTTTAAATGAAGGCAAAAATGACAAAAAAAGTACAGCTTCTGATATTGGTTTTGTGCTGCACTCTGGTAGGAAAACTTATGGCCCAGGATAATCCTCAGAAAGAGGGGCGTTTGGTAGTGAAAGGCAATGAAAAATATGCAGAATACTCCTTCAGTCCAGCAATCGATATCTATAAGAAAGTGTTGGAAAAAGGTTATGTTTCAGCGGATCTGCTAAAAAAACTTGGGAATTCGTATTATTTCAATGCAGAATACAAGGAGGCTTCTGAAACCTACAAAAAACTTGTCGATGGCTTTGCCAGTGATTCCGGTCCCGAATATTATTTCAGGTATGCCCAAACCTTAAGGTCTTTGGGCGATTACGACGCCGCCAAAACGGCGATGTCAAAATTCGTCGAAATGACTTCCGACGACAACAGGGCCGCTATTTATAAAAGTGAGTCCGATTTTATGGAGGATATCAAGAAGAATTCCGGACGTTACGATATAGGCCCCTTCGAATATAACTCTCCTTATTCCGATTTTGCACCCTCCTTTTATAAGCAAGGATTGATTTTTTCTTCCGATCGGGATACGGGCAATTTGGCGCGCTATCGTCATACTTGGAATTCAAAGGACTTCCTAGATCTTTATAAGGTCAATGCCGATAGTATTTCTGAAAACGCAGTGGTCAAAATCGCTGAGGAGGTGAATACAAGACTTCATGAATCTACATCGGCGGTCACCAAAGACGGGAATACCCTATATTTTACAAGGAACAATTTCATCGAGGGAAAATATATCAAAGATGATCAAGGGGTCATCCGCTTGAAAATATTCAGGGCCAAACTGGTCGATGGGGATTGGGGTGATGTCCAAGAATTGCCTTTTAATAGCAATGACCATTCAGTTGCCCATCCCGCCTTGAGTCCGGATGAAAAAACCCTGTATTTTGCTTCCGACATGAAGGGAACCCTAGGGGAATCGGATATTTTTAAGGTAGCGATCAATGAGGATGGTAGTTTCGGTACCCCGGTAAACCTTGGAAATACTATCAATACCGAGGCAAGGGAAACATTTCCGTATGTCACCGCTGAGGAGATACTCTATTTTTCTTCCGACGGACATCCCGGTTTGGGAGGACTTGGATGTCTTTGCCACAAAAATCGCCAAAGGACGGCTCGATGGATCCTTGTTCAACGTTGGGGAACCTGTTAACAGCAACATGGACGATTTTACTTTTATCATTGACGAGACCACCAAAAAAGGATATTTCGCCTCCAATAGGGCCACTGGAAAAGGGGCAGATGACATTTATGCGTTTCTGGAAACCAGGCCGTTGGTCTTTGATTGTATCCAAGCCGTGACGGGCACGGTAAGGGACAAGATATCGAATGAGGTCCTGGTCGGGGCCACGGTAAAGGTCATCGATGAAAACAATGAAGAAATACTGACGACAATAACCGATTCCAATGGCGACTATAGCCTTACCCTCGACTGCAATCAAGGGAACTTTGTAAGGGCCTCGACCCAAGGATATGTGCCCTCAGAGGAATACCTGGGCAAATCGGACGGGAAGCCCAAAATCATCGACTTCTATCTGGAAAGGGACAAGGTTACCGCTGGTTTCGGTGATGATTTGGCAAAATTGCTGCAGTTGAGTACCATTTATTTCGATTTTGACAAATACAACATCAGAAAGGACTCTGAAATTGAAGTCGAAAAGGTGATCGCGGCCATGGAAAAATACCCCAGTCTGAAGATCAAGGTGAATTCACATACCGACAGTCGCGGGCCTGACGCCTATAACTTATGGCTTTCCAAGAAAAGGGCCGAATCTACCGTAAATTATATGATTGCGAAAGGCATCGCCGAAGACCGGCTCAATGGAGAAGGCTTTGGGGAAACCAAACTGATCAACCAATGCAGCAACGGGGTGAAATGTACCGCGAAAGAACATGAAATGAACCGACGATCGGAATTCATCATCATGGAGTAAAATGTAAATTTCCTTCGATAAAAATCTGTAAAGCGGTTACTTAGGTAGCTGCTTTTTTGCTTTAGGAACTGGTAGAAACCCATATTTAAAGCCATCCCATCGGTAAAATACATCTATTTTTTGGGTCGTAATTTGTAAGAATCAACACCCTATACCGCAACAATCAAGGTCTTCACTCTTGCAATCGGGCCCTTCACAACAATTATTTATTTATCGTAATGGCTACTTCTATATTTGTTTGGTTTAAAGAATCGTGTGGTACTACCATGCAATGATTGACAGACCGAGTGTAAATCAAATAGGAGAAAATCGATGAAGTTTTTTGGCAATTCAAAAATATTGCTTTTGGTTTTTGTATTTCTGTGCAGTGTGCAAATGATCGCGCAGCAGACCTATCGTGATAATTTTGGTAGTGCGTCCTATTCGAACAATGATGGGAACACCAATTTTTCGGCGGGTTGGGATGATAGTGAAGATGGCAATCCATCCAACGGTAGGATTCAAATCACTGGGGGAAGATTATCTCTCAATAACCTCGATGGAAGAACGATAAGTAGAAACTTGAATCTTGCCGGAGCCACGGCGGTGACCCTGACACTTAACTATGATGCGAACTCAAGGGGAGATGAAGGACTTGATGTTGAGCTATGGAACACTTCAACCGGCGGTTTTTGGGAAGTGGTGGCAACTTTCAATTCAGATTCATCCGGTTCGATGTCACATACCTTAACCAGCAACCAAATTTCTGCATCCTCGGCCATTCGTTTTTCAGGTACCGACAACAGCTGGGGCGGAGGTGAGACCATTTTTATCGATAATGTATTGTTTTCGGCGACTTTTGGCCCGAGTATTTCCATCAATGATGTGACAGTGACCGAAGAAGCAGGTAATGCGGTATTCACGGTTACACTCACTCAGAACCTACCTGGGGGCTTTAACGTGAACTATGCTACCGCCGATGGTACGGCCGTCGCCTTGAGCGATTACACCACTACCACGGGTACTTTGAGTTTTGTCGGCACAGCCGGGGAAACCCGGACCATTTCCGTGCCCATCATCAACAATACCTATGGCGAAAGTACGGAGACCTTTTTGGTGAACCTATCAGGCGGTACCAATGGCATTGTCATTGCAAGACCTACCGGTACAGGTACCATTACCGATACCGATCCGGCCATCCCCAATAATGTGCCCTTAACCCTTTATGAAGAATTTAGCGGGTATTTTGATTATACGACAACGGGGGGATCTTTGCGCACCCAGGATAACAATAATAACGCGTGTTCCATTACCGCGGCATCGTCCAATACCCTGCTGTCTCCTATCCCTGCCGGGGCAATTGTCAGGAAGGCCTATTTAAAATGGGCACATTCGAGTCAAAATGTCGATGATATAGTGAGTTTGGAAGGCCAAAATGTAACGGCAAGCGTCATTTATGGGTCATCTTTGTCGGGCAGTCGTCAATTTTATGGCTATATGGCCGATGTGACCAGCCTTGTACAGGCCATTCCCAACCCATCGACCAATGTTTTCGATTTTACGGGACTTACCGTTGATAATTCCAATACGTATTGTTCCTCGGCCACGGTCTTGGGCGGGTGGACCTTGATTGTTTTCTATGAGCTGGCAACATTGCCTGCCGTTACCATTAATCTCTATGACGGTTTTAGCGGGGAAAGCAACTCTTCGTCTTCCTATACCTTGGGGGGTTTTTTTGCGATTGGGGCCAGTGGGGCAAAAACCACGGTCTTATCTTGGGAAGGAGACCAGACTTTGAGCAACAATGAACTTTTGACGGTTACATCCGGCACGGGTACCTATACCTTGGCAGGGGATGGTGACAATAATGGCATCACGGTCAATAATCCCTTTAATTCCACCATTTTTGACAACACCGTTAGTCCGATTATCAATCAGACCACTCCATATGGGCTTGATTTGGATACCTATAATATTTCGCCCTATATCACCCCTGGGGAAACCACGGTAACCACCACAGTGCAATCGGGCCAGGATTTTGTGATGGTCAATTCGGTGCTGCTAAAAGTGCCCTCCAATTTGATCACGGGAACTGTTTATGAGGATAAGAATTATGGTGGGGGAGCTGGCCGGAATTTGGCAGCATCCTCAGGCGTGGGGGTCGTAGGGGCAACCGTGGAGTTGTATACGGCTTTGAACGCCTTTGTGAAATCAGCGACTACCAAGCCCAATGGTACCTACACGCTCGGAGGGATGGCCAACGGGAGTTACAAGGTAAGGGTGGTCAACGGCACCGTAAGATCGAACAGGACCGGTGGGGCCGGCTGTGCGACTTGTTTGGCCGTACAGACCTATCGAAGAAATTACGCCACTGTGGGCGGTTTTACCAATGTGGCGAATAGGGTCGGCGGCGCCAACCCAGCCGGGGTAGATCCAGGTGCAGGTACGGTTGTAAATGCCCAAACGGTTTCTACGGTCACCATCACCAGTGAAGGGGTCATTGGCCTGGATTTTGGCTTTAATTTCAATACGATTGTTAATACGAATACTACCGGACAAGGTTCCTTGGAGCGATTCATCGTGAATTCGAATAATTTAGGGAATACCGGTTTGGATATTGTGGCCAATGGTATCTTTGATCCTGCTGCCGGGGTCGACACCTCCATTTTTATGATTCCGCCTACGGGCGATACACAGGGGCGGACGGCAGATGTCAATTTTGCCAGTGGCTATTTCAATATTTTTATAACCGGATCTTTAAGCAATATTACGGATGCCGGAACAAGTATCGATGGACGTACCCAAACCGCCTATTCTGGCAATACCAATGCCGGGACTATTGGTTCTGGCGGCACGGCTGTCGGTATTTCCGCTACCCTTCTTCCTAATTATGATCGTCCTGAAATTCAGGTACATAGAGATGGTGGGGACGTATTTCAAATCGATGCGAGTACCACCACGATCAGGAATATTTCGGTATACGCAAATGATAAAGCGGGGATTCGGATCAATTCGGGCTCGGCCTTCATTTACGAAAACCTATTGGGGGTCAATGCCGCCGGAGTAAAGGCAGGGGCCATTGAATTTGGGGTGGAGATGCGCAACGGAAATGCTACCATCGCTAGAAATTATTTTAGTGGATCGGATGATGCCGGAATGAACATAGACGGCGGTACGAGCACTATTCTTGAATACAACCATTTTTATCAAAACGGAATCGACAATTGTGCAGATAATATTGTATTGAACGATGGCTCTGGCATTGTTATAAGAAACAACCTGATCAACCAAGCCTCCGGAATTGGTATCGAAGCCGACTCTTTTGGGGCAGGTCTTTTAATCACCGAAAATACCATTTCCGGGAACGGAATCGGCGCAACGGACTGTGGCGGTGGTGTTTTTGATGACTCCGGGATACGGTTGAAAGCAGCCAATGCGACCATTTTCAGGAATGTCATTCACGGAAATCAAGGCGAGGGCGTTGTGGTGGCGGAAAATGTTTCAGGAATATTGATATCTCAAAACTCGATGTATAACAACGGCGTTCGGGCCCCATCACTTGGAATCGATCTTGATGCTTCTAGAAAGAAACGGCGATGGTGTAACCCTGAACGATAATGGAGATGGGGACAATGGTCCTAACGGATTGCTGAACTTTCCCATTATAACGGCTACTTTTACGTCAAGTACCACCCTGACCATTGAAGGCTGGGCGAGGCCCGGAGCGACCATAGAGATCTTTTTGACCGATATCAGTGAAGGAACCGCCAGTCCCGGCGCCAATCAGTTGGGCAGGTCTACCGACTATGGGGAGGGCCAGGTGTACTTGGCGACGGTGGTCGAAGGCAGCGGTGCCGATTTGGCCCCCGGATCTTCTTCCTATACCGATCTCGATGGGAATACCGACAATACCAATAAATTTAAGTTCACCATTCCCAAACCAGCTGCGGCAGCTGTGGGAAAATTGGTGACCACTACGGCTACCATAGCGAACAGCACCTCCGAATTTTCACCCTTCAGCATCCTCAAAGCCTATACGATCATTACCAATCGTAGGATTACCTATAGGGTGAATCGCAATTGATTGACAGTTAGACCCTAACCATTTAAGGATCGTTCAAGCGTATTTCACAAGCTTTTTACTTGGAAAACCACCAAGGTAATGGCGACATTTTTGCTGTTTTGTAAGCTTACAAAACGGTTCTTCTAAACTGAAATGAACCCTTTTAATACTGTTTAGGTATAACCGTTCGAAGTCGATATGTATCTTTTTTTGGGAATCAGGCGGGATAACTGGGAAGCATTTCTGGGCATATTTTAACCCTTTAGATTGATTTGCAAGCTAGCTTGGCCATGTAGCTCGACAAGCTGCGATCTCTCTGCATTTTACAAAAAATTGCAGTGCTGAAACCTCCAATCCTGCACTGCAAATGTTAGTCGATATTTCCCCATTTCGACTCGAAGGATTACCATCGGGATCACTAAAATTTAAACGGTTTTGCCGGTCTCGATTTTGTGAAAAATAAGGAAAATTCTTACCTTTTTTCATTCGGTAAGTGTTGCTATTATTGCGTTGATCGACCAACGAAACACCTAGAAATTTTAGGTTTTTTTCATGCATAACCTCAATTATCGGGGTTTATACAGTGCATTTCGTCGAGTACACAACAATAATTTCCGAGTGGTATAGGTAAAGTTAATTTTGTATGGTGTAATTAAACCGTACTTGTGATAGTTCGGTTCAATGAAACCCAAAGTATGAATAACCTAACCGAGCTTGACCAAAATTCCTTCGGGAAAACCAATATGGCAAATGGGCGTGATACAGAACGTATTTCCCTCGGCCATCATCGTTCGTTTCGAACACAGCAAATCAAGGTATTCAGCTTATCAAATTTGTAAAGGAGAGTTGAATGGTGCTCCTGATCCACTTCGTGGGAGGGCGCCATTAAAACGGCAACAATAAATGTACAAGATTGTTCAAAGAAAAGTAATGGCCATGAAAAATATAATACTAACCCTGTTTTTGTTGATGGGGGGAATTGTCTTTTCTCAGACGACCGTAACATTGCAAGACCAATGCAACTGTGAGGTACTCAGTGGGACAGCGGTTACCGCTGCCGGGATGGCTGCTCCTACAGGGGCCGATACGGGGGATATCTATGTGAACACCAATACGGGCACCATTTATTTCTGGGATGGCAATTCATGGGAATTGACCTCCTCCGATGATCAACGACTACAGGCTTTTAGCTTTAACGCGGGCACCAATGTACTGTCGCTTCGAATTGAGAATGGCAATACGGTCACCGTTAATCTTGCTGCCTTGGCGAACACAGGTACCGATGATCAGAGATTGACCCTAGTAGGTAATATGCTCACATTGGAAGATGGTGGCACCGTAAACCTTAGCCCGTACCTGGACAATACGGATAATCAACAAATCACCGCTTTTAGCCTTAATGGCGCTACCAATATTCTTACACTCACCCTTCAAAATGGGGGTACCCGAAATGTGGATTTATCTGGGCTGGTGGGTACCGATGACCAAACCGCTGCTGAAGTAACCTATAATAATGGTGTTTCCGGCCTAGCTGCCACCGACGTGCAGGCTGCGATCGACGAGATCAACGCGGCCGCGGGCACCGTGGCGCTTGTGGACAACCTTGACGGGACCTACAGCTTCACCGATGCGGGCGGGAACGTGACCGTGATCAGCGACACCTCGGTATCGACCCTGGTCGACAACCTTGACGGCACCTATACCTATACCGACGAGACGGGCAACCCCTCGACGATAGACACCCGGGCTGCCTCGAACCCCTACGACAACACCGTCTCCGGCCTAGCTGCCACCGACGTGCAGGCTGCGATCGACGAGATCAACGCCGCCGCGGGCACCGTGGCGCTTGTGGACAACCTTGACGGGACGTACAGCTTCACCGACGCGTGGCGGGAACGTGACCGTGATCAGCGACACCTCGGTATCGACCCTGGTCGACAACCTTGACGGCACCTATACCTATACCGACGAGGCGGGCAACCCCTCGACGATAGACACCCGGGCTGCCTCGAACCCCTACGACAACACCGTCTCCGGCCTAGCTGCCACCGACGTGCAGGCTGCGATCGACGAGATCAACGCGGCCGCGGGCACCGTGGCGCTTGTGGACAACCTTGACGGGACCTACAGCTTCACCGACGCTGGCGGGAACGTGACCGTGATCAGCGACACCTCGGTATCGACCCTGGTCGACAACCTTGACGGCACCTATACCTATACCGACGAGACGGGCAACCCCTCGACGATAGACACCCGGGCTGCCTCGAACCCCTACGACAACACCGTCTCCGGCCTAGCTGCCACCGACGTGCAGGCTGCGATCGACGAGATCAACGCGGCCGCGGGCACCGTGGCGCTTGTGGACAACCTTGACGGGACCTACAGCTTCACCGACGCGGGCGGGAACGTGACCGTGATCAGCGACACCTCGGTATCGACCCTGGTCGACAACCTTGACGGCACCTATACCTATACCGACGAGACGGGCAACCCCTCGACGATAGACACCCGGGCTGCCTCGAACCCCTACGACAACACCGTCTCCGGCCTAGCTGCCACCGACGTGCAGGCTGCGATCGACGAGATCAACGCCGCCGCGGGCACCGTGGCGCTTGTGGACAACCTTGACGGGACCTACAGCTTCACCGATGCGGGCGGGAACGTGACCGTGATCAGCGACACCTCGGTATCGACCCTGGTCGACAACCTTGACGGCACCTATACCTATACCGACGAGACGGGCAACCCCTCGACGATAGACACCCGGGCTGCCTCGAACCCCTACGACAACACCGTCTCCGGCCTAGCTGCCACCGACGTGCAGGCTGCGATCGACGAGATCAACGCGGCCGCGGGCACCGTGGCGCTTGTGGACAACCTTGACGGGACCTACAGCTTCACCGACGCGTGGCGGGAACGTGACCGTGATCAGCGACACCTCGGTATCGACCCTGGTCGACAACCTTGACGGCACCTATACCTATACCGACGAGACGGGCAACCCCTCGACGATAGACACCCGTGCTGCCTCGAACCCCTACGACAACACCGTCTCCGGCCTAGCTGCCACCGACGTGCAGGCTGCGATCGACGAGATCAACGCGGCCGCGGGCACCGTGGCCCTTGTGGACAACCTTGACGGGACCTACAGCTTCACCGACGCTGGCGGGAACGTGACCGTGATCAGCGACACCTCGGTATCGACCCTGGTCGACAACCTTGACGGCACCTATACCTATACCGACGAGACGGGCAACCCCTCGACGATCGACACCCGTGCTGCCTCGAACCCCTACGACAACACCGTCTCCGGCCTAGCTGCCACCGACGTGCAGGCTGCGATCGACGAGATCAACGCCGCCGCGGGCACCGTGGCGCTTGTGGACAACCTTGACGGGACCTACAGCTTCACCGATGCGGGCGGGAACGTGACCGTGATCAGCGACACCTCGGTATCGACCCTGGTCGACAACCTTGACGGCACCTATACCTATACCGACGAGGCGGGCAACCCCTCGACGATAGACACCCGGGCTGCCTCGAACCCCTACGACAACACCGTCTCCGGCCTAGCGGCCACCGACGTGCAGGCTGCGATCGACGAGATCAACGCGGCCGCGGGCACCGTGGCCCTTGTGGACAACCTTGACGGGACCTACAGCTTCACCGACGCGGGCGGGAACGTGACCGTGATCAGCGACACCTCGGTATCGACCCTGGTCGACAACCTTGACGGCACCTATACCTATACCGACGAGACGGGCAACCCCTCGACGATAGACACCCGGGCTGCCTCGAACCCCTACGACAACACCGTCTCCGGCCTAGCTGCCACGAATGTACAGGACGCAATAGATGAACTCAATACAGGAAGTACCGATGATCAAAATATCAATGGTTCCGGTCTTTCCGGCACTGACCTTACCATAGGTATAGAGAATGGATCTTCGGAAATTGTTGATCTTTCGAGCCTTTCGGAGACAGTCGTTGCCGGCACAGGTGCCATTACCGTTACCGACGATGGCAATGGGAACTATACCGTAAATTCGACCGATCCCGATGAAGACCTGACCAATGAGCTTACCTTGATCGGCACAGGGGCACCCGCCATTGTTCCCAGTAACAGCGGGGTTACCTATGTAGACGATGCTGCCGGTCAATTATATGTATATGATGGGGCAGCTTGGCAAGTGGTAGGCGGCAATGCCAGTCCGGACCTGGATCCAGATCCGGCAAATGAAGTAAACACCGCATTTGCCGTGAATGGCCTCAATCTTGAAATTACGGATAGCGCCGGTACCTTAGCCGTTCCATTGGCTTCTATTGGATCGGATGACCAAGACCTGACGGGTGCCAGCCTGACCGGGAATATTTTACAGATCGATATCGAAAATGGCGGTTCCACCACGGTGGATCTTTCCGCGTTGGACAACACGGGCACCGACGACCAGAACATCAGTGGATCTGGACTTTCGGGAACCGACCTGACCATAGGAATCGAGAACGGGGGATCGGAAGTGGTCGACCTTTCCAGTTTGGTGGGTACCGACGACCAAACGGCCGCAGAAGTGTCCTATGACAATACAACCTCCCTATTGACCGCAACGGACACCCAGGCCGCCTTGGATGAATTGGCCGCAGCCAGTTCGGACGACCAGAACCTGACCTTGGCGGGCAATACGCTCTCCATCGAAGACGGCAACAACGTCGATTTGAGCGGATATCTTGACAATACGGACGACCAGAACCTGACAGGGGCCACCTTGACCGGTAACACCTTGCAGATCGATATCGAGAACGGTACTTCGGCCAGTGTGGATCTTTCAGCCCTCGACAATAGCGGTACCGACGACCAGAACCTGACCTTGGCGGGCAATACGCTCTCCATAGAAGATGGGAACAGCGTGGACCTTAGTGGATACGTTTCAACGGATGACCAGAACATCAGTGGATCGGGGCTTTCCGGTACCGATCTGACCATCGGAATCGAAAATGGGGGATCGGAGGTGGTCGACCTCTCCAGTTTGGCCAATACCGATGAACAGGATTTGAGCAGTGCGGTGATCACGCCCAACGAGAGCGTGGAGATACAGATCACCAATGGTAGCAATACGACCATCGACATCAGGGATGCCGATTCGGACGTCACGAACGAACTTACCTTGATCGGCTCCGGGGCACCGGCGGTGATCCCCAGCAACAGTGGGGTCACCTACGTTGATGATGTGGCCGGACAGCTATATGTTTATGATGGCAGCGCCTGGAACGCAGTGGGCGGGAATGCCTCCCCGGATTTGGACGGCGACCCGACCAACGAACAAAATACCGCCTTTGCGATCAACGGAGCGAACCTTGAAATCACCGATAGCGGTGGCACCTTGGGCGTACCCTTGGCGGCTTTGGGAACGGACGACCAAAACCTGACCTTGGCGGGCAATACCCTGTCCATCGAGGATGGTAACAATGTTGACCTTAGTGGGTATTTGGACAATACCGACGACCAAAACCTGACCGCTGCCACTTTGACCGGCAACACCTTACAGATCGATATCGAAAACGGGTCCTCGGCCAGCGTGGATCTTTCGGCCCTTGACAACAGTGGTACGGACGACCAAAACCTAACCTTGGCGGGCAATACGCTCTCCATCGAAGACGGGAACAGCGTGGACCTTAGCGGATATGTCTCAACGGATGACCAGAACCTGACCTTGGCTGGCAACACCCTTTCCATCGAAGACGGCAATAACGTCGATTTGAGCGGATATCTTGACAATACGGACGACCAGAACCTGACAGGGGCGACCTTGACCGGGAACACCCTACAGATCGATATCGAGAACGGGACCTCGGCCAGTGTGGACCTATCTGCCCTTGACAACAGCGGTACCGATGACCAAGCTCTTAGCTTGGCAGGCAATACCCTGACCCTGGAGGACGGCGGTTCGGTGGACCTGAGCGGGTACGTGAGTACCGACGACCAAGCCCTGAGCTTGGCCGGCAATACCCTAACCCTGGAAGATGGCGGTTCGGTGGATTTAAGTGGTTATGTGAGCACAGACGACCAAAACCTGACCTTGGCGGGCAACACGCTCTCCATCGAGGACGGCAACAACGTCGATTTGAGCGGATATCTTGACAATACGGACGATCAGAACTTGACAGGGGCGACCCTGACCGGCAATACCTTGCAGATCGATATCGAGAACGGGACTTCGGCCAGTGTGGACCTATCTTCCCTGGACAACAGCGGTACCGACGACCAAGCGCTGAGCTTGGCAGGCAATACCCTAACCTTGGAGGATGGCGGTTCGGTGGACCTAAGTGGTTATGTGAGCACCGACGATCAGAATATACAGAACTTGGGATTAGCGGGCACCACTTTGACCGTGGGCATAGAGAGCGGCACCTCGCAGACCGTTGACCTGGCCAGTTTGGTGGGCACCGACGACCAGGCGCTGAGCTTGGCCGGCAATACCCTGACCCTTGAGGACGGCGGTTCGGTGGACCTGAGCGGTTACGTAAGCACCGACGACCAGAACCTGACCTTGGCGGGCAACACGCTCTCCATCGAGGACGGCAACAACGTCGATTTGAGCGGATATCTTGACAATACGGACGATCAGAACCTGACAGGGGCGACCCTGACCGGCAATACCTTGCAGATCGATATTGAGAACGGCGCTTCGGCAACCGTGGACCTTTCCAGCCTTGTCGGCACCGATAATCAGACAATATCTTCGAACAATACCCCTGGTGACATTACTATTTCCGGTGGAAACAATATCACCTTGAATGTGGACGATGCGGATGCCATAATAGGAAATGAAGTAACCGATGCGACCGATGCTACTTTAATTCGTTCTGGATTGGGAACGACAGTAAGTCCATATACATTGGACGTAGCTCCGGATGGCATCACCAATGCAGAGTTGGCGGATAATGCCGTGCAGTTGGAGAACCTTGCCGACGGTACCTCGGATGGACAAGTGATGCAATGGGACGGTGCTACTTCTACATGGACTTTGGTAGATTTGGGCTCCGTTACCGTGACTGAAAACGATGGGGTAATCGGCAATGAAGTAACCAATGCCACGGATGGAACATTGGTACGTTCCGGAGCAGGTACCACGGTATCTCCTTATACATTGGACGTAGCCGCAAACGGCATCACCAATGCAGAAATCGCGGATGATGCCGTACAGCTAGAGAATATAGCCAATGGAACGGCCCCGGACCAGATCATGCAGTGGAACGGAACGAATTGGATTTTAGTTGACGGAGGTGCCTTGAGCACCGACGACCAGAACCTGACCTTGGCGGGCAACACGCTCTCCATCGAGGACGGCAACAGCGTCGATTTGAGCGGATATCTTGACAATACGGACGACCAGAATTTGACGGGGGCGACCTTGACCGGCAACACCTTGCAGATCGATATAGAGAACGGGTCCTCGGCCAGTGTTGACCTAAGCAGCATTGATACCGATACCGATGACCAGACCCTGAGCTTGGCGGGCAACACCCTTTCGATCGCCGACGGCAACTCCGTCGACCTGAGCGGTTACGTGAGCTCGGACGACCAAAACCTGACAGGTGCCACCTTGACCGGTAACACCCTACAGATCGATATAGAGAACGGGTCCTCGGCCAGTGTTGACCTAAGCAGCATTGATACCGATACCGACGACCAGACCCTGAGCTTGGCGGGCAACACCCTTTCCATCGCCGACGGCAACTCCGTCGACCTGAGCGGTTATGTCAGCACCGACGACCAGAATATACAGAACTTGGGATTGGTGGGCACCACTTTGACCGTGGGCATAGAAAGCGGCACCTCGCAGACCGTTGACCTTGCCAGTTTGGTGGGCACCGACGACCAGGCGCTGAGCTTGGCCGGCAATACCCTGACCCTGGAAGATGGCGGTTCCGTCGACCTGAGCGGTTACGTAAGCACGGACGACCAGAACCTGACCTTGGCGGGCAATACGCTCTCCATCGAGGATGGTAACAATGTTGACCTTAGTGGGTATTTGGACAATACCGACGACCAGAACCTGACCGCTGCGACTTTGACCGGCAACACCTTACAGATCGATATCGAAAACGGGTCCTCGGCCAGCGTGGATCTTCGGCCCTTGACAACAGTGGTACGGACGACCAAAACCTAACCTTGGCGGGCAATACGCTCTCCATCGAAGACGGGAACAGCGTGGACCTTAGCGGATATGTCAGCAACGGATGACCAGAACCTGACCTTGGCGGGCAACACCCTTTCCATCGAAGACGGCAACAACGTCGATTTGAGCGGATATCTTGACAATACGGACGACCAGAACCTGACAGGGGCGACCTTGACCGGGAACACCCTACAGATCGATATCGAGAACGGGACCTCGGCCAGTGTGGACCTATCTGCCCTTGACAACAGCGGTACCGATGACCAAGCTCTTAGCTTGGCAGGCAATACCCTGACCCTGGAGGACGGCGGTTCGGTGGACCTGAGCGGGTACGTGAGTACCGACGACCAAGCCCTGAGCTTGGCCGGCAATACCCTAACCCTGGAAGATGGCGGTTCGGTGGATTTAAGTGGTTACGTGAGCACAGACGACCAGAACCTGACCTTGGCGGGCAACACGCTCTCCATCGAGGACGGCAACAACGTCGATTTGAGCGGATATCTTGACAATACGGACGATCAGAACTTGACAGGGGCGACCCTGACCGGCAATACCTTGCAGATCGATATCGAGAACGGGACTTCGGCCAGTGTGGACCTATCTTCCCTGGACAACAGCGGTACCGACGACCAAGCGCTGAGCTTGGCAGGCAATACCCTAACCTTGGAGGATGGCGGTTCGGTGGACCTAAGTGGTTATGTGAGCACCGACGATCAGAATATACAGAACTTGGGATTAGCGGGCACCACTTTGACCGTGGGCATAGAGAGCGGCACCTCGCAGACCGTTGACCTGGCCAGTTTGGTGGGCACCGACGACCAGGCGCTGAGCTTGGCCGGCAATACCCTGACCCTTGAGGACGGCGGTTCGGTGGACCTGAGCGGTTACGTAAGCACCGACGACCAGAACCTGACCTTGGCGGGCAACACGCTCTCCATCGAGGACGGCAACAACGTCGATTTGAGCGGATATCTTGACAATACGGACGACCAGAACCTGACAGGGGCGACCTTGACCGGCAATACCCTGCAGATCGATATCGAGAACGGGACCTCGGCCAGTGTGGACCTATCTGCCCTGGACAACAGCGGTACCGATGACCAGGCCCTGAGCTTGGCGGGCAATACGCTGACCTTGGAAGATGGCGGTTCGGTGGATTTGAGCGGTTACGTGAGCACCGACGACCAGAACCTGACAGGTGCCACCTTGACCGGTAACACCCTACAGATCAATATAGAAAACGGAACCTCGGCCAGCGTCGACCTATCCGCCCTGGACAACAGCGGTACGGACGATCAGGCGCTGAGCTTGGCGGGCAATACGCTGACCTTGGAGGATGGCGGTTCGGTGGACCTGAGCGGTTACGTGAGCACCGACGACCAGAATATACAGAACTTGGGATTGGCGGGCACCACTTTGACCGTGGGCATAGAGAGCGGCACCTCGCAGACCGTTGACCTGGCCAGTTTGGTGGGCACCGACGACCAGGCGCTGAGCTTGGCGGGCAATACGCTGACCTTGGAGGATGGCGGTTCGGTGGACCTGAGCGGTTATGTGAGCACCGACGACCAAGTGATATCAACTACCGGTGCCGCAGGGAACATCACCATTGAGAGTGGGAATACCCTTAATCTTAACGTAAACGATGCGGATGCAGATCCAACAAATGAAAGGAACACCGCCTTCGCAGTGAACGGGGCTAATTTGGATATCACGGATAGTGGCGGGACCTTATCCGTTCCGATTGCAAGCCTAGGAACCGATACACAGGATCTTTCGATAGACGGGACAGGTAAGATCATAAGTCTTGTCGACGGCGGTTCTGTCACCATCAATGCCGATGACGCGGATGCGAACGCCACCAACGAAATACAGGCGCTTTCAAGGACCGGAACCAATGTCACGCTTTCCGCTTGGCGGTAGGAACCGTATCGATCGCGGACAACGATAATGACCCCGCAAATGAGAGGAATACAGCCTTTAGCCGTGTCCGGGGGCAACCTTAACTCTGACCGATAGCGGCGGCAACTCTTTCCGATTCCGGTGTCCAGTTATGTGAGCACTGACGACCAGGTCATTTCAACCACTGGGGCCGCAGGGAACATCACTATTACAGAGTGGGAACACCTTAAACCTGAACGTAAACGATGCGGACGCCGATCCAGCGAATGAATAGCAACACCGCCTTCGCGGTGAACGGCGCCAATTTGAACATCACCGACAGCGGAGGGACATTGTCGGTACCGTTGTCATCACTTGGTACCGATGATCAATACGATGATGAAGTTCCTTTGCGCACCCCTATAGATGTCGACGATGCTGGAAAATCCGTTGCTCAGGGATATGTTGTTGAAAGTAATGTACAGCAGGTTATAAACGCCATAGCGCCCATCACTTCCAAAGCGGCCAGGATTTTTTATCCGCCTTCCATAGCCGTGGATGCCTCGACCAATGGTACCGGACGTACCTTGAACCTCTATACCCAATATACGGCACAGTTTGCTACCCCTGCGGTGTCAAGCGCAGGTGCTCCGACGGCCATACCAACCTATACCGCGGCTGAGCTTTACTATTACGTGACCTATTTTGATCCAACGGTATTCGCCAACGTATCGATCAATGCCAGTGGCGTGATGACCTATGATGTTATCGCACAACCCGCCGATTATAACTCCTTGATCAACGTGGTCTTCGTTGTTAGATAAGCATAAAACGCCAACCGATAAATTGAAATGTAAGCATACATATAAATCACTTGTCCTCAGCATTGTTTTAACCTTGCTGGGGATTGTTGTTTCCAATGCCCAGTACCTTTTGCAGGCGCCCAACAGTGGTGATGAGAGCAATTATCGTTGGTACGAGGCCCAGGATACGGCAACAGTATTGGGTACCGATTTTTTTCTGGAAGTGACCGAACAAGGGGTTTATTTTGCGACCTATGACGGCACATTATGTGGAAAAAATGCGACCAGCTACTTTATTGTGACCAATTGCAATGCGCCACATAATTTGGTGACCCTCGATATTAGAGATAATACCAACGCCCTGGCACCCGGGGCCACCCTCAGTTGGAGTCCGCCGTTGTTCGGAGACCTCACCCGGCCCGTTGTGACGGCCACCCAAACGATCGCTACCTATACTGCAACGATCACCAAAGTAGGGAACAGTTTCGATTTGCCCAGTTTTACGGTGGTCTGTATCGTTGAAGCCGCAACCCTGGTCGATGATGTGGTTGCCACAAACGAAGACATATCGGTGATTGTAGATTTATTCGCCAACGATTCAGATCTGCCCTCATCGGGTACTTTGACCGTTACGAATCCTTCCCATGGCATTTTGAACATCAATGAGAATGGGACGCCCAATGATCCGACCGACGATATCGTCACCTACATTCCGCTACCTGACTATAGCGGACCGGATTCCTTCAATTATACGGTGTGCAATACCTTTGGGGACTGCAGTACCGCTACGGTAGCCATCGATGTAATCCCCATCGTGGATGCTATAGACGATTCCGTGGCAACCAATCAAAATGCACCGGTCAATATCGATATCTTGGCCAATGACAATGATATTCCGACCCTCGGCGCCCTTACCACGACCGCACCCTCCTCGGGCACCCTATTGTTCAACAACAATGGCACCCCGAACAACCCATCGGATGATTCTGTGATCTATACGCCCGATGATGGCTTCTTGGGCACCGATTCGTTTGAATATACCCTCTGTGATAATGTGGGGAATTGCAGCACGGCCACGGTGACCATTCTTGTCAATCCTATGGGAACCGATCTTGACAGCGATGATGACGGCATTGTCGATAGCTTTGAAGACCTCAACCTGGATGCCGATAACGACCCTTCGACCAATCCTACGGATTCGGATGGGGATGGGTTCCCCGATTATTTGGACATCGATAGTGACAATGACGGTATCCCCGATAACGTGGAAGCCCAGAGCACTTCAGGTTATGTTGCGCCTAGCGGCCAGGATACCAATGCCAACGGATTGGATGACATCTATGAAGATAATGGCAACCTGGGCATCTTCCCGGTAGATACCGATGGGGATAGTTTGCCCGATTATTTGGATGAGGATTCAGACGATGATGGGATACCTGATAATATTGAAGGACACGACCATGACCGTAACGGGATAGCAGATGTTGTTTTCGTTGGTTCCGACAAAGACAATGATGGCTTGGATGATGGCTATGAAGGGTATACGCTCATCGACGTGGATGTGAACGATGAAATAGATGACCCATTCGATAACCTTCCCAATACCGATGGGGATAGTGAATCGGATTATCGGGATACCGACGACGATAATGATAATATCGCTTCAAAAGATGAGGATATGAACGGGAATGGCTACTACGCGGATGATGATAGTAATGGGAATGGTATACCTGATTATTTGGAGCCCAATATCACAGAGGCCGAAATCGAAGTATTCAACGTATTGACGCCCAATGGTGACGGGGTACATGATGTGTTGACCATCAGTGGCCTGGAGAACTATCCCAACAATTCGATCAATATCTATAACCGTTGGGGCGTTTTGGTATACTCCACCAAGGCGTACAACACACAGGGCAATGTATTTGACGGAACTTCGGAGGGGCGGGTGACCGTTGATGCCGATAGAAAGCTGCCGGTAGGCACCTATTTCTATATACTCGACTATGCCAATGAAGCCGGTACGACCAAATCGATATCGGGATACCTTTATATAAACAGATAATGGAACAACCAAGACCCAACCCATTGAAATGTCGATCTCCCAAACTATGGGTAGGCTTGGCCATTGTATTGCTTGCGGTAACCCATGGATTAAGGGCTCAGCAGGATGCACAGTACACCCAATATATGTACAATACGGTGAGCGTTAATCCGGGATATACCGGATCAAGGGGCCATTTGAGCATCGCGGCCCTACACCGTTCGCAATGGATGGGCTTGGACGGGGCTCCAAAAACACAAACCCTGAACGTTCATTCGCCAATAGGCTATAGAGGGGTTGGACTCGGATTTTCAGTAATCAACGATAAGATAGGGCCCACTTCGGAGACCAATTTGGATCTTGATTTTTCCTATACCATCTGGACGTCCACCGAGGGCAGATTGAGTTTTGGACTCAAGGCCAGTGCCAATTTGCTTGACATTCGATTTTCAGAATTGAACCAATTCGCGCCCGATCAAACCCTGCAGCAGGACATCGATAATAGATTTACGCCCAATATCGGTGCCGGGATTTATTATCACAATGAGCATTTTTATACTGGATTGTCGGTGCCCCGCTTCTTGGAGACCTCCCATTTTGAATCGACCTCCCTCTCGACGGCTTCCGAACAAATGAATATTTATTTCATTACGGGTTACGTTTGGGACATCAACAAGTTTGTTAAATTCAAACCGACCCTCCTGACCAAAGTGGTATTTGGCGCTCCGGTCCAGGTAGACCTTTCGGCCAACGTAATGTTGAACGAAAAATTTATCCTGGGCTTGGCTTATCGATGGGATGCGGCCCTCAGCGCGATGGTCGGCTTTAACGTGTCCAACGAAATATTGATCGGCATGGCATATGATCGCGAGATCACCGAACTGGGGAACGCCGCTTTCAACAATGGCTCTTTTGAGGTCATCATGCGCTACGATTTCATCAAAACCAAGGGCAAATTGAAATCCCCTCGATTCTTTTAGGCCTTGTCCTTTCATAGGTTCAATGGGCAATCCGCTGATGGCACTATAGCCAGATTTTATGATTTCCTTACGCCAATAGTTATGTAAAGGTGTTATTTTTGTAGGGATACTGATGTTCAGTTTCATTATTGCTACGAAAAAAAGAAATCCTTTGAAAGAAGATCATGTTATTCTGGTCAATCCACAAGATGTTCAAATAGGTACCATGCCCAAAATGGAAGCCCATGAAAAAGCGCAACTTCATAGGGCCTTTTCTGTTTTTGTCATGAACGACCAAGGCGAGACCATGTTGCAACAGCGCGCAGCGCACAAGTATCATTCCCCTTTGTTATGGACCAATACGTGTTGCAGTCATCAGCGGGTGGGCGAAAACAATATTGAAGCGGGCAAAAGGCGGCTTCAAGAGGAAATGGGCTTTGTTACCGAATTGAAAGAGCTTTTTTCCTTTATCTATAAAGCCCCATTTGATAATGGCTTGACCGAGCACGAACTCGACCATGTGATGATCGGCACCTACAATTCGGCCCCCAAAATCAATCGGGAGGAAGTGGCCGATTGGAAATGGATGCAACCCAAAGACATCCAAAAAGACATCGTACAAAACCCAGAGCATTACACCGTGTGGTTCAAGATTATCTTTGAAAAGTTTTACAACCACCTCATCCTAAACCCATCGTAACCATGAAGGCAAAAGTCAGCAGAAAGGCGCATTTTAACGCGGCGCACAGGTTGTACAGGAAAGATTGGAGTTTTGAGGAAAACGATCGGATATTCGGCAAATGCAACAATCCGGAATTTCATGGCCATAATTACGAATTGATTGTAAGCGTAACCGGCGAAATCGATCTGGAAACAGGATTTGTCATCGATGTGAAGGTCTTGAAAGATCTCATCAAAAGTGAAATAGAAGATGCTTTTGACCATAAAAACCTGAATGTTCAAGTTCCTGAATTTAAAAACTTGAACCCGACCGCAGAAAATATTGCCATGGTCATCTGGAATAAACTGCGCCCTCATATCCATTCCGATAATGCGTTGGAGGTGGTGCTCTATGAAACCCCACGGAATTTTGTAACTTTTATTGGTTGACCATGGGTTTAAAAGTAGGGGATAGGATACCGTCTTTTGAACTTAAGGACCAATTTGGCCAGTTGTTCAAAAGTGAAGATCATGTGGGTAAAAAGCCATTGGTGCTTTATTTTTATCCCAAAGACCATACCCCTGGATGCACCAAGGAAGCCTGTCAGTTCAAGGACAGCTATGAGGAATTCACCGATCTTGGGGCGGAAGTCATCGGAATTAGCGCCGATTCGGAGCAATCGCACCGTAGTTTTGCCTCAAAGTATGATTTGCCCTTTATTCTGCTCGCCGACACCCAAAAAAAAGTAAGGCGGATGTTCAAGGTGGAAAATAGCCTGCTGATCCTCCCGGGAAGGGAAACCTATGTAGTGGATAGCGAAGGAAAGGTGGTGTTGGTTTTTAACAGTGTAAATGCCGGAGAACACATGAAAAAGGCGCTCAAGGCATTAAAAGCGCTCATAAAAGGCTGAAATGACAGGCTTTTGACCCGGAGCGATGAAAAGACCGACCGACCATTCCAAATTTTAATATTAAACCACGACCCGATGGCACTTTATCCTTTCAAATTCGAACCTATTCTAAAAGAACGGCTTTGGGGCGGCACCAAATTAAAAACGGTACTCGGCAAGTCCATAACAAGTGATATCACAGGGGAAAGTTGGGAGTTATCTGGTGTTTCGGGAGATGTTTCCGTCGTATCCAACGGTCCGTTGGCCGGCACTTCACTCGAGCAATTGATAGCCATGCATGCTGAAGCCCTTTTGGGCAAGGGAGTAGTGGCGCGCTTCGGAAAAGAGTTTCCCATATTGATCAAGTTCATCGATGCCAAGCAAGACCTTTCGATACAATTACATCCGAACGATGCGCTTGCTAAAGAAAGGCACGGTTCGTTTGGCAAAACGGAAATGTGGTACATCATGGACGCCGATCCCGGCGCAAAACTGATCGTAGGCTTCAACAAGAATGTTGCCAAAGAGGAATATTCTTCGCATTTGAAAGACGATAGGCTTCCCGAGTTGTTGAATTACGAACAGGTGGAACCGGGCGATACCTTTTTTATCAATACCGGGAAAATACATGCCATCGGCGCTGGCGTGCTTTTGGCCGAAATACAACAAACTTCGGACGTTACCTATCGGGTATTTGATTTTAATCGCAAAGACAAACTGGGCAACCTCCGGGAGTTGCATACCGAACTGGCCATGGATGCGATCGATTACGAAAGAAAGGACGATTTTAAGGTGACTTATGACGACAAGCCCAATACGGAGAACCCCATGGTAGCATGTCCGTATTTCAAGACCTGTTATATGAATCTGACCAAAGATTTCGAACAAACGCTATCGAAGAGGGATTCTTTCACCATTTATATGTGCGTGGAAGGCAAGGCTTCCATTGCCAATGAAAACGGATCGGTGACCCTGATAAAAGGGGAGACCACCTTAATGCCTGCGAGTTCAAAACACCTACATATTAAAACAACCGGGGCCAAGTTGTTGGAGGTAAGCATTTGAGCAATGCGCCCTATAACTTTAGGGTGTTGTTTTTTCTTCCCCATTTGTTTACAAAAGCCTACTTTTGCAAAAAAAATATTCACCATGGCAAGTATAAAGGATTTAAAGAAGGAAGTGAACAATGTATTGGGCGATTTGATCGAGGCGGTTTATATCGTCGATGCCGCGAATGGTACCAATAACTCCAAAGAGGGTGCAAAAATTATCGACAGCGCCATTGAGACCTTTGATGATCTGATCGTGAAAATCAACGACAAAAAAGTAGAAAACAAACAGAAGCATTTCAAGGCGGTACGTGCCGAATTGGAAACAAAGGCACATAAGCTTGTGGAACAAATCAACAAATTGGGATAATTTCCAAAAATTTTACACTCGATGCCCTGGTCAACTTAGCGGGGCATTTTTTTGTGCTCTATTTTGCCAAAAGGGCTTTTAAAGCCTTGCCGTATTTTGATTCGGCCACTGCCGGGCTGAGAGACCTGCTTATGGAATCGAGATAGATCGGGTTCGCATCGGGCACTTCATACAGCGCGATATATGGGGCAATGTATGAATCGGTGTTGTTTAGGGCAAAATTAAGGGCGTAGGCATAGCCGCGCTGCACATTTTTGCCGCTTACCCTGGCAATCGAATCGAACTGCACGGAATCCAACGGTTTTTCCGTATTCGCGGCGCTTTGCAGCAAGGCCATGTTCCTCAGGTTGATGCTTGACATGACTTTTCGGTACTCCTCCAATTTTTTCTGGGTTTCCGAACCCTCGATCTTGGCATTGGTGTCGAAGGTATTCCAATTGGTATTGATCGAAATACTGCCAGGTTCAGCAAAAAACGTGATCCTATCGTTGACGTCGTTATTGTCTTTTTTGTTCAGGTACAGATAAAAAATTTCCGGACTCTCCAATTCGGTCTTGAAGGTGAAGTTGCCATCACCGGATATCGGAAGGGAATCGATCGTAACCAAAACCGAATCGGCAATGTGCTGCAAGTAAAGGGTCCCTTTTTTAAGTCCTTTTATATTTCCGGTCAGGACCATGGTATTCTTGGTATCACCCTTTTCACAGGATAAAAAGAGGGCAATGGTCAAAACTGCTAATAAGATCTTCTTCATCGTACTTTGTTTCTAATTGGTTTTGAATTGGCGCAATTTGGGCAAACTTCATGTCCGGTGCTGCGGCAATGGGCCACAAAAATAAGCGAACAAAAACTGTACAAGGACAGTGGCGCGGCAAATATCATTAAACTTTATCGAATCCTAAACTTTTGAAGCGATTTCCATAAGATAGGCGCATAGCAAGGCACCTCCAGTACCCACTACGTAGCCCAAAACGGCCAGCAATACGCCCACTGAGGTCAAAGAAGGATGAAATTCGGCCGCTACCACAGGGGCCGAGGCGGCACCGCCCACATTGGCCTGGCTTCCCACGGCGAGGAAGAAATAGGGCGCTTTGATCAGTTTGGCTACCAAGATGAGGAGGGCTCCGTGAATGGTAATCCAAATAAAACCGATCGCGATCAAGCCGGGATTTTCGAGAACCTGGTTCAGATCCATTTTCATCCCGATGGTCGCCACGAGAATATAGATAAAAACACCCCCTATTTTGCTCGCTCCGGTACCCTCATAATTTTTTGCCTTGGTAAAGGAAAGACCTATACCCGCCATCGTGGCCAGCACCACCATCCAAAAAAATCCGGACCCCAAAAAACTCAAAAAACTCTTGGGGTCCCGAACACTGTCGAAGTTTCCGGTCAGGTATTCGCTGAGCAGGTCGCCGAAGAAATGGGCCGCCCCCACCGAAGTAAAGGCCAGAAAGAGCATCATCATATAGTCGTTCAGGGTGGGCACCTTGGTAATCCGGGCCGTAAATTCAATGACTTTCTGCTTTAGCGTTTCAATATCGGAGGTATCGGCTTTGAGCCAGCGGTCTATTTGTTTGCTTCGGCCTACCCCGAGCAATATGATCGCCATCCATATATTCGCCACGACAATGTCTACAAGCACCATCGCACCATATTTCTCCGGGGTGTATTTGAAAATTTCGAACATGGCCGCCTGGTTGGCACCGCCACCGATCCAGCTGCCCGCTATGGTGGAAAGTCCCCGCCAAATGGCATCAAAATCATTGCCGCCTACGGTATCTGGAGAAAATATCGAAACGATCAAAATGGCAATGGGGCCGCCTATGATGATTCCAGCGGAGCCTGTCAGGAACATGATCAGTGCTTTTGCCCCTAAATTGGCGATGGCCTTCAAATCGATGCTCAAAGTCATCAATACCAAGGCGGCGGGCAACAAATAGCGGCTGCTGACAAAATATAGGTTTGATTCGTGCTTGACCACCTCGCCCGCACTGTTTAGGGTCTCCCATTTTTCGGCGACAATGCCCAGGGACGCCAAAATCCCCGGTAAAAGATAGCACATTAAAACTGCGGGCACGATACTATAGAACTTGCTCCAAAAACCACTGCTGCGGGAAGAGGTATAAAAGATAAAGCCGAGGCATAAGGTCAAAACACCAAAAACGACAACGTCGTTGGTGATCAGGGGTTCTGTTAATAAGGTATCGGTCATTTCGATGATTTGGCCAAAGTTTCCAAATATAATCAAATAAGTAGATGTTGCTTGATGTATTGGGCCACGCCGTCTTCGGTGTTCTTGAGGGTAACATGGTTGGCGATGGCCTTCACTTCCTCTCTGGCGTTGGCCACCGCGATGCCCATTCCCACCTTTTGTAACATTTCCATATCGTTATAATTGTCTCCAAAGGCAATCACCTCCTCAAGGGAGTCCCCAATGCCCAAAATTTGCTCTATGGCCGATAGTTTCGACACCCCGATAGGCGATATCTCGATCAAACTGTCATTCGATCGATAGAGGTTCAATTGGGTTCCGTATTGCGCCATCAGTTCGGGGAATATGCTGTCTGATGATGGTTTGGTGCCCATCAACATGATTTTGTGTGCGCCTATTTTTCGACTGTCCCAATCGGTAAGGGTATGTTCTGTCTGCGTGAACACGGGGGTTGCCCTGGTGTATAAAATTTCTTTCCGCACCCGTTCCGAATCTTGGGGCACGTACCATTCGTCTTTGTGGTACAGGCCCAGGTAGATCCCCAATTCTTTTGCCAAGGTAAAAATGCCTGCAACCAAATCGAGCCGAATTTCAGTGGAGGCCAATGCCTTGTCGTGCTGCAGAATATAGGCTCCGTTATAGCAGATCATGGGTTCCCGAAGTAGCCCCAATCGTTGTTGTAGGTATACCATTGATTTTGGCATACGGGCCGATACCAGGATTACTTTTATGCGGTCCTTGATCCTGTTGATTTCGGAAACGGTAAATTCGGATACATCGCTTTTGGACGAGAGTAGGGTGCCGTCGAGGTCTGTGCAGAGCATTTTGTAATTCATGGGTGGGATCGTTTACAGAATGGAAATCGAAGTTTAGGCTGAAAATCGCGATTCTATTCAAAACTCGTTATGTCCTGTGCTATATGTTCAGCCAATAGGTAAGTTTTAAATTGATCGATCGGTAACGCGGGGCGATCTGGCTCACGAAATAATTGTCGTTGTAGACCAGGAACAGATCCGAAAGTGGCGCAAAACGCCATTGCAGCCTTGAGTTGATGCCGAAATTATCGCGTTGGTTGCTGTATTGGATCAAAGTAGACCAGAAGACCGACTTGGTAAAGGTGATTTCGATTTTAGGACTGATCAACCAAATGTCGGCACTGGAATAAGGCGCTGGCAGTGTGATCTTGTCATAGTTCAATATCAGGGAAAGAAAGGCTTTGGGTTGAAAACGCAACGACATCCTTCCTTCCAATGAGAATTTGTCGCCATTGTAAAAATTGCCGATATTGGAAGTTCCTTCAAAGGCAAATATTTTCCTTCGATCCGATTGATAACCCACTTCAACACTGTTGTAGGTATAGCCGACATCTGCCGGTAAAGGAATGGCGCCATCGGTACCGGTGGGGTCGAAAGTGTCGAACAGGTAGGTATAGTCGCTTTTGACTTCAACCTTAAGCTCCGACTGGTCCCTGAATTTACCTTCCCAACCCCCGCCAAGGGTATAATCGGTGTTCAGGAAGTCTCTTTCAGGGCTCCAAATGTAAACAGGGGTGAACTGAAAACTATGGGTCTGGATGGCTCCTCCGACCGGCCAAAATACCCGCTGGATATTCGTAAAGGTTTTAACGATATCTGTTCTTCGTATGAAACCCAGATCCGACCTGAAGTCCTCGCCGAGATATACCGCTTTGCCTCGCAAGTTAAACCTTCTTGAATTGTATTCTAAACTGGCCCCGGTCGACAGATCTTTACCGCCGCCCTCCGGTTGAAACGATTTGTGCAGATAGGCCTTCCCGTTCCAAAGGTTGTCTTCCGAAATCAAATTGTAATCGACGCCCGCCACGCGGTTGTATTGATCGCCGGGCGCAAGGAAATCGTAGTCTTTGAAGGATTCCCTGTTGATAAAGAACAATCCGATATTGGAACGGGAAAAAACCTGTTGTTGAAGGGCCAACATGGTATTGTTGTTCGAGGGGATTTCATTGTCGACATCTTCTGCCGTTTGTAAGTTAAGGAACCCCAACCTTAAGTCACTGTTGACCTTGCCGCTCAATCGAACACCGCCCAGGATTTTGTTCTCTATGGTATTATCTGCCGTATCGGTAGCAATACCAATACGCCTTGAAAAGAAGGGGCTGCCGTCCCGTGGATCACCGAAGCTGGCAAAAAGATCGCTGTTGTCTACAAAAAATTGCCTTTTTTCAGGGAGGTTCACCTCAAATCGGGTGAGATTGGTGACTTGATCATCGACTTCGACCTGCGAAAAATCGGGATTGAGGGTAATGTCCAAATTCATGCTATTGCCGATGGAAACCTTGGCATCGCCTCCGACATTGAACTTGCTTTGCGACTCGGCGTTTTCAAAATCCTTTTCAGCCAATGTGTTGATATAGGGAATGATCGCCAAGGGCGTCCTTGATTTTCCCAAAGGTTTCTCAAAAATCATATCGCCCATAAAGGTGAGCCCAAACACATTCTGATTTTGCGGAATTTTCATCCAGGTACTGGTTTCGTTCGATTGGGTGTCGAAACGGTAACTGTTGAATCGCCACTTGTTGACCCCTTCCTTGAATTTGAATGAAGTAAGGGGTATGATCAGTTCAGAGGTGTAACCCCCATCATATATTTTTGATTCGCCCTTCCATTTAACGTCCCAGGAAATCGTAAATCCCCTGAGATCGAGTCCACCGCCCGATACAAGGCCCTCTCTTTGCACCCCATAGGGGTTGATTCCGAAGAGAAAAGCATTGTTGCCATCGTTGAAAGTGTCGAACAACAGGGAGATGTTGTCGCTGTTGCCTGCCCTGAAATCACGCTGCAAGGATTGTATGGCATAGTTCTTTCCTGCAGCATCTACCCTTATTCCGATATAAAGGTTTTTGTCGTCGTACAGCATTTTGATATCGGATTGCTGCCGTGCCTGGATGGAGTCATAAGGGAAATACTCCCAAAACCCGTGAGCACTTTCGGCGGTTTCCCAAATGGGTTCGTCCAACACACCGTCCAATACAATGGGTTCGGTAATCTGCTTTACGACAAAAGACTTGTTTGGAAATTGTGCGAAAGACCGAAGCGTAATGAAAAGAAACAGGATAACATAGAAACTTCGAAACATGGGTATTAAATTGGCTGGACCCAAATTTAAGGTTTTAATAGCAAGTAAACCTTAAACAAAACTTAAGAATTCGGCTTTCTTTTGGGCTCCCGCTTGGCCTCCTTCAGGCTTTTGTGCAACAAGTATTCGATTTGCCCGTTCGTACTGCGAAATTCATCTGCGGCCCATTTCTCAACAGCCTTCAGAACTTCTTCGTTCAATCTTAGGGCGAAAGCTTTTTTTTGGGCCATGATTAATTTTTTATGAATTGGGTTATTTCCACCACCAGATCATGGGAGAGCGGAACATTTTCATCCATATACGCTTTTTGGTTTTCCGCCATTGAATTCACTTCCTTCAACACATGGTTCATTTTCGATATCACCTTTAGCCGTGCATTGGGCTGGGCAGTCTTTAGCTTTTCGGCGTCGGCCACCTTCACTTGAAGATCGGCATCCCCATTTAGGATCAGGATGGGAATATCAATCGATTTTATGATTTTCACGGGATCGATCAGCATCCAAGATTTGAGGAATTTTTGGTTCTGCGGGGCAAACAGTTGCATGAGCATCGGGTTTACAGATGCTATGGTGTCGTTTTCCATCAGTTCATCGATATGTCCTTGACAAATAGTGGCCAATTCGGAACTTTGTTGCGCGATTTGGCCAACCAAGGTTTTATCGATGGTTTCGCCGGCCCCGGCAATTGAGATATATTTGGACACCGAGGCATCTATTGATAACAGCCCCACCAGTGCGCCTTGACTGTGCCCCAGCAAAATGATTGAAGTAAACCGATCGTCGTTTTTGAAATGGGCGAGTACGATCTTCACATCTTCCGCAAAATCATATAAGGTAATCGCGCCCAATTTGGTGAGGTTCTGCTGTACGGCCGTACGCTTGTCGTAGCGGAAAAAAGCGATGCCGTTGGTGTTCAGGCTATCGGCAAGGGTCTTGATATAGTTCGATTGCACAAAAGTGCCGGCCTGGTTGCCATTTCTGTCGATATTCCCGGATCCGTGCACAAAGATGGCCAAAGGTACCCCCCCAAGCCCCTCCGGATAGCTTAAGGTGCCGGGAAGGTCGATATCGCCATTGTGTAAGTCGACCTCCTGCACAGACAACTGTTGTGCCAGAAACAGTTGTGGGATTAGGCAGATGCACAAAAAACATGTGCCGATGGGGAATATTTTAAGGAGTGGGTTTTTCAAAGGCTTAATGATTAAGGGTCCCTGTATTTACGATGGGGGCAACATCTTTGTCGGAACAGAGCACCACCATTAAATTGCTCACCATGGCCGCCTTGCGTTCCTCATCGAGATCTACCAAGTTTTTCTTGCTCAGTTGGCCAAGGGCCATTTCCACCATGCTTACCGCCCCTTCCACGATCTTATGTCTCGCGGCCACGATGGCGGTGGCCTGTTGCCTTTTCAGCATGGCGTTGGCGATTTCCTGGGCATAGGCCAAATAACCGATCCTGGCCTCCAAAACTTCAATGCCCGCCATGGCCAACCGTTCTTGGACCTCTTTTTCCAGGGCTTCGCTGACTTCGTTCACACTGGAGCGCAAAGTGATGTCTTCATCAAGGCCCTCGTCAGCGAAGTTGTCATAAGGATACATGCTCGCCAATTTGCGGACGGCCGCATCGGTCTGCACCCGCACGAAATTCTGGTAGTCGTCGACATCAAAGGCCGCCTTGTAGGTATCGGTGACCCGCCAGACCAAAATGGTGCTGATCATGATCGGGTTGCCGAGTTTGTCGTTCACCTTTAATCGCTCGCTATCGAAATTGCTGGCGCGAAGTGAAATTTTTCTTTTGGAGTAGAACGGGTTGACCCAGAACAGGCCATTTTTTTTGATCGTGCCCATATATTTTCCAAAAAGGAGCAAAACCCGGGATGAATTCGGATTGACCAGCACAAATCCCGGAAGGATGATGAAGGCGATGACAAGGAGCAGGCCCCCGATCAAAGGAATCCTGATCAGTAAAAACCCGCCTCCGAGGAAGAGGAACAGAAAAATAAACAACATGGTATAACCATTGATCGGTACTGAATTTTTTTCATTTGTCATGATGGTAGTATTTGATATTATAATGATATCATAAATATATCAAAATAAATTAAATATGCCAAAAAAAATCCAATGGTATTGATCAGAGTGCATCAGCGCGCGTCATCGTTCGAGTTGAATTTCCTGCTTTTCTTCTTGGCGGGGTTTTTGAACAACCTTTTAAAGAAACCGTCGCGTTTGATCGGTTCGCAATCCATTTGTTCCAAGATGGCATCGGGCGTCTTGTTGAATCTCGCTTGGGTGAGCTGGTTTAACGATCGGTCGGCATTCATTTTTTGAAGCCAAATTGCAAATAGTGGTAAGGCTGCATTGGCCCCCTGACCGATGGCCGTACTCTTGAAGCCAATTTCATGGTCATCCATTCCCACCCAGCTCACATGCACCAATCCCGGCATGATGCCCACGAACCAGGCATCCTTGTTGTTTTGGGTGGTCCCCGTTTTACCGGCAATATCATTCTTCAAATTATAGGTCGACCGGATTCTTGCAGCGGTACCCCGATTGATCGTCGATTTCATCATTTCGAGCATCATTTGCCCCGTTTCCCTTGAAAATGCCCGTTCGGCCGCACGTTTGGGCTCAAAAGCAACCAATAAGGAATCGTTTTGATCGGTGATGGTTTTGATCAGATAAGGAAAAACCGCTCGACCTTCATTGACAAAAGAGGCATAGGCCCCCGCAAGTTCGTTCACATAAATTTCCCCGGTTCCCAGCGCAAGCGAAGGCTGGTTCGGCAATTCCGAAAAAATGCCCATTTTTTTGGCCTGTACCAATACGTTGTTGATGCCCGTCCTTTCCAGTACTTTGACCGCCACCGTATTTACCGATTGGCTCAGGCCCTCTTCCATGGAATAGTTCAGGAAGGTTTCATCTTTTTTGCCTGAATTGCTGGGCGACCAGCCTTTTAGATTTTCATATTCCACTTCCTGCGCCGAGAAATAGGTGCAGGGGGCGATGCCCATTTCCAGGGCCGTCGTATAAACAAAGGGTTTGAACGTTGACCCCACCTGCCGTCTGGCTTGGGCCACATGGTCGAATTTGAAATGCTCGAAATCGATACCGCCGATCCATGTCATCACCGCCCCTGTACGGGGGTCGATGGATATGGATCCGGTATTGAGGAATTTCAGATAATGTTGTATACTGTCGATGGTGCTTGCCAGTACGGTCTTTTTACCGCTCCAATCGGCGAGTTCCATATTTCGCTTGGTCTGCAGGGAATCCCAGGCCTGCTGGGCACTTAAACCCTTTTTGATCAAATTTTTATAGGACGCCGAATGATGCACCGCCCTTTCCAGAATGGCCCTCCTGTTCCACGGGGCATTTTTGCCATAACCCGCCTCAAATTGTTTTTGCAAGGAGGTCATATGCGCTTTCATCGCCGCTTCGGCCATGGTCTGCATCTTGTGGTTCAAAGTGGTGTATATTTTAAGGCCGTCGGTATAAATATTATAATCTTTGCCTTGTTCCGCCTGTTCATTCGCCCATCGGATCAATTGCTTGCGAACTTCTTCCCGGAAGTATGGGGCAAGTCCGGAATTATGGTCAAACTCCCTATAATCGATGACCAGGGGCACGGCCATCAGGCTATCCTTTTCGACAGGGGCAAGAAAACCATTATTTTCCATGGATTGCAGTACCAGGTTCCTCCGTGCCAGACTGTTTTCGGGAAACAGTCGTGGATTGTAACTGTGGGTAGCCTTGAGCATGCCCACAAGGGTGGCCGCTTCCTCTACTTTTAATTGGGAGGCGTGTTTGTTAAAAAACCGGAGCGAGGCACTTTCGACCCCGAAGGTATTGTCCCCAAAGGAAACCGTATTGAGGTAATGCAGGAGGATTTCTTCTTTTGAAAACCGATCTTCCAACCGTTTGGCGATGAACATCTCCTTGATCTTGTCGACCACCAGGTTTGTTTTCTTTCTTTCCTTTCTGGGATAGAGGTTTTTGGCCAATTGCTGGGTTAGGGTACTGCCGCCGCCTGCCGATTGCTCCTGCAGGAGAACGGTTTTGAAGGCCACCCTGATCAAACTTTGATAGTCGATGCCCGAATGCCTGTAAAACCGCTCGTCTTCTATGGCGATCAGCGCTTCGATCAAGGGTTGCGGCAATGCCGAATACCCTATAGGCTGCCGATCGAACAGATAATATTTGCCGATCAGCACACTGTCTGCGGTGTACACTTCGGATGCCCTCTGGTATCGAAAATTGGAGAGCGCTTCCTTGCTGGGCAATTTGCCCCATGCCCCGGCATAGATGCTGCCCAACAACAGCAACAAAAGACCTACAACAGCCATCAACCCATAGAGCGCGTACCTGAGGTTGCGGATTTTTAGCCGCTTGAACAACGATCGTACATCTTTCATCTTTGCAATATCAGTATTTAATCACAATGGAAGGGGTTTTTAACAATACCTTAATTTGGCTTTGCCTATTTTTGAAAAAATTGTATTGCATGAAAAAGTGGATCGTACCGCTGTTGATCTCAGCACAGATTTCCTACGGGAACGACCTTCCAGTCTGGTCGAAAACAGGGCATAGGACCATCGGGGAAGTGGCCGAAATGCATTTGACCAGAAAAGCCAGTAGGGCCATTGGCGCATTATTGGACGAACAGGACTTGGCCACGGTATCGAATTATGCCGATGAGATCAAGTCAGACTCCCGTTACAAGGTCTACGGTCCCTGGCATTACGTCAATATCCCCGCCGATAAAAAGTATGCCGATGTCGTCGCGGGCCAAGAAGGCAATTTGATTTTGGCCATAGAACAATGCATCGCCGTCCTCAAAGACAAGAATAGCGTGCGGGACGATAAGGTGTTTTTCCTCAAAATGCTCGTCCATTTGATAGGGGACCTGCACCAGCCCCTGCATGCGGGCCGTTTCGAAGACAAGGGCGGCAACGATATCCAGGTACAATGGTTCGGGAAAGGCAGCAACCTGCACCGGGTTTGGGATTCCAATATGATTGATGATTATGGTATGAGCTATACCGAATTGGCCCATACCCTCCCCAGTTTGGGCAAACGGGAAAGGATCGCCCTCCAGAACGGGACGGTTTACGATTGGGTCGATGAATCACAGGCCATCGCCAACCGCATTTATGGCTCGGTCACCGTGGGCGAAAAGCTCGGGTACGATTACAGTTATCAATGGTGGGGCACCGTGGCGTCCCAATTGCAGAAAGGAGGCCTGCGCTTGGCCAAGGTGTTGAACGGCCTGTTCGGGTAAGGTTGAAGCGGGCTTTTAGGCAGCAAGAATGATGATTTTGGCATCACATCGTCATCCTTTATCTATAATCCACTCCCTCCAAGCTCACGCTTCCCGCTTTGTACTTCCAACTTCGTACCTAATACCCTGTCCCTAAGGAATCACCCGAAAGGTCAAATTGATACGGGGGGCAACGGGTTTGGCGGTCTTCGCGATCTGGTGCAGCCAGTGGTGCTGGGTGCTGCCCTGCATGAGCAGCAGGCTGCCATGTGCCAGGGGAAGCTTGAGTTTGAGGCTATGGTCTTGCCTGTGCTTTAAATGGAAAAACCGTTCCTGGCCCAAACTGATGGAAGCAATCACGGGATCGGTGCCCAGTTCCTTTTCATCATCGGCATGCCATCCGTTGCTGTCCTGCCCGTCGCGGTACAAGTTTAAAAGACAGCTGGTGAACCGCACCTCGGTATGGGGTTCTATCAGCTCTTTTAATCGGAGGAGTTCCATGGTGAATTCATGGGGGTACATGGTGATGCCCGAATAGGTATAGGGCTTGCCATTGGTGCCATAAAGCGCGGTCAAACGCGGTTGTGCGTATGTTTTTCCAAACACCTTGATGTCGTCTTGTTGCCAGGGCACGGTTTCCCGGAACACCTTGAAAAATTGGTTCGCCACATCTATCGACAGAAATTCGGGAAAATAGCGGATATCGCTATCGGGCAAATCGAAATGTTGAACGTCTGCAAACAGCCTTGCCATTATTGGAGTACGGTTTTCAGTTGGTTCCTATATTCTGAAGGGTTTTGGCCCGTAAAGGCCTTGAACGATTTGTTGAAATGGGAAAAATTGTTGAACCCGCTCTCAAAACAGACTTCGGTGATGCTCAACGGTTGTTCCGCCAATAATTTCGAGGCGTGCACCAAACGGTATTCGTTCACGAACTGTACAAAGGTCTTGTTCGTGATTTTCTTGAAATACCTGCAAAAGGAAGGGATGGTCATGCTCACCAAATCTGCGATGGTTTCCAAGGGTATTTCCTCCTTAAAATTCGATTTCACATAGTTGAATACGATATTGATCCGGTCGTTGTCCTTCACTTCGGCTTCCATCGAATAGCCGGTGGCGTTCAGCACCTTGAATTCCTGCGATTGGCCCAGTTCATTCAAAATGTTCAAGATCGACATCAAGCGTTGAAAATCGGTTTGGTACTCGAGGATTTCCATTTTTTCCCCTATTTTCCGTTTGGTATTCCCGGTAAAGACGATACCTCCCTTGGCCTTGTGAAAGAGTGCTTGTATCTTGCTCATTTCCGGGATATTGAAAAAATCGTTTCCTAGGAAGTCGGTCTTCATCTGTACCACGGTCTCACTTTTGTTGCCGGTCAGTTTGTCTGTAAAACCACAGTGGGGCAGATCGCTCCCGATCAAAATCAACTCCCCGTTCGTGAAATAGGAGACATGGCTGCCTACCTGGGTTTTCCCAGAACCGCCATTGACATAAACCAATTCAATTTCAGGGTGATAGTGCCAAATCGTATTTTTGTTCATTCTTTCCTCATCGAACCGCTGATAGGTGAACGAATGGCCGAAATCGGGTTCAATGACCTCAAAAGTGGGTTTTAGCTTCATCATGTCCTTAGTATTATACCCCATTGTATTATCAAAATTACAACCGTCAAATTGATAGGTGCTGTGCAAAATTACCCATAATATGTTCAAAATTACCTCTTAACATAAAATTAACCCTCACAATGGTTAAAATAACACAGATATTGGAAAATACAGCGGTAGTATTCCGATAAGATCCGCGGTAGATTTGTCCTGTTATTAATTCTTAAAACCCATAGTCATGAAAAATTATTTAAAATTGGTTACAGTAAGTACCTTATTGTTCTTTTCGTTGATCTGCGCCGCCAAAGAGCCAAAATTGGTCACTGATGTGGCTTCAAAAAGCATGGTTTTTGAATTGGAGACCCCATCTAAGGGAACATCGATTCGATTGATCGATAGCGAGGGCAATATCATTTATTCGGAAAAAGTTATGGTGCGTGAAGCATTTGCCAAAAAATTTGACCTGAAAAAACTCGCTTACGGCAATTATTATCTGAAAGTAGACGATTCGGTAAAGGAAATTACCTATACCCTATTGTTGAACGCGGATGATGTGGCCGTGATCGATCGAGATGAAAACCACAAACCCGTTTTTGTAAGGGAAGGTGGCAGGTTGCTGATGAACCTTTTGAACTTGGAAGGCAATGCAGTTTCCTTGAGCGTACTGGATAGTGAGAACAGGGTTCTTTTTAACCAAAACGTTGAAGGGAGCACCGTCATCGAAAAGGCGTTCAATTTCGAGAACGCTTTGCAAGACAGTTATACCATCGTGGTAAAGAATGGCAAGGACGCCTTTTACGAGACCGTCGTTGTGGAATAGAAGTTAGTTGTGTAGTGAGGTTAATTGGAGACCCCTGGGCGATTGTCCGGGGGTCTTTTTTAGACCTATAGATAAAGGTAGGCCCAATACATCAAGCCAAATTGCAAGGGAATACGCAGTATCAGGATCCATTTGGGGATGCCGGCGGAAGCTTTTTCACCAGACAGCATGTAAAAGTGGACCAAAAGAAAAATGGCCAACATCGCAATGATGCCGTAAAGGGCCCAATTTTTAAGAAAAGGGAGGCATAGACCAAGGCCCAAGCCCATTTCGGCCACCCCGCTCCAGAATACCAAGGCCTTGTGGTTGGGTAGATAGCGGGGCATGATGCGCAAATAAATGGCAGGTTTTATAAAATGCATCAAGCCCGCGACCATGTATAGGGCGGCCATCACATATAAATGCCAGGGACCATGCATATCTTTATGTAATTATAATAAGGTTATAGGTACTTCTTCAGTTGTTCCCTTTTGTATTCGGGCAAGGCCAGATTTTCCAAGGCCATTTTCAACAGTTCACGATCTTTTTCACGCCCAACAAGCAATTGAAAAACCTGTTTTACGGTAAGGGAGTTGGGAGACTGCGCTGTCATCCGTACCCGATCACCCTTTTTTACAGAGCCCTCTTCCAATATCCGGACATAGGTGCCGGGATGCCCATATTCGATGAACTGCTTCAGTATCCCTTGGTTTCCAAACCGAACCCCTAATTTATAGCAGGGTTCACGCGGCTGGGATACCTGTACCAAGGCCGTGCCGATCGTATAGATATCGCCTATCCGCATCGCCGATTCATCAAGTCCCGCAATGGTCAGGTTCTCGCCGAACATGCCCCAATTCCATTGCAGTTCGGGATACAGCCCTTTCCAATAGGGGTAGTGGTCAGCAGAATACATGTAGCAGGCCTTGTTGAGGCCTCCGTGGTGCTTTCTGTCGATGATCGTGTCGGTCAGGACTTCGGTAGTTCCCAAAATTAGGGATTCGTTCACTGGATATTTGTAGATTCCGGTCTGTTCTTCCTTGCCGTTCCATAAAAATGGGGTTGGCTTTCCTTTGTTGGTGGCGATGATTTCCATGCCATAAATATAGGAAACCAAATCGTACCTATGCGGTTGGGAAGTATAACAAATATTCACAGCCTTGGGAAGTAAAACCGACTTGATCCCCCGTGCTAGCCCTTAGTGGTCTGTGAGCTGCGCTTATTCGATGATGGAGATTTCCTTTTCAATTTCAGATTTGAACTCCGTCACCTGAAAATAAAGGGTTTCCTCCCCGATGTTCTGCACGTCGAACATATAGGCCTTTCCTTCATATTCACGGTATTGGGAGTCCCCTTTTTTTATTCTTATCAAACTGATGCTGCCGTTGTCGGATCTTGTGATGACCAATCCGTCTGTCCTGGCCACCCAACAATAATCCATGTTGATTTCTCGAAAGGGAAGCCGCTCATCGGGGAAAAGTTCTATTTCCCATAGCCTTACGTTTGCATCCTCGAACAAAAGTTTCTGCCCCGTGGCATGGCCGAATTTCCGGTCTTTTAATTCCTTGAGTTTTGAGGGTTCCCAAGTTTCAAAATTTCCAACGGCGTTTATTTCTATAAAATCCATAGGTTAAGTTTTAATAATTCAATCGATATTTTAAAGACCACGACCTTGAATGCGCGTTGTTCATAACATTTCCAATTGGGAAATTAAACAACGGTCAAGGGGGGAGCTTGCCCATCACTTTGCAATGCAATTCGATTTTCATGATAACTGTAGTAAAATCTTTTCACAGCATCAGGATAACCTTACAATAAATTAACATTACAAAGTTTGGGAATTTGCTTCGTTCGGTGCAACAAAATTCCGATGGAAGTAGTTCTGATTTCCGAAATCAGAACACAATACGGCTTGGAATGCCCATAATAAGGCGGTTTTAGCGCCACTCCCCAGTGTGGATGGAATGTCCTAACCTATGCTAGCGGATATAAAAATGACCAAATGAACCCCTTACACCTTCTCCTTTTCCGCAAAATGGGCAGGAGTGGTTCCGGTCGATTTCCTAAAGGCGGCATAAAAAGCACTCTTGCTATGGAAGCCCACTTCCTTGCCCAACCCTTCAATACTCAAATGGTCCAGCTCATTGGTTTTTAGTAGGGATATGGCCTTTTTAACCCGTAAGCCGTTCACATAGGAATTGAAGTTCTGGTTAAATACGGTATTGATGGCCATAGAGATGCGTTTTGGGTGTTCGTCCAATAATTCTGCCAGTTCTATGATCGTGAGATCCGTATTCGCGAAGCTTTCAGTCGACATCATAATAACTTCTATTTTTTCGCTCAGTTTATGCAAATCGCCAATGGCCATGTTCGACGCCGGAGGTTCAGAATCCGAGGGTACAGGAAAAGGAGCGAATTCCCTAGAATCGGAAAGATAGGTCAATACGTTGCGCTGTCTGATGCCGTGGTAAAAAATCCAGTAGATGGCGAAGAGATCAATGATGGAAAAGAAGATTTTGAAAAAATAATTGTTAGGCGAGATAAAGTAAAGGATATGGATGATCACCGAGGTGACCAAGCTATAGATCAAAAAATATTTTGCCCATTGCAATTCCTTGGATTGCAAAAACGAGAATACGTTTTGCACTTCGATACGATGTCGGCGCAATAACCTTAAATTCCATAAACCGATGGCCCAGGCATAGAAAATGCCCAGATAGGTAAAAACGAAAAGATACCATCCGCTCGCTGCGATGATCAATTTGTCGTCATAGGGAAGGAGGTAAACATACATTTGGCCCAGAAAGGATAAGACTCCTGGAACCAATATCCAATATCTGGTTTTTTCGTTCGAAAAAAACGATACCTGCTGTGTATAGATAAAGAACAAGGGAAAAAGCAGCCATGAAAAATTAAAAGGCAGCAAATATAACTGTGGATACGTTTTTTCAAGGTGTAGGCCGCCCGGAATGAAATAGGCCAATTTTAAGGAGAACGCTATAAGAAAAAGGCCCAAAAAAAAACTGCTCTTCGAACTTTTAGCGTTGAGGATCAGGAGGATGATGCCAAGCACGATACCTTGGAGGAAACCTATGGTATCTAAAATCGATTGAAAGTTTAAGTTGGCCCAGAATTCTCCTAACATAAAAAAGTAACAGCGATTTTAAGGGAAAGATAGCCATGTTTTGAAGGAAAAAAAAATCGCCCGGCTGTTTTACAGAAACCGCAATGCTCCAATTCATAAATTAGGAATAAATCAAAAAACCGAGGTCATGACCTCGGTTTTTTCCTTTATCCTCTCCAAACAGCTCCAAATTCTCAAATGGCGCAGGGCGGGCATAAAGCGGGGGAACTATATCAATTTGCTTTATTCGCTGGGTTTGATGCTCAAGGAATCGGTAATACGATTCAATGTTTTAATTTCTATGATATTCAGGATGACGGTTTCATCGCCGATATTTTCCATGTCTTCCAAGGGTTCTTTGGCCTCATGCTTAACGAATTCTATGTCGCCTTGCTTAAAGCGCAACAACTTCATTTCGCCGCATCCACATCTCGAAAGGAGCAACCCATCGGTGTAGGCGACCAAACTATAGTCACCGCGTATCTTCCGAAAAGGAAGTCGCTCGTCAGGAAAAAGGATCACTTCCCAAATGCGTACATAGTCGTTCTCCACCAGGAGTTTTTGACCCAAAGCTGCACTTGGCCTATCTTTTTGCAATTCCCGTAACTTTAGGGGCGACCAGTTCGCAAAACAGCCGGTCGGATTGATTTCTACACTTTCCATCATTATAGTTTATTGGTCGCTTTCTTCCTGATCAAAATATAAACGGCATAGCCCGTAAAAAGCACCAATAAGGGTAGGACCAGAAGGTCGTATCTGACCATGGGATACTGTACATTATTGATGGTGTTTTGAAGATTCAATTCCCATGCCATAAATCCGGTCCATAGCAATAAGAGAAAAAAGATAAGACTCTTGTTCGAATGCATAACTATTACTTGAGTTGTTCAAAGAACGTATGACGGGAAGGAATTGACAAGGAATAGGGGGTGAAAGCTGTACTGATTTCTGAATTCAGGACCAATTACCGTTGAAATGCATCGGTACAAGCCCATTTCAGGGGTAGTAGCAAGAATCTAAGGAATATCTTTTACATTGGCCTGCCTTGGAAAAAGGTTTATATGGGGCCAAGAAAGTAGTCCCTCCAATTTTAAGATCGGCAAGATTATTCCGACAGCTCCTTAAACTGGTAAGGGGTGGTGCCGGTCTGTTTTTTAAACGCAGTATAGAAGGCGCTCTTGCTATTGAATCCCGACTCAATACCGATACCTTCCATGCTCCAATTCGCTTCTTTTTGATCTTTTAAAAGCCTTTCTGCTTTCTTGATGCGCAATTGGTTCACATAAGCGTTGAAGTTCTGTTTGCTTTGGCTGTTGATGGTCTTGGAGATGAGCCTAGGATGCACTTTGATGCCTTCCGCCACATCCACAACAGTGAGATTGGGATTGGTGAAGCTTTCTGAAACGGCCATGTAATCTTCAATCTTGTACATAAGCCCTTCAAGCTTTTCGCTATCCATTTCCTGGGATTGTTTTTGGGCATCGGGTTTATCGGAGGGGCTATTGGAATTCCATTCATGGTTGAACACGGAGAGCACGTTACGCTGTAAAATGCCGCGATAGGCCACCCAATAAATAGCGATCAGGTCCATGACCGAAAAAACCGTATTGTCCTTAAAAACATTATCCATGAATCCATTTGAGATCAGATGGCTTACAACTGATATCGTCAAAAGATAGATCAGAAAAATGCGCGCCCATTGCAATTCCTTATAGGTGATATAGGAGTAAGTGTTCTGAACCTCGATTTTATGCCTGTACAGCAATCTTAAATTCCAGATGGCGATGATCCAGGAATAATAATCGCCAAGGTCCCAAAAAAGGAATCTATGCCAATCGCTTTCGGCAATGACCTGTCTGGTCTCGAAGGGCAGCCAAAAAATGAATGCTTGCGCCAAAAAGGAAATGATGCCGGGAATGAGCAACCAATACTTGGTCTTTTCCCTGGAGAGCACCGATACCTGTTGGGTGTAAATAAAGAACAGTGGAAAAAGCAGCCATTGAAAATTGAAGGGCAGCAACAACAGTTTGGGATAGCTTTCGACAATTGCGGGATTTTTGAAAATCCAATACACCAATTCGAGGGAGAAGAAGAATAAAAAAAAGCCCAGAAATATGGTACTCCTGTAGTTGCGTCTGTTCAAAATTACCAACAAAATGCCCAAGGTGATCCCCTGTACCGAACCCAACGCATCCAATATGACTTGGGTATCAAAATTAAAACCGACCATCGCGTTCATATAGGCATCAAGATAGTAAGTTTTATAGAATTTTTTTGGATATACGTTTGTATTTCACAAGAAGTTGTTCTTTGTTGAAGAATTGATTTATGTTTGATTTTCTTTAATGCTTACATTTATCGGCTATGGCGCTGATCACCTTTCTTCTCTTTACCGGTTTCGTGGCCTTTTATGCCACTTGGAGGCTCAGGCGTGATAAGCTCGATACCCAAGATGGCTACTTTTTGGGGGGCAGATCGCTTACCGGTATCGTCATCGCGGGTTCGTTGTTGCTCACCAATATTTCAACGGAACACCTTGTGGGCATGAACGGTTCGGCCTATAGGAACGGTGCCATTATTATTGCATGGGAAGTTACCTCTGCCCTGGCACTTGTGGTGGCTGCCCTCTATTTTGCCCCACGTTATTTAAAGATGGGCCTGACGACCATCCCTGAATTTCTCGAGAAGCGTTTCGACGGTCTCACCCAAACCCTGGTCGCCCTGCTCTTGATCATCTCGTTCGTGGTCACCCTCTTGCCGATCGTATTGTACACCGGTGCCCTCAACATTGAGGCCATTTTTGGAATTTCGAGCGCTTTGAAGGTCAGTCAGGGGGAAGGGATATGGATCACCATCCTGATCGTGGGCATCATCGGCGCCGTATATGCCATCTTTGGCGGGCTGAAAATGGTGGCCCTTACCGATACCATCAACGGTTTCGGACTTTTGGTTGCGGGGCTGATGGTGCCCATCCTGGCCTTGCTCAGCATCGGCGACGGAAATATGTTCGAAGGTTTGGGAAAGGTTTTTGAAAACAGTCCGGAAAAGTTCAATGTGGTGAGCAGGGAATCGGGCGTTGGCCCCGGTGCGCGTACGGCGATTCTTCCCTTCGAAGTCTTGTTTACCGGTTTGATGATCAATCAAATTTATTTCTGGGCCATGCACCAATCGATCATCCAAAGGGTATTGGGCGCAGTGAACTTAAAGGAAGCCCAGAAAGGGCTGCTCTACACCGGGCTATTAAAAATTTTGGTACCGTTGATCATCGTGTTGCCGGGCCTTATCGGATTTTATTATTTTGGGGATAGCCTGTACGATACGCCCGACAACGTATACCCGCTTTTGGTAAAGAAGGTCTTGCCCTTATGGCTCACTGGCTTTTTTGTGGCGGTGATGATGGGGGCTATTTTGAGTACTTTCAACAGTGCGTTGAACAGTGCGGCGACGGTTTTTAGTTTGGATATCTTTAAACGTTATATCAAAAAGAACGCCAGCGAAAAAAGTTTGGTCAACATGGGGAAATGGACTTCCTCGATTTTGGCCATCTTTGCCATCGGAATAGCGCCATACGTGGCCGATGCTCCGTCCGGACTGTACCAGCTATTGCAACAATTGAACGGTATATTTTTTGTGCCCATCGCGAGTGTCATCGTCGCGGGCTTTTTGTTTCCAAGGGTATCTGCCGCCGGCGCCAAAATCGGTCTGCTGTTCGGTCTGCTTTTTTATATCATCACTTATTTTGTGCTCGAATTGCAACTGCACTTCGTGCATATCTGGGGTATTGAGTTTGTCCTGAACCTTTTGGTAATGCACCTTGCTTCGGCTTTGCTGCCCAGGGAAGAACGGTTCGTGATGCAGGATTCCGGCAAATTGGATCTCAAACCATGGAAATATGCCAAGGCATTTAGTATTTTTTTATTGGCATTTACCATAATTTTGTACCTTTTCTTAGGAAATGTGTAAGTATGGAAAAGACTTTTAGAAATTATGACCATTCGGATGTCACCGCCGCGGTAAGAGATCATTATCGCAAAATGCGCCAGAACCAGACCCTGGATTATGTGCAAAGGATGCATCGGAAATATTTGACCTTCGATAAACCCATGCCGCTCTGGGAGGCGATGGCACATCTCAACAACCTGATCGATGTGAGCGATCCCGATCTTGATCTGCCCAATGTGCAACACCTGATTCAAAGTGCGGAAGCGATCCGTGAAGAGGGTCGGCCAGATTGGATGCAGTTGACCGGGCTGATCCATGATTTGGGCAAGGTGATGTTTCTTTGGGGCAGCGATGAGGACGGTACCAGCCAGGCCGAACAATGGGGCATGGTGGGCGATGTCTTCGTGGTGGGCTGTGCCCTTCCCGATAGCTGCGTGTATCCCGAATTCAATGCCTTGAATCCCGATATGGGGAAAACCCCTTACAATACGGCCTTGGGCATCTATGAAGAGGGTTGTGGCCTTGACCGGCTGAATCTGGCCTGGGGCCATGATGAATATCTATATCAGGTCCTCAAAAACCATAAGGAAAACAAACTGCCCGAAGAGGCGATGACCATGATACGGTACCATTCGTTCTACCCATGGCATACCGGCGGCAGCTATACCCAGCTGCTCAATAAAAAAGACGAGGCTTATCTGGAAACGATTCGCGACTTTAACCGTTACGACCTGTATACCAAGAGCCAAAAGATAGTTGACCTGGAAGATGTTCGTGAATACTACCAACCCATTGCCGAGAAGTATTTGGGTAGCGGACCCATTTATTGGTAGTTTGTCTCTTCACGGCCAACAAAAAAAGGCCGCCCCAATTGTAGGGGCGGCCTTTTTTAATTTGAGTTGCCGAAAGTAGCCAGGAATACGACCTGGTATTGGCCCATCATGATCAACTATTTTACCATCTCATAGCTCCGTTTGATAAATTCGGTCAATTCCTTGCCTTTGAGCAGGCCTTTTGAAAGCCGGGCCAAATCGATGGACTGGTTGATCAAACGCTCCCTTTTCTTCTCTGTTTTGGTATTGAGGATTTCACCGACCAGTTCATGGTTGGTGTTGACGATTAAATTGTACATTTCAGGCATGCTGCCCATCCCGAACATACCGCCACCGCCTGTTTGCTGCATTTCTTTCATCCTTCGCATAAATTCGGGTTCGGTAATGATAAAGGGTGAGGCGGCACTGTCCATGGCTTCCAATTGTATGGTATAGCCTTTTTCGGCAATGGCCTGTTCCAAAAAGGTTTTCAGTTTTTCATTCTCTTCGTCAGAGAGTTTGGATATCTGGGTATCTTCTTTTTGAATGAGCTTATCGATAGGATCGGCATCGACACGGGCAAAAGACAATTTCTCCTTGCTCGATTCCAATTTCTGCATGAGGTGGCCCACAATGGGGGAGTCCATCAACAAGACTTCATATCCCTTCGCTTTGGCCGCTTCGATATAGCTGTGCTGGGCCTCCTGATCGGAAGCATAAAGCACCACCAGTTTACCGTCCTTATCGGTTTGAGATCCCTTGATCTTTTCCTCGAGTTCTTCAAAAGTGTGGTATTTGCCGTCTACCGTGGGGTACAGGGCAAACTTGTCGGCCTTCTCGAAAAACTTGTCTTCCGAAAGCATGCCGTATTCAATAACGATTTTGATATCGTTCCATTTCTTCTCGAAATCTTCGCGGTTGTTCTTAAACAGCGATTGCAGTTTGTCAGCGACTTTCCTGGTGATATAGCTCGAGATTTTTTTGACCGCCCCGTCGGCCTGCAGGTACGATCGCGAAACGTTCAACGGAATATCGGGCGAATCGATCACCCCGCGCAACATGGTCAGGAATTCGGGTACGATGCCCTCCACGTTGTCGGTCACGAATACCTGGTTTTGGTAAAGCTGTATCCGGTCTTTTTGGATGTTGAGGTCTTTGGTCAGCTTGGGGAAATATAAAATTCCCGTTAAGTTGAAAGGATAGTCGACATTCAAATGGATATGGAACAGCGGCTCCTCAAATTGCATCGGGTACAGTTCCCTGTAGAACGACTTATAATCTTCGTCTTTCAGGTCGGTGGGTTGCTTGGTCCAGGCCGGATTGGGGTTGTTGATGATATTATCGACTTCCTTGGTGGGTGCCGGATCCTCTTTTTTCGCGCCTTCAGGTTTGGGCAGGGTTTCTGTTTTGGTACCGAACTTGATCGGTATCGGCATGAATTTGTTGTACTTGCGCAAGAGCTCCGAAATACGATGATCTTCCAGGAATTCGGTGGAATCGTCGGCGATGTGCAAAATGATTTCCGTGCCGCGCTCTGTCTTGGCATGTTCCTTTATGGTGAATTTTGGGGAACCATCACAGGTCCAATGTACCGCAGGGGCATCCTGATAACTCTTGGTGATGATCTCGACTTTTTTTGACACCATGAAGGCCGAATAGAATCCGAGACCGAAATGCCCGATGATGCCCGTATCTTTGGCGCCATCTTCGTATTTGTTCAAAAATTCCTCCGCCCCGGAAAAGGCGATTTCGTTGATATATTTTTTCACTTCCTCAGCGGTCATCCCGATGCCCTGATCGGTGATATGGAGCTTTTTTCCCTTTTTATCGACCTTCACTTCGATCATCGGGTTCCCATATTCCAATTTTGCCTCGCCTATCGAGGTCAGATGCTTCAGTTTAAGCGTTGCATCGGTTGCATTGGAAATTAGCTCCCTCAGGAATATTTCGTGGTCGCTGTACAAGAACTTTTTAATAAGGGGAAAGATGTTATCTACTGAAACGTTGATCTTGCCTGTGGCCATGGTTCTATTATTTTATTGTTAGCACCTTCAAGCTGTCAAAAAAAATACCACAATGACTTCAAGTGACAAACTGACACTTTACATGGCAGTATGTTCCTGATTTAAGAATTCGTAAGGAGAAATGCCCAGAATAAGTGCCAGAATTTTCGATCTAAAAGTTTAACATTTATTTTTGTTTAATTATTTTTTAAAAAGATTAAACATCAATATCTTTGTTGTGGTTATGGAAAAAAACTTGCTATGAAAAAGATTTTGATCCCATAATCACGTTTGATTATTTATTGGTTAGGTTGTTTGAAAACGTGTCTCCGCCCCCGGAGGCACGTTTTTGTTCAAATTGCCGTCCCTTTTAGCGTTCAGTTAACAATTGGGGGGCATCAAGCAGCGTATCTTTACGCTGGAAACGAAAAAAAGCAAAACATGGCTACAAAGTCCAAAACAAAACAGGTTAACGAAGACCAAATCATCGCCGCTTATATGGATTATGTCCTCGAACACGAGACGGTCCCCAAATCCATTTTCAAATTTTGCAAGACAGCCAAGATCGCCGAGGCCGACTTTTATCGATATTTTGGTTCAATAGATGCCCTGCGAAAGGGTATCTGGGGCAAGTTTTTTACCAATACGGAAGATTTGTTGCTCAAAAACAAAGACTATGAAGGCTATACCAATAAGGATAAAATGCTCACCTTTTTTTATGCCTTCTTCGAGCTACTGACCTTGAACCGCAGTTATGTGCTTTTTGCCCTGGGGAACGAAAAGACGATGTTGGGGAAATTGGAGGAATTAAAGGGCCTTCGAAAACACATCAGGGGTTTTGCCAAGGCACTTATCGCGGATGGAAATGCCCAAAAAGCGTATAAGATCAGCCAGCATAATCCCACCTTGTTCGCAGAAGGCGCCTGGTTGGAACTGCTGTTCATTTTAAAGTTTTGGATGGATGATGACTCCGCCGGATTCGAAAAAACCGATATGGCCATTGAAAAATCGATCAATACCATCTTTGATATTTTTGACAATACCCCCTTGGACAACATCATCGATTTTGGCAAATTCCTTTTCAAGGAACGGATGCAATAGCCGGAAACCCCATACAAACATCATCAATCTATGAAGACCCTCGATACCATTCCAACAGGAAAGATTGAACGCGCTGGCAAACTGCTCAAGACCGGTGTAAAGATCGGGGGCAATTATGCCAAGTATTATGGGAAGAAGCTGGTGAATCCGGAATTGAACCGAGATGAGTTGAACGAGGATAATGCGGGGGATATTTACGACGGACTCAAAACCCTGAAGGGAAGTGCCTTGAAAGTCGCCCAAATGCTGAGCATGGAAAAGAACTTGCTTCCCAATGCCTATGTGGAGAAGTTTTCACTTTCCCAATTTTCGGTACCTCCCTTATCGGCTCCCTTGGTGCGAAAAACCTTTAAAACCTATTTGAATAAATACCCCGAAGAATTGTACGATACTTTCGAGCGCGATTCGATCAATGCGGCCAGTATAGGACAGGTACACAGGGCTTCCAAAAATGGCAAACAGTTGGCCGTTAAGATTCAATATCCTGGGGTTGCCCAAAGCATCGGCAGTGATTTGGCCCTGGTCAAACCCATAGCCTTGCGATTATTTAATATCAAGGGCAAAGATTCAGACAAATATTTCAAGGAAGTGGCTTCAAAATTGATGGAGGAGACCAATTACCTCCTCGAAGTCGCACAGAGCAAGGAAATTTCCCAAGCCTGCAGTCATATCGACAATTTGGAGTTCCCGGTTTATTACGAAGAATGGTCGAGTGAAAAGATCATCACTATGGATTGGATGGAAGGATTGCACCTCAGTGAGTTTTGTAGGACCGATTTTTCCACGGACCAGGGCAACATGATCGGGCAAACGCTTTGGGATTTTTATATGTACCAGATCCACGGTTTGCGAAAAGTGCATGCCGACCCACACCCGGGAAATTTTTTGGTCAGCGCCAAAGGAAGTTTGATAGCCATCGATTTTGGGTGTATCAAGGTGGTGCCCGATTCGTTCTATGGCCCTTATTTTGAATTGGCCCAGAAGGAGACTTTCGACAATGACGCCCTTTTTACCAAGAAACTCTATGAACTGGAAATCCTGAAAGTGGACGATGCTCCGGAAGAGCTGAAATTCTTCAAACAATTGTTCCGCGAGATGCTGACCTTGTTCACGGCCCCTTTCAACGAAGAATATTTCGATTTTGGCTCGAACGAATTTTGGTCTAAAATCACCGATTTGGGACAACGGTATGCCCAAGACGATCAAATCAGAAAAATGAACGGAAATAGGGGTTCCAAGCATTTTTTATATATGAACCGCACCTTTTTCGGCCTATTTAACCTGCTGCACGATCTTAAGGCAACAGTAACCGTGAACCACTTCCGGAAATATATGCGATGACGGCCCGTACTGCAAAACGCGGCTGCCATTTTTTGTTTATCTTAGTCAATACGTATTAAAATCAACCGACCCTTCAGCGGCATCAAAACGCAATTACATGTACAACTCGAAAATTAAAGGTTTGGGCTTTTTTGTCCCCGAACATGTGGTCACCAATGATGAACTTTCAAAGGTGATGGATACCAATGATGCCTGGATCCAGGAGCGCACCGGTATCAAGGAACGAAGACATGTTGTAAGGGGCGATGGCAACACCACCACCACCATGGGCGTAAAGGCGGCCAAGATTGCCATTGATCGTGCAGGAATAGACAAGAACGACATCGATTTCATCGTTTTTGCCACCCTAAGTCCGGATTATTATTTTCCCGGTCCGGGGGTTTTGGTGCAGCGTGATCTGGGCATCAAAACAGTTGGGGCACTCGATGTCAGAAACCAATGCTCAGGCTTCGTCTACGCCATTTCGGTGGCCGATCAGTACATTAAAAGTGGGATGTACAAGAACATCCTGGTCATCGGTGCGGAACTTCATTCCCATGGGTTGGACATGAGCACTCGGGGCAGAGGGGTTTCGGTAATTTTTGGGGATGGTGCCGGTGCCGCTGTTTTGGGCAGGGAGGAAGATTCCTCAAAAGGGATATTATCGACGCATTTGCATTCCGAAGGCCAGCATGCCGAGGAATTGTCTTTGATCGCACCGGGAATGGGCAAACGTTGGGTCACCGATATCATTGCCGAAAACGACCCTAACGATGAGTCGTATTACCCTTATATGAACGGGCAATTCGTCTTCAAAAATGCGGTGGTGCGCTTTAGTGAGGTGATCATGGAAGGACTGGGGGCGAATGGCCTCAAACCTGCGGATATCGACATGCTGATACCGCACCAGGCCAATTTGCGCATCTCCCAATTCATCCAGAAGAAATTTGGTTTGAGCGACGATAAGGTATACAACAACATCATGAATTACGGCAACACCACGGCCGCATCCATCCCGATAGCCCTGACCGAAGCATGGGAACTAGGCAAGATCAAATCGGGCGACTTGGTGGTTTTGGCCGCATTCGGCAGTGGCTTTACCTGGGGCTGCGCCATTATTAGGTGGTAGGGCACAAATTGCCGACGCGAAAATATAAAGCCCCGATACATCCTTCGGGCTTTTCCTATGATTATTCGGCTTTTATCCACGGCACCGATCGATCTAGCGGTACCCCATGCTGTGTTGCAAATGTGAAGATTCAACGGTTGGGCCAGCGTTCGGGAAGTTGTGGGCCTGGTCAGGAGCAGCTAAAAAATCAATTATCTTTGGGAATATCCAAAAAAGGGAAGAAAAAAAACCCTGACAAGAATGCCAGGGTTTCTGCTATCGACTTCGCTATAATAAACACTAACCATTAACTATAAACCTATAGCATTGCCGATAACCATCATTTAAAAAGCTGGAATTTGATTCTTTACAATAGACTGCAAAATAACCCAATCGTTACAGAAGAACACGAACTTTAACCCCCAATTAACAAATGTGCAAAACCTTGGTATTCGGTGCTTCCCTTAAACCCCACCGCTATAGTAATCTTGCGGTTAAACGCCTGGTAGACCATGGCATTGAGACGGTGGCCTTCGGCCAAAGGATGGGTAAAATAAGGACGGTCGAGGTATTGACTCGCTTGGAGGGCATCGAAAACATACATACGATCACCCTTTATTTGGGCCCGGCCAACCAACCCGAATATTATCAAGACATTTTGAAGTTGAAACCCAAAAGGGTCATCTTTAATCCGGGAACCGAAAATCCCGAACTCTATCTTTTACTGGAAGAACAAGGCATCATGGCCTTGGAAGCCTGTACTTTGGTACTTTTGGCGACCGATCAATATAAAACCGCATTGAACTAGAGCATATGGCGAGGATCTAATCGTTCCTGTCGCCCGTTAGTGGCATTTTCTTATCCCTTATCAACCAAAGGCCAATGAAGGTCAAGAGTCCGTTAATGGGCAAGAGCTCATAACCGATTTGATAGCCACCGAAGTATTCCGCCGGAATTTTTGAAATCCCGTATATCAAGGCAACCGACAAAACGGCTACCAACCAAACATAGCGATCTTTCACATTTCTTTTGGTAAATATACCAAAAGTGAACAGGCCCAGGAGCGGACCATAGGTAAAAGTGGCCACCGTAAGCACCCCATCGATGACGTTTTTTTCCAAGACGTATTTAAATATGATGATCACCAAGATCAATAAAACACCCATGGCCACATGTACTTTTTTTCGTAGGGATTTTTGGATGGCTTCCGGCCTTTTTTCAATATCCAATACATCGACGCAAAAAGAAGTGGTCAGGGAAGTGAGGGCGCTGTCGGCACTGCTATAGGCTGCGGCGATGAGGCCCAATAAAAAAGTGATGGCGACCACCGGCCCCAAACCGCTGTTGATGGCAATTTCCGGGAACAGCAGGTCGGTCTTGGGCACCCCGTCCATCAGCGGCACGGCGATATCCATTTTTTGGGCATAGATGAACAGCAGCGCGCCCAGGAGCAGGAAAAAAAAGTTCACCAAAACCAGCACGATGCTAAAGGAGACCATATTTTTCTGGGCGTCCTTCAAGCTGCGGCAGGTGAGGTTCTTCTGCATCATGTCTTGGTCGAGTCCGGTCATGCAAATGGCAATGAACATGCCGCCAAGAAATGATTTCACAAAATGGTTTCTCGCAAAAAAGTCATCCACAAAGAAAATTTTGTTGTAGTCTTTCAATTCCTCGGAACCCAAAAATTCACCCAAGTCCCAACCCAGTTTCTGGTTGATAAAATAGATGCTCAGTGCCACGGAGACCAGCATAAAGGCAGTTTGCAGTGAATCTGTCCAGATGATGGTCTTGACGCCCCCTTTGTAGGTATACACCCAGATCAGAAAAATGGAGAGGGTCACCGTTATCTCGAAACGGATGCCCATGGCATCAAAAATAAATTGCTGCAGCACAATGGCCACCAAAAACAGCCGAAAAGAGGCGCCGAGCACTTTGGAAACAAAAAAGAAAAAGGCCCCGGTCTTGTAGCTCACCCGCCCAAAGCGCTCTTCCAGATACTCATAAATGGAAGTCAGGTTCATCCGATAGTAGATCGGCATCAACAGAAAGGCAATAACGATATAACCCACCAGATAACCGAACACCACCTGCATATAGCCAAAACCATCGCCCTGTACGCCCCCAGGTACGGAAATAAAAGTGACCCCCGAAAGGGAAGCCCCGATCATGCCGAAGGCGACCAAAAACCAGGGCGATTGATTGCCGGCCCTAAAGAAATCGAGGTTGGAATCGTTTTTACCGGTGAAATAGGAAATCACCATCAACAGCAGAAAATAGCCGATGATCAAAAGCAGGATATGGGTCGGTGTCATTCAAATTATTATTGGAAGCCAAAGTACAAAAAGTAAAAATAGTACGTAATTTTGCCCAGTAAAGTGTTCAAATGGATTTTTCATCAAGATTATTGGAAAAAGCGGTCAACGAAACCGCCCAACTACCCGGTATCGGAAAACGCACCGCCTTGCGTTTGGTGCTTCATTTGTTGAAGCAGCCCACCGAACAGACCACCCGATTGACCGCCGCTTTGGAACAGTTGCGCAATACGGTGAAGTTCTGTAGCAACTGTCATAACATTTCGGATGTGGAACTGTGCGAGATTTGTGCCAGTCCGAAAAGGGACCGATCTCTGGTTTGCGTGGTAGAGGACATACGTGATGTCATGGCCATTGAGAATACAGGGCAATATATGGGCCTGTACCATGTTTTGGGCGGAAAGATTTCTCCAATGGAGGGCGTTGGCCCACGGGAGCTTACCATAACCTCTTTGGTGAACAAGGCCAGATCCGGGGTATTCAAGGAACTGATTTTCGCCCTGAGTTCCACTATGGAAGGGGATACCACCAATTTTTATATTTATAAACAGCTCTCGGGACTCGATATCAATACCTCTACCATTGCCAGGGGTATCGCGGTAGGCGATGAACTCGAATATGCCGATGAGGTAACCCTTGGAAGAAGTATCCTGAACCGAATTCCGTTCGAGGGCTCCCTAAAAGCGAACTAAGAAAAGGTACTTCATACAATAAGTTCAGATAAAACATCGAATATTTAGTATTTTTGCAACGAAAATTCCATTTAGTACATATAAAATAAGGATATGTCAAAGTTTGAATTGAAATTGCCCCGTATGGGAGAAAGTGTTGCCGAGGCCACCTTGACCTCTTGGCTCAAAGAAGTTGGTGATAAGATTACCCTCGATGAGCCGGTCTTGGAGATTGCCACCGATAAGGTCGATTCGGAGGTGCCCAGTGAAGTGGAAGGCGTTTTGGTTGAAAAACTTTTTAAAGTTGATGACATCATCAAGGTAGGGGAGACCATCGCCATTATCGAGGTCAACGGCAGTGTTCAACAGGAAACAAAACCTGAAGTCGCCATAGAACGACGACCGGTAGCGGTTCCGGAAATCGATTCCGATTCCGAACGCACCTCGGCCCAATTGGCAGAAGGCATAGAAAAGGTGAAGGAAACGGTTGCGGCCCCACAGGCAGAAAACCAGAGTTCCGACCGTTTTTATTCGCCACTGGTAAGAAATATTGCAAAAGAAGAGGGGATTACCTTGGCTGAACTCGATACCATTACCGGTACCGGGAAAGAAGGCCGTGTGACCAAAAACGATATTTTGGACTATATCGCCAGCGGAAAGGCAGGCCCGCAAGCCGCTAAAGAAACACCCAAGACCATCGCCCCGGAAACGGCCGCTACCCAAGCTCCCAAACCAGAAGTGGAGAAGGAACGGGTCGCCACGGTGTCCGTTTCCGGAAATGATGAGGTCATTGAAATGGGCAGGATGGGCAAATTGATCGCCCAACATATGGTCGCCAGTGTTTCTACATCGGCCCATGTGCAGAGTTTTATCGAGGTCGATGTCACCAAGGTGGTGCAATGGCGCAACCGGGTCAAAGACGGTTTTGAAAAAAGGGAAGGTGAAAAATTGACTTTTACCCCTGTATTCTTGGAAGCAGTGGCCACCGCATTGAAAAAATACCCAATGATGAACATCTCCGTAGTCGGGGATAAGATCATCAAGAAGAAAAACATCAATATAGGCATGGCAGCGGCACTTCCCGATGGCAACCTCATTGTTCCCGTCATCAAAAATGCCGATCAGTTGAACATGGTGGGCATGGCCAAAGTGGTGAACGACCTGGCCGAGCGGGCGCGCAAAAACCAATTAAAACCTGACGAAGTGAAAGACGGCACCTATACCGTTACCAATGTGGGAACCTTCGGCAGCGTTTTCGGAACCCCGATCATCAACCAACCACAGGTAGGCATCCTGGCCTTGGGGGCCATTAGAAAAATACCCTCGGTCATTGAAACCAGCGAGGGCGATTTTATCGGGATCCGCAGCAAGATGTTCCTTTCCCACAGCTATGACCACAGGGTGGTCAATGGGGCTTTGGGCAGCATGTTCGCCAAGGCCGTGGCCGACTATTTGGAAGCTTGGGACGTGAATAGGGAAATCTAAACTTCGAGCGGGCAATCGATACATGGTTTTGCAGCAAGCCAGCCCCAGCCTAGGGTTCAACCTTACAAACGAGAGCCATTTTGCACGGTAATAATAACTGGCCTCCAAAACATTTTCTAACGTACATTTGCGAAAAAATTTATGTCCATAGCCCGAAGGGTAAGGTCGGTTGAATTGCTATATGCCCGACTTGATAAGGAAATCGCCCAATTTCAAACGACCACAAAGCTGCATTGTATCGCCGGATGCGGAAAATGCTGCACCAAACCCGATATTGAGGCTTCCCCATTGGAATTTTTGCCTTGGGCATTCCAACAATTTTTAGAGGGCCGTGCCCTGGAAGCGCTCGATCGCGTAAAAAAATCGCCAAGCAGCATCTGCATACTATTTAGCCCCTTGTCACTGGTCGATTTAAGCAAGGGCAGGTGTTCCGAGTACGCCCATCGCGGGTTGATATGCCGCTTGTTCGGTTATGCGGCTGGGCGTGATAAAATAGGGCAACTACGATTGGCCACCTGCAACATCATCAAGGAAAATCAGAAGGAAGACTACCAAGCCACTGTCGAGGCCATCAACAACGGGCTTTCGATACCCATTTTTTCGGACCATTACAAAAGACTGGCCCATATCGATTTTAGATTGGGCAATACCATAGTGCCGATCAATAAGGCCTTACAAATGGCGCTGGAAGAGGTATTGCATTACTATGCCTACCGGCCTTTCCCCACCAAACTCAAAAAATCGGCCTAGGCAAAAAGTCAAGGGTTTCGATCAAAACATCAACAGCGGTCAAATATCTTGCAATATCGTTTCACCGGACTTCCCTAAAAAGTATCTTTGCGGAAACCCTTTGGCATGGAATTAAAGCTTACGAGACCCATTTGTTTTTTTGATCTGGAAACCACCGGAACCAACGTGGCCAAAGATAAAATCGTAGAAATTTCCATTTTGAAGATATATCCCAACGGAAATCGGGAGTCCAAGACTTGGTTGGTCAATCCTGAGATGCCCATTCCCGAAGGTTCTACCGCAGTGCATGGCATCACAGATGAAAAAGTGGCGAACGAGCCCACCTTTCGGCAGATTTCAAAGGAAGTTTATAAAATAATCAAGGACAGCGATTTGGGCGGGTTCAATTCTGACCGTTTCGATATTCCCCTGTTGGCGGAAGAACTCTTAAGGGTAGACATCGACTTTGATATGAAAAATACAGTCTCCATCGATGTGCAGACCATTTTTCACAAAATGGAAAAAAGAACGCTGGAGGCCGCCTACAAGTTTTATTGCGATAAGGATTTGAGCAACGCCCATAGTGCGGAAGCCGATACCCTGGCCACCTATGAGGTATTGCTCGGGCAGCTGGAGCGATATCCCGAACTGGAAAACAATGTCAAAAAACTGGCGGAATTTTCCACGCACCGACAGTTCGTCGATTTTGCCGGATTTATCGCTATGGACGAGGAAAATAACGAAATTTTCGCCTTTGGGAAGCACAAGGGCAAAAAGGTGCTCGAAGTGCTCGATAATGAACCGGGCTATTTTGGGTGGATCATCAATGCCGACTTTCCATTATATACCAAGAAGGTATTGACCCAGATCAAATTGAGCAAACTCAACAACAAATTGGGCTAAGCGACCCCAAACGTTCGTTTTTTGCCCATGGCGGAAAACGGGTCACGAACCGGCAAAAAAATAAGCATGAAAATTATTTGCATTGGCCGTAACTATACGGAACACATCAACGAACTGGCCAACGAAAGGCCTTCCGACCCAGTGGTGTTCATCAAACCCGATTCAGCCGTTCTGCCCAAGGAACACGATTTCTTCATCCCCGATTTTACCAAAGAGGTGCACTATGAAGTGGAGGTATTGGTAAAGATCAAGAAAGTGGGCAAACATATCGACCCAAAGTTTGCCCATACCTATTATGAAGAAATAGGATTGGGCATCGATTTTACCGCGAGGGACCTGCAGAGTAAATTGAAGGAAAAAGGCCTGCCTTGGGAAAAGGCAAAGGGTTTTGACGGATCGGCGGTAATCGGAAAATGGCTTCCGAAGACCGCGTTCAAAGATGTGGACAGGATCGAATTTTCCCTTCTTAAAAATGGGGAAACGGTACAACATGGAAATACGGGCCAGATGCTCTGGAAGATAGACGAGCTTTTGGCCTATGTTTCAAAATTTTTCACCCTAAAAAAAGGAGATGTGCTTTTTACTGGCACCCCTGCAGGTGTTGGTAGAATAAAGCCAAATGACTATCTTTCGGGCATATTGGAGGGGCAAGAAATGTTTTCTTTAAAAATAAGGTGATGATTTATAGCTTGATGAAAATTAATGAGATGGCCGATGGGGACGAAGAATTCGTGCACTCGGTAATCTCGGTCTTTTTGGAGGAGGTGCCCCACGATTTGCAGCAATTGGAGAGCGCCCTGGAAGCAAAAGACTTCGAACAGGTGTACAAGCTTGCCCACAAGATCAAGCCGAATGTTGATTTGCTGGGGATGGAACAGACCAGGGCGGCAGCACTGGAAATAGAGACGCTGGGAAAAAATGAGGCCAACTACGCCGAAATCAAAAAAATATTTCCCATTCTTAAAACAGATATTGCTCAAGTTGTATCAGAGCTCAAAAAGGATTTCGACCTATAATGCTGGCAGAAATCATTACCATTGGCGATGAGATCCTCATTGGCCAAGTGATTGACACCAACTCTGCATTTATTGCCAAGCAGCTCAACAGTATAGGCATCTCCGTTTTTCAGATCACTTCGGTCCAGGATGAACAACAGCATATTTTAAAGGCGTTGACAGAAGCTGGTCGGAACGTTGACATCGTTATTTGCACAGGAGGCTTGGGGCCTACCAAAGACGATATCACCAAACATACCTTTTGCACTTTTTTTGACGATGTGTTGATCGAGAACGGCGCGGTCTTGCAACATGTAGAAGCGTTATTCTCCAAGTATATCAGCACGCCCATTTCCGATGTGAACAGAAAACAGGCCTTGGTGCCTTCGAAGGCTACCGTGTTGCACAACGCCAACGGCACCGCACCGGGGATGTGGTTTTCCGAAGGGAATACCATTTATGTTTCACTTCCCGGGGTACCCTATGAAATGATAGCACTGATGACCGATCAGGTCATCCCAAAAATCACCGAGACGTTCGAACGGCCCTATATCATCCATAAAACCTTGATTACCTATGGCCTGGGGGAAAGCGCCATTGCTGAAAGGATCGACTATTGGGAGGAGCATCTGCCTGCATTTTTAAAATTGGCCTATCTGCCAAGTTTTGGGAAAGTAAGGTTGAGGCTGAGCGCCAAAGGGCCAAATAAGGAGGTATTGGAAAAGGCCATCTCCGAGGCGAGCGTGGCCCTATATCCCTTGATCCAGGACATCCTGTATGGGGTTGAAGAGGATGAAACCCTGGAAGCCCTGATCGGAAAATGGCTCACCTCAAAGCAGATGACCTTGTCGACGGCGGAGAGCTTCACCGGCGGTAAGATTGCCCAGACCATTACTTCGGTCCCCGGTGCCTCGGCTTATTTCAAGGGCAGTGTGGTGGCCTATGCCACCCAAACCAAGATCGATGTCCTGGAAGTGCCTGAAAGTTTGATAGCGAAACACTCGGTGGTAAGCGAAGAAGTGGCCATGGTGATGGCACAAAATGCAAGGCGATTGTTCAAGACCGATTTTTCAATTGCCACTACCGGGAACGCGGGCCCTACCAAAGGGGATTCCGACGAGGAGGTGGGCACGGTAATTATTGCCGTTTCCGCTCCGATGGGCAGCTATGTACAGCGTTTTGTCATGGGATCCAACCGGGAACGCATCGTGCAAAAATCGGTTCATAAAGCCCTCGAACTCCTGCAAAAAGAAATTTCAAAAATCTGAACCAGAATTTTGTCCGTCACACAAAAATGATATAAATTTGCATCCTGTTTAAAAAAATCAGCGCAATGTCAAAAGTTTGTGAAATTACGGGTAAAAGGTCGATGTTCGGGAACAATGTGTCGTTTTCCGTCAATAAGACCAGAAGGAGATTTGACGTCAATCTTTCTAAAAAGCGTTTTTTTATTCCTGAGGAAGACCGTTGGGTTACTTTAAAGGTTTCCGCCAAAGGGCTCAAAATCATCAACAAGAAAGGGATCGCCGCTGTTTTAAAAGAGGCAAAAGCACAAGGATTGGTAAAATAATCCCCAAAAAGCAACAAAAATGGCAAAAAAAGGAAATAGGGTACAGGTAATTTTGGAATGTACAGAGCACAAAGACTCTGGCGTTGGCGGTACTTCCCGTTACATCACTACCAAAAACAAAAAGAATACTCCAGAGCGTATGGAGATCAAAAAATATAATCCGGTGCTTAGAAGGGTGACCGTTCACAAAGAAATAAAGTAATACGTCATGGCAAAGAAAACGGTAGCGAGTTTACAGACAAGTTCAAAAAGGTTGACCAAGGCCATTAAAATGGTGAAATCTCCTAAAACAGGGGCCTATACCTTCACCGAAGCGGTAATGCCGCCAGAATCGGTCGACGCTTGGTTGTCAAAAAAATAAGTAACATAGGTTTACTTTTAAAAGCTACTCTCGAAAGAAAGTAGCTTTTTTTATTTTATATATCTTTAAGGACATTAAAATTTTAGGGAGCACATGAGCCTATTCAAAAATATTTTCTCTTCAAAGAAAAAGGAAAATCTTGATAAAGGTCTGGAGAAAACGAAAACCAGCTTTTTTTCCAAACTCAACAAGGCGGTAGCGGGAAAATCGAAGGTCGATGACGAGGTACTTGATAATCTTGAAGAGGTATTGGTATCTTCCGATGTGGGGGTCGATACCACCTTAAAGATCATCGGACGCATTGAGGCAAGAGTGGCGAAGGACAAATATTTGGGCACGGATGAACTCAATCAGATCCTTAGGGAGGAGATAGCGGGCCTGCTCTCGGAGACGAATGTAGGGGAGGCGACCGATGTAAGTATTCCCGCGGGTCTAAAACCCTATGTGATCATGGTCGTTGGGGTGAATGGCGTGGGCAAGACCACAACCATCGGCAAATTGGCCCACCAGTATAAAAACCAAGGCTATAAGGTAGTATTGGGCGCCGCCGATACCTTTCGTGCTGCCGCCATCGACCAACTTCAGGTTTGGGCCGATCGGGTGGGGGTACCCATCATCAAGCAAAAAATGGGCAGCGACCCCGCATCCGTGGCATTTGATACCTTAAATTCAGCGCTGACACAAGGCGCCGATGTGGTGATCATCGATACGGCGGGCCGCCTTCACAACAAGGTAAACTTGATGAACGAACTGAGCAAGGTAAAACGGGTGATGCAGAAGGTCGTGCCGAACACCCCTCACGACGTGATGTTGGTTTTGGACGGATCTACCGGACAGAACGCTTTCGAACAGGCCAAGCAGTTTACCAAAGCGACAGAAGTGACCTCTTTGGCCGTTACGAAATTGGACGGCACCGCCAAAGGGGGCGTGGTCATCGGGATTTCAGATCAATTTCAGATTCCCGTAAAGTATATCGGCGTGGGAGAGGGCCTTGAAGACCTTCAGGTTTTCAACAAATACGAATTCGTCGACTCATTTTTCAGCAACCGGGCTTGAAGAAATTATCGCTCATAACATTGTTCGCTCTTCCTTTCCTTGTTCAAGGCCAATTGGAGCACCCAAAAGCGAGTCCGTTTTCGATGACCTTTCAAGAAGTGGGGCTCGATACACTGGTAGTGTATTATTCGCGTCCCGCGGTGAACAACAGAAAAATATTTGGCGACCTGGTGCCCTATGGCCGTATTTGGAGGGTCGGTGCCAATGAGTCGACCAAGTTCAGCACCAGTACCACCTTAAACATCCAGGGCCATTCGCTCCCGAAGGGCACCTATGCAATCTATGCCTTTCCAGAGGAAACCGAATGGCAAATCGCCTTTCACAAAAATACGCAGCACTGGGGCGATGGCAGGGATGCCTACGACCCAAAGGAAGACGTATTTCGGGTGACGGTCAAACCCGAACCAATTCATTATACACAGGAAAATTTGCTGATTTCTTTTGAAGAACTGCAATATCAATCGGTGAAGTTGGTGCTTTGTTGGGAAAACACGAAAATTGAGATTCCGTTAGGCTTGGATACGAATTCCAGAATGTTGGCGGCCATAGCCGATCGCATTAAAAAAGACCCCACTGCCCAGACCTATTATGAAGCGGCGCGGTATTTACAAGAACAGGGACTAGACCATCCGATGGCCTTGGTATATGTGAACAGGGCTTTGGAGCTGGGCGGTGACACCTACTATTTCCATCGCATAAAATCATTGCTGCAAGCCGCGATGGCAAATTATAAAGCTGCTATCGGCTCCGCCAAAATGTCCTTGTCCCTTGCAGCGGCCGAAGGCAAGGATGAGTTTGTTCGGATGAACCAAAAAAATATTGACTTGTGGGAAACCCGGTTGATGCAGACCAAAGACTAAATCAGCTGTAGTGGATTCCGGGATATTTTGAGGGGCATGAAATTTTGAAAATTGCCCGGGACAATGGCTATTCGATCAGTGCGTTGATTTTTTCCCAGAGTTCATTGTCGAAAGTGGTCGGGCCCAATTCATCGGTATTGGCCGAATCGCCCAAGCGAACGATGACCAGCCCTTTGCTGGGCACAATATGGAGTTTTTGATCGAAGGCGCCCAATCCGGCATACAGGTCATCGGGGGCCGCGGGCATCAATTTTCCCTGAAACAATTCTTCAGACCCTGGGACCTTATAATTGCCTTTTCCGTTCAACCAATATAGAAATCCATAAGCTTCGTTGAGGTTTTGGGAAGTGGTGGTGGCCATGGTAAAATACCCTTGATCTTCCAAGACCGGGGTTTGGTCCCAAGAGCCCTTATTGAGGTTCAACAGTCCGAAACGGGCCATACTTCGGGCATTGCTAAAATAGAGGTTCAGGTAGCCGGTCTTGATCCATGCGCCCTGCATCCCGATCTTGTTCCGAATTTTGGCATTAAAATAGGCGGGAAAATCCATTTGTACGGCACCGGAAATGATTTCGTCGAGTAGGGTATAGGCCGCTTGGTGGTAATACCAATAGGTGCCAGGTACGTTCTTGTAGGTTAAACATTCCTTGTCGGTGCAAAAATTTTCAGGCACCGTATAATCCAAGCCCGTGGTCATGTTGAGGTGATGTTTTACGGTAATGGCCTCTTCTTGTTCGGGAGTAAGGGACGACCATCCGGCTCCCATATAATCGGATGATGGGTTGTCGATATCCAAAAAACCTTCTTGCTGTGCGATACCAGTAGTCATGGCGGTCAAGGTCTTGGCGGCCGAATTCCAGGTATGGTTTTTTGTAGCGTCGAAACTGCCAAAATATTTTTCGATCGCGATTCGGCCATCTTTCAGAATGATGAAGGCATCGGTGTTGTTTTCTTCTAGGAAGTCATAAAGCGGTTGTTCGGCGTCGGCGTTCCATTCCAGCTCCGATATGGAGACGGTTTCCCAAGTATCTCCGCTAACAGGCGGGAAATATAAGGCAGACCCCACAGGGTCTGGATCAGCGGGATTCCCATCCGAATTGTCCTTGGAACATCCCAGAACAGCAAAAAAGAACAAAAGCGAGGCAAATTTGATTCTCATGTCGATCACAATTATAGTCCAACTTCAAAGCCATGGGATGGATTCATACCAACGAGCGAAATGGAACTATAATAACGAAGAAATACTGCAAAATGTTATGGCCAGCCCATACTTTTTTCCTTGTTATGCGCGGTAACCATTGGAGCGTTGGCCAGCAAATATAGATCAAGGCCATTCGGTCTAAACATCACAGATGGTAACCCCTTCCTTCAGTGCCGCGATCTTGTCTTCCCAGGTGGGGATGAATTCTTGCGCCACATGGCCCTTGAACCCGGTGGCCAGGATGGCCTTCATAATGGCCGGATAAAATAGTTCCTGGGTCTGATTGATCTCATGCCGCCCCGGATTGCCCCCGGTATGGTAATGGCCAAAATAGGGATGATAGTCTTGGATGGTTCGGATCACGTCACCTTCCATGATCTGCATGTGATAGATGTCATAAAGCAGTTTAAAGTTTTCCGAATCGAGCCTTCTGCAAAGTTCCACCCCCCAATCGGAATGATCGCACATATAGTCTTTATGATCGACTTTTGAGTTCAGCAGTTCCATCTGGATCACCACGCCATGTTGTGCTGCCAAGGGCAAAATCTGTTTTAAGCCTGCAACACAGTTTTCTAGGCCCACGTAATCGCTCATACCAGCCCGGTTTCCACTGAAACAGATCAGGTTGGTATAGCCTGCTTCGGCCACTTTCGGAATCATCTGCAGGTAATCCTTGATGAGGTCTTCATGATATTTGGGTTCGTTAAAGCCTTTTTCTATGCCCATTCCGGCCCCCCAGCACATCGAGGCATGGATATTGTATTTTTTCATCAACGGCCAATCTTCCGGACCGGTGAGGTCCATAGATTTGATGCCCAAGGTATTGAGGCTTTTTAGAAAATCTTCCATGGGGATGCTGCTATAGCACCAACGACATACGCTATGGTTGACATTGTTTTTTAGTTCGGGGGAAGCACTGGTCTCCGTGGTTCGTGCGCTCGCGGAATTGGAGACCAAAAGGCCGACTGAAGCGGCAGCGGAACTGCCAATAAAAGATCTTCTTTTCATTATTCGATTTTTAATATATTGGATAACGGTTAAAAAAGCCCAAAAAAAGGGTATGTTTGGATATCGTTAAACATCAGGAAGTATCCGAACAAGGCCTTCGAACCTTTATAAAGATAGCATTTTAAACGCTAAACATGGAATTGCTGCCCAACAAAAAAAGCCTGATCGAATTGGCCCATTACCGCATGCCTTTCGGAAAGTTCAAGGGACGCTATCTGTTGGATCTGCCCGAACCCTATCTGATCTGGTTCAGGCAAAAAGGATTTCCCCCAGGTAAATTGGGTGATTTATTGCAGTCGATGACCGAAATTAAGATAAACGGACTTGAGCCTTTGATCCGAAAAATACAAAAAGAATTTCCCGTGCATTAACGCTGATTTCTTCCCGCAATTTGTATTTTTGCTTGCGTTACGAATTCAATCGAACGCTTCATGTCTCAGACCAAATATATTTTTGTTACCGGTGGGGTTACCTCCTCATTGGGAAAAGGTATCATTGCGGCCTCCTTGGCCAAACTTTTACAGGCTCGCGGCTATAAGACTACCATACAAAAATTGGATCCCTATATCAATGTTGACCCCGGAACTTTGAACCCCTATGAGCATGGGGAATGCTATGTGACCGATGATGGTGCAGAAACCGATTTGGATTTAGGGCATTATGAGCGTTTTTTGAATGTGAAGACCTCACAGGCCAATAATGTGACTACAGGCCGCATTTATCAAAGTGTCATCGAAAAGGAACGACGCGGCGAATTTCTGGGCAAGACGGTGCAAGTGGTGCCTCATATTACCAATGAGATCAAAGAACGGGTACAGCTTTTGGGCAATAGTGGCGAGTACGATATCGTCATTACCGAAATAGGGGGAACAGTGGGCGACATCGAATCATTGCCCTATATCGAGGCGGTACGCCAGCTGCTTTGGGAATTGGGCGATAATAATGGCATTGTGATCCACCTCACTTTGGTGCCATACCTTTCCGCCGCAGGCGAACTTAAGACCAAGCCCACGCAGCATTCGGTAAAGACCTTGATGGAAAGCGGCATCAAGGCCGATATCTTGGTCTGTAGGACAGAACATGAAATATCCGATGAAATAAAAGACAAATTGGCGCTTTTCTGTAATGTAAAACGGGAGGCCGTGATTCAATCGATCGATGCTTCCACCATTTACGATGTGCCCATCATGATGCAGGAGGAAGGGTTGGATACCGTCGCGCTGCACAAACTTGCCCTATCTGATGATAAGTTACCCGACCTGGCACAATGGAACGAATTTTTGAACAAACACAAGAATCCAAAACACGAAATCACGATTGGATTGATAGGCAAGTATGTAGAATTGCAAGATTCCTACAAATCCATTTTAGAATCTTTTATCCATGCAGGGGCGGTCAACGAGGTGAGGGTAAAGGTACGATCGATCCATTCGGAGCATATCAACGCCAACAACTTGACCAAAAAAATGACGGGACTCAATGGCATATTGGTGGCGCCCGGATTTGGGGAGAGGGGCATCGAGGGCAAGATCAAGGCAGTGCAATATGCCAGGGAAAACGGTATTCCTTTTTTGGGGGTCTGCCTGGGCATGCAAATGGCGGTCATCGAATATGCGAGAAACATTCTGGGCCTAAAGGATGCGAATTCCACGGAAATGGATGAAAACACCAAAAATCCCGTGATCGGATTGATGGAAGAACAAAAGAGCATCACCAACAAAGGAGGCACCATGCGGTTGGGCGCTTGGGATTGTGAACTAAAAGAAGGTAGCCTGGTACAAAGAATTTATGGGGGGGTGAAGTCGATTTCGGAAAGACACCGACATCGATATGAATACAACAACCATTATTTGAAACCACTGGAAGCTGCCGGTATGATGGCATCGGGGATCAATACCGCCACAGGACTGGTGGAAATCGTAGAATTGCCCGATCACCCATGGTTCATAGGGGTACAATACCATCCCGAGTATAAAAGTACGGTGGCCAATCCCCACCCGTTGTTCGTAGGGTTTATCAAGGCCGCTTTAAAGCATAAAAAGAAACAAACTAATGCCAGTATGGCATAATCCGCACATTTGGACATATATTTGCCCGTTCTAAATCGATTCGATTCGAGGCGCACCGCATTTCAAGTAAACTGATTTTAATTTAAATGGAAGAAAAGAAACTCGATATCAATACCATTATCGGCTTTGTGCTCATTTTTGGCATATTGATATTCATGTTTTACCAGAATAGGCCCACTCCCGAAGAATTGGAGGCCCAAAAGGCAAAACAGGAACAAGTGACCGAGGAACAGGAGACGGAAGACGCACAAACCCCCGTGCTAGCCGAACCCGTTAAAATAAACCTGCAAGATTCCACTGCGGTGGCCGATTATAAGGGCACCATCGGCGCTTTTGGTTATACGAACCCCACCGACGGCAACACCATCCTGGAGAACGATTTGGTGTTTCTGAATATCAGCAATAAAGGCGGCCAGATTGTTGAGGCTACCATGAAGCAGTTCAAGACCTATGATTCCATTCCGGTATATCTTGTAAAGGACGGAAACGCTTCTTTCGGGCTGAATTTCACAACATCGGACAACCGGGTGTTGCATACGGCCGACTTGTTTTTTGAGCCATCCCTTGGGAAAAACGGAGAAAACACCGTACTCTCGATGAAGGCCAAAGTAGCTCCTGAAAAATACCTCGAATTTCGTTACGAGATGAAACCAGATGATTATCTGGTCGATTTCACAATACGCTCCCAAGGTCTCAATGGTATTTTCAACGCCAGCCAGCCCATTACCCTCGATTGGAAAATGAAGGCCATCAGGCATTCAAAAAGTGTTCAATATGAAAATCGGTATACCCGATTGACCTATAGCCATGAAGACGAAAAGATCAGTAAACTTTCAGAGAGCAGCGATGACGAAGAAATCGAACAGGATGTGAAGTGGGTGTCATACAGACAGCATTTTTTCAGCGCCATCTTGGCCACCGAAGCGAACTTTGAAAATGCCAATTTGGTTTCCAAGAACTTGGTCGAGGATGATAGCAAAACCGCCGGCTTTACCAAAGAATATGCCGCGGTGCTCCCCATGCAAGTGGAAGGGGGCGAGCTTTCCAAAAATATGCACTGGTATTACGGTCCTACCGATGTAAAGGTCCTTGCGCAGTACAAGCAATTGGGATTGGAAGACTCCATTCCCTTTGGTTGGGGAATTTTCGGATGGATCAACCGCTATATCTTTACCCCTTTCTACACTTTTCTCAGTTCATTTTTGCCCTATGGCATTGCCATAGTGGTGATGACCATCCTGGTGAGGTTGGTGATGTCTCCGGCAACCTACAAGTCTTATCTATCACAGGCCAAGATGAAGGTGTTGAAGCCGGAAATCACCGAACTGGGCGAGAAGTACAAAGATAACGCCATGAAGAAGCAGCAAGAAACCATGAAGCTTTACAATAAGGCCGGGGTGAGTCCCATGAGCGGCTGTATCCCTGCGGTGTTGCAAATGCCCATTTTTTATGCCCTTTTCATGTTTTTCCCTACTTCCTTTGCCTTGAGACAGAAATCGTTCCTATGGGCAGACGACCTTTCATCATATGATACGATAGCACAGTTGCCATTCAGCATCCCATTTTATGGAGACCATGTGAGCCTTTTTCCCATCTTGGCCTCGATCGCCATTTTCTTTTATATGATGATGACCACCGGTCAAAACATGCCTACCCAACCAGGCATGCCCAATATGAAGTTCATCATGTATTTGATGCCTGTGATGATGTTGTTCTTCTTCAACAACTACGCCAGTGGTTTGAGCCTTTATTATTTTGTTTCGAACTTGATTACGATAGGCATTATGTTGGTCATTAAGAATTTCATTCTCGACGATGAAAAAATTCATGCCCAAATACAGGAAAACAAGGCAAAACCCAAGAAAGAGAACAAGTTTCAGCGGAAAATGCGCGAAATGATGGAACAGGCCGAAGAACAGAAGAAGGTGGGGCGCCGATAGAAAAAGTATTGCAGATCAATCATCTAAAGTGCAGAAATCGCTATCTGCACTTTTTTCATTTGGGGGAGGCCCGAACAGGGTTACTTCAACGATTTTCTTTCTGGGAACATGCTAAACGGCCCATTGTTTCGTTTTTATTCCTGCGATTAAACCTTTTTATAATAATGCAATCATAAGTACGATAACCAAAAAAATTGTAAAAATGAAAAACTTCAAATATGTGATCGGTTTGCTTTTGGTTTTTTTCTTATTTCCAAACCAGGAGGCAGAAGCACAGGTGGTTCGTTCCCGTAGAGCGAAGGTCACCAAAATACAAAGCGTCAAAAGAAAGGTACGAAGGCACAACCGGAGGGTGGCGCGCAGGACGTTAAGGCGTCTCCCTGAAGGTACGGTTGCCGTGGTGCATCGCAATGTATCTTACTACCCGGTGGGCGGGATGTTCTTTATTGCACGAAAGGGCATTTATGCCAGGGCGTTCCCCCCGAGGGGCTTTCGTCTTAGGGTACTGCCCAGGACGGCCATACGACTTGCCGTACGGGGCACCTATTTTATGTATGCCGAAGGGGTTTTCTATCAACAGGTAGGGGAGGAATACGAAGTTGTGCCGGTACCAATCGGAGCCGTGGTCAAAGAACTGCCAGAAGATGCGGAGGAAATCGATTTCGATGGGATTTCGGCCTTCGAATTGAACGATGCGGTTTACAAGGCCATGGAAGACGGCTATGAGGTCATCGATGTACTTGAGGAATAGGCCGATTCCTTTCCCAAGGCAACATAAACAAAAAACCCGGATCGAAAGATCTGGGTTTTTGCATTTATCGGGTTGGTTTGGTAAGATTTGGGACTGTGAAAATGGCATTTATTTTCCAGGTGATAAAAAGGAAGTTGTAAAGCGGCCCGAATTGTATGTTAAAGCCACCTCATTTGTGGTTTGCGTGCCTGGAAATGCTATAGAATTAAAAAACTTCCGAGTTTCGGGTTATCGAAACAAGGAAGCTTTTTTAACAACCAATTAATCAACCAACAAACAATTTTTTAATGACTTGGGGGTGCCAAGGCGTCCAAGACTTCCTGAGGCAACAATACTTTGTCGATCACATGTACAATTCCGTTGCTGGCCACTTGATCTGCCAATACCACATTGGCATCAACGCCAGATTTATCCCGGATTGCCACACCATGACTGGTTAGGGCGAACAATGATTCACCTTGCACGGTAACCAACTCTTGGTGGTCGGACAGTTCGGTTGAGGCCACAGCTGCTCCCGATACCACGTGATAGGTCAATACCTTGGCCAACAATTGTTTTTCGGCAGGGGTATCGAAATCGGAAAGACTATTATAATCGTCGCCCAATGCGTCCAACAGGTCGGCGAAAGCGGCATTGGTGGGTGCAAATACTGTAAAAGTACCACCACTAAGCACATCGACCAAACCGGCGTCTGCCTGGATCAAGGCATCCACCAAAAGGCTCAAATCGGGAACGGACTGTGCCAATTCAACGATGTTGGGGGTAGGAGGGCTCAATAGGTCAAGAACTTCTTGAGGCAATAAAACCTTATTGATCACGTGCACCACGCCATTGCTGGCAAGTACATCGGCTAGAACCACGGTAGCATTTTCGCCGGTAGCGTCAAGGACATGAACGGCGCCGTTTTTAATGCTGATGGTGACGTTTTCGCCCTGAAGGGTAGGAATCTCTTGGCCATCGAATAAATCTGTTGATTTAGCGGCGACATCGCCTACTACGTGATAGGTCAATACTTTTACCAACAATTCCTTTTCTGCAGGGGTGTCGAAATCGGCAAGGCTGTTGTAGTCATCTCCCAAGGCATCCAACAAGGCCACAAAGGCTTCATTGGTCGGAGCGAAAACGGTATAGGTTCCAGCTGCGGAAAGCACTTCCACCAAGCCTGCATCAGCTTGTTGAAGAGCGCCTACCAATAAACTCAGGTCATCGGTTTCTACCGCTATATCAACAATCGATTTAAGGCTCAAGGAGGCTACAAAATCCAAAGCTGCCTGTGGCAACAACACTTTATCTATGGTATGGGCCACCCCATTGGAAGCCATGATGTCTGTACCAGTGATATTGGCATTGACCCCGGAGGCATCCCCGATGACGAAGGTATCACCTGAAGCGATTACCGAAATGGAGTTACCGGCGAATGCGGTTCCAACTTCTCCTTCGGCCAAATCGGCGGCTTTAACGGTGGCGTTTGGAATCACATGAAAGAGCAAAATTTCTTTAAGCAACATCAATTCAGCCTCTGTATCGAAATCATCCAATCCGTTATAGTCATCACCAAGGATATCCAACAGGGCCACAAAGGCGTCATTGGTCGGTGCGAAGACGGTAAACGGACCTTCACTGGCAAGGGTCTCGGCCAAACCAGCTTTGATTACGGCATCCTTTAGAATGGATAGTGGCTCAGTTGCCACGACCACGTCTACCAACGTGCCGGGGCCTGTCATGGCTCCGCCACTAAGGGCGTCCAATACTTCCTGGGGCAACAATACTTTGTCGATCACATGCACAATTCCATTGTTTGGTGCAATGTCCGCAATCAATACATCGGCAGCCTCAACAGATTCGGCCTGTTTGTCCTTGATAGATATAATGTTGACATCCCCTTCAGTCCTAATACCCACGGTTACCGATTCGCCCTGTAAGGTAGGAACCTCTTGGCCATCGCTGAGTGCTGAAGAAACTGCAGCAATACCTGGAACCACATGATAAGTAAGAATCTTTGCCAAGAGGGCTTTCTCTTCCGTTGTGTCAAAATCATCCAATGAGTCATAGCCATCAAGGCCGGCGAGTAACGCTGCAAAGGCTTCATTGGTAGGTGCAAAAACGGTGTAAGTTTCAGTTTCGTCGCTCAGGGCGGCAACCAAACCTGCATCGGCTTGTACCAAAGCTGCGACCAGGGAACTGAGTGCATCAGTATCCTGAGCGGTTTCTACAATGTTCATGCCGACTCTGTCGGCAAGCAAATTGTCTTCATCGTTTTTCTCGCAAGAGAAGGCGAAGAGGGCGGCCGCGGCCATCACAGCGAGACCTTTAAAGTTAAAGTTTCTTTTCATAATGAGTGTTTTAGTAGTATTAATTGTTTAATAATTTATCAAAAAATATAAACTCAAATTTTTAAATGAAACCGTTTCACTGGCCTTTCGATTAGCGCTAAAATTCAAAAAATCATTAAAAAGATTCATTTTTATTATTGATTATAAGAAAATATGAGTTTTATATTTCTCTTTCAACAAAGATTGTCAATTTTTAAAATGGTTGCTTCTGTTTATACATATTTGACAAAAGTTTAACAAAATGAGAAATGATAGGCAATGAGCCTCAGGGTGCGGTTCATCGATCATACCCCGCCGATCTTGCTAAAAAAAAAGGACCGCCAATTTTGGCGGTCCTTTCAATCTGGGACGTTTATATTAAATTTTTAACAATCAGTTCCCCGTATCCGGAAGCAAAACCTGATCGGCCAATACATGGATTACCCCGTTTGATGCCTGGATATTGACAAATACCACGAGGGCTCCCGTATTGCCGGAGCCGTCCGTAAGTTCAAGATTTCCGTTCACCGTGTTGAAGGTAATGTCATCCCCTTCGAGGGTGGTTGCCGTTTCTCCTGAACTGATGTCGACGGAACGAATGTTGCCGGCCAAGACATGATGTGCGATGACAGAAGCCAATAGGTCTTCATCGATATCCCCGACCGAATTCCAGGCTGTATTGGTCGCCAACAAATTATCAAAGGCCAGATTGGTCGGCGCAAAAACAGTGAATGGTCCGCCATCCTTCACCCCTTCTGGAATGTCGGATATTGGGGTGATGATGTCCAATGCTGTTTTTAGATCTTCAAAATTGTCATCCACCGATATAAAGGTATCCAAGGTGGGTATGGGTATTACGGCATCCACGATATGGATGATACCGTTGGCGGCCAAGACATCTCCATCGATCACTTCTGAAACGCCATTAAAAAATATATCGTTGGTGGCATCGAAATACAAAACCACCTTGGTTCCCGTTGTTGGTCCTTCGGCCAATGTTTCCAAATAATTCTTTTGGAGATTGGACAGGAAAGAACTGTCGACCTGTCCCAGGACCACATGGTTCAACAAAATTTGTTTAAGGGTTTCCACAGGAACGGCTTCCAGGTTGGCGAAGCCCTGCTGCGACAAAAAGTTGCTGAAGGCGGCATCGTTCGGGGCCAATACGGTAAGTCCGCCCGTTGTTTGGAGCGTAGCGGTTAAATTGGCCCGCTCCAAGGCCGCCACAAAACTGGAAAGTTGCCCAATATTGGTGGCCACTTCCACAATGTTGCTTTCAGGCCTGTTTATGGTATTTCCGTCATCCAAATTACAGGAAACCAGGGAACTCATCAGAAAAAATACAATTGCAGGGCGCATAAAACCAAAACGATTGATCATAGTTTTCATGTTTTTAATTTTTATATAAAGTTGCGATAAAATCTTTTGAAAATTCTCGGTTGTGGGGTTTTTAAGAAAATTTTAAAAAAATACCATGATTTTCCTTTTGCACCCGGTTTCAAAATAATACGGCAGCAACCATGCTATAGATAACAAAAAACGGCAATGGTTGCTTTTTGGGGCGAATTCCTTTTAAAAATAAATACGGCAGCACCGATTTTTGTTCAAACGGGAGTTGATGCGCAAAATTTGTATTTTTGCACTTTACGCTATGACATGGGAAACAAAGTGGTGGTTGGCCTTTCAGGTGGAGTTGACTCCAGTGTGGCGGCCTATTTGCTGAAAGAACAAGGATATGAGGTCATCGGACTTTTCATGAAGAATTGGCACGACGATTCCGTGACTATTTCGGAGGAATGCCCATGGTTGGAAGATAGCAATGATGCCCTTATCGTGGCCGATAAGCTGGGCATCCCGTTTCAGACCATAGATTTGAGCGTACAGTACAAAGAGCGTATCGTAGATTACATGTTCAGGGAATATGAGTTGGGCCGAACGCCCAATCCGGATGTGCTGTGCAATCGTGAGATCAAGTTTGACGTTTTTCTGAAAATTGCAATGCAATTGGGTGCCGATTATGTGGCGACCGGCCATTATTGCAGAAAAGGGGAAGTAACCCTTGCCGATGGAAGTGTTTCCTATCAATTGCTTTCGGGTCTGGATCAAAACAAGGACCAGTCGTATTTCCTATGCCAACTCTCCCAAGAACAGCTGGCCAAGACCCTTTTTCCCATCGGAGAATTGACAAAGCCCGAAGTGAGGCAAATCGCTGCCAACAATAAATTACTGACCGCTGAGAAAAAAGATTCTCAGGGCCTTTGTTTTATCGGCAAGGTTCGCCTGCCCGAATTTCTTCAGCAAAAATTGAAGCCGAAAAAAGGGGTCATCGTTGAGGTGCCTTCCAACCTGCCACAATTGCACCCTACCGCCCCGAGATTCGCCAACAAGCTCGAAGAGCTCGAATTTTTTTCAACCAAACCTTCCTACCATCCGGAAGATGGAAAAGTGGTGGGACAACACCAAGGCGCGCACTATTTTACCAAAGGACAACGCAAAGGCTTGGATGTAGGCGGTACCAAAGAACCCTTGTTCGTCATTGATACCGATGTAGATCGTAACGTAATCTACACCGGCCAGGGCAAATCACATCCGGGACTATATAGAAGGACCTTGTTCATAAAAAATGAGGAACTGCATTGGGTTCGCCCCGAGCTGGCCTTGCCCTTGGATGGATCCATGCAGGTGATGGCGCGTATCCGCTACAGGCAACCTTTGGCGAAGGCCACTCTATTCAAGGTAGACGGGGGATTGTATGTGGATTTTGAGGAAATGCAGTCGGCCATTACGGAAGGACAGTTCGTGGCCTGGTATTCCGGAGACGAATTGTTGGGTTCGGGGGTGATTTCTTGAGAAGGCCCCGGCCTACATCGATCGGAGCCGTTGTACCATATAAAAGGTTTACCGCTTGATGCCTTGGCCAAGCATGCCGATTAAAAATAATCCTGCCCATGATCACACGAGTGACCAAACTTTTTAATATCGAACATCCGATTGTACAGGCCGGTATGGTCTGGAACAGTGGCTGGCGCCTGGCCTCCGCAGTTTCCAATGCCGGTGCGCTCGGGCTGCTGGGGGCCGGCTCGATGCGGCCTGAGGTATTGAGGGAACATATCGGAAAATGCCAAGAGGCGACCAAAAATCCTTTTGGGGTCAATGTGCCCATGCTATATCCCGATATTGAAACGATCATGAAGATCATCGTCGAAATGGGGGTAAAAATCGTGTTCACCTCCGCAGGGAACCCGAACACTTATACCGGATTTCTCAAGGCAAGGGGCATCACCGTCGTTCACGTGGTGAGCAGTGTGAAATTTGCCCTGAAGGCCCAAGAAGCCGGGGTTGATGCGGTAGTCGCCGAAGGTTTCGAGGCTGGGGGCCACAATGGCCGCAATGAGACCACCACCTTGGTTTTGGTGCCGGCCGTAAAGGAAAGTATCTCCATCCCCTTGATTGCGGCAGGAGGCATAGGTACAGGCCGTGCCATGCTGGCGGCCATGGTATTGGGGGCGGAGGGCGTGCAGGTCGGGAGTAGGTTCGTCGCCACCTACGAGGCTTCTTCCCATGAACTGTTTAAACAAAAAGTGATTGCCACCGATGAGGGCGACACCCAACTTACCTTAAAGGAACTGGCACCGGTTCGATTGATCAAAAACAAATTCTATGATGCCATTCAAGCAGCCTATGCACAGGGGGCCACTGTTGCAGAACTTCAGGAACTATTGGGACGGGGCAGGGCAAAACAGGGCATGTTCGAAGGCGATCTCGATGCTGGGGAACTGGAAATCGGGCAGGTCGCCGCACTGATCCATGATATTAGGCCGGCCCGTCAATTGGTGGCCGATCTGATGCTGGAATTCGAAAAGGCCCGGGCCGAAGTGGCTTCCTATTGATATGGCCATCATGCGAAACAAACGATTCTTGGTTTGTTGTCGATTTGGTCCAAATGGTTATCTTGTAGGCTAATTCAAACGAGCAAAATCCAACGCATAACATTATGGCAAATTTAAATGTCAGGGCAATTCAGCAAAATACGTACGATGCCATCGTCATCGGTTCTGGAATCAGTGGGGGTTGGGCCGCCAAAGAGCTTTGTGAGAAGGGCTTGAAAACCTTGGTGCTCGAGCGGGGCAGAATGGTAAAGCACGTACAGGATTACCCGACCATGAATAATGAAACCTGGGACTATGAACTGAGGGGGGCACTCACCTATGACGATCAAAAAATTCACAGTGTAGTGAACAGCATAGGTTTTGGCAGTGAAGACAATAAGCACTTTTATGCCAACGACATAGAAAATCCATACACCGAAGTAAAGCCTTTTATTTGGATCCGGGGACATCAAGTAGGGGGCAAGTCGATCATGTGGGGCAAACAATGTTATCGTTGGAGCGACCTCGATTTTGAGGCCAATGCCAAGGACGGCCATGGGGTCGATTGGCCTATTCGCTATAAAGATATCGCCCCTTGGTACGAATATGTTGAAAAGTTTGCGGGCATCAGTGGCGCACCGCTCGGATTGCCGCACCTGCCCGACAGTCATTTCCTCCCGCCGATGGAATTGAACTGTGTGGAGCAACATGCCAAGGAACGGATCGAATCGAATTTTGAGGACAGGCATTTAATCATCGGCCGTGTGGCCCACCTAACCGAACCCTTGAACGGCAGGGGCCAGTGCCAATACAGGAACCGTTGTTCCCGGGGTTGCCCTTATGGCGCATACTTCAGCAGCAACGCCGTAACCCTTCCGGCTGCCGAAGCAACCGGTAATTTGACCATAAGGCCATTCAGTATGGTGAGTTCGCTCATCTATGACGATAAAAAGGAAAAGGCGACCGGAGTGCGTGTCGTGGATACCGAAACCATGGAAGAAATAGAGTTCTTTGCAAAAGTAATTTTTTGCAATGGTTCCACCTTGGGCACCACCTCGATCTTATTGAATTCCATTTCCGATCGTTTTCCAAATGGATTCGGCAATGACAGCGGGGAACTGGGCCACAATTTGATGGACCATACCTATAAAGTGGGTGCCATGGGCAGTATCGATGGTTTTGATGACAAATACTATTCCGGACGAAGGCCCAACGGAATCTATATTCCCCGTTATGTAAACCTTGATGACAAGACCAAAACCGATGCCTTTGTCCGTGGATTCGGATTTCAAGGCGGCGCTGGGCGTTCCAATTGGGGCTCAGGGGTGAATTCGGCCGATTTTGGAGGGGAATTCAAGGAAAAGTTGTTCAAACCTGGCCCATGGGGCTTTTTTATCACCGGTTTTGCGGAATGTTTGCCCTATCACGAGAACCAGGTAACCCTTAACCAAGGGGTAAAGGACAAATGGGGATTGCCGACCTTGAACATAGACTGTGAGTTTAAAGACAACGAACTCGCGATGAACCGGCAGATCAAGGCCGATGCCCAGGAAATGCTCGAGAAATCCGGCTTTAAGGACATTCTGGCTTTTGACAATCAAAGTCCTCCCGGGCACGGTATCCATGAAATGGGTACGGCAAGGATGGGCAGGGACCCTAAATCCTCCGTCCTGAACGGATTTAATCAGGTACATGCAGCCAAGAACGTTTTTGTGACCGATGGAGCCTGTATGACCTCATCGTCATGTGTGAACCCTTCCTTGACCTATATGGCGCTTACCGCAAGGGCAGCCAACCATGCCGTGGAACAATTGAAAAAACAAAACATATAGTTATGGAACGGAGAAAGGCCATTAAGAATACCGCTTTGTTCATCGGCGCCACACTTTCAAGCTCGGCCCTCAGCAGTTTGATGCAATCCTGCCAACAGCAGGACAGGCTATCATGGACCCCCTTATTTTTCAGTGAAGACCAGGCCTTGGTGGTTTCGGAACTTGCAGAAACCATTTTGCCAAAAACCGAAACGCCAGGAGCCAAAGATCTGAACGTTGATATTTTTGTCGACTTGATGTGCAAAAAAAACCTGGGCCCGAAAGACCAGGAACATGTATTGAAAGGGTACGACCAATTTACAAGCGTTTGCGACACCCTCCACGGCAAGTCGTTCGTTGAGATGGATACCGCTGAACGAGCCAATGTGATAGTACGGATGGAACAGGACTCCAACCGTTTCAATCCGAGTATTTGGGGAAGTCCCCTTGGCAAACAGGAACCGCTCGACTTTTATAGAAGGATCAAGCAGTTTACGCTTATGGGCTATTATACTTCGGAAGACATCGGCAAAAATGTGCTGAAGTTCGATCCCATTCCAGGAGCCTTCCATGCCTGCATTCCCTATACCGGGGACAATGCATGGACCCTCTGAGAGGATGATGCCATTAGTTGTTTATAAAAAGTAAGGAAGGTGGAGATGAATCAGTTCATGATCCGATGGAGTGCCATTTCGGTATCTGATTCGACGGCCTGCTTCAAGATGTGGAAATCAAATCTGCACCCTTCGGTAAAATCGGTGTCAACCCGGATGTTGCCACCCATTTTTTCAATCAGGGTCTTTACCGTGGCCAGGCCAATGCCGTTGCCTTTCCTGCCAAATTTGTCGGCATGGGCAAAAATTTTAAAGATCTGAAAAATGGTTTCGTGCGCTCCGGCCGGAATGCCCGGGCCATTATCTTGAATATAAAATTCGTAACGGTCCTCGTTTTCAGTAATGCCGATTTCAATCTCTACCGATTTTTTATCACAGTATTTGATGGCATTGCTCACCAGGTTGATGATGATTTGATCCAGAGCCGTCTTGTTGGTATGGATACTGCCTAGTTTTGATTGAATCGTCAAATTGAGGGATCGGTCATAGGAAAATAGGCCACAGATTTCTTTTCTGAACGATTCAAGGTCGATATGCGATTTGTTTTCCTGAATGATCGTGGCACTTTTGCTATGCGACAACAGGCCATCGATGAGCTCCCTAAGTTTGTTGGAGGCACTGTGGATGAACGATAACATGGTCTTGCCGTCTTCGTCCATTCCCGGCCCGTAAAACTCTGTCAGCAATTCGGCCGTACTGGAAATATTGTTCAAGGGCGACTTTAGATCATGCGCCGCCACATGGGCAAAACGCTCCAAAGCCTCGTTTTTATCAAAAAGTGCGTTGATCGATAAGTTGAGCAATTTGTTTTTCCTTCGAAGCTGTAAGATGTTCATCACCTGCTTGGCAAGCGATTTGAGCGAATTCAGCTGTCTTTGGCTCAAGGACCTGGGTTCGTGGTCGATTACGCATAAGGTACCCAAAGGGAGCCCTTTGGAATCACAAAGCGGTATCCCGGCATAAAATATGACCCGGGGTTCTCCAACGACCAAGGGATTATCTTTGAACCGTTCATCATTTCTTGAATCCTGAACGACAAAAATGTCTTCCTCCGCATTGATGGCATGGGCGCAGAATGCATATTCTCTTGGTGTCTCCGATACATCAAGTCCGTGGTGCGATTTGAACCATTGCCGATCCTTGTCCAACAGACTCACCAAGGAAATTGGGGTTCCACATATTTCAGCGGCCAGGGCAGTGAGGTTATCGTAGTCTTCTTCAGGGAGTGTATCTAAAATCGAAAAGGAATCCAAGGCAGCCAAACGCGCTGTTTCCTTTTCATGGTCTTTAGGAGAAATCATAAGGGGTCACTGTTTAATTGTAGGTGCAAATGGCCATTGTGATAACCCATATTACATACCGTTTTGACGGTACTACAACGCAGCATATTGAGGAAAAGTATCCCAGGCCCAGAAAAAAGGTGACGCCAGAGGGTTGGATAAATGCCCACTAATAAGAAAATGATAACGCCCGACCAGCTGCATGCTACATGGCCTTGGGCCCAAAAACAGCCTGCTAATTCATGGCTTGTTGGTCTTGTTTGAGACTGGAGAGGTATTCGATCAGATCTCGAAGTTCCCGTTTGGATATCATCAAGCCCATGGCGGGCATTGCCGAAGGCATATTCTCCCTTTTTTGAATACGAGAGGTGGCAATTTCCATAGGTTCGGCATCCGAAGTACGGATCAATAACGCATCTTTGGTTTCCTCCTCCAGAATACCGGTTACTTGTTGGCCATCTTTGAGCGTGATCACCACGGTACCGTATCCAGGCGCCAAACGTGCCCCCGGTTCAATCAGGGATTCCAAAATTTGCTCCCGTGTAAGGATGTCCCCTATATTATCCAGGGGCGGACCCACTTTTCCGCCCGAACCGGCCACTGCATGACAGCGCACACATTGGGCGGTAGGATTATTCGTAAAAACGCCACGGCCCTGCCACCATCTGCCGCCATATAGGGTTTCCTGATAAGCATCAACGGTATGTCCGCCGCTTTTGAGTTGGCCTAACTGTGCGATGAGGTCCTCAGATTTTGAAGCCTCGACCGCCTCGATCAAATCGAGAATCACATTCGGTGAAAGTTGGTTTTGTTTTCCTTTTTGAATCAGGTTTTTTAGTATCGGTTCGCTTTTGGCAAGGGGCATGTCTCCCAAAACGCCGAGCATACGTTGTTGTTCCCCACCTGAACCCGATTTGAAAAAGGCATCGACAAGGATGGGCAATTGCGAATCGGGAATTTCCAATTTGCCCAATAAGCCCACAGCGGTTTCCCTTACTTCTTGCGATGGATCGCGCATTCCGAGATTCAAGGCATCATTGACCTTCTCTGTCTCCAGCACCCCCAATGCTTCAAGCATGGCGGCCCTTACCGATGGATCTGCGTTTTTTCTCATGATATCCAACAGTTCCTTGTTGTGGTTGTTGATTCCCAAAGCGGCCAGGGTTTTGGATACTCCGATCAGCAGGTCGGGATCCTTTTCCTTGAGGAATATGGGAATTTCAAGTTCCATTTTAGATTTGATCATGGTCGAATCCCTTCGCACTTCACCCCTAAAACGACCATCGACCCTATCCAAAACGGAGGGATTCGCCCAGTTGGCCATGGTGGCCAAAGCTTCTCCCCTGAGGTTATTGGGCACATCGGTACGTTTGGAGAAGGCGATCAGGTTGTCAAGCTCTTGGTCTCCACCTACCCGTAGCGCCGCATTTATGGCTCGACGGAGCAGGGGTTCGGAAGTGAGATTTCCTGCCGCCAACATGCCCGCAAGGGCTGGCATCGCTTCCGGTATCGACCAGTCATCATTGATGGCCCTGGCGGCTTCCGCCGCGATATATTCGTCATGATCTTGTAAAAAAAGCGCCACCTCAGGATGTTGCATGCGCCTCAGTACCAAAACGGCAGCCAGTCTCAGGCTCCTGTTGGGGTCGTTCGCGAGGGCGATGATCGGTTCCGATTGTCCGATCCGGGATAGCGCCAAAACTGCGGCATGCCTTAGATAAAGGTCTTCATCGTTATTGGCCGCCAACATATCCAACAAGGGTCCGATAGCCGGTTCATAAGCCATACGGCCCAAAGCTTGTGCTGCGTAGAATTTAACCCGATCGGTTTCATTTTGAAGTAAGGGCACCAATAAAGGCGCGGCGTCATTATATTTTACATCGCCCATTACCTTGATGGCCTGGGCCACGATTTCGGGATCTTCGTCCTCAAGCAGAGCCAACAGCGGTTCTGCTTTATCCAGATCGTTTGCCGCGATTTGTCCAATGCCCCATATGGCATGGATCCTGGCAAATTGGTTATTTTCTTCCTTCAACACTTTCTTCATGGCCCTATAACCCCAAAAGGTACGGGTGGCCAGCTCGAACTGGGCCTTTTTACGGATGCGCATATCGGGGTAAGCCAAGAGGGCGACCAATTCGTCGTTGCTCTTGTCGGCATAATCGAGCGTCATGAGCGCCTTGGTTTTCTGTCTTTCTATTTCCAGGTCATTTTTATTGGGCGTTACATCGAGTTTCCAGATTCGTCCATAATTTTTCGTTCCCCAGCCGTTCACCCAATCGGCAAGATAGAGCGCCCCATCGGGTCCGAATTGGATTCCGGTGGGCAGCACCCCGCTCAGCACATCCACCTCATTGTCCAATTCAAAAGAAGCCCCTTTGGGCTTAAGACCGAATGACCAGATATGCGACCTAGAAGGATCCCCGACAAATTCGACCAAAAAGAATTTGTCGACCCACTCCGAACCCAAGGCCGTTCCTGGATTGAAGGCCATTCCGGTAGGACCGTTGTGATAATTGGTGATGGGCGGAATAAAATAAGCGGCCTGGCCCTCCCATCTGGGAACGTACATCTTTTCATCCATCCAAACGTTATAGCCGTTATTTTTTGGATCGGTATACTTCCCATATTGCCAATTAGAACGCCAGCCTGCATCAGATCCTTCGACAATATGCACCAAGCGTTCACTTTCACCGGCATGGTCGCCGTCGTTGTCTGAAGAAATGATGTTCCCATAGGCATCGAATACAAATTCATGGGTGTTTCTCAAACCCCTGGCAAAAACTTCAAAATTGCTGCCGTCTGGATTAGAGCGAACGATGACCCCTTGGTTGGGGTATTTATGGTTGGTGCCGTCGAGGGTGGTCAGGTTGGCGCCAATATCGCCTATACCCCAATAGATCTTCCCGTCGGGTCCCTCAATGGCGCCCGACATGCCATGGCCGCCAAAGCCGATATGCACTGCGAAACCATGTGCAATGGAGGTTTTTTCATCGAGAACGCCGTCCCCGTTGGTGTCCCAGAGTCGCCACATATCGGGTCCCACACCCACAAAAACATCCTCTTTTCGCACCAAAAGTGCCCCGGCCACATCGGTCACTTCCTCGTTGAAATCTTCCAATATTCTTCTGGAAACATCGGCCATGCCATCCTTATTGGTGTCCTCCAATTTCCATACCTCGTCTTTTTCCACCGTTAAATCATGCCAATCGTGAATGCTGTCGTTGTTCAGGTCGGGAAGCCAGGCGTTCTCCTCGCTCAATTCGGGGGCGAAGGTCGCCCTCAAAAAGGCACGCCTGTCTTCCACCGATTGTAAGGCAATCGATGGGGTCATCCATTGGCGATAGCCTCGGATGTCGAATTCAGAATTTTTGGAACGATTGGTCCGGGTCAGGTAAATGTTGCCGGCATCATCGATCTGCATGGCGATGGGGTCAGGCGCCAGAGAGTCGGTGGCCCATAGACTGAGCTCCAGTCCGTCTGCGATTTTCGCGCTGATGCGTTCCCGAATTTCCTTTGCCTTGGCGACGCTAACGGCCGAATCTTCTAGAATGGCCAACGGTATTTCGATTGGTTTTTTGGGTTTGTTGTCGCACGATGAAATCAAAAGGGTTAAAAAAAGAAACGAAATGGAGTACTTAACACCTGCGAGGAATTTCATTGGACTGAATTTGAAGGGTTGGGCAATGGTTTAAAAATAGGCAATTCCTTCCAAGTAGAAAATAAGGGATGCAGTAAATAATTATTTATGCATTCATTGCACAAATGGGGTATGCCGAAAAAGCCATCACGGCATGCTAATTTATCAATCGCTTGATATCAGCAATGAGCTTTTTTAGATCATCGCTACTGGTGCCATCGTATACGCCCCTTATTTGGCGATTTTTATCGACCAGTATAAAGTTGGGGGTATGAATAAAGTCCTGAAGGCCACCATCGCCCTCATCCACAACGGCAAAATAGCTCTTTCGGGCCAGCTCATAAATATGTTTTTTATCCCCCGTAGTGATGTTCCATTTTGAATCAAGCACCCCATTTTTAATGGCGTAGGTCTTTAATGCGGCTACACTATCGAGTTCTGGGGTCACCGAAAGCGACAGGAACTTGACAGCCTTTTCAGCTTGGAACACTTGCTGAAGTTTGGCCATATTGTTGGTCATTATCGGGCAAATGCTAGGGCATCTGGTAAATATGAAGTCAGCGACATAGATTTTGTCCCGGTAATCTTTTTGGGTGATGGTATCACCATTTTGATTGATCAGTACAAAATCGGCAACCTGATGTGCGCCCTTAGCATTTTGCAGGCTGATATCGACCAATCTTGGATGAAAATCCGAGGGGCGGTACACGGGCAATTCGTCATTTTTTAATATAAAAAAGTAAACTGCAAGGGCAGCAATGACCACTGCCATCGCGCTGAAAATTATTGTTAAAAATGGCTTGTTCATTATGTTTGTCGATCCTATTGGGCCAAAATCGGAATTTGTGATTTCGATAAAGGCTAAAGTATGGATGTTTCGATGTTGATGTCGGCATGTTGCCAGGCCTGATCAAATTCAAGTTTGATCTTTTTTGATTCTTCTAATTTATCTTGTGCCTTCAAACATTTGTACAATCCCATGAGCGACCAGCCGTTTTGCCGTAATATCGCCAGATCTTCCTTATAGATTATTTCCGCTTTTCCATATTCCTGTGCTTTTAACAATATGGCCCCCAAATTCTGTCTTGTAGGAATGTGCCAAGCGGCAGGTTCGGTATAGGTTAACCCGTCTTCCAAAACAACGGCCTTTTCCAGGTGATCGATCGCCTTGGACAGATTGCCGTTTAGTGCTTCAAGTTCGCCTGCAACCACTTCGTAAGCAATTTTTGCCAATGCGGCCGATGAATTGTTGGGGGTCGCGATCAGCTTTTCCAATTCCGTATCGGCCATCAGCTGTGCTATGGCATCCAATTCTTCCTGTGCCTCTTGCGGGTTATTTTTCCTGATAAAAGCGATTCCTCTTGCGTAATGCCGCATGAGCCGTAGGTGTTTTATTTCCGGATTGGGACTCGGTATGGTCAGAATCTCATTCCATCTTCCGAACCTAGTATAGGCCAACATAGGTGTTGCGGCAAAATCCTGCAGGAACGGCATTTCAACAAATTCACCTATCGGTACTTTTTCGGCCGTTTTTTTTGCGGCATCGATGGCGATTTCGCTGCTTCCCAATAAGCTGGAAGCAGACCATAGGAAATGGATATTGTGGGGATAATAGGCCAAGGGGTACAGACCTTGGGCATAGCATTGTGAGATATAGTCCTCATCGGCAAGGATTGCAGTTTGGTTTACCTTTACCGCATCTTCATAGCGTCCGACACGGATGTAGATGTGCGAAGGCATATGTACTATATGTCCCGCACCCGGCATCAAACTTCCCAATTTATCCGCGCTGGGCACCGCCAAATCTGGCATGGGCAATTCAACCATATGGATATAAAAATGATGGGCTCCCGGATTGTCGGGATTGATCTTCATGGCCCGTTCCAATGCGGCTTTGGCGCCATCAATATTGGGAGACGGGTTCCCATTGGCATCCCAGTAATTCCATGGTACCGTATTCATTACCGCGTCGGCATATAAAATTTGAACATCGGCATCACCGGGAAATTGGAGCACAACTCTCGCCATGGTATTCATATACGCCATATTGAGTTCAGCGACCGGCTTGGTCAGATCCGTACTGTACCTTGCTTTGAGCGCTTCTATAAGCGCCTGTTCTTTTGGACTTGCCGATGATGCCAATGCCGTGGCCTTCACCATGGCTTCATTGATCTTTATTTTTCTCTCGTCGTCGGGTAGGGGGTCATTGATATTTGGGCCAAGTGCGAACGCTTGCCCCCAAAAGGCCATTGCCGATGCCGGATCCAAACGCGAGGCTTCCATGAATGATCGATGCCCCTCGGCATGGTTAAAGGCATAGACCAGTTTCAAGCCCTGGTCGAAGAATATCTGGGCCCTATCGTTCTTGGTGGTAATGGGAAAGTGAAGGCTGCCCAGATTATCAAATAAAGGTGCTATCTGTTGGGTGCTGTCTATATTGTTCAGCAAGAATTTCGTTGAACTACATGTAATAAAATTGAAAGAGGCTTGCTGATAGTTATTGGATGGTGCCACATCGTCCAGGGACCGCAAAAAAAAGATCGAAATAGCAACGCCTATGGTCATTGCGATCAATGGTATCTTTGATTTCATTGGTTTGGGTTTTTGATATTAATTTGTCCTTAATCCTAGGCCGAAAGGTTCGATTTTCAGCTCTGATGTTACTGTAAAAAGGTTTTGGCGATCATGAGTTCCGGCCTGTTTCCATCCAACAGCAGCCAATGATGGCCATCCAAAAATGCTTATGGATTTTCATAACCAATCAATTTATGACCTGGGGGCAAGGTTGTTGTTCCGGGGGAGGGTATGCTGAAGAAAAATGATGCCAACTCCATTTAAAGGTAATCAATTCCTTGACAGGATTGCTTTTAAGGGGCATCTAAAATTATAAACATGAGGTTCTACCACCCTTGATAAGGACGGTTTTTTTTCTGTAACGACGATTGGGACTTTACCGCCCTGATTTTTGGTCAGGAGGGATTTGTATCCATTGCATCGATAATGATTTTTGATTTTTCCAGATCATCCTTGTTGACGGAAAGTTCCACGGTGTTGCGTATGGAACTTGCAAAACCCGACAACCGTGCCGATTCCGCTTCATGTTTGATTACTGCTTCGATGCCTTGTTCGTAAAGGGCATCCACGATTATTTAGGCCAAAAGGGAACTCCTGGTATTATTTTTGGTATAATCGGTTTGAAACAAGTAGCGCTTATAGGAGTTTGTCGATTTCCAGGAGATGGGCATTGAAGCGCTTCAGGGTTTCAGTGAGTACCGCGATCTGTTCCTCGGCCTCCTTCCAATCTTTTTGCTCGACCGCTTCGCGAACTCCGGGCAAGGTCTTCACGCCGTAACCGGTATAAAACCCTGGGGCGTAGATCTGGTGTTTGTACCAAGGGCGACGGGGAAGGCCTTCCGATGAGGTCAAAGCCTGTTCTGCAACCATCAATTTTTGGTTGATCTTGTTCCGTTGCTCGATCGATAATTTGGAGACATCCGCGGCAGCGAATTTTACGATGCTCGATTTCAGAGCGACCATTTCGTTTTGCAAAGGGGTAAAATCGAGGTAAGGCACTGCCTCCTTTTTTATAGGTTTTTTAAAGGGTTTGGTGGGGTCCGCAGCCAACTCAAACACGTTCTTATCGACCATTTGATTGTGCTTTGCCACTTCTTCCCGCATTTGGTCACAAGACTTCATGATCTCTTCCAGGTATCCTGAAACCGTGCTGTGCCATTGTTCGAACTCGAAAGGGAGCAGGTCGGCATTGGCTAAGCGCAGGGTAATTCTACCCGCGGTATTGGCCAGGGCCACCCCATAGGCGAAATCAGGGTCTTTAAATCTTTTGTAATGGGGATAGGTGTCATAAATGGTGTGGTATTCCCCGCCGGAACTCTCCCCACCAAAACCAAGATTCAATGATGCGATACCGGCGTGTTGGATAAAGGGCGTGTAATCGGAGCCCGAGCCCAAAGCCGAAATCGAGAATTCACCTTTTTCGCCCCTTACAATATCTGCGGCCATGCGCCGTTCCTTGACAGATACCCCACGTTGCGGATCGGTCACTGCATCGGCGACCTCCCCGACCATTTTTTGCAGGGTATGGGAACCTCCAACACCAAGGAAACCACGACCGTTGCCGTCGGTATTGATGTAGGCGACCACTTTTTGTTGCAGTTCGGTTTGATGGTCTTCGACCCATTCCGTGGATCCGATCAAACCGGGTTCTTCGGCGTCCCAGGCACAATAGATCAGGGTGCGTTTGGGCCTTTCGCCTTTTTTGGCCAGTTCGCCAATGGCTCGGGCCTCTTCCATTAAGGCCACCATACCGCTGATGGGGTCGTTGGCGCCATGTACCCATGCATCATGGTGGTTGCCCCGCATGACCCATTGATCCGGGAATTCGGTTCCTTTCATGGTTGCGATCACATTGTGCGCCGGCGTCAATTTCCAATCGAACTCCAGCTTTAAATGCACTTTGGCCGGGCCGGGCCCGATGTGGTAAGTAATGGGGAGTCCGCCCCGCCACGATTCAGGGGCCATGGTGCCGTCCAAGGCTTCCAACAAGGGTTGGGCATCTTCGTAGGATATGGGCAAGACCGGTATTTTTGTGATGGTGGGTGCGTCTTTTCGATCCAATCGTTTGGCATCCGTAGTGGCGGCATAACCAGGGGTCAGCACGTCACCGGGATAGGTGGGCATATCCATAACGGATCCCCGCTGCACGCCGGTCTTGTTTTTAAAGGCCCCTTTGGGATACACATCGCCGGCCACATAACCATCATCTTGTGGATCGGAATAAATGATACAGCCAATGGCCCCTTTTTCGGCCGCCAATTTGGGCTTGATGCCCCGCCATGACCCTTGGTATTTCGCGATGACGATTTTCCCCTTGACATCTACGCCCAATTTCTCCAACTCTTCATAATCCTTTGGGATGCCATAATTGACAAAAACCAACTCGGCCGTAACGTCCCCATCGGTGGAAAAGGCGTTGTAACTGGGCAACAATGCGTCACCTTGTTTGGTGAATTCATCCCCTTCCACGGGCACGGCAGTGAGTTTCGCTTTGTAGGGGATAGGTGCCGTCAATTCCAGCAGCCGCAATTTTGGATAGGGAAATAAAATCTGGTAGGTTTCGATCCGGGTGTCATATCCCCACGACTTGAATTGTTTTTCGATCCATTCCGCGTTTTCAAGACCGAATTTTGTCCCCACCCAATGGGGTTGGGCCGACATTTTTTGCATCCATTCGTCAAGATTTTTGGCAGTCAGTTTGGCTTCGAATGCTTTTTCCAAAGCGAGTTCTTTTTTGGCGTTCTCCTGGGTAAATCCTGTAATGGTCACCTGGGCGGTGCAAACAAAAATAGAAATGGAAAAAATGAAGCTGAGCAAGTGTTTGTGCATGGTGAAATATTTTGAGAGGAAAGTTAAGTTATTTTAGGGGGAAAATCCAAAGGGATCAAGGCATTTTACCGGGTTTTGGAAAACCCATGGAGGCATCGTCCACCACCAAGATCCAATCTTGGCCCTGGCCTGAGGTAGGGGGAACAACGGTGAACCCATCGGTATTGGACAAGTCCGGACCTTCAAAAGCGTTCCCGGTTCTTGGGTCGTACCACCAACTGTTCAGGATGGTAGCGCTAAGCGAGCTCAGATCGATGCGGCCTGCTTTGCCTGTAGGAAAATAGATGAAGGCATAGGCGCCATTGTTGTCCCTGGTGGCGATGATGTAGTCATTAGCCTCTTCTTGATCATCCACGACCATGGTCTGATCTGGAATTCTGGTCAGAAAGGGCCGAGAAAGCATCAGATGTTTAAGATGCTTTACCTGATTGGCCATGGGAAGCTCCAAAGCCTGGGGCCAAGGACGCAATGGACCATTGATCCCTTCCCGCTCCACGGTATACATTTGCCATACGTCGTGGCAACCGTAGGTTTGGCCAAAGGCGCCCGCAAAAACGTTCCAGTACATGATGCGGCGGATATCGTCCGGAACACTGTAACCCAATTCCTTGGCGTTGAAACAATTGGGATGGTCTTCGTACAGCGGTTCCCCATCCAATACCGGCTTGGTCGGCTGTAATTCATAATCGTGCCTGATGTATTTATAGGTGCCCTGGTTGGCACAATGGCCGGTTTGGTGCATATTGAAATCAAGCCACGGGGCATCATGGAACCAAGTGGAGGACCCTCCCGGGCGGTTGGGCTGCGGATGAAAACCCATTAAAGTGGCCCCATAGCCCCCGGCGGCCGCTGCGATACCCTCTGCCATCTGGTTCCATACCGATACATCTGCACTGCCGCTTCTAGGATTGCGGTCCCCCCCGATGATCCAAATGATGTTGTCACGGTCTTTGTATCGGTTGCCGATCCACCTGCCATAGGCCCGGGCGTTTTCTTCATTGAAAATTTCAGGTCCCACCCCCCAGCTGTCGCGGAATAATTTGTCGCCCCAACTGGGCAATAGCGCGATGTACAGGCCAAGGGAATCGGCAGCGTCGACAACGGCATCGACATGTTGGAAGTATTTGGCGTTGGGGGTGGTGGGGTCATTGTTCAAAAGGGGCCTGTCGCCATAGCTATTGGGCGTATTCAATCCGTCCAATTCCGCCAGGGCTACCGCTTGGATTACATTGAACCCTTGTTCCTTTCTTTTTTCAAGGTACATTTTGGCCTCCTTCAAATCGGTTCTGTGGAACAGCTCCCAGGCCGTGTCGGCCAACCAAAAGAATGGTTCCCCATCCTCCGTCACCAGATAACGGTTGTTCCCGCTCACCTTGAGGTGCTGGCCTTGTGTGGAAAAAGTGGCAGCCAACAGCACGGCCAATAATAAATTTTGCATCTGACTTTTTATGGGAAGAAATATAATCATTTTTTCAATCGGCATCCCAATTGCCAAAATAACCTTTGATCAAATGGTTTTGTGTTTTCTAAAGTTTTACCGAAAGTACTCGGCAAAAAAAAACACCGCTTGTGCGGTGTTTTCCCTAATTCGAATAAGGTAATGATTAGTTAGGCATCACTACATCCTCGATGATGTGGATCACCCCGTTGGAGGCCATCACGTCGGTTTGAGCGATTTTGCTGTAGTTTCCTTTTGCATCCATTAAAAAGATTCCACCATCTTTACTCACTGCAGTTAATTTAGCACCGTTCAAGGTGGTCAATTCCGCTTTTCCGTTGCCGGCTTCCAATGCTTTGACAACGTCGGCAGCGGCAATCTTACCTGCAACTACGTGGTAGGTCAAAATAGCGGCCAATTTTTCTTTGTTGGCGGGCTCAAGAAGTGAATTCAACGCGGTGGCATCGATTTTGGCAAAACCTGAATTTACCGGGGCAAACACGGTGAAAGGGCCATCTCCTTTAAGGGCACCAACCAAATCGGCTGCCTTCAAGGCAGAGACCAAAGTTGAAAAATCATCTACCGAAACAGCAACATCAACGATATCATTCGACTTTACCTGCGCCATGGTGGCTTGTGAAAATAACATGAAGACTACTGCCGCAATACTTAAAAATACTTTTTTCATAATGTGTTCTATTAGGTTAAACGTTTAGTTAACAAACAACCATTGCTTGCTTTCACCCTTATCTACACTTCTTGATATGGGCTGGATGAGACATTTCTATTTTTATCATATCTTTAACATTCTTATGCAGCCCGTGGTCAACGATATTCAACTTATTCAAAAACTTCAAAACGGTGATAAACAGGCACTCTTTGGGCTGTACGATAAGTATTCCGGCGCTTTGTACGGGGTTGTGCTCAGGATCTGCAACCGGGAAGACTTGGCACAGGATGTGCTACAAGAAACCTTTTTAAAGATTTGGAAAAAAATCGGGCAATACGACCCCCAAAAGGGCAAATTTTATACTTGGGCCTATCGCATCGCCAAGAATTCGGCATTGAATGCGATCCGCAATCCTTCCCCACTCATCCAAACTGAGGATTTAAGTGTATATGATAATAGGAGTGAGGAGCAACCCAGGGATTTTTCGGAACTGAACGGTTTGTTGAAAAACCTGGAACCGCACCACCAAAAGGCGATTGAATTGGTCTATTTCAAGGGATTGACACATCAGGAAGCCCATAAAGAAATGGATGTGCCGCTGGGGACTTTTAAGTCATATGTGCGCCAGGCCGTGGTGCAACTGAGGGAAAATTATCCCAAGGATTTATTGCTGATCATGATATATGTAGCATTGATTGGACATGGATAAGAAAAAAATATTGGAAGATGGACTGTTGGAGGCCTACCTCATGGGGGATTTGGATCTGAAGCAGCGTGGCATCGTAGAAGACGCCATTGCAAAAGAGCCTACCCTACAAGCGGCCTATGGGGCTATTGAAGAAGATTTTGAGCGGATGGCATTTGAAAATGCCGTTGTGCCTCCGTCCCATATCAAAAAATCATTGGAATTGGTGTTGAATGCCATGGATGAAGACCAAGGGGTTCGCCAATTGGCGATCGGCAAAGAGCGACAAACCAAAATACAGTTCCGGTTGATGGTGGCCGCAAGCATGGCCGCACTGTTTGCCCTCAGTTCTTTTTGGCTCTACAGCCGATGGCAAGATTCTGAAAAAAACCTGCAGATGGTGCAGCGCCAGACTTCCGAACTACAGAACAGGTTGGCCGGCCTGGAAAACGATTATCGACAGACCAATGCCAAATACCAAACCATCAACAACCCCAACGTACAGCCATTTTTGATGTTGGGCAACCAGAAGCTCCCTAATTCAAGGGCTATTGCCTATGTGAACCATCAAACCAAAGAAGTATTGCTAAATACCAAAGGGCTCCCCAAATTAAGCGAAGACAAGACCTATCAATTGTGGGCAGATGTGGACGGAGAAATGATCGATATGGGTATTCTGCCAGGCGATAGCGACCTGGTTTCCATGAATTATATCGACAAGGCCGAATCGTTGAACATCACCATCGAGCCGGCAGGGGGCAGCGAACATCCCACGGTGGAAAATTTGATCGCCAACGTTTTTATTTGATGATCGAGAGATGGCAGTCAAAATCGGAGCCAAGCAGGCTGGCTTTCCATCAATGGCAGTCATAAGTGACGACCATTTTTAACAGCTTAAGAAGATGCCGGCACGGGCATCCCATAAAGATCGAAGTCCGCGGCATCGGTAATTTCGATATCGAAGAATTCGCCCTGTTTCAGGTAATGTTGGGTGGCATCGATAAGCACTTCGTTATCTACATCCGGGGAGTCGTACTCGGTTCTTCCCACAAAATAATTCCCTTCTTTCCTGTCGATGATGCAGCGAAAGGTCTTTCCGATTTTTTCCTGGTTCAGTTCCCATGAAATCTGGGATTGCAGTTCCATGATTTCATTGGCACGGGCCTGTTTTACCGATTCGGGAACATCATCTTCCAACAGATAGGCATGGGTGTTTTCTTCATGGCTATAGGTAAAACAGCCCAAGCGTTCGAAACGCATGGTTTCGACCCATTTTTTCAAGTTTTGGAAGTCGGCTTCGGTCTCACCCGGATAGCCCACGATCAAGGTAGTCCGAATGGCCATATCAGGTACCCTGGACCGGAAATCACGCAATAATTGGGTGGTCTTGGCTTGGGTGGTGCCCCTTCGCATACTTTTGAGAATATGGTCTGAAATATGTTGTAAAGGGATATCGATATAATTGCAAATTTTGGGTTCTCGCCGCATTACCTCGAGTACGTCCATTGGAAAACCGGTAGGGAAAGCATAATGCAGCCGGATCCATTCAATCCCTTCCACCTTTACCAATCGCTCCAACAGTTCCGCCAAATTTCGTTTTTTGTAAAGGTCGAGTCCGTAATAGGTGAGGTCCTGTGCGATCAATATCAGTTCCTTCACCCCTTTGACCGCAAGTTTTTCCGATTCGATCAGCAGTTCTTCGATGGGCTTGCTGCGGTGCTTGCCCCTCATGATCGGGATGGCACAGAACGAACAGGGCCTGTCGCATCCCTCTGCGATCTTCAAATAAGCATAATTTTTTGGGGTGGTGGTGAGCCGTTCACCGATAAGCTCATGCTTGTAGTCAGCCTCCAGGGCTTTTAACAGGTTCGGCAATTCACTCGTCCCGAAATATTCGTCGACATTCGGGATCTCTTTCTGTAAATCGGGCTTATAACGTTCGCTGAGACAACCGGTCACGAATACCTTATCGACCTGTCCGGCTTCTTTTTGGGCCACATATTCCAAGATGGTATTTACACTCTCCTCTTTGGCATTGGCTATAAATCCGCAGGTGTTGATGACCACGATATTGCCTTTTCCTTCATGTACCACTTCCTTCTTGTTGGCGCGTAGTTGCCCCATGAGCACTTCAGAATCGTACACGTTTTTGGAGCACCCCAAGGTAACCACGTTGATTTTGTTCTTTTTGATCGATTTTGTACGCATGACTTTTTATGAGGCGCAAAAGTACGATTTGGATGGGGAAGATATTGCCTTAATGGCTATTTATTCTTTAGAGTACGTCGTTTAAGGAACCAAATATTCGGCTTCCCAGCCTGAAGCTTCCATGGAATAGCGGACCCTAAGGTGGTTCGGCCTTTGAAGTTTAAGGTATTCGAACTTGAATGGCCTAATGTCCAAAACACAGAAATGCTCGCCATCCTTGAGATATTCGACCGAATCGGGGTTCGGCAGTTTGCTGCCGGGGGCCAAGGATGTGGTATAATCCTTTCTTTGTTCTGGTTGTACTTTCTGCCAATAATTGCTGAGGAGCAGCTTGTCCCTTACCACTACCGCGACTCCTTCGATCCTGATTTGAAGCAATTTTTCGGGATGGTAGAACAGCAGGCTTACGTTTTTGTTCTCTTTGATATGGATGATCTTCTTGGATCTTTTGTCGGTAAAAAAGGTAAGGCCCATATCCTCTGATATATGCCTTAACCGAACAGTACGCAGTCTTGCCACCCGATCAAGGCCAACGGTGGCCATCGTACAATATTTGAAGGGATGCCCGTTGTCGGTGACGCCCAAATGAAGTTCCGACTTGATTTCTTTAAAAAATTCCTGACTCATTCGTACTTGGCTTATGCTACATAAAGGTACGTAAAGGAATTGATGTACCAGAGCAAAAAATAGGATTTAGCCAGTGGTTTCTTGGTTTTTTTTGCAATGATGCATCAAATATTGCCCCGACAATTATAGTAATTAAATAATTGAAAATCAATTAAATACATTGTTTTAGACACATCATTTCCACTTTTCAAGCCCAAGTTTTGGAAAAAAAATCAAAAAAAAGGTAGGGTATATGCTTTTTGGATTGTTCTATAATCAAATTGCTGTGAAAAAGAATTATTTGAAAATATACTCCGTGTGAAAATTAGTTCATGTGTTTAGGTTGGTTTTTTGATTTTGATGAAAAAGCCTCGATGTAGGGTCGGGGCTTTTTACTTTTCCAGTTTTTGTTTCCGCAATCATGCTAGGCCAACATCAATCAACATGGTACTCCAATCGCATGGTGATGGAAGCCGTTTTTTTCTTTGAAGCCGTATTGTATACCCCATCCCAACTGAAGCTTTCCCCTGAATTTTGGCCCGTTATCTGAAAAACGCCCATTTGAGCGGAAACCAGATCGCCCAATGTACCGCCGGCTTTGGCCGCGATGTTCTCGGCCCTCAATCTCGCATCCTCGGTAGCCTTCGAGATCATTTCGATTTTTAGATCGGCCAAACCCGTGTAGTAGTATCTTGGAGGGGCCGAACTGAATTGTACCCCTTTGTTCAGTAGTTCGGTGATTTCCCTTGAGATTTGCTCGATCATGGGCACGTCGGAAGATTCAATCTGGATCGATTGCAGCAATTGATAGCCTTTAAAAACACTGCCCACATAGTTGCCATTGTCATATTTGTTGTCGACCTGTTCGAGGGTCTGCACCGAATTGAAGATGATGTTTTCGGCCTTGATCCCTTTTGAGACCAAATAATCCCTTACGATTTCCTTATCACGGTTCAATTCTTCGAAGGCCAGTTTCAGTTCGAAGTTATTGGCCGAAAAACTGCCCTCCCAAACAATGAGGTCCGAGGTGAAGTCTTCGTTCCCCAAGCCGGTAACCGAAATAATATGGGGGGGCTGGGCCCGTTTCACGTATGCATTTCCCAAAAAGTAGGCTGCAATGACAATGGCCAGTCCGAAAATAATGGCGGATAGATGTTTCATGGTTTTCTTTTGAATGGTAGGGATAAAATTAGCAAAAAGGACGATTGCCAGCTTCAATTGCCTTAGGTAAAATAAACGCTATTTTCCAAGTTTCATAAAATGCCGCCCAAGATGGGCTTGTAATCTCTTTTTAGGGTTAGGTGTTCCGTGCGCGATCCATAGAAATGAAGACCGTTTCTTGGATATCTCGGCAGGGAAGCAGATCGGTTTTCCGCATACCGGCCAAACCATTGAAAATGCCCTCTGGAGCGACGATCATGGCTTCATGTTTATAAGTTTTGACTATATCTTATAAATATAGGGGAAAGAAGCTTTTTGGATTTTTTCAATTTACTATTTTTGCGGATGCTCAACAACGTCCTAATTCTAGACTTTGGTTCCCAATATACCCAATTGATCGCAAGACGGGTGCGCGAACTGAACATTTTCTGCGAGATCAAACCCTTCAACAAAATACCGGAAGACCTCTCGATCTATAAAGCGGTGATCCTCTCTGGATCTCCTTTTTCGGTCAGGGCCGATGCGGTTTCCCATCCAGATCTATCTGCGATTCGGGGCCATAAACCCGTTTTGGGGGTCTGTTACGGGGCACAGTACCTTGCGCATTTCAACGGGGGCAACGTAACGGCCTCCAATACGCGTGAATATGGCCGGGCCAAACTTTCCTACATCAAAGGGGGCGAACCTTTTTTCAAGGACATCTCCGAAGGCAGCCAGGTTTGGATGAGCCATGCCGATACGATAAACGAATTACCTGAAAATAGCGTTCTATTGGCAAGCACCCATGATGTGAAATACGCCGCCTATAAATTTGAAGGGGAACAAACCTATGGTATCCAGTTTCATCCGGAGGTGTACCACACCACCGATGGCAAACAGCTTTTGGAAAACTTTTTGGTCGATATAGCCGGGGTCGCCCAGACCTGGACCCCCGATGCCTTTGTTGATACCACCGTGGCCGAGCTCAAGCAAAAAATAGGCACCGACAAGGTCATTCTTGGCCTCTCCGGAGGGGTCGACTCCACCGTAGCCGCAGTACTCCTGCACAAAGCCATTGGCAAAAACCTCCATTGTATTTTTGTGAACAACGGCCTTTTGCGCAAAAATGAGTTCCAAGAAGTGCTCGATCAATACGAACACATGGGACTCAATGTGAAGGGAGTCGACGCTTCGGCACGTTTTTTGGATGCCTTGGCCGGGGTAAGCGAACCCGAAGAAAAACGAAAGATCATCGGAAAGGTCTTTATTGATGTATTCGATGATGAGGCCCACCGGGTCGAGGATGTCAAATGGTTGGCCCAGGGCACCATTTACCCTGATGTGATCGAGTCGGTTTCGGCCACTGGCGGCCCCTCGGCGACCATCAAAAGCCACCATAACGTTGGCGGATTGCCCGATTATATGAAATTGGAGGTCGTAGAGCCCTTGAAAATGCTATTCAAGGATGAGGTGCGCAGGGTAGGGGCAAGTATGGGCATCAAGGAGGAACGTTTGGGCAGGCATCCCTTCCCAGGTCCCGGTTTGGCGATCAGGATCTTGGGCGACATCACCCGTGACAAGGTGGCCATCTTACAAGAAGTGGATGCGATTTTCATCAACGGATTGCGGGAATGGGGACTTTATGACCAGGTCTGGCAGGCCGGAGCCATACTTTTACCCGTACATAGTGTAGGGGTCATGGGCGATGAGCGTACTTATGAGAAATGTGTAGCTTTACGCGCTGTCGAAAGTACCGATGGGATGACGGCCGACTGGGTAAATTTGCCCTATGCTTTTTTACAAAAAACATCGAACGATATAATCAATAAAGTTCCGGGCGTCAACAGGGTGGTATACGACATCAGCTCAAAACCCCCGGCAACGATAGAATGGGAATAGTTATGAACCGATTTTTGAAGCAATTCGTAGTGCTGCTATTTTTGGCCCTGATCTGTTGGAAGGCCAATGCACAAAAATTCACCTCCCATGCCGTCAAGGCAGGCGAAACTTTAGAAAGTATCGCCAAACAGTACAAGGTTAGTCCCTATAGTATCCTGAACTACAACAAAGAGATCAAGTCGGGGCAGGCCCTGACGCCCAATACCATTTTAGTCATACCCTCGCCCTCTGCCCAAGCGAATCGGGTACCGCCAACGGTCAGCCCCAAGCCGGTACCCAAACCAAATGAAGCGCAGATAAATCAGGAAGAACCCATTGGATTTTCTTCGCACCGGGTAAGACGAAAAGAGACCCTGTTCGGTATTTCACAGCGCTACAAGATTACCGAGGAGGATATTAAAAAGTACAATCGCGATCTATATTCGGCCCAGCTGAAAAAAGGTACGGTCTTGCGGATCCCCAAATATAGGAGGGTCGACCCAAGAGATTTGCCCGAAAACAATCCCGATGATTTTGAAATCTACAAGGTGGCGCCCAAAGAGACCCGATGGAGCATTGCCAACAAGTACAGTATTACGATCGATAGCCTATTGGCCCTGAACCCCGAACTTTCAAAAACTTCCGATTATTTGAGGGAGGGCCAAGAACTGAAGTTGCCCAAAATTGCCGGTAGTACCATTGAAGGGCAAGAAACGCAATTGTACCTTTCCTATACCGTGCCCCCAAAAATGAACTTTTACCAATTGGAAAAAAAGTTCGACGTAAAAGGAGATGAAATTGTGCGTTTGAATCCGGAAATCGCGCAAAGGGGCGGGCTCAAGGAGGGGATGGTATTGCGGATACCCGAGCGCAAGCGGGAAGCCGGGGAAATCAATACCGAGAACTATCTTTTTTATGTGGTGAAACCGAAGCAGACCGAATTTTCACTTACCAGAAAGTTCGGCCTCAGCTGGAAGGAACTTTTGGACCTGAACCCCGATTTGAAAATGGGGCTTAAGGCCGGGATGGTGCTAAGGCTTCCAAAAGCACAAACGGGAAATTTTGAGGTGCGGAACGCGCTGGTGCTGGATAAATTTGACCTGGTAGACAGCATCAAACGCGAAAACAAGCCGAAAATATTGGTTTTATTGCCGTTCCGACTCGATAAGTTGAATTTCGGGGATATGGCTTCGGTGGAAAGTACGATAGACCAGCGCAATGATGTGAAGGCCAGTCTTGGGCTGTATTCCGGTGCCCTTATCGCTTTGGATTCCATTGCCGAACTTGGCATATCGGTGGAGGTGAAGACCCTTGACAATCAATTGGACCTCTTGACGACCAAATCTATTTTGGCAAAGGAGCAATTGGGCGATTACCAGGCCATTTTTGGACCTTTGGACAACCCCTCCCTGAAGGAGGTCGCCACAAGGGCTTCCGCGGCCCGCGTGCCCGTCATCGCGCCCATCCCCGTTCAAAGCGATATCAGTTTGCCCAATGTATTTTTTAGCTACACCTCCGACGAGGTCTTGCGGAATCGAATGCTCTCTTATATGGACAGTTTGGTCACCGACCAAAACATCATCGTGATCGCTGATAGTAAAAACAATGCCGTGAAACAAACGATCATGGAGCATTTTCCTACGGCCAGGACGTTGAAATTGATCGAAGAAGAGAAGAATATTGGAATCGACCTTCAAAAATTAACGGCGCTGCTTTCCGCCGAAAAGGAAAATTGGGTGTTTTTGGAGACCGATAACTTCAAAGTGGTTTCCAGCGTCAGTTCCATTTTGAATTCGGCGATCAATGAAGAGCAGAAAGTGCGGCTGTTTACCACCAACAGAAATAAAGCTTTTGAAAACGAGGTGATTTCGGTCTCGCATTTATCGAACCTGCATTTTACATTTCCCTCGGTCCAGCGCGAAATCGGCAACAATGCTTTTGCCGTACGCTACCAAAAGCGTTTTGGGAGCCTGCCCGACCGTTTTGCGGTGAGGGGCTTTGATCTGTTCTATGATCTGTTGTTGAAACTGGCCTACAAAAATGATTTGTTTTTGATTTCGACCATGATCGGTGAAACCGAATACAACGGCAACAAGTTCAATTATGAAAAGGATATGGCGTCTGGCTTTTTCAATCAATCGTCGTTTATCATTACTTATGAAGACTTGCAAATCAAAGAGATAAAAATATAAGACGATGACCTCCAAAGTAACTTATCTGGGCCATTTAAGGACCAACTGTGAACATCTCCGTTCCGGAGACCATTTCATTACCGATGCCCCTGTAGACAATAACGGACTCGGCGAGGCTTTCTCACCGACCGATACCGTGGCCACGGCACTGGCGAGTTGTATGCTTACCACCATGGGCATCAAGGCAAGGGGCCTGGAAACCGATCTTACCAATGCCACCGCCGAAGTCACCAAACATATGGCCGCAGAACCCAGACGCATCTCAAAGATTGAGGTTGTGATGAGGCTTCCTTTAGGTACCACCGAAAAAAACCGCAAGATTTTGGAGCATACCGCCAATACCTGTCCGGTAATCTATAGCATCCACCCCGACATCGAAAAAGAAATTACATTTCATTGGACGCTTTAAAGCCGCTGTTTTTTATTTTATCCTTTGTATTGACCTTGTTACCGGCCGGGCAGGAACCCGACGGTATGCCCTGGCGTCCGGAGCAGAAGCTCAGTTGGCAAGACTTCCGGGGTACCCAGACCAATTCTAGGGCGGCAGCGGTTACCGCTAGCGGTATCAGCTACAGTTTTTCTTCGCTGGTGAAAGGCAACGAGGTAAAAGTCGATTTCGAAATTGGCGCCTTTTTTTATCCAGATAGGTCGTGGTACAGGCCGGAGGTTTGCGACTCGGTGATCTTGGGGCATGAACAGCTGCATTTCGATATTTCGGAATTGTACAGCCGGAAAATGGGAAAACGCTTGGAAGAAACCAGGTTCACCAAAAATGTCAAGGCCGAAATCAAGAAAATATACAGTGAGATTACCGCAGAACTCAATGATTTTCAGAACCGATATGATGAAGAGACCAATTTTTCCCGAAATCGGGAGCAGCAGTTGCTTTGGAACGAAAAGATCGGAAAGGCACTAGGCACCAAATAGGGCCCATCAATATTCCATGACTACGAAATCGGTTCGCAAAGGGTTTAAGGCCTCCATTAATCTGGGAACCAACTCGGGTCCCAATTCCAGGTAGACTTCCGAAAAATTCTGATTTCGTTCTTGTAAGGATTGGTTCGGAAATAATTGTTGCTGTAACTCGGTGATTCGGATCACATGGTCTTCCAACTTTCGTTTCTGGGCCTTCAGCAAGCGCTTTTCAAGTTTGTCCAATCCCTTTTTTTGTTTTACCTCCTGTGCTTTGACCGCGCCAAGGAATGAGGGATCTGTTTCTTTTGCCAGTAGATGGAGTTGTTCGAACTGTTCTTCCAGGTACTTTTTTTGTGGCGTAAAATCGATATCGATGTTCGATATTTCCCTTATTTTTTTATTGATCAGCCGATTTCTTTCCAAGAAAAGATCGGCGACGGAAAGCTGCATTTTCTGTAATTTTTTTGCCTGTTTTGCCGATACCATCAGGGCAGAATTGCGGAGCATCAGAATAGGGAAGGGTATTTTCATGGATTCGAACATCGATTTGAGTTCCAACCAATAGGCGATTTCACCGCCCCCTCCGATGTAGCAGAGGTTCGGCAAGATCACTTCCTGATAGAGCGGCCTGGCGATGACATTTGGGGAGAACCGCTCGGGATATTGTTCCAGTTCCTCCAATAGGGCTTCTTTCGTAAAGGAAATTTGGGTATCGTTCACAAAATACCGCCCATCTTTTTCAATAAGCCGCTCCCGGATACCCTCAACCATATAAAAATAATTGATTTCCCTAGGGTTTACCTGTATGTTATAACTTTTGGAACATTGCTGTAGCTGGGTCGCAGCCGCGGTCACTTTTCGATATGACAGTTGGTCAATGATATCTTTCTTCGCGAAAGGGATCAGCAATCTTTTTAGGTCGGCATGATCCCCATCCACGATCACCAGCCCGTAATCCCCAAATAGGGCATTGGCCAAATACCTGGTGGCTTCGGTCAAGGTGTCATGCTCTAGATAGGCCTTCTGGAAGAGATTTTTCATCGCTTCGGCATGTTGGCCGTTGCCCATTTCCTTTCTAAAGGCATCATATACATCCTGCAATCCGGAGGTAGGCAACTTGCCAACGGCTCCTTTGGCGGCGATGTTCCATTGCAGTTTTTTTCCCTTCACGTTGAAATAGTTGATTTCATCAAAATCATGGTCCTCGGTAGCCATCCAATAAACAGGGACAAAATTGTATTTTGGATTTTCCTTTTTCAGTGCCAGGCAAAGGTTGATGGTGGAGATGATCTTGTAAAGGAAGTACATCGGTCCCGTGAACAGGTTGAGCTGGTGCCCCGTGACCACGGTGAAGGTAATGGGCTCTTTGAGCTGTTTGAGGTTATCGCCCGTTTTTTTGCCGACTTTGATACCTTTATATTGAATTTGAAGCGCATCATAAAGCACCTCTCTATGGGAATTGGGGAAATGGGTTGCTTTTTCTTCAAGCTGTCCTTTGAAGTCCTCCAATTTAAAAAATCGATGGTAAAAGGGTTTTAGATTTTCCTTGCCATCGATATAGTCACATATCAAATCGGAGAAATAACCGGTTTTTTTGAAGGGAATACAAGCAACATCCATAGGCAGGGTAAATATAAAACGCTTTGGCTATTTCCTAGCCTAAAATTAAGTTAATTACTTTAATCCATCATTTTGGGAATGCATCGGGTTTTGGATATTTTTTTGATGCAATTTCATTAGATTTGAAGGTATGGAATCGAACGGTAACTTGACCTTCTACCGAAGGCATTTTTTTTTGCGCTCGGCATTGCGGGCCAGCTAAAAGAAAGGCAGTGGCCCATACGGTACCCGGAACGATTCCCAAAATCAATGGTTAATTTAATCTATATCGATTGAGAACATTAATACTTTCCTTTTTTGGCCTGGTTGCTTTTTCCCTGTTTTCCCAAGAACTGAAATCGCCCTCCGAATTTTTGGGCTATCCCTTGGGAACGCAATTTACCCGTCACCATGAGGTGGTCGATTATTTCCAATATGTTGCCGCTACGCTCCCCGATTTTGTAAAATTGAAGGAATATGGCAAAACCAATGAAAGAAGGCCATTGTTGCTTGCCATTATCTCCACATCTGACAATTTGGGCAACCTGGAGTCTATTCGACAGGAACATTTAAAAAACACTATTGGAGAAGGTGATCCGTCCAAGGCGATTGTATGGTTGAGCTATAATGTGCATGGGAATGAAAGCGTCAGTACCGAGGCCTCGATGCAGACATTGTACGATTTGCTGAACCGGAAAAAGGAATATTTGGAAAATACGGTGGTGATCATGGATCCCTGTATCAATCCCGATGGCAGGGAACGTTATGTCAACTGGTACAATTCTTACAAGAATACCCCTTTTAATGTAGATCCCAACAGCAAGGAACACCATGAGGGCTGGCTCAGTGGCCGATCGAACCACTATATGTTCGATTTGAACAGGGATTGGGCATGGCTTACCCAAATAGAGAGCCAACAAAGGATCAAGGAATACAACCAATGGTTGCCGCACGTACATGTCGATTTTCACGAACAGGGCGTTGATCGGCCTTATTTCTTTGCTCCGGCGGCGGAGCCCTTTCATGAGGTGATTACCGATTTTCAGCGCGAGTTTCAATTGACAATCGGAAAGAACCATGCGAAATATTTCGATGAACAGGGCTGGTTTTATTTTACCAAAGAGGTTTTCGATATGCTCTATCCCAGTTATGGGGACACCTATCCCACCTACAGTGGGGCCATTGGGATGACCTATGAACAGGGAGGCGGCGGAGTCGCCGGGTTAGGGGTGATTACCGCGACCGGAGATACCCTCACTTTAAAAGATAGGATCGCACACCACTTGACCACCGGACTATCAACGGTGGAGGTAGTTTCAAAAAATGCGGAAAGATTGAACCAAGAATTCAAAAAATTCTATCAGAAAAAAACCTTTCGCTACAAGAGCTACGTGATGAGCGGGAATCGGGATAGATTAAATGCACTCACGGCCCTGCTCGATCGCCATCAGATCAAGTATGGCAGTGCTCTCGATGCCACCGCCAAGGGTTTTGACTATAAAACGGGGAAAATGAAGACCATGAAGATTTCAGGGGAGAGTTTGGTCGTGTCTACCGACCAGCCCAAAGGAACCTTGGCCACCGTTTTGTTCGAACCCAATGCAAAATTGAGCGATTCGTTGACCTATGATATCACGGCCTGGTCGTTGCCGTTTGCGTATGGACTGGATGCCCTGGCCACGACAAATCTTTTGGGCATGGGAGAATGGCAAAAAGAAATACCGCTACAAGTGGCGCTCGACAGCAATGCCTATGCTTTTTTGAGCGGGTGGTCGGGCATGAAGGATGCCCAATTCCTGGCGGCATTGCTGCAGGCGGGTATCCGGGTACGCCATACCCTCAAACCATTTACAATCGATGGCATGGAGCATGCCCAGGGCAGCCTGATCATCGCAAAGGCGGATAACAAAAACCAGAAAGACTTTCTGGGGACCTTGGCGAAAATTGCCAAGGACCATAATATGGCCTTGACACCTACATCGACGGGCTTTGTGGAAGGAGGCAAGGATTTTGGATCGAGCTCGGTACAGATGATCCCCGACATCAAGGTGGCCGTCTTGTCCGGGGAACCTACCTCCACCTTGCAGTTCGGCGAAATCTGGCACTTTTTTGAACAACAATTGCATTATCCCATCACGGTGATCGACAGCGATGACTTCGATCGGGTGGATCTTGGGGAGTATGACGCGCTTATTCTACCCAATGGCCGCAGTTACGACCGATTCCTGGAAGCAACACGATTGGCTTCCCTCAAGGACTGGGTAAACCATGGTGGAAAATTGATTGCCATGGGGGGCGCCATTAAAGGGATTTCCGGGGAGGCAGGTTTCGGACTCAAGGCCTTGAAGGCCGAAAAAGACAGTACGGCGCAGTTCCAGTCTTACGAAGAATCGGAAAGAGATCAGATCAAGAGTGCCATTACCGGGGCCATCTTCAAGACCAGAGTAGATACCACCCATCCATTGGCCTTTGGCTATGGCGATACGTACTTCAGTCTAAAGCTCGGGGCAGATGCCTATGACTACCTGGAAGAAGGCACAGTGGTTTATTTGGAAGAAAAACATACCAGTCCGGTCGCCGGCTTCGCGGGAAGTGAGGCGATAAAGAAAATCGGCAGGACCTTGGTTTTTGGAGTCGAAAACCATGGGCAGGGTACCGTAGTTTATATGGTCGACGACCCGTTATTCAGGGGATTCTGGGAAAATGGCAAACTCTTCTTTGTCAATGCCCTGTTTCAAGTGGAATAAGCTTCAATAGACCATGAACGAGACCATGATGATGCCAAATACCGCTATGGGAAGAACAAAACTCATAAAAATAAAAGAAATCAGATTTGCCTTTACGAATGCCCCGAACCAACTGCTTCTATAAAAATTGCGCAAGGCCACTAATAAATACACGAGGAACGACAAGAACAGCAATACCTCCAACCATATCGGTATTTCGATGACCTTATTTGTTAAAATGAGAATCGAAAAAACGGTAAAGAGAAAGGTGAAAAAATAAAAACTGAACACCATATGATGGGCAAAGGTGGCGCGTTTCCAATAGAAGATCTTCAACAAAAACGCGAACAATGGCAACATAAAGAACATCGCTATGGGAATGGTATCGTACAAGGCATTCAGGATGCCATCGCCCTGTCGCTCATATAACTTCAACATTTGTGAGTAGAACCTTTTGGTAAAGACCCCGGCATCCGCTTCCAGGCCCATGGCTTCCATTTTTTCGGTATGTGACGCATTGCTCGCGATCAAGGAATCCAATTTTTTCCGGTTGAACTTCCCGAAATCCATCGATAAATTGGGACCTTGTGGTTCCAAGGCCAACACCGAATCGACAGCCTGCATGTCCTTGTCGGAAATTCCGGTGGCCGAGAGGTTTTCCTTAATCCTTTTTTTGGTCTTTTCGACGGCAACCGAATCTGAATTGGATGTAATGGAATCGATCGATAATTCAGTGTCGAACCCCTTTTTAAGCGCCTTGGTGACTTCGGTATCGGCTTCCCTAACATTGTAGGAGAAAATAAAAAAGAATACGACCGAGATAAAGAGATAAAATTGGGCAGGGTGCAGGTATTTTAACCTTTTCCCATCTACAAAGCGTCTCGCCAAAACGCCGGGCCTGAACAGGAGCGGAAAAAAGCTCTTGAAGAAGCGCGCATCGATATCAAAATAATTGCTGATGGTATTGCTGAACAACACTTTGAAAGTAAGGGTGTCCTCGGTTTCCTGTCCGCAATAAGGGCAATAGTCGAAAGAAGCGTCAAAGGTTTTTTCGCAATTTTTGCACTGGTATTCGGTTGGCATGGCAAATACTTTGGTTAAAAATACGAAAAGAAATTGCAAATGGAACAGGACCGTTTACCCTAAGGGAATGGCATAAATGGCAATGCCATTAAGGCAGAATTTGAATTGACGTGAAGAATTTTGATGTAAAACTTAAGAAGAACTTTGCGATAAGGCCCAATGTTCTTGGTTATTAGAACAACAGCTTGAGTTCTGAAATTCGCTTCTCTTTTTTGGGTTGTCGGTTTTTGATGGCAAATTCAGTATGAAAGCGGTGCTTTTCCAAAAAGCGGATCTGCAGTTGATCCCATTCGTTCTTTGTTTTTACCACTGAAAAGAATTTCAATTCCTTGAAGAGTAAATTGCCGATCTCGTAAAAATCGTTACGGCCCAGGTAATCGAGATCGCAATCACATAAAACCTTTTCCAATTCGGTCTTGGGGGATTGCGGTACTTTGGTGGCCATAATTAGGCCCTTTACCACCTCGATTTGCGGTTTGCCAAAGCCATAGGAAATCATTAAATCCGCAGTTATCGCTGCACCGTGTTCCTCATGGTTTTGGGTAGAAACGATAAAACCTATGTCATGGGTAAGCGCACCGATCCGTAAAAGTTTGGCATCCTCGGCAGGGAGATCTAGTCTTTTGATATATTTATTGCAGGTCTTCAATACATCCAAGGTATGGTCTACACTATGATAGTACAACCCTTTCGGCAAATACGAATTCAAAATTTCCAATGCTCTTTTTCGGAGCTTATAGTAACCCTGCATCTAATAAAATTAATCTTGGAAGAACAGTTCAGCTACCCAAACCGCAATCATCAATATCACAAAACCAAAACTGATTGCAAAGTATTTTATTGCACTATGTACACTTTTGAACTTCTGGTCGATGATTTTGCTTTCCGCATGAATTTGTTCGCTCAGCTGCTCAAAAAGCTCTTGTTCGTCCGAACAAACCTGAATCAATTTTTGCGCAAATTCTTTGATGTCACCGAAAGCATAAACGGTATCCCGGAAGAAAAAAACGTTTTTGGTATACTTCATTTCAATTTGAGGTTTGAAACAGAGGAAGCAATGGTATATAGAGATCAGCACACTGATCATCCATAAAATAGACAGGACGATAAAGATTCTACTTCCCAACAACAAGGGTTCCAGTTCGTCGAGCCGATCCACAAAAATTCCCAGAATAAGGCTATGGAATGAAAAGATAACCCCAGCTTTGAACTCCGATGCCCGGATCAGTTTTTCCAATCTTTCCAATTGTTCCCAATAATTATTTGGATCATGTATCATACTAAACCATATTAAATATAGATTGCCAATTGGATTAAAATGGGTACCAAAAAAGTCAAAATAAATATACGATAAAATAATTTGTACTGGTCTGTACAGCCTTGATGCGTTTTAGGGCAACCCATCTTGATATCAATGTCCATAACCGGCTTAAACCGCTCAATACCAAGTTCCCGGCGTGCCATTCAATAGATGGGGCAATCTAAACAAAATGTATCGCAATATTAAATTATTTAAAGGGCGATGGGCATTTCTGTAAATATATTTGCCAAAAGTATTATCTTTTCGCCTTAGTGTGCCATATAAAAATGGTCTGATAATTGCATTCAATATTTAAAAATTCCAAAATGATTAAGAACAGTTTTTTTGCGATGTTATTCGTCTTAACCGGGTGTTTCGTTTTTGGTCAAACAGCTTCAACCAAAAAGCCCAAGTTGGTGGTGGGCATCGTTGTGGATCAGATGCGGTTCGATCAACTGAACAAATATGAAGATAAATTCTCAAGCGGCGGTTTCAAAAGACTGCAGCGCGAGGGATACAATTTTAAGAATACTACCTATAATTTTATTCCCACGTTTACCGCACCGGGCCACGCCTCCATTTTTACGGGAACCGTACCGGCCTATCATGGGATTATTGGCAATAGTTGGTACGATCGCACCATGAAGCGGGAGCGTGGCAATGTGGAAGATACCACGGTGGTCGTTGTGGGTTCGCAAATGGCAAACACCAGGGGCGCTTCTCCCAGAAACCTGCTCACGACAACGATTTCCGACGAACTCAGGATGGGCAGTAATTTCAGGTCCAAGGTGGTGAGCGTGTCCTTGAAGGATAGGGGAGCGATCTTGCCGGGAGGCCATACTGCCAATGCCGCCTATTGGCTCGATGTTGATACCAGTCCCGGTTATTTTGTGAGCAGTGGCTATTATATGCAGGAATTGCCCAAATGGGCAACGGCATTCAACAAGCAAGATAAAGCCAATCAATATCTGAACAAAACATGGAGTACCCTTTTTCCAATCGCTGATTATGTGGAGAGCGATGCCGACAACAATACTTACGAACCTTCATTGGGGGGTAAACCTACGCCGACTTTTCCTTATGATTTTAAGGCGATGCGCGAAAAATACAGGGATAGGGGCACGGAGTACCAGCTGCTTCTGGTTTCACCCGATGGCAATACCATCTTGAATGAATTTGCCCAGCAGGCCATTACAAACGAAAAATTGGGTACCGATGAGGTGACCGATATGATCACCATCAGTTTTTCGGTGACCGATGTTGTCGGGCATACCTTTGGTCCGCAGGCCGTTGAAATGCAGGATATTTACCTGAGACTGGACAAAGAGGTCGAAAATTTATTGAACTTTTTGGACCAACAGGTTGGCCAGGGCCAATATATGCTGTTCTTGACCTCAGACCACGGGGTGATGCCGGTGGCGTCCTATCTCGAAAACAACAAGCTCCCCGCTGGCATAGCGCGCGTGAAGCGCTATACTTATGCCCTGGAAAACTACTTGAACACCAAATATGGCACGCAGCCCTGGATCGATTATTATGCGGAAGACCAGATCTATCTTAACCGAGCTTTGATAGCTGACCGCAAATTGGATTTAAATAGCGTTCAGCAGGAAATTGCCGACTTTTTGATGGGACTTGATGGCATCCGCAGCGCCTTGACAGCCCATAATTTACAGAATTTCGATTATAGTAAAGGATTGAACGATTTGTTGCAGAACGGGTTTCTTCCCAGAAGATCTGGCGATATCCTTTTGACCTATGATCCCGGGGTGGTCCAAAATGCCAATTCCGATCTCCCCATTTCAAGGGTGAAGGGCACTACGCACGGTACGGGTTATGGTTACGATCGGCACGTGCCCATGCTGTGGTTCGGAGCAGGGATTCCCAAGGGGGCTTCGGTGCGAAATGTCTCAACAACAGATATTGCTCCGAGCTTGGCCATGTTCCTTGACCTACAGTTGCCAAGCGGTTCAATTGGGCAGCCCTTGGAGGAAATATTTCCGGCGGACAGGAAGTAAAACCCAATCGCTATGCCTGCGGTGTTCTGCCGATGGGTAAGTTATTTGGTTCTTAACCGGTCTACAATCTCGGATTTAAATTTATTGTTGTCGGCAATCACGTCAAAGAAGCTGGAGATGTATGCCTTGGCCTCGCTGAAATCATCCGGGTTATCGAAACTTGATTTTATGGCGTCCATGGCGGCCATCATTTCTGCTTTATGGTCGAGATATTCCTGTCTCACCGCGTTGATTACCGACATATCCCTCTTAAATCCCCGATACACCCTTTGTTTTACACTGGTGATGCCCATGGTCTGGTCTTCAGTGCCCGATACCATGGCATAACTGGCATCTACCAGACCTGACATGTCGAAATCATAGGGGAGGGTAATCGTACTTTTATCGATGAACAATAGTTTTTGATTGTGTTGGAATGCCGTTGAGAAATCGGTATTGCCGATCATGAACTGAAAAAAGGCATTTTGCACCGACGTTTTGTCATCCTGTTGCAAAGGATGTACCGACCGTTCCATGACCTTTCCATTGAACCGGTCCGCGACCAAATCGTCATCTTCGATCAAGATCCCTTTGAGTTGGTGGTTTTTCTCGTTCTTGCCTCGGCTTTCTGTAAAATCCACGTCGACCATTCTGGTCTTGAAGTGATAAGGAGAAATGATTTCATAGAGTTTGTAGCCCATATATTCTTTAACGACATTGTCGTTGGCCTCCTTTTGCTGCAAACAGGGCAATACCAATTTTAATCTTTTATTGCCTTCGAACAGGGTGCCTTTGGCAATTGACTTCTTGATCTTGACCTTTACGGGAGGAAAATAGCAGTTCTCCCTTCTGAACAGCCCCCTGGCCCTTAATTGTACCGCCAGGTTCTTCCAAGTTCCGTCTTCATCCTGATAGCCCATCTCTGAATCGATATAGGTGCTGTCATTGGTTTTTTTGTCGAGATCCTTATTCGAATAGGCTACTTTTAGGGGCAAAATTGCCGTATTCATGAAAAGCTTGGTCACCGGAGCTTTCGGTTTTGAATCGGCCTCGCTTTGGCCTGAAGAATATTGAAAAAGAAACATACACACCAATAACAGAACAAATTTCCCTTGCTTTTTCATATAATTGTATCTAGATTTAACAATATATAAAAAATATCAAGATCAACGACTATCTCTCCATATTAAACTTTAGAACACTTTTAGTACTGGTGATATCCATAACGGTCACCTATCTCTGTTATGAATATAATTTTAACTTCAATATCGACCTCACTTTGATCAGTATCGCCATCATTTTCCCCTTGGTTTTTACCATTCGGGGATCTTTCAGGCGCAGGGAGAAGGCTTTAGAGCATCTGAGCGATTATAGAAGTGCCGTGAAGACCTTGCACTACTTCATCATGAGCAACCAGGGTCTGACCCAGGAGAACAAAGATGAATTTTTAAAGATCTTGGCCTCCATAGACGAGGAACTGATGAAGCACCTGTCTGTAAAAGGTTGCTCCACCAAAGAACTTGATCAGAGTTTGGACAAGGTCTATAATTTTATAACCCAAGAAGAATTGTTGATTTCAAGGGGCTTAAGGGAGAAAACTTTCAGATATATGAAGGATCTTCATGAGGCCGTTGAAAATTTGTACGCGATTCATGCCCATAGGACGCCAATCAGCCTGAAATCGTATTGCAAAATGTTCATCTATATTTTTCCGGCGATCTATGCGCCCTCGATCATTCATGATATAGGGCTCGAAACCCCCAGACTTGTCGCCTATTTCATCGTGGTCCTGACCGAGTTTGTGCTGATATCGCTCTATAATATCCAAAACCAACTCGAATATCCTTTTGATGACCAAGGGCTCGACGATATTAAACTACAGAATTTCAGGATTGAAAGGTAAATTGGAATGAACCGGGTCTGCCCGTAATTTCCGTTTGAAACCATATGCTGCCATCGCATTGGTTTTCGTGCCATCATGCACACCTTTTATGTGCCAACCACTATGAATCATCCAGTACCAACATGAAAAGCTTCTACCACACAAAAAGGAAATTCCCCGTTGTTCTAGGCATGGCCTTTTTACTGCTCCTGGCCTGTAAGGAAAACAAAAAGGACGAAACAAGGCTAATCGTAAACGGACTTACAGACGAAGTTTCCGTGATCCGGGATGCGGCCGGCATCAACCACATTTATGCCAATAACCAACGCGATCTTTTTTTCGCCCAAGGGTATTGTGCGGCAAAAGATCGGCTCTTTCAATTTGAAATTTGGAGGAGGCAGGCCACGGGGACCGTTGCGGAACTATTGGGGCCGAGGGAGTTACAGCGCGACATTGGCACCCGCCTGTTCCAGTTCAGGGGCGATATGAAAACGGAGATGAAGCACTATCATCCCGATGGGATCGAGATCATTACGGCCTATACCGATGGGGTGAACGCCTATATCGAGGAAGCACTGGAACATCCGGAGCTTCTGCCCCTCCCGTTCAGGGCCTTGGGCATCGAACCCCAAAAGTGGACGCCCGAAGTCATTGTTTCGAGGCATCAGGGCCTTTTGGGAAACATTACCGAAGAACTTGATTATGGCAGGGCCGTTGTTCAATTGGGCGTTGACAAAGTGAAGGAATATTCCTGGTTCCATCCCAAGGACCCCAATATGGCCCTGGATTCCGCTATCGATGGATCCCTGCTATCACAGGATATTTTGGCGCTTTACAATGCCTATCGCGATCCTTTGGTGTTCCAACCGGAAGATGTGCTCCCGGAATTCCGTACCGAAGTTGCCCAAAAGGTCGTTTTCGGAAGCCTTAACCATGCTACACCGCAAAAAGACGCACAGTTTTTAGGAAGCAACAATTGGGTCACGGCACCGGCACTGGCAGACAACAAACATGCCTATATGGCCAATGATCCGCATAGACGGTTGGCCATTCCTTCGTTGCGCTATTGGGTGCACCTATCGGCCCCGGGCTGGAATGTGATAGGGGGCGGGGAACCGGAAATTCCAGGAGTCTCCATAGGGCATAACGACCACGGCGCATGGGGCCTGACGGTCTTCGAAACCGACGGGGAAGACCTGTATGTGTACGACCTTAACCCGGAAAACCTGAACCAGTACAGTTACGGTGGTGCCTGGGAAGACATGCGACAGATCAAGGAAACCATTGCTGTCAAAAATAACGAAGATGTTTCGGTTACCTTGAACTATACACGGCACGGACCGGTAACCCATATCGATTCAATCCACCAGAAGGCCTATGCGGTGAGATGCGCTTGGCTCGAACCCGGCGGAGCACCCTATTTGGCGTCCTTGCGGATGGATCAAGCCAAGACCTGGGAAGAATTCCAAGCCGCCTGCAACTACAGCAATATTCCGGGTGAAAACATGATCTGGGCCGACCCTCAGGGCAATATCGGCTGGCAGGCCGTGGGCATTGCCCCGATCAGACGGAATTTCAGCGGAATGGTTCCCGTACCGGGAGACGGCCGCTATGAATGGGACGGCTACCTGCCGATTATTGAAAAGCCGAACCAATTCAATCCGATCAACGGCTTTATCGCTACGGCCAACCAAAATGTCACCCCTGACGACTACCCCCACTGGGATGCCATAGGCTATGGGTGGTCCGACCCCTTCAGGGGCATGAGGATCAACGAGGTTTTGGGGTCAAATTCGAAACTCGGGATGGAGGAGATGAAATCGCTGCAGACCGATTATCTATCCATACCGGCCCGTAATTTGGTCCCCTTGCTCATGAAGTTGGAAACCAAGGAGGTGCGGGTCATTGCCGCAAAAGACCTGCTCAGGGATTGGGATTATCGACTCGATAAAAATTCGATCGCCGCAGGGATTTACGTTGCTTGGGAGAAGGAGCTACAGTACCGACTCTTGGATTATTTTCCCGATCCGGGGGCCGAAATACTCATTTCGAACCTGCAAATGGGCAGGTTGCTGCCCTGGATCCTTCAGCCGGAGACCAAATTCGGGCCCAACGCACAGGAGAAAAGGGATGCATATTTGATAGGTACATTCGAATCGGCCGTTATGGCCTTAACCGATAAACTGGGACAGAATATGGGCCGTTGGCAATACGGACAAGCAGCCTACAAGCACGTGCAGATCAAGCATCCCTTGGGCGATGTGGTCAATACCGATTTACGGTCGCGTTTGAACACCAGTCTGAAACCAAGGGGCGGAAACCAGCATACCCCAGGTTCTACGGGCAGTTCCGATGGCCAATTGTATGGGGCTACCTTCAAGATCATTGTGGATGTCAACGATTGGGATAATACCGTGGGCACCAATCCGCCCGGACAATCGGGAGATCCAGATAGTCCCTATTATAAAAACCTGTATGACCAATGGGCAGACGACCAGTATTTCCCGGTCTATTTTTCAAAATCCAAGATCGATGCCGTTGGGCAGGAACGTACGCTATTGTTGCCCAGATGAACATCGGTCACCGTTCGCTTTTGGCGGTAAATTTTTTTTGAGGCGTCCATTGGGCATTTTTGGGAATTGATTATCTTAAGGATTCCCTTTTAATGCGATGTAAATGACGATTAAATTACCCGGAAATTCCCACACCAGGGCAAGCGCTCTATTTTGGCCGATGCTTTGTTTGTTGGGGTGTCAATCCCATACGGCCGACTTGCCCGAAGGTTTTCAAATCCACCCTGATTTTATGTTGCAATTGGTGGCCGTCGAACCACTGCTGTTCGATCCGGTTGATTTGCAATTCGATGAACAGGGCCGCACCTACGTACTGGAGATGCCGGGATACCCCAATCGAGATGCCGAGAGCCGTTTGGTAGAACTCATTGATTCGGACAAAGACGGTATATATGATCTAAGACAACTTATGGATGACAGTTTGGGGATTGCTTCCTCGTTCATGCCCTACAAAAAAGGTTTTCTGGTGGCCGCACCGCCCAATCTGATGTGGATTGCCGATGCTGATCAGGACGGTAAAATAGACCATCGCCAAAAAATCATGGACGGATTTAGTACCGGCAACCTACAACATAATTTTAATGGTTTGAGCTATGGCATCGATAATTGGATCTATGCCGCCAACGGCGGTAATTCGGGAACTCCTTATTTTGTCAAGCGACCGCAGGAAGTCATTGATCTAAGGGACGGGGATTTTAAATTTGATCTTGAAGCCGAAAAATTGGTGCGGATCGGGGAATCTTCGGGTGGTTATAAATTGACGTTTGACGATTGGGGACGTCTGTATGAAACCCATAATTTGGAGCATGTTTCCCAACTGGTCTTTGAGGACCGTTATTTGGAGGGATTGCCCTTGTCGTCTGCCCACGCATTGATGAACATCAGCGACCATGAAGAAAACGGGCTCTCGCGAATTTATCCGATCGGGGAACAGCATACACGGGTGAACCACCCTGAGCAATCGGGTTATTTTTCGGGAGCTTGTGGCATAACCCACTATGGTGGGGGCGCTTTTCCTGGCGCATTCAACCAAAGTATTCTGGTTGCCGACTGTGTCTTAAATTTAGTGCACATCGATGTACTGGTAAACCATGGAAGTGCCATGAGCGCCTCAAGGATGATCGACAAAGCCGAATTTTTGGCCTCGAACGACCGTTCTTTCAGGCCGGTGAACATGGCCGTGGGCCCCGATGGGGCTTTGTATGTGGTTGATATGCACAGGGAAGTGATCGAACATCCCGAATGGATACCCGATGAATTGGAAGCAACCATGGATCTTGAGGCGGGAAAAGAAAAAGGACGGATTTACAAGGTCGTTCCAAAAGGCCCTTGGTCGCCCCTCGAATTGGATCTGAATCCGGATGACCCCTCCTCTTTGGTCGCAGCATTGGGGAACCCGAATCAATGGACCCGGCTAACGGCACAGCGATTGCTGGTTTCCAATCAAATCACATTGGCAGTACCCTTGTTGAAGAACCAGTTGCGCAATTCCGACAACGCTTTCTCCAGGGTGCATGCGTTATGGACCCTTGAAGGCCTACATGCTTTGGAGACCGCGGAATTAATGCGGGTCTTCCAAGATGCCATTCCGGAGATTCGTGAAAATGCCATTAAAATTGCCGAACGGCGTCTGAACGGTGACATTGGGCTGATCGACGATATGATCGACTTAACAATGGACAAGGATGCCAAGGTACGCATGCAGGCGGTGCTCGCTTTGGGCATGCTTTCCGATGAAGACTATGCCAAAATTGGCCCTGACCTCCGTGCTGTTCTCTCCCAGAGGTTATCCGACACCTTGAACGATGAATGGGCCACCAAGGCCATTGCTGCTACCATGCAAAGGCAGGCCTTACCTTTTTCAATGAAGGTTTTGGAGGACAAAAAAGGGCCACTGACCAAGGCAGAATTGAACCTTCTGATTTTGTTGGCCAAGAAAATAGGAAAGGAGGGTAAAATGGATGACTTAGCGACCCTGCTCGGGGGCCTACACGAATTCGGAGTCATGACCGACGTTCAAACCGAATTGATTGAGGCATTGGCACAAGGTCGGGAAAAAGGAATGCAGCCGAATCAACGGCTTGCCAATACTTCGGAATTCATCAATGCGATCGCCCGCTTGGAAGGGCAAAACAACGTCGCCTTGATAAGGGCCTCAGGTCATTTACGGCAGACCATGCAAATGCCCTTATCGGAGCAGCTGAAAACTTTGATGCGCACCGCCTCGGTCGCGGTGTTCGACCCAGCCTTGACCGCAGCACAGCGCTTGGAACAGCTCCGTCTCATCGGTCTTGGCGATTTTAAGAACAGCAGCGCCATTTTGTTCAAGTTATTGGATAGCAAACAGCCCCTTGCATTACAGGAGGAGGCCCTCTCCCAATTGGGGGAAGTCAACGATTCTCAAATTGGTCTAAAATTATTGGAACTTTGGCCACTATTGGGACCGAATATTCGAAAAAGGGCTACCGATATTCTTTTGTACAAATCTTTTAACCATGACAATTTGTTAACCGCGATGGAAACGGGCAAAGTAAGTTTAGGAGAGTTCAATTTAGATTTGGAAAGACGCCGTGTGCTTTTGTTCTCCAATGACCAAAGCGTTAGGAACCGTGCAAAAATGTTGTTCAATGATGCAGGAGTGGTGACCAGAAAGGCTGCGATTGAAAAAATGCGTCCCGCACTTACCCTAAAGGGTTCGGCCGATGCCGGGGCCCAAATATTCAATGTGCAATGTGCCCAGTGTCATCGATATGGGAATATAGGAAAAGATGTCGGACCTGTTTTGACCGAGGTAAGCAGAAAAAGCAAAGAATCCTTATTATATGAGATATTAGATCCGAATGCAGCCGTAGATACTCAATTTCTGAACCATCAGGTCAAGACCAAAGAAGGCAACATCTTTTCGGGCTTGGTATCCCATGAAAGCGATATTGAGATATCATTGAAGATGATCGGGGGGAGGGAGCTAACAATTCCCAAATCAAACATTGAACAATTTACTTCCTTGGGTACGTCCTTAATGGTAGAAGGGCTTGAAGCTAATATTAACCCACAAGAAATGGCAAATCTTTTGGCTTTTTTACAGCAAACCCCTTCAAAATTTTAGAAAGACAAGGTAAGATATTCCGGGGCAATGGAAACTTTAAAACGTTACCTGCTCACAGCATGAAAAGAAAAAAGCCAATTTCGTCTGCTGTTATTTTTCCACACGTTGCAAGTCAAGGTCTTGAAAATCGAAACTAAAATCGATGTTGGGGGAAATTCCTTTCATCTTCAGACCGATGGCCATGCCGTTTTCATCTAGACTGAACATCGCAAAAGCATCGGCATTCATATCTTGGTATTCCCATTTCACGGCAAAGGTGTTCGCTTTATAAAATTGCATGGGGCCGTTCAATTTTGGGGAGCGTTCACTTTTGATCCATAGTTGATCTCCCTTCAAAAACACTTCCATACGGCCGAACCATGCATCCTCGTAGGTTCCCAAATAATCACTTGCATTGATTTTGGTATTTTTTGCGGCCTTCACGGTTTCCCAAACCGCTGTGGTGACAGCATCGCCCAGTGCTTTGTTCTTTTGTAGCCATTCATAATTTTTTTCGACCCATTGTCCATCTTCAAGGCCAAGGTAACCATCAACGATGGTTTGGGAAACGGATCCGAAAAATACGCCGCCCCCGGGTTCGGTATTGGTCAGGACCACCACCCCGAGATTTAGATCGGGTACCAAAATGGTTTTTGAGAGCATTCCTGGCAGTCCGCCTGTATGCGATACCATCATGTTGCCCAAGGCATCGGTCAGGAACCAACCCAAACCGTACCCTGCAAAATGTGCCTTGTATCGGGGGTTGGTGCTCGCGTCGAGCGTCGTGTGGATTTTCCAGATTTCCCGTTGGCTTGCTACGCTGAACAAGGTATCCTTTAAGGCCGGCCCATAGGCACCCTTATTGAGATGAAGCAGCATCCATTGGGAAAGGTCGTCAACATTCGCATAAATGCCCCCGGCCGCTCCATTGATCATTTCTTCATAGTCGGAGAATGATTTCATGCTGCCATAGGCAGTGGTATGTGGGGAAGCGAGCTGGCTGCGATTTTTCACCTCTTTTAGGGACGGAAAGGAGTTGTCCATGCCCAAGGGGTCAAAAATCCGGGTTTGGATGAACCGCTCCCACGACATGCCGCTCTTTCGCGCAATCAGCTCCCCTGCCACCAGATACAGTAAATTATCGTAGTCGAACTGGGTACGAAGGGCCGACACCGGTTTAAAATGTTGGAAACTGACCAAGATGTCATCGATGGTGAAGTTCGATCCATCGGGAAAGATCATCAGGTCACCAATGCCAAGTCCCAAGCCACTTCGATGGGTGAGCAGGTCTTGGATATTGAAGTTTTCGGTCACATAGGCATTGTACATTTTGAACTCTGGAACATGATCGATGACCCGATCGGTCCACTTAATTTTCCCCTCTTCCACGAGGAGGGCCAGCGCAAGGGTTGTAAAGGCCTTACTGTTGGAAGCAATGGCAAAAGGGGTATGTTCGGTGACTTTTTCGCCGGTGCCCACGTTTTTTACCCCGTACCCCTTGCTGTGTATGATCTGTCCATCCTTTACAATGGCCACGGCCGCACCGGCCACCTCGAACTTATCCAAGGCATTGGCCACCAGCGCATCGATTTCCGCAGTGGTCAGCTGCGAAAACGTCACGATGGGAAAAAGACACATCAAGAGCAGTATCAGCGATATGGGATTGTTTTTCATGATTTATTCGGTTTTATGGGGGAGAAGATAACATTATTTTGGGATAGCTTGCTTGTCACGATCCGAGGGGCGGGTTATGAAGATGGCATGGAACGGTTCATGATCAATTTAGGATAACTGTTTTTTGGGTTTTGGCGCTGCGTATGGCGGCATCAAGGATCTCCATGGCTACCATATTATTTTCAAGGGAATAGGGGTCGAAGGCATCCAAAACTTCTTCACCCCTCACCACTGCCGCGAACAGGGCGAACGGATCATTATAGGGCGCTGCCCTTTCTTCCAAGACCATGGTCTCTTCCGAAAAGCCGTCATATCCTTCCGACATCCTTATTCTTAATTGGTTGCGGTTATCGGCATAGATCACCCCGGTTTCCCCATAGATTTCCATATCCTTTCTGCCAATGGGCCAGTTCCAGGAAGGTTCCAAGATGGCCATGGATCCCTCATAAGCCAGGATTATGGTCGCATCATCGTCTACTTTTGGGTTGTTCTCGGCCTGTAGCTGTTGGGTGACCGCTGTCACCGAATGGGGTCTTTTTCCGGCGTGCAGCCAGGTCAACAGGTTTGTCCCGTAGCAGCCGAAATCGGTGATGGCCCCACCACCATTTAATTCGGGATCTGCAAGCCACTCCAAAAACTCCTTGCTCACCCCTATTTTTTTGGGTCCCTTATGCCCATCCCTAACGATGACTTTCCGCATTTCCCCCACTTTTCCGGCATTCAAAAGTTCATGCGCCTTTTCATTGGTCGGGTACCAAGAGGTTTCATAATTGGTGAGGAGCTCGATGTCATGTTTTTTGGCAAGTACCTCCATTTTTTTGGCGTGGTCATAACTCACCGCCAATGGCTTTTCGACCATCACGTGTATCCCTTTTGGGGCACAGGTTTCCACCACGGTGAGATGGTCTTTGATGTTTCCAAAAGCGGCAACCGCTTCGGGTTGAACGGCCGCGATCATTTCTTCCATGGTATCATATACCAAATCCATCGAAAATCCATGTTGTTCCGATAGGCGTTGTGCCAGATCCCGGTTCGTTTCCACGATGCCCACCATTTCCACATCCCCCAGATCTTCACGGCTCAAGATCCAGCCTACATGGCCATGGGTGAGCCCCACCACGCCCAGTTTCAAGGTTTTTTTCTGGGAATAGGTGCTCAATACGGTAATCAGCATCAAAAAAAATGCAAAGGGAAGCTTGTTGGTCATAGGACTGGGATTTAAGGAATATTGATGGTTTTAGGGTTTTATTGGCCCGCCTTTTCATAGGCTTCTGCCAGCCATTGGATAAGTTCTTTGTCAACCTCTTCCTGGCTGGTCAATTGCACCCGATGCGTGCACATGGTACCAAAAGGCCCGGAATGCTCCAACCTCTTGGTCAAAGGCTTTCCCGTCAGTTTTAATCCTAGGTCTATCCTGGTTTTCGACGCGGGCTTGATCAGGGCAAATTGTTTTTTTCGAATGAGGCTGACGCTCCCTTTCTTGGGGGTAATGGTGACTTCCGATCCCAATTTATCAACGGTGGCCATCAATTTTTCATAAATGGGCATTAAGCCTTCCTTGCCCTGATATTGTTGGGCGATCAAATCTTCGGGGGCCGTGACCCCTTCTTTTGACAAGACAACGATGGTATTCGCAAAACCGTGGGTGACCCCATGACTTTCTTTTAAAAATTTTATTGCTTCGCCGTGCTTGGTAAATTTTTTGGCCTGGAGCATCTTTTTCCACTCCTGTAATGACTTGCCCGTTTTCTCGGGCATATTGTCGATCATGGTCTGCAGCGCTTTGTCCATAATATATCATATTGGGCTTTCCTCGGATGGCCTGTAGCGTAAAGCCATTAGATGTGGTGAATTATGTATGTTGGGCCGTTCGTTGGCTTTTTGGTCGGTATTAAATTATGGAAAATTTAGCGGAATAAATTCCCTGGCCGTTATTTTTCCATCCTTTACCTTGTACAATGTGAATCCCGATCGCACCTCGAAGCCGTGATAATCCATGCTATCGGGTCGGGATATGGCTGAGGTCTGTGCGAACAAGGTATTGGAACCATTGATGAAACTTTCCTGAGCCGCATGGTAATGGCCCGACAAGGCCAAGGGGAAGGGCCTGTTGCCGATGCGCTTTTGAACCTCAGTGAAATTATGAACGATATGCCTGTGTTCCAACGTATTCCCCTGCATCAATAATTGGGGGCCATAGAAAACATCGTTGTCGAAATGCTGAAACGAAAAGCCGGGTGATACCAGGGGAATGTGGTTGAAGGTGACGATTGGGGTTTTCGCCGGGACTTCCTTTAGGTCCTGCTCCAGCCATCGCAGCTGAAGGGAATCGATGCCGCCGAAATAGTATAGATTTTGATAATCCACGCCGTCAAGGGCGATAAAATGCATGCCACCGTAGTTGAAGGAATAATAATTCGGGCCCAGGAAATGACGGTACATTTTCTTCCCATATAACGGATGTTCCGAACTCACCAATGATTTATCGCGTTCGATACCGAAAATTTCATGGTTGCCGACCCCGCTGTATACGGGCATGTTGAATTTGGCGATTTCATCGAGGTACATTCGATAGTAAGCACTTGCCGTTGCTTCGTTTACCCTTAAAGCATCCCTGATCAAATCGCCGGAGACGATCACAAAATCGGCCCCGATAGAATCTGCCATGCTTCGGAAACGATGCATGCGGGGCAGGTTCAAGGAATCGACATGGGTGTCGGAAGCATGAATAAAGGTAAACGCGTTCCGCAGCTTTTGTTTTTGGAGTGGAAATGCCATGTCCGCTGCTTTCGGATGGTACATTTGCCCTTGATATCCATCGGGCAGGCTGATCATCAGATATGGGGATTCGGAATGGGTCGAAAGGTTGAAGTTGCCGTTGGCATCCGTTTTGGTCGTGTTGTACTGGTCGGAAACGACGACATCTCCCAATCCGGTTTCATTGGAATCCCGTATGGCGTTCCGGTTGAGGTCGTCAAAGACCGATCCCTTGATTTCGAGCGCCTGGGAAAAGAGCTTGGAAACGGCAAGGAAAAGCAATACGAACCATAAGGATTTCATGCGTAAGGAGATTATTTATTACAACAGCTTCCCAAAATGGAAGCGCTAAATTTTTAAAGATTTTGGTCGCAATCCAATATTTAGGGGTAAGTTACTCTTTTTTTGAATGTTCAAGACCCAAAAATAGGGGAGAGGCCCCGCCCAAGGCACGTTTTGGCGGGGATTTAAATCGCAGTGTGATCATAGGCCGAGGGCCTCGGTTGCCAGTTCGGGATATGCTATTTTTTCGGAAATTTCGGGAACATTGCCCAAGTACTCTTTGCCACGCAATCGGTGCACGGTACGGGCTTCCAATTCATTGGATGGATAAGACCGAATGAGCTCCCTTATTTTTTTGATATCGAGTTCGTCGTCGATGGGATGTAGCCAAGCGTCTTCCAGTTCCCTCGGCAGGATCAGCGGCATACGAGGCCCTTCGAGCTTGGGGTTGTTGTGTATTTTTGCCAATAGTTCGTTGCCTTCCGTAGTGACCAGACTAAAGGTGTTGAGCACTTCCCCGGTCTCCCGATCAGTCCATTCGCTCCATAGTCCTGCGAGGACCAGCGGCTCATTGTTACGGGCGTGGATATAAAAGGGAATGGTGGCCCCCTTGATATGATGGTGTTCATAAAAACCATCGACATACACCAAACACCGGTTGTTTTTTGCTGAGGTACGGAAAGACGGTTTTTCAAAAATGGTTTCTCCCCTGGCATTCAAGGTATTGTTCCAGGTTTTTTGGAGTTGGGCCTTATCCTTTACCCAAAAAGGAACCAGGCCCCAAGTCGAAACCACGGGCATGTTGGGGGCTTCATCGGTATAGATCAATACCTTGGGATGACTGAAACCGGAGGCATGGTAAATCGGCAAATCGGTGAGCGGCACCAATTTTTCCATGATTTCCTCAATGGCCTTCAGGTCGCCATTGCGTCTGGCCTTGTTCAATTGTGCCTCAAGGCTGGCTTTGATGTCATAGCACATAAGCAAGCTTGGTTTAAAGAGATAATGCCATTTGGCAGCTTCAATTTAATGATTTTTTTTGATGGATGGAACTCCGGTTCCACTTTCACGGAAAGGTCACCCTTACTCGGCGGAGGCCCAATACCTGTTCTATATTTTCTAGCCGCCACTTTCACGGGAAGGCAAGGATGCTCAGTCTTTATGGTGCTGTTCCAAGTGTTGACGCAACAGGTCTTTCCCATAATCGTTGCCGTTGGGCGTGCGCACCACCGTATGGATATGTTTTTTGGTAGGCTTGTCGCCTTTGATGAAAACCGGTTTTTGATGGTCGAACTCGATCATGAGCACCGGACTCTGCACCCGGTAATAAAAGGGTTGGGTATCGTCGTCATTGCCCACCCATGCAAAGTAGGTACTGTCCCAAAACAATTCGATTTCTTCCATCTTGATCATCGCATGCCCGGCATCCATATTTCCCACGTATTCTGCGACAAGACGGTTCAATAGCCCCTGTTGCGCCTGGTCCAGATCGGGGTATCGAATCCCTGCGTATGGCACCACGGCGTTATCGGAGTACGATTCGGCCTGATTGTAGTTGTATTCCTTCGTGCTGAGCAGGGTGGCCACTTTCCGTTGTTCCGCAGTCAGGGAAGTGAACAATTCAAAACCCAAGGCCTCTTCATTTTTGAAGGTCTGGGTACCCTGGTTCTCGCCATCGACAATATAGTTGGGTTCCGAACCCATAAAAGTAGGGGTCATCACCACCTGATCCCCCAAAACAAAATAATTGATGATACAGTGATGTCCATCGAATTGCCAACCCCATGGCTGGTCTTTGGAAGGTTCCCCCATAAAGGTGAACCAGTATCGATCGGGCCCCAGTCTTTTGAAATCATTGGCCAAACGTGCCAAATAGCCCTCCATTTTCCGGATGTTTTCTACTTTTTCAAAACCAGAAGCACTCAGGCCTTCCTTTAAGATTTGAAAGGCGAGTTGCCGTTGTTCTGGGTTCAGGTCCAATAATCCGATGCCTTTTCGCTTGTAAAAATCGATGTTCGACCAGCGGCGCCATTCCTGATCATCGATTCCAAACAGGCATGTGGCCCTTTGTTCCGCACTAAGGGAAGCCAAAAAATCGGAAACGGCGGTGGCGATTCCTGCTGTACTGGCCCCGGTTTCGCGAATTCGATATAGGTCTTGCACCAAGGTGCCATCGGTGGTGACCCCATGGTATGTTTCCGCTAGTGCCATTTTTTCTTCAGGGGTATCGGACTGCCATACCCTTAATTTGGGTCCGGGTTCGATCTTGGTTTCTTGCGCGATTAGGTGTAAAGGCAGGAGCAACAAAAGAAAATAAAAACGGTGGTTCGGTAGAGAGCGCATATTATGGAGTTTGACGGTAAGACCAGTGTTGAAGATACAGCAATTATTTGCATAAGGCAGCAAAAAAGGTCTAAACATCCTACCTGTTTTGAACATGATGATCAAGGTCACTGATGTTCGAACAGGGCTAGTTTTTGATTCTATCTTTTATCCCTGTGTAGCGGTGGTGAACAATAAAAATTCTTCTGTTTTGGCGTCCGGCCTTACGGTTCCAATGCCGAGCATCCCGATTTTCTGAAGCAGTTTGCGCGACTTCACATTTTCGCTTGTGGTAAGGGCCAGTATCGGGTTCAGATGTAAATGGTTCAATCCGTACAACAAGCATGCCTCGGCCGCCTCCCGGGCATAGCCTTGCCCTTCATGGGATGGTAGAAAGGCAAAGCCCAAATCGGCATGGGCCAAAAAATCGCGTTTTACCAATCCACAGACGCCTATCGGCAATTGTAGTTGTTTTTCCACCACCTTCCACAACCCAAAACCATGCTCGGAATAGCTATGGATCAACCGCTCCTCGATATAGGCCTGTGCCAAGGCTTCCGTGTAAACGCCACGGTCGCCGATGAATTTGAGCCAAGTGTCCGAATTCATCAAAGCCAAAAAAAAGGCACTGTCGGTTACGGCCGCATGTTCGAGGAGGAGGCGTTCGGTTTCTAAAATGGGCATAGGAAGGATTTCTCGCGACAAAAGTAGTGATTTGGACTTTCGGTCGCGCACCGATACCCCAGGCGATTTATAAAGCCATCGGCACCTCCATCAACAGCACTTTCGATGGGCCTTGGCTCTTCAGTTGCAACCGATCGAGGTCCCACAGACCATAGCCATCCCGTTTTCCCAGTTTTTGGCCGTTTGTTTCGATGGAACCTTCGATCACAAAAACATAGACGCCGTTCCCACTGTCCTTTAATCGGTATTCGCTGGTTGTCCCCGTTTCAAAATCCCCCATATGGAACCAGGCGTTTTGGTGTACCCAAACCCCTTGGTCTTCCTTATTCGGCGAGAGTATCTGATAGAAATCGTTTTTGATCCCTATATCTTTCAGCGAGATCTGGTCATATCTGGGTTCCACGTTTTTTTGGTTCGGGAAAAGCCATATTTGCAAAAATTTCACCGGGCGGTCTTTGTTCTTGTTGTATTCGCTATGCTGAATGCCCGTACCGGCGCTCATGACCTGCACATCCCCTTCTTGGATCACGGTGGCATTTCCCATACTGTCCATATGTTGCAGATCGCCTTCCAATGGAATCGAAATGATTTCCATGTTGCTATGGGGATGGGTGCCAAAACCCCGGGCTTCTGAAACGATGTCATCGTTCAATACCCTTAGTACCCCAAAATGCATGCGTTCGGGATCGTGATAGCCGGCGAAGCTAAAACTATGGTGTGAATTCAACCAGCCGTGGTCGGCATGGCCCCTTGTGTCGGCCTTGTGCAATACTGCTTTCATAGGAATGGCTTGCTTCTGTTCGCGCTGTAAGTCGTAAATAATTTGATAGGATTACATCCAAAAAATTCAGGAGAACTTTTTTTTGAGGTGCTCGGACAACCGCAGTGACAATGCCACCAAGGTCAGGGTAGGATTGGCGGCACCTGCCGTAGGAAAACAGGCCGCTCCTGCAATGAACAGATTGGCAATACCGTGTACTTTGCAGTTCGCATCGACCACCCCTCTTTTGGGGTCATCGTTCATCCTGGTCGTCCCCATATGGTGCCAACCGCCATTCGTGCCCACCGGCCAGGACAGATCATCAGGGTCGCGCAGAAATTCCATCAAGCGTACCCTTCCCAATCCGTTAATGCCGAACTGTTGACCGATCAGTTCATGGATTTTTCGGATACTGGATTTGTCCAAAGCAGTCAGTTGCCAATGCAGGCTTGCTTTGGGTACGCCTAGGGCATCGCGTTCGCTGCCCAGTGTTATCCGTGAATCAGGATTGGGGGCCTGTTCTATCCTGGTATTCAATTGAAAGGCTTGGGCCATGGGCCCCTCTTTCACCTGGGCCGATTTTTTGATGGCGTCGCCTCCTTGGCTAAAGGTAATTTCCTGGGCTTTTCTCGGGTCGGCATCCTGCCAGGTCTCCATCTTGGGCTTCTGGTTCCGCCCCAAGGCCAAGGGAATGAGCGATGCGGTACCGTTCAGGATTTTTTGGAGGCGCTGTTCTTCTTCGGTAATGGCCAGTTCCGCACTCGGTTGGGTGACACGATAATCCCTGACATAGAGATCGGTTTTGAAGGGTTTCAACATCCATAATTCGGCAGAGGCAATTTCGAGATGTTCCATAAAATAACGCCCCACAAGATCATGGCTGTTGCCCAGCCCGGAACTTGCCTGTGAATTGGAGGCCAAGAGCAGCCTGGTGTTCTGGATGGTACCACAGGCCAAGACATAATATTTTGCCCTTATCCTATGCTGTTTTCCCGAATGGTCTTTAATGGTGACTTCCTTTATTGCAGCGATATTATTGGTGGCCTTTAGGTCAACCACATTGGCATAGGTAAACAAATGCACATTTTTGGCCTGCACCAGGGTTTCTTTGTACAACGGTCCAAAACGCGCTTTGCTATATTGCCACATTTTGTTCCAGATGATGTTCCGATCAAGGGGATAGGGTATGAAATCGGGGTAGGAAGTTTGCCAATACGCCAAATCGTATTGGTAGGGCCCAAGCCCCAACGCCTGATGTGCCTTGGCATAAAAAGGGTCGAGATCTTCCCTGTTGATGGGCCAACCGCTTTCGGGCACGTAATCTCTCGGCGAAAAATCGATGGGGTCGAACGGGGTGCACAAACCGGCCCAGTGGCCCGTGGTTCCCCCAAAATAACGCAATCTGCTCGATTGCAATGGATAATATTTCTGACCGGTCGACTGCCCATCGTTCAGTGCCTGGATCTTTTCGTCAAATTCAAAGCCCCCACCTTCCAAGAGGATGACCTTTTGGGGCCCCCCGATCCATTCCAAAGCCATGGAAATGCCCGCGGCACCGGCACCGATGATACAGATATCGCCTTCGATCAGGCTGTTGTGCTCCAGGGTCCTTGCGTCGGTATGCATCTAAGGTCTTCAGGTTTTGATGAGGGAATATAGGGCACATTGTCTGGCTTCGGTCCGCGCCAATATCCACCCATCGACGATCACCGTTTGGCCCGTCCTGAAATCTTCTTGAACGGCACTTTGGATGGCCCGAACCATGTCCTGACCCTCTCCGGATTTCTCGTGGATTATCTTTTTTAGGGAAGTGGCATTGTTCTCTTCAGGCCATAGTTCGCGGTACCTGGACCCGATGCCGCTGATGGTCTCCGGGTCCCAAATCGAAGTTAGGGATTCCGGGGTAGCGATGACGAAATCGCCATCCGGGAAAAGCCGATCCAAGTACCAATAGGAGACTCCAAGGGCCGCGGCAGTGGCAGTGGCCAGGACAATGAACTTTCGTCTTCGCATCTTGCTGGAAACTATACCATAAATTTGTTCATGTAAGGCTTTAAGGCCTTCGCCGTTGCGAATGCATCGTTAAGAAACCCTCCGCCGGCGTGTATGAAGATAGGTATTTTTGGGGAATAGCAGGGTACATTGCTGAATTGTGTACATGGCCAACGGCCGCCATGAAAACAAGCCCATTATTTCAAAAAATGGGCTTCCAGATGCGCAAGTGCCACCCCATGGTCGATGACCTTACGGATAGGTCCCACCACGCAATTCAGTTTATCGCCATAGCCCTTCTTTTTCAGGCTTTGCAGCAATCGTTCGAATCGAAATCCACTTGTAGACAGTTCCACCTGCCGATCATTGGTCTTGATGCATAACTTGGTCCGTGAGATGGAATACTCCGACGGATCGATGCGAAAATGGCGTGCATAACGGCTTGGAAGGCCCAACTTCATGAGCAGGTGCATGGGAGAGAGGTAGAAGGTATCGATGCTTTCCTTCCCGCGTACGAGCGTGATCGATGCCACTTCATTGGCCAAAACCGAGAACTGATTATACGATTTGGAAAAATCATCGCTTAGCATAAGGCCTTCGGCTTGGATGTTGAAACTACATCTGCCACAGGCAATGCGCCGCTTCAATTTGTTGAATTTGGTCTTTTGGCCGGTAAAGCGATAGACGTAATCGCCTTGCTTATTCTTTTTTTGGTGGGGTTCTGCGTGTAAGGGATTTTTATCCTTATCCGCATGCTGAAGTTCTTGACCCATAGCTTATTTTTAGGTAATGCTCGGTAATATGCATGAATGCAATCCAAAGTACTTCGGGGGAAGGCGCAAGTTAATGGTTTGGCGGCACATCGCAATAGGTCGGCCATCGATTTTAAGCTCGGATGGCGGTCAAATAGGATGCAGTTCATCGATCACATGTTGACGTTATTGCACTTCCCAGACGATAAAATATTTTGACGTGGAAATTAACAAAATGACCATGGCCCGGCCTGTGAAAGAGCATACGCTAAAAATCACCTATATTTTTTGTAGGAAAAATTTTAAAATAGCCCGGTTTAGAGGGTTAAACGGTACAGGCATTCTTCTTGCAATCGATTTTTGGCGCGCTACGGAATTGCCAAAAAGCTTCGTATTATTGCACGGTCTCCAAGTATGCTTGGCGACCCTGGGTTGACATGGCCTCATTAAAGAAGTTCATATGTTTTATTTTTTAATCGATATTTTGGGCACCATCGCCTTTGCCATTTCCGGTGTTTTGGTGGCCATGGAAAAGAAATTGGATCTTTTTGGCATATTTATCATCGCCTTTGTCACGGCGGTAGGAGGCGGAACCCTTAGGGATATCCTATTGGGGTCTACCCCGGTGGTATGGCTCAAGGACCCCACCTACAGCATCATCATTTTAACTTCGGTGGTATTTGCCATCGTATTCATCAAACAATTAAAATACCTGCGTACCTCCCTGTTCCTTTTCGATACCATCGGTATCGGTTTATATACGATGGTGGGCATCGAAAAGGGCTTGTCAGCACAATTGCTGCCCGTGATGTGCATCGCCCTGGGCACGATTACGGCAAGTTTCGGAGGCGTGATTCGCGATATCCTCTGCAATGAGATTCCGGTGATATTCAGGAAAGAAATTTATGCCACCGCATGTATTATTGGGGGTTTGGGCTATTTTCTATTGATTCGCCTGCCTTTTGGTGACACCTTTGCGTATATCGCTTCCATCTTGGTGATCATTGGGGTACGTTTGTTGGCGGTAAAATTCCACATTGCCTTGCCCAATATTTACGGGAGGGAAAAAACGCACTAGGGTCCCGGGCTTTATTCGATCACTTCGGCTTTCTCGATATAAATATTCTGAAACGGCCAATCGCCCTTGCCGACCGGCTGTTGATTGATTTTATCGACCACCTCCATCCCTTCGATGACCTTGCCAAATGGCGTATAATCCCCGTCGAGGTGGTATGATCCCGGATTGGTGACCACAATGAAGAACTCAAAGGGCGATGCGAGCATATGGGGATTATCGATTTCACTGCTGGGCATCGACACCGTACCACGATCGTGCCTATATCCTTTCCTGGTGTCGGGGGGCAGAAGGTATCGCCCGATCTCACTGCGTTTTTCGGCGGTCTGTACATCATCTGAATTTCCGCCCTGTATGATGAAGTTTTTGACCACTCGGTGAAATTGGGTGCGATCGAAATAGCCCTTTCTGGTCAAATAGATAAAATTGGCCTTGTGATAGGGCACGTTGTCATACAGTTGGATCGTGAAGCTTCCCAGGCTGGTGGTGATCTTCACTTTGTTTTCCTTCAACCGTTTTTGGTAATCGAAGAAGAACGGGATCGCATTTTCCTCATCCAGTTGAAAAGCCTTGGCTTCGACCGTATCGGTTACGACTTCGATCGAATCTTTCTTGGAGTTTTGTGGCGCTGCCGCTTCCGATTGGTTTTGCACCTTGTCCTTGCATGCTCCCATCAAAAATATTGGTATTATTGCAGCAATTGCCATTCGTTTCATCATCATGGATTTCGATTTATTTTCAAAAAGCGTCCCAAAAATAAAAAATCTGCCCCTTCCCGGCGAGAACGCCCACTATAAAATGACGCCAGCCTTTCGTGCCCAAGAGCTCGAGGCCATTCGCTTCAAGGCCAGGAGTCCCAAAAAGGCTGGGGTAATGGCCCTTTTTTACCCGGACGATCAACAACTTACGAAATTACTGCTCATTTTAAGAAAAACCTACAAAGGGGTGCATTCCAACCAAATCGCATTTCCAGGTGGGAAGGCCGAAAAAATCGATATCGACCTCTTGCAGACCGCCCTCCGGGAAACGCAGGAAGAAGTCGGGGTAGACCCTGGACAGATCGAGGTCATACGGCAGATGAGCACGGTGTATATCCCGCCAAGTAATTTTGAGGTACAGCCCTATCTCGGATTGAGCAGGGGCGCTACCACTTTCAGGTTGCAAAAGAGCGAAGTGGAAGCCTTGGTCGAAGTGCGGCTGGCCGATTTCCTGGACGATGCCAATGTGTTCACCCAATATTTAAACACCTCCTATGCCAAAAATGTCGCGGTACCCGCCTTTCATTTGAACGAGCAGACGGTGTGGGGGGCAACGGCCATGATGCTGAGCGAGATCAAAGATCTGTTGAAACAGGTTTTATAATCTATTTTTGGAGGATCGGTATCAATTCATTGCCCGATTTCGCCTCCCTACCAACATTTCATGGCTTGTCGCAATTTTGTTGCCGCTCATTTTGTATTTTAGCATTCTATGGGAATATTTAAGGAAAACCCCTTTGGGCACATCTTGTTTTTAAAAAAATGGCTCATCCGTGTGATGGGCGTCATCACCCATTCGAGATATAAACAGTTCAACAAATTGGAAATCGAAGGTTCTGAGGTGATTCGCAGCCTGCCCGAGACCAATGTCCTGTTCGTGAGCAACCACCAAACCTATTTTGCCGATGTGGTGGCCATGTTCCATGTATTCAATGCTTCTTTGAAGGGCCGTGACGACAACATTAAAAATTTGGGCTATCTCTGGAACCCCAAGCTCAACATGTATTATGTGGCAGCAGCGGAGACCATGAAGAAAAGCCTGTTGACGAAAATATTCGCCTATGCCGGTTCCATCAGTGTAGAACGCACCTGGAGGGCCGAAGGCAAAGATGTCAATCGCCAAGTGAAGATGAGCGATATTTCCAATATCGGGACAGCACTCAAAGATGGGTGGGTCATCACTTTTCCCCAAGGTACCACCACCCCTTGGAAACCCTTGCGAAAGGGCACTGCCCATATCATCAAAAAATATAGGCCCATCGTGGTACCCGTGGTCATCGACGGTTTTCGACGGTCATTCGATAAAAAGGGGTTGAGGATCAAAAAGAAAGGCATCTTACAATCGATGGTGATCAAATCGCCCTTGGAAATCGATTACGAAAATGAAACTTCCGATCAGATCATCGAAAAATTGGAATATGCCATCGAACAGCATCCCTCGTTTTTGAAGGTGATCCCACAAGAAGAACTCATGGCCCTTGAAGAAGAAAATAAGTTGCGAAAATGGCGCAAGAACAAACCTAAACTTCCAATCGTCTGAGTTCCGCATAGTTTCTGTTCAGCTTTCGCAACAGCAGCCCATAGAGCAAAAAATAAATTCCTGCCATCGCCGCAACAAACAGCACACTGACAATGGTCATGGAAATGATCAGACTGCTCTTCAATTTGCCGGGCGACACATTTGTGGCAGTTTCGGGAATATCAAAAATTTCGTACAGGTTGTCACTGGAATAAATGGCAACAATGACCATAATGCACATTGCCAGTAGCATTGATAGGCTGAAGATGACATAATGCATCACGGTTCTTCGGGTCCTCAAGATCTTTTCCATAAGCACCTTTGAATTGTCAACACTGCTGATTTCCTTGTAGCGGTTATAGAACTGATAGATAAAGTAAAAAATAACGAGGTATCCCAAGGAAAAGAAGACGGTGGTCATATTTTTGATGCCGAGCTTGTCATATATTTCAAGGCTTTTGGAAGTGCCCGGGATCAGGTATAACAAGTGGGGCAGCGCAAATTCCAAAATACTGATGATCATGATCCATTTCACGATCGAAGAAGACCGTTTCCAGATCATGCGATAAATTTCATCGTATGAAAGCTTGGGATGTGTGTCTTCCCTTTTCTGCCAATCACGCTTGAGCAGCTCTAATTCGTCCATCATTTGCTTATGGATTGAGTATGGTTCTTAATTTTGTTTTGATGCGGTTCATTTTTACCCTTGCGTTCACCTCCGTGATCCCCAAGGTCTCTCCGATTTCTGAATAGTTTTTGTTCTCCAAATAAAGAAATACAAGGGCTTTGTCTATATCGCCAAGTTGTTTCACCGCATTGTACATCAATCTTAATTGTTGTTCTTCAATGGGGTCGTATTCTTCCGAACCGATCTTAAAGATCACAGAATCGAAATCTTGGGTCTTAATCGTCCTTTTCGATTTTCGATACAGCGTGATCGCCGTGTTCAGCGCAACCCGGTACATCCATGTACTGAACTTACTTTCGTTTCTGAACTTTGGGTAGGCCTTCCATAGTTGGATCGTAATTTCTTGAAACAAATCATTATGGGCGTCCCTGTCATTTGTGTACAGCGTGCATACCTTATGAACAATGTTCTGATTGTTCTCCAGTTCCGTCACAAATTGGTGCTCCAGTTCTTTGGTCACTTAGAAATGGTGGGTTGATAATCGATTAGTATGCAATAATGCAGATTCGTTACATCGCGTGTTTGAAATTTAGAAAATCGGGGTGTCGATCGAACCGAAAGGTTATCCCCGATTTCGGATTCCTTTGAAGGTTTTTACATCCTATAATCCAATGCAGGGGCCCTGTCGCCCAAAAGCGGCACATATTTAAAATCGGCCCCCCGGCGTTCCAGGAATTCCGCCTTGGCCTTGCTGACCAATTCTTTGTTTTGGAACAGTTCGATCGCACTCAAGGTCAGGGTCTTAGCGGCCACCATCATCCCTTTTCTGCCAATGGAAGTGCCACCTGCGGCCACAGCCTGCCAGCTATGGGCAGGGGTTCCCGGCACCCATGTCGCGGCCCCCATGCCCACGGTAGGCACGGTAAAGCTCACATCGCCCACATCGGTAGAGCCCGAAGCCTTGGCTTCCGTGAGGTAGGGCTGTACTTTTTTGGCGGCCGCCACATCGGCGGCCTTGTACCCCAAACTGATGGCAATTTTATCGGCAAAGGCCTTTTCTTCAGGGGTATAATCAATGCCGCCGACTTTGGTCAGGTTATCGAACATCGCTTTTTGAAGGGTGAGGTTGGGGAGCAGCTCATGGGTTCCGCCGATCATTTCATAGTCCATTGTGGTTCCCGTACCCAAGGCGGCACCTTCCGCGGCCTTCACGATGCGGTCGAAAATTGAGATGACCACATCCCTGGTATTGTGCCGGGCATAATAATATACTTCCGCAAAATCGGGCACCACGTTGGGTGCTTTGCCACCATCGGTGATCACATAATGTATGCGCGCTTCTTGCGGGATATGTTCCCGCATCATGTTCACCATCATATCCATCGCCTCCACCCCGTCAAGGGCAGAACGTCCTTTTTCAGGAGATCCGGCCGCATGGGCCGAAACGCCATAAAATCTGAATTTGGCCGATTTGTTTGCCAAAGCGGCGCCGGCATTGGCCTCGTTTTCATCACCGGGATGCCAGTGTAGGGCGACATCCACGTCATCAAACAATCCTGCCCTGACCATATACACTTTGCCAGATCCCCCTTCCTCTGCAGGGGTACCATAAAATCGGATCGTTCCTTTGGTGTTGTTGGCCACCATCCAATCCTTCACGGCTATGGCCGCAGCGGTAGACGCTGTCCCGAACAAATGGTGGCCACAGGCATGCCCGGCCGCTTTTCCGGCCGACATTTTTTCTGGTACCGCCTGTTGCGATAGCCCGGGTAGTGCATCGTACTCCCCCATAATGCCGATTACCGGTGCCCCAGCGCCATATTCCGCTATAAAGGCGGTAGGGATGCCGGCCACTCCGGTTTTGATGTTGAACCCGGCATCGGATAGGGTTTGTTGCAACAGCGCCGAACTCTTTTCTTCCTGATAGCCCATTTCGGCCATATCCCATATGCTCTGGGCAATGGCACCGTAACTTTCGGCTTGTCCATCCAGTTTTTTCAAAACGTCGTCCACTTTTTTCTGGGCATTGCCCATTTGGATAAAAAGTAAAGTACAAATGCTCAATACAAGGGAGGTCTTCATAAAAATTGAATTGTTTTTAGATTAAACAGCAATCGGCAACACCATAGGGTGCCGATACATGGTACGCCATACCGTTTATGGTCCGGCATTTTTTGAATCAGGTCCTAAATATAATCAAATCCAAAATTCCACTACCATCGTTGGCTTGCTTTGTTTATTTTTGGCGCATAAGCAGCATTCATGAACATACCTAAGTCGAGCTATCCTCGCGTTGTGATCATAGGGGGCGGTTTCGGGGGCATTTCCTTGGCCCGGAACCTGAAAAATCTTGAGTTACAGGTCGTTATGCTCGATAAGCACAACTACCACACCTTCCAACCCCTTTTGTATCAAGTGTCCACAGGCGGGTTGGAACCCGATTCGATCGCCTACCCCATTCGCAAGGTGTTGCAGGATTATGAACATTTTTATTTTAGGCTGGCCCAGGTCAAAAAAATTAAACCGACCCAAAAACTGGTGGAGACCGACATCGGGCCACTTTCCTATGACTATTTGGTTTTGGCCACGGGTTCGGTCACCAACTATTTTGGGAATACCGAAATCGAGGAGAACGGCATGGCCATGAAATCTATTCCCCAATCGCTCAACCTGCGGAGCCTGATCCTTGAAAATTTTGAAAGGGCCTTGCTCACCGATGATCTTCGCGAACGCGATGCCCTGATGTGCTTTGTCATCGTGGGGGGTGGGCCGACAGGCGTGGAGTTGGCGGGCGCACTGGCGGAGATCAAAAAGGGAATCCTGCACAAAGACTACCCCGATTTGGATACTGGCCGTATGCAGATCAATTTGATACAATCGGGAGATCGTATCTTAAAGGAAATGAGCCCGCAAGCTTCGGAGAAGGCCGAAGCCTTTTTAAGGGGACTTGGGGTCAAGGTCTGGAAGAACGTGAGGGTCATGGGCTATGACGGCAAAGTGGTCTCCACCAAAACCGATCTTCGCTTCGAGAGTGCGACCCTGGTATGGGCCGCGGGCGTGAAGGCGGCATTGGTTCACGGTTTGGACGCCGAAGAACTGTTGGTCGGCGGGCGTATCAGGGTCAATGAATTCAATCAAATACTGGGACATCCCGATATTTTTGCCATAGGCGATGTGGCTTGTATGGTCACAGGGGAAAGTCAGCATGGGCAGCCCATGATGGCACAGCCCGCCATGCAACAGGGCAAGCATCTGGGAGAGAATTTTGCACGGCTGTTGGATGACCGGCCCATGAAACCCTTTGAATACAACGACAAGGGCAGTATGGCCACCGTGGGGCGGAACAAGGCCGTGGTGGATCTGCCGAAATTTAGGTTTCAAGGGGTATTCGCCTGGTTTGTTTGGATGTTCGTGCACCTGTTCTTCCTGATCGGCTTCAGGAACCGCGTAGTGGTCTTTATCAACTGGGTGTACAACTATATCCGCTTCGATCGCGAGGCCAGGTTGATCATTCGGCCCTTCAAAAAGGATTACAGCCACTATAAAAGCTAATGGCAACCGCAACAGTATTCTTCGAAGTACCTTTCTTTTATTTTTTTGACGGGCCTGCACGATAAAGGGCAAACCTCGATCATTTCCTTGGGTGAAACCGGTTCATCACCTCCGCGAGGTGCTTGCGGTCGATGTGCATGTATACCTCGGTCGTGGTGATGCTCTCATGGCCCAGCATTTGTTGGATGGCCCTTAGATCGGCCCCGTTTTCGAGCAGGTGGGTGGCGAACGAATGCCGAAAGGTATGCGGCCCGACACTTTTTTGCAGCCCGATCTTTTCGGCCAGTTGTTTGATGATCGTAAAGACCATCGCCCTGCTCAATTGACGGCCCCTGCGATTGAGGAAAACGATGTCTTCGAAGCCCTTTTGTATCTTTAGGTGTACCCGAACCTCTTTCCGGTAGATGTTGATATATTTTTTGTTGATCGGGCTGATGGGCACAAAGCGCTGTTTGTCGCCTTTGCCGGTTACCTTGATGAAGTCTTCCTCGAAGTAAAGGTCTGAAAGTTTTAGCCCGGTGAGTTCCGATACCCTTAGGCCACAGCCGTAGAGGGTTTCCAGCATGGCGCGGTTCCTTTCGCCCTCGGCCGATCCCAGATCGATCGCCCCGATGATTTTGTCGATCTCGACCTCGGAAAGGGTATCGGGGAGTTTGCGCCCTATTTTGGGCGATTCGATCAGGTCCATCGGGTTGTCATGCCGGTAATCCTCAAAGATCAGGTAGCCGAAAAATCCCTTGAGGCCCGAAATGATCCTGGCCTGTGACCGGGGGTTCACGGTTCTAGCCAGCTCATAAACAAATTGCTTCACCGTTTCTTGGCCGATATTGACAGGCGTTTCGCCCAATTGGTTGGTTTCCAGGAAAAGCATCAATTTTTCAACGTCGAGGGTATAGTTGACGATCGAATTTGCGGAGAGTCCCCGTTCTATTTTCAGATAATGTTGGTAATCTTTTAGGGCCTGCTGCCAGTTCATGCTTTAAAGATACTTTAACTGCGATTCTTAGCCGCCATGGCCAAATAGGAAAATAGGCCGTTATGCGCTTTTTGGTTAAAAATAGGTAGGCTTTGCTCGTGCCGAAGAACCCCTTATAATTACAAAAATCGTTGTTCTACATCCTTTTCCCGTCGTTTGGCAACAAAAATAGTGGGCATTTCCGACAAGATGATAGTTTTGTACCCCTAACCAAGATAGTGAAAGGCATGAAAAACAGCATCATAGTGGGCATTTTCCTAGTTTTCGGAACGGGATTGTTCGCCCAGGAAGGATTTAAGATCGGATTTCAGGGCGGCTTGCCCATCAACGAATATAACGATGTGCTGGGGGTCGTGATCGGTGTGGATGCCGGTTATATGTGGGCCCTTGGTGAAGTAGTCGATTTAGGGGTAGCCGTAGGTTTTGTGAATGGGTTTCCCGAAAAATTCCGGGAAGACACCTCCATCGATCTGCCCAATATACAGTTTGTGCCTTTGGCCGCCTCGGTAAGGGTATGGCCTTCCAATTCATTTTCTTTCGGCCTCGACGCCGGCCAGGCCATCGGCCTCAATGAGGGGAACGACGGCGGACTCTATTACCGGCCCGTCATCGGCTATCTGATGGGCGCCACAACCGAAGTGAACCTTTCCTACACCGGTATCAGTATCGAAAACCAACCCTGGGCCACGGTGACCCTTGGGGTATTGGTCACTTTATAATGGTTTTGGCCTTATAGGCTTTCCTGAAGTTCTGGGATGGCCAAATCTTGGGAACAAAATTTGGGAAGTGGTTTCACTTCCTTTTTTTATGTGGAGAACTATTCGTTATTTTAGGGCATGAAAATCATGATCATCAACGGTCCCAACCTCAACCTTTTGGGCAAAAGGGAACCCGAAGTGTACGGCGATGCCACTTTCGAGGATTATTTCAAATCGCTGCGGGAAGCCTTCCCATCGGTGGAACTATCCTATTACCAATCGAACATAGAAGGGGAGCTAATCGATAAATTACAGGAAGTAGGGTTCAGTTTTGAAGGTATCGTGCTCAATGCTGGGGCCTATACCCACACTTCCATCGGTATCGGTGATGCCGTGAAGGGCATTTCAACGCCAGTAGTGGAAGTGCATATTTCGAATACCCTGCAAAGGGAAGCCTTTCGCCATACTTCTTATATTGCACCTGCCGCCAAAGGTGTAATTCTCGGTTTTGGGCTGCAAAGCTATGCCCTGGCCATCCGTAGTTTTCTATAAAGCGTGTTCTTTCTATCTCAATCGGGTAGGTTAATTCTTACTCAATAATAACATTTATACTTACATAATTGGACCAATGGTATGTTATTATCGGTGTTTCACTGATTTGTTTATATTCTTTTTATTGAATTATCAATTTTTAACATAATTCTATTTATCTTGCCTAAAATTTAACAATCTCTCCCCCCCCCTATTTATTAAAGATTCCCCAAGGATCTTATCGTTTTCATATTCTGCTTTGCGTAAACCATAATGGAGCGATCCATTTGCGCAGCTGCCCATCACTGTTTGTTGGGCAATTAACGGCATTTGTTTCCCCCCCCTTACGGTTTTGGATTACTGGAACACTTGGTCTTCCCACCATATGGCATGCTATGTATGCAATATGGGGCGAAGATTTTAAAAAAATACAATTGCAAAGCAAAACACCCACAGATGAAAACAAATTACACGCCAACCCATCGCTCGCCGATTACCCGATTTCTTAAACTTTTTCTGAACCTTTTGATGCTGCTGATGTTCCTGCTCTCCACCACCGCAGTAATCGCGCAGCGGGGCAATGGAAAAAAGAACAAAGAAGACGATAAAAAGGAAAACAAAAAGAAAGACAGGGACGATGATGATGATGATGTGGAAGATGAAGACGATCGTGTTTTCGAAAATGACTGGAATTGGAACGATGATCGTGACTGGCGTGATGATGAGAAAGACAAAAAACTCAAAAAGATAACACTAACCTCCTGTATCGTGGATATGGGCAACGGCATGTACCGCGTTAATTTTGGGTATGACAATCCAAACAACAAGGTGGTAAGGGTAAAAAAGAAAAGTAGCTATGTCGTCATCAAAAGAAAGGGTAAAAAGTACAGAAAAAATGAAAAAATACCCGGCGTAAGAAGATTTGAGCCGGGTGTGGTGGAAGTGGCTTTCTTTATTGATTTCTACGATAAGGAATCGGTAGAATGGCGATTGAAATTTCCCAAAGGCAAAAAACAAAGGGCCAAAGCCGATATGAATACGGCCATGTGTCCCGCACCCCCGGTGATCATCCCCGTATACGGGCAGGAAGGTGGAAAATCGAATACGCCATTGGGCTTGGAACTGACCGCCTTGGCCGAAGGCAATGCTGGTGACGAACCCTCCAAGATCGTGTATCAGATCACAGGTGAAGGCGATGCCCGGGAAGTACTGTTGGAAGTGGTACCTAAAACGGGAATGGAGGCACAGGTCAGAACGATTTTGGAAACCACTTTTGGCCGGGTATACCTTGCCAATGATCCCCTGAACACCGATTTCATCGTGGACCCCCAGATGGTCATCGATGGGGATTTGGCCACTTTTGATGTCTTTTTCCCCATCAACAGACTGTTGGAATTGAACAACGTTACCGATATCAACTTTGTTAGGCCATTGTATACCCCGATCCGGCAGGTAGGGGTGGCCCTGACCCAGGGTGACGCGGCGATGCTCACCGATGCGGTGCGGGAAGCGTTCGTGCTCGAGCGCGATGAAGACGGTACGCCCCTCACCTTTGTGAACGGCGAAGGCGTTACGGTTGGAGTGATTTCCGACAGTTTCGATAAGCAACTCTTCACCGGGGATTCCAATGCCACTTTGGATGTCAGCGCGGGAGATTTGCCAGGTCTGGCGAATCCGAACGGATACATAAATCCCGTAACGGTAGTGAAGGACTATCCTTATGGCGTCGCCTCCGACGAGGGGCGTGCGATGCTTCAATTGATACACGACGTGGCCCCCGCGGCCGAACTGGCCTTTAGTACCGGGGTGCTCTCCCCGAGGGACTTCGCCCTGGCCATCGAAGATTTGGCAGAAGCCGGATGTGATCTTATCGTCGACGATGTTACTTATCCTTTCGAACCCTTCTTTGGGGAAGGACAGATTTCTGAGGCGATCAGGAATTTCACCAACGGACCGGGCAACGCAGGCAATGCCTATTTTACCTCGGCAGGTAATTTCGCGAATCGGGGCTATCAGAGCGTGTTCAGAGCCTCGACCCTTTCCCCGGTCACCAACATCGATGCCCTGGACGCTGCCAAGGCACATGTGTTCAACAACACAGGGCCGGAAGACATTTTTCAAGGCATCTCCGTGGTGCCCGGCACCTATATGATCGTGTTGCAATGGGATGAGCCCTTGGCTTCTCAAGACAACAGCACTGGGGCCAACACCGATCTTGATATCTTTCTGGTAGACGATCTGGGCAATTTTATCGTGGGCAATAACAGGGTCAATATCAATGGCGATGCCGCCGAAGTCTTGGTCTTCCAGGCCACCGGTACCGGTACCGCCAATATCATGATCACCAGCCCTACCGACCCTGGCGCCGTTCCTTTCAGGTACATCGCCTTCAGGACGAGTTCCGATGCAGGTACCAATGGCTTACAGTTTACCGAATACAACGGGGGCGCCCCTACGGTCAGTGGCCATGCCATGACCCCGGAGGCGATCACCGTAGGGGCAGTGGATTGGAGGATCGCATCTTCGCCCGTTGCGGAGGCCTTTTCCTCTTTTGCCGGATCGTTGACGAATTCTCAAGTGTTGCAGGTAGACCTTGCCGCCCCGGATGGCGGCAATACCACCGTGGGTTCTATCGGCAATGATATAGCCACCGATCCTGATAGCTTCCCCAACTTCTTCGGGACCTCCGCTGCGGCACCTCATGCGGCGGCCGCTTTTGCCCTGATCAAATCGGCAATCCCCACTTATTATCCTGAGGGTGGCCTGCCCATCGAAGTTGGCGTGACCACCAATGAGGAAGCGGATCAAATTTTACAATTGTTCAAATCCACCGCAATACCCACGGGTTCCATTGTAACTGCCGGTAGTGGCCTGATCAATGCACAGGCGGCCTTTCAACAGATTGCCGCCCAAACGGCTGTGATCACCGGTTTTGATATTGTATTGGATGAAGGGGAAGTGCCCCCGACACCAGGGGTTGACACATATGACATCACTATTTCCGGAAATTATATCCCAGCAGGCGCCACCGTGCTTTTGGGAGACCAGCCATTGGCCACCGTGGGTACGCCCACCACAACCGAAATCACGGCCACCGTGGTGCCTTTTGCCGGCAACCCCGAGCTAACCGTGCTCAATAACAGTGAACTGCCCGGTGCCGGGAAATCGAACGGTTTACCGATCTTGCCCGATGGCCAGCTCGTATTGAACATTATAGCCCAAGACCTTACGGTCGAATTCGGGGATGCGCTGCAATTCACATACAAGGTGCAGGGCCTACCGGGCTATGAAGAGGTGGTGTTCGGCCTGCCCGAAGGGGAAACCTTGAATTCGGCCCTGGTCGAATTGGGACTACCGGTTCTTCCACAAGTGTTGGTGGAAAGTAACGCCACTGGGGAATTTCCAGATGCCCGATTTTATTTGATTTCACCTAGTTTTGGTGAAGTGGATTTGGACCAAGGACAATTGGATGCCTACCAAATCAACTTTGTAACAGCAGCGCTTGAAATCACCAGAAAAAACCTGATCGTAAAACCTGCCGACGTTTCCATAGTGTACGGGGAGGCGGTTACGGTATTGTTGAATTATCTGGGCGAAGACGAATCGCCCCTGGATTCGGCATTGGAAGCAGCCATACGTGCCGCCCACGACGCGGACTTTTATAAAGACGGGAACAGTGAAACCGACGACAACACTTTTCTGGTGATCAACAAATTAAGAGCAGTGGTCAATGCCGAGGATATTTTAGGACTTTTGAACGCAGGCAGCAGTTGGATGGCCAGTGATAAGGTTATCCAAAACAAGCTGCGGGCAGTGGTGAACGGGGAAATGAACCTGATCGATCTTGACGGGCAGAACTTCGATAACTACTTTGACATTACCGAACCGATAGGGAACAAGTTGCGTGCCGTGGTGAACAAACTACGGGCCGTTGTCAATGGTCAAGATCTGTTGAACGGCAATATGCAATTGCAATTGATCCCTGAAAATGCCGAAGAAGAAGCCATACCGAATAAGTTGCGGGCCGTGGTCAACGGCACCAGTTTGTTGAACCAGGTAGGGGACACCGAATTTGGGGCCTATGATAAAATTTTTGCCGTGGTCGACTTTGAGGATGGCAACCCCGCCGATGAAAACGGGGATCCCATCGATCCGGAAGATCCCAGTTTCAATCAAGTCTATGCCACGAACCTGTTGAGCAGCTTGGATGTGACCAACACTGAGGAACCGTCAAAAGTGTACCCGGGAGCTATTCTATCGAACCTGGGCATCAATTTCAATGCACAATACCAATCGGCCAACCTTACGGTAAGCCATGCAAACCTCTTCGTGCAAACGCCCAATTTGGAAGTCGACTTTGGAGTGGGCATTACCAGGGCATTTATCGATGCGCTGATCTCTCCCGTACCTGTTGAAGAATGTGATGTTTGTCCGGCAGTGCTCGATTTTGAAGGATTCGTATATAATGAAACGGTACAAACCGTTTTTGCCGACCCAAATTGTGATCCGGAGGAACTTGCGGAAGGGGAAGTTTGTCCCATTGTGATACCTTATTATTTCGAGGATATTTTCACCAACGAGGAGTATTATATCTCAGAGGCAGGCGAAGACGGGCTGATACTGCCCGCCGGAGAATATTTTATCAAAATCGAAGATCCACAGAACTATGAACTCGATTTTGGGGAAGGCATTGGCATCTTGAGGGTAATCAATCGGGTGTATACCGTGAGCGGAAATTTTGACGGGGACTATACCGTGGAATTTGGGGACTTCGTTTTTCCTGAGGATATCAGTCCGTTCGTGAAGATCTACAAGACCATCGAAGATGACGTTTTGGAGGAACTGGACGAAGGCGAACTGGAAGAACTGTTTCCCAGTGGCATCCAATACTACCTGGTGGATGAGACATTGGACGGTACTGAAGGGGAGGTCCGGTATTTCTTGAATGATTCAGAACCGCCCCTGTTGCCCTACGTGGGCCGCTTTATCGTCAAGATTTCCCTGCCCGACGAACCCAACTTTGAACTGGTCTATGATAATCCGCTTATCGTGGCGGTCGTCAATAAGGTATTGATCGTGAACAGCGATTATTTTGAGAATGATGGTGGGCCTTTCGGCATCGACTATGGCCAGACCATCTCGACCGCCGATTGGCAAACCTTTTTGGATGAGAATATCATTATCGAAGGAAATAACGACGAAGTGGTAGATATACTCAATATTTTCCCCGACGGAGTCCCCTATTATTTGGTGGATGTGGACCTGGAAGGCACCGAAGCTGAGGTAAGGTATTCCCTTGGGGACATCAATGATGAAGACTATCTCGAATTACCGGCAGGACTCTATGTGGTACGGGTAGAGATGCCGGAAAGCAACTATGATATTGAATATGGTGATTTTCTGTTGCGTGTAAACGTCCGCACCATAGAATTGATCTTTAATGCTGATTCGTTCGATTTGGAATATGGGGAGGAGGTCTTCGAGGAAGATATCCGGAAGTTCGACAACCCTACCGAAAGCCTGATACCGGTATTGCAAGGGTTCGCCTATGACGAGAACGAGTTCGACCTGTTCGATGAGGAGATACCCTTTGTTTTCGAACCGTTTGGAGGCGAGGGTGAGATACCGCTGGGCGACCGTTTGGTCGTTGGTGCATATTACATCAGGATCGCAAGTGGTGCGGTGGAAGATCTGCGGAACTATACTATTTTTTATGAGGATGAAGGGGAGGAAGAACAGAACAATGTGTTGGAAATCACCAAGGCAGAACTTTCCGCCTGTATCGATCCTGAAATACCTGAGATCAGGGCTGGGGACCTGATTACCCCCGCATTCCTTGATGATTATTTTATCATCAATGGTTACCTCTATGATGACGACCAAAACAACGTGTTCCCCGGTGGCGTGATCACCTACGTGCTTGTGGAAGCGGGGGATGAAACGATTATTCCGACCGAAGGCATCACCTTGGGAGAGGGTATCTATACCATCAGGATTTTTGGTGATGAAGATGATGAAATTGACAATTATCTTGACAATTATACCGTAAGTGGCCTGGCCTGTAAATCGACCATCGAGGTGAGCAAATGTGGCGATGCCGTAATCCTCGATTTCAGCAATTATATGGTAGAGGAAGATGGGTATCGCTATGATAATGTGGCGCCCGGTTCCGGTCGGGACCTGGATGCCGTGGTGACGGTACAATCCCAGTTCAACGTGGGGTCCTTTACGATTGACCAAAATACTTTCCCAGTAGGTTCGGACGATCGGAAACAATTCCGGCCCTCGGCATCGTTCAATATCACCAATGCCTTCCCCGAACCCTATCTGGAGTTTAGGATCGAATTGATCGATGGCACGACCGGATTGCCGGCCACCGATGTTGGGAATTTGATCGCCAACGTACTCGATGTGGACGGAGAGTCCGCGTTCCAGGAATACGCTGAGGTCACCCTGCCCCTTGAATACACAGTTGATGGTGCTACGCAGATTGGGGTCGAGACAACGGATGATGGTTTATTGAGGATCAATGGGCATAACGATTCCTATGTCGCCGGTTTTAACGAGGCGCCAAGGGTAAATGTGGAGGTACGCTATGAGAATGTGTCGAGCTTCATTTACAGGGTGGGTGCCAAGCGTAACGTCTCAGGGAATTACACCGTTCCGACGAGGCAGTATGGCATTCAATTCTCCTGTTTGAACAATTACAACAATCCACAGACCTTTCCAACGATATCAGTGGGCGGCTTTGCTGCGAACGGTGGTCCGGATGGAGAATGTGTGATTTATAACAACCCGGTAAGTGCAGATGATGATTATATGTTGTATCTTCAACCTAATGAAGGGGTGTCGGGTGCGGCCAGCATTACGCTTACCAATATGAATACCTTGGAAACGGTTGGGTATTCATTCGATGAGGGACAGCAGATCGTGATAGATATGGGTTCGCTGCCCGCAGCCATGTATATTGTTCAAACGAACATTGGTTCCTGTGAGAACGAAGGGTTCATCATCATTAAGGAATAACCGCTTATGGGTAAAGGGTTTTGGTCTTTCTGGGGTTCCCTGCTGGTATTGCTACTTGCAGTGCCATCGAACCCCCTATTGGCCCAGAACAAAGCCATCGATAGTTTAAAAAGCATAGTACAAACAGGGCAGCAAGACACCACTACGGTCACTGCCCTGAATGCTTTGAGCCTAGAGTTGATCCAAATGGATGAACTCGACCAGGCCAAGGCCGCTGCCGATCAGGCCATAGCCCTTGCCGACCGTTTGGATTTTAAAAAAGGCAAGGCCTACGCCCTTAAAAATGCCGGACTTGCGGAATATTATCAAAGCAAGTACAAAGAAGTACTTGAGAGCTGGACCCAATCATTGCAAATGTTCGAAGCGATCAAGGACACCTTGGGCATGGCCAATTTGGCCAGTAACCTGGGGGTGATCTACTACGACCAGGGCGGTCATGCCAAGGCATTGGACTATTATTTACAGTCGCTAAGTCTTTCTGAAAAGTTGGGCGATCCGGTAAGGATTACTTCGGCCTTGGTGAATATCGGCGGAGTTTATACCCAAATGCTCGATTATGAAAAAGCGCTCACTTATTACCAACAAATCGAGCCATACCTTGATGGTTTGAACAATACAAAAATTCAATCGGCCTATTTAATGGGTATAGGCGAGGTCTATAGTAAAAGGGAAGACCATGCCAATGCCTTGAAAAAATATGAAGAAGCCCTGGCAATCAACTTAAATTCCCCTGATTATGCACATATCCTCACCATGATTGGGAAGGAGGAACGTCAGTTGGGGAACGTGGAAAAAGCCATCGATCATTTTAACCTTGCCTATGATACCGCGAAGGCCTCCGATCTGGTCCTGGATCAAACGCAAACCCTTTTGGCCCTGGGCAATACCTATCTGAAAACCGAGGTACAAAAAGCATTGAAAGCCTACCTACAAGCCGAACCTTTGGCCATTGAATTGGATGCCAATGAAGAACTGAGGGATATTTACCAAGGGATGGCCTTGGCCTATGATGCTGCAGGGGACTATAAAAAGGCTTATGCCTATCAGAACAAATATTTGGAACTGAAAGACAAGATCTTCAATCTGGAAACCGACGATAAGATTCGGGGCTTGCAGTTCGATTTTGAAATGGAGCAACAGAAGAACCAATATGACCAAGAGATCCAGGTATCGGAGTTGTTGGCCAAGCGGCAGAAGTACGCCCTTTACGCCACCATTTCTTCTTTGGTATTGGTCTTTGTTTTGGCCATAGGTTCCTATAAGCGGTATCGCTATGTAAAGAAAACCAACAAGATCATCGAGGAAGAGAAAAACCGCTCCGAGAACCTCTTGCTCAACATCCTGCCCGATGAAACGGCCCATGAACTGAAAACGAATGGAAAAGTAAAGGCCAAAAAATTCGAATCGGTCACCGTGATGTTCACCGATTTCAAGGGCTTTACCAGTTATTCCCAGAACCTTTCCCCGGAAAAGCTTGTGAAGACGGTAGACTATTATTTTTCGAAATTCGATGCCATCATGGATAAATATGACCTGGAGAAGATAAAGACCATCGGCGATGCCTATATGTGTGCGGGAGGATTGCATCACCCGACCGATGGCCACTCCCATAGGATGATAGCGGCCGCCTTCGATATCGTACAGGTGATGGAATCAGCCAAAAACGAGACCGATCCCGATATCGTGCCCTTCGAGGTAAGGATAGGCATCAATACAGGGGCCATAGTGGCCGGAGTAGTGGGGACCCGAAAATTCGCCTACGACATCTGGGGCGATACGGTGAACGTCGCCGCACGTATGGAATCGCTTTCCGAACCCAATAGGGTCAACGTTTCTGAAAGCACCTATCTGTTGATCCGTGACACCTATACCTGCGAGCATCGGGGCCAGATCCATGTGAAGAACAAAGGGATGATGGACATGTATTTTGTGAACGGTCCCAAAAAAAAAGAAACCCCTAAGGCCAAGATCGAAAAGCAGGTCAATATTTAATGCCCACCCCCGGGGCCCCAATTCCAATTTGCATTAGCGTTTATTTCTTATATTTAGACATAGGTCCGCTCTGATTGCCCCCCAAGATTATGGGTCTTTTTCTATTGCTGGAATCGACGATTCCGATTACACCTGTTATGAACCAAACCTTATAAAGCATGCCGCTATGGAAGGACTAATGATGCAGTACCCCCTCACCACCAATGTGATCCTCGAATATGGAAACCGCGCCTTCCATTACAAAAGGGTGATCAGTTATATGCCCAATGGCAACCGCCATGAATATACTTTTGGCGATCTGTACAAACGTTGTAAAAAACTGGCCAATGTCCTGACCCAAAAACTGGGCCTTGGCAAGGGCGATATGGTCGGCACCTTTGCCTGGAACCATTACCAACATCTCGAACTCTATTATGCCATTCCCGGCATCGGGGCGATTTGCCATACGATCAATATCCGGCTTTCGTCCCAACAGACCGAGTTCATCATCAACCATTCCGAAGACAAGGTTATTTTTGTCGATGCCACCCTGGTGAAGCTCCTCGAACCCATCGCTTCTCTTCTGGAGACCGTGGAACACTATATCATCATCAATGCGGCCGAAGGTTTCACCACCACCCTGCCCAACATACTGCACTATGAAGATTTGATGGCGGGCCAATCCGAATCCTATGAATGGCCCAAATTGGAGGAGAACGATGCCTGTGGCATGTGCTATACCAGCGGTACCACCGGCCTTCCCAAAGGGGTGCTCTATTCCCACCGTTCCACCTTTTTGCATGCAGCGACCATCTTGTCGCCCAATGCGGCGAATATAAGCAGCCAAGACACGATATTGTTGATCGTGCCGCAATTCCACGTGATGGCCTGGGGCTTTCCCTATATGTGCATCTTGGCGGGCGCCACCATGGTGATGCCCTCTGCGAACCTGCAGCCCGAGGCGATCATCAAAATGCTGACCGATGAAAAGGTGACCAAGGCCAATGGCGTGCCCACGATCTGGTTGGGCGTATACGAGGCGATGAAGAAAAACCCGCCCAAAGAAAAATTGGCGCTGCAGGAATATTTGGTGGGCGGATCGGCCCTGCCCCCCAGTTTGATCGAAGCCTTTGAAAAGGATTTTGGCATCAAGGGCGGCCAGGCCTGGGGCATGACCGAAACCTCCCCATTGGGCACGGTGAGCCGTTTACAACCCGAACACGAACACCTGAGCGAAAAGGAAAAGCTGAAAATCCGAGCCAAACAGGGCACCGAATTCCCGGGAGTCGAGATCAGGGTGGTCCAAGAGGATGGCACCGTAGCGCCCAGGGACGGAAAGACCATGGGGGAACTGCAGATCAAAGGGGTGTGGGTGATCAGTTCCTATTTCAAGACCCACAACAAAGAAAATTTTACCGAAGATGGTTGGTTCAAGACCGGCGACGTAAGCACGATCGACGAAAACGGCTATATGGAGATCACCGACCGCACCAAAGACCTGATCAAAAGCGGGGGGGAATGGATCTCGAGCGTGGCCCTGGAATCGGCCTTGATGTCGCACCCCAAGATCAGGGAAGCCGCCGTGATCGCGATTCCAGACGAGAAATGGATGGAACGCCCTTTGGCCACAATCGTTTTATTCGATTCCCAAGATCCGATACCCAACTCGGAACTGATCGATTATCTGATGAAAGACTTCGCCAAATACCAGGTGCCGCAAGACTATGTCTTTATCGAGCAGGTGCCCAAGACCAGTGTGGGGAAATTCGATAAAAAGGAATTGAGAAGGCTGTATGCCGAAGGCAAGTTGGTGTATTGATCTTTGGATTCCGTTCGATCGTACACCTTACGCTTTCGATGCGATCGGGGCGAGATATTTTTGATCGATATAAAAGGTACCGAAGGGCAGGAGAGAAGCGGTGAACAGCACCAGCATCCTTTTGAACCCCCATTTTTTCCGGACGCAAAAAACGATCGCCAGAAGCGCATAGGCGATGAAAAGGAAGCCATGCGCATACCCGATATAAATATTCGGTCTTGGCAGGTCGGCCAGATATTTTAAGGGCATGCTTACCGCAAAGAGGGCCAGATAAGAAATACCTTCAAGTATGGCACTGGCCCTGACAAGGTTCAACATAATTATGGTTTTGCACCACCGGAAAAGGTCACGGTCGTGCCATTTTTAAAGTGCAACATGCTACTTTGCGATATTGCCTAAAGGTGGATCACTTCCCCATAGGCATCGGCAACGGCCTCCATCACCGCTTCGCTCATCGTCGGGTGCGGGTGCACCGCTTTCAATACCTCATGCCCTGTGGTTTCCAATTTACGGGCCAGAACGGCCTCCGCGATCATATCGGTCACCCCGACGCCGATCATATGGCATCCCAGCCACTCGCCGTATTTGGCATCGAAGATCACTTTCACGAAACCGTCCGGTGTTCCTGCGGCTTTGGCCTTGCCACTGGCCGAAAAGGGAAATTTGCCCACTTTGAGCTCATAGCCTTTTTCAAGGGCCTGTTTTTCGGTAAGTCCCACCGAAGCCACTTCCGGCATACAATAGGTGCAACCGGGGATGTTGCCGTAATCGAGGGGTTCTACGTGCATGCCCGCAAGCTTTTCCACACAGAGTATCCCTTCGGCCGAGGCCACGTGTGCCAGGGCTTGTCCCGGAGTCACATCGCCAATGGCATAGTATCCGGGAATGTTGGTGGCATAGTAGTCGTTGACCAAAATTTTGTCACGGTCGGTGGCGATGCCCACTTCCTCCAGGCCGATATTCTCAATATTCGATTTAATGCCCACGGCAGAAAGCACCACATCGGCTTCGATCACTTCCTCTCCCTTGCTGGTTTTTACGGTTACCTTCACGCCTGCTCCCGAAGTATCGACCTTTGTCACTTCCGAGGAGGTCATGATCTTGATGCCCGATTTCTTGAAACTGCGTTCCAATTGCTTCGACACGTCCTCGTCTTCCACGGGAACGATATTGGGCAGGAACTCCACCACGGTCACCTCGGTGCCCATGGCATTATAGAAATAGGCGAACTCGATGCCAATGGCACCGCTGCCCACCACGACCAGTCTTTTGGGCTGGGTCTCCAAGGTCATCGCCTTGCGGTACCCGATTATTTTTTTGCCGTCTTGGGGCAGACTCGGCAGCTCACGGCTCCTGGCCCCTGTGGCGATGATGATATTGTCGGCACTGTATTCGGTTTCCTTTCCATCATCCCCTTTTACCGAAACTTTTTTGCCCGGTTTTAAGGTGCCATAACCATGGATGACCTCAATTTTGTTCTTTTTCATCAAAAACTGCACCCCTTTGCTCATGCCATCGGCAACATCACGGCTGCGTTTTACCACGGCATCGAAGTCTTTTTCGACCCCCTCGGCCTTCAGGCCGTAATCACCGGCATGTTTCAGGTATTCGAAGACCTGGGCAGATTTCAGCAACGCCTTGGTAGGGAATACAGCCCCAGTTCAGGCAAACGCCCCCAAGACTTTCCTTTTCCACAATGGCGGTCTTGAAGCCCAATTGGGAAGCCCTGATGGCCGTAACATAGCCGCCCGGCCCACTGCCTAAAACAATAATATCGAAATTGCCCATATCTTAAAATTTAGAGGATTCGATCCCGATGTGAATCGGGAAAGGTGCAAAAATACATAAATCAAATTCCAAAACCCAAATTCCAAATCGGAATCATGACCGTTTCAAAAAAAGCCTTTGCCATGGCCGTTGAAGGGGTCCGACACGAGGGAAATCGGTTTAGCTTTTCTGTTCTTTGTTGAAGTAGATCAAATAGTAGTACATCTGTCGCTCCTCGTCCCAGCCTTTCTCCACGAATTTCTGCGCCGAATCGGGGTTGATGAAATCGAGCTTGATCTGGATGTTCGTATCGAGGTTGATCACGTTCTTGATTTTCCTACGGGCATCGGAAACCGCTTTGTTGGCGATGTCGAAATTGGAGACGTCCTCGATGCTGTACTTGGGGCCTTTCTCTACCTTGTAGTGCTTGAATTCGGGGATCAGTTCCGGGTTTTCCATCACCTCGTTCAAAAAATTCGACTCCTCGAACGCATCGTTTTTGGCAAAATGGTTCACGGCCCGGTTCATAAAAAGTACCTCTTGTTGCTTGTCTTCGGCCGGGAGCACCACATCCTTGGCAAAATTCTGGCAGAATTTCAGGTAGTTCTTGGTATAGAAATTTTCATCGGCCAGGGCATTGACCCCCAAAAATTGCTCGAGCCAGTACTTGGTATCGTAGCGGTTACTGTCTACCGACAGTACTTTATAGCCCTCTTCCCTGTTCACGTTGAAGATAAGGCAGCCCTTATCGAGGCGGTTGACGTTGATGCCCTGTTGAATGACGATATCGAGGTTTCCCCCTTTTTCTTGGAATTGAAGGAAGTCGTGTTTCAGTTCGCTTTTAAAGATTCCGATCGCATCGACCTTTACGTTGTCGAGCATCAGATGGCTCAAATAGGCCACGTACAGTTCCCCGCTTTTGATATGCGGGTGGTTCGATTGTTCGAACAAATGGGTGGCGATCTGTTTTGAGTTTTGGTGCAGGCGCGAGGGATCTTCAAAAACCTCGGAAACGATCTTATGGAGCGCATTGAAGGTCACATCCACTTCATCGGTGAACTTGAAATAGCTTTCCTCTTTTTCCCGAAAGGGCTTAAAAAAGTATTCCTTCAAAAGGCCGGTGGTCTCGTCGTTGAGGGCAAAAGGAGCCTCCGACAGAAAAACACTTTCCCCTTTGTTTTTATTGCCGACACGATGCAGGGATAGACTTTCAATTTGGGCTGGATACAGATTGATCATGTTATTTTTTGGGGTTATTCCTGAAATACAGGAGGGTGTTATTCGTGATTTTTAGGTTTTAAAGATGGGCTTATGCCTTGGCTATGCTGCCATGTTGGCAATTTCACCGATGCGATGATAGGGAATGGTCAGGGTTTGGACCCGTATCAGTTCCAGTTTTCGTCAAAGTCCATATCGTCATAATTGTCCAAGGTATCATCAAAATCGAAAGCGGGATCGGCCTCAAACTTCTTTTCGGGCGGGGCCTCAGGTATTTCCCCGAAACTGAAAAGCACATTGGGATATGCCTTACCGATTTCAACTTCGACCACATCGGCCAGTTCCACGAAAAAGGTCCACATGCTCAAAAAATCATAGACATAAATCAGCTTTGGGGTTTCGGGCCCCAGGATATCCTCCAAAATGGTCTCCTGCATCAGGCGAACGGAGCCCGGGGTTTCGCCCATGTCGAACAGCGCGATTTCCTCGTCTTGGTTCCAATTCTCATCACAGGTGTAAAAGGAGGCCATCTCATTGCCCAAAAAGCCAAAGGCCTGTGTAATGGTGTTGTGGAGCTCTTCCAAAGAATCGTGTGCGGCAATTTCGATATCCCTGAAGATATCTTCCTCCGCATCCAGAATTATCCTGATTTTATAGATCATCGGCCAAAATTACTCGGAGGGCAAAGTTACAAAGTTTTAGGACTTTTCTTTGCATTTAGGGCCTCCAAAACCAAATAAAACTGCGTGCCGAACAACAGCGAAGCCAGGATGAGATGTATCGGCTGGGTGGTGAACGGAAAATCGAGATAATACATCATGATGCCCGTGAGCACTTCCAAGCCTAGGAGGCCCAACACCCAGTTGATCTTGCCAAAACCCAGCTTCCTTTTAAAGATCCTGTATCCCAAATATCCGTTCAAGAGCAGCACCAGCACCGAAAACGATCGGTGCACATAGAACGGCCAGGTTGGCGCTTGCAACCACAGGTTTTTGGCTGTTTCCCCAACCAGATCGATCTGCACGTCGACGAACTGCCGTACCTGGGTGCCCAATATGATCTGCACCAAGGTGGCCCCCAAGGCCAGGAAAAGCAATTTCACGACCATGTTGTCATGTATTGGCGCCATTGCCCTGTCGCGTGTTCGATGGAGGAGATACAACAGCATGGCCACAATAATGAGGGCCATGACCATATGTACCGTGATCTTCACGGGTTCCAAGACCGAATATACCACGGTTGCGCCAAGCCAGGCCTGAAAGCCCATGGCAAAGACGACCAAAATAGAGAGGAAGGTCAGTATTTTTTCTGTTTTCCAGTACCGGAAAGACAGGATGGCCAGCACCAAGGTGGCCAAGCCGGCCAGGGCACCCAAAAGCCGGTTGATGAATTCGATCCAGGTATGCCATGGATTGAAAATGGCATAATCGTGTTTGGTATAGGGTTCCCAATCCTGGGCATCAAAACGATCGGTAGTCCTAAAATCTTCTTTGGCCACCTGCAGCGATTCGTCCTTGATGATCACTTGTCCTTTTTGGTATTCCCTGTTCGCCGTCCATTGCAGTTCGGAGGCTTCGGTAGGGGGGATGTAATACCCAAAACACTTGGGCCAGTCGGGGCAACCCATGCCGCTCCCGGTCATCCTAACAACTGCTCCGGCGGCAATCACCAAATACACTAAGATCAGGGAGATTTTCGCGGCTTTGCGAAAGGTTTTTTGCATGATTTACGCTTAATAGAGTGCAAAATTACCACATCTTTTACACAAAAGGACTCCTATTTTGGAAAAAACGGATCGAATTTCCCGGCCTTGTTCACAGGCCCATGGCTTTGCCCTTTTTCAGCATGAAATCCCGTGCCGCATCATGTTCGTTCGGAATTTCACCTTCCAAAATGGCCTCCTTGATCGCTTCCTTGATGATACCGATCTCTTTGGAAGGTTTAAGGTTGAAGGTCTCCATGATCTCCTCTCCCGTGACCGGGGGCTGAAAATTACGGATGTGGTCCCGTTCTTCCACCTCCACGATCTTTTGGCGTACCAACTTGAAGTTGTTTTTGTACTTGCGCTGCTTGGCGGGATTTTTGGTGGTGATATCGGCCTCGCACAAGTGTCATCAGATCCTCTACATGCTCCCCGGCATCGAAGACCAGACGGCGTACCGCCGAATCGGTGACATATTCTTCGGAAAGTACGATGGGCCTGGAGCTCATCATCACCATCTTTTGCACAAACTTCATCTTGTCGTTCAAGGGCATGTGCAGGCGCTTGAACAATTTATAGACCATTTTGGAGCCGACAAATTCGTGGCCATGAAAGGTCCACCCAATTTTTTTATGGAACCTTTTGGTGGGGGCCTTTCCGATATCGTGCAGTAGGGCCGCCCAACGCAACCATACATCATCGGTGGTTTCGGCGATATTGTCGACCACTTCGAGCGTATGCCAAAAATTATCCTTATGCCGTTGGCCCTCGATCTCCTCAATGCCCTCCAAGGCGATCAGTTCGGGCAAGATATAGGGCAAGAGTCCGGTTTTGTGCAACAGCCCAAAACCGATGGAGGGTTTGGGGCAGGCCAATATTTTATGGAGTTCCTCGACAATGCGTTCCCCGGAGATGATCTTGATGCGTTCTTTGTGTTCGGTGATCGCTTGAAGCGATTTCAGCTGTATCTCAAAACCGAGTTGGGTGGCAAACCGAATGGCCCGCAACATGCGCAGCGGATCGTCGGAAAAGGTGATGCCCGGTTCCAAGGGGGTTCGGATCAGTTTGCGTTCCAGATCGCCCAAACCATCGAAGGGATCTAACAAGCGTTCCATAATCTTCGGCATTCAGGGAAATGGCCAAGGCGTTTATCGTGAAATCCCTTCTTTTTTGGTCCTCTTCCAAACTGCCGTCCTCCACCACGGGTTTTCTGCTATCACGGTCGTAGCTCTCTTTGCGGGCCCCGACGAACTCCAGTTCCAGATCGCCCTGTTTGATCATGGCGGTGCCGAAGTTTTTAAAAACGGTGACCTTGGGATTCCCCGGCAATGTAGCGGCTACTTTCCGGGCAAGGGCGATGCCACTGCCCACCACTACAATATCGATATCCTTAGGGATGCCCCTTTGCAAAAGGTAATCACGGACATAGCCACCGATAACATAGGTGCTCGACCCAAGTGCCTTGGCGGCATCGTGGATGATCGAAAAGATCGGATCTTGTATGGCTTTTTGGTAATTGCTTCGTTCCATGATATGGGCTTCATTCCCGATGTTTTCGTCATCGGAAGAGTTTTTATGACACGAATTATTGCTTATTCGCGTATCACTTTTACCGAACCGTCATTCCCCAGTTTTAGAATGGAGGAGGGCGGGCCGTTGGTTTTGTCTCGGTGCAAATTTACCACATAGTCGACACCTTTTAAAACGGCATCGCCGATTTCTGAAAACCGTCCCGGCGAAGGTTCGCCCGAAAGGTTCGCGGAGGTCGAAACGATGGGTCTTTTGAACTTGTTGATCAGATATTGGCAAAATTTGTCGGAAGCCACACGAATGGCCAGGGTATTATCGCTAGCGATCAGGTTTTTGGCCACCCCTTTGGGCTGGTCATAAATAATGGTGGTCGGCTTGGTGGTGAGATCAATGATGTCGTAGGCCACCTCGGGAACCTGTTGCACATGCCTTTCGAGCATGGGTACATTGGCGACCAAGCAGATCAGGGCTTTGCTGTCCGCTCTTTTCTTAAGGGCATAGACTCTGCTTACGGCCGCTTCATTGGTGGCATCGCAGCCGATGCCCCAAACCGTATCGGTGGGGTAGAGGATAAGGCCTCCCTTTTGAAGTACCTCAATGGCGTTGTTGATTTCTGTCGTCAAAGGTTTAGAATGGCTTACATCGATTTTTCGGAAGCAAAAATACATTTTCTTGGGTTTGCTGCCATGGGTCAGTCTTCAATAACCTGCCTTTGTTTCAATGATTTTCCGAGCGGGAGCCCGATCAGGATGCGATGGAAAAGTTTCCAATATTTGGGTTTAAAGAGCGAAACCAGGCCGTAGCGCAGGATGAAAAATAAGCGTAACAGTTGGTACTGCACATAGCCGTTGTTTTTACGGATGACATAGAACATCGAGGTTTTCAGCTCTATTTTGGTATCGATGGGCATGCCCGCCCGATCTATGCTCTTTCCCTGATAATGCAGGTATTTTGCCGCTGGCAGGAAATATGTTTTTCGCTTCAGGCGGCGGAGCCGGCAACAGATATCGCTTTCTTCGAAATACAGGAAAAGGTTGGTATCGAAACCCCCAACGGCTTTGAAATCGGAGGCCCGGAAAAACATGAAACTCCCGTTCACATAGTCAACTTCCAGGGGGTCGGTATATATTTTTCGCCTTTTGGGCTTCGATTTTGGATGGAGGAATTCGATCGCGGCCTTGCCGAAAACCTCGCGACCGAAGGAGGTAAAATGATCGAAACTCACCCCGGTTTTTCGTTTTGGTCATAAATTTGGGCTCCGCAAACGGCGGCATCGGCGGTCTTACCATGAAATCGTGGCAGATCGAAACCGCGTCGTTGATCAGGAGGGTATCGTTGTTGAGAAAAAGATAATGATCGGCATTGGCATATTGTACCCCCATCATGTTCCCGCCCCCGAAACCCGTATTGATCTTGCTCCGATAAAGCTTTACCCTGGGGTCTTTTCAAACCCATCAGGAGATTTTGCAAGGCATCAAAATCATCCCGATTTGAAGCATTATCGATAATGATGATTTCGTAGGCCAGTGCCTTGGAAGTCTTCGACAAAATATTTTCAACGCATTTGACCGTATCCTCGGAGCCATTGTAGTTGATGAGGATGATGGCTACCTGAACCTTGTTTATGGTCGTACTCTCTGGTTTTTCCATCCTCAATTGCAATGTTCCTCCAAAAAGTTGAGCAATGACCGGTTGAAAAGGGCAGGTTCGAAGGCATTATAAAGGGTATCGATATTTTTTTTGAGGTATTTTTTATCTTGATTTTCAAAAAGTTCCGGTTTGTAGTCTTTCAGGTGTGCCCCGATATGCTTTGTTCGGGCATCATTGTGCCATGCTTCCTTGAGAATAAATGGACTGAACATACAAAATGTCGGAACCTCAATGGCCTTTGCCATGTTCACCGCGCCCCCTTCGTTGCCGATCAGGGCGTCACATTGCGATAACAGCGCTATGAATTCCCGTAAGGAAGGGGCATAAAAGTCGATCGCGATCCGTTCTCGGGTTTTGGCATCGCATTGGTCATATATGTCCCGGGCTTCTTTTCCTGGTGGGGCAGGTAGTTGAAAAGTATTTTGGCATTGGTGTTTTTGCAAATGGTGCCGATGATGTTGGCCATATAGGCGGCGGGATAGGTTTTGATCGTATCGCTGCCCAAAATGCCCATCATGATCAGCGGTTGGGATGCATCCGACTTTAATGCCTTGGCGACCTTGGAGGCGGCTTGCATCTCTGCTTCCTGCAGGTATAATTTTGGGTTCGTCTCAAAGGTGTTCGATTCCTTCAGCAAGGGATTTAGCAACCGCAACCGGTTGTGCATGGCCAAGGGAATCGTTCCTTCAACCACCAGATTTTTCCTTGATGGTATCGGTATACACCCATCGGGTATACCATTTGTCGTGCGCTATCTTGTACTGTGCGCGGGCAAAGTGCGAGATCAGGTTGCTTTCCAATTTACCGTAAACATCGATCACCGCATAATATTCCTCTTTTTTGATCTCTTTCAAGAAGTCATAAAAATCGAATTTATTTCTACTGAAATGATTTTTGAAGACGATGACCTTATCGATAAAGGGGTTGTTCTCCAACACCGCCAAGGTATGTTCGTTGGCGACGAAATGTATTTGGCAATCGGGATACCGCTCTTTCAGATTTTCACAAAGAATGGTGCTGGTGAGCACGTCACCTATCATTTTTTGCTGTATGACCAGGAATTTCATACGATTCGGGGCTTCGTTTCCAATGCTGCAAATATAGCCAATTTAGGGTCAGTTCCGATGACGGCCCATTTAGACGGCATATTTTCTTGGTGATCCTTTTCAAAAAACTACATTTGCAAAATCATCAGAAAGCAAGCGCATCCTATGAGCACGGTCAGTGTCATCATTAGTACCTATAACAAGCCGGATTGGCTGGAAAAGGTTTTGTGGGGCTTCAATTGCCAGACCTACAAAGATTTTGAGGTCATTATTGCCGATGATGGTTCGGGCTCGGAAACCAAGGATAAAATTGAGGCACTAAAACCACTAATGTCCTATCCCATCAATCATATTTGGCAGGAAGACCATGGCTTCCAGAAATGTAAGATCTTGAACAAGGCCATCCTCGCCTGTAAAACGCAATATATCATCATGACCGATGGTGACTGTATCCCAAGGGAAGATTTTGTACAGGTACACTACATCAACAAAGAACCGGGATTTTTTATTTCTGGGGGGTATTATATGTTGCCCATGAACATTTCTTTGGCCATCACGAAGGCTGATATAGAGCGGCAAAACTGCTTCAATATTCAATGGTTGAAGGAGAAAGGCATACCGAAGACCTTCAAGAACAACAAATTGACCGCCAAAGGCTTTATCTCCAAGTTCTTCAATGCGATCACGCCCACCAATGCCAGCTGGAACGGCCACAACTCCTCGGGCTGGAAAAAAGACATCATGAACATCAATGGCTTTGACGAGCGGATGCAATATGGGGGCGAAGATCGGGAATTTGGCGAAAGGCTCTTCAATTACGGGGTCCGGTCGAAGCAATTGCGATACAGTGCGGTCTGTGTTCACTTAGATCATGAACGGGGCTACAAAACGCCCGAGGCCATTGCAAAAAACCAAGTGATACGGCGTGAAGTGAGACAGAACAAAAGCGTTTGGACCTATCACGGCATTACCAAGTAGTAGGCCAGCTCGTTCTTCTTCTCCAATTTTTTCAACTCTCTATACCTTTCCAGATCGCTCAAGGCGTTGAGATAACAAATGGTGATGCCCTTTTTGCCGTCCAGAAAGCCCAACCTTAAGAAGTAATGGTTGAAAAATTTCCAAACGGGTTTGAAAATGAGGTAAAAGTAGTTGAACTGCTTCTCCCTGTAAAACGATTCCTGAGCCTTTAACCTGCCATATTTGAGCATTTTACACTTGTAATCCTCAAAATTCTTATAGCAGTAATGCACCAATTGTTCCTTGAAAATGCCCGATTCACCATCAACGTCCAAGGTTTCGTGCACAATTTTCTTATCTGAGAACTGGGCCTTGCTTTTTCTGAATAGCCTGTAGTTTTTATCGGTCTGCCAGCCGCTGAAACGCAAATGCTCGTTTTCGAACATGAATTTACGATAGAACCAGTAGGCTACGATTTCCGAATCCCCGTTGACAGTCTGTAAAATTTCTGATTTAAGGTTTTCCGAGACCACTTCATCGGCATCCAAGAAAAGTACCCAATCATTTGTGGCCTGTTTTAAGGCAAAGGATTTTTGCAGCGTGAAATTCACAAAAGGATGCTGGATGACCTTGACCTTTGGATGGGCCTTGAGGTATTCGTAAGTACCGTCGGTGCTGTATGAATCAACCACAATAATCTCATCTGCAAAGGAAACCGACTCGATGCATCGCTCGATATATCCTTTCTCGTTATAAGCGATGATCAAGGCCGAAATTCTTTCTTTGGTACGGTTCATAGACTGGAAAATATATTGGTAACTTTGGTTGGCAACTATTTTATAACTAAAAAAAAAGGAAAAAAGTATCGATGAACACAAAAATCCAATCCTTTAAACCGCTACGTCGTATTCCCTCAGCGCCTCGTTCAAAGAGGTTTTTTTATTGGTGCTCTCTTTGCGGGTACCGATGATCAGGGCACATGGCACCTGATAGTCGCCTGCAGGGAATTTCTTGACATAGCCCCCTGGTATAACAACTGAACGTGCCGGAACCCTACCCTTGTATTCGATCGGTTTGCTGCCGGTGACATCAATGATCTTGGTTGAAGCCGTGAGTACCACGTTGGCACCCAGGACCGCTTCTTTTTCAACCCGTACGCCTTCGACCACGATACATCGCGATCCGATAAAAGCATTGTCCTCAATGATCACGGGGGCGGCCTGCAGGGGTTCCAAGACCCCGCCTATTCCTACCCCGCCGCTGAGATGTACATTTTTGCCTATTTGGGCACAGCTTCCCACAGTGGCCCAAGTGTCTACCATGGTGCCCTCATCTACATAGGCACCTATGTTGACGTAACTGGGCATCAAAATGGTACCCGCTGAAATATAGGCGCCATGGCGTGCCACGGCATGGGGCACCACGCGAACGCCTTTTTCCGCATAGCCCCTTTTTAAAGGAATCTTATCGTGAAATTCAAAAATGCCCACCTCCAAAGTTTCCATCTTTTGAATTGGAAAATACAGTACCACCCCTTTCTTGACCCACTCGTTGATCTGCCATCCGTCGGCAATGGGTTCCGCGCAGCGAAGTTTTCCCTGATCTAGGAGTGCGATAACTTCCCTTATGGCCTTTTGTGTATTTTCTTCCTTTAAAAGTTCCCTGTTATCCCAGGCATTTTCAATGGTTCTTCTTAGTTCGGTCATTCTATTACCCATAATTTAATGCAAATATAAGCGGTCAAAAATGAATTCGACTTTCAATTTTACGGTAATAACAATTTATGGGCTATTTTTGCAAAAAAAATAAATTGGGTAGGCTATTGGCATTGGATTATGGAAAAAGGCGCACGGGAATTGCGATAACCGATGAGATGCAATTGATCGCTTCCGGACTTACCACTGTGGATACCGATGTGTTGATGGCTTTTTTGAAAGCCTATCTGGATGTGGAAAACGTAACGGGCTTCGTTGTGGGCGAACCAAAACAAATGAACAATTTACCCTCGGAATCGGAGGCGCTCATACAACCGTTTATCAAAAAATTGGCCAAGCAATTTCCGCAAATATCCATTTACAGACAAGATGAACGCTTCACCTCAAAAATGGCCATTCGGTCTCTAGTGGAGTCGGGCGTGAAGAAAAAACAAAGAAGGAACAAGGCCCTGGTCGACGAAGTGAGCGCCACTTTGATCTTACAGGCCTATTTAAACAGAATTCAATGATATTACCCATTGTTGCTTACGGGGATCCCGTTTTAAGGAAAGTAGGCATAGACATTGATCAGGCGTACCCCAATCTGAAGGAACTCCTTGAAAATATGTGGGAAACCATGTATAAAGCCAATGGGGTGGGCCTTGCAGCACCCCAGGTGGGCCTGGCCATTCGATTGTTCATGGTCGATACCAGTCCTTTTGCGGATGACGAGGAATTGTCGGTCGAAGAAAGGAAGGCGCTGAGCGCCTTCAAAAAGGTCTTCATCAACGCGGTCATCCATGAGGAGAAAGGCGAAGAATGGCCATTTAACGAAGGTTGCCTCAGTATTCCCGATATCCGTGAGGATATAAAACGCAAAGATACGATCACCATCTCCTATCTCGATGAGGCGTTTAAAGCGCATACGGAAACTTTTGACGGACTTTTGGCCCGGGTGATTCAACATGAGTACGACCACATTCAGGGGATTTTGTTCATCGACAAGGTATCGCCCCTAAAAAAGCGTCTCCTGAAGAGCAGATTGAAAAATATATCACAAGGCAAGATCGTGGTCGACTATAGAATGCGCTTTCCTGAACTTAAAAAAGCGCGATGATCGTCGCGATAGTATAACAAAAATGGGCATATTTGCCTTTGCAATTATCTTATAATTATGGGATTGGATAAAATATTGGCCATAGGCGGCAAACCGGGACTTTTTAAATTGGTGACCCAAACCAGGGCAGGTTTCGTGGCGGAATCGCTGCTGGATGGAAAAAAAATTACGGTGGGCCTCCGAAGCAATGTGAGCGTGCTCTCTGAAATCGCCATTTATACCTTGGAAAAGGAAGTCCCTTTAAGGGAAGTCTTCCAAAATATCAAATCCAAGGAAAAGGGCGGGAAGACATCGGTAAACCACAAAGACGAAAAAATTAAGTTGGAAGAGTATTTTTTTGAGATATTGCCCGATTACGATGAAGACAGGGTGTATCCGAGCGATATCAAGAAAGTGGTTCAGTGGTACAACATTCTTCACGACAATGGCATCAATGACTTTGAGGAAGCGGAGATCGAATCGGAAACTTCCGGAGAAGAGGAATAGTTTTTTTGGGCATTTGACCTTTTAGTACCCTGCGAATGGCACAGGGCGTATTGTACAAACCAGTTAGTTTTGGCCACAGCAGGCTACCTAACCCATTTTTTAAATCGTATGCAAAACCGAAGTATCCTAAAAATGGCCTTTTTCCTGACCATTTTAAATGTATCGATTGGCCTGGCCCAACAGAATACCAACGCAGCCGACACTATAAAAAAGGCGACCAAAGAACTCCCTTTGGAACCGGAACGCAGCGTCGTCTTTACAACAGATAAGGGCACTTGGATTTCCTTGGATGTGAGTCCGGATGGCCAAACCATCGTATTCGATTTGATGGGCGACCTCTATACCCTTCCCATTGCCGGTGGAACTGCGACAAGAATTACCCATGGCCTGGCATACGACGTGCATCCAAGGTTTAGCCCCGATGGAAAATCGCTGGTCTTCATTTCCGATAAAAGCGGTTCCGACAATATTTGGACCATGAACCTCGCGACCAAGGAAGAAAAACAGGTGACCGAGGAAAAAAAGCACAACTTCTTCTCTGCCGAATGGACCCCCGATGGCGAATATATCGTCGGCGTAAAAGGAAGAAGGAATATCAAACCGCATATTTACCACAAAGACGGCGGATCGGGTAGCCAACTGATCGATAAACCGGAAGATGCGAAATTGATCGACCCCGCTTTTGGTGCCGATGGAAAGCTGCTCTATTTTTCGCAGCGAAAAAATGCATGGAACTACAATGCACAATTGCCACAATATCAAATAGGGACCTATGATATGGAAGATGGCGATATGGCGGTGATCACTTCGCGTTATGGATCGGCCTTCACCCCAACACTTTCCCCGAATGGGCAATGGTTGGTTTACGGCACCCGTTTTGAGGCCGAAACCGGACTCGTGCTCCAAAACCTGAAAACAGGCGAAGAAAAATGGTTGGCCTATCCGGTGCAGCGCGATGAACAGGAGTCGATCGCCTCCTTGGGGGTTTTGCCCGCCATGTCGTTTACGCCCGACAGTAAAAACCTGATTGCCTCCTATGGGGGGAAAATCTTTTCAATAGATGTGATAGGCAATACGGCCAAAGAGATCCCTTTTTCCGCCTCGGTGAATTTGGATATGGGCCCAAGGCTCGCTTTTAAGTATCCGATAAAGGATGATGTGGAGGCCCTGGTGACCCAGATACGCGATGCCAAACCTTCTCCCGATGGTTCCCAACTGGCCTTTACCGCCCTCAACAGGCTTTATGTGATGGATTTTCCCAACGGGACACCAAAACGACTTACCGAAAATGATTTTATCGAAGCACAGCCATCCTGGTCGCCCGATGGAAAGTATCTGGTCTTTACCACATGGAAAGAAGGTGGGGGCCATCTTTACAAAGTGAACACTTCGGGGCGCCCACAATTGGTCATGCTTACACAGCAGCCCGGACTTTATACCTATCCCGAATGGTCGTACAAATCGGATAGAATCGCTTTTCACAGGGGAACGGCGCAGGCTTTTCAGGACTTATTGGGCCTATCCTCAGATCGGATGTACGAAGACCTGGTTTGGGTGGGCAGCAATGGAGGGCCAATTAATTTTATCGACAAGTCGAAAGATCGGACGATGCCACATTTCACCATGGCAGACGACCGTATTTACCTGAGCAATGCAGAAAAAGGATTGTTGTCGATCCGTTGGGACGGTACCGATGAAAAGGAACACCTCAAATTAAAAGGGATCGAAACTTATGGATCGCAAGACATTCTTGACGAGCACCATGCACTCCCCATGGATCCCGGAGCCGATGATAAGGATAAATCATCCAAGCCCGATCTGGTCCGGATTTCCCCGGACGGAAAATCGGTGCTCGCGAAGATCAACAATGACCTCTATACCGCAGTCATTCCCAGATATGGACAAACACCCACCGTTTCGGTGGCAAAGGCAGACAAGGCAGCATTTCCCGCATTGAAATTGACGATTATGGGAGGGGAATTCCCAACCTGGTCTTCCGATAGCAAAAAAGTGCATTGGTCTTTGGGAGCCAGCCATTTCAGATATGATGTGGCGGCAGGAAAGCAGTTCGCCGATAGCCTTGCCACGGCCAAAAAGAAGGAAGCGGAACTGAACAAAACCAACAAGGAAAGCGATTCAACCGACACCAAGAACAAGGAGGATGAAAAGGAGGATCCCCAGTTCAAGGCCGAGGAATATAAGGTGAAGGTTAGCTACAAAAAGGAGAGCCCGACCGGCAACCTTCTATTGAAAGGGGGCCGGGTAATCACCATGAAAGGGGATGAGGTCATCGAAAATGGTGACGTGTTGATCGAGAACAACCGCATCAAAGCGATCGGTCTTTCAGGTACGCTCAGCGTGCCCACGGGAACAGTGGAAATAGCAGTAGGGGGCAAAACCATTACTCCTGGCTTTGTTGATGTGCATGCCCATTTAAGACCGGCCTGGGGCATCCATAAAAACCAGGTCTGGATGTATGCGGCCAACCTCGCGTATGGCGTCACCACCACCAGAGATCCACAAACCGGCACCACCGATGTCCTCACCTATTCCGATATGGTTGAGGCCGGGATGGTCGATGGGCCGAGGATCTATAGTACGGGCCCCGGACTGGGCTATTGGGGCTATCAATTGGAAAGCCTCGAACAAACCAAGGCGGTACTGAAACAATACAGTGATTATTTCGATACCAAGACCATCAAAATGTATTTGGTGGGCAATCGACAGCAAAGACAATGGGTGATCGAGGCCTGCAAGGAACTGAAATTGATGCCCACGACCGAAGGCGGACTCGATTTTAAACTCAACATGACCCAACTGCTCGACGGATATCCTGGCCATGAACATTCCCTGCCCATTTACCCCATTTATGAAGATGTGGTGAAGACCATTGCAGAGTCGCAAATGGCGGTTACCCCAACACTTTTGGTTTCCTATGGCGGGCCTTGGGCCGAAAACTACTATTATTCCACGGAGAACGTTTGGGGGGATGCCAAGCTCCAGTATTTCACGCCCTACGACGAACTGGCCGGGAAGAGCAGACGGAGGCCGGGTTGGTTTATGGATGAGGAACATATTTTTAAAAAACATGCCGAATTCATGACCGATCTCGTTGAGGCTGGCGGATTGGCGGGTATCGGAAGTCACGGGCAGTTGCAGGGCTTGGGTTTTCACTGGGAACTTTGGTCGGTGGCCAGTGCTGGGATGAAAAACCACGACGCCCTTAGGGTGGCCACCATCATCGGGGCAGAAGCCATCGGTTTGGATGGGGATCTGGGCAGTCTGGAAGTCGGAAAACTTGCTGATATCCTGATCCTTGACAAGAACCCGCTCGAAGATTTGCGGAACACGACAGCATTGGTCCATGTCATCAAAAATGGTAAGGTGTACGATGCCAACACCCTCGATGAGGTTTGGCCGGTAACCCAAAAAGCCTCACGTTTCAATTGGCAGACCAAAAAACCGGTAGACCTGCCGGGAACGAAAAAGTAGCGCTAAAAATCAAAGCAAAAAAAGAGCCCTGAAGAGGCTCTTTTTTATTTCAAATAGTCAATTCTGTTTGGGATTGCAGCCCGTATTGCAATTGCCATTACCGATCCCTACCGATTATTTGGAGGTCTCTCTGATGAATTCCGAAACATCTGCCTTGAATTGTTCCAAGGAAGGTTGGTGGGTATACATCATATGTCCCGCTTCGTAATATTTCATGATGATATTGTTGCGAACGGCTTCAGTCAGCCCCAGGTGATCGATGCTGTGTTCCACACCATAAAAAACCGTCGCGATATCGTAAATACCGTTTAAAATAAGGACTTTCATATTGGGATCTCGCGAAAGCGCCTCGGCCAGATCTATTCCGGTATTGATGGCCGACTGGGTGCCCCAGTCTACGTTGCCCTCATGTTTCCAATCCCATTTAAAACCATCCCTGCGACCTGCGGTGATCATATACATCTGATCTTTGCCCACTTTCAGGTCGCCGTGAAAATAGTCTAAAAAGCCGGCGATATAGGCGGGCGAGATCGACGTGCTTTGGGGATCGTGACTGCCTTCTTGGGAAAGCAGGTCTTGGTTGATGCCCGTGAACCTTGAATCGAGCCGGCCCACGATCTGGGCCTCATCCCTTAAAAATTCCGCAAAAAACTCACTGGCGGTCACCCGCAAATTCGCTCTGATCCAATATTCGGGGTCGGTGCCGGTATATTTTGCGAGGGCCTCGGCCACCTCTTTCTTTTTATCGGGCGATAGGCGATCTCCCTTAAAAAGTGCCGGGGCATAAGTTTCTTCGGTAAAAGTCCTGATCTGATCTAAAAATGCATAAACGTCTTCGGGTTTATTTTTGACCTTGTTATGGTACCAGGCCGTTGCGGCATAGGTCGGAAAATGTACGATATAGGGCAGGTCGTCGCTGGGTGGGAACAAGAGCGTGCGCAGATCGAAGACTGCCGAAACCATGATCACCCCATTCATGGCAATGCCCTGATCGAGCAATTTGTTCATCAATCCGGCATTTCTAAAAGTGCCGTAGCTTTCGCCCAAAAGATATTTCGGACTGTTCATACGGTCTTCAGAAATCAGGAATTGGGTGATGAACAATGAGAGGCTTCGAATATCCTGGTCGACGCCCCAAAAATCCTTGAACTGGGCCTTGCCCACCGGTACGCTCAAGCCTGTGCCCACCGGATCGATCATCACCAGGTCTGCCACATCAAGGATCGAAAAATTGTTGTTTACTATTTTGTAGGGCGCCCCAGGTGTAGGCTCTGGGTCGTTCACCACAATCCTTTTGGGCCCCAGTACGCCCATATGGAGCCAAAAAGAAGAGGAACCCGGCCCACCGTTGTATGCAAAGACAATAGGTCTTCTTTGGGTGGCAACACCTTTTCTTTCTCCTCTTGAATAAAAAGTGAATCCCATCAGGGCAATGGCCTTATTGTTTTCGTCACGAACCTCAAAGGTGCCTGCCTTGGCGGTGAGGTATATGACGTTGCCTTTGATGTTGACACTTTGCATGGTCGTCGATACCGTGGCCTTGGGTATGGTGTCGTTCGCTTGCTGGGCCCCCAAGGTAGAGCAAAGCAAAAAGACTAGCAATAGGTATGTTGCTTTCATTTTCAGCGTTTTATGGTTCAAAATTCTTCTTATTAATTATGGACTCAATCCTTTTTGATTTCCTTATAGGAATATTTGCTTTTTTTCCAATCGATCAGGGGAGAGGGATAGTACTTTACATCCATACGGTCAAGATAAGGGGCCTGGTTGCCCAAACGTACCTTGTATCCTTCCCAATCGCGGTTTTCCTTGGTCGACCAGCTCAATTCGGAATAACCTATGGCACGGGGAAAGGCCAAATATTCCAGTTCATCGATAGTACTGATGGTCTCTGACCACAACGGGGCCTCTACCCCAAGAATGTTTTCCATGGGAATGCCTTCGTATTCTTCCGGGGTCCAGACATAAGCGGTATCGACCGGGATGTACGCCGCCCAATGAAGTCCGTGTTTTGATAGGGTATCGTATTGCATATCGAGGTAGGCCTTTTTGGCCGGGGAAAGGATCACTTTCATTCCTTTTGAAATGGCCTTTTCGGCGTTGGCCTTGCTCGACCAGAATTGGGCTATGCTGGTCGAATCGATATCGGCCTGTGCCACTTCGTCCCAGCCGATCATGCGTTTTCCATGCTTTTTGACGATTTTGGAAACCCTTTCGACAAAATAGATATAGTCGTTCTTCTTGGTCACATGGCTTTCGTCGCCACCGATGTGAAAGTAGGGGCCAGGGGTAATTGCGGAAATTTCCCTGACCACGTCATCGATAAAGGCATACACCGTATCTTTTCGGGTATCGAAGGTACTGAAACCCACATGCGTTCCTTCATAAAGTTCCACTTTTTTGCCGTTGCCGTTCAAGATGGGGTAGGAAGCCGAGGCCGCATTGGTATGGCCCGGCATGTCAATTTCAGGTACTATGGTGATATAGTGCTTGGCGGCATAGGCCACAATTTCTTTATAGTCTTCCTGGGTATAAAATCCGCCGGCTTCTCCCCCCACTTCGGTACTGCCTCCGATTTCGGTAAGATTTGGCCATGATTTGATCTCGATACGCCAGCCCTGGTCGTCGGAAAGATGCAGGTGCAGTATGTTGTATTTGTAATAGGCCAGAAGATCGATATACTTTTTAACATCGGCAACACTGAAAAAATGCCGCGCCACATCGAGCATCGAACCCCGGTATTCGAAGGAAGGACTATCGGTAATTTTACCGGTTGCCAGTGGCCACACCTTGTAGGTGGCCAAAGTATCGTTGCTTTCATTGGGAATAAGTTGTTGCAAGGTTTGGATACCCCGAAATGCACCGGTGGCCGTGTTCGAATTCAGGATAACGGAATCTTGGGTGATGTACAATTGGTAGGCCTCGGGCGCATTGATTTCCAGGCTATCGGATTGATTGATATAAATCACGCCTTCCTGGGTATCTTGGGCAGGGCCATTGACCGGTAGCTCCAAATCGGTTTTCCATTTTATTTTTTCGGCCAAAAAATGTCCGACTTCCTCAAAACCAGAAGCGTTTTCCGAAGTATAGATCGCCGTGAACTGGTCGAGGGCAAAAGCACTTTCTGTGGAGATGACCTTGAGCGGTTTTGGAATCATGTCTTCGGTCGCCAGATCGGTCTTGGGCAAGGGCAACACTCTTTTCATTTTTTCTTGTTGACAGGATAAGCCAAAGATCAGAAGCGTCATGAAAAGAAAACTGCGAACCAAATGAGATCGGAAGTATTTTTTTCCAAGTCGGGCCATTGATCGAAACATTATATGTGATTTTTTAGTTGATGTCATAGGTACTGATCTTGTTGATTTTCCAATTATTTTTAAGGTCTTAACAATCACTCCTCCATAAAGGGTTGGAGTATGGTATACCAGATGTCATAGCCTTTCGCATTCATATGGAGGCCATCATTTATAAAGATATCCTGTTTTACCTTTCTACCCTGCAACATGGGCCGCCAAACATCGGCATATGCCAAATGATCTTCTTTTTTTGCCAATCCCTTCATTTTTCGGTTCAATCGTTTGTAAAGTCGTTTTAAATGCCAGCGGGCGATACTGGGTTTTGCCGCGATCAAGACAATCTTGGTGTCAGGGCGATCGGCCTGTATGCGCGAAACGATAGCTTTGATATCGGATAGCACCGCACTTGGTTTTTTGTTCGAATTGAGGTCATTGTCGCCCTCATAGATAAAAACCTTCCTGGGTTGATACTTGAGGATCAGGTCGTCGGTATACGCCAGAAGATCGGATGCCTCGGATCCGCCAAAACCTGAATTGACGATTTGGACCGCTGGAAATCGTTCTTGCAGGTCGTTCCAAATGCGCACACTCGAACTTCCAGTGAAAACGATGGTTTCCCGTGAGGGCACCCAAAGGGTATCGTATTTTTTCTGTATCAGAGAAACCTCTTCCGCAAATCGCAGCGGATCCTGAGCCTGTACAAAAACACCGGTCAAAAAAATTAAAATCAACCAATTTCTCATTGTTCTGGGCTTGGTTTTTTTTTGTTGATGGGATGCTTGGATGGCTTATGGTTTTTGGGCGATGGCAATCCCTTCCGATAGCGACCAGTCGTAGAAACGCTGTATCCAATGATCCGAGGGGAGCCCCTGTTTTCTCATGCCAAAACCATGGCCACCTTTGGCATACATGTGTATCTCCACCACTTTGCCCTGACCCAACCAAGCCGAATATAGGTCGATACTGGCCGGAGCCAAGAGCAGAGGATCGTCCGAAGCACAGATGACCAGCATGGGCGGGGCATCGGCCGGCACTTCATAGGTGCCCAGAACGACCATCCAAGGGTACACGGGCACTATAAAATCGGGCCTATTCGCTTCCGTATAGTTGAAGGTAACCCCCATGGTGACCGCACCCCCGGCCGAAAAGCCCATAAATCCTATTTTTTTAGGGTCTACTCCGTATTTTTGGGCATTGGTACGCACTTCTGAGACCGCTGCAAGTCCGTCGGCAATGGACAAAGGCAGTACTGGACCTACTTTTTCCCCTATTCTTTCCCCTATTTCGGAGACTTCCTTTACGCCATCGTCACCCGTGGGCACCAAGCGATACTTCAAAACGAAAGCGGTAATCCCTTTGGTGTTGAGCCATTGGGCCACTTCCTTGCCCTCACTGTTGATGCTCAGGGCAAACAAACCTCCGCCCGGGGCAATGATCACGGCAGTTCCGTTCGGATTTTCCGGCCTGAACACTTCCATGGTCGGTACCGAAACATTGGTCACCACTTGGGTTTGCCAAATATTGGAGAAATATTCTTTTTCCGAACCTTCCCAAACCGGTCCCCCGCTATTTTCGTAAGGGAGCATTACGATTTCCTGGGAATGCGTAAAAATGGATGCGAGTACAAACATCAATAAGACCATTATTTTTTTCATGGTTGTCTATTTTTTGTGTGTTTAAATGCCTATCGTCAGGTAAATTATTCCGGCCAATGCCCCACCCACCAATGGGCCAAAAATCGGTATCCAGGCATAGCCCCAGTCACTTGTGCCCTTACCTTTTAAGGGCAGTATGGCATGCATCAGGCGCGGACCGAAGTCCCTGGCCGGATTGATGGCATAACCAGTAGGGCCACCAAGGCTCAAGCCAATACCGATGACCAACAAGGCCACGGGAAGAGCATCCAAGGAGCCAAGGGTGATGGGCTCATCGCCATGGGTTCCCCCTGCTATAAAAAAGACTCCAAAAACGAGAGCAAAGGTCCCGATGACCTCTGTGATCAAATTCCAGAACGGGCTTTTAATGGCCGGCCCAGTAGCGAAGGTCGCCAGCAAAGCGCCTTGATCTTCCGTGGCATCGTACTGTTTTTTATAGGTAAGCCAAGCCACGGTCGTGCCCAGCATGGCGCCCAACACCTGTGATATCATATAACCCGGAACGAGTTCCCAGGAGAACTTACCGGCCACTGCCAGTCCCAAGGTCACGGCTGGGTTCAAATGGGCCCCGCTCACATCTGCCGAGATGAATACCCCGGTAAAAACGGCGATGCCCCAAGCCAAAGTAATCCCTACCCAGCCCGAATCCGAGCCTTTGGTACCTTTCAGCACCACGTTGGCCACGATACCGTTCCCCAAAAGGAGCAGCATCGCTGTGCCGATAAATTCAAATATATAAGAAGTCATTTGGTTGGTTTTTAGAGGGCAAAAGATAGAAAAAAAATGAATCAATTAGGGTTTGGAGGCCATCCAATTTATATCGTGGCTTTTGCCAATCGATTATTATTGTTGTCCTACAATTGGAAATAATGTTATTTTAGCTAACCTAAGACCAAACCGCCAAAATGAATATTTACAGAACAGCTCTCCTTTCCTTTTTTTTAATTGCTTTTGGCCATTCCATGAAAGCTCAAGATGTAACAATTACGGACTTTAAAGCCCGGCCCGTTGCAAATGCCGCTGCCTTGGCCAGTGGCCCTATCATGGATGGGGACGTGCTGAACGACGAAGTTTGGCAGCAGATCGAACCTTTTGGCAACATGAGCCAAACCCAGCCGAATTTTGGGATGCCGGCCACGGAGAAAACAGAGATACGGGTGGCCTACACCCAGGAAGTATTTTATGTTTCAGTGGTCTGTTATGATGCCCAGCCTGAAAATTTGGTGGTCTCCGATGCCCGACGCGATGCCGACCTCAACAATACCGATGCTTTTCTCTTTATCCTCGACACTTACAAAGACGGCCAGAACGGTTTCATTTTTGGAACCAACTCCCTTGCTGTGGAATATGATGCACAGGTCGATAATGAAGGACAGGGCAACAACAACGTCAACCGCCAGCAAGGGGGCACCATCGGGGGGTTCAACCTGAATTGGGACGGCTCATGGGAGGTGCGTACCGAAGTTAAGGATTATGGTTGGAGTGCAGAGTTCGCCATCCCTTTGAGAACCTTGCGCTTTCAGTCCGGAAAAGATTGGGGCATAAATTTTAGGAGGAACATCCGTAAAACAAATGAAATCGTGTATTGGGCCGAGATGCCCGTGGGGTTGGACCTGAAAAGACTTTCCCTAGCCGGTACCCTCACCGGTTTAGACCTCAGAAGCCCTGGCAACCTTAAATTGATCCCATATGTCTTGGGCCAGGTTTCCAAAGATTTCACCCTCACCGATGCCAACTATGAATATAAGGCCGAAGCCGGGGGAGACATCAAATACAGCATTACCCCGAGCCTTACTTTGGACGTTACCTATAATACCGATTTTGCACAGGTTGAAGTGGACGACCAACAGGTAAACTTAGATCGGTTCAACCTCTTTTTTCCTGAAAAAAGACCATTCTTTTTGGAAAACGCCGGCCTCTTCAGTGTAGGCAGTCCGGGGGAGGTAGACCTGTTTTTTAGCCGACGCATCGGAATTGGCGACAATGGCAATATTGTTCCCATTATTGGTGGGGCGAGGCTTTCGGGCAAATTGAACCGAACCAACGTGGGTTTGTTGAGCATGTGGACGGAAGATGTACAGGACAAAGGGATACAACAGAACAATTTTACCGTGGCCAGGGTGAACCACGAATTTAAGGGCCGTACGGCCTTGGGGGCCGTTTTTGTCAATCGGGAAGGCCTGCAATCGAACGATGACTTTAACCGTACCATGGCGCTTGATGGTAAACTGGGACTTGGCCGCAAGGCCAGGATGACCGGATATTTTGCCAAAACGGTAGACCCAAATGATACGATCAACGCACATTCCTTTAAATTCCAAACCGATTACAATTGGAACAATTGGGAATTAAGGGCTGCCTATACCGAGGTGGGGCAAGGGTTCAACCCAGAAATGGGCTTTTTGCTGCGCTCGGCATTCAGAAAGCCAGAGGGGCTGGTACTTTATCACCTTCGACCGAAAAATCCAGATTCCAAGATCCTGGAACTGCGACCCCACGTATCGTACCGGGGCTATTGGAACTTCGATGGTTTTTTGGAAACGGGGTTTCTGCATGTAGACAACCATTTTGAATTCAAGAGCGGTACGGAAGTACATACGGGCATCAATTTCACCACGGAAGGCGTGGTGTTCCCTTTTGATATTTCAAGGGGCAAGAACGTTGTGGTTCAACCCGGAACCTATAACCATGTGGAGTCGCAAATCATCTACTTCACCAACCGAAGCAACCCCTTTTCGGTAAATATCCGTTCGGTAATCGGCGGCTCATTTGGCGGAACCAGATTCGTGGAAAGTGCTACGGCCAGCCTCCGTCTTGGTGATAAATTCAATACGGACGTTACTTTGCAGTACAACAATTTTCAACTGCCCGTCGGCAATTTTACGGCCAATATCGTCAGGACCCAGCTGTCATACGCTTTTAAGCCCAACGTATATTTACAAGGCCTGATCCAGCACAATACGACCGATAAACTATGGGCCGCCAACTTGAGATTTGGCTGGTTGGAACGCGCCAATACCGGTCTATTCGTGGTCTTTAACTACAATTTACAGGATGGCGACCCCTTGAACAACAGTTTTATCGTGAAGTACACCCGAATGATCGATTTGGTGCGGTAGCCCACCCAAGTTCAATCTACAATGGCCTGATAGACCATTTGGCGCATTTTTTCACCGTAATAATTGGAATAGGGCTGCACTTGGGTCATTAAAATGGCCACCATGTCTTCTTTGGGATCTACGAAAAAGTAGGTACAGTACGCGCCGCTCCAATAATACTGCCCTACCGATCCCAACTGCTTGCTGTCGGCCACATCGGTGGTCACCCCAAAACCAAGTCCGAACCCCTGTCCCGGAGCGCGATATAGGTCACCGACCTGATTGGTGGTCATGATTTCCAAGGTTTTTGGGCTGAGGTATTGTTTGTCGTTCCACTTTCCGCCGTTGAGGAGCATTTGGGCAAACTTCATATAATCGGCTGCCGTTGAGAATAGGCCATGGGTACCTCCGAATACCGTATTGCCCTCAATGGGCAATTGTTGCGGCGATTTGATCAACTTGTTATTTTCGTCTAATTGATGAACCGGTATCCATCGGCTTTGGTTCTCTTTTTTGATATTGTAACCGGTATCGTTCATACCCAGTGGGTCAAAAAGGCGCTGTTGCAAAAACGCCGCGGTGGTCATGCCCGAAAAATGTTCGATCAGCAACGACAGTACATCGGGCGAAGCGCTATAGTACCATTGGGCCCCGGGCTGTCCTACAAGGGGCAATTTCGCCAGGGTATTGACCCTGCTTTCAATATTGGCCTGGGGCTCCACATAAAGTGCATTTGCAATTTCGTTATCGAGTTTATTACCCCCTAGGCCATGTGAAAAACCTGCCGTATGCGACAATAGGTTCGCAATGGTGATGGGTTGTGCGGCGGGTACGGTTTCCCCTTCGATTCCATGATTGACTTCTTTTGCCACCTTCATTTCCTTGAATTGTGGAAGGTATTTCGAGACTGGGTCGTTCAATGAAAACAAACCCTCTTCATATAACATCATGAAGCCTACGCTCACGATGGGTTTGGTCATCGACATGATATGCCCGATCTGGTCTTGGGCCATTGGGGTCTTTGTTGTGGCATCGCTTGATCCAAGAGCAGCTTGGTGCACGATCTTGCCTTTGCGCATGACCAGGGAGATGGCTCCTGGAATTCGACCTTCATCGATTTCTTTTTGAAGGAATGATTCATAACGCTCTAAACGCTCATCGGATACGCCTGAAACAATCAGGTTCGGTGCCAAGGCGCTTTGCCCCAAAACGAAGTTGAGCGAAAGCAAGAAAACAAAAGCGGTCAAAAAATAATGGGATCGGTTTTTCATGTTGGATCGGCTTTAGTGTTGCTAAAGATAACCGATTTTGTGGATTTTGATCGGCGCTGGCAATTTTTTGGAGGAAGGCCAGCCCCTTAAATTTTTTAGGCCTTGATCGGAGTACTTCCTATCGATTCATTTTTGGTGCCTAGGCCTGCAACACCTGCAATACCCGTTCAGGGGTGAAGGGCAAATGCCGGAGCGGCTTGCCTGTCAATTTCAAAAAAGCGTTCGCGATGGCACAGGCGACCAAGGGGGTTCCCGATTCGCCGACACCCTGGGGGTGCTCCGAGGACGCGATCATTTCTGTTTCCACGCTTTCCGGGATATCCTGCATGCGAAGTATTTGGTAATCATTGTAATTCGATTGTTGAACGGCGCCATCCACTATGGTGAGCTGCTCATAGAGCACACTACTGATGCCCATAAGGATGCCCCCTTCCATCTGTGCCTTTACATTATCGGGCTGTACAATGACCCCGGCATCCACCGCGTTCCAAAAATGGTGCACCTTAATTTTACCGGTTTTGTCGTCCACCGATATTTCGCATATGCCCGTACCCAAAGAGCCGCTTCGTTCCACAAATGCCACGCCTTTGGCGCGTCCGGGCAATGAAGGTTCGTCCCATTTCGACATGCTTACGGCTTTTTCAAGCGTGGCGAGGGCCCTTGGCGATTTTGACATGAGCTTTCTGCGGAGTGCCACCGGATCGATCCCCCGATCATGGGCAATTTCATCGATCATGCATTCGATTGCGAATTTATTGGGGCCATGACCAACCGAACGCCAATGTTTGAGCCTAATGCCATGCGAGACTTCTCGCCATTCGGCATATTGGTTGGCGATATCATAATGTTCATTTTTGATGCCACTGGCCACCAGATTCCCCCCGTCGCCCACGACCATATGGGAGAATCCCGTGATATTGCCTTTGGTATCGACACTCGCCTTGAGGCGCTGAAGGGTAAGTGGACGAAAGGCGCCATAGGTGAGATCATCCTCCCTGGTCCATATCAGTTTTACGGGAACCCCGGGCATCAGGGCTGCCAATGAAGTACATTCCAGTACAAAATCGGTCATGCTCCTTCTTCCAAAACCCCCTCCCAAATACTGCAGATTGATTTTCACCTGCTCCGGGGGTATTCCCAAAAGTTGGGGAACCCCAAGTTTAGAGTCAAAACCTTGCTGGCTGCCCACCCAAACCTCGGCACTTTGTTTGTCCTCCGAAATACGTGCCACAGCGTTCAGTGGTTCCATTTGGGCATGGTACACATAATCGTTTTTAAAATCGACCGTGTACGTTTTTGCGGCCGACCTAAAGGCAGTGGCAACGCCCCCGATTTCCGTAAGTACTTGGCCCGTCTTGTTTTGCCCGGCAATTTTTTCATAGGCCCCATAGGCCTCCTGGGAATTGAAACCGCTCGCCTGCGACTTTCCCCATTCGATCTCCAACCGTTTTTTGGCGGCCAGGGCCACTGACAAGGATTTGGCCACCACGCCGATGGCGTAGTCGAAGGGCACCACCTTTACGACACCGTCAATGGCCAAAATCTCCGCTTCATTTTTTAATGTTGGTTTGGCACCATGCACCCTGCCCCTTTCCAAAACCCCATAAACCATGCCGGGCAAATTCAGATCTATGGCGAACTGGGCCTTGCCGTTAACTTTTTCAGGGACGTCTGTGCGCTCCAGATCTTTCCCGACCAAACGATAAGCGTCCTGGTTTTTTAATAGATCCTCGGAAAATTCGGGAAGTTGTTCCGGCATGTCAAGGAACGGAACTATGGCGCCATAGGGGATCGACTTGTTTTCTTTTTCATAAATCACATTTCCATTGTCGGTGCTTAGTTCGGTGATGGGCACGTTCCATTTTTTGGAGACGCTATGCAACAGGATGTGCCTTGCCTGCGCACCAGCCTTTCTCATGATGGTATAATAGCCGAAGGTAATGCGGCTACCGGCCGACAACATGACCTTGCCGTTCGGCCCCCATCCATCGGAACCGTAAATGGCGGATTCCTGGGGCGAAAAAACGACCTTGACCAGAGACCAATCCGCATCCATTTCCTCCGCGAACAAGGCCGGTAAGGAAGTCATGGAACCCTGGCCCATTTCTGCCGCAGGGTTATAGATGGTAATAAGGCCATCTTCGGATAACTCGACCCATGCCGTAAGTCGTTGTTTGCTGATGGCATCCTGAAGTTCCTTTTGGTCCTTGCAGGAGACCAATTGTGGTAAAACACCCGAAACCCCTATGAATAGGGCAACACTGCTGGAGGACTTCAAGAATTGTCTTCTGGACTGTATTTTTAAAGGCGAGTGCATGGGTTAGGTTTTAGTTGGGATAACGGTTTGTTCTAATTGACGTTAGGTTGATTTTCTGAAGCCAGTTCAATGGCCTTTACGATACGGAGGTAGGTGCCGCAACGGCACAGATTCCCGTTCATGTACGTCAAAATTTGATCGCGTTCGGGTTTGGGAATCTCTTTTAACAAGGCCACAGCTTGCATGATCTGTCCGGATTGGCAGTACCCGCACTGCGGGACTTGTGCTTCAATCCACGCTTTTTGGACCGGGTGGTCTCCCATTTCAGATAAGCCTTCGATGGTGGTGATCATTTGTCCGTCGGCCAAACTATCGACCGTCAAAACACAGGCCCTCTGGGGATTTCCATTCACATGAACGGTGCAGGCCCCGCACTGCGCGATACCACAACCATATTTTGTTCCTGTCAATAGCAGATGCTCCCTTAACACCCATAACAGGGAGGTGCCTTGGTCTACCTCAATTTTGTGTACCGTGTTGTTGACGTTGATGGAATAGCTGGGCATGGGAACGATTTAATTTTACGTTAAGCTACAAAAAAGCGGTCTGGATTACAAATCGATACGAGCCCTTTTGTGAACAGTTTATCTCACCCCGTTTACATTCATTTCTAGGGTATAAGCCGAATCCATTGCCGTAATGAACAACGTATGCTGGCCTATTCCACCAAAGGTGACGTTGGCGGTCCAATTTTCACCGGTTGCAATGTGCTCGATCTGTTGGCCTTCCTTGTTGAATACGGTTACACCATCTCCGGTCAGGTAAACATTGCCTTGGTTGTCCAAGGTCATACCGTCCGACCCCATTGCGCAGAAAAGTTTCCTATCGCTAAGGCTGCCATCGTCGTTGATGGTGTAGGAATAGGTTTTTTTGTCCCCGATATCTGCGATATACAGGGTTTTGCCGTCGGGCGTTCCTATGATGCCGTTGGGTTGTACCAAACCGTCCGCAACGATGTTGACCGCTCCCAGATCTGGATTCACATAATAGACCCTTTGTGCTTCAATTTCAGGTTTTTCATGGTCCCAGTAAGGTCTTTTATAAAAGGGATCGGTAAAATAGATGCCTCCTTCGGAATCTACCCAAAGATCGTTTGGCCCATTGAGCAATTTTCCTTCGAAATCACTGACCAAGACGTCAACGTTTTGGTCGGAATCGATCAACCACAATTGATTTTTTTCGTCGGCACAGGCCAGCAGATTGCCGTCATGGTCGAAATAAAGTCCGTTCGCTCGGCCCGAAGGTTGCATATAGGTCGAAATCGAATTGGTCTGGGCATCCCATTTTAGGATACGGTCGTTGGGTTGGTCCGTGAAATAGACATTTCCATTGGAATCCACAGCCGGACCTTCGGTGAATTTGTAGTCGTCGGCTACCAATATCAATTGTGCACCTTCCTTAATGATGCCGCTATTTTGGGCATTACATGAAGTAGTGGTCAGTAGTAAAAGGAAGAGTAAGGCCAAAAGTAAATGGGTTATTATTTTCATGGTTTTCATCTTTTGTAAACTTAATATTTATGTCTTTTTTCTCGTTGTTTTAATTTTCGCCATTCCATCCGGGACCATGGACCACACGACCGGAGAACACGCCGGTGTGTTCCCCATCTTTCAGCACCTGCTGACCATTCACAAATACATCCTTCACACCGGTGGCATATTGGTGGGGCTTTTCGAAAGTGGCATTGTCCTTGATCTTGCCCGCGTCAAAAACTACCACATCGGCAAAGTAACCTGCCTTCAACGCGCCTCTTTTCTTCAGTTTAAGATTGGTGGCAGGCAGGGTTGTGAGCTTGTAAACAGCATCTTCCAGCGGAATGACCTGCTCTTCGCGTACATATTTCCCCAAAAGTCGGGCAAAAGATCCGTAGGCCCTGGGGTGTGTGCTTTGTTCGAGGAAAACCCCTTCATTGGTGTACGATCCGGCATCGGAACATATGCTCATATAGGGTAAAGCCAGTTTCTTTTTGATATTGTCTTCGGACATGGAGAAGTAAACCACCTGGATGCGGCTATCGTCTTCATATATGAGGTCGACCAAGGTTTCATTGGCTGTTTTATGCCTTTCCTCGGCCACTTCGGCAAGGGTTTTCCCGATGAGGTGCCTGAGCGCTTTGTTCCTGAACCCGACCAAAAGAATTTTGTCGGGGGGAACGTGAAAATCGATTTCCGCCATCATTTTTGCTCTTTGCTTCGGGTCAGAGATCAATTTCATGGTCGCATCGTGTCCTCCTTCCTTTGCCCAGGGCGGCAACACCACATTGAGCCCGGTGGAACTCGCATTATAGGTGTACATGTCGGTGGTGATGGGCAAGCCTTTCCTTCGTGCATCCTCTACCAAGCGTATCGCACTGTCAAGCAGCTGCCAGTTCGCATTACCGGAAGCCTTGAAATGATAGATTTCCGCCGGGATATGGGCATCTTCCGATATGGTGATCAATTCCTGCACGGCCCCCAATAGTCCGCCTTCCTCATCGCGAATGTGCGAAATGTACATCCCATCATATGCTGAGGCCACTTTGGCCAATTCAACGATTTCCTCGGTCTGTGCATGGCCACTGGGCACATAGATCAAGGAAGTGGAGAGCCCCACGGCACCTTCCTCCATTGCCTCACGCATCAGTCGTTTCATGGTATCCATTTCCTGTTCCGTTGGGGGTCTTTTTTCATAGCCCATGACATATTCCCGTAAGGTGCCGTTGCCCACGAAGGAGGCCACATTGGTAGAGATGCCCTTCTTTTCCAGAAAGGCAAGGTATTCTCCGAGACTGGTCCAGGAAACATCATAGGTGATGTCGTCCTGACCTTCCGTCATTTCCTTTTTCATCTGCTTGTTCAAGGGTCCCATCGAATGGCCCTCTCCCATCACTTCCAAAGTAACCCCTTGGCGGATATCGCCCTGGGAACGGCCGTCTTCGATGAGCGATTCATTGGCCCAACTGAGCATATTGATAAATCCTGGTGCCACTACAAGTCCTGTTGCATCGATTACCAAGTTACCCTTGGCCCCATTCAATGTTCCGATCGCGGCGATGGTGTCGGCATTGATGCCGACATCGCCCATGAACGACTTTGAACCGGAGCCATCGACGATGGTTCCGTTTTTGATGAGAACGTCGTAGGTGACCTGCTTCGAGCAGCCCGTTAAAATGCAACAAAGCAGGAAGAGGATATAAATTGTCGATTTCATCTTCATTTATTTATGTGTATTGGTGAATATCATTGTCCGAATAATTTAACGACCCCGAGTATGCCAACGGCCAAAATACTTAAAATACTCAGCCAAAGTACCAGGTCGTAATATACACCGGGTTTAAAATTCGGATTGAGCCTTTTATACCTGAATTGGAGCACCGCATAGACCACTAGGAACAACAAAAATGAACCTACGATACCGCCCGAAATGACCATCATCACGGGCAGCTTAATAAACACGAACAACAATGCCCAAAGCATGGGAAGGACCCATGCAAAAATGGCCACCGTTTTTTTTCGACTCTTAAAATCGGAAAAATCGATCCAGCCCAACTGTCCGAAAATATCGGAGGCTTGTCTTGTCCATGCCGCCAAGGCTGCAAAAAGGGTCGAAAACAAGGTGATGAAGGCCCCGATCAAAAAGGCGGTTTTGGCCAAGGGTCCCAGCGATTCGGTATACATGGCGGAAAGGGTTTCGACCATGGCGTATCCCTCGGGGATATTGCCCTGGGCATGGAGCACTGCAGCGCCCAACAAATAAAAGGCGGCAGTCACGGTGGTATAGATGAGCATGGCGAAAATGGCATCCAATTTCATGACTTTGATCCAGCCGGCCGCCCGTTCTTTCCAGGCATCCGATCCATCGTTTTTGCCTGCGTAGGAGGCATAGCCCTTTTCAAGGCACCAGTAATTGTAGTGGATGATTTCATCGCCCCCAACGCCCGTGATGCCGAAGGCGCCAAAGGCAACGGCCAAAGATTCTTTCGGTAGATCGAATTGTAGCCCGCTCCAGATATCGGCCCAATCGATTTGAAAGGGGGTAAAACTCAAAAAATACAGGGACGCAAAAGTGAACAAGGTAAAAATACCGATCATGGCCAAGGATAGTCGCTCGATATACGTATAATATCCCCGATACACCATCAGGGCGACCACGGTAGCGATGGCAAAGGCATAGAAGGGAATACTCATCGAAGGACCGATAATATTCAAGATAATGGCCACTCCGCCCACAATGCCCCCGACCTGTAGGAGCTTGATCACCATAACCATCAAAACGGTCCATACCGACCATTTTGCCTGCCCAAAACGGGGGCCGGGCAGTTGGTTGAAGGCCTGCATGGCCGTTTCCCCGGTTAGGATGGTATGCTTGCCGAATTCCAATTGAACGGCCACCTTCACCATACAGCTTACGATGATCACCCAAAATGTGATAAAGCCCGCCTTGGCCCCCAAGGTGGTAGTGGCGATCAGTTCCCCCGAGCCCACAATGGATGCCGATAGAATAAAACTGGGTCCCAAAAATTTAAACCTGCCTTTTAAAGTGGTCGGCGGCGTTTTGGTCTTATCGGGCGACAGCACATAGGGATCGATCGGTTCGGACATTGATTCGTCTTGGTATGGGCCTTACAACGAGGCCAGGTATTTTAGGTTGTGTTTCATGCTGTCTAAAGGCGTGCTCGCATATTCTTCCTGTTCAATAAAGATATGCTTTACCCCAGAAGCTTTCTGTAGTGCCATCATGGCCCGAATATCCAGACCGCCCTTACCGAATTCGGTACTTTCTTTTTTGTTCATATCCATATCCTTGAGGTGCCATAAAGGAAAACGCCCCGGATATCGGTTAAAGTAGTCTTTGGGGTCTTTCCCGGCCACGATCACCCACCCCAGATCGAGTTCCATATGCACCAGATCGGCCTCGGTATTATCCAAAAGCAAGTCGAACAAAACTTGTCCGTTATCCGATTCGAACTCGTATTCATGGTTATGGTACCCAAATTTTAGGCCCAATTTTTTGCAAGCTTCCCCTGCTTCATTAAATTTTTCAGCTACTTTTTTATAGTTGTCTATCGTTTGACCGCTGCTGGGCATGGAAGAGCAGATCAAATATTCCTGTCCAGAGGCTACAGCTTCTTCCATGGTTGTTTGAAAATTATCGTCCAAAGCCACGTGTCCGCTGGTTAGTTTCATGCCCAAATCATCACATACCTGCTTCATTTCGACGGGTGAGAGACCATAATAGAGCCCTTTTTTACTTCTAGCCGATTCTATTTCCTTAAAGCCTATGGTTGCGATCTGTTTTAGGGTGCCCACGGCATCCTTGGCCATTTCGTCCCTAAAGCTATAGAGCTGTACGCCAAATTTTTGCGGACTTACCGAACCAAAAAGATCCGAGGGCAGCAAAACACTCCCCAATACCATCGCGCCTGAATATTTTATGAAATCCCTTCTTTTATTTGTCATTGATCCTAGTTTTGATGTTGGTGCTGGGTGCTATAATGGGCTTGCAAAAGGTCTTCGGCATAGTCATTGCCAAGGTCCCTGACAACGGTGTGCACGTGGTTCGCGTTGTTCTGGATATTGTCATATTCGATCAGCAACATGGGCCCTTGGATGCGATAATATTGGGCGATGCCCTCCCGTTGGCCACCGGCCCATGCGAAGCTCAGGTTTTCCAAGCCTGCTTTTATGATTTTGGCCCTAAAGGTTTCTGAAAATTCGAAGATGTAATTACCGATGTACACATTCAACAAATCCATAAAAATATCTTTTTGGGCATCGTTCAAATCACCATAACCGATGCCAATCTTTTCTACACCTTCCACTTTTCTTTTGTTCTCTGTAATGATTTCGGCGGGCGCTTCATCCGAGAATTTGGCCAGCTTGAGTTGGTCGTTGGTCAATGAATTGACAAGCGCGAATCCCAATTCCGACTCCTTTTTCAGCACCTGCTTGCCTCGTTGCAGGTCAATTTTTACAATTGCGGGATTGGTACCCATAAATGAGGGCGTAGCCGAAACAATCTTCCCTTGATCGGAGGTAAAGTTCATGGAAAGATGGTGCCCTTCGAATCGCCACCCCCAGGGATTGGTCGATGAGGGCGTGCCGAATATGCAGAAATGATAGTTCAAGGGATCCCGTACGGTTCCATCCGGCATGTGAAATCCGGCCTCTTCGATGACGAGCAATACTTTTTCAAGCTCCCTGATATCCTGCGCCTTGGCATAGCCTTCTTTGCTTAAGGAAGCTTTTAAAAGATCGAGTGCTGCTTGTTTCTGCGTTTCGTTGAAGTCGTGAAAAGTTGGTCCTTTCCGTATCACGGGGATGTAGTTCATGTTGAAGCGTTCGGCATCATCCAACGAAAAAGTTGCCGCTGCCCTCAATTCGTTGGACAAGGTTCCAAGAAAGGCATTTGCCTTTTCAGAAAGATCTTGGGCCCCTAATCTTGCCAAGAACAAAAGGCACGTGGCGAGCAGTACTGTTTTTATGGAATTCATCTTTATTCGATTAGGTATTGGTTTGCATAGGGTTAAAAAGTTTTGGTGAACAAGGAATTATTTCAATCTATAACTAACAAAGGCAACCCGCTGACTATCGGGAGACCATGAGGGCACATTGATGGTGCCTTGCCCCCCAAAGAGCTTGGCCATAACCTGGATTTCCTTGGTTTCAATATCCATCAACCGCAACATTACATCTTTGTTGGGCGGATGGCTTCCAGAAGGCACGTCGGTGTTGAACGATACATATACGATCCATTTTCCATCCGGCGAAGGGTGGGCGAACCAATCGTTATATTCGTCGGTCGTTACCTGTTCCTGATCGCTGCCATCAGGTTTCATCCGCCAAATCTGCATGGTCCCGGTCCTGTTTGAATTAAAGTAGATGTATTTGCCATCAGGGGAATAATCCGGGCCATCATCCAGGCCTTCCGCCGTCGTGAGCCTGATTTCCTTTCCTCCCGCCACAGGAATGGTATAAATGTCGTAATTCCCATTCCGCTCGGCACAATAGGCCAATCTCTTTCCATCCGGTGACCAACCATGCCAGTAAGAGGGGCCAAGGGGCGTAATTTTTTTGGGAACCCCACCCGAAACAGGGAGGGTATAAATCAGCGATTTTCCGATCTCTGTCTGATCACTGATCACCATTTGGGTCCCATCAGGCGAAATTCCATGGTCGTTGTTGATCCGCTTTGCGAAATCTGTGGGAATCAATTGGGGTTGCCCTCCAGTGGCGGGAATTTTGTACAACAAACCGCCGCTATTATAGATCAAGGAATTACCATCAGGAGTCCAGTTTGGGGCCTCCAAGTGGCTTTGGGTATGGTATACCACCTTTCTGTCAAAGGAACTGATGGGGATGGTTTCCAAAGTGCTTTCCACTTTTTTGAGCGAATCGGGAATTTGGGTAGGCGTTTCCAGCACTACATTCGAAAATTTAGCCGATTCAATAATTTCGGCATTGTGGGAGCATACGCCAAGACCTACATAAAATGGATCCTTGAAGGGCAATTTAAAGGAACCTCCTGAAGAAACCAATTTGCCATCGGCCAATGCAAGGCTCATCGATATATAGTCTCCTTCTTTCTCAATTCGAATCCGTTTTGGTTTGGCAATATTGGATTGGACTTCCCTGGTAGGACCCCCCGTAACCTCCCTGTACTGGATTGAGGTGAGTCCATCCCCGTGAACAACGGCATCGGCATAGGCCGAATTCGGCTCCAGGCCCTGCCTAACGATCAGACACGCCTTTCGATGTGGATCTCCCCCATCACTGATCCATTCTATATCGGCTGCCAAGGAAACGTTTCCGGACATTTTTTTCCAGACAAAATGGAACTCATCGGTATCGAACCACATATTGGCGCCACTGCCGTAAATGGCATAACTGCTATCCGCGGGACTATATTGCACGGACCCGGCCTGGGCTACCGCTCCAATATCTCCGTTGCCCTCAAAATACCCTAAATCGGGGGCGTTTTTGCAGGCGAAATAGCTTAAAAAAAGCGCTGAAAGCACATAATATTTGATCTGTGATTTCATTTTGAAAGATATACGTTAGTCACCGCAATCGGTTCTAAAAGCAATAGGAAGGATTTTGGTACTTAAATGTAACCAAAATTTCGTTAATCACTACTATAACGAGCCACGGATTGGCCTTGGGTTATCATTTGATCCGGGCACGATAAAAATATTCGACTAAAGCCGGGTATTTGTACTTTTGTTCAAAACAACATTCATGAACACTAGGGCAGCCCAACTAAAAGCTTTTGATCGATTGCTTACCATTATGGATGAACTTCGTGCCCAATGCCCATGGGACAAGAAACAGACCATGGAAACCCTTAGACATCTGACGATCGAGGAGACCTATGAATTGGGCGATGCCATTCTTGACAATGATTTGCAGGAAGTTAAAAAAGAGTTGGGGGATGTTTTGCTGCATTTGGTATTTTATGCCAAAATAGGCAGTGAGACCGATGCTTTTGATATTGGTGATGTGTGCAATACGATCTGTGACAAGCTTGTTCACAGACATCCGCATATTTATGGAGATGTGATTGTGGCCGACGAGGAAGAGGTGAAGCGCAACTGGGAAAACTTAAAACTGAAAGAGGGAAAAAAAAGTGTTTTGGAAGGCGTTCCCCAAGGTCTTCCCGCTTTGGTGAAAGCCAATCGCATTCAGGACAAGGTAGCGGGCGTCGGCTTCGATTGGGAGCAACCCGAACAGGTTTGGGAAAAAGTTCAGGAGGAATTAAAGGAACTGCAATTGGAAATCGATCAGGGCAATTCCGAAAAAATGGAAGCGGAATATGGCGATGTACTGTTTTCCATGGTGAATTACGCCCGATTTTTGAAAATCGATCCGGAAAACGCCCTGGAGCGTACCAATAAAAAATTCATCAAACGGTTTTCACATTTGGAGAAAAAAGCCAAGGAATCGGGAAAATCCTTAAAAGAAATGACCCTGGCGGAGATGGATGTATTCTGGAACGAGGCCAAATCACTGCCTTGATACCAATCTTTTGGGCTATTCTTGAAAATCCAACAAGCAGTTTCGGCCTGATTTATTTATCGGCAGGCACGAATTTCAGGGCAACCCCATTGATACAATGTCTTTTTCCGGTGGTGTTTGGGCCGTCATCGAAAACATGTCCCAAATGGCCCCCGCAAACCGCACAATGTTCCTCGGTGCGTTTGTAGCCAATCTTGTAGTCTACATCATAGGCGACATTTCCCGGTATTTCCCTGTCAAAACTTGGCCAACCGGTGCCTGAATCGAATTTATGTTCGCTCTTGAACAGGGCAGTGCCACAGGCGGCACAAACGTAAACCCCTTTTTTCTTGTTATCGAGCAACTCACTCGAGAACGCATTCTCGGTCGCTGCCTCCCGAAGCACATAATATTGCTCTGTGGTCAACTGTTTCTTCCACTCCGCTTCTGTTTTGTTCACTTGATAAGGTGTTTGCACCGCCTCTGATTTTTCCACGGCCATTTCCTTGTTTTGTGAATTCCCTTTGCATCCCGACAAAATGATGCAGAATACCAATACCAATTTCTTGATCATCCCAATTTTTTTTATTTTGTCGACACCTATTCGGGTTCCTTTCAAATGCATTCCATATTTTTTATCATCAAAAAACCCTGGCCGCATATCGCGGGCAGGGCTGCTTTGGTTTTTAAGGAGAAAATGGGTCAGTCCAACTTAAATTTTTGCACTTCATTTTCTTTCACGCCCAAGGCCTGCATCACCGATTCGATGTTTGATTTATCCAATTTTGAGCCCAACCCGAACTCTGCCGGCAATATGGCTATTCGAAAAACCTGATTGTCGGTGTCCCCAGCTGGCAGGGTTGCCAAGTCGAAATCGGCTTCAAGGAAGAGGCTAACATCAAAAAAGGTGTAGTCGTAATTGTATTGCAACAATCCTTGATCCAATATCCTGGTTTGCGGCATCAACCGCCAAATATCCACAGGAACGCCACTGCCATCGGCGGTTTGGTCCCATAGCAAGTATACCAGTACCACATCGGTTTCGAACACTTCCACGGTCTGTGGGAATTCGTAGAAAATCGAATAATCGTTCTCCAGGGTAAAATCGCCCTCTATATCGATGACCTTGCCCAGTATATTAATGCCGTCTTGGCCGTCCTGGCCATCGAGGCCATCAAAACCATCAAAACCTGGAGGTCCTTGAGGCCCTTCACAGGAAATAAAAAACAGGGTTAATAATGTGCCTAAAATAAGTGTTGCTTTTTTCATAAGTATGAATTTAGTGAATTGGTGCCGATTAGTTTCGGTGTCTCCCAATTTGTTTTCAAAAAGCGTTCCAAAATTAATTTATGACAAAAATTAGTGCTGTCAAACCCGAAAATTATGATTCAAAGTATCCCATCTTTGGGTTATTTTCCTATTTTTAACAAAACCAATCAATCAATAATTATGCTGAAGCAACAGCGGGTGATCATTGAAAATGTCTCACCTCAGCTCCAAGGGGGAGCTTTTTTTATTAAAAGGGTAGTAGGGGAAGAGGTCCAGATTTTTGCCGATGTTTTTGGGGATGGTCATGACGTAATCCAAGTGGAGGTCGTTTACAAACATGAAAAATCCAAGCAGTTCAGTACGGCAAGAATGGTTCATTTGGGCCAGGATGTCTTTGAAAGTGCCTTTACTGTAGAAAAACAGGGCTATTATGATTACCAAATTAGGGGATGGATAGATCATCCGCTCAATTGGCAACATGGCATCATGGCCAAGCACAATGATGGGCAAGTGGTGACCAGCGAGTTGTTGGACGGCATCCAGTATTTGGAATACCTTTTGAAAACGGTGCCGGCCAAATCGAAGCGGTACCTTGAAAGGGCGATCTTTACCTTTGGCAAAGAAGCACACTACGATGAAGCGGTCGCGGAGGCCACTTCAGAGCACCTGCACCATCTTTTCCTTGAATTCCCGCAGCGCAGCTTGGCCAATACAAGTAAGATTTATCAGGTTTATGTCGATCGAAAAAAAGCGAATTTTAGCACCTGGTACGAATTTTTTCCAAGATCGGCCTCTTTGGAACAGGGCAAACACGGTACTTTCAAGGATTGTGAGCGACTCTTGCCAAGAGTCGCCGAAATGGGCTTCGATGTTTTGTACTTTCCACCCATCCATCCGATAGGGGAGGTCAACAGAAAAGGCAAAAACAATGCCACCAAGGCCAATGAGGGTGACTCCGGGGTGCCTTGGGCCATTGGATCTAAAAAGGGCGGTCATAAATCGATCCATCCCGAACTGGGAACCGAAGCAGAATTCAAGGACTTGGTGGTGAAGGCCAAGAAAATGGGTATAGAGATCGCGATGGATCTTGCTTTTCAGGCCGCTCCAGACCACCCTTATATTTCGGACCATCCCGAATGGTTCAGAAAACGACCCGACGGCACGATCCAGTATGCCGAGAATCCGCCCAAAAAATATCAGGATATCGTTAATTTCTATTTTGAATCCCCTGCCTATAAATCACTGTGGGCCGAACTCTTGGAGGTTACACTCCATTGGGTCAAATGTGGCATCACCATCTTCAGGGTCGACAATCCCCATACCAAACCTTATTATTTCTGGAGTTGGCTGATCGCAGAAGTGAAGAAAAAGTATCCCGACGTGCTCTTTTTGGCGGAAGCCTTTTCCAGGCCCAAGGTGATGCAGCAGCTTGCGAAACAGGGCTTTTGCCAATCCTATACCTATTTCACTTGGAGGGTGGGCAAACAGGAGCTCATCGAATACGTTACCGAGCTCACCCAATCGGAAATGAAGGAATATTACCGGCCGAACTTTTGGCCGAATACGCCCGATATTAACCCTTATCACCTTCAAGGGGCGAATGATGCCATGCATTTGGCGCGATATGCACTGGCGGGGACCCTTTGTGGCAATCTGGGTATCTATGGCCCTGTGTTCGAATATATGGTATCGGACGCCCTACCGGCAAGGGAAGAATACCTGAATTCGGAGAAATATGAAATTAAACATTGGGATTGGACCAAGGAAAACAAACTCACCTATGTGATCGGGCTGATCAACGCGGTTCGCAAGGAGCACCCATCTTTACAGCAAACGAACAATATTCGCTTCTGCAGGCTTGAAAATGAAAATCTCATTGCTTACCACAAATGGGACGACAGTCGATCCGACGAAACCCTGATCATTGTCAACCTTGATCCGCACCATGTGCAGACAGGGTCGGTTCAATTGCCGATGGATGTTTTGGGCATGTACCACGGTCAGTCGATTCAGGTATATGATTTGATTACCAATAATGGTTACATTTGGAACTCGGAATGGAATTATGTGGAGATCGGTCCCTCATTGCCTTTCCATATCTTTCACATCAGAAAATAGTTATGCCGAAGAAAAAGCAGGAAACCCTATTGCAACCCCCCTACGCCTTTGACGTGGGATGGGAAGCCCTGCTCGATGACCCGACCTTTATCAAGGTATTCCTTTCCGACGTCTTGGAAGATTATATCCTTAGGCAGCGATGGTATGGTGGAAAATCAAGCAAACTGAAATATATAGAGCTGCACCAGTATTTCGGAATACAACAACACGACGAGCTGTACTATGGCCTGCTCTTGGAAGTGAATTTCGAAGAGGCCTTTTACCAGCACTATTTCTTGCCGATCGCATTTGTTTCGGACGAAACTTTTGCACAAAAAGACCGGATATTGCCTTTAAGCATAAAAGGTCAAAGCGGTTTTATCATTGATGCCACAAATTTGGAGGCCTTCAGGAAGTTGGTGTTTGAACGTATTCTCACTTCCCTGCCCAACGACAAAACACCGGTACGGTACCATAAAAGCACCTTATTTACAGATACCGCTTATGTTTCATCCCGATTTATGGGGTTGGAGCAGAGCAACACTAGCATAATCTACAACGACAACTCGGTCATCAAGTTTTTCAGAAGGATTTACGCCGACAAGAATCCGGATTTTGAGATGAGCCAGTTTCTTTCGGAAAAAAAGGGTTTCAAAAACATCCCGGCCTACTTGGGAAGCATCAGTTTTATCGATAAAGACAACGACAATATTACCATTGCGCTGCTGCAACAATTGGTGCCCAACCAGGGCGATGCTTGGGACTTCATGCTCAAGGAGGTCGACAAAGTGTTCCGTAATCTGGAAAACAAGCACATTCGGGTATCGCAACTGCCTACCACTAAGTTGTTCCAAAGGCTGCAAATCAAAGACGTGCCGCCCGAGATCATCGATTGGGCAGGGCTCAACATTTTTCTGAAGCTGCAGGTCATGGCCCGCCGCACCGCGGAAATGCATGTGGCCTTAGGGTCAGAATTTGAAGACACCGCATTTACCCCGAAACACTTCAATAGCGATTATGAGGTTTGGTTGAAAAATCGATTGTTGTACCAATTCCAGAATCGTTTGAACAGTGTGGAGAACAACCTTCATAAGTTGGAAGGCAGGGCCGCCATTTTGGTCAAGGAGTTTTTGGAAAGGAAGAATGAGATCCGAAGGCGCTTCGTGGCCTTCGACTGGACAAAGCTTAAGGGAGAAAGAATCAGGGTGCACGGCGATTTTCATTTGGGCCAGATCTTGGTGAAGGATGATGATTTTTACCTGTTGGATTTCGAGGGTGAACCGGAGAGCACCATTCGCGACCGAAAGGTAAAACACCCGCCATTAAAGGATGTTGCCGGTATTTTCCGATCGTTCCACTATGCCATCTATGCCACTATTTTTAACAATGGAGACAAATACCCCTATTCGCAGGAAGAGCTTTTTATGGCGGGGGAGACGCTCTACAAATTCTTTATCGGGGTATTTTTGGAATCATATGTTACCTTAATTCAGGAAAACAACCTAAACATAGGGTACCATCAAGAGCGAATCTTTATTCTAAAATATGGTATGTTGGAAAAGGCAGTTTATGAACTCGGGTATGAAATGAACTCCCGTCCCAGTTGGGCGGTAATTCCTTTGGAAGGCATTTTGGGGATTATAAATGATAAGAATTAGGGCAAGCAAAGGAAATGACGGGCCCTCAATTAACGGCAATGGCCATATCCACTGCCAATGAGCGTCCTTAAAAACAATTTAATCAAAACAGTATCAAACAGGAAATCATGGGCAAAGTAGTACCACATAGTTTATTTACGGATTTCGATATCAGTCTCTTCAAATCGGGGAAACACTTCAAGCTCTATGAAAAACTGGGATCCCATCCCATGGAGGTCGATGGGGTGAAGGGCACCTATTTCGCAGTTTGGGCCCCTACCGCCAAAGCGGTCTCGGTAATAGGAAACTTCAACCATTGGTTAGACCATGAACATCCATTGTTCGTGCGATGGGACGAAAGTGGCATTTGGGAAGGTTTTGTTCCAAATGTCGGCAAAGGGGAGGTTTACAAATATTATATCCGTTCCAATAATTTTGGAGTCGCCACTGAAAAAGCCGATCCCTTTGCGCGCTATTGCGAATTGCCACCCCATACGGCATCGATCATATGGGATGCCGATTATAAATGGAAAGATAAAAAGTGGATGGAGACCAGAAAGGAACGAAATGCCCTGGATGCTCCATATTCTGTATACGAGGTGCATTTGGGTTCTTGGAAGCGAAAGGAAGGCAATGAATTTTTGTCCTATAAGGAACTGGCGAAAGATTTGGTCAACTATGTGAAGGAAATGGGCTTCACCCATGTAGAGTTCATGCCCATCATGGAATATCCCTATGATCCCTCTTGGGGCTATCAGCTTACAGGGTATTTTGCCCCCACCTCGCGTTTCGGCGAACCGGAAGATTTCAAATTATTGGTCGATACCTTGCACCAAAACGAAATCGGTGTCATTCTCGATTGGGTGCCGTCACATTTTCCGGAAGATGCGCACGGACTTGGATTTTTCGATGGATCGCATCTGTACGAACATCCAGACAGGAGAAGGGGATATCACCCCGATTGGAAGAGCCTGATCTTCAATTACGGGAGGAATGAGGTGCGCGCCTTCCTGATCAGCAATGCCCTGTTCTGGTTAGACCAATTCCACACCGACGCCTTGCGCGTAGATGCGGTGGCATCGATGTTGTATCTCGACTATTCCCGTGAAGAAGGGGAGTGGGAACCCAATATCTATGGCAATAATGAAAATTTGGAAGCCTTGAGCTTCCTAAGGGAGTTCAATGAAACCGTTTATGGCAATTTTCCCGATGTTCAGACCATTGCGGAGGAATCGACCGCGTTTTCCGGCGTTTCCAGACCAGTTCATTTGGGGGGTTTGGGCTTCGGCATGAAATGGATGATGGGCTGGATGCACGATACCCTGGAATATTTCAAAAAAGACACCATTTATCGCAAACACCACCAGAACGACCTTACTTTTAGTATGACCTATGCCTTTACCGAGAATTTCATGTTGCCATTCTCACACGATGAGGTGGTATATGGAAAGCAATCCTTGGTCTACAGGATGCCAGGGGACGAATGGCAGCAATTTGCAAATCTCAGATTGTTATTTGGTTACATGTTCACCCATCCAGGAACCAAGTTGATCTTTATGGGCGGGGAATTCGGACAAACCTCGGAATGGAACTTCCAACAAAGTCTTGATTGGCATTTGACGCAATATGGCGTGCATGCCGGAATACAGGAAACGGTCAAAGACCTGAACCAAATCTACCGGTCGGAAAAAGCCCTTTTTGAAAAGCAATTCAGTCAGGACGGTTTTCAATGGATAGACTATAGCGATCATGAAAACTGTGTGCTCACTTACATGCGCAAAGGGCACGATAAAAAGAACGATATATACGTGGCTTGCAACCTTACCCCGGTGCCTAGGGAAAAGTATCGCATTGGCATCCCAAAGAAGTCGGGCCAACCAAAGGTGCTATTCAACAGCGATGACAAAAAATATGGAGGCTCGGGGATGGCTGCCGAAATCTCCAAAATTGGAAAGACCGCATGGCATGGCCACCCCCAATCTATCGAAATGACCATTCCGCCGCTGAGCATGGTAATATTTAAGTAGTTCTCAACGGTGAAATCGTTATAGTTATCAAATCTTACTAAAATCTTTTCGTAATTAGGTGCTAAAGTCTTTTTTTTGTGGTCCTTATAAAAAAACGCGTTTATGATTACCAATACAGAATTGGAATACAAGGGGAATTTGTACCCCAACCAGATCGCCGAATATAAAAGAGACACCGATAAATTATATTTTACGACAGAAAATGGTGTGGTCTTGGAAATCACGGTCATACAGGACAGGACCATCCGTTTTCGATACGCCACCGATTATATTTTTCAACCCGATTTTTCCTATGCGATCAGTGAAAATGCCAAAAGAGGCTATAATACCCTTACGGTAGAAGAGACGGTCACTGAATATCTAATAGAAACGGCCAAGGTTAAAATTCTTGTCGACAAGAAAACCTTGCGAATACAGATTTCAGATCTGGAAGGCAGGATCATCAATGAAGACGAACTGGGGTTTCATTGGGAAGAAAACTATGAGTACGGTGGCAATACCGTAAAAATGAGCAAGATTACCCAGACGACCGAAAGTTATTACGGGATGGGCGATAAGGCAACCCACAGCAATTTAAAAGGCAAACGGGTCTTCAATTGGGTCACGGACCAATATGCCTATGGAAAGGACCAAGACCCACTTTACAAGGCCATCCCTTTTTATGTGGGCCTCCATCACGAGAAGGCCTATGGAATTTTCTTCGACAACAGTTTTAAGACCCATTTCGATTTTGCCCATGAAAAAAGAACGACTACCAGTTTTTGGGCGGATGGCGGTGAAATGAACTATTATTTTTTTTACGGGCCTGAAATGTCGAAAGTGGTACAAGCGTATACCGATCTTACAGGAACCCCAGAACTACCGCCGATGTGGGCTTTAGGGTACCATCAATCCAAGTGGAGCTATTTTCCGGAAAGTAGGGTCAAAGAAGTTGCGAGCACTTTCAGAGATCTAAAGATTCCTTGCGATGGCATCTATTTGGATATTGATTATATGGATGGATTTCGCTGTTTTACCTGGGACAAGACCCTCTTCCCAGATCCAAAAAGAATGATTGCCGAACTGAGCAAGGATGGCTTCAAAACAGTGGTCATGATCGATCCGGGTATCAAAATAGATAAGGATTACTGGGTGTACCAAGAGGCCATGGAGAACGACTATTTCTGTAAACGCGGAGATGGCCCTTATATGCACGGGAAGGTTTGGCCAGGGGAATGCCATTTTCCCGATTTCACCAATCCGAAGGTGAGGGAATGGTGGGCCGGTCTTTATAAAGAGTTCATGGCCGAATTGGGGGTTCATGCCGTCTGGAACGACATGAACGAACCAGCTGTGATGGAGGTGCCTTCCAAAACGGCCCCTTTAGACACAAGGCACAAATACGACGGACATCCCTGTACCCATAGGAAAGCCCACAATGTTTACGGCATGCAGATGGTCAGGGCGACCTATGAAGGGGTGAAGAAATATGTTTATCCGAAAAGACCTTTTGTGATCACAAGGGCCGCCTATGCGGGCACCCAACGCTATTCGTCTACTTGGACAGGCGACAATGTGGCTACATGGGAGCATCTATGGATCGCCAATGTACAGGCGCAGCGCATGTGTGTCAGTGGTTATTCCTTTGTAGGATCGGATATCGGTGGCTTTGCCGAACAGCCGAATGGGGAACTTTTTGCCCGTTGGATACAATTGGGAGTATTCCATCCTTTCTGCAGGGTACATTCAAGCGGAGACCACGGAGATCAAGAGCCTTGGTCCTTTGGTACCGAGATCACCGATATCGTAAGAAAGTTCATCGAACTGCGCTACCAATTGCTGCCCTATCTCTATACCATGTTCTGGAGATATACCAAATATGGTACCCCGATGCTGCAATCCATCGTATATTACGACCAGGCAGACACCCAAACCCATTTTAGGACAGACGAGTTTATCTTTGGCCAACAAATTTTGGTTTGCCCCATTCAGGAGCCCAATGCCCAGGGACGCAGAATGTATATTCCCCGTGGAAAATGGTATAATTATTGGACGGGAGAAATGGTCGAGGGGGGCAAGGAAAGATGGGTGCCAGCTGATTTGGACAAAATCCCCCTGTTCATGAAAGAAGGGGCCATTATCCCGAAATATCCCATTCAGCAATATGTCGGGGAAATTAAAGTAGTGGAGTTGGTACTGGATGTTTATTATATGCTCGGGGCGGAAAATTCCACCGTATACGAAGATGCACAAGATGGATACGATTATCAAAGCGGCAAATTCAGCTTGAGGAACTTTAAGTTATTGGGCAAGGAAAAGGAATTGATCATTCAACAGTTTAAAGACGGTACCTTTGTAACGAGCTATGAGCGCTTTAAAATAAAGCTTCACGGACTTCCTTTTAAAATCAAATCGGTGCACGTCGATAATGTGAAAGTGAATCTGGATGATATCAAACTGAACGGCAATAATATCATTCAGGTGAGTAAGGAATTTACCCAACTCCATATTACCGGAAAATAGATTATTTTGTAATTTCAACTATTAATGTATTCAATCAGATGAGAAAAGCATTTTTGGCCCTTGCACTTTTTATGGCGGTTTCGGCTTGCAAAACAAATCCGTTCACCGGTAAAAAAGTACTTAATTTCTATCCAAATAGCCAGATTTTCCCCATGGCATTTGCACAATATGACCAATTTTTAACAGAAAATAAGGTGGTAACGGGCACGAGCGATGCCCAGATGATCACGAAGGTGGGGCAACGTATTTCGTCTGCGGCCGAAAGATGGCTAACGGCAAATGGGTATCCCGGTTATTTGAAAGATTATAAATGGGAATATCACTTGGTCAACGATGAAACCGTGAACGCTTGGTGCATGCCGGGTGGCAAAATCGTGTTTTATACCGGAATATTGCCCATCACCCAAACCGAAACCGGCGTTGCAGTGGTCATGGGCCATGAAGTTGCCCATGCCCTGGCCGATCATGGTGCCCAGCGGATGAGTGCGGGTACGCTGCAACAGCTAGGTGCGGTCGCGGGTAATATTGCGATCAAGGACGATCAAACCCGCAATACTTTCAATCAGGCTTATGGAGTCGGTTCTACCGTTGGACTCATGTTGCCCTTTAGCAGAAGCCACGAGACAGAAGCCGACCGAATAGGATTACAGATTATGGCGATCGCGGGCTACGATCCCGCAGAGGCCGCCGAACTTTGGAAAAGAATGCAGGCCAGGGGAGGGGAAGCCCCTCCGGAGTTTCTGAGTACGCATCCGTCAAATGAGACGCGAATCGCCAACCTGACCGCTTGGGCACCAGATGCGAAAGCGGAAGCCAAGAAGTTTGGCGTCACCAAATTTCAGTGATTCCCTGGAGAACCAATGCATAAAAAAAGCCGTTAAAAACGGCTTTTATCATATCTATGAACAACCGGTCTGCCATTAAAGGGAGTAAAAAACTGTTGAATGCCTGGGCATTTTACGATTGGGCGAACTCCGTTTACAGCCTGGTCATTTCCTCAGCCATCTTTCCTATATTTTATGGGGCCCTCTTTCGGGTGGCGGGCGTGGAAAAAGTCATGGTTTTTGGGGGCGAGATAGCCAGGGCACCCTTGATCAGTTATATCACTTCTGCCGCCTTTTTGTTCATCGCTTTCATCACGCCGCTATTATCGGGCATTGCAGATTATCTGGGCAACAAAAAGGTATTCATGAAATTTTTCTGCTACCTCGGTGGCTTGTCGTGTATCGGGCTGTATTGGTTTTCGTTGGAACATATTTATTTGAGCCTGGGGTGCTACTTCTTCGGGCTGGTCGGGTTTTGGGTCAGCTTCGCCTTCAATAATTCCTATTTGCCCGACATTGCTTTTCCGGAACAACAGGACCGCATCAGTGCCAAAGGCTTTTCCCTTGGATATATTGGCAGCGTCATTCTTTTGATCGTGAATTTGGCCATGGTCATGAAACCGGATATCTTCGGAATAGTTTCAGATCCTGGGGAGGCCGCTGAACTGAAGGCCATGAAGTACTCCTTCGTTTCCGTTGGTTTCTGGTGGATCATTTTTGCACAGTACAGCTTCTTCCATCTCCCGAAAGGATTTAGAAAAACAGGCAAAAGAACCAATATCATCCTAAACGGGTTCAAGGAATTGAAATCTGTATGGCTGCAGTTGGGTCATCAAACCAGACTGAAGCGATATTTGATGGCATTCTTCGTCTATAGTATGGCAGTACAAACGGTGATGCTCATCGCTGCCTATTTTGGGGAGCAAGAAATACTTTGGGGTTCCGATTTGGAACGCACCACCGGCCTGATTGTCAGTATTATGGTCATTCAATTGGTCGCGATCATCGGTGCGATCCTCACTGCCCGGGCGTCTAGGGCCTTTGGAAATATAAGAACACTTGTTGTGGTGAATCTTTGCTGGCTATTGATTTGTATTTATGCCTATTTTGTTTATACCCCGACTGAATTTTATATTGCCGCAGGCTTAGTGGGCATGGTGATGGGAGGCATACAGGCGTTGTCAAGATCAACCTATTCGAAATTCATTCCTGAAACCATTGACACCACATCATTTTTCAGTTTTTATGATGTTTCCGAGAAAATAGGCATTGTGATCGGGACATTTATTTATGGATTCATTGCCCAGCGAACGGGCAGCATGCGCCTTGCGACCATATTTCTGGGATTATTTTTTTTAATAGGAATGCTGTTATTGCTTCGGGTCAATAAAAAAGGCCCCATGGAAATAGGGGCCTGATCTTCGATTCGTTTTTTGATCGGTTTTCTTGCAAAGTGCTCAAATCAACCTTTTGAGATGTCTCCAGAACCTGATGTTTTGGTATCTACTTTTGCTGGATTCCCTCGGTAGGTGATATCTCCGGAACCCGATACCCTGGCCTTGAGATTTTCTCTTGCGGTTACTTTGATATCGGCAGATCCGGAAACTGTGGCTTCAACATTGTCGGCTTCCAAATCGAAGGCTCTTATATCTCCCGATCCGGAGACGGTTACGTTAAAGTCAACCGCTTTTCCACTAAGGTTCATATCTCCCGAACCCGACATGGTGGCCGTCATATTTTGGGCTTCAACCTCCAGGGTAATATCACCTGACCCTGACATGGTGGATGAAAAATTTGAGGCTTTGATCGTTTTCTTTCCAACGATATCGCCCGACCCCGATAAGGTGACCGCATCTATTCGATCCACAGGAACGGTAATCTTTATGCCGTCATTCCAATTGGAAGGTTGTAAATTTCGGTTGTCCTCGACCTTAATGGTCAATTTGCCGTTTTTCACTTCGGTTTTGATGTATTCCAAGAGGTTTTCCTCTCCTCTTAAGGTGAGTTCGCCTTCTTTCCCATCGACAAGATCAACATCGAACCAGCCTGAGACCGCAATGGCATCGTAATCGCCAACATTACGCTCTATGCTGACCGTATTGCCGTTGCCTTTGATCCTTTTGCCCCACTGGGCTGTGCAGGAGGCCGATAATAGTACTACCAGACTTAAGGAGAATAATTTTTTCATTTGATTTTGAGTTTATGATTAAATTGAATGAATTGAACATTAGTTTTTGATCAGTTTGATGCCGCCGTAGTCACTGTTTATGTTGATTGTTTTACCACTGTTGGCCGATCCATAAAAACCTTTATAATAATTTTCGTTCGACTTTTCCTTGCTGATCGCAATTTCCAGATCCTCTTTACCGCTCAAGCCCGCATAGCTGGTCGTAATTTCAAAATCGAAATGGTAATCGGGATGGTAACCGATCTTGATGCCGGTATAATTGGAGTTGATACTGACGTTTCCGGCATCTGCGGCCATTTCCCTGATGGTAAGAGAACCATAATCCGCACCGATTTGTACCCTGCCATGGATGGTCCCAAGTTTCACGCCGATATAATCGCCATTACCAGTGATGTTCCATGCTTCCATAATCTCAATATTTCCATAGTCGCTCGAATATTCCAGGTTTTCCATCTTGAGTACCGTGGCGTTGGTATAATCGGCGTTTATAGTTAGATTACCTGCTTTCTGTACCGTGAAACCGGAGTAATCGGCCTTGATGTTCCCGCTGTTGATGTATCCGATACTTGAATTGGAGGTGTAATCGAAGTTGAGTTCGTTGTTGCGCCCATGAAGTTCACCGATCTCGAGCTTTCCATAATCACAGTTGATCTTGGCATGGCCATCGATTCGATCCAATAGGATGTTACCATAGTCGTTGTTCAGTTGCACGTTATTTTTGACGGGTAATTTTATGGTATAATTGATCTGCATGTTCACATTGTTGTTATTGCCCCAGTTCCAGCCCCAACTGCTTTTGTTCTTATCAAAGATGGTTTTTGCGGAGACCATACTGCTGCTGCTTTCGAACTCCACCGTAATTTCATCCAGTTTTTTCTGTACTTTTTCCTCATTGTTGCCATTGGTCTTGATATGGACTTCTATCAAAATTCTATTTTCGTTCCAACTGGTAATATTAAGGTTACCATAGCTGTTGCTGACTTTTAGAAGGGCATCCGCATTCACGGTAAATTCTTTTTTGATCGTTTTTTCCTTGGTATGACGGCCCCTTGGATTTTCATCCTTGGCTGACAATAGCATGGGGAAAACCATCAATAAGGCTATCGTATGTTTATATAGCAATGTTTTCATCTTTGTTATTTTTAATGTTATTAATGGTTTCTACCTGATCGAGAACGTCTTGTAAAAGATCTATCCTGGTTTGGAAATTGGTGATCATGGCACTCAAAATCAATTTGCTGTTTCCACCGTTCAAAAGATCTTTTTCGAGTTGGCCGTAGTTGCGTTCCAATTTCTTGAGCTGTAACAAGGTATCGTCGATCATTTTTTTGGTTGCAGGTGTGCTTTCGCGCTTCAATTGGTTCACCTGTTCTTCTATCAATCCCGCAAAGTAAATTTGGCTTTTCGACACTTCAGGCGAGATTTCTGCTACCTGTTCGTCCAGGGTAGGCCGAGACATAAAAACAGCCAGACCCAGGGTCATCAAAACAAGTACGGAAGCGGCTATGGAGAGCGGTCTCCACCAGGATTTATTTTTCCTGTAAAGGCCGGTCGTGCCTTTTGAGGCATTCAATCTATCCAGGAACCTGGCTTGATGCCCTTTTTGGGGTTCCTCGGTGTCAAAAGTTCCCTCTATTTTTTTGAACCAATTTTCTAAATTTTCCATTTCAAGCATGTATTAATTGTTTTCTCAAGCTTTCCTTTGCCCTTGAGATGGTTGTCCTGCAATTGGCGTAGCTGATGTTCATGATGCTGCTGATTTCCTCATAATCGTAGCCTTCGATTAAATGTAAGGTCAAAGCAATTCTGTAATTGTCTTTTAATCGTTTCATGGTTTCCATCACTTGTTGAGCCTTCAGTTCCGTGAACACATGATCCGAATCAATTCCATCGTTGTCTTCGACCTTGTACATGATATCCTCTAGGGCGACCTCATTTTTTTTCTGTTGCTTTCTGTAATGGTAAATACTGTTGTTCACCACGATCCGCTTTAGCCAGGAACCAAAGGTCACTTCCCCCTTAAAAGTCTGCAGTTTGGTAAAGGCGCTCAAAAACGCTTCCTGCATCACGTCTTCGGCTTCCGCACCGTCTTTTACAATTCTAAGCGCTGTATTGAACATGGCCTTATAATAGCGGTTGTAAACCTCCAGCTGGGCACTTTGCTTCCCCTCAATACACCTTTGCAACAATGTATCAATATGTTCTCTTTTGTGGCTCAAAAAGTGAATGGTTTAACTAATAGATGAGGGAAGTTATGTAATGTTACACTTATATCCCGAAAAAAAATGTGGAGGCGCTTTATCGATAATTTCACCATATAATCGATTAATGGGTTGATTTCAGCAAATTCACTGGGTTTAGATATATTTTTGATTTCGAATGATGCACTCCCCCTAAAATTTCTAAAATTAATTTGTTTATGGGAAAATTTTACCCCTCGTTAAAAGTATTGATGACGTCTATATTGTTGACGTTGATGGCTTTCCTAACTACTGCGCAAAATCCGGCGCAAAATGGGCAATGGAGTGCACCAATTCCCTTTGGGATCGTTCCGGTCGCCGCGGCCAACCTTCCTGACGGGCGATTGATCACATGGTCATCGCAATTCAGGAACACTTTCGTGGAAATGGGAGACGGGATGACCTATACTGAGATATTCGATCCTTTTCTTGGTGCGAATGGTCGTGCATTGGGAGAGACCACATCAAATACAGATCATGACATGTTCTGTCCAGGCATCAACAATCTACCTGACGGCCGCATTCTCGCAGCTGGTGGAACCAGTAGTGAGCGCACCAGTATTTATGACCCAAAAACTGGCCTATGGAGTGTGGCTTCCGACATGAACATCAGAAGGGGCTATCAGGGCAATGTTACCTTGAGCGATGGTTCCGTATTCACGCTAGGGGGCTCATGGAGTGAAAGTACTACCGTAAACGGCAATAAGGATGCGGAGCGATGGACCCCGGAGACCGGCTGGATATCAATGCCACAAATTCAAAATGAACTTTTATGGAATAGCAACGATCTATCGCAGGAAGCCAGGGGTTATTATAGAATCGATAACCATGCTTGGCTTTGGGCAGCACCCAACGGCAAAATTTTCCATGCCGGTCCTGGGGAACGAATGCACTGGATTGATGTTGCCAATGGTGGATCTTGGACCGATGCGGGACAAAGGGGCAACGATACCTATTCAATGAAGGGAACCACAGTGATGTTCGATATTGGTAAAATATTGAAAGTGGGAGGATCCAGGTCCTATGATAGCAATACGCCAGCGAAAGAAACCTCTTTTGTCATTGACATCAATTCCAATACCCCTGTTGTAACCCGAACTGTCAATAATCTTGCTTTTTCCAGAACGATGCATAATAGTACGGTATTGCCAAATGGCCAGGTATTGGTGACCGGAGGGTTAGATCATGCAGAAGTCTTTACCGACACGGGATCTAGGCTATCCGCGGAATTGTACAATCCATCAACCAATACATGGAGGACAGTTGCCGGGATGGCCACACCAAGAACCTATCATAGTGTTGCCATTCTTTTGCTGGATGGCCGCGTTTTTGTAGGTGGCGGGGGTTTATGTGACGGTACCTATGGAGGCAATTGCAACAACCATATGGATGCCGAAATTTATAGCCCTCCATATCTTTTCAATGCTTCGGGCGGATTGGCCTCAAGACCAACCATCAGCGCGCCTGAGACGGCGAATTACAATTCCACTATTACGGTAAATGGCAGTGCCAATATCAGTAATTTCAGTTTGATTCGTTTCTCCGCGGTTACCCATAGTACCAATAACGAACAACGTAGAATTCCGGTAAGCTTTACGGGCAGTGGGGGAAACTATGTAGTTTCCATTCCTGACAGAAACTTATTGCCACCGGGATATTATATGCTATTTGCGTTGGATGGTAATGGGGTTCCCAGTGTTGCGGAAAGCATCAAGATTGGCAATGGGGTATCAATTGCCGAGAATCCAAACCTTGTTTTACATCTGCCATTTGATGAAAATTCAGGATCTATGGCCATGGATCGCTCTGGCAATGGCAACAATGCGACCATTTACAATGTCACCAATAATGCCACCACCAAAACTCCGAGCAACAACAACTGGCGACCCAATGGGGGCCTTTTTGGAGGTGCTGTTGAAATGGACGGTTATGAGTTCAGGAGCAATACCATCATCGATGTGCCTTATGACAGCTCTTTTAATGACATCAACAATTCGGTTACTGTAATGGCTTGGATCAACCGGAACGATATTGCGTACAACGTCGGCATTCTAAGCCATGATTATCCTTCACTTTTCTTCGGTTTTCATAACAGCTTATACAAATGGGAGTTCCCAACATCCACTGGAGGATCGGTAAATTGTTATTCGGGATATTCACCTAAAAACCAATGGGTGCACATCGCTGCAACTTATGATGGCACTACCGCTCGCCTTTTTGCAAACGGGGTGGAAGTCTGTACCCAGAATACCACGGGAAATATCTTGCTCAACCCCAATGACCCCGGCGATATTAATGACACATCCTTTACATCTTCAGGTTTTTACGAGTACAGAAACCCAACAGGAACCTTTCTCACGGGCCAAAATTATAACCAAAGCGGGGTTACCGATGAAATTAATGGGCGAATAGATGAGCTCAGGGTTTTCAATAAGGCTCTTGGAGCAGGAGAAATAAAAGCCTTTTTTGAACAAGGCATCGGTCTTCCGACCGTTGCGATTTGTCAGCCCAGCTCCATTATTGCCGAATATAAGATTGGCAATGGCCCGTGGATCCAGGGTAAGAATATAAATGTTCCAGAGGGACAACAAGTCTTTTTAAGGGCAATCACCACTGGCACCTATTATATAACAACCTCAGAGAAAAATTATCAGGCACCTACGTTTATTTCAGCAACGAACTTCACTCAAGCCAACGGTTACCAAGTGGATACCCAGCTTGCCAGTATTCCGGGCAATCTGGCCAGGAATAACGGCCTTGTTGATTCCGGCAATATGGGCCAATTCGTTTTGACCACTGCCAACGGTTGTGCCACGGTGGTAAACCTGAACGTGACATCAGGTTGCGATTCCGGCGATTTGGTCATTGCTCCGGAATGGAGAGTGAATTCGAATCCCTATCAGAGCGGAAACCCCGGTCAGGATGCTACAATATCCGTAAAGGAAGGGGATAATGTTAGATTAAGCATTTTACCTAATGAAGGTCGCAATGGAAGTGCTTTGAACTTCGATGTCACGCTTCCCAGCGGAGGAACCATAAAAAATGTTTCCGGTGATTATCTTATAAGCAATGTCGCCAGCTCACAAGGAGGTGCTTATATCCTTACCTCCACAGAGGGTTGTTCAATAGTTATTAATGTTCAAGTTGGGACGCCTAACAATAACTGCCCTCCGGGAAGCATCATCCCGGAGTACCGTTTGAACGGGGTTTGGCTCTCGGGCCAGAACGATCTTACGGTAGCGGTGGGCACCTCTGTGATGCTCAGCATGTTGCCCAACACGATCGCTGTTCAGTCGATAAGGCTTCCGGACGGAAGGCTCGTGGGGGACAACTATGGCATCAGGCAGTGCGACCACCTCCCAGAGCGGGGCGTACGTGGTGACTTCCGTCCAGGGCTGCCAGACGACGATCAACCTCACGGTGGGCAGCGTCGTGAGCTGCCCCGCGGGCAGCCTTGTGCCCCGCTACACGGTCGACGGGACCTCCGCCAGCGGTTCGGGCGCCCTCACGGTGACCGCCGGTCAATCGGTGGTGCTCTCCACGGTCCAGGGCGGCACCTATGAGATCAGGCGCCCCGACGGTACCACGGTCGCAGGCGCGCTCGACCTGGGCGCCGCCACGGCCTCCCAAGCGGGCCGCTACACCTTCACGACCGCCGCCGGCTGCACGGCCACCCTTGACCTGACCGTGAACGCCGCCCCCACGGGCGGATGCCCCGCGGGCAGCCTTGTGCCCCGCTACACGGTCGACGGGACCTCCGCCAGCGGTTCGGGCGCCCTCACGGTGACCGCCGGTCAATCGGTGGTGCTCTCCACGGTCCAGGGCGGCACCTATGAGATCAGGCGCCCCGACGGTACCACGGTCGCAGGCGCGCTCGACCTGGGCGCCGCCACGGCCTCCCAAGCGGGCCGCTACACCTTCACGACCGCCGCCGGCTGCACGGCCACCCTTGACCTGACCGTGAACGCCGCCCCCACGGGCAGTTGCCCTCCGGGGAGCATCATCCCCGAGTACCGTTTGAACGGGGTTTGGCTCTCGGGCCAGAACGATCTTACGGTAGCGGTGGGCACCTCGGTGATGCTCAGCATGCTGCCCAATGGTATCGGTGTCACGGTGACCCTGCCCAACGGCACGGTCAGGGGCGACAACTACGGTATCAGCAGCGCGACTGCCGCCCATAGCGGGGCGTACGTGCTGACCTCCGCCCAGGGCTGCCAGACGACGATCAACCTCACGGTGGGCAGCGTCGTGAGCTGCCCCGCGGGCAGCCTTGTGCCCCGCTACACGGTCGACGGGACCTCCGCCAGCGGTTCGGGCGCCCTCACGGTGACCGCCGGTCAATCGGTGGTGCTCTCCACGGTCCAGGGCGGCACCTATGAGATCAGGCGCCCCGACGGTACCACGGTCGCAGGCGCGCTCGACCTGGGCGCCGCCACGGCCTCCCAAGCGGGCCGCTACACCTTCACGACCGCCGCCGGCTGCACGGCCACCCTTGACCTGACCGTGAACGCCGCCCCCACGGGCGGATGCCCCGCGGGCAGCCTTGTGCCCCGCTACACGGTCGACGGGACCTCCGCCAGCGGTTCGGGCGCCCTCACGGTGACCGCCGGTCAATCGGTGGTGCTCTCCACGGTCCAGGGCGGCACCTATGAGATCAGGCGCCCCGACGGTACCACGGTCGCAGGCGCGCTCGACCTGGGCGCCGCCACGGCCTCCCAAGCGGGCCGCTACACCTTCACGACCGCCGCCGGCTGCACGGCCACCCTTGACCTGACCGTGAACGCCGCCCCCACGGGCAGTTGCCCTCCGGGGAGCATCATCCCCGAGTACCGTTTGAACGGGGTTTGGCTCTCGGGCCAGAACGATCTTACGGTAGCGGTGGGCACCTCGGTGATGCTCAGCATGCTGCCCAATGGTATCGGTGTCACGGTGACCCTGCCCAACGGCACGGTCAGGGGCGACAACTACGGTATCAGCAGCGCGACTGCCGCCCATAGCGGGGCGTACGTGCTGACCTCCGCCCAGGGCTGCCAGACCACGATCAACCTCACGGTGGGCAGCGTCGTGAGCTGCCCCGCGGGCAGCCTTGTGCCCCGCTACACGGTCGACGGGACCTCCGCCAGCGGTTCGGGCGCCCTCACGGTGACCGCCGGTCAATCGGTGGTGCTCTCCACGGTCCAGGGCGGCACCTATGAGATCAGGCGCCCCGACGGTACCACGGTCGCAGGCGCGCTCGACCTGGGCGCCGCCACGGCCTCCCAAGCGGGCCGCTACACCTTCACGACCGCCGCCGGCTGCACGGCCACCCTTGACCTGACCGTGAACGCCGCCCCCACGGGCAGTTGCCCTCCGGGGAGCATCATCCCCGAGTACCGTTTGAACGGGGTTTGGCTCTCCGGTCAGAACAACGTGAACGTGGCGGTGGGCACCTCGGTGATGCTCAGCATGCTGCCCAATGGTATCGGTGTCACGGTGACCCTGCCCAACGGCACGGTCAGGGGCGACAACTACGGTATCAGCAGCGCGACTGCCGCCCATAGCGGGGCGTACGTGCTGACCTCCGCCCAGGGCTGCCAGACCACGATCAACCTCACGGTGGGCAGCGGCCTGACCGCTAAGTTGGCTGGCGACAACGGCTCGAATGCGTTCAATTCAAATATTGAAGTCCTTACGGACATCGATGTGTTTCCCAATCCAACCCCAGGAGTCGTTCAAATCAACATGGGCAATTATATGGGCGCCCCTGTGGAGCTCAATGTCTTCAATTCGGTGCAACAAAGTGTGCTGACGAAAAAGTTCGCAGGGGACCATAGGGCCGAGGAGGAAATTGACTTGACCGGACTATCGAGCGGCCAATATTATTTCATTTTCACAGGCGCTCCGGGGAAGATCGTTAAAACCGTAATTTTGGCCAACTAAAATAATTTGATTTTAATAAACCCATTACATTTTCAGAATAAACCTACCAAATATGGAAATTGACCAAGGTGATTAAGATCATCAAACCAATATTTTTAACCCTTTCGGCACCAAAATCCGAAGGGGTTTTTTGTTTTGATGTCGGTATGGCACAACAATTGTCCAATAGGGTTGAACAGAGTCCTGAAAGTGCTTGTAGAACGAAGATCTACGGGCCATGCGGCAGTGAACAACTAATTTTACAAATTTGATTTCTGTTACTGAAATGACAGAATGACCGAAAAAGTACTATGGGAGCATCCAAATTTTCCAATTTTGACAATATGTCGTTGCATACCTTTGATGAGGATGCAGAACTGATTCCTTTATTGACCGCGGAGGACGAAGAGCAAATGAACAGCGAAACGCTGCCCGAAACTTTGCCCATTCTTCCCCTGCGCAACACGGTCTTGTTTCCCGGGGTAGTGATTCCGATCACCGCGGGAAGGGACAAGTCGATCAACTTAATCAAAGATGCCAACAATGGCAGCAAGGTGATCGGCGTGGTTTCCCAAAAAGACGAGACCACCGAAAACCCCGATATAAAGGATATCAATACCTTGGGCACAGTCGCCAAAATTCTGCGTGTGTTGCAAATGCCGGATGGCAATACGACCGTTATCATTCAAGGCAAGAAAAGGTTCGAGATTGCGGAGGTCCTTACCAAAAAGCCCTATCTAACGGCAACAATTCGGGAAACCAAGGAAAAGCGACCCAAAGAGGGCGACAAAGAGTTTTTGGCCATCATAGATAACATCAAGGAACTGGCATTGAAAATCATCAAGATCAATCCCAATATTCCTAGCGAAGCCTCTTTTGCGATACAGAACATCCAGAGCAATTCTTTTTTGATCAATTTCGTATCCTCCAATCTCAACTTGAGCGTAGAGGAGAAACAGGATCTATTGGAAATCAATAGCTTGAAAGACAGGGCATTGGCTACTCTGAAGTACATGGATATGGAGCTCCAGAAATTGGAGTTGAAAAATGTGATCCACTCGAAGGTCAGAACCGATATGGATCAACAGCAACGCGAGTATTTCCTGCACCAACAAATGAAGACCATCCAAGAGGAATTGGGCGGTGTATCATACGATGAGGAAATTCAGGAGATGCGCATCCGGGCCAAAAAGAAGAAATGGAATAAGAGTGTCGCCGAATATTTTGAAAAAGAATTGGCCAAAATGCAACGCATGAACCCACAAGTGGCCGAATATTCCATCCAAAGAAATTATCTGGATTTGGTGCTTGATTTGCCATGGAACGAATATTCAAAGGACAAGTTTGATTTGAAACGGGCAGAGAAAATACTGGACCGTGATCATTATGGTTTGGAGGACGTGAAACGAAGAATCATCGAATACCTTGCCGTTCTAAAGCTGCGCAACGATATGAAATCCCCAATCTTATGCCTTTACGGTCCTCCCGGGGTCGGTAAGACCTCTTTGGGCAAATCGGTGGCAGAGGCCTTGGGAAGGGAATATGTTCGCATGTCCTTGGGCGGACTTCGCGATGAAGCGGAGATTCGGGGCCATAGGAAAACTTATATCGGTGCCATGCCGGGTAGAATTATCCAAAGCCTCAAGAAGGCAGGGACCTCCAACCCAGTTTTTATCTTGGACGAAATCGACAAGCTTTCAAATAGCAATCAAGGCGATCCGTCTTCGGCCATGCTCGAAGTGCTCGATCCAGAGCAAAACAATGATTTCCATGATAATTTTCTGGAACTTGGTTTCGACCTGTCCAAAGTCATGTTCATTGCCACGGCCAATAATCTATCCAACATCCAGCCCGCATTGTTAGATCGCATGGAGATTATTAATGTTACCGGCTATACCATTGAAGAAAAGGTAGAAATTGCCAAGAGGCATCTTTTGCCAAAGCAACTTAAGGAACATGGACTTTTGCCAAAACACCTCAAAATCGGCAAGAAACAGATGGAAAAGATCGTTGAGGGCTATACCAGGGAATCTGGAGTACGCGCCTTGGAAAAACAAATTGCCAAAATGGTGCGCTATGCCGCCAAATCAATTGCCATTGAGGAGGCATACGAAGTTAAGGTAAGCAATGATGACATTGAAAAAGTGTTGGGCCCACCACGAATGGAACGTGACAAGTATGAAAATAACGATGTGGCAGGAGTGGTCACGGGTTTGGCATGGACCAGTGTGGGCGGTGATATTCTTTTTATCGAATCGATCGTATCAAAAGGTAAGGGTGACCTGAACATAACGGGTAATCTTGGAAAGGTCATGAAAGAATCGGCCACCATCGCCATGGAATACATCAAGGCAAATGCCGATCGGTTTGGTATTGATCCAGAGGTGTTTTCAAAATACAATGTGCATATCCACGTACCTGAAGGCGCCACTCCCAAAGATGGTCCGAGCGCGGGTATTACCATGCTCACTTCCCTGGTATCCCTGTTCACCCAGCGCAGGGTCAAGAAAAGCTTGGCCATGACCGGGGAAATAACTCTTAGGGGCAAGGTGCTTCCAGTGGGCGGCATCAAAGAAAAAATTCTTGCGGCAAAAAGGGCCAGGATAAAGGATATAATTCTTTGTAAAGACAATGAAAAGGACATCAAGGAGATCAAACAGGAATACCTGAACGGCCTCACCTTTCACTATGTCACCGACATGCACGAGGTAATTGAATTGGCCATTACCGAAGAAAAGGTAAAACATGCCAAAGTGTTATGATCAATACCATTGAATTTTAAAATGTTTCCAGATTATCCATGATTTCCTAAGCCCCACTTTGGAATTCTGCCTATTTTTGGCCAATGCGAAAAATCACCATTGCCATTGACGGTTATTCGTCGACCGGAAAAAGTACCATTGCCAAGCAATTGGCGAAATCGTTGGGGTATGTCTACGTCGATACAGGGGCCATGTATAGGGCGGTTACCCTCTTTGCCATGCGAAACGGATTTGTCGGGCAAGACAAAAGAAATTTTGAAGCCTTGGTGCGCTTGTTGCCCAAAATCCAATTAAACTTTGTCTTCAACAAAACACTGGGATATTCAGAAATGTATCTGAACGGTGAAAATGTGGAGCTGGAAATCCGAAAGCTTGAAGTTTCCAGATATGTTAGCAAGATCGCAGAGTTGGAACAAGTGCGGTTTAAGTTGGTGGAAATGCAAAGGCGAATGGGAGAAAAAAAAGGCATTGTGATGGATGGTCGTGATATTGGAACTGTCGTATTTCCGGATGCAGAGCTTAAAGTCTTCATGACCGCCTCACCCGAGGCAAGGGCCGCTAGGCGCTATAAAGAACTTCTGGAAAAAGGGGAAAAGGTGACTTATGAAGCGGTTTTGAAAAACGTTCAAGAACGTGACCATATCGATTCACACCGCGAATTTTCTCCCCTGATGAAGGCTGCCGATGCCATCGAATTCGATAATACCGACATGGGCCTCAAGGAACAGTTCGAGCGTCTCCACAACTACGCGTTACGCGTGATCGATAAATTGGAACAGAAATAGAAAAGGATGTGTTGCCACATCCCCTTCGAAATACTTTACCTTATTCCATTATAAATTGGGTATCACCAAAACCTGATCGGGATGAATGATATCCGGATTCTTCAAGATATTGGTATTTGCCGAAAAAATCTGCTTGTATTTCATGGCGTCACCGTAATAGTGTTTGGCGATCTTGCTCAAAGATTCCCCGCTCTTCACTACATGTCTATGATATACGGAACTATCGGCAACAGTGATGTTCGCCTTGATGTCGGAAGGATTCGCCCCCCCCAATTCCTTGATTTTATCCCATAAAAGGTCTTTTTCATAAGGTGTTTTGGCTTCCCCTTTCACTTTTAGAATACCACCTTCCTCGGTAACGTTACCATCTTTGATGCCCAATTGTTCTCCAAGGTTCAATACGCCTTGATACTTTGCTTTAACACTCATAATTATTCTGATTACTGGTTATTATTAAAGACTGCAAGTTACAAATTTCCAATCGCTTTTTTTGTGGATTTTGCCAATAAAATGGTTAGTCTTGACCATGGACCGGTGGCATTGCATTTTCAAAACCCAAGACGCAGAGCGATGGCGGACACTTTTGGTAGGGGCTTCGTTTTTATCAGGTTTTTGGCCATTTTCCCATTCTTTCCAGCCATTTTGAGCTTGGCTTGCAGTATCCCGAAAAATGGGTTGGTAATACCATAATATATTTGTATTTTTGCCCACCTTTTTAGACAAAGAACCAAGAGGAAAAGGGACAAAAAAAAATATAAATAACAGCTTTCGTGATCATTGTTCGACTCTTGTGACATCACGGAATACAAATTAAATCAGCAAATGGCTGAAGAAAAAGCAATCGCCCAGGTAGAAGAAACTACAATGGCACCAGTAGAAAAAAAGGCAGAAGCCCCAGTACAAAGTCCAAAGGAATTTTTAGAGAATTTCGATTGGGAAAAGTACGAACAGGGTATTGAAAAGGTAGATGACACCAAATTAAAGGAATTCGAGTCCTTGGTGACCGAAAACTTTGTAGATACCGCAGATGCCGAAGTTGTTGAAGGAACCGTGGTTTATCTTACGGATCGTGAGGCGATCATCGACATCAATGCCAAATCGGAGGGCGTAATTTCCCTGAACGAATTCAGATACAATCCCGGTCTTAAGGTCGGTGACAAGGTAGAGGTACTTATCGATATCCGCGAAGACAAAAGCGGACAACTGGTATTGTCCCACAGAAAGGCCCGCACCATTATGGCTTGGGAGAGGGTGAACAAGGCCCATGACAAAGAAGAAGTGGTAAGTGGTTTTGTAAAATGCAGAACCAAAGGAGGAATGATCGTTGATGTTTTCGGTATCGAGGCATTTTTACCCGGTTCACAGATCGATGTGAAACCCATTCGCGATTATGATCAATATGTGAACAAAACCATGGAATTCAAAGTGGTGAAGATCAACCATGAATTCAAAAACGTTGTCGTATCGCATAAAGCCCTTATCGAGGCGGATATCGAAGAACAGAAGAAAGAAATCATCAGCCAGTTGGAGAAAGGGCAAGTATTGGAAGGAGTTGTCAAAAACATCACTTCTTACGGTGTCTTTATCGATTTGGGCGGTGTTGACGGTTTGATACATATCACCGATCTATCATGGAGCAGGATCAACCATCCGAATGAAGTGGTTGACCTTGACCAAAAACTCAATGTGGTCATCCTGGATTTCGATGAAAATAAATCCCGTATCCAATTGGGCCTTAAACAGCTGGAGAAACATCCATGGGATGCGCTCAGCGATGAGATTAAAATTGGTGACAAAGTGAAAGGCAAGGTCGTTGTGATCGCCGATTACGGTGCTTTTATTGAAGTGGCCGAAGGCGTGGAAGGACTGATCCACGTATCTGAAATGTCATGGTCTACACATCTTCGTTCCGCCCAGGATTTTGTGAAGGTAGGCGATGAAATAGAGGCCGTGGTATTGACCTTGGATCGTGAAGATCGTAAAATGTCTTTGGGTGTTAAACAATTGAGCCCAGATCCATGGACCGATATCACTTCCAAATACCCTGTTGGTTCAAAACATACCGGAATTGTTAGAAACTTTACCAATTTTGGAGTGTTTGTAGAACTTGAAGAAGGTATCGATGGACTCATCTACATTTCAGATCTGTCTTGGACCAAGAAAATCAAACATCCCTCTGAATTTGTTACCGTAGGTGACAAACTTGAAGTGGAAGTATTGGAGCTCGATGTTGAAGGCCGTAAATTGAGTCTTGGACATAAGCAAACCACAGAAAATCCTTGGGACAAGTACGAAACTGAATTCGCTTTAGGTACAGTGCACAAAGGTGCGATCACTGAAATAGTGGATAAGGGAGCTACGATAGATTTCAATGAGGACATTACCGCTTTTATTCCACAGCGCCATTTGGAAAAGGAAGATGGCAAAAAACTGGGTAAAGGAGAAGAAGCCGAATTTAAGATCATTGAGTTCAATAAAGACTTCAAAAGGGTGGTCGCAAGCCATACCGCTATCTTTAGGGAAGAGGAAGAACGCATCGTGAAGGCCGCCGTTAAAAAAGCCAAGGCCAGTGCTGATGAAGCCAAGCCTACCTTGGGCGATGCCAACGAGCAGTTGCAGGCCCTCAAGGACAAAATGGAAGCCAAAGCGAAAAAGAAATAAATTTTCTTGATCGATCATCGCATTTTGCGATTATGAATAATGGGCCCTGGCATTCTAGCCGGGGCTTTTTCTTGTGATATATGCGATGCATCATAAAATTTAGTGGGGAATTCCCTATTTTTGCGCTGTTATCGTACTGATGTTCGAACCTATGGGTCAAAAAGTATTGCTTTCCTCAAAAGAAATAAACATCATACTGCATCGTTTGGCCTGTCAACTCCTTGAATCACATCTCGATTTTAAAGATACCGTATTGATCGGCTTACAGCCAAGGGGCATCTTTGTGGCCCAACGCCTCAAAAAGATTTTAGTGGAAGATTACAAGGTAAAACATATCGCGCTGGGATTCCTGGACATCACTTTTTATCGCGACGATTTCAGAAGGGGTGATAAGACCCTATCCGCAACACAGACCAAAATAGATTTTCTGGTTGAGGATAAAAAAGTGGTCTTGATAGATGATGTACTGTACACGGGAAGGAGCATAAGGGCGGCCCTTACGGCAATACAATCTTTTGGACGGCCCGCGGAAATAGAATTGTTAACTTTGATCGATAGAAGATTCAGCAGACATTTGCCCATACAACCCAATTATAGGGGAAGGCAGGTCGATGCCATCAACAACGAAAAAGTAAAGGTGATGTGGGAAGAAAATGACGGGAAAGACATCGTTTATTTGGTGGGCAAATGATCGGAAGGGAAGATGCAATAATATTTATTCGGCCAAGCCATCCGAAATGGATCAAGTAAAATTGTAAAACAAGATAATGGGCGATTTGAGTGTAAACCATTTATTGGGAATAAAATATCTGAAAAAAGAAGATATTGCGCTCATTTTTGAAACCGCCGATCATTTTAAGGAAGTCATCAACCGATCGATCAAAAAGGTCCCTTCACTAAGAGACATTACCATTGCCAACATCTTCTTCGAAAACAGCACGCGAACCAAGCTTTCTTTTGAACTCGCCGAGAAAAGGCTCTCGGCCGATGTAATTAATTTTTCCGCTTCCCAATCGTCGGTAAAAAAAGGAGAAACCTTGATCGATACTGTAAACAATATCCTGTCGATGAAGGTAGATATGGTGGTCATGCGCCATCCGAACCCGGGCGCTGGAATATTCCTATCAAAAAATGTAAAGGCCTCTATCATCAATGCGGGCGACGGGGCGCACGAACATCCGACCCAGGCACTGCTCGACTCCTATTCCATCCGGGAAAAACTTGGTGGGGTGGGCGGTAAAAATGTAGTCATCGTAGGAGACATTCTGCACTCCAGGGTGGCACTCTCCAATATTTTCGCCCTGAAACTGCAGGGAGCTAACGTGAAGGTCTGTGGACCAAGAACCTTATTGCCGAAATACATCGAATCGCTCGGCGTAGGTGTGGAAACCAATCTAAGAAAGGCATTGAACTGGTGCGATGTCGCCAATATGCTACGGATTCAGAATGAGAGGCTCGATATTAGCTATTTTCCCACCACCAGGGAATACACACAGCAATATGGCGTAAATAAGGCCCTCCTCGACAGCCTTGATAAAGAAATCGTGATCATGCACCCCGGTCCGATCAACAGAGGGGTGGAAATCACCAGCGATGTGGCCGATTCCAAACAGTCGATTATTTTGAACCAAGTCGAAAACGGGGTCGCCATACGAATGGCGGTTATTTATCTTTTGGCATCAAAAATTAAATAGATAGCTATGATATTTGATAATGACGGCAACACTACGATCGTTTTTCAAGAAAACATCGCCCTGCCAAAATTTTTGGAAAACCTAAATAACGCCTACCCGAAGATCAAGAATGATAACATCATCGTAAACCTTTTTTCATTTTCGAAATTAAAGGCAGATGATATTCTGGAGTTCCTGCAGCTATCCGATAGACATAGGGCGGGTAAAAAATCATTTGTTCTCGTCACCGATAGGGTAGGTTTTGACGAAGTGCCCGATAGAATTTGTGTGGTGCCGAGCCTTCAGGAGGCGAAAGACATCATTGAAATGGAAGAAATTGAGCGAGACTTGGAGATATAATGGCCCAGCAATATCATTTGGCACAAATCAATATCGCTAAAATGTTGGCGCCCATAAACCATCCGCTGATGGCCGATTTTGTTGCCAATCTCGATGAGATCAACAGCATCGCTGAAAAAAGCCATGGTTTTGTATGGCGCTTAAAGGGTGACGACAACAATGCGACTGCCATTAGGGTCTTTGATGACGACTTTTTGATCATCAACATGTCGGTTTGGGAAACCAAGGAAGCGCTTTTCGATTTTACTTATAGATCGGATCATTCCGGAATGTTAAAAAGGAAGAAGCAATGGTTCAGCCCCATGGGCGAAAGTCATATGGCCTTTTGGTTCATAAACGCGGGGAGAGCGCCCTCTCCGGAAGAAGCTAAAAAACGCCTGGCTTACCTCAATCACCATGGCCAAACCCCTTATGCCTTCACCTTTAAGAGCAACTTTGGCCCTCAAGATGCCATCGATTATGATATGAAAACCGAAGGAAAAGTATGAAACTACACATCCTAGGTTGTTATGCGGCCACCCCAAGAACGCTATCCAATCCAACTTCGCAGGTGCTGGAAGTAAAAAACCACCTTTTTCTTATCGATTGTGGCGAGGGGACCCAAGTCCAGCTCCGAAAGAATAAGATCAAATTCTCCAGGATCGATCATATCTTCATTTCACATCTGCACGGCGATCATTTTTTTGGATTGCCGGGCCTGGTCTCGAGTTTCCGTTTGTTGGGTCGTGAGCGGGAATTGCATATCTATGGCCCCAAAGGGATCAAGGAGGCCATAACCCTTCTATTGAAATTGGGAGATTCATGGACGAACTATCCATTGCTGTTTCACGAATTGACTTCCAATGAAACGGAAATGATCTATGAAGACGAAAAGGTTACTGTGACGACCATTCCCTTAGATCACCGAATCTACACCAACGGTTTTTTGTTCCGCGAAAAAACAGCGGAGAGAAAACTCGACGTCAAGGGCATTGCAAAATATAAGGTCGACAAGGCCTATTTTCAGAATCTCAAATCGGGGAAAGATCTGGTGTTATCGGGTGGGGCCATAATCTCGAATTCAAAATTGACGCTCGACCCACCAAAACCAAAATCGTACGCCTATTGCAGTGATACGGGATTTAGTTTGGGGCTTGTACCCAATATCAATCAGGTCGATGTGCTATATCACGAATCTACCTTCCTGGAGTCTGAACTGGAACTGTCTCTCAAAACCAAGCATTCTACCGCCAAACAAGCCGCTACGATTGCCAAGGAGGCAGGCGTCGGCACCCTGGTTTTGGGCCACTATTCGACCCGTTATAAAACAATCGGCCTTTTTAAGGAGGAAGCGGAGGAAATTTTCCCCAATATTTGGTTGGCAGACGATGGGAAGGTCTTGGAATTTTAATATTCCGTATAAAAATTGTTATTCGATTTTACAATCTCTTTTCTTTTGATGAACTTTACCTAACTTGAATTTAGATCGTCCCGACATGCAAAAAGATTTAGGCAAGTACAGAAAATCATATGAAAAAAGTGCCCTGATGGAGGATTCGATATCCGATGATCCAATGGCGCTTTTCCAAAAATGGTTTTATGAGGTTGAAGCCTCGGAGGGTATGGATGAACCCAATGCGATGACCGTCAGTACCATTGGCTTGGATGGCTATCCGAAAAGCAGGGTGGTACTGCTAAAAAAATATACTTATGAGGGCTTCATTTTTTATACAAATTATGAGAGCGAAAAAGGCAAGGCTATTGCAAACGACCCAAAAGTATGTGCTTCTTTTTTTTGGCCCAACATGGAACGTCAGATCATCATCAAGGGGCAGGCCGAAAAGATTTCCAAAAACCTGTCGGACGGCTACTTCGAATCAAGGCCCGAAGGCAGTAAACTGGGTGCGATTGTCTCTAACCAAAGCAGTGTAATTCCGTCACGGGAAGTGCTGGAAGAAAAATTGAAAGCCTTGGAGAAACAGTATGGGAACAAGGAGATCGGGCGGCCCGATTATTGGGGCGGCTTTATCATTAAACCCATTTCCATGGAGTTTTGGCAAGGGCGGCCAAACCGCCTGCACGATCGAATACGCTATACCTTGCAGGAAGATTTTGGCTGGAAGATCGAACGGTTGGCTCCTTGAACCTCGGCGACATTGGAATGTCATTGAATTTTTATGAAAGTTCTAACCTAAATTGATGTCAATATGAAACAGCTCATCCTTGTAAGACATGGTAAGTCGTCATGGGACTACCATGTGAGCGATAAAGACCGTCCCTTGCTTGAAAGGGGAATCAACGATGTGATTCTGGTCTCCCAAAAGTATGCCAAACAACCGGTAGCGGTCGATTTTGTTTATTCGAGCACTGCGAACAGGGCGATGCATACCTGTCTGATTTTCCTTAGATCACTCGATTTTCCCATGCATAAGCTACAGTTGACCCATAAACTTTATGATTTTTCCGGGGATACGGTCCTGCACTTCATTCAAAGTTGGGATGATTCACTGCAGTCGGTGATGATTTTTGGCCACAACCACGCCTTTACCCACCTTGCCAATTCATTGGGAAATAAGTATATTGAAAACGTTCCTACCAGCGGGCTGGTCCATTTGCAGTTCAATACCGATCGATGGTCCAAAATTGGCAAGGGAACCACCGTAAAAACCATTTTTCCAAAGCAGCTATAATAAATGATCAAATCAAAAAACCAGTACATCAATCGGGAAATCAGTTGGTTGAAATTTAATGAGCGTGTTTTGCAGGAATGTGCCGATAAACAGGTGCCCCTTATTGAGCGACTCCGATTTTTAGGTATTTTTTCGAACAATTTGGATGAATTTTTTAAGGTAAGATATGCTACGGTCAAGCGAATTTTCGAAGCGGGAAAATCCGGGAAAAGCGTTTTGGGCGGGGAAACGGCCAAAGAGCTGTTGGCCGAAATCACGGATTTCGTGATCAAACAGCAATCCAAAAGCCTTAAAATATTGGCAGGTATCGAAAAGGAACTGGAGGCACAGAATATTTTCATCGTACAGGAAACCGAACTTTCTGAAAAACAGGGCATTTTTGTGAAAGACTACTTCCAGAAAAAAGTGAGTCCCCTATTGATGATCATCATATTGAACGAACTCACTCAGTTCCCTACCCTTAAAGACACGGCTGCTTACCTAGCTGTCAAAATGTTGTTAAAACACGATGGCAGGGCCCAGGACAAAGGAATTAAAGACCATAAGCGATATGCCTTGATAGAAATCCCCAAAGGCATCAATCGTTTTGTAGTACTTCCCAAAGAGGGCAATAAAAATTTTATTATCATGGTCGATGACATGATAAGATATTGTCTAGAAAGTATCTTTACCATGTTCGAATACCAAACGATTTCGGCCCATATGGTAAAAATTACCCGGGATGCGGAACTCGATATGGACAATGACCTCAGCAAGAGTTTTATTGAAAAAATTTCCAGTTCGGTGCAGGGTCGTAAAATCGGAGATCCGGTGCGCTTCGTTTTCGACAAAGGTATTGGGAAAGACACGCTTGCCTTTTTAAGGACCAAGATGAACATCGACGATACCGATAGTGTAATTCCTGGAGGAAGATACCATAACAGAAGGGATTATATGGGCTTCCCAAGTCTTGGAAGAGAGGATTTACTCTACGAAAAAATAATTCCCTTGCCCGTGAAAGGCATATCGATGGAAGGAAGTTTGTTGGATCAGATAGGCAAAAAGGATTTTTTGCAATATACCCCTTACCACACCTTTTCTTATATCATAAAATTTTTAAAGGAAGCTGCCTTGGACCCAAGCGTCAAGAGCATCAAAATTACGGTCTACCGTTTGGCCAATAATTCGCAGGTAGCTGCCTCTTTGATCAATGCCGTAAAAAACGGAAAACAGGTAACGGTGCAGATCGAGTTACAGGCACGCTTCGATGAAGAAGCCAATATTCAATATGCGGAACAATTGCAGGCCGAAGGCGTTAAGCTCATCTTTGGCGTACCGGGCTTGAAAGTCCATAGCAAGATCTGTGTGGTGGAGCGTGAAGAAGAAACCGGGTTAAAACGGTACGGATTCATCAGTACGGGCAACTTTAACGAGTCTACCGCCAAAATCTATACCGATTATACCTTGTTTACGGCGAATGAGCCGATCTTGAAGGAACTCAATAAAATATTCGACTTTTTTGAAACCACTTATAAAATCAATAAATACAAACATTTGGTGGTCTCACCACACTATACCCAGAGTGTTTTCGAAAAATTGATCGATAATGAGATTTCCAACGCCATTGTAGGCAAGCAGGCCTACATCAAGATAAAAATGAACAGCTTCACTTCCTACAAAATGGTCGACAAGCTTTATGAGGCCAGCAGGGCAGGGGTGAAGATACAGTTGATTATCCGGGGTATTTGCTGTTTGGTGCCAGGGGTAAAGGGGATGAGCGAGAACATCGAAGCGATCAGCGTGGTGGATAAATTTCTGGAACATTCAAGGCTGTTTGTTTTTTGCAATGAAGGTGACGCAAAAATTTATATTTCCTCTGCCGATTGGATGACAAGAAATTTGGATTATCGGGTAGAAGTGGGTTGTCCGATCTATGATGAGGATATCAAGCGCGAATTGCTCGACACCTTTGATATTTCATGGAAAGACAATGTCAAGGCCCGAATTTTTAATGTAAACCAAGACAATGCCTATCGCAGGAACCGTAACGGAAAATTGCGCTCCCAGTTTGTGAAGTATGATTATTATTTGAACAAACTAAAAGGGTAGTCTTACAGGCTCAGCCATGGATGGTTTCTTTGGTGCCCAAGCTTTTCATGATTTCTGCCTCGTATTCCAGTAATTGCTCCCATTTTTCGTCCACGATATGACGTGCTCCGTATTTTCGGGCAAACTTGAGGAACATGGTATAATGTCCGGCCTCGCTTACCATCAGCTGGCGGTAAAATTCCGATAGCGATTTATCTTGCAATTGTTCGGATAACAACCGGAAGCGTTCACAACTTCTCGCTTCTATCAACGCGGCGTATAGCAACCGATGCACCAACTGGGTGGTTCTACTACCCCCTTTTGGGAAGAAATTGGTCAGGGCAATCACATAATCGTCTTTTCGATCTCGGCCCAGGGTATTTCCCCTGGCCTTGATTTTATCATGTACCATTTTAAAATGCCCCATTTCTTCTCTTGAAAGCGCTATCATTTCTTCGACCAATTCGGGATATTCAGGAAAGCTGACAATTAAGGAAATCGCCGTACTGGCCGCTTTTTGCTCGCAATAGGCATGGTCTGTTAGAATTTCATCTATATTTTTTTCCACAAGGTTTACCCAGCGGGGATCTGTTGGCAGTTTTAATCCTAGCATATTCCAATATTTTAGGGTTCAAAAGTAAAGCGAGAATGTTCTTTTTCAAAATAAGGTATTTATCTTTAACCCATGAACAACTTTATTAAGGTTTTTGGTTGGATTTTCGGCATTTTGTGCATCGTATCGGCAGTGTTGCAATATAATGATCCAGACCCCTTGATATGGATCATTATTTATGGATTGGCCGCAATGGCCTCCATTGCCTTTGCACTTGACAGGTTGCCGGTTTGGCCGCTTTTGGTTTTGGGGGTTGTTTACGCCCTTGGGTCTTTTGCTGTTTTTCCTGAGGAGTTTGAGGGATTCAGCCTAGCATCCGGCGAATGGAAAAATGTTGAAGAGGGCAGGGAATCGTTCGGATTGCTTATTTTGGCCTTGGTACTTTTTCTTTTTGCCTTTTGGGGATGGTACCGCAAGAAATCTGCCTTAAAGGTCTAGGTCAAATTCTTGTCTTAAAAGGTCTATAGCAGGGTTTTTCTCCCTCAATTTCTGGTATTTCTCTTCGGGGGTAAAGGCATATTTCTTGGCGGCTTCCTCATTCACCGTAATCTTCAGGTTGATCTGGTGATTGTTCAAGTTCGACCTCAAATGATCTAAAAGTTTATGCTGTTCACGCTCCACTTCCTTTTTCATCGTATCGTTGGGAAGTTCGATCCAAATCGTGTCCCCTTTCAATATTTTTGGTATATCCGTAGCCAGGTTGGAGGATAGTATTTTTTGGCCTTTTTCATCAATATCCTTCACAAACTGATTCCAGTGTTGCACCAATAATTCCTCCGTAAATGTATCGTTGGGCAAGTTTTCCCGATCGATCTTCGCACCTTCTTTGAGCTGCAGATGTTCTTTTTTGGCCTTTAAGCCCGAGATAGACCAACTGGAAACACGCTTAACATCTTTTTGGATATTGATTTTGTTGACCGTGGCAGCAATTACTCCTTCAGAAGTGCCCTTATCATCCTCTGTCTGTATTTGCCGTTCCGTCCTTAAGGATTCTTTGGTGTCATTGGCGTTTATTATGCCATTGGATACGATGGGCGGTGCTTCCTTGGGCCCTGGCTCATTTTTAGAACCATTGGTTGTTATGGGCCTTTCCCTGTAAAAAGAGGCAGGGGCGATAAAATCGATCGTTTTATTGGCTAGGACAAGTGATTCAGGATTTTTTTTTCGCCTTCAAAATCAATCGAGGCCAATTTCATCAAGGTAAGTTCAACCAACAGTCGTTGGTTCTTACTCGATTTGTATTTTAAGTCACAGTCATTGGTAAGGTCCATGGCCTTTAACAAAAAGGGGTAACTGGTATTTTTGGCCTGTTCGAGATATTTTTTACGGGCTTCATCCCCAACTTCCAATAATTCTACCGTACCATCGTACTGACAGACCATCAGATCCCTAAAATGCGATGCCAGTCCGCTGATAAAATGGTGGCCATCGAAACCCAGCGCCAGCGTTTTGTTCAATAAGAGCAGCAAACCTGGAATATCATGGGCCAAAATTAGTTGGGTTGCCGTAAAATAGGTCTCATAATCCAACACATTCAAATTTTCGGTCACTGCTTTTCTAGTAAGTTCTTTTCCGGAAAAACTGACCACCCGATCGAATATCGACAATGCATCGCGCATGGCACCGTCTGCTTTCTGGGCGATTATGTGAAGGGCATCCTCATGGGCATCAATGCCCTGGTTTTCAGCAATATACTTGAGATATTTGGCGGCATCCTTTACGGTGATGCGCTTGAAGTCAAAAATTTGACATCTTGACAAAATAGTGGGAATTATCTTGTGTTTTTCGGTAGTGGCCAGAATGAAAATGGCATGCTTGGGAGGTTCTTCCAGGGTCTTCAAAAAGGCATTGAAGGCAGATTGGGACAGCATATGTACCTCATCGATAATATAGACTTTGTATTTGCCGACTTGGGGCGGGATGCGAACCTGGTCGATGAGATTGCGAATGTCGTCAACGGAATTATTGGAAGCGGCATCCAGTTCAAAAATGTTGAAAGCAAAATCCTCATCTTCCCTTTGTGTGCCATCTTCATTGATCTTCTTCGCCAAAATTCTGGCACAAGTGGTCTTGCCAACACCCCTTGGCCCACAAAACAACAAGGCTTGGGCCAAATGGTCGTTATTGATGGCATTGGTCAACGTATTGGTGATCGACTCTTGCCCAACAACGTCTTTAAAGCTTTGCGGTCGGTACTTGCGCGCTGATACTATAAAGGGTTCCAAATGTTTTAATTAATCGATTATTAAGGAATCGGATGATTGGGGTGCCATGGCCACCGATCGACTTTTTTTTGGCTGGTCAGAATTCTTAGGCAAAGGCTTTTAACAAGATTTACCATCAACTACAAATATAAAAATAGCACGGCACTCTTGGGTTCATTTAAGAAATAATAGGGATTTTTTTATCAACAATTGAACTAACTTTGCCTGAAGCAGGCCTCCTTATCGCTGTGTTCCGAATATATTCGGTTCCACAGAGGAAAGTCCGGACACCATAGTGCGGCATAGCGGGTAACACCCGTCGCCCCGCCTTAAGCGGGGCAGGACCAGTGCAACAGAAAGGATGTACAGGTGAAGCTGTAGTGAAATCATGTAAACTCTATGCGGTGAAACGTCATGTAAATCGGTGCTTGAGGGCGGCACGTCCAAGCCGAAGGGTAGGCGGTTAGAGCCTATGGGCAACCATGGGCCTAGATAAATGATAGGGAAGTCCTTAGGGGCTTTACAGAATCCGGCTTATGGCCTGCTTTTTTAATTGTCAAAAGATCATGTTCGCTGCACCAAAAGCAGTAATACCATGTACACCCATACCGGGCATTTGATACCCTGGCATTCAATATGGTCGGCGAACTCCTTGCCACCTCAATTCCATTGGAAGAAACTAAAGACACTGCCACCATATTTTCGAAAATTCTTAAAATACGGTTCTTTCGATAGGTCGGTCTTGTCGGAATGCTCGATGATCAGATAACCATCCTTGTTCAAAAGTTCCTTTTCGAACACCATTTTGGGGACTTTCGCAAAAGATTCAAAACCAATATTATAGGGGGGGTCCACAAAAATAATATCGGCCTGAATATTGGTTTTTTCCAAGTACTTGAAAACATCCGACTTGATGGCAAGAACCGGCATATCCAATTCCAAGGCCGTTTTTGAGGTAAAGGCAGTACAGCCAGAATCAATATCCACGGCAGTCACCTTGGCAGCACCACGGGAAGCAAATTCATAACTGATATTCCCGGTTCCTGAAAATAGGTCCAAGACACTGATGCCTTCAAAATCGATCAGGTTGTTCAAGATATTAAAAAGGGCCTCTTTGGCCATATCTGAGGTAGGTCGTACCGGCAATTTTTTGGGCGCCATGATGCGTCTACCTTTATGTTGTCCAGATATGATTCGCATTAAAGTGCGTTTAGCAACGTAAAATCGATTTTTTCAGATTCTGGGGTATCCTCCAGTGCATGGGTCACGTTCGTGGTTTTCATGATTGACGGTTGCCGCACATATTGGGCGCAGAGATCGTACAATGGAGTGTCCTCATCGATATCGCCAAAGAGTTTCAATTGGAGGGTCTCCGTATCGAGTTCCAACTGTTCAAAGGTAAAAAGCAGGTAATAAAGAAAATCATCGTCCGAGCTATAGTCGAAACAATTGAAATACAATAATTTCTTATTGGAAATGATGGTAATATCCATCTGTTGATCTTCGAGATGAACATAGCAAACGAGTTCTTTTCTGGTATGGATGGCCATCAATGATTGGATCAAAACCGTCCCATGGTGTTTATAAACAAATTCACCGAAGAGGTCATAAATGTAATTGTTGATATTCATGAACGGCACGTACACATTCACCATCTCAATATTTTCAAAATCGTCGTGGGCTACTTGGTCAGTGACCAAGATCCGGGTATTGAATTTGAGATAGTTCGCCAATTCCGATTCATCGAACATGGGCTTGGGAACAAGATTGAACAAATGGTTCCTGTGAATCACGATCACTTCGGTAAACGCCGATTGGTCGAGTTTGTTTTTTTCCAGAAGCCGTCGCAATTCTTCAAGGACCAAAGGCGGCGAAAGTTCTTTTTTGAACTTGATTTGAGCGGCCTTGACAATTTTCTTGCCTATGGTATCGAGTACACAAAAAGAAAGTCCATTCAAACTAATTTGAATGGACAGTCTGTAGAAATTTTTTAAGGAATCTTCGATGATATTATTGATCGTCTTTTCTATCATAGATCGGTGGCCAGTTACCGCTGGTACTTACTTCCTCCAAAGAACCGACAATTATGGCATTCCCGTTGATTTCCTCAACGCTCTTCTGGTTGTTCTCTTTGGTCAGCAGGTCTCTTGGCTGATCATAAAGCAAGATGTTCTTCATTACCTTTGCCTCGAAAACGGGAGCCTTATAGCCACTTTTTTCGACAATGGCCGATTTCATTTCAATTTTTTCACCACTTTGGGCTCCTGGGATTTCCATTAAGGTTTTGTACCTATCGTCATTTTTGAAAAGCGAATCTTTTACGGAGACAAAACCCAAGGTATCGATAATTTTGACCTCTTTCAATTGATCGATTTTGTAAACTTGATCGAACTCCATATATGAAGAATCGCGTTGCTGCGTGATCACATATCTCCCGGTATCCACAAATGAAATCAACTGGTTGAAATCATTGGCATATTTACCATTAACAGATTTGTAGGCTTCTTGTGCATTTCTAATGTCCTTTAATTTGGCCACTACCTTGGCGAAACGTTCTTGTTTTACCTTTTGGAATTCGATTGGCCCCGTTACCGACTTGTAGATAAGGTAGCTGAAACCGATGCATGCAATCCAAAGTACAATTTGTATTATGGTCTTCATTTTCTTACTGTGTTAGTTAATTATAGTGGTTCACACAAATCTACAATTTTTTTGCAAACTGCCTAATTTTTTATATTTCGAATTATCCTTTAAATACCAATCCAATTTATATCCTGAAAAGCCCCTAAAAGGTGTATTTCAGCGTGAAGAATTGGCGAGAATGGTTGTAAGGTTACACCCTAATTGACAATTGGGCAATCTTGGCGTATTTATTCTCCAAAACTTCAAAATCATGGTTATCTTTAGCACCAATGGCAGCAATTACCAAAGCTTCGTTTTTTAAAATCTTGACCGATAAATTTCCGCACGTTCCCACTTCCAAACAATCCGGTGCCCTTTTGTTATTGGCCGAATTTCTTCTGTCGACCGAGAAAGATCAGATTTATTTGTTGAAAGGTTACGCAGGAACGGGCAAGACGACCATCGTTGGGACCATCGTCACCAACCTTTGGCACACCAAACTGAAATCGGTTCTGATGGCCCCGACCGGAAGGGCGGCAAAGGTCATGTCGAGCTATGCCGGTACACAGGCCTACACCATTCACAGAAAAATATATTTTCCCAAAAAACAGCGCGGTGGTGCCGTACAATTTGTTTTGGCACCCAATAAGCATAGGGATACTGTTTTTATAGTGGATGAAGCATCCATGATTCCCGATACGCCTACCGACTCCAAATTAATGGACAATGGATCTTTGTTGGATGATTTGCTGATGTTCGTGCATTCGGGACACAATTGCAAATTGATCCTGATCGGTGATACGGCCCAATTGCCTCCGGTGCACCTCGAATTGAGTCCGGCCCTCGATGAGGACAAATTGGCGTCGAACTATAACAAAAAAGTAATAAAATTGGAATTGGACGAGGTGGTACGCCAAGCAGAGGATTCCGGAATATTGATGAACGCCACCAATTTACGGGAGCAACTGGAGGGCAGTTTTTATGAAAATTTCCGTTTTAATATTGACCCCTACCACGACATCGTGCGCTTGATCGAGGGGCAGGAAATATTGGAGGCTATCGAAAGCGCTTATTCCCAGAATGGGAAGGAAGAATCAACAATAATCGTGCGCTCCAACAAGAGGGCCAATCTGTATAATGAAAATATCCGCAGTCGTATCCTTTATCTGGAAAATGAGCTCGCCGTAGGAGACTTTATGATGGTGGTCAAAAACAACTATTTCTGGCTCGAACCCAATAGCGAGGCCGGGTTCATCGCGAACGGGGATATCATCGAAATCCTGGAAATATTTTCCATCAAATCGTTGTATACTTTCAAATTTGCCGAGGTTAGGGTAAAAATGGTCGATTATCCCCAACAGAAGCCTTTTGAGACGGTCCTGCTCTTGGACACCATCAAGGCTGAAGCCCCTTCGCTTCCTTATGAAGATGCCAATCGACTGTACCAAGAGGTGATGAAAGACTATGCCGACGTGACCTCGAAGTACAAGAAGTTCCTTTCCGTAAAAGGAAACAAGTATTTCAATGCGCTGCAGGTGAAATTTTCTTATGCCATCACCTGTCATAAGTCGCAGGGAGGCCAATGGGACACGGTTTTCGTGGAACAGCCCTATTTGCCGAACGGCATCGACAGGGATTATTTGCGATGGCTCTACACCGCCGTAACGAGAGCCAGAAAAAAACTGTATCTGATCGGATTTAAAAGCGATTTTTTTCTTGGTTCGGAATAGATTAAATTCGTTGGTGAAACAAAGGTGCCGAAGCCCTATAGCGATTGGCCCGAACATAAATGATTGACTTGAAAACCATTCGTTAAGGACGGCATCCTGGATGGCGAACCTTTACGATTTGAACCACAACCAAGCATGATGCAATAAAATAAAAAATGACTTCTGAAACCATCATCAGTATCTTTTTGGGTATAGGTTTGGCTGCTTCGGTCGGATTCCGGATATTTTTACCCCTGTTCGCCTTGAGTTTGGCTTCCTATTTCGATGTCTGGGCCTTAAATGAAAGTTGGCAATGGATCGGTAGTTTGGCAGCGGTCATTACCTTCGGCGTGGCCACTTTCGTGGAGCTATTCGCTTATTTCATACCCTTTGTGGATAACTTGCTCGATGGTTTTGCCGTACCTTTGGCGGCCATTGCAGGGACGGCGGTAATGGTCTCCACCGTTGCCGATTTAGACCCCATAGTGACTTGGTCCCTGGCCATCATCGCGGGGGGCGGCACGGCGACGGCCATTAAAGGCGCCGGGGCGACCGGGAGACTGGCGTCAACGGCCTCTACTGGAGGGATGGGCAACCCGGTGGTGTCGGCCATAGAAACCGGTACCGCAATTGTAGTGACCACGGCTTCCATTTTTTTTCCCATTTTGGCAGCGGTGTTGGTCATTATCATATTGTTCATCATTTTTAAGGTCTATCGAATGCTAAGGCCCAAGAAGAATTAAAAGCAAAAGAAAGGTGAAAATCATCGCAATGATTCCCGCTCGATATGCGGCCTCCAGATTTCCCGCGAAGTTGATGCAGGACCTTGGTGGCAAACCCGTAATTGTAAGAACCTATGAAGCAGCGGAAAATACCGGGCTATTTGAGGCGGTTTATGTGGTAACGGATAGCCAACTTATTTATGAAACAATAGTAAACGCTGGTGGCAAGGCCATCATGAGCATCAAGGAACACGAATGTGGAAGTGATCGCATAGCGGAAGCCGTCAGCGATATGGATATCGATATCGTCGTCAATGTTCAGGGCGATGAACCCTTTACAGAGAAGGAAAGTCTCTCAAGTGTCCTGGATGTTTTTTCACACGATGTAGATATGGAAATCGATTTGGCCTCCTTGATGGTCAGGATTACCGACTGGGATGAGATCAACAATCCCAACACCGTAAAGGTAGTGGTCGACAAACGCAACTTCGCCCTTTACTTTTCAAGGTCACCGATACCTTATCCCAGGGCCAAGGATATTGAATCTACCCATTTTAAACATAAAGGTATTTATGCTTTCCGTAAACGCGCGTTGATGGATTTTCAACGCTTGCCTATGCTGGGTCTGGAGGCTACCGAGAAGATTGAGGCAATTCGTTATCTTGAGTATGGCAAAAAAATAAAAATGGTGGAAACCACCGTTTCGGGAATAGAAATCGATACTCCCGAGGATCTTGAAAAGGCGAAGAAGGCATGGAAGTAGATTTTTCAAATATCAAGGTAATCGGTTTTGATGCCGATGATACCCTTTGGGTTAATGAAACCTATTTTCGCAATGCCGAAGAGCAGTTCACCTCCCTACTGGAAAAATATGAGACCAAGAACAAAATAGACCAGGAACTTTTCAGGATGGAAATGAAAAACCTTGAATTGTATGGCTATGGCATCAAGGGGTTCATGCTCTCGATGATCGAGTCGGCCATGGAATTATCGAATAATCAGGTTTCACAGGCAACGCTTTCGCAAATCTTGACTCTTGGTAAAGAGATGATAGCCCACCCTGTGGAATTATTGGAGGGCGTTAAAGGAAGTCCTGGAGGTACTTGTTAATAAATATAGACTCATCGTTCTGACCAAGGGCGATCTGTTAGATCAAGAACGCAAATTGGAACGCTCAAGCTTATCGGAATATTTTCACCATGTTGAAGTATTGAGCGATAAAAAGGAAACCAATTACAAGAATCTTTTGGATCATTTGGAAATCGACGTCAAGGAGTTCTTGATGATAGGGAATTCCTTACGTTCCGATGTGCTGCCGATCCTCAACATCGGTGCACAAGCGGTACATGTTCCGTTTCACACCACCTGGAAACACGAACTTATTTCGGAGGTCGATGGCAACCATCGATATTTGACATTGAATGGGTTAAAACAGGTGCTCGACTACTTGTAATCTTGATTATGGAAATTAAAAAAGAAATACGATTGAAAGAAAACACAAAAGCGCAAATCACCAGTTACAAGAATTTTCCAATGGTTCCGCGGGTTATTTATGGCCAGGGCAGTTTCGACCAACTGGGGGAATTGCTGATGCCCATACGCAAAAATGCCGATGCGCCATGTATCTTCCTTGTCGATGACATATTTGAAGGGGCTTCCCTAGCCATGCGGATACCTTTGATTTTCAACGACCAGATCATTTTTATTTCGGCAGCGGAAGAACCCAAGACGGTTCAAGTCGATGCGCTCGTTGCGAAAATTAAGAGCAGTTTTGGCGAACCACCTTCGGCGATCATCGGCATTGGTGGCGGTACATTGCTCGACCTGTCCAAGGCGGTAGCCATTATGCTGACCAATAAGGGCAATGCCTGCGAATACCAAGGGTGGGACCTGGTTCGGCAGGCAGCGATATATCACTTGGGCATCCCTACCATCAGTGGAACAGGGGCTGAAGTTTCCCGTACTACGGTGCTTTTGGGGCCTGACAAGAAATTGGGCATCAATTCCGACTATACCGTTTTTGACCAGGTACTGCTCGATCCAGATCTGACTCAAGGGGTAAGTAAGGAACAATGGTTTTATACCGGAATGGACTGTTTTATTCATTGTATCGAATCGTTGGAGGGCACTTACCTCAATGCTTTTAGCCAAACCTATGGTGAAAAGGCCCTGGATTTGTGTAAAGAAGTGTTTCTGGAAGATCTGTCCCCTTTGGATTCCCGAGAGAAATTAATGATGGCCTCATGGCATGGCGGGATGAGCATTGCTTATTCCCAAGTCGGGGTGGCCCACGCCTTGAGTTATGGCCTTTCCTATTTAATGGGCGTTAAACATGGCATCGGCAATTGTCTGGTGTTCCAGCATTTACAGGAGTTCTATCCAGAGGGCGTGGCCCTGTTCAATAAAATGAGGCAACGACATGATATAGTGCTTCCCCAAGGTATATGTGCCGATCTTTCCGACGGTGACTATGATATCATGATCAAAGTTTCCCTTGGCATGGAACCACTATGGGAAAACGCCCTGGGCAAAAGATGGAGAACCACCGTGACCCCTCAGAAATTAAAGGCTATTTACCAAAAGATTTAGGAGATGGCATAGCATGATGCCAAGCCGGTAACCACAGCAATTCGGCTCGAACCATGGGCCTGCCACCACAATGACCGGTTTTTAACGCCAACTGTATGCATAAACTTGCGAAGTTCCTCTATTTCAAAATCATGGGATGGTCCCTTGAAGGTGACCTCCCCAGACAGCTCAAAAAGTATGTCATCATTGTCGTCCCCCATACCAGTTGGTTCGACTTCTTTTTGGGACTCCTGATCAGGACGGTGTTGCAGGAACAAATAAATTATATTGGAAAAAAGAGCCTGTTCGGGCCGCCATTTGGGTGGTTTTTCCGATGGATGGGAGGGGCCCCTATCGATCGCAGCAAAAGCAGCGATACGGTCAGTGCCACCGCCAAAATATTCCAAACCAGGGAGGAATTCAGATTGGCCCTGTCGCCTGAGGGAACACGTAAAAAGGTGGAGCAATGGAAAACAGGATTTTACTATATTTCCAAGGCTGCTAAGGTGCCCATAGTACTGGTGGCCTTCGATTACGGCGCCAAGCGTATTAAAATTTCAGAGCCCCGGTTTACCACCGAAAATATGGAAGACGATTTCAAGAATTATCGCTTATTCTTTAAAGGGGTCGTGGGTAAGATCCCTGAATATACTTAAACCCTTTCACACGCACAGCCAATAATGCTCGTTTCAAAAATACCGTGGTCGTCATAATCATATTCGCCCGTGCGCTGCAAGGTCAGGGGTAAGTTTCCCCCTTCATCGACGACATCGATGCTATTCATATTGTCCCATCAGTGAAATAGGCCCTGTTTGCTCCTCAACTGCCCGTCAATTCACTTATTTTAAAAGGGCGTCTTTGACCAATACCCCCGATGGACTATCTATCCTTTGAACAAGAATGTATCAACAGTGCAAAAAAAGGGGTGAATAGAATGAATTTGCTTGGAGCTTTCATGACCATGCAGTTTTTTGATCAATAAAAGGATAGAAACAGTCTTCAACCCAGAAAATTATCGGCAAGTGTCTGTTATGACATGATTAGTATCATTTTAGGAATACCGGTGATTTAAAATCACTCCTGCATGGTGTGGTAAACGTTCTGGACATCATCGTCTTCCTCGATTTTTTCCAATAGTTTTTCCACATCGGCCGCCTCTTCCTCGGAAAGTTCCTTGGTGACTTGGGGAATGCGTTCAAAACCGGAAGAGAGTATCTCGATCTCGCGATGTTCAAGCTCTTTCTGAATGGCGCCAAAACTTTCGAACGGACCATAAATCAGAATGCCATCATCATCCACGAAAACCTCTTCGGCCCCAAAATCGATCAGTTCAAGTTCCAGTTCCTCCGGATCGATCCCTTCTGCCGGAATTCTAAAATTGCAGGTATGGTCGAACATAAACTCCACCGAGCCGGAAGTGCCCAAACTGCCATTGCACTTATTGAAGTAACTTCTAACATTGGCCACCGTTCTTGTATTGTTGTCGGTTGCCGTCTCGATCAATATGGCGATGCCATGCGGGGCATAACCCTCGAAAAGCACCTCTTTAAAGTCGCCCAAACTTTTGTCGGAGGCCCTTTTTATGGCTCGCTCCACATTGTCCTTTGGCATGTTCACCGCCTTGGCATTCTGTATAACCGCGCGCAATCTGGCATTGGAACTAGGATCCGGACCCCCTTCCTTGACCGCCATTACGATATCCTTACCTATACGCGTGAACGCTTTGGACATGGCCGACCATCGCTTCATTTTGCGCGCTTTCCTAAATTCGAATGCTCTTCCCATGAACTGATTCTACAACAAATTGAACTTCCGCAAATTTAAAGATAAAAAACCCCAATAAGCAAGTCGCAAACCTTACGGATTTGGTTTCACTTTTTCATGACAATGTTGACCAACTCCCTGGTGTACCATGCTATTCCGCCTCAATTATTTTTTCGATGGTCTTCGCCAGCTTAAAATCTTTTTCGGTCACTCCGGAAGCATCGTGGGTATTGAGCCTTATGTTCAAGGAATTGTAGACGTTGCTCCAATCTGGATGGTGGTTTTGGGCCTCGCATTCAAAAGCGATGCGGGTCATAGTGGTAAAGGCTTCCTTGAAATTCGAAAATTGGAAAGAGGTTTCGATCGCACCGTCGACATATTCCCACCCCTCCATTGATTTGAGCCTTTCTTCGATTTCTACAATAGATAGTTTTTCCATGGATAATTGATTTTGATAAAGTTAATCAAACTGTGCGATGGGATACAAAAAAACGCGATAATCCCGATTCAATTGAGAATATGCTGGTCAATGATTTCCTGATAGCTTACCTGAAGATTTTTTGGCAGCTTGTTTTCTTTGGGCAATACCGCCATATAGCGCTCTTCATTGGTGGTGTACACCCTTTTATAGATCGGACTGAAGTTGCCGATCCGCTCCATAACCTCTTTGATAAAGTCGTCATGGTGTACCAAATCGTAGCTGCCCAGATGATAGATGCCGCTTTTGTTGCGGTTGATGAGGTAATGTACTTGCTGTGTGAACTTGTCATCATTGGTCACGTTCAGCACCAGATTGGGAAACACCTCTATGGGCAGATTTTGTTGCACATTGCTTTTGATTTCCTTGATACGGGGAGATTGGTTCCCGAAAACCATCGGCAGCCTTAAAATGCCCATTTTCTTCTTGGGCAACCGCAGCAACATATTTTCGATCTTTATCTTCAACCGTCCATAGATGCTTTCCGAAAGCGTCTTGTCGAATTCATAGGATGGGTATTTGCTATAAGCATCAAAAACGTTTGCGGAGGAGAGGAAGTAGATCCTGCAATCATTTTCCCATACATACTCCACCATGTGCTGGTGTGCCTGTATCTGGGCGGCAAAATTTCCCCTTAATGCCGAGATGATGATTTGGGGCCGTACTTTTTCCAGCAGTTGGAAAATGTCGTCTTCTGCCATATCGTAACGAAAAAACTGTTGGTTGTCACTGAACCCTTTTGTGGCCGAAAAGTAGGTGCCGTAGGTGTCATAATAAGCACGAAGTTCTTTATAGAGGGCATTTCCCAAGAATCCGCTTCCTCCTAAAATCAATATTTTTTTAGATCCTTCAAGCACTGCTCATTTCTTTAGTTATAGGAGGTTCAGCCTTTATAAAAAGGCAATTTTACCACTGAAGCAGGTACCGAATTTTTCCTGATCTGAATCCCTATCTTACTTCCAATGGCGGCAAATTCGACAGGAACATAACCAAGCCCGATGCCTTTGCCCAAGCTGGGCGACATGGTGCCTGAAGTAACGACCCCAATCGGGTTGCCCGCACCATCGAGTATTTGATAATCGTGTCGGGGTATGCCCCTTTCCTCCAGTTCGAAGGCCACCAGCTTCCTTTTGGCCCCAGTTTCCTTTTCCTTGGCCAATGCCTTACTGTTCACAAAATCTTTGGTAAACTTCGTGATCCATCCAAGTCCCGCTTCAATAGGGGATGTTTGATCATTGATATCATTGCCATAGAGACAGTATCCCATCTCCAGGCGCAAGGTATCACGGGCCGCGAGACCAATGGGCTTGATGCCGAAATCTGCACCGGCTTCAAAGACCTTGTCCCATATTTGTTGGACCTCCCCATTCTTGCAATAAATTTCAAAACCGCCCGATCCCGTATATCCAGTGGCGGATATGATTACATGATCGACGCCTGCAAAATCGGCGACCTCAAAATGATAGAAACCGATACCCGAAAGGTCGACCGTGGTCAACTTTTGCATGGCTTCCACCGCTTTTGGTCCTTGGATGGCCAAGAGGGAATATTGCTCCGAAATGTTGCGCATCTCAGCACCAAAATCGGCATTATACTTTGAAACGTGGTCCCAATCCTTCTCAATATTCGATGCATTGACGACCAATAAGTATTGTTCCTCCTTGATGCGGTACACGATCAGATCATCGACAATGCCACCTGTTTCGTTGGGCAGGCAACTGTATTGTGCCCTTCCGATAGTGAGTTTGGACGCGTCGTTGGAAGTTACTTTTTGGATGAGGTCGAGCGCCCTTGGGCCAGAAATCAAAAACTCCCCCATATGGGAGACATCAAAAACGCCAACCCCTTTTCGCACGGTTTCATGTTCCGCGTTCACGCCTTCATAGGAAACCGGCATGTTATAACCGGCGAAGGGAACCATTTTTGCACCCAACGCTTCATGGGTCTTGGTAAGGGCTGTATTTTTCATTGTTCGTTCGAATTTGCTGGCAAAGCTATAGAATTATATAGCGAATGGAACACCCGATCAGCCGATGTTTTACACAAATTGGTGTTAATTGCATGCAGCTTGTGCATTGGCTAGCGGTTGAGCAGGAATGTTTTCAATTCTTGATAGGTGCTTATTTTGACCGATTTCTTTTCCTTTCGGAGCACCTTTTCGATTTGGGGAGGAATTTCCAATCGGATGCCCAGGGTGCTTTCCACCACATCCAAAAATTTCACGGGATGGGCGGTCTCCAGGAATATGCCATAGATTTCGGGATCTTCCGCCAGATAGGCCTTTAATCCCAAATATCCGACAGCCCCATGCGGATCGGCTATATACCCCGATTGTTGATGGATTCTGCGAATCGCTTCTTTGGTTTCCTGATCGGTGAAGGAAAAGGAGGAAAGATTTTTGGAAAGTTTCGCCAAATCATTCCCGTACAAATTTCTGATCCGCACAAAATTGCTGGGATCACCAACATCCATGGCATTGCTGATGGTGGGGCTGGAGGGTTTGGGGCTGTAACGACCCGTTTTCAAAAATTGGGGAACCGTGTCGTTGATATTGGTGGCCGCAATGAAATGCTTGACGGGCATTCCCATTTGTTGGGCGACCATGCCTGCGCAAATATTGCCAAAATTACCACTGGGCACCGAAAAAACGATTTCTTTCCCCTTTTTTTTCGCCTGTTGGTAAGCAAATAGGAAATAGAACATTTGAGGCAGCCAGCGTGCCACATTGATGGAATTCGCCGAAGTAAGTTGCATCGCATCAAGCAGATCCTTATCGACAAAGGCGGCTTTGACCATGCGCTGACAGTCATCGAAGTTTCCGTTTACCTCCAAAGCAACGATGTTCTGCCCTAAAGTCGTCAGTTGTCTTTCTTGGATATCACTTACTTTTCCGCTGGGATAAAGGATGACCACATTCACCCCTTTTACGCCCAAAAACCCATTGGCCACGGCCCCACCTGTATCACCGGAAGTCGCCACCAAAACGGTGACTTCGGTCGCGCTATGTTGGGAGAAGTGCCCAAGGCATTGCGCCATGAACCGCGCGCCCACATCCTTAAATGCCATGGTAGGCCCATGAAACAATTCAAGTACCGCTATATTTTCCTCAATTTCCCTTAAAGGAAACTCAAAATCGAGTACTTCTGCCAAAATCGTTTTTAGCGTTGTTTCGGGAAGGTCTTCCGACACAAATTGGGCCATGGCGCGATAGGCGATTTCCGTCTTGGAAAGGGTCTCAATACCTTTAAAAAAATCTCCGGGCAGCGCCGTGATCTGTTCAGGAAAATATAGGCCGCCGTCGGGGGCGATGCCCCTTATCACCGCTTCTTTGAAGCGCACTTTATTTGTATTGTTGTTAAGGCTATAAAAATTCATCTTTTCGCTGTTATCGGCTGCCCGTTTAAAGTGTTTTTGGTCTTGGGTGCATCTACATAAAGGCCGCCGTATATTTCATTTGCGATCAAAAAATACAATGCCTATGTCATATTTCCTTCACGGTAGGGCCGTACCCCGTCCAAGTTCACTTTTGATAGGTGCACGTCATATTCGATGCCAATTTTCCCATATACCTTTTTCATGGCCTGCGCTACCTTTGCTGCGGTTTCTTGCCCTTTGCTAAAGGCAAATATGGAAGGGCCGGAACCGGAAATGCCACAACCTAGGGCACCTGCTTTCAGTGCTTCCGATTTTACGCTGTCGAAACCGGGAATCAACATCGACCGTATGGGTTCTACAATATGGTCTTCCAAACATCGTCCGATCAGCGGGTAATCCTCGAGGAATAGACCGGCGATCAAGCCCCCCACATTGCCCCATTGTTTGATGCCCACCTTTAAGGTTATGTTCGTCTTCAATATTTTTCTGGAATCGGACGTCTTCACTTCGATCTGGGGATGGATTACTGTTGCGTACAATTCCGGGGGACAGTGTATTTCAACAATGTCCAAGGGCTCATAGCTCCGAACCAAAGTAAAGCCACCATAGAGGGCAGGGGCCACGTTATCGGCGTGTGCCACCCCGCTTGCGAGGCGCTCGCCCTCCATCGCAAAAGTAACCAATTGTAATTTTGAAAAAGGCCTTCCCAAAAGTTCGTTCATGGCCCATACCGCGCCTGCCGAACTGGCGGCACTGCTTCCAATGCCACTACCTGCCTTGATTTTCTTATATATTTCTATCTCAAAACCTCCATCATAAGCACTTTTCTCCAAAAGTGCCAAGCCTGCTACCCCTGCGACGTTCAATCGGGTTTCCATAGGCAGGTCTTGACCCTCGATTTTAGTAATGATGATGCCCCGCTCTTTGGTTTTACGGACCACCATTTTATCGCCTATGGTATCCAGGGCTACTCCCAGAACATCGAATCCACAGGAGATGTTGGCAATGGTCGCCGGGCAAAAAACACTTATTTCTGAATGGTCCATGTTCCGTAACGTATTTTTCAGGTCAGGTGTTTTGTTCCCTGGCCATTTAGGAAAATTAAAAATTACCGACCCTTATGATATCGGCAAAAATTCCGGATGCGGTAACTTCGGCTCCAGCACCCGCTCCCTTGATGATCAAAGGTTGGTTCGGATAACGTTCGGTATAGAACAACACTATATTGTCACTGCCCTCCAAATTATGGAAATCGTGACCTTCCGGAATTTCCTGCAACCCCACACTGGCCTTGCCCTTTTCAAATTGCGCCACATACCTAAGTTTGCACTTCTTGTTTTTTGCCGCTTCGTAGCGTTGTTGAAAACCGGTTTCGTTTTCTTTTAAGGATTTGAAGAAGGCTTCATTGTTTTTGGCTTCAAGGCTGGCCTTTGGTAAAAACGGTTCATTTTCTATATCTGCCATCTCCAATCGGTTTCCGCTCTCACGGGCCAAAATAAGGATCTTGCGCATGACGTCGACACCACTGAGATCAATTTTGGGGTCGGGCTCGGTGTAGCCCTGTTGCTGCGCTTGTTTTACAACCTCGTGGAAGGTTGTTTTTTCATTGAAATGGTTGAACACAAAATTAAGGCTCCCTGATAAAACGGCTTGGATTTTCAAAACTTTGTCGCCAGATACGATCAAATGCTTTAAGGTATCGATAATGGGAAGTCCGGCACCTACATTGGTCTCGAACAGGAAGGGTGCATTGTACTGTCTTGCCAGCATTTTCAGCTCGTCGTAATAGTCATAGGATGAGGAGCAGGCTATTTTGTTGCAAGTGACCACAGAGATACTACTGCTCAAGAAAGTGCCGTAAGTGGCAGCTATTTCCTCGCTGGCCGTATTGTCTACGAAAATGCTGTTGCGCAGGTTCAGCTTTTTGATCCCGGAAATAAATGCAGATGGGTCTGCCTTTTCGCCGTTGGCCAATTGATCTTCCCAATGCTTCAGGCCTATTCCATTATCATCGAAATGCATTTTTCGGGAATTCGAAATGCCAACTACCCTTACATTCAATTTTAGGTTGTCTTTCAGGTATTTTTTTTGTTGTTGCAGCTGGGTCAGCAGCTTCGACCCCACATTGCCCACCCCCATGATAAACAGGTTCAGCTGTTTGATGTTTTCTTCGAAGAATTCCTCATGGAGGGCGTTCAAAGCTTTTTTAACATCCTCCCTGTCGATGACTGCCGATATGTTTCGTTCCGAGGCGCCTTGGGCGATGACCCTTATGTTTACATTGTTACGGCCAAGGGTACTGAACATTTTACCGCTCAGGCCTTGATGGCTTTTCATATTGTCACCGACCAGGGCAATGATGGCCAAGTCTTTTTCGGCAAACACCGGTTTTATTTTTCCGAGGGCAATTTCATATTCAAAAGCCTGGTTGACCATAGTAACGGCCTTATCGATGTCGTTTGCCGAAATCCCAATGCAAATGGAGTGTTCCGATGAAGCCTGGGTAATGAGCACCACACTGATATCGGCTTGGGAAAGCACCTCGAAAAATCGTTTTGAGATGCCGGGAATGCCCACCATTCCTGGTCCCTCCAACGACAATAGGGCAATGTTTTCGATATGGCTGATACCTCTGACCGTTTTTCCCTTTTCGTTCCTGTTTTGGGTGATCAAGGTCCCCGGTGCGGCGGGTTCAAAGGTATTTTTGATCACAATTGAAATGCCTTTGGCCAGTACAGGTTGAATGGTAGGGGAGTAGAGCACCTTGGCACCAAAATGGGAAAGCTCCATAGCTTCTTCATAGGAAATATGGGGAATCGCTTTGGCCTGTTTTACTATTTTGGGATTGGCCGTATACATCCCGCTCACATCGGTCCATATTTGAAGGATTTCGGCGTCTACCGCCGCCGCTACGATCGCGGCTGTATAATCGGAACCTCCCCGGCCCAGCGTAGTGAGGTTGCCCTTCTCCGAAGACGCTATAAAGCCCGCCATCACGGTGATTTTGTTGGGTACCTTTTTAAAGTAAGTCGAACAGAGACCGTTGGTATGCCCAAAATTCACAGCAGCCTTGCCATAGACATCATTGGTCTTTATCAGTTCCCGGCTATCCTTATAGCTCGCATCCAAACCTTCCGACTTAAAATATTCGGCAATGATGTAGGACGAAAGCAGTTCACCATAACTTACGATTTTATCTGAAAGTTTGGGGGTGATTTCCCCGATCAGGAATGCCCCTTCCAGCAGCGTTTCCAAATTGTTCAGCTCACTTTTCACTTTGCTAAGCACCTTGCTCTGCTCTTTGATGGGAATGATTTTCTTGATCGTTTCGATATGACGGGCCTCTATTTCCTTTGCTTTTTCAAGATAACCGGCATTTTGTTCGGCAGCCAGGGCAGCGGTATGGAGCAGCAGATCGGTGATGCCTCCCAGGGCAGATACCACCACGATGCAATTCCCGTTGTTGTAACCGGATACGATATTTTTAACCAAGCCGATGTTTTGTGCATTGGCCACGGAGGTACCACCGAATTTTAAAACCTGCATGATGTAATTATATTAGGGTATACTCTTTTTGAAGGGCGAAAGATCGCAAAAATGGGTGAATATGCAATTGATTACCCCAAAGGGGTGATAAAACCGGTATTCAAAAGACCAAAGCGTCGGTATGGAGAATTCGTTGTGAGGGCCAATAGAAATTTCAACATGACTATTTTCTAAAAACCAAAAGTAGTACTTTTAATGCCCTGGGCAAACGTTTCTGGGCATAATTATATTTAGCCGTCCCATGTGCCTCAAATTAAATTAAAGAATGAAAATATTTTCTTCGGAACAGATTTATCAGGCCGATAAGATGACGGTTGAAAGGCAGGGCATTACCAGTGAGGCGCTCATGGAACGGGCCGCTGGCCAGATTTTTAATTGGATGGATTCGCGTTTGCAGGGCGCACCGGTCAAAATCCATTTGTTCTGTGGGATAGGCAATAATGGTGGTGACGGCATCGCGTTGGCCAGGATGCTGAAAGACCACGGTTATCATATCGAGGTGTACGTGGTCAATTATAGCAAAACCAGATCGACCGATTTTCTGGTGAATTTAGAGCGCCTCAAAGAACGCAAGATTTGGCCGACCTATTTGGATACAGTTTTCGAATACCCCTCGATTCATCGGGATGATATTATTGTGGATGCCATTTTTGGAATCGGATTGAACAGACCTCCGGCAGCATGGGTAACGAAACTGATGCGCCACCTGAATGCTTCCGGTGCCTTTATTTTGTCTGTTGATGTCCCTTCCGGACTCTATATGGATCGAGGGTTGGATAGTCCCGATGCGGTGATCAGGGCGAACCATGTGCTGAGCTTCCAGGCCCCTAAATTGGTTTTTTTCTTACCGGAAACCGGGCCTTATGCCGAACAATGGGAGATATTGGATATCGGACTGGACGCCGATTATCTCAAGGCCACCGAAACCGATTTTACGCTTGTTGGAAAAAATGAGGTACTGGCTTTTTATAAATCCAGGGAGAAGTTCTCCCATAAAGGCACCTATGGCCATTCGCTGATCATCGGGGGCAGTTATGGGAAAATGGGGGCCGTACACCTGGCAGGCAAAGCCTGTTTGCGGGTGGGAAGCGGCTTGGTAAGCTTGTTTGTGCCTGCCTGTGGGTTGCTGCCCCTGCAGACCAATCTGCCGGAGGCGATGGTTCTTACCGATGTCAATGAAAATCATATTTCGGACATTAAAACGGATTTTGAAAAAATGACCTTGGCCGTCGGCATTGGAATGGGCACCGAAAACGAAAGCGTTCTTGCCTTGTCGGCTTTATTGGAGGCTGCCAATGATCCGATGGTCCTCGACGCAGATGCCCTGAATATGATTTCGGTGAACAAAGAACTCCTCAAGAAATTGCCGGAAGCCTCCATTCTGACACCCCATCCCAAAGAATTGGCGCGTTTGTTGGGCAAATGGGACGATGATTTTGATAAATTGAAGAAAGCCAAGGCATTTTCGAAGCGGTATGGCTGCGTCTTGGTCATCAAAGGGGCACATACGCTAACGGTTTTCGAAGGAAAGGGATATTTCAACACCACAGGAAACCCCGGAATGGCCACGGGCGGCAGCGGGGATGTGCTCACTGGAATGGTGGTGGGCCTGTTGGCCCAAGGGTACAGCCCTTTGCAAGCGGCTATTTTTGCGGTATACCTTCATGGAAGGGCTGGCGACATTGCCATAACGGAACGGGGCTATCAGGGATTGATCGCCTCTGATATCATCGAGGCCATTGGCAAAGCATTTATCGATCTGTTCCAGATGCCCGAGGTGCCAGAAAGTACCGAAGAACCGCAATCATAAATCACGGCTCGGGCGGCTACTATTTCTTTGCGTCCTTGACCCTGCGTTTAACCCAAGTCAAGGCATTGTTGTATTCAATAAAAAACTTCATCGGTTTTTTATAAAAAAGTTTTTCGATCTTAAAATTGTGCATGTCCATTTCCTTCATCGAAACGATGGCGAAGGCTTTTAGGTTTTCCATTTCCCGCACATAGGTATAAACTGTTGGGTCTATTGCATAGGAGTTTTTGCGCAAACTGATGTAGCCAAAGTCTCTGTCCCTAAAATGTATTTCGGAAATTCCGATGATTTGATAGGCGCGCTCCATGGTCAATGTGGCCCCTTCATTGAAAGTGGCTACCATATAGTCATCAAATACCTGCACTTTGCCTATTTCCAATTGATACTCCCTAACAATTATTGTTTTTTTGGATTGTCCCACTTTCATTCTGGTGTGTAGTTTAGTGTCTCGAAACGAAAGTAATCGTAAACCCAATAAATAGCATAAATATTAGATTAAAGGCTCAAATATCGTTTATACTACGCCTGATGGATTGCGCTTTATTTTTGTTCCTACCCATATAAAATAAAGACAAAAAAAAAGGAGTCCTTTTTCCGGACCCCTTTTAGGTGTTTTTCTTACTTTTTATCAAGCCTTGGATGACTTCTCCGCTTTCTTGATTTTAATGGTCAATTCTTCTTTTTTGTCATCGAGGTCCATATAAATATGGTCCCCCTCTTCAATTTTGGAATTTACGATTTCTTCCGCCAAGGCATCTTCGATATACTTCTGGATGGCCCTTTTCAATGGACGTGCACCATATTGTTTATCAAATCCTTTTTCCGCGATATAGTCTTTGGCCTTGTCTGTCAAATGCAGGTCATATCCTATGTCCTTAATTCTGGCGAAAAGTTTGGCAAGTTCGATATCGATGATTTTATGGATATCTTCCCGCTCCAAGGGGTTAAAGACCACCACATCATCGATCCTGTTCAAGAATTCCGGTGCAAAAGCCTTTTTCAAGGCATTTTCGATCACTGTTTTCTGATGGGTATCGGCTTGTGACAATTTGGCCGAAGTTCCAAAACCGACCCCTTGGCCAAAATCTTTGATCTGGCGCGCTCCTATATTCGAGGTCATTATGATAATGCTATTTCTGAAGTCGATCCTTCGTCCTAGACTGTCGGTCAGGAAACCATCATCCAATACTTGCAACAACATGTTGAAAACATCCGGATGTGCTTTTTCCATCTCATCCAAAAGAATTACGGAATAAGGTTTGCGGCGCACTTTCTCGGTCAATTGACCGCCTTCCTCATATCCGACATATCCCGGAGGAGCGCCTACCAGTCTTGAGATGGCGAACTTTTCCATGTACTCGCTCATGTCTATCCTGATAAGGGCATCTTCCGAATCGAAAAGCTCCTTGGCCAATATTTTGGCCAACTGGGTCTTCCCGACCCCTGTCTGTCCAAGAAATATAAATGAACCTATCGGTTTATTGGGGTCTTTCAGGCCGGCCCTGTTTCGCTGTATGGCCTTGGCCACCTTGGCTACGGCTTCGTCTTGTCCGATAACATTGCCCTTGATCAATTCGGGCAATTTGGCCAATTTATTGCTTTCGGTCTGGGCAATCCTGTTCACGGGAATGCCGCTCATCATCGACACCACATCGGCCACATTGTCTTCGGTCACGGTTTCTTTGTGCTGTTTGCTGTCTTCCTCCCATTTCTCCTGGGCGATGGCAAGATCTTTTTCCAATCTCTTTTCATCGTCCCGCAATTTGGCGGCTTCCTCGTATTTCTGTTTTTTAACGACGCTGTTTTTCAGTTCACGTACGTCTTCCAACTGCTTTTCAAGTTCCAATATCTGTTTGGGGACGTCCATGTTCACGATGTGCACCCGGGAACCGGATTCATCGAGGGCATCGATTGCCTTGTCAGGAAGAAATCGATCGGTCATGTACCTGTTGGTCAGTTTTACACAGGCAAGGATGGCCTCATCGGTGTAGATGACATTATGATGGTCTTCGTATTTGCCCTTGATGTTCTTAAGGATTTCGATGGTTTCGTCAACGGTGGTCGGTTCTACGATTACTTTTTGAAATCGTCGCTCCAAGGCGCCATCCTTTTCGATGTATTGTCGATACTCATCCAAGGTGGTCGCACCGATGCATTGTATTTCCCCTCGTGCCAAAGCTGGCTTGAACATGTTGGAAGCATCGAGACTGCCGGTGGCGCCTCCTGCGCCAACAATAGTATGTATTTCATCGATAAAAAGGATCACATCGTCGTTCTTCTCCAATTCGTTCATCACGGCTTTCATCCGTTCTTCGAACTGCCCGCGGTATTTGGTACCTGCTACCAATGATGCCAAATCAAGGGTCACCACGCGTTTGTTATAAAGAATCCTGGACACTTTTTTGTTGATGATACGCAGTGCGAGTCCTTCTGCAATGGCACTTTTACCAACACCGGGTTCCCCGATGAGCAAGGGATTGTTCTTTTTTCTTCTGCTCAGTATTTGGGAAACCCTTTCGATTTCCTTTTCCCTGCCCACTACGGGATCCAACCTGTTTTCTTCGGCCATTCGGGTAAGGTCCCTTCCAAAATTATCCAAAACAGGAGTTTTCGACTTTTTATTGCCTTTTTGGCTGCTGGTCGTGCCAAAATTGCCTTCTTTTTCGTCACCGGTATCATCAGGCTCGTTTGGAAATGATTCCGAAGTAGGGGAGTCTACGATTTCATCGTCGCTGGTGATCATGAATTTGAATTGTTCCTTGACCCCGTCATAGTCTACTTTCAGTTTGTGGAGCAGTTTGGTGGTGGGATCGTTTTCGTTCCGCAAGATGCACAATAACAGGTGTGCGGTATTGATGGAGGAACTTTGGAATAACTTGGCTTCCAAAAATGTGGTCTTCAAAGCTCTTTCCGCTTGGCGGGTCAGGTGAAGGTTCTTTTTGTCTTTTTGGACGTTGCTGGGATTTGGGTTGGAAGGGCTCAAGATTTCGACCTTTCTCCGTAGGTGGTCCAAATCAACGTCCATCGCATCCAAGATGCTGATAGCCTTTCCATTACCATCGCGCAAAAGCCCCAACATCAAATGCTCGGTCCCAATAAAGTCGTGGCCCAATCTTAGGGCCTCTTCCTTACTGTAAGCAATTACGTCTTTTACCCGTGGTGAAAAATTATCGTCCATATATTATCCTTAACATGCATAAAATTAGTAAAACTCTATCAATCTCTTGCAAAGACTATACCTATTATTCGATAAACTTGGACTAAATGACGAAAAAACACCTGATTTACAAAATAATTAACAACTTAATTGTCAACCAAACCGGCCATGGGCTATGTTGATAAATTGTTTAATAAAACGGCCGTTCCGTGCTTCGAAAGGTATCATTTTCCTTATATTGGCATGCTTTTTTTAACGATACTAAATCTTGAGATTTTAAAATGGCTGAAGGAGAAAAATTGATCCCGATTAATATTGAAGATGAAATGAAATCTGCCTACATTGACTATTCAATGTCGGTCATTGTGTCACGTGCCCTGCCCGATGTCAGGGATGGTTTGAAGCCCGTTCACAGAAGGGTGCTCTACGGAATGTATGAACTTGGGGTACGATCGAACAGCGCACATAAAAAATCGGCCCGTATCGTAGGGGAAGTTTTGGGTAAATACCATCCCCATGGCGATACCTCCGTATACGATTCAATGGTACGGATGGCACAGGAGTGGAGCCTTCGTTATATGCTCGTCGATGGTCAGGGAAATTTTGGTTCGGTCGACGGTGATAGTCCGGCCGCAATGCGTTACACCGAGGCGCGCATGCGCAAGATCGCTGACGACATGCTGGCCGATATCGACAAGGAAACGGTAGACCACCAGCTCAATTTCGATGATTCGCTGCAAGAGCCCACCGTACTGCCCACAAGGGTTCCCAACCTTTTGGTGAACGGTGCTTCGGGCATCGCAGTGGGTATGGCGACCAACATGCCGCCCCATAATCTTTCTGAAGTGGTCGATGGCACAGTCGCCTATATCGACAACAATGACATTGAGATCGATGAACTGATTTCACATATCAAAGCCCCGGATTTCCCGACAGGGGGCATTATTTATGGCTACGATGGGGTAAAGGAGGCATTCCATACCGGTCGAGGACGTGTCGTGATACGGGCCAAGGCCTCTTTTGAAGAGGTTCAAGGACGTGATTGCATCATCGTCACCGAGATTCCCTACCAGATCAACAAGGCCGATATGATCAAAAAAACCGCCGATCTGGTCAACGAAAAGAAGATCGACGGCATTTCGAGCATACGCGACGAATCGGACAGGAAAGGGATGCGGATCGTGTATATCCTGAAGCGCGACGCCATTCCAAATATTGTCTTGAACACCCTTTATAAGTACACTGCCTTACAATCGTCCTTCAGTGTAAACAACATTGCCTTGGTCAAAGGCAGGCCGCAATTGCTGAACGTAAAGGAGATGATCCATTATTTTGTGGAACATCGTCACGAGGTAGTGGTTCGCCGCACCAAGTTCGAACTGAAGAAAGCGGAAGACCGAGCCCACATTCTTGAAGGACTCATCATTGCCTCCGACAATATCGACGAGGTAATCTCGATCATCAGGGCATCGGCGAACGCCGATGAGGCCCGTGAGAACTTGATGGTGCGCTTCAAACTTTCCGAGATACAGGCAAAGGCCATTGTTGAAATGCGATTGCGTCAACTTACTGGGCTGGAGCAAGACAAGCTTCGTACAGAATTTGACGAAGTCATCAAGACCATTGCCGATTTAAAGGATATACTCGAGCGCAAGGAGCGAAGGATGCAGATCATCAAAGACGAACTCCTTGAGGTCAAGGAAAAGTATGGAGATGCCAGACGTTCCGAAATCAATTTTGCAGGTGGCGACTTGAGTATGGAAGATATGATCCCCGACGAACAGGTGGTCCTTACCATCTCGCACGCAGGATATATCAAAAGAACCCCGTTAACGGAATACAAAACGCAAAACAGGGGTGGTGTTGGCCAAAAGGCATCCTCAACCCGGAACGAGGATTTCCTGGAGCATTTATTTATAGGCACCAACCATCAATACATGCTGTTCTTTACGCAAAAAGGCAAATGCTTCTGGATGCGGGTCTATGAAATCCCGGAAGGCAGCAAGACCTCTAAAGGCAGGGCCATACAAAACTTGATCAATATAGAACCGGATGATGCGGTCAAGGCCTTTATCTGTACCCAGGATTTGAAAGACGAAGAGTATGTCAACAGCCATTATGTAATCATGGCCACCAAGAAAGGGGTTGTGAAAAAGACTTCTTTGGAACAATATTCGAGACCACGCCAGAATGGTATCAATGCAATCGGAGTGCGAGAAGACGATGAGCTTTTGGAAGCCAAACTTACTACGGGTACCAGTCAGATATTCTTGGGACTGAAATCCGGCAAGGCCATTCGATTCGAAGAGAGCAAAACCAGGCCCATGGGCAGAAATGCATCCGGAGTGAGGGGCATTACTTTAGCAGATGCCAAAGATGAGGTAATCGGCATGGTTTCCGTAAACGATTTTGACGAAGACATCTTGGTGGTTTCGGAAAATGGTTATGGTAAACGATCCAGCATAGATGATTACAGGATCACCAATAGGGGCGGTAAAGGGGTGAAAACCATTTCCATTACCGATAAAACCGGTAAATTAGTAGCCATCAAGAACGTCACCGATACCGACGACCTTATGATCATCAATAAATCGGGGATTGCGATCCGCATGAGTGTCGAAGATCTTCGTGTCATGGGCAGGGCCACGCAAGGGGTAAAACTTATCAACATCAAGGGCGATGATTCCATCGCTGCTGTCGCCAAGGTGATGCGGGACGAGGAGAATTTGGACGAAGCCAATATCAATGATATTGAGGTGAATACCGAAGATGGCACGGCTCTTGATAAGGGAGGTACTGATGAAACAAAAGAATAATCAATAAACACTAATTTTAATATTACAGAGCAATGAAAACTAAATTTTTGATACTTACGGCCATGTGCTTTACAATGGCCGCCTTTGCGCAAAAAAATGAATTGAAAGCAGCAGAAAAAGCCTTGAAAGATGGTGATGGGATGGCTGCCAAAACGGCTTTGGACGGCGTTTCCGGAATGATTTCGGGAACGGATGAAAAAGTCCAAACCCAATTTTATTTCCTGCAAGGACAGGCATACGCCGATCTTGCCAAAAAAGGCGATGATAGTGCGTTCCCAGAAGCGGTATCGGCATTCCAAAAGGTACTTGATATCGAAAACAAGAGCGGCAAGAAGAAATATAGCGAGGAAACCGAATCCCGTTTGCGGGCGATGACCGCCGACCTGGTGAATTCTGCCGTTGAGGATAACGGAAACCAAAAATTCGAGGAAGCGGCCGACAAGTTGTACATGAGCTACAAAATCAGCCCCTTGGATACTTCATATCTTTATTTTGCTGCCAGCAGTGCCGTAAATGGTGGACATTACGAAAAAGCCCTTGATTTTTACAACGAACTTCAGGAGATCGGCTATGACGGTGGAGGAACCCTTTTTAAGGCCACCAATACCGCCACTGGAGAGGTAGAGCAGATGGACAAATTGCAAAGAGACCTTATGGTGAAGTCCGGTACCTACACCGACCCTATCGACGAGCAGACCCCTTCCAAAAAAGGGGAAATCGTGAAGAACAGGGCATTGATCTATTCACAATTGGGACAAAATGACAAAGCGGTAGAAGCATATAAACTGGCCAGGGCCAGCGATCCCAACGATGTGAACCTGCTGCTGAACGAGGCGAATCTTTACTATACGATGGGCGATAAGGATAAATTCAAGACTTTGATGGCCGAAGCTACCACCTTGGCTCCGGACAATGCCGATTTACATTATAACATCGGGGTGATCAGCATGGAACAGAACAATATAGAAGAAGCCAGGGCCTCCTATAAACGAACCCTTGAAATCGATCCCAACTATACCAATGCCTATTTGAATTTGTCTACCACTTACGTGAACGAAGGAAACAGTTTTATAGATGAAATGAATGCATTGGGTAATTCCAAGAAAGATATTGCCCGATATGAGGAACTGAAAACCCAAAAAGATGATTTGTTCCGAGAAGGAGCACAGGTTCTTGAAGAGGCCCTCAAAACCACTGAGGATAGCCAAAGTATTCTTACCCAATTGAAGAATATTTACGGCGCCATGGGCGATAATGAGAACTTCATGCGAATCAAAAAGTTGTTGGGCGAATAAGCATCCAACCAAAATAAAAAACCTCTTTGTCAAAAACAAAGAGGTTTTTTTATATGATTTTTTTAAGGACCCGGAGTTTATGGGTATAATTGCCCAATTCCCGGTTAAATATACCGGTGTGGTCTATCCGGTCTATCCTTACCTGGCCAAAGGAATGGATAATGTGGTTGTCGCCCATGAGGAGGCCCACATGATCGATCTGCCCTTCCTGGTTGTCGAAAAAGGCCAAATCGCCAGGTTCGCTCTCTTCTATGAAACTCAAGGCTTCACCCTGGCCGGCCTGCTGTTTTACCAGACGCAACAATCGATATCCATTAATTTTGTATACCATTTGAACAAAGCCTGGTGCATCGATGCCAAAAGGGCTTTTTCCGCCCCAGAGGTAAGGGGCGTGCAGGTACTGTAGGGCGGTATCGAGCAATTTGGGCTTCATTTGTTGGCGTTCCAGGGAACTGCCCTCAAAACGATGTTTCAAAAATTTTTCGTGGCCGACGCTAGATCCCAACATCAAGGGCATCAGGGTTTTTTGTTCGGTTTCGATAAAGGAAACCAGGTCTGAAGCATACTTCTTTGACTTGGCAGATTCGATTTTTCGAAATTCGCTCTCATCGATAACGGTGAACTGATTGTTGTCGGCCCAGCCTTCACTGTCGTCATAGGCATTTCTTATTCTACTGTGCGCTTTTCGGCGTTCCAGGACCTTGAAATGCTCTCCGTACAAAAGTTGGGTCACCAGTTCGGCACTCTGGTCGGTGTTGATGCGGACTGGGATGAGGCTGAGGTGGCAAATACCGTATTGCATGCGCTTTCTTTACAGCTATCGGTTATTTTCGCTTCAGGATGAGGGCAGAAGCACCGCCACCGCCATTGCAAATGGCGGCTGCACCGATTTTTGCGTTTTTTTGTTTTAAGATATGGATCAGGGTCACCAATATCCTGGCGCCGGAACAGCCCAGTGGGTGACCCAAGGCCACCGCCCCTCCGTTGATGTTGACATTGGCATCCGTCAATCCGAGCAATTTCATGTTGGCCAGTCCGACTACCGAAAAGGCCTCATTGAATTCAAAAAAATCGACATCCGCCAAAGTAATTCCCGCTTTGTCCAACGCCTTTGGAAGCGCTTTGGCCGGTGCCGTGGTAAACCATTTCGGTTCTTGTGCGGCATCGGCATAACCGATAATGGTTGCCAATGACTCGAGCTTGAGTTCTTTTGCCCTGTCGGCGCTCATCAATACCAGAGCGGCCGCCCCATCGTTTATTGTTGAAGCGTTTGCAGCGGTTACGGTACCATCCTTTGAAAATGCCGGCGACAATGTGGGTATTTTTTCCATCCTCACATTTTTATATTCTTCATCCTCGGTGACCAATATGGGTTCTCCCCTTCTTTGAGGTACCGCCACAGGAACCACTTCTTCCGCGAAATGGCCATTTTTCCATGCATCTGCGGAACGATTGTACGATTGAATCGCAAAATTATCCTGGGCTTCCCTGCTAAAATGATATTTCTCGGCACAGGCATCGGCGCATACCCCCATGGCATTTTGATCATATACGTCGACCAGGCCATCTTTTTGCATGCCATCGATCAAGGTGGCCGGACCAAATTTTTGACCCATCCTCATATGCACATAATGCGGTATCAAGCTCATGTTTTCCATACCTCCCGCAACGATGATCGAAGCATCGCCCAAGGCTATCGACTGGGCTGCCTGCATCACCGCTTTCATGCCCGATGCGCATACCTTGTTGATTGTTGTACAGGGCACAGTATCGGGGAGGCCCGCATATATGGCAGCCTGCCTTGCAGGCGCCTGTCCCGTGCCGGCCTGTACCACATTACCCATGAGTACCTCATCGACCAAGCTGGGGTTCAATTTTATTTTGGCCAAGGCGGCTTTGATGGCCACAGCACCCAAATTTGGGGCTGGCACGGTCGATAATGAGCCCATGAAACTGCCGATGGGCGTTCTAACGGCCGATACGATGACTACCTCTTTCATATACCTTCGATTTTTGATATTGCGAAATTACTAAAATAAAGCACAACGCTTCACCCGTACATACTTAAAGCCATTTTGAACTTATATTTTTCTATTTTTGGGGTTACATTCTTGCTACATGCGAAATTTTCTGGATATTCTTTTCAAAAATCAATCCCTTGTCTATAAGTATTTCCTGTATGCGGCATCGGTAGGCTGTATCGTTTTCCTCTTTCCAAGGGGAGGTCAGTTCAAGTATGAATTTCAGAAAGGCAAGCCTTGGCAATATGTGAATCTATACGCCCCTTTCGATTTTCCCATCCATAAATCGGACGAAGAGCTTGCATTGGAAAATCAAGTGATCCGCGATAATCAATTGACATATCTTCGATATGATGAAAACATCGTAAGACAGGCTGCCGATGCATTCGACAATCGATTTTCCACCTTTTTTTCCGCAGACCGACAGAATAGGTCAAAGCTTTCCGCATTAAGGGCTTCAGGACAACAAATTTTGGATTCGATATATGGAGACAAGGGTCTTCTTATGGAGAACGATGCCTTAAACCTCAAAAAAGAAATTTATTTGGTAAGGGATAACGAGGCCCTAAGGAAGCTGGCGGTCGGCCTAAATACCCCTTCTAAGATCAACGGCATCATAGATGCGGTTTTGAGAAAAAACGGACATTTCGAATATTCGAAGCGTTTTCAGGACTTGTTCGATGGCCTTCCCAAACCTAACATTTCTGTTGATCGCGATCTTACTGAGCGTGATTTGAAGGAAGCATTGTCTAAAGTTTCAACTACCCGTGGCAACGTGGATGAAGGCAAGTTGATCATTGCCAAAGGGGAAGTGGTGGAAAATGAGAATCTTAAAATCCTAAATTCCCTAAAGCGGGAGTACGAGTCCCAGCTTTGGGCGGCCAACAACTTCTATTTTATTTTATTGGGCTATACCGTTTTGGTAGCGATGGTTTTGATCATGCTGTTGTTGTTCTTAAAAAAATACCGCCTTGAAATCTATGGGAACAATGTGAAGGTCACCTTTATCTTCTTCAACATTTTATTGGTGGTGTTCTTGACCACCTTGGTGGTGAAGTACAATGAAGACTATATTTTCGTAGTGCCATTGTGCATTCTTCCGCTGATTTTAAAAACCTTTTTCGATGCGCGATTGGGTCTTTTCGTACATGTACTGGCGGTCTTGATTCTGGGCTTTGTGGTGCCGAATAGTTTTGAATATATTTTTTTACAGATCATCGCGGGAATCGTTACCATATTAACCGTTTCGGAACTTTATAAAAGGGCCAACTTATTTATTTCGGTCGGGCAGATAACGCTGATATATATCATTGGCTATTTAGCTTTCCATACGATCCATGAAGGCAATCTTGCCAATATCCTTTGGACGACCATCGGTTTGTTTTTCTTGAATGGCATGATTACACTTTTTGCCCAACCTTTGATCTATGCTTACGAAAAGATTTTTGGGTTGGTTTCCGATGTGTCGTTATTGGAACTTTCAGATACCAATTCAAAATTGTTGAAAGAACTATCGAACAAGGCACCCGGCACCTTTAACCATTCCCTCCAGGTCGCCAATCTTGCCGAGGCAGCGGCCAATGAAATCAAGGCGAATGCGATGTTGGTCAGGGTAGGGGCCCTTTATCACGACATAGGTAAGATGAACCATCCTACCTATTTTACAGAAAATCAGACCACCAATATCAACCCCCATGACGAATTGGCTTATAAGGATAGTGCCAAAATCATCATCGATCATGTGATTGAGGGTATTGAGATCGCACGAAAAAATAAACTTCCCGATCGCGTCATCGACTTCATTCGTTCACATCATGGAACCACCTTGGTGTATTACTTTTTCAGAAAACAACAAGAGACCGGTCAAAATTTCGATACGGCCGAATTTAGATATCCCGGACCAATCCCGTTTTCGAAGGAAACTGCCATTCTTATGATGGCCGATTCGATCGAGGCAGCCTCAAAAAGCCTTAAAAATCCCACCTTCCCAATGATCAATGAATTTGTCGATAAGGTCATTGCCGGACAAATGGCTGCAAACCAGTTCATCAATGCCGACATCACTTTTAAGGAAATAGAAACCATCAAAAAAATCTTCAAACAGAAGCTCACCAATATTTACCACCTTAGGGTTGAATACCCCGAATGATCCAAAACACAGGAGCGCCCTATTTTTTTTGAATTGGTCGTTGGTCTTATATAAACGGCTGCCCGCGGAGCTGGGTTTTCAAACCGAAGTTGACCACAACATCCATATAGACCCAAGATAATGCTATATTTACCATATGGATATGCGACCCCCAAAAATGAAGGGCATACCGTTGCAAGGGCTAAAAATGGAAGCCCCCGGGCGATTTTATAAGAGTTTTTGAAAATATAAGTTATTTCGTAATTTTATTTTTCCCAATACCCAACCCAGGAAATAGGACTCTGATAATTTGAACTACCTACGAAAAATATTGCTGGTTGCCCTGATTCTGCCCCTGTCGTCATCGTACGATGTAAGGGATAGCCAGATAGATTCTGTTCAGGTCTACTTCACCAAGATCAACAAACTGGTTGAAAAAAGAAAATCTTTCCCGGCCGATTTTTTAGATATCGCATACTTGCTGGCCAACAATGAAAGGGTGAAAGGGACCGAAAAAGTAGAAAATCTGTTGAAGCTCTTCACCGCCTATATTTATGATCAGGCCGAAACTGCCAATAAATACAACGACGAAGCCTTAAGGCTGTCGCGTGAAATGCAGTATCGAAAGGGGGAGTTGACCGCCTTGTACAACAGGGCCTATCTCGAATTCGTCAAGGGCCGATTCAATGAAGCCATCGAGCTGGTCTTGTCCATTGAGGGCAGTGAATCCATAGGTGACTTTCTTGAAGTGAAAGCCGATTGTGCGACCTTGAAATCCGATATTTATACCGAACGGGGTCAGTTCGACATGGCCCTGGAAACAGGCCTCAAACTCCTCGATCTCGCTGAAAAAACCAACAATCCCTATGTGTCGATGAAGGCTGATGCGGCCCTAAGCCATTACTACTTGAGGGTGGGAAATTATACCTTGGCCCGAACCTATTGTTTAAAAGGTCTCGATTTGATCATAGAATTGAAGGAAGTGCAATATATTTTTCCAAAGATTGACGAAATGGCAAGGATGACCGCCAAGCTCGGCAACCTAAAAAAGGCTTTGGAAATTTATGATTATTACCTACAACTTGAACGGAAGCTCTCACCACCGGGTAGTTATATCGAGAGTGTGGTTTACATGAACATCGCCGATATCTACACCAAAGAGGCGAGATACGATGAGGCCCAGCAATATTTAACAAATGCTTTAAAGCTATGTTATGAACACAATTACAGGTTCAGGATACCCCGAGCGCTCATTCTTCAGGGCGAATTCCATTTGAAGCAAAACGACACGCTCAATGCTATAAAGAGCTATGAGAAAAGTCTGGAAGCGGCAGAAGAAATCAATGCTTTTGATGTGGTCAAATCAAATAGCGCCATATTGGGCAATCTATATGAAAAAACCGATCAATTTACCAAAGCCTACGAATACAAAACGCTGCATCGCGCCATAACCGACTCCTTGTTTTCAGATGAAAAAGAACAAAAAATAAATATTCTGGAAGCCCGTCGCAAGATCAAGGACGTGACCCAGGAGAACAAGGTTTTGGCACTTGAAAACGAGGCTCAAAGGGCTAGGTACCGATCGGTCTTGCTTATCTTGGTCTTTGCGCTAACCTTCACCGGGCTCGCATTTTTCTCCTACTTAAAGGTCAAGGGAAAGAACCGTTTGCTCTATGATCGCACCGTGGAGCTCGCTTCCGTGCAATTGCAAATGCACGAGAAGCTTCGTGCATTTCAAAAATCGGAAACCAAAACAGTAACCACCTATAAGGAAGCCACCAGCCCCAAGCAAAGCCAAAGTCTTGATGGAGAGGTGAAAGAGATTATATTGGGCAAGTTGAAAAAGCTGGAGGAGAAACATTTTTATATCGACCAAAACTGCAATCTATATCAATTGTCGGAACAGCTCAAGACCAATCCTAAATACCTTTCACAGGTAATCAACCAAGAAAAAAAATCGAATTTCAATAATTATATCAACGAATTGCGGATCAATTATCTCTTGGCCAGATTACTCAAAGATCCCGAATTTCGCAAGAGCAAACTGAGTTACATCGCAGTATCGGTCGGCTACAATAACTTGAACACTTTTAATTCCGCCTTTAAAAAACGGCAGGGCATTTTACCTTCTTTTTTTATCGACCAACTCAATAGTCAAGAAAAGAAAAGCTAGGCACACCACCGATAAGGGTTTTTCGGTCCCATGATTCATTTTCCGGATTCAAAGGATGTACTCATGCATGACTTTTTAGTACGGAGTGAGCCATCCAAAGACAAAAGCAGCATCCGCGTGAAGGATGCTGCTTAGGAAACTAACTCAAATAAACTAACAAATAATTGTAATCATCATTTTTTCGATCGGTAAACCTGCTTTTGACAACAGGAAAAACATGAATGCGATCTGAAGTATGCTAAGGAATGTAAAATTCGATTTTGCCAAACGAACCTAACCCCTTCACCCTGATACCCTTGAAGATAAACCAATCTTCCCTCTTTCTATTTATAATTGTTAAAAACAACTATAAAATTCATGAATTTTAGAGGGGAATTTTAAATTTTTGGTGGTCGACCGATCGAATACTCGAAACCCTTTGGAATTCCTCATTTTTAAAGGGCATTCGAATTAATAACAAACGATCGTCACTTGATTTGCCTAAACACAAGCAACCTGCCTTTATTCTGACCGACCACATATAAGGGCATCCCCAACGCGCTTTTTATGGTCACGATCGATTTGGCGTCCCCTTCTACAAGAAATCCGCTTTGCGCTTCCGGAATATCGGTAAAGCCTCCTTTACCATCTCCGATCAAAACCAGGCCATTAAACGCGTCGTAGCGGCCTATGAAGGTTTCATTGCCGTAATCGTTCCCGATCAATAAAAGATCTGGATAGCCATCCTTGTTTTGGTCGAAGGGCACCATGCCGTTAATCGGGGCTATTTGCGCGGCAAAGGGCAGGGCAACCGGTTTGAATCGACCATTTCCCATGTTTTCGAAATAACTGGTCTTATCGTAGTTGCCTACCAATTTAAGGGTGCCCGTCAGTTCCTCGGCACTGAGCAGGTCTTTTTGGGTAGCTTTCGCATAATCCCTATAAAAATCAAACTTGGCCCTGAAAATGGGACTTTGCCCGAAAAGATCGCCCCAAAAATTTACGGGATAGGATTCATACTCCAGTCGATCCTTTTTTAAGTGAGCAAACATAATGGGGTCAACACTTCCATTCTTGTCAAAATCCTTGGCCAAAATAGTGACCGGTTTCTCGGATGATGGTTGAAAGAAGTTGTTTTGACCCAGATTTCCGGCGATCAGATCGAGGTCTCCGTCCAGATCAAAATCCTTCGCTATGACGCTTTCCCACCAGCCCTTAAGACTATCAAGTCCAGATTTTTCCTGAATTTGGAGGCTTGTCTTTTCATTTCTAAAAATTGTAATCGGCATCAGTTCACCAACCACGACAAGGTCTTCCAGATTGTCCTGATCGATATCGGCCCAGACTGCATCGGTGACCATGCCCACCTTTCTTAAATTTGGGGCCCAAGTCTCGGTCACATCTTGGAGAACGCCCTTGTTGTTCTTCAACAAGTAGCTGTTGTCGGTCATGGGATATTGGCCGATAGGGGTCCGGCCTCCAACAAAAAGGTCGACGAAACCGTCTTTATCAAAATCGCTTGCCCTTACCACGGAACCGCTGGCTTCCACCAACGGCATCTTGTCGGTGGCCCTCAAAAAGTTGCCTTTCCCGTCATTTAGGTACAGTCTATCTTTATATAAGCCGCTGTCGTTTGAGAATTCGTTGCTTCCAGATACCAGATAGAGGTCCAGGTCACCGTCATTTTCGAGGTCGAACAAGGCCATACTCTCCTCTTCAAATGCCTTGTCCTCTTCCGCTGTGAACAGTTCCCGACTATAAAACGAACCATCGGCATTTTGAAGGAAAAGGGTCGGTGAAAAACCGGCGGCACTGCCCACCAGAAAATCCTCCAAGCGATCCCCATTGATATCCCCAACCGCCAAACAAGGTCCGTTTTGGCTAAGCTTATGGGGCAGGATGCGTTGTACGTTATAATCGATGACATCCCTTTCCTGATGCAAGAAATCGATGCCTAGGGAGGTGGAGACCTCTTCGAAAATCGGTTTGGCTTCCTCTGGGCCCAAAGGAAAGGCCAACGCCTCGGTCGAAGCGAATTTGGCGTTCGCATGCGCCAACGTGATGGTCTGGTTGGCTTTTATTTCCGCAATGGATTGTACCCTTCCATCGGGCCAGAGAATTTCCAGCGCGGAAATCTTCTCGATGTTGCCCAATCCAAAATGTGCAGTGGGGTCAACCGACGACATATAACCTCGACTCAAATAATGTTCGTAGTATTGAAATTGCCCATCACCAAAACGCAAAACCAGTTTGGCACCTATCCCTTGCGGATTGGTCTTGGTCCCCTCAAACCTTACCGTCAAATATGCCTTAGATGCTATTTTGTCCTGTTCAAGCGTGTTTTCAAAAAGAAAGGCTGCCTCATTGATATTGTTCACCACATAGTCCAGATCGCCATCGCCATCGAGGTCCGCGAAGGCGGCCCCATTGGAAAAGGATGGTAAGTTGAGGCCCCAGTTTTCACCGATATCGATGAAACGACCGTTGCCGGTGTTCTTAAAGGCATAGTTCGGAATTTTTACGATGGGGATCGAATCGAGTATTTTGGCCGGACTCAGAAACGGGCTCATCCCGATCCTGAAATTGCCAAAATCCATATCGGTGATATCCCTCGGAAAACCGTTGGTAATCAATAAATCACGATAACCGTCATTGTCCATGTCGGCGAATAGGGGCGACCAGCTCCAGTCGGTCCTGGCCATCCCGGCCATCAGGCCTATTTCGCTAAAAGGCAGACCTGGTCCGTTGCCCATTTGCAACATGTTCCTGCTGTACTGGTATTCATAGCCCCACCTTTCGTTAAAAATATAATTGATGTAGTTGGAATTGCCGTTGGTGGTTTTCATCCTACTGTTCGTTTCTCCCAACATGTCGAGGGTAACGATATCCAAATAGCCGTCGTTGTTATAGTCGGAGATGTCCGATCCCATGGAAAACTTGCTTTGATGCCTGACCACTTCTTTGATGGTATTGGAAAATGTCCCGTCTTGATTATTGAGGTACAATAGATCGTTGGTCAAATAATCATTGCAGATGTATAGATCGGGCCATCCGTCATAGTTCAAATCGGCAACTGCGATGCCCAATCCAAAGCCTTCTATGGTAATACCGGCTTCGAGGGTAACATCGGTAAAGGTGCCATCCCCGTTATTGTGGTAGAGGCGGTCATTGCTGACGGCCGATCCGTCGATAATTTTAGGTCTGTAATTGGTAGGCAGCGTATGTACCTGTTCGTTGTTCAGCACATAAAGATCTAGGAAGCCATCTTTGTCATAATCGAAGAAAGTGGCCCCCATGCTGTTCTGGGAGGCGTCTATGCCATATTTTTGGCCCATTTCCTCGAAGATCGGAATACCGTTTCCGTCCAATCCTTGGTTGACGAAAAGCAAATTGGCCCTTTTAGAGGCATCGGGCGACATGGCGGCACACACATAGAGATCCAACCAGCCATCGGTATTGATGTCGACTACGGCGACGCCCGTACTCCATCGGTCGGCAGCGGCGGTCCCGGAAACTGTGGTAACGTCATTAAATTTTAATTTCCCCTGGTTCAAATAAAGCCTGTTCGCCACTTGGTTGCCCGTAAAATAGAGGTCAGGTCTTTTGGTCGTTGTTGAAATCCCCAATGGCCACCCCGCCACCATTAAAAATATATTCGTTGTTGAGGATGTTGAAACTATCGGTTTCCACGATCTGGTTATTGAAAGTGATTCCCGTTTGTTGTGAAGGTCGTTGCTTGAACAAATGGGGATCTTTTTTGCTACAAGCGGCAAGGGCCAATACGAAACAAAATAAGTAAGGGAGATTTTTCATGGGATACAGGGTCAAGGCTTGGGAAAAATTTCTTGTTGGGCCTTCTTGAGGGATTTTTAAATTGAATCGATTAATCGACTGGCCAATGGCCAAAAATACAAAAAGGCCATGAAGTAGTTTTTACGACATGGCCTTTTAGTGTTATTGATCTTACCTCAATCCTTAATATGCTGGATCTTGGGTCAAAGTTGGCACACCTTCTTTAAACGATCGGTCGATGGCCTGAATTGGAATAGGGTAGTATTCGTTTTTGTTGGCGGTAAAAGTTTTGCCGGCCAAATACTGTCTGTCGTTCCTCTCGCTTGCCAAGTAGGCCGTCAATACTTGCGCGGAAACGCCCCATCGCTGCAAATCGAAGAAACGGTGTCCTTCCATGGCAAATTCCAACCGGGTTTCAAAGCGAACCGCTTTTCGCGCAGTGGCCTGATCGGTCCAAGGGATGTTGTACAGTGCGATTTCGTAATTGGCCGCGTCCTCTCCAGGAACGATAGTGAAATCGTTGCGTTCCGTACCTTGTGTTGCCCTGGGTACAAAGTCAGCCGGATTCGATGCCCTTGTCCTAATCTCATTCACCAGTTCACGGGCTCTTTCCAAGCTTCCGATTTCTACCTCCGCCTCAGCCAGCCATAACAAAATCATGTCATAACGCATGATTCTATAGTTGTTGGCCGATAGGTTGCCCCAGCCACCCACGCCAAAGGCATCGGGTTCGGCCACGTGCTTCATCGAGAAGTAAGGGCCAGCATAGGATAGGTCACGTACAAAATCAGTCTGATAGATCTTAAAGCCTTTGTAAAGGATGCCAGGTCGGCCCAAAGTGTGGTCGATCCTTGGATCCAAAGGTCCGGTATACTCGGTTTCCCAAGTCACATCGGTGGCATCGAAATCATCCAACAACGGTAATCCGCCAGAGGTTTTAAAGGCATTTACCAAGTTCTGAGATGCCTGATAAAAACCACAACAGCCCCATGGATCGGTATAGGGGTGGGCCAAGCCAACCCCTTGGTTGGTGGCATCCCCATTGGCACTGTTCACGGCATACTGTACTTCGAATATCGATTCGGCGTTGTTTCTGGTATTGACCAAGAAATTGTCATTGAATTTATCGACCAATGAGAACCTGCCCGAATTCACAATTTCATCCAACAATACTTTGGCTTCTTGAAGTTTACCCGCATTGGCACTTCCACTTGAATCCCAGCCCTGGAACATTTTAGCCTTGGCCAAGAATGCCTTTGCTGCCCAACTGGTAGGTCGCCCTACTTCGGATTGGGTTTCAGGTAAAACAGCGGCGGCGGCCTCGAAATCGGCCTCAATAAGCGGCCAAATTTCCCTGTCGTTCGGTACTTTGGTACTCTCTACATCATTGACATCATATACATCATCACCGATATAGGGAGGTACGCGCCACATTTTTCTAGCTTCGAAATGGAAAAAGCCCCTCAGGAACCTTGCCTCGGCAATGACTTGGGCTTTTCTGGCCTCATCGAATCCTTCCACTTTTTCAGCACTGGTGATCGCATCATTGGCACGGGCCACGCCCTTGAAAAGGCCACGCCATTTATTGGTGATGTGGTTGTTGAACGATTGAAAATCGTAGGCTTCGATAAAAGATTGTTCGGGTTGATCTCCTGCATCGGTGCCCTTTAGGGCATCATCTGAGGCTATTCCTCCGAACACCCAGTTTTGAACATCATTTTCCCATGGAGCCTGGCCATCAAGGCCCAAGCCATTGATCATTTTATAGGCACCCAATAAAACGCCTTCAACACCCTCCTCGGTAGCAAGACTCGAGGTGCTGAACTGGCCCTGAGGTTCGCGGGTCAGGAATTCATCCGTACAAGCTGTGATGAGCAGCAGCAGGGCGGTAATCGTTGTAAAAATCTTATTGCTCTTTTTCATTTGTTAATATTTATATGTTTTTATAGTTCTTAAGCACAATCCGCTTTTTTAATATAAAGTTACCTCAAAGTTACGTTCAATCCAAGGGTAAAGGTCCTTGCGACCGGCATATAGCCCCCATCAAAACCTAAAGTTGGATCGCTTTCGGTGCCTGCCTGTATTTCAGGGTTCAGACCTGAGTATTTGGTAAAGGTGGCCAGGTTCTGAGCTTGTACGTAGACCTGAAGACCTGCCAGTCCGATCGTAGAAAGTACTTCCTCGGTAAAATTATACGTCAACTGCACGTTCTTCAGCCTGAAATAGCTACCGTCCTCGATGAAATAGGAGGAAGGCCTGGAGCTGATCTGGTCGTTCGCGTCCATGATAGGCGCCGTAGCGTTCGGATTAGCGGCAACCCATAGGCTCCGATCTGCCGTAGGATTACTGGGCTGCCATGCATCGAACAAGGCTCTTTGAGATCGGTTGCCCTGGAAGGTGTTGAAATCTGCAAAGTATCTTACATAGTTGTAGATTTCGTTGCCTTCAGAACCGTTACCGAAAATATTCAAGCTCAAGTTCTTGTAGGTCAAATCGATATTGATACCATAGGTAAAATCGGGATGCGGACTTCCGATGATGGTACGGTCGTCGTCATTGATCACACCATCATTGTTGATATCGGCCACTTTAAGCTTACCCGGCGCATTATAGCTGCCATAGGTAGGCCATGCATCTGCTTCGGCCTGGCTCTGGAATATGCCGACCGTTTTGAAGCCATAGAAAGACGAAATGGGGTCTCCGGCCTGTGAAACGGTAAGCGAGGGTACCCTGGAGGAGAAACCAAAGAACCTGGTATCAGGACTGTCATTCAAAAAGTCGATATTGTTCGTATACTGCGAAATGTTTGCACCGATGCTATAACCGAAATCCCCTTTTTTGTCGGCATAGGTAAGGCCGAAATCGATCCCTTTGTTGGTCATCTGCCCTACGTTAAAGAACGGGGCATTGGCATCCCCGGCAGAGAATGTGATCGGTACCTGGAAAAGCATATCGGTGGTCTCCCTGTTCCAAACATCCAATTCAACACCGATCTTGTTGTCGAACATGCGAAGGTCCATACCTATGTTGTTGGAGGTCGTGGTCTCCCATTTAGCATTGGGGTTACCAAAACTTTGGGCATCAAAACCGATCGTTGGCGAACCAGCGGAGCCGTCAATGGGATAGCCCGCGTTAAAAATGTTCGAGCGGTAAGTGGTATAGGCATTGTAGTCACCAATTTCTTGGTTCCCTGTCTTACCCCAACCGTATCGCAATTTCAATTCACTGATAAATTCGACATCTTGCATGAAGCTTTCATCTGAAAGTCTCCATCCCAAACTGAAGGCAGGGAAAATCGCACTTCTAGACGCCTGCTGGAACCTCGAAGAGGAATCATTTCGTAAGATGAACTGGGCCAAATACTTGTCTTTGTAGCTATAGTTCAACTTGCCGAACTGTGAGAACAAGGTATAATCCGAAAATACACCACCAAAGTTCGATGAAGTGGTCGCATCCCCTAAGTTGAGGTAACTCAAAATTTCGGTGGTATTAAAAGCAAATCTTTGTCTGCTGGCACCGAATTCTTCCCCAAAATTTTGGATGGCCTCGACCCCTACATAGGCTTCGAAATCATGAACTTCGTTGAAGGTTTTGGTATAGGTGAGTACGTTGTTCCAAACCCACTGGTACTCATAGTTATTTGTCGCTGTTGAACTGTTGATAAAGTTACCTTCCACATATTCCGGTTGTGGCCTTCCCAAATACCTTCCTCGAAGACCATTCACATCTACCCCAAAACTGGTTTTGAACTGGAGGTTGTTGGTAAGTTCATAGGAGGCATATACGTTTCCGAAAGCCCTCAGTCTATAGGTTCTGTTATCCTGTTCCCTTGCGAGGATCGCATAAGGGTTGAAGTTGTTGCCCAAGTTGGCGCCCCTACTACCGGCGAAATTGCCTTCAATATCGTAGATGGGCAGCAAAGGATGGTGCTTGTACGATCCAGAAACCGCATTTTGCTCATCGTTATTCCCAAAGCCGCCTTTTCTGTTGTCGAAAGACACCGTGAAATTTTCACCAACGGTCAATTTGTTCTTAAGTGCCTTAAATTCTGTGTTCGCCCTTAAGGAAACCCTATTATAGCCTACGAATTTGGTAATCGCATCCTGGGAAAAATAGCCCAAGTTAAAAGCATAACGCGCACTTTCTGTAGCTCCGGAAGCGGAGATTTGATGGCTGGAAATTGGCGCCGTGCGGGTTACTTCGTTCCACCAGTTGGTGTCCGCGGAACGGGTTATGGCATAAATATTCCCTTCTACAAGTGAATAAAGAGCAGGATCTGTTCCTGGATCGCCCTCATTGGCGCCACTTGGAAAAACAAAATCAGGAATGGTCACCTCCCCGTTGGGACCGAATGTATATTGGCCATGGCCCGGTGTTTTGCCGGCATAAAGATCTGCCAAATAGAGGTAGGTCCCTAAATCTTCCGCGTTCAAAGCCTTGACATCTTCTGATGCTGTCTGGGTCCCGTAAAAAGTATTATAGGTAATGGTGGGGGTTCCCAATTTTCCTTTTTTGGTGGTGATGATGATTACCCCGTTCGCCGCACGAGATCCATAAATGGAAGCAGCGGAAGCATCTTTCAACACTTGCAGCGATTCAATATCGTTGGGGTTAAGGTTGGCCTGTGATTTTGAGGGCACCCCATCAATGATATATAAGGGGTCGTTGTTTCCTATGGTACCGAACCCACGGATCCTAACAGTGGCTTCCCCACCAGGGGTCGCATCGTTCACAATACCGATACCTGCGGCACGGCCCTGCAATTGCTGGGCGAAAGTGGTGGCAGGTACGGCCAAAAGCTGTTCTGCATCCACGGTGGTCACCGCCCCGGTAACGTCTCTTTTAGACTGGGTACCGTAACCCGTAACCACCACTTCTTCCAATGCTGCCGCATCTTCTTCCAAGCTGGCGTTGATGGTCGATTGGCCATTTACGGCTACTTCCATCGTTTTGAAACCCAAATAACTGAATACCAAAGTAGCATCTCCGGCTACACCGTTGATGGTGTAATTTCCATCAAAATCGGTTTGGGTACCATTCGTCGTACCTTTCACTAATACGTTGGCCCCTGGCAACGGACCCACTCCGTCCGTGACTTTACCGGTTACCGTCTGTGCCTTCACCAGCCCAAAACATAAAAATGCCCCAAGCAATAAAAAGCGTTTCATCAATGTGATTTTCATAAGTTGTGTGTTTTTTGTCGGTTAATTTTGAATTTTAATATTGGTGTTGAACTTACTTTTTGGCAATCCCAATTATACGCAATAGAATTCTGGGGCGCTTTTTAAGCCCCGACGAATTTATGTTAATGAAATCATAAGATACGGACTTTGATGTAAAAGAACTCTAAAATTCATGAATTTTAGAGTGATTACGCAAACGTTGTAGCTTGAAGATGCCGTATTTTCAGGTAGTTTGGAGGTTGTTAAAAAAACGCCTGCTCTGCTCCATATTGGGCAAAGCTTCTATGTTTACCCGATTCAGCTTTTGCAATTAGCGCATGTTGTCGTCCTATTCGCAGGAGATTTAATTTAATTTCAGGAGACAAGGGTACTTGGAACTACGGTGTTCCACTGGGCCATATACAGCGGGTCTGACCTATTCGATAGTTTTGGGTAGGGAGTCATACACGCCGATCAAATGACTTCTGATATAAACGGGTATGGCCATCCCATCGGCGTCTGTTTTGACCTTCATGCTTTTCGATGGGGACAGGGGCATATGGCAGGCGATACAATTGTTTCCCATTTTGGCGGTTTTCGAAGGTTCTAATGAACAAACCACTTGTGGGGTTGCATGGCAGCCGATACATTTTTGGTTAAACGTATCGGTAGCGCCTCTTTGATTTGTGTGAGGGTCATGGCAGGACGCGCAGTCCATAGCCGGACTTGCCTGAAAACATTTGCTGCTTTTTAGCAAACCATATTGGTTGCCATGCACGTCCAATTCGTTTTCCGGCCTGCCGGTATAAAAATTTCGGGAATAGGTTTCCAAATCTTCACCTGCAATGAAGGAAAAAGGATTTCCTTTAATCTGGCGGGCCCTTAATCCGGAATGGCATTGTACACAAATATCAAGACGTTTTTGTCTGGAGAGTTCTTTTAAATTGAGCATATACGCTGCGGTGGAGTCTCTTGAATTGTTTCTATGGTGGAGCACATGTTTTTGCGCAGGACCATGGCAGCGTTCACAATCGATACCCAGAATCAGATGCTCCTTCACGTATTGATTCCCATTGCCTGTGGCATCCATGTTTTCGGCAAATGTAACATGGCATTTCAGACAGGCATCGTTTACGGGCCTTTTGGTGATGTATTCGGGAAAATTTGGACTATTGATCCAACTGTTCGTGGGGGTATAATAGGATGACTTGAAGTTGGTACAACTTATCCGTTTCCCAAGTAAGGTATGATTGGCCTTTTACACCGGAACCGACAACGATATCGAATTTTGAAATGGTTTCCCGGTCCTTTCCGAATTTTGATTTGGCATGTTCATAAAAAGCACCTTTTTCGAAAACCATGGTAAAAAGAGCCTCCTTAAGATCCAATGTATTGGCACCTTCCTCGAAGCTTCCGAGGATGCTTTTTTCTGTCGGAAGGGCCGAAGTATTGAAATGTGCGGTCTGCGAATGGGTCCCATAGATTGCGGCGTGACATTCCATGCAGGTTTGTGAGCCCACATATTTTTCGCCATTGAAATGGGTTGCCAATGCCGTGGGATTAAAATAGTCGGTTTCCAAATGCGAGTCCTTGCAATGCCAAATCAGCAGGATCACTAAGGGCATACCTATAAAAACAAGGAATTTTGGTAAAAAGGGTTTACGCACGGTACAAGGAATGATTTTTGAGAGCGACCTGTTCAATCACAGAAGTACTAAAATAGCCATTTTAATTTGAATTGCGTTTTTATATTTAGCGGTAGGGCAAGTTTTCGAAAGGGCTATCAAATATACGAAAAGCCACTTGGTTTTAAGAACATCGCGGCAAATTTTGAGCCTAACGAAAGGCCATTGTGACGGAGTCTTTTTAAGGGACTAAAAAAAGAAAAGAAAATGTTGCGTTCCATAATTGGAAAAAGTACATTTGCAACCGCATTTTTCTCGACTGACCTCGGGATAACGTTCTTGGAACAAACTAATGGAGAGGTGCCGGAGTGGTAACGGAGCAGATTGCTAATCTGTCGACGCGTAAGCGTCGCCAGGGTTCGAATCCCTGTCTCTCCGCAATATCCTTTGAAATATTGGATTGAATCCGAATTGGTTTGGCTTGCTGGATAAGCGGGACAGGCCGGTTATCGCGTCCCGATGTATCGGGAAGGCCGCTGGATGGTTCTTTAAAATGATGAAAGGCAGGATTCGCTCCTGCAAAATTATACACCTCGGGGTTTGGCCCCGCCGTAAGGGCGGGATGAACTCCGCCCCCGCCAAAAGGCGGGACAGGCCGGTTATCGCGTCCCGATGTATCGGGAAGGCCTCAGGGTAGTTCTTTAAAATGATGAAAGGCAGGATTCGCTCCTGCAAAATTATACACCTCGGGGTTTGGCCCCGCCGTAAGGGCGGGATGAACTCCGCCCCCGCCAAAAGGCGGGACAGGCCGGTTATCGCGTCCCGATGTATCGGGAAGGCCGCTGGATGGTTCTTTAAAATGATGAAAGGCAGGATTCGCTCCTGCAAAATTATACACCTCGGGGTGTAGCGTAGCCCGGTTATCGCGCCTGCTTTGGGAGCAGGAGGCCGCAGGTTCGAATCCTGCCACCCCGACTGAATATTTTTAAACCCTGATAATCAATTGATTATCAGGGTTTTGTGTTTTCAAAAATACTGCCAAAACGCCCCAAATCGGTACAAATTTCATAATGAAGGTGTCCTGTTAGGCCTCCTGTTTTGTGCAACTTTTCGATGGCCGCAACTTTGCCCGCTAGGGCACTTGTCTTACCCCTTCAAAAAGAATCTGTGCATTGGCCAAAAAATTGTTGCAGTTGTGCCTGTCCAGATAAACCTAGCGCCAATCGAAATAGGCCAGGGCAAAATCGACTTCGTTGCTTTCCTGTGTTTCCACTACCCTTTTGTGTTTGTTGGTCACGTCCGTGATGAGATCTTCACCAGGATTATCTTTCAGAAAGGCCGCTAAAAATTACGGCATCACATATCCGCCAGTGGAAACCACCGAAATTTTTAGCCGCCCCAAAAGCTTGCCTTGATAAACCAATTTTTTTTGGAGTGGATGGCATCACCATCGTTCAAGATCTTCTTAGCCGCTTGAGCGATATCTTTTCCAAGATCAGGTACAAAAAGGTTGCTGCCCATGACTTTCTTTAGTTGAAGCGAAAACTGAACTTGAACATTCTTGAGCTGTATCGATACAGCGAGCTAGGCAGGGCGCAATTCTTACGAAGCTTTTGTGATAGGCTGATTTTGATTCATTTTCAAGAATACCTGAAGTTGGTTCAAGGTAAAAACACATAAATATATTTTATGTTATACATAAAAAACATATATAATAATATATGTTTCTTATGCCTTAATTTTACAAAAAACAAAAGAGACCGATTCTCGAAAATCTATATGATATGAAAACGATACTTTCCCTTTTATTGTTGCCGATGCTAGTATTCGGGCAACCCCAAGGTCAGCACCACACCGCCCATTTTAACTTTGAATTTTTGATGGATTTGGAATCCATTATAAAAAATGAAATCGATTTCATGGAAAATCCCGATGGCGTATTAGAACTGTTCATCACGGTAGAAATCTACGTGGAGGAATTATTTATAGATACGAGAAGGCAAGGAAACTTCACATACGAAACGGCAACTTATGCTCTGCCAAAATTTCTAAACACCTTTTCCTTGGTAGGCCTTTCTCCCAATGAAACGGGATACCCCGATCCCCAAAAACGTTTGAACAGATTGCTGGCGCTAAACAACCCCATGTTTCCGAAAGAAAATACCTTGGTCGATTGGCTACAACCGGTCAGGTACCAACAAAATAAATTAGGTGGCGCAGAAAACATGCCCGAAGGTTTTGGGCCTCGAATTAGACTGTGATTTATAGACCGACCAGCTTGAAATATGCCTTTTTTGAAGTATTGCAGTAACCGAGTTTCATGTTGAACAAAAACGAATTACGATGAAAAAAGAATTATTAGTATTGGGTACGATAGCCATGCTATCGACAAGTTGTGCGGTAATCAGGCCAGGAGAAGCAGGTGTAAAGCAGCGTTTGGGAAAATTTGGAAGTGAAATCTCGACCCAAGGCGCGGTATTCTTCAATCCGTTTACCTCCAAGGTGGTAAAGGCTTCGGTACAGACCGAAAATTTGGAACTCTTTCTCAATTTGCCGAGTAAGGAAGGTCTAAGCGTTGATTCTGAAATATCGATCTTGTATCGATTACAAACCGATAAGGTAGCTTCGGTGCTGCAAAATATTGGGCAAGATTACCCGGCGATCATCACAAGTGTTTTCCGTTCGGCCTCCGCGGATGTCTGTTCACAGTTCTTTGCCAAGGATATGCACTCGGGCAGACGAGCGGACATCGAACAGGCCATCATGGTCAAAATGGGCGAGACCTTGACACCGCAAGGTATAAATGTCGAAGCGGTGTTAATGAAGAGCATTCAATTGCCAAGAGGCCTTTCAACATCCATAGAACAGAAATTGCAGGCCGAACAGGATGCCATGCGGATGGAGTTCATTCTGCAACAGGCCAAACTGGAAGCGGACCGCAAGATCATTGAAGCGGAAGGCGAACGGGATGCCCAAAAAATTCTATCTGAAGGACTCACCGACGAACTGATACAGATTAGGAGCATAGAGGCATTCAGGGAGCTTTCGCGCTCACAGAACAGCAAAATCATTATTACGGATGGCAAAACACCTTTGTTGATAGAACCTAGTATAAACTAGAACTTATGCGGTGTGCCGAAAAACGCACTGCATAAGTTTTTTAAATTTTAGGTAAAACCATAAACCCAATAACATGACACCTTCGATACTACTCCGATATATTGCCCTGGGCATACTGATAAAAATAGGTAGTCTGATTTTTCTTAAGCACTATGAAGGGCCATCGACCTTCATTGCTTTGGCATATGCGTTGCTACTCTTGTGCCTTTTGTTCGTTCGCCCGTTAAAGGAAAAAAGATCTATTTTTTGAACTGTTCCTATGTCCGGAATAATCCAAAAGATAAAACTTGTCAAAGGCATCTTTTCACCTTTCGAGGCGGCAGATGTGTTATTACAGTTGATTTCGGATAAAATTAAATTTCACAATTTGCAGCTATTGAACATGAACAAAGTCTATGACGATGGCATCAACCCTTCAGAACAGCGCATAAGAGCCTTGAAGGAAGCTAAAAACCTGACCAAGGACCTCATCTTGAAAGCTAGGGATGAGGGCTATGAAATCAAAATCAATAGTACCATAGAAATTGAGTTGATCAAGAGTGACACTTCAAATTAGTTATTCAAATTACAACAATTTGTAATGTAACATGGACAGAAATAAACGTTGAACGATTTATGGAATATAACGCAATTGGTCTTGATTGATAGTAATACTATTATTTTATAACAGTTTAACTATTATTTATGAATAGTAATAGTTTCAATATTATTTTCGTCATCTATTTTTACAGTGAATTTAAAAACAATCATTATGAGAAACAGAGTTAATACATTGGTTGGCTTCCTGATCTTTGCGACCATGGTTACTGCCCAACAATCTGAAGAACGAACTATCCAATTAGACAGAAGCCAAATTCTTGTTGAGTCCGTATTGACAGCAGAGGAACAGGCAGCGCTTTCCCCGGCACAGGTTTTGGAAAGCTTAAAGGCGGGCAATGAAAGATTCGTAAGGAGCGATCTTACGGCAAGGGACCATTCCTTTCAGATAAGGGAGAGCGCAAACGCACAGTTCCCCAAGGCCATCGTATTGTCCTGTGTTGATAGCAGAGTTCCTGTCGAGGATGTGTTCGATAAGGGCATTGGGGACATCTTCGTAGCTAGGGTCGCTGGAAATTTCATAAACGATGATATTCTGGGCAGTATGGAATTTGCAACTAAGGTTGCAGGAGCAAAGCTTATATTGGTATTGGGCCATGAAAATTGCGGAGCGATTCACGCTGCAATCGATGGGGCCGAATTGGGACACATTACCGGGATGCTCAAGAATATCAAACCCGCGGTAGAGATGTCGACCGTCTCAGAGGGCCCAAGAACATCTGCAAATAGACTTCTAGTACATGAAGTAAGCGAAAATAATGTGCAGATTGCTTTACAAAGGATTGTTACAGATAGCCCAATTTTAAAAGAAATGCTCGATAAAGGAGAAATCGGTATTGAAGGTGCGGTATATGATATGGATACCGGGGTAGTGAAATTTCTTTAAGCTAAGTGCTTCTAAAGACCCTTCCTTACATCGAGGAAGGGTTTTTTTAAGATGAAATATGGCGATTGTGCATACTGATAAGAGAAAGCTATTGACATTGCGATTTTAGAGAAGAGGTTAAGGGCAATCAAGGATATTCTTGCTTATAAGGGAAACATGCCCCAAGGTTTTTCGAAGAAATAAACGACGGATATTTGTGCAGTGCACATAACCTATTGCACTACCTCCAACTGCGTAGCATTGTCATCCGTGAAATCCAATCGGCCCTGATCGGGCTTGGAATCTCCTTGCTATGCACACGTCGGGGATATGTGGGGCAGGATGTTGGAAAATATTGGGAAGGCTTGTGATGGGTTGAATCCCAGAACCAATATTTTCATAGATCTTCCAGGACCTAAGATCAGGTTAGACAGTATTTTTAGGCCACTTGGACATTGGAAAGGTTTTCGAGAGGTCGATAGCCTTCCCTGCAAAAAAGAATACCAGTTTAAAATGATGAAAGCATCGGAGTTCGATAAAATAAAAAGTAATGATAGGGCGGAAAAATACATAATTTAAATTTTTCCCAAGTGCCCTTACTGCTGGTCGATGGTAGGAGCTTTCCAACTGACGGACCCCACTTTTCTTGACTTTGCCAAATCAATGGCCTTGGCACTTCTGCGTTTGTCGTAGATCATGGCGAAGGTCATGATCAGACTGGTGCCAATGATGACAAAGAGCAGAATGCCGTGGTTGAACTCGGCAATCTGAGCCTCCAATGGTATGGCATAGAACAGCAGTACCGTAATCAGACCCCTTGGTGCGATGAAGAGTTGAGGAATTACATCCTTGCCTACAAAAAGGAGCAACAGCACGTAGCGAATCGCATAGATGGATGCGATGATCAACGTACTGATCAAGGCTACGTTCAAATCGAACAAGGAAGTGATCGCTATGGTCAGACCGAAGATGACGAAGAAAAAGGTACGTACCACAAAGGCCGTCTCGGCGGTGATGGTATGCAGTTCATGATAAATGTGGTGGGCCTTTTTAAAATCGAGATATTTGGCCAATTTGCCTTGGAAAAACAACTTCATATTGGCAATGACCAGCCCAAATATCAGGATAATGATCAAAGAGGAAAGGTGCATTTTTTTACCTACGGCATAGAGCAACAGCAAGACCGCTATGAGCAGGAATAACTTGACATTGCTTTTGATGTGTTGAAATATCATGATGATGGCATAGCTCGCCACAAGTGCTATCACGATGGTCAGAATCAGGTTGCCCGAAAATCCGACAATACCCGAATCTTCGGCCGGGTTCAGTTTTCCCGTGAGGAAATAGAACATCATAATACCGATAATATCGGAAAAGGTACTTTCATAAATATGGAATTCCTTTTTATGTTCCTTCAAACCGGTGACACTGGGAATGATGATGGCACTGGAGAGGATCGACAGGGGCGTTGCATACAACCATGCCGATTGCATGGTCATGCTGGGTATGAACTGATAGAGTATCAAGGCGGCCACCCATGCCGATGCCACAAGGCCAATAATGGCCACAGCCATCGATTTGAGGATGGGCATCAATTTCTCCCTTTTAAGTTCAAGTTCCAAAGCTGCCTCGAGCACGATCATGATCAACCCAACAATCCCCAATATTTCAAGTATGGGGAAAAAATTCATTTCTACGGCGCTGGCAAATTGGAGCGCGTACTGCAAACCTACACCAAGCACAATGAGCATCAGTACGGCCGGAATATTGGTGCGTTTGGAAATGCCATTGAACATAAAGGAGAATATGATAATCAATGATACTTCTATGATAAGGTTATATGAAGAAATGATTTCCATGGTTAATCGGTGCTAAGGGTTAAACTTGTTTCAATGTCGTGCGCATTCAAAAAGGCCAGGAGGTCTTCCGTAGTAGCACCGTTTTCAAGGGTGTATTGCAATCTGACTATTCCGCTACTTTCAGTGGATTTGACTATCGGTATTTGCTCAAAATCGAGGATGGGATTTTCGAAAAGAAGATCGAGTATGGCATCTTTCTCCAAGATCGTATGCAAATAAACGGTTTGTCGCAAGGTGGTATCCGTTGCGGCATTTACTGAAAAACCATGCCGTTCTATGGCCTGATACCCCAAAAATCTTTCTCCCGCTTCGGTGTTCAGGATCAAGCCAAAAGCCAGCAGTTTGCTCAGCTCACCGTCGATGTCGTCAGTGGTTATTTGAACACCTTTTTCTACCAAGGGGTTGGTCTTGAAAAAAAGGCCGCTGATATAATTTCTTATGTGTTGGTACCCGAATACGGCGAGTATGACGAGTAACATGCCGTGCGTGATATAATTGATCGAAATAAAGTCAAGCAGCAGTATCACAAAAGCGACCGGCTTGTACAAAATCAAAAGTTTGTCGAAGAACAGGGTTACCTTTTTGTTGGTCACATTTCGTTTCGCAAAACTCTTGATAACGAACGAAATGGACTTCAACGCCCAATACAGTACTATCAGTACCAGAAATAGGTAAAGAAGCCCTTTCCAAGAATAAAATGTAGTGATATCTTCCATTTATTTCATCATTCCGTGGTATTTCAATAGCTCTCGAATATCATGGGCCAATACCGCATTGATCCGTAAATCGCCGATGTCATCACGAAGGAGCACTTTGGTATTGGTCAACCTGCGCAGGCCCGACCTATAGGTTTGATCGAATCGTTTCCCCAAAAAATCCTTTATGGTGATTTCATTGATATAGCTGAATAAAGCCACATACTTTAGGATAAGCAGTTCTTGGGAAGTGAAAAAGTCCGCAAACAATATATTGCGGTCGTTATAAATGACCTTGTTGTCGGAAATCATGGTCGTACCATACGTCCACGCTTGAAGCACTTCGCCCAAGTTGTAATCCAAATTCCTGCATAGCCTGCGTACACTGTGCTCGATCTGTTTATCGGTCAGCGCATTTTCTTTTTCATCTACCAAAATTCGATGCGAAGCACCGTTTCGCAACAAAATAGCCTTGTATATGGTATTGAAATCGGTCCTTGCTATATTGACTTCATTGCTGAACGTATTGGAGAAAGGCAATCGATGATCCAAATGTGTTTTCAGCATTTCGGATGTTGAAACCATTAGAAAAACATGATCCGATTCCAAATCCAAAAAGTCCAAGAGTGCCTTCACATTTTCCAAAAACGGATGGTCTTTGCCACGCCATAGCTCGAGATTATCGATCACTACTGCAGGTCGGGTATTATAAATACTCTTCCTGACACTTTTTAAAGCTTCCCCAAGGTCTTTCGAGGTCTTGAATTTCCTTCCTTCGATGATAATATCGCTTTCCGGCCTTAGAAATACTACCTGCTTGCCAAAATGCTTTTTGGCCAGTTGTTCCATAAAAGTAGATTTTCCACTTAACGGATTACCCAAGACCAAAATGGATTTATGAATGCCGGACTGCCAAGCACTTATCGCTTGCGCCACCTTCTGCTCCTCTTCGGGCCTCTCGACCAAAAAGAGGTCACCCACAAAATTCCTGTTCAGAAAAAGGGTGTCATAATGGGCGTTTTCCTCCTTGAACATACGATATTCCAAACATTGCATGGCCTGCTCCAAGCTTTGTGACGGATTTGCCGCTACATTTTGTTCGTATTTGGAACCTAGCCTGCTCAGAAATTTCTTGATGCCTCCCCCAAAACGGGCAAAAAGCCCTTTGCGATGAGAGGCCAGTTGGAACATGGAGGATTGGAGCGAGACTTCCAAAAAGTGATCTGAACGGTAGATATGCGTTCCCAAAAACTCGGTTCGCATCATGTTTTGGATTTCCGCCACCACTTTCTCCTGTTTCTCTAGATAATCTTTTAGCGGATTGCCTACATTTCGAAATCCATCGAGCTGAACCGATAAGGTTTCCAGGGAACTATTGGCCTTGTCCAATATCAAAGCATTTTCAAGGTTCAATAAGGCATGTTTGAAATAAGAGATCGCCTGTACCCGATTATCCCATAAATCTATAAAATAAGGCAAAGGCGTATAATCGAGCCATTTCTGCGCAGCTTTTCCCAGATCCATTTTTTTGGTCAATAACATTCCTTCCGAGGCCGCGATGGGAAGGTCTATCTTGCCCATGGTTGACGTTCTCGCTTCTAAATAAGAAGTGAAATTTTCCTGTATTGGGTGAACCAAATCAATTCTCGATGCTACCTTCTCCAACCAAACCAAAGTTTGGCCAATTTGTGTAACCTCTGTCAGGCTTTCGATGGTTTTGATCCCTTCTTTCAGCGAAAGCGACATCTGTTCGGCTTCGTTTAGGATGGCTTGACAGGCTTCCTCCGTATGGTTTCGGATCGCTTCGAAGACTTCGAGATCCCGCTCGAACGATTTTCCGGAAGCATCGATAGCGGTCAATTGTTCCCTTATGGCGGAATACTGATCTTCGTATATGGCCCAAGGGTTCTGCAGATGTTTAAGTTTGGAGGCAAGGCGGCTCTTGGTATTATTTAAAAGTGCTCCATGCTTTTGCTCCAATTGTACCTTTTTCGCAAAACTTTCCACGGCGTCGAGCAACACCTTCTTACTTTCTAAAAAATGAACATTTATGGCATTGTCATCGACCAGGTTTTCAACCTTTTTGTGTTTGGCTATATAAAGTTGAAGGAGCACGTCCCTATGTAAGAATAAGAGGTCTTTGAAGGGCTCCGAAAGTGAATAATGCAGTAAATATGCACCAAGTTCATCATGCTTTCCAATTTCGTTGTGTTTTCGAAATTCAGAACCGCCCAAAGCGCTGTAGGTGTTGCTGAAATCCAAAAAATCATCAACGATTACCTGCCGTAGGTTCAATGCAGTAGCAGATTCGTCCAAAAAGAGGCGATAATTCTTGATCAGATCGATAATGACCTGAACCTCAAATTTGTCCACAACAGAATTTTCTTGCACATTAGTTGAATCCATCTATAAAACTATTTGCTGCATCTAGCTTAACAATATATACACATTTTTGGTTTAATCACACATTTTTTGGTGCAATTGTAAAAATCAATGATTCAATCCGGATCTGAGCTATAAACGTAAAAAAAGATACTTTGGAAAAAAGGATTCCCATCCAATATCGTGAGAAACAATACAGAATTAAAGCTTTACTAATATATGGTCTTCGATTTGTCTGCCAATCCCATGACCCCTGCTTACCATTGAATATCGGGTAGAAAGGGAACACGTTTGGGACTCCAATAGAAATACCCATATCATTTTCTTAAATATTCCCTTTAAAGGGATGTTTTAATTGAAATAAAAATGCCATTCGGATAAAAATGCTATATTGGATTTAAGACCATGGTATACAGCTTTTCCGGAACCTGATTTCAACTTTTCAACGCTTTAAAGACCGAACACATGAAAATAAAAACAATTACCCTCCCCGTAGGCGTCCTATGCGCTTTTATTATTATCATTTTCAACAGTTTAAGTACAGTTGCATATCCATTTGACCAGGTTGTACGAACCAATACCGAATCGATTGTTGATTCATTGGAGTTGACCAAAGTCAATAGCATTAGCTGGGATGATTTTCAGCCTTTGGTCGGTCAGATTGAAAGACCTGCACCAAATCAGATCACAGCCTTGATCGGGAAGCAACCCCTTATTTTAATGCTTTCAAATGATAAATTGAAACAATTATCAGCGGACAACTGGATGTCGTTCATGCGCGAGTGCAACGGTACTAGTGCTCTGGGTATCAGCCTATTATTTTGGTCAGAAACCAATACCGGGCAACGACCTGATTTGACCATCGCTGAGGGTATATTTCCCGGAGTATCATCAAGGAGGGCTATTCCAATGAAATTGTTGAAAGAGGGGAGAGGAACACCGAAAACACCGGGGTCATTGATAAGCTTTGCTTTTGGGGCCGGACTTCATCTGGATGAATGGTCAAGGTTCGCGATTTCAATCACTGATTTTTATGGTAGTGAGAATCGTACGGTAAGGCTAAGCGATTTTCAGTTTACCGAACAGGAACCTGACTATCCGGTGGAGGGATAGAGTGGAACGTAAATACCGTTGGAAACTGGTCGGATCAAAACTTTGCCATAACCAGTAAAACGCCATATGTCAGAAATATGGAAGGGTTTCCCACTACCCAAAAACGCATTTTTAGAGATTTTCCCGATGTATTCGGTGCCGAGTACCAAATAAGATGCAACGAGTTCGCTGCACAATTGTTAAGTTCAAAGGATAACCCTTATTTGATAGGGTACTTTATGAACAATGAGCCTGGTTGGGCCTATATTCCCGAACTGAATCTTGCAGAACAGCTGCTGTCCCAAGGTGATGGTTTTGCCTCCAAAGACACCCTGATCGGATTCCTTTCTGAGAAGTACGGTAATGACCTCAACGCCTTAAATAAAGCTTGGGCAACGAACTTCGATTCTTTTGAACAACTGAACCAACCGATTCGAAGGGCAGCCGCATTTTCGGCGTCAGCGGATGCCGACCTTCAAGAGTTTTCCAGGGCGATGCTGGAAGAATACATTCGAGTTCCCGCATTTGCCGCAAAAAGAATCGACCCCAATCATTTAAATCTAGGAATTCGTTGGGCCTCCAGCGCCCTGCAACAAAAATGGCGTTTTGCCGGGAGTAAATATTTAGATGTGTTTTCAATGAACAATTATACCGATGACCCTACTGAACGATTGGATATGGCGGCCGAAATGTCGGGAAATATGCCCGTACTCATCGGGGAATTCCATCACGGCGCGATGGAGGGCGGGCACCCAACTTTTGGTGCGCGATGGACCAAAACCGAGGCGGAACGCGCCATTGCCTACAGATATTATGCCGAAAGGGCAGCGAGTCACCCCAATAGTGTGGGAATCCATTACTTCGCATTTCATGACGACCCGGTTTTAGGCAGGTTCGACGGGTAAAGTTTCCATCAAGGATTTGTGACAACGGCCCATAGGCCGTACACCGACTTCATACTTGGCTACAAAAAAGCCAATGATGGTTTATATGAGGTCTTGCTCAACAAAAGAAAGTCAATAGAGAAATATCCGGAAAACATGGTGCAGTTTATACCAATGGGTTTCTAGCCAAACAGAAAATTTAAAGTATTGCCCTTAAACGAAATCCAATGATCCCTGGGAAATGAAGGAATTGAGGGGGGAATGGGACTTTAACTATCGAATGTAACGCAGGGGTCGTATTGGTAACCAAAATCCCACGCATTGGCCCACCAACGCTAATACGGATCGAGGAAGCATCCCGTTTCCTGTCATCATGAAATGTTGATGTCGATGCGCAAAAATCAATGGGTTCCGATTGTGAAATACTCCATTTACTTTCCATACATTTATGGTACGTTTAGGTAACTGTTTGGTTCCAAACCAACAACAAAAGCCACCTGATGTGGCAATTGGCCTTGATCTACTGTGAAATGAGCAAAAACCTGATCAGTTCGAAAGCCAATTTCGGAACATTGCCGGTTTTTTTGACCGCAATATCTACCATTTTGGGAGCAGTGATGTTCCTCCGTTTCGGTTTTGCCGTTGGTTCCGTTGGTTTTATGGGCACCTTGGCCATCATCCTGATCGGGCATGCGGTCACCATCCCGACGGCCATGGCGTTGGCGGAAATTGCCACCAATCAAAAAGTGGAGGGCGGCGGGGAATATTTTATCATTTCGAGATCTTTCGGGGTCAACATCGGCGCCGCTATAGGTATCGCGCTCTATATGTCACAAGCCATCAGCGTTGCGTTTTACATCATTGCCTTTGCGGAGTCTTTTGAGGCCATAAAACCATGGGTCAGCACGGAGTTTGGCTATGAAATCTATGACAATCGGTTGTTCAGCATCCCGGCTTTGCTGCTGCTCATTTGGCTGATGGTCACCAAAGGGGCCGATCTGGGCATGAAGGCCCTCTATGTGGTCGTGGCCATTTTGGCGGTTTCCCTGATTTTGTTCTTTTTGGGATCGACCCCTTATTCTGAGGTTTTCGACAGTACCCTTCTCTTTAAGAATGTCGATTCCGACAAGGGCTTCTTTTTTGTTTTTGCGGTCATATTTCCTGCCTTTACGGGCATGACGGCCGGTGTTGGACTTTCTGGGGACTTAAGAGACCCTAAGAAATCTATCCCTTTGGGCACCTTGGCAGCTACCGTAACCGGAATGATCATCTATGTGTTCATTGCCTATAAGTTGGCCAGCTCAGCCGATGTAGCCGCATTGGTCGGTGATCAGCTTGTAATGAGTAAAATAGCCCTATGGGGGCCTATCATTCCGATCGGCCTTGCAGCGGCCACCATTTCATCGGCACTGGGATCCTTTATGGTGGCCCCGAGAACATTGCAGGCCATCGGAGGGGACAAGGTTTTTCCCAATAAGTACGTAAATTTTTGGGTTTTCAAAGGGACCAAAAAAAACAATGAACCCAGAAATGCGACCATTTTAACCAGTATCATCGCCTTGGTCTTTGTGTTGATGGGTGATGTGAATGCCGTGGCTGAGGTCATTTCAATGTTCTTCATGGTTACCTATGGTTCGCTCTGCCTGATTTCCTTTATGCAACATTTTGCAGCAGACCCATCATATAGGCCTTCCTTTAAATCAAAATGGTACCTCTCGCTTTTAGGGGCCGTTCTCTGTATTTATCTGATGTTTAAAATCAATACCCCCTATGCCATAGCAGCCATTCTTCTAATGGTAGGAATCTATTTTTATATTTCCACCAAGAGCGATACCAAGAAGGGGATGGCCAATATATTTCAAGGTGTCATCCATCAGTTCAACAGAAGAATTCAGGTGTTTCTCCAAAAATCGGAGAAGGTAAAAACCGAAGAAGATTGGAGACCGGCGGTTTTGTGCCTTTCCAAAGATAGTTTTGAACGCTATGGTGCTCTGGACCTAATGAAATGGATTTCGCACCGTTATGGCTTCGGCACATACATCCATTTTGAAAAAGCCTATTTTTCAAAGGAGTCTAAGGAAATGGCAGAGAAAAAACTGGCGAAATTGATCCAGATAGCATCCAATAGCCATTCCAATGTTTTTCTTGAAACCCTGATTTCGCCCTCCAATACCGCGGCCATTGTACAAGCGATCCAACAACCGGGCATTTCGGGCCAGCCCAACAATATGATGCTTTTCGAATATAAAAAGGGCGAAAAGGAATGGCTTGAGGACATCATCGACAATTATAGCGTGCTGAAAGCAGCACAATACGACCTTTGCATTTTAGGGAGTTCCGATAAAGGTTTTGGCTATAGAAAAGACATCGATATTTGGATTCGCAAAGAGGATTATGAAAATGCCAATCTAATGATTTTGCTATCCTATATCATTTTGGGCCATAAAGATTGGAATAAAGGCGAGATCAAGATTTTTGCCACTTTTTCGAAAGGTCAGCTCAAGCAGGAAGAAGAGAACCTGATCGAATTGACCACCAGCGGAAGACTGCCCATATCGGCAAAAAATATCCGTGTTTTGGAGCTCGAAGAAGGCTTCGATAGAAAGAAATTGATCAACGAATATTCTGCGGATGCAGACCTCACCATCTTGGGCTTTCATGAAGGAATGATCAAAACGGAAATGGGGATTGAATTGTTTGAAGGCTATGATCAGGTAGGCAATATATTGTTCGTGAATACCCTGACCTCCAAATTCATAAAATAAGCAGTACAGCAACTGCTAGTTGCTTTTGTTGGATGGAATGTGGCACATCGCTGCCCCCAATTGAAAAATGGTACCGGTATGCGACCTGCGGTTCGGCTTTAACGACCCATGTTGTTCTCCAAGACAAAAACCCCGTTCTTATTCGCAATAACGATATCGGGCTTTTGGTCCCGGTTCATGTCCTGGACTACGATATTGAGTCCGGCCCCGGAATCGTCATCAATTAAATGTTCCGTGTAATAGGGTGCTCTCATTGGCGTGAATTCTATCCAAAACAGGTATGGGGTGTCGGCATCCCCGGCATCGCGGCCGTTATGGGCAAGGTATCTTTTGCCGGTAACCAGCTCGGCTTTTCCATCACCATTGAGATCGGCCATGATCGTGGCATGGGTCTGTGCCGTGGTATTACTGATCAAATGGGTGGTAAAAGATTGGTCTGCCCCCTGTTCGTGCCACCAGATTCCCAGGGCATGTGCCGAGGCACTGACCACATCGTTACGGCCGTCGCCGTTCACATCCAGAACCTGCATATGGGAACAAGGTTCTCCCAGATCAGCGGCATGGAACGACCAATCTCCCGATTGTTTATCGGCCTTGCCTTCGAACCATCCTTCCCGTACCACAATATCGGCAAAACCGTCACCGTTCACGTCACCATATCCGATGCCGTGGGAATATTGTTCCGTGCCAGCGACATTTTCCGCGCTCAATGCAAAACGCTTCCATTGGGTTTCCCCGGGCTTCAATGGCGCCTGCAACCAAACAATCTGTTTTTTTTCGACATCGCCGCATAGGATATCGAGCCTTCCGTCCCCATCGATATCGATAAAAGCAGGGGATTCATTTGAAATGCCCACCGCATCGTTGATGGGATGTTTTTGCCAATGCCCTGCAGTGTTTTTTGGATTTTCGAGCCATAGTCCCGGAGTTCCAGGATAACCGACGATGACAACATCGTCCCAGCCATCCAGGTTTACGTCCATCCCAAGATTGAGGAACGATTCGCTGTATTCCGTTCTTGGATCGAACCTGCGTGACGGTACCAACTCATGCCGTGTCCAATGCGGCGCTTCGAACCAAAAAAAACCGGCTACCACATCGGGCTGTCCGTCACGGTTCAGGTCGGCCACGGCAACGCCTTCCGACAAGAAATCGCGTGTAATCACCGTTTTTTTGAAATCGTTCATGCCAGCGTCCTGACCAAGGACCGGGCCGCAATAGAAGATTGCGGAAAATCCTGCCAAGATCAAAAACGGCTTATTGAATATCAATTTCGGAAACATAAATGTGCATAGGAATATGAACAAATATAGCATATTTGTGGTCTGTATTGTTTGTGATCTGAGATGAGCTTACTCTGAAAAAGCGATACAAAAGCTAGCTTGCCTTCGAATTACTTATATGCCAATGCTGTTGAATTATCTAAATTTAAAGTGTAATTTTCACTTATTGGTGCAATCTGAAATCATTTACCAAATGAAAAAAACGCTTCTTCAACTGATTTTGATATTGGCTTTTTTGCCGTTAAATGCCCAATGGAAACCTGCGGGAAACAAGATTAAGACTGCATGGGCCGACAAAATAGAGCCCGATAAGGTGTTGGATGAATACCCCCGGCCCATCATGCAGCGAACCGACTGGAAAAACCTCAATGGACTTTGGGACTATGCCATACGACCCAAAGGCATGTCGTCGCCTTCGACTTTCGACGGAAAAATTTTGGTTCCTTTTGCGGTGGAATCGAGCCTTTCCGGAGTAATGAAAGGGGTAGGAGCAGATCAAGAATTATGGTATCACACGCGATTTTGAAATCCCCAGTGATTGGAATGGGAAAAAAATAGTACTGCATTTCGGGGCCGTGGATTGGAAGGCCGATGTATGGATCAACGAGGTCAAGGTAGGTTCCCATTCCGGGGGATATGCCCCATTTTCATTCGACATCAGTCCGTTTTTGGGTCCAGGTCCCCAACAGCTCACAGTGAAGGTTTGGGATCCTACCAGCGATGGCACCCAGCCCAGGGGCAAACAGGTGAACAAGCCGGAAGGGATTTGGTATACCCCCGTTACGGGTATATGGCAAACCGTATGGTTGGAACCCGTTCCACAGAAAAGTATCCGTAACCTAAAGACGGTTCCTGATATTGATCAGGGCGTGGCCATTTTTTCGGCCGACCTTGAAGGGGCGGTCTATGGCGATATCCTGGAAGTTGTAGTTTATGATGGTACGGAGCTGGTTGCCACCGCAAAAATGAATGTTGACCAAGAAATCGCCCTCCACATCAACAACGCTAAACTTTGGTCCCCGGAATCTCCTGTTCTATATCGTTCTACGGTCAAGTTGATCAGCGATGGCAAAGTGACCGATGAGGTGAACAGCTATTTCGGGATGCGCAAAATCTCCACCAAAAGAGATGAAAATGGCATAGTAAGGATGCAGCTCAACAACAAGGACTATTTTCAATTCGGACCGTTGGACCAAGGTTGGTGGCCCGACGGCCTCTATACCGCGCCGACCGATGACGCTTTGAAATATGACATTGTCAAGACCAAGGAACTTGGTTTCAATATGATACGAAAACACGTGAAGGTGGAGCCGGCCCGCTGGTACACACATTGCGATGAATTGGGCATCCTGGTATGGCAGGATATGCCGAGCGGCGAAAGGGGCCCGCAATGGCAGAACCATAACTATTTTAACGGGTCGGAACTGATTCGGAGTTCGGAATCGGAACAAACCTATAGAAGGGAATGGAAAGAAATCATGACCTATTTATATTCCTACCCCAGCATTGTGGTATGGGTGCCTTTCAACGAAGCTTGGGGCCAATTCAAGACCGAGGAAATCACCGAATGGACCAAGGCATTCGATCCCTCCAGGTTGGTGAATTCTGCCAGTGGCGGCAATTTTTACCGAACGGGCGATATTTTGGACCTCCACAATTATCCGGGACCGGAATTATATCTATACGATGCCGAAAGAGCCACGGTGCTGGGCGAATATGGAGGCATTGGACTTCCCCTTGAAGGCCATCTCTGGACGCCCGACAACAACTGGGGATACATCAAATTCAAAAATTCAAAGGAAACCACCGATGAATATGTGAAATATGCCCAACAATTGAAAAAATTCGTGAAAGTGGGTTTTTCGGCTGCGGTGTACACCCAAACGACCGATGTGGAGGGGGAGGTGAACGGTTTTATGACCTATGATCGAAAGGTAGACAAGATGAACATCCCCGAGGTCAGGAAAATAAACCGGGAAGTGATCCAGGTAATCCAGGAATAAGGTCACATTTTCAGTCATTTTTAAATGAGGGTTTGGCCCAACAACCGCTGCTCCCTAAATACAATCCAGAAATTAGGGTTGCCCATCAAAGGCCATTTCCATAGCACCACTTTTGGTCGTAACTTTGGCTTTCTGAAGTTTACCGCTTCGGGGAGCAATAGTTTAAGCGATAATTTTGGGTTCCATGAAAAAAATAAAAGAGCTGGTACAGCTGCTCACCCTTGAAAAAATCAATGATCAAACCTTTCTGGGACAAAATTACCAAGCGCCTTGGGGTCGGGTATTTGGGGGCCAGGTTTTGGCGCAGTCACTCCATGCGGCCTACCAGACGGTGCCTGCCGATCGCTTTGCCCATTCGATGCACGGCTACTTTATCTTGGGCGGAAACCTCGATGTCCCCATAACCTATGAAGTGGATATTATTCGGGATGGGGGAAGCTTCACCACCCGACGTGTGGTGGCACGACAGCACGGAAAAGCGATATTCACCATGGGCGCTTCCTTCCAAATAAAGGAATCCGGTGTGGATCATCAGATCACCATGCCCAATCTGCTGTTGCCAGAAAAATTGTCGACCAGTCTTGAACAGATCGAAGAGATCAAAGCCATCGATAACAAAGCGTACCAACGGCTCAAAATGGTGCTGCCTGAAGTGTTCGAATTTAAATCGATTGAACGCATATCCTCCCAATTGGTAAAAAACAGCACCCCTTTCAACCATTTATGGATGCGCACCAAAGACAAGTTGGTCGCGGACCTGCCGTTACAACAGCAATTGTTGGCCTATGTATCGGATTATAACATTCTGACCACCGCAACCCTGCCCCATCGCGAACAACTGAACAAGACCAAAACCTTTTACGCCAGTATAGACCATGCGATCTGGTTCCATCGCGAATTCGATATCCAAGACTGGTTGTTGTACACCATGGACAGCCCGAGTGCTTCCAACGCCCGTGGATTTTCGAGGGGAAGCATTTTTGACCGAAATGGCGCCTTGGTGGCCTCAGTGGCACAGGAAGGTCTAATGCGTCAGCAAAAGACCTAATTCCGAATAGATTATTCCGAAATTTTTAGGATCAATTTGCCCATTTTATCGCCTGAGAAGAGTCGTAGAAAGGTTTCATGAAAATTCTCGATGCCCGTGTAAACATCTTCCTTGCTCTTTATTTTTCCTTCTTTCAACCATTGGGCATACTGCGTCATGGCCTCACCATAATCTTGGGCAAAATCAAAGACCACCATACCGCGCATGGTCGCCCTATTCACCAAAAGGGAGAGGTAATTGCTCGGTCCCTTGATTTTTTGAGTGGTATTGTATTGGGAAATGGCCCCACAGATAACAATTCGGGCATGCATACGCAAATTGGCCAGGGCCGCATCCAAAATCTCACCGCCCACGTTGTCAAAAAACACATCGATGCCCTTGGGGCAATGTTGTTTCAAGGCACTATAGATATTTTCGCTTTTATAGTCGATCGCGGCGTCGAAGCCCAGTTCTTTAACCAAATAGTCACATTTAGCCTTGCCACCGGCGATACCTACCACCCGGCATCCTTTAATTTTGGCGATTTGCCCTACCAGACTGCCCACGGCACCGGCCGCCCCCGATACCAATACGATATCGCCCTCTTTGAGTTCCCCCACTCTTAAAATACCAAAGTAGGCCGTCATGCCCGGCATTCCCAACGTCCCGATATACATGGGTAAGGATGCGAAATCGGTGTTGATTTTGAAGAAACCTTTTCCATCGGTCACCACATACTGTTGTACCCCGCCCCATCCGGTAAGGTAGTCGCCGACCTTAAATTTTGGATGCTTGTTGGCCTTGATCACCTCGCCGACAGACCCCGCACGCATCACCGCGCCGATGGCCACAGGCTCAATGTATGATTTCGCGTCGCGCATCCAGCCGCGCATGGCCGGATCCAACGATATATAATGTTGTTTGATCAGAACTTCCCCTTCTTTAGGTTCTGGAATGGATAGGTCCTGTAATTTCCAGGTCGACGCATCTGGCAATCCTTCCGGACGTTTGGCCAATATTAATTGCTTATTCATGTGGCGAATTGTTTTTGTGACTAATCTGGTCAAATATGGTCAAATTATTGCAAAATCGATCCCGATTGCAGCAATATTGTTCTTATCTTCCAAATCCTAATGCATAATAAACGCCAAGAGCAGGCTTATGCATTGAAAAGTAGGATTTTAGAACCAACAATTAAGAAAATGAAAAGATTGGAGGGCCAGTTGGCCATCATTACCGGCGGGGCCAGGGGGATAGGCGAAGGCATTTGCCGCGTGTTTTGCCAGGAAGGGGCTACGGTTGCCCTATGGGATGTCATGGAAGACGGACGGCGGACCGCTGCAACCATCGCGGCGGAGGGAGGCTCCATTTTTTTTCAAAAAGTCGATGTTACCGATCAACATGCCGTTGATGCCGCCGTCGCGAAAATTATAGGTGACCATGGCAGAATCGATATCTTGATCAACAATGCCGGCATTATCCGCGACCGGTCTATCTTGAACATGACCAGGGAAGAATGGGACCAGGTGATGAACGTCAATATTGATTCCCTGTTCATTACCGCAAAGGCGGTGCTGCCCCATATGAAGACGGCCAATTACGGAAGGATTATTTCGGCCTCCTCCATCAACGCCTTTCACGGTGCATTCGGGCAAACCAATTATGCCGCGAGCAAAGCGGCGATTGTGGGTTTTACGCATTCGCTCTGCAGGGAGGTCGGAAAATATAACATTACCGTGAACGCGGTGGCCCCGGGCTTTATCAAATCTGAGATGTCAGATTCAATGCCTCCCGAAGTGGTCGATGCCGGCATCTCCATGATTCCGGTAAAACGTATAGGCACGCCGGAAGACATGGGGTATGCTTACTTGTTTTTGGCTTCCAAAGAAGCGGGGTTCATCAGTGGCCATACCCTTCATGCCAACGGAGGCGCCTTGCCCATGTAATGGCCATTTTGGTGCCCGATGAACTAGTATCGAAGATTAAGATTAAAGTTTATTTAAAGGATGAATCAAAGAATTAAAAACCAGTTCGATCTATCGGGCAAGGTGGCACTGATCACCGGGGCGAGCAAAGGTATTGGGGAATCCATTGCCCGGGGTATGGCAGAGTATGGCGCCAAGGTTGTTGTGAGTTCGCGGAGCCAGGAGTCGGTGGATGCGGTCGCCAAATCGTTTTGTGACGATGGATTGGAAGCCAAAGGAATCGCCTGCCATGTAGGAGACGAAGCCCAGTTGGAACAACTTGTTTTAAAAACCGTCAAACATTACGGGGGAATTGATATTCTGGTGAACAATGCCGCAATCAATCCTTTTTATGGAAATCTGGAAGAAACCGACAACAGCCTTTTCGATAAGATCATGGACGTGAACGTAAAAGCGGCCTTTACCTTATCCAACCTATGTTTTGGCCATATGAAAAAACGGGGAAAAGGAAGCATCATCAACATTGCTTCGGTCGAGGGGTTGAAGCCGAGCCATGGTCTTGGACTGTATAGTGTGAGTAAGGCCGCCCTCATCATGCTCACCAAAGTACAGGCAGGGGAATGGGGCAAAGCGGGAATCCGATCCAATGTCATTTGTCCCGGACTGATCCAGACGAAGTTTAGCGCCGCACTTTGGAACAATGAAGGGCTTCTTGATCAATTGACCCGACATTTGCCCGCAGGGCGAATGGCGCTACCGGATGAAATGGCCGGTTTGGCCTGCTTTCTGGCTTCCCCGGCTTCCAGTTATTGCACAGGTGCCGTATTTACGGCCGATGGAGGCCATATGATCGCAGGGGGCTTCAATACTTGAATCAAATAAATTTAAAAATACCATTGCATGACAGCGGACCCTATGAACGAAAGCGCCCATAGTACCCAATTGGCCCATTTGGCAGACCTACAGCAATATGTGGGAAAGGAATTGGGATTATCGGAATGGATGACGATTACCCAAGCCATGATCGATAGCTTTGGTAGGACTACCGAAGATAACCAATGGATTCACGTGAATCCGGAAAGGGCAGCAAAAGATTCGCCTTACAAAAAACCCATAGCCCATGGCTTTTTGGTGCTGTCGTTGGCTTCCAAATTCTGTTTTGAGACCCTCAAGATAAAGGATGTGGCCATGGGCATCAATTATGGATTGGACAGGGTTAGGTTTGTTCATGCCACGCCGGTAGGATCCTTGCTCCGGGCCCGTATTTCCCTGATGGCCTTCGACCCTTTTGAAGGGGGCGCCAAGTATAAATTGAATATTGTTTTTGAATTGAAAGGGGCTGATAAACCGGCATGTGTGGCTGAATTCATTGCCCAGGCCTATGCTGCGCCCAAAAAGGATAAAGTCGAAGCCAAAACTTCGATTCCTCCAAAAGTGGTGAACGAAGCGGTTTTGTTCGAAAAGGACCGTGACATTGCCATCATTACCCTGAACCGGCCCGAAAGGTATAATGCCGTGAATGATGATCTCATTTCCGGAATCAACGATGCCATTGCCAGGATAAGAAAGGATGATGAAATTCGTGCGGTAGTGATGACAGGTGCTGGCAAGGGGTTCTGCTCCGGAGCCGATCTGGAGGTCTTCGGAAAGATAACGCCGGAAGAGGGCAGGGCCTATCTAACCTCTGTCTACCAACCGCTCATGCGCAACCTTTTCACTTTAAGGAAGCCGATCATCGGAGCCATCAATGGCACGGCCGCCGGGGTAGGGGCATCCTTGGCATTGGCCTGCGATTTTAGGGTGATGACCGAAAAGAGCGGTCTCCTGTATGCCTTTATCAATATCGGTTTGGGCCCCGATGGGGGCGGGAGTTGGCTTTTGGCGCGTCAAGTGGGCTATAGCCGGGCGTTGCAGATCGCCATCGAAGGAAAAAAAATAGCGGCGGATGAATGCCTGCGCCTAGGGTTAACCAATAAAGTGGTGGCAGGGGAGGCACTGCTAAAATCGGCCATGGATTGGGCCCATGACCTGGCCAAACTACCGACATTGGCGGTCGGCATCACCAAAGAAGATATGTTTTATGCCATGGGAAACGGACTGTACGACACCATTGCCTATGAAGCGGAAAAGCAGGTGGCGGCCTTTGGCAGCCACGATCTGGTGGAAGGTGTCTCCGCCTTTTTGCAAAAGCGTAGCCCAAAATTCATTGGAAAATAATCTTTGATTTTGATTTGGCCGATTGGTACTTAAGCGATAACCCCATAACAAGCGTAACTGATGCAATTTGAAAACATATTGGAAAAGGTAAAAGCATTCATGCAAGATGAGCTTTTGCCCGTTGAAGAAAGGCTCCGCCACCAGACTTGGAATGAAAAATTGCCCATCTTAAAAGGGCTCCGCGACAAGGTGAAGGCATTGGGGCTGTGGACGCCCCAAATTCCGAAAGACTATGGGGGAATGGGTCTGAGCGTAGCCCAATTCGGTGCCATTAGCGAAATACTGGGGGCGAGTCCGTATGGCCACTTCTGTTTTAACTGCCAGGCACCCGATGCCGGGAATATGGAAATCTTGTTGGAGTTTGGCACGGAAGAACAGCAGGAGAAATATCTTTTACCGCTACTGGCGGGTGATATCAGGAGCTGTTTCGCGATGACAGAACCCGATTATGCCGGATCCAATCCAGTGAATATGGGCACTGTGGCCACGAAAAATGGGGGGCATTACGTAATTGATGGGCACAAGTGGTTTGCAACGGGTGCCGATGGCGCAGCCTTTGCCATTGTCATGTTGTTGACCGACCCTGAGGGGGAAAACCCCTACGAACGTGCCAGCCAAGTGATCGTTCCTACCAATAGTGAAGGGTTTGAACTGCTGCGCAATATTCAGATCATGGGCGATGTAGGCGGGGGATGGGAAAGCCATTCGGAAATTCTGATGACCCAGTGCCATGTACCTCAAAGCCACCTTTTGGGAGAAGAAGGTTCAGGTTTCGCCATAGCACAAAAAAGGTTGGGTCCTGGAAGGATACATCATTGTATGCGATGGCTGGGCATTTGTGAAAGGGCCTTTGGCATGATGTGCGAACGGGCGGCCAAGCGTGAATTGGGCCAAGGCAAACGGCTTATGGATCAGCAGACCATCCAGAATTGGATCGCCGAATCGAGGGCCGAAATCAATGCGGCAAGGCTGCTGGTACAGGATGCTGCCCATAAAATAGATACGATTGGGGCCTACCAAGCCAGGACCGATATTTCGATCATCAAATTCTATTGTGCACAGGTTTTACAGAATGTCCTCGATCGGGCCATTCAGGTGCACGGGGCATTGGGCATTACCGACGATACCTTGCTTTCGTTTTGGTACCGCCACGAACGCGGGGCACGAATTTATGACGGCGCCGATGAGGTGCACAAGAGCAGGGTGGCCAAACAGATCTTAAAGCCCTATGTCTCAAATTAAGTGGGTACCCAAACCCCATTTGAAACCAACAAAATTATAAACAAAAAAGAAGAGAAGTGCCAAAACAGTGGGAAGATAGGCCAACCGACATTCGACAAGGAGAAAACCTGCCCGTTGCACAATTGGAGCGATTCCTGCAGCAACATTTATCCACAAAAGCAACTGTATCCGTATCCCAATTCCCCAGTGGTTTCTCTAATTTGACCTATAGTGTGGTATTGGGTAAGGAAGAATACGTTTTGCGGAGACCACCTATAGGGGCGCAGGTCAAATCGGGCCATGACATGAAGCGTGAATTCGATATCCTATCAGCCTTGGGTCCAAGCTATGACAAAGTACCCAACACCATCCTGTACTGTGAAGATGAAACCATCATCGGCGCACCATTTTACCTGATGAAAAGGGTAAAGGGCATTATCTTAAGGGCTACCATGCCCAAAGAAATGCGGCCGGACGAAACCTTGATGATGGGAATAGCGAACAGTTTTGTCGATGCCTTTGTGGAATTGCATGCCATCGATGTTCAAGGGGTCGGACTACAATCGTTCGGGAAACCGGAGGGTTATTGCCTGAGACAGGTAGATGGGTGGACCAAACGGTATTTCAAATCCAAGACCGATGAAGTTCCAAAGATCGAAGCTTCGGCAAAATGGCTCTTCGAAAATATGCCGGAAGAACCCAAATCCTATTCCGTGATCCATAACGATTTTAAATATGACAATGTAGTTTTGGACGTCAACGACTGGACCCAAATCAAAGCCATCCTGGATTGGGAAATGGCCACCATCGGAAATCCGTTGATGGATCTTGGCACTTCCTTGGGCTATTGGGTGAATCCCGATGATCCCGATTTCATGAGGGCCCTGAAATTGACTCCTACCACCTTGCCCGGGAATTTGACCCGTGAAGCTTTGGTGCAACGGTATGCGCAAATAAGCGGAAAAAGCGTTGATGGAATCCTATTTTACTATGTCTACGGACTTTTTAAAATTGCGGTGATCATCCAACAAATATATTATCGATATAAAAAGGGCGTGACCCAAGACCCGAGGTTCGAGCGGTTGATCGATGGGGTCAAGGTACTGGGGGAGGTGGCCCAACAAGCGATTGCAAAAAAAAAGCTCGACAATTTATTTTAAACCCAAGAGAATGGAAAACGAAACTCGGGAATTGACCCAATTCAGGAAAGAAACACGTACTTGGTTGGAGGCGCATTGCCCTTTGACCATGCGGGGGCAGGTCAAGGATATCAACGATCTGTATTGGGGTGGGCGCCATGGTAAATTTCCATCTGATGACCATAAGCTATGGTTCGATCGCATGCGCACGAAGGGATGGATTGCCCCGCATTGGGATAAAAAATATGGTGGGGGTGGCTTGGCGGATAAGGAGCACAAGATTTTGATGGAAGAGATGGCCCGCTTGCGCTGCAAGCCACCATTGTTCAGTTTTGGGCTCGCCATGCTGGGACCGGCCCTGCTGAAGTTTGCTACCGAAGCACAGAAAGTGCAGCATTTGAATGATATCGTCAATGCGAAGATACGATGGTGCCAGGGCTATAGCGAACCCAATGCGGGCAGCGACCTTGCTGGATTGCAGATGAAAGCCGATGATAAAGGGGAACATTATTTGGTGAACGGGTCAAAAATTTGGACCTCCTTTGGCGATTTGGCCGATTGGATTTTTTGTTTGGTGAGAACCAGTTCGGAAGGAAAAAAACAGGACGGCATCAGCTTTATGCTGATCGATATGGCGACTGAGGGCGTTGAAACGCGACCCATACGCCTGATCAGTGGCAAGTCTCCTTTCACCGAAACATTTTTCAATGGTGTAAAGGTGCCCAAGGGTAATTTGGTAGGGGAGCTGAACAAAGGTTGGACCATTGCGAAGTATCTATTGACCCATGAGCGACAGATGATCGGCGGCATCGGGGAAACAGATGAAAAATTGAACACCCTTGAAACCGTGATCGGGGCCATGGGGTTGGTTGACGGGAAGCTCAAAGATACCATCTTAAGAACGGCAGTGGCAAGGCACGAAATGAACAGGGAGATATTTGGAATGACCATTGAGCGCGCCATTGATGAGGCCAAGGCAGGCAATGATTCCGGAGCCCTCTCATCACTTTTTAAATATTATGGTACGGAACTTAATGTCGAAGCGATGGAACTGATTATGGCCGCCTCCGGCAGCGAAGCGCTGGTGATGGATGACGGGACCGATAAAAACGGGTTTTTGGCGAGGACATTTTTGAGGAGCAAAGGCAATACCATAGAAGGGGGAACCTCTGAAGTGCAATTGAACATCATATCGAAAAACATACTGGGCCTGCCCACCAAATAATAGAAAATAATGCTGACAATCAACGAGGAACAGAAATTGCTGAAGGCATCGGTAAGGGATTTTTTGACAAGCCGATCCCCAGTGGCCACTTTAAGAAAACTAAGGGATGAAAAGAGCCCGGAAGGCATAGACCGACAACTTTGGGCCGGGATGTGCGAGATGGGTCTGAGCGGATTGACAATTTCTGAAGCATACGGCGGACTGGGTTTTGGTTATTTGGGATTGGGACAATTGCTCGAAGAAACCGGGCGAACCTTGACCGCTTCCCCTTTGATTTCGACGGTGCTGTTGGCCACTACTGCCATCGATATAACAGGAAACGAGGCCCAAAAAAAATCCTTGCTGCCAAAATTGGCCCAGGGCCAAATCATCATCGCCCTGGCACATGAGGAAAAAGCCCACCATCATCCCAGCCATGTAGCCACAACGGCCAAACCTCTGGGCAAAGGATACGCGTTGAACGGGCATAAGACCTTTGTGTTGGATGGCCATATTGCCGATAAAATTATGGTAGTGGCCAGATCGGAGGGTAAAGTAGACGAACCAAAAGGTATTGCCCTGTTCCTGATTGATGCCGACGCCAAAGGACTGGTGGTGGAACGTACCCAAATGATGGACAGCCGTAATGCCGCCAAAATAAGTATGGAAAATGTATTGGTTCCCGAAGACCGCTGTTTCGAATTGGGCAATTATGAAACCCTAGTCAAAATATATGATATTGGCTGCATCGGCCTGGCGGCGGAAATGTTGGGCATTGCCCAAGAATGCTTTGAACGTACCCTGGCCTACTTGAAGGAACGACAGCAATTCGGAGTCCCCATTGGATCTTTCCAGGCCTTGCAGCATCGAGCCGCTAAGATGTTCATCGAAATCGAGCTGAGCAAATCGGTGGTGATCAAGGCCCTTCAGGCCATTGACAACAACGCCCCGGATTTATCGCAATTGGCGAGTTTGGCCAAAGCCAAGCTGGGGGAAACCGTTAAACTCGTTTCCAATGAGGCCATACAGATGCATGGGGGAATCGGAATGACAGATGACGCCGAGATCGGCTTTTTTCTGAAACGCGCAAGGGTAGTCCAACAGATTCTGGGTGATGGCCCCTTTCATCTCGACCGTTATGCGAAATTGAGGGGTTTTTAAAGAAACGGTACCATTTTAGTCAAAGGATATGCAAGAAAGCAAAAGCACCTATACAAGCATTGAAATCCCCGTACAATGGGGTGATATGGATGCTGCCCAGCATGTGAACAACATCGTTTATTTGCGCTGGATGGAATCGGCCAGGTTGGCACTATTCACTAAATTGAATGCCGACAAAATGGAATTTGCCGAAATTGGCCCCATTTTGGCCTGGCAAGATTGCAAATATATTTTTCCGGTCACCTATCCCGATACCGTTGTGGTGCAACTCGATGTAACCACACTAAAAGACGATAGGATCATCTGTACCGGTAAAATATACAGCAAACGACACAATAAACTGGCCGCCATTTCAAGCAACAGTACCATGGCCTATGATTATCGAAGCGCTAAAAAATCTGCGATTCCAAAAGCCTGGATCAAGCAGATCATCGATTTCTATGGCCTGGGTATTTCAGATCATTAAAACGCCTATGTTACGACTCGAATTGGGCTGGCATGGGATGTACCCACGGCCCACGATAGGGCCGCACCAATAAATTGGTCGCCTCGGGATCGTTCAGTACCGTCCTGCTTTTTGGATCATAGACCAGAGGCCTTTTCAATTCCATGGCCATATTGGCCAAAATACAACTTGCCGTGGAAATATGGCCCTCCTCAATATCGGCAATGGGCCTTGTTCCATTGTTGATGGCTGCGATAAAATCGAGCATGTGCCTGCGGGTAGCCGGAGCTGCATTGAGCTCATTATCCACTTCGATGAGGTCTTCGGGGTATTGCTCCCTTTCATAGAGCACATCGAAATGAATGGGTTCCACGTCTTTATCATAAGGAACGAAATCGGCCCGCATGGTGCTGCCCGATAAGGTGCCCTTTTCCCCGAACAATTTAAATGACCAGGGATATTCGGGGTCGGCCGGCGTGCCCCAAGTTCTATGTTGCCAAACACAGTTCAATTCATCATATTCAAAAATGGCCGTTTGCGTATCGGCGATGTTCGATTTCCCCTCTTTCTGCACATAGATGCCTCCCGTTGCGGTAATTTTTTTGGGCCATCCCAATCCCAACATCCACCTGACGGTATCGAACATGTGTACGCACATGTCGCCGGTAATGCCGTTGCCATATTCCATGAACGTACGCCACCATCTTCTATGGGGCAATCCGTCGTAGGGCCGAAAGGGCGCGGGCCCTGTCCACATTTCGTAGTCCAGAAAGTCGGGGACGGGTTGAAGTGGCGGATTGCCGTTGGCGCGCATATGGAAATAGCAGCACATCTCCACGTGCGATATCTTGCCAAGGAGCCCTGTATCCACGATCATTTTCTTTGCATCGATAAGGTGCGGGGTACTTTTTCGTTGGGTACCCACCTGAACCACCCGCTTATATTTGCGGGCCGCGGCCACCATGGCCTCTCCTTCCATGACATCGACGCTGATCGGTTTTTGCACATATACATGGGCACCCGATTTGAGCGCTTCGATGCACTGCAGGGCATGCCAATGATCTGGGCTGCCGATCAAAACGATATCCAATTTGCTTTCCTCCAACATCTTGCGGTAATCGGAATATAATTTTGGCATCTTTCCCGACTTTTGTCGCTGTGAGACCTGATCTGCCGTACTCTTCATAAAGTTTGCATCCACGTCGCAGACCGAGATCACATCCACATCGGCGACCTGTATCAGTTTAAAAAGATCGCTGGTACCGTACCAACCACAGCCGATTAGCCCAACACGCCAAGGTTTGTCTTTTGGCGACAAATCAATTCCATAGGAACCAAAAGAAGTGAGTACCATGGCAGCGGTTGTGCCTTTCAAAAAATGGCGTCGGTTGATATATGCGTTTTTGTCTTCCATCGGATAGCGGTTTTGGTTATGTTGTCTTAAAGATATTGAAAAAATCATTTTGATTCGGTTTATCTACTAAATCAGTATATTTAGGGATTGTATAACCATAAGCCCTATTGATGAAATTAAGATATTTATTCATTTCGGTTCTTGTGCTTTTGTTGGCGCAGTCCGTTTCGGCCAAAGTGGTGCTGCCCCATATCTTTTCAAGCGATATGGTGTTGCAAAGGAATAGCGAGATCACTTTCTGGGGCTGGGGTTTTCCAGGCGAAGAAATCACCTTGGTTACCGGTTGGGATGGCAGTTCCTACCAAGTCAAGACCGACAATGCCGCGTATTGGGAATTGAAAGTGTCCACACCGGAAGCGGGAGGTCCGTATGTTATCGAAATCAAGGGCAGTTCGAATGACGTACTGCTCGAAAATGTGCTTTTAGGGGAAGTATGGCTGTGTTCCGGTCAATCTAACATGGAATGGAGTGCCAACTACGGCATCGACCAAAAGGATACCGAAATCACAAATTCAAATTATCCCAACATCCGCTTCTTCAGCATCGATAAACGTACTTCAAAAACCGCACAAGACGATCTATCAGGGCAGTGGGAAGTCTGCTCCCCCGAAACCATGCCCGACTTCAGTGCGGTAGCCTATTTTTTTGCCAGGAGGCTGCAAGGCGAACTCAATGTGCCGATCGGACTGATCGATTCTTCCTGGGGCGCTACCTGTGCCGAGGTATGGACCCCGGAATATGTATTTGAGGCCAATGCAGATCTGAAGGAAGCCGCGGAAAAAGTAGGTCCAAATCCATGGGTGACCACGCAGCCCTCCAGCCTTTACAATGCGCTGATTGCGCCATTGAAGGCCTTTCCCATTGCCGGAACCATTTGGTACCAAGGGGAATCCAATACCGCCAATGCCGATACCTACCAAAAACTGTTTGGAAAAATGATCAGCTCTTGGCGCAAACAATGGGGCACCGATTTTCCGTTTTACTTTGTACAGATAGCCCCTTTTAATTATGAATCACCGGAAGTAGGTGTTCAAGTAAGGGATGCCCAAAGGCGCACCTTGGAAAGCATCGACAATACGGGCATGGTGGTGGTCAGTGATATCTGCACTGTCGATGACATCCATCCACGAAACAAACAAGACGTTGGCTTGCGGATCGCAAACCTCGCGTTGAACCATCATTACAAGGCGATCGATGGGCAAGTAAACGGACCGCTATTTAAGGAGATGAAAATCGATGGAAAGCAGGTGGAGGTATTATTTGACCATGCAAAGGGTTTAACTTCTACCACCAAGAACGTGGGGCATTTTGAAATGGCCGGCGCCGATGGAAAATTCTATCCGGCTACCGCAAAAATCAAGAACGATATGGTGATCCTATCCAGCAAGTCGGTCAACGATCCGACCAATGTGCGTTTCGCATGGAGCAATACCGAGCTGGCCACCTTGTTCAACGAAGCGGGGCTGCCTGCCTCCAGTTTCACTACCGTAGATTGGTCGCATTGACGTCAAGTCCTTATTTTACCGTGAAGATCAGTTTCACGGCCTAATTAATTCCGATGGTTCACCTGCGAATAAATATATTCAGTGTTGTTTTCTTAAGTCTGGTGCTATTGCCCATGGCCTGTAAGGAAAACAGCAAACCCCAAGAAACCGCGCATCGATATACCAATGCCCTGATCACGGAAACCAGTCCGTATTTATTGCAACATGCCCACAATCCTGTCAATTGGCGTCCTTGGAGCCCAGAAGCGTTGGAAGAAGCCGAGAAAGAGCAAAAACTGGTATTGGTCAGTATTGGATATTCTTCTTGTCACTGGTGCCATGTCATGGAAGCCGAAACCTTTGAGGACGAAGAAGTGGCCAAGATCATGAACGATAATTTCATCAGCATCAAGGTAGATCGGGAAGAGCGCCCCGATATCGACCAGGTTTATATGACCGCGCTTCAACTGATCAATGGGAATGGGGGATGGCCACTCAACGTAATCACGCTACCCAATGGAAAGCCGCTCTATGGCGGTACCTATCATACCAAAGAACAATGGAAACAAGTACTGACAAAAATCAGCGGCATGTACAAGGAAGATCCATTGAAGGCATCAGAATATGCCGATATGGTAGCGCAGGGTATATCTGAAGCCAACCGAATCATTCCCAGTACCGATTCGGGCAAGCTGACCAAAGAAACTTTACGTTCGAGCATCAAAAATTGGAAGCCCTATTGGGACATGACCTCTGGGGGCGACTCGGGTAGCCAAAAATTCATGATTCCCGTGAATCTCAATTTTTTGCTCGATTATGCCCAATTATCCGGTGATGAACCCACACTTTCCCATGTTAAGCTGACCTTGGATAAAATGGCCCATGGCGGAATCTATGATGACCTCGGCGGTGGATTTTTCAGATACAGCACCGATCCCCAATGGAAGGTGCCCCACTTCGAAAAAATGCTCTATGACAATGCACAGGCAATCAGTCTGTACAGCAAGGCCTACTCGATGTTTAAGGTTGAAGGATATAAAGACATCGTATTCGAAACGATCGACTTTTTAAACCGTAATATGCGGGATAGCCTGGGGGGTTACCACGCGGCAATCGATGCAGATAGTGATGGGGAAGAAGGCAAATATTATGTGTGGCAGGAGACCGAACTGAAATCGACCCTGGGCAACAATTTCGACCTGTTCGCCGCTTACTATAACATTGCTCCGGGCGCTGTTTGGGAAAATGGCAAATATGTCCTGCATCGCCCAATCGACGACCAGTTCTTTGCCCAAGAGCAGGGGTTATCCCTGGCCCGCTTAAAAGAGATAAAATCGGATTGGCGGCAAAAATTAATGGTAGCGAGGGGAAAAAGGGTGGCGCCTAGGGTAGATGATAAAATGATCACTTCATGGAATGCATTGATGATCAACGCATTGGTAGATGCGTATAACGTTTTTGGGAGGGAGCAACAGCTCGAGGAAGCGGAACGCATTTATCAATTTTTGGTGGATCATTGCGTTAGGGGCAATGATTTGGTACATTCCTATAAGGTAGGCAGCCAACAAAAACAGGGTTTTTTGGAAGACTATGCCTTTTTGGCCAATGCCTGTTTGAAACTGTACGGCGTTACCTTTGACCTGAAATACCTGGAAAGGGCACAAAGTCTTACCCAGACCGCCAAGACTTATTTTGCCGACAGTGCTTCCGGTCTGTACCGTTTCAGTCGTGGCGGGGAACTCATTGCCAACATCATAAAGACCGATGATGGCGTGATGCCTTCCCCCAATGCGATGATGGCACACAATCTGTTCCAGATCGGCCATTTGCTGTACGATACCGATATGTTGGATCACAGCCAGGAAATGCTCTCGACCATGGTTCCTTTTATCGAGAAGGCCGCACCGAGTTATGCCTTATGGAACGAGCTTCTGTTACATCATGCCTATCCCTACTTTGAGGTTGCGGTGGTCGGTAGCGATGCCAGAAAATTGGTAAAGGCGCTCAACCAAAATTATTTGCCAAATACCTTGGTGGTCGGCAGTACGGGCAAGAGTGATTTTCCCTTGTTCAAAGACCGATATTTTGAGGATGGTACCTTCATTTATGTTTGTCAGGAAACCACCTGTAAGCTTCCCGTGACCACGGTGGAGAAAGCGATTGCCCAAATCAAAAATTTTTAGGGATGACCCAAGAACGCCGGGGTTTGCGTTCGATAAAATTTACCCCCCTTTTTGCCGAATTGTGGCGCGGATGCCTGTTTTCATGAAATTTAGTACTAAAACGGTATTTCTATTCCCCTGTTCAATGAAAAAATGTAACTTATCATCGCTAAATGAAAAAGAGCGATTAACCGATTAAACCAAAACTATGCAAATAAAGGAATCTTCAGATGTTTATGATGTAATTATTGTGGGTTCGGGAGCCGGTGGTGGCATGGCCACCAAGCAATTGGCCGATGCAGGGCTGAATGTCGCCGTTGTCGAAGCTGGGCCGTATTTCGACCCTGCCGACCCAAAAACCATGACCCAATTGAAGTGGCCCTATGAATCTCCACGAAGAGGAGCAAGTACCGACCGGGTATTTGGGGAATGGGACATGGCCTATGGAGGCTGGGAGATTGAAGGGGAGCCCTATACCCATGAAGAAGGCACCCAATTCGATTGGTACCGTTCCCATATGTTGGGCGGTCGAACGAACCATTGGGGCCGTATTTCCCTGCGATTCGGCCCGCAAGATTTTAAAGGAAAGGACAAGGACGGGCTGGGTGACAACTGGCCTATAAGTTATGATGATGTAAAACCCTATTACGATAAGGTCGATAAATTGATCGGGGTTTTCGGCACCAATGAGGGCCGCCCCAATGATCCGGACGGCTTCTTCTTGCCCCCGCCAAAACCGAGGTTGCACGAACTGTTCTATATCCAAGGCGCCAAGAAAACGGGCATACCCGTGATTCCGAGCCGAATGTCGATGCTTACCAAAAAAATCAACAACGATCGTGGAGTCTGTTTTTATTGTGGCCAATGCGGCCGTTCCTGTTCGGTCTATGCCGATTTTTCGGCGGGCAGCTGTTTGATTTTCCCCGCACAGAAGAGTGGTGGCCAGGTGAAGATTTTCGTGAATTCAGTGGTCCGTGAGGTGACCACCGACGAGGAAGGCAAGGCAACCGGGGTATCCTATATCAGCAAGGACGACCGTAAAGAATACAAATTAAAGGCGAAGGTGGTTGTATTGGCGGCCTCGGCCTGTAGTTCCGCACGGATACTGCTCAATTCAAAGAGCAAGCAGCACCCCAACGGCCTGGGCAACAGCAGTGATGTGGTGGGCAAGTACCTGCACGATTCCACTGGAAGCAGTCGGGCAGGATTTATCCCCGGCCTTATGAACCGCGATATTTCATATAACGAAGACGGTGTTGGCGGCATGCATGTATACACCCCATGGTGGGGCGATAATACCAAATTGGACTTCCCCCGCGGATATCACATCGAGGTTTGGGGTGGCATTGGGATGCCGAACTATGGATTTGGATTTAATCCGAACGAGTTCAACAAATTTTTTGGACTGGGCGTTGGGGGATATGGGGAAGGCCTTAGGAACGATGTCAAAAAATACTACGGCTCCGTCATTGGATTCGGGGGCAGGGGAGAACCTGTTGCACGAAAGGACAATTATTGTGAAATCGACCCGACCACGGTAGATCAATTTGGTATTCCAGTTTTGAAGTTCAACTACAAATGGTCTGATTATGAGAAAAAACAGGCCAGGCATATGCAACAGACCTTTGAGGAACTGATCCATAATATGGGCGGCGAACCCTTGGGAGACACACCGACCAAAGAAGAAGATTATGGCTTGATAGCCCCTGGCAGAATCATCCATGAAGTGGGCACCACCAGAATGGGCGATGATCCCAAAACCTCTGTTACCAATAAGTACCAGCAATTGCACGATGCAAAGAATGTATTCATCGTCGATGCCGGACCTTTTGTTTCCCAAGGGGACAAAAACTGTACCTGGACCATCTTGGCCCTGTCATGGAGGGCCTCCGACTATATTATCGAACAATTGAAACAACAAAATATCTAAAAGATGGATAGAAGAAAAAGTATACAAACGATGATTCTGGGCGCTGGTGCCGGTGCTGCCGGCCTCGCACTGCATGGCTGCAAGACGGATGGGGCACAGACAGAAGAAGCCATTGCCAAATCGACCGAAAAGTATTTCGGCCGAACCCCGGAAGAATTGGAGCGCTTGGAAAAATTGAATGCGGAACAATTGTTCAATGCACATGAAATGGACACCATAGCGGCATTGAGCACTGTGATCCTTCCCCCTAAGGAGCCCCACGGTGGCCCAATAGAGGCAGGTGTTCCCGAATTTGTGGAGTTCATGGGCAAAGATGTTCCTGAACTGCAGACCACCTTGTTGGGAGGGTTGATGTGGCTCGATCACAAGAGCAATACAGAGTTTGGCACGGAATTCAAGTCGGCTACACTCGAACAGCAAAAAGCGATTTTAGATCCTATTGCCTTCCACGATATGGAAGTGCCATTGGATAAGCAGGCTTTGGAAATCCAGTTCTTTTACCTCATGAGAGGCCTTACCGTCACGGGTTATTATACCTCAAAAGTGGGTATTGAAGATTTGGGATATAAAGGCAACCAACCCAATGTTTGGGACGGGGTACCTGAAGATGTGCTGGCAAAACATGGCATGGCATACGATCCCGAATGGATCGCGAAATGTGTCGATCAGAGCCAAAGGGGCGTGGTCGCGGAATGGGATGAAAACGGTAAACTGTTGACATAGTATGGAACCTTGCATTGGTCTCTTGTTGGGTACCATATAAAACACCCACACCACTTCATTATAATCAAACAAAATAAGAAAATGAAAACTCTTCAATTAACAACGTTATCGGTAATCATGGCCCTGGGGATGTCATTGAATGCCCAGGAAATAGGCATTCAACTCTATAGCCTAAGAAACCAGTTCAAGTCCGATGTCATGGGAAGTTTGGACATTATCCAATCATGGGGCATTACCAAACTCGAAGGGGGAGGTACCTATGGACTATCGACCGATGATTTCAAAAAGGCCCTTGCGGATCGTAATTTACAAGTAGTCAGTGTTGGGGCCGACTACAACGACTTGAAAAAAGATATCGATAAGGTCATCGACAACGCCAAAACCTTTGGTGCGAAGTACGTGATGGTGGCATGGATACCCCACGATGGCAACACTTTTACGATCAAGGAAACCAAGGAAGCCACCGATCTTTTTAACAGCGCAGGGGAACGATTGGCGAAAGAGGGATTGAAACTGGCCTATCATGCACATGGTTATGAGTGGCGCCCCTTTGAAGATGGCACCTTGTTCGATTATATGGCAAAAAATGCAAAGCATTTCGGTTTTGAAATGGATGTTTACTGGGTACAGCACTCCGGGGCAGATCCCTTAAAGGTCTTGAATACCTATCCCGATAAATTTATTTTGATGCACCTTAAAGATATGGCGCAAAGTGTGGCTTACAACGACACCGGCCATGAAGACGTTGAAACCAATGTGGTATTGGGCACGGGCAAAGTGGATATCGCCGGGTTGGTGAAACGCGGCAAGGAATTGGGCATAGAATATATGTTTATCGAAGATGAGTCCTCCAACGTTTTGGAGCAGGTGCCTCAGAGTTTGACCTTTCTAAAGGGGATCTGATTTTCAGTGCTGCCTTATCGGAAGGTCCGGTTTCGAGCTTGAAAGGTCATGGGAAATGGAATGCACAGCCTATGAAAACACTCAAGACATTTATTTGTGGGGTTTCCATCATTGTTTTCCCGATTGGGTGTGCTCCGGACAAAGCTGCCGGCACGGCGCATGGGGTTATGGACCAGCAGCCCAATATTATCTGGTTGGTCGCCGAAGACCAATCGCCCGATTTTTTCCCCATGTATGGCGATAGCACCATTGCTTTGCCCCATTTGGAAGCCTTTGCCAAGGAAGGTGTCACCTTTATGAACGCCTATTCTCCCGTGCCGGTTTGTGCCCCTGCCCGCAGCGCGATCATCACAGGAATGTACCCCACCTCCCTTGGAACCCACAATATGCGCACCTATAATGCGTATGCCGAGGATAATCAACCCACCATAGGTATTCCAAGCTATTCGCCCATCGTGCCACAAGGCGTGAAAATGTTCACGGAATACCTGAGAGGTAAAGGATATTATTGTTCGAACGGCCCTAAGGAAGACTATAATTTCAAAAAACTTGAATCGGCCTGGGACGAAAGTGGCAAAGAAGCCCACTGGCGCAACAGGGCAAAAGGCCAACCCTTTTTTTCGGTTTTCAATTTCGCCATCTGTCACGAATCACAGGTTTGGGCCAGGGGCAAGGATTCCCTTTATGTCGACCCGGAAAAGGTGCCCGTGCCCCCTTATTTTCCCGATAATGAGGTAATTCGACACGATTTGGCCGTGAATTACAGCAACCTCAAACGTTTGGACGACCAAATAGGGACCATCTTGAATCAGCTCAAGGAAGACGGACTCTACGACAATAGCATTATTTTCTTTTATGGCGATCACGGAGGCCCTTTCCCGAGGCATAAAAGGGCGCTTTACGAATCGGGGACCAAGGTGCCCATGATCATCAAATTTCCAAAAAATGCCAAAGCCGGCAGCTGGGACGACCGTTTCTTCAGTTTTATCGATTTGGCGCCTACGGTGCTTTCACTGGCCGGGATAGAGCCGCCCAAGGTAATGCAGGGAAGGGCACAGTTTGGCCCTTATGAAACTGCGAAAAAGTCAAAATATACGTTCCATTCCTCAGATCGTTTCGATGAACTTTACGATCGGCTCCGATCGGTGCGTTCGCGCCGTTATAAATACATCAAAAATTTTAATCCCGAAATCAGCAATGCGATGCCGGTGGCCTATAGGGAGCAAATGCCCATGATGCAAAATCTTCGGTTCTTGCTTGCCCAAGGCAAATTGGATTCGGTGCAGGCCTTATGGTTTCAAACCCCTAAGCCCCAAGAAGAATTGTATGATTTAAAGAACGATCCCCAAGAACTCCAAAATTTGGCCGGGAACATCGAATTGCAGGACACCTTGCGCCATTTAAGATCGGTGCTCACCGATTGGATCATAGAAACCAGGGATTTGGGGGAATACCCCGAAAAGGAATTGATCGAAGAATGGTTGCCAAATGGTGTCCCCCCGCAATTGCCCGCATTGGAAATGGAAGCCAGGGACGCGGGAATTTACCTTTTTTCCAAGAAGTCGGATGCCACCATTATTTGGAAACAGCCACAAGAATCTTCATGGCATCTTTATACCGAACCCTTGCCCAAATCGTTTTCATTTGTTGCAAAGGCAGAACGCTTAGGATATGTCGAAAGCCCTGAATTAAAATATGAGAAAGAGTAATCTTCGGACTTTTCGGATGCCGTACCGCACACCACAGCTAGGCCCCTTAAACATTGAAAAATGACAAAGAAAAAATCGATTGCCATCTGCGGTGCAGGTATGGCCGGGGTTGCCACGGCCTATTATCTTTTGCAAAAAAGCAAAGACCTTGAAATCATACTGATCGATAAAAATCAACCCCTGGGTTTTACCACTAGCAAATCGGGGGAAAATTTTAGGGATTACTGGCCACAACCTTTTATGCAACGTTTTGTGGGACACAGTATCGATCTGATGCAAGCCTTGCGAAATACCCATGGCACGGCAAGTTTTGAGATGGTGTTCTCTGGCTATGATTTCATCAGCCATCACAAGGAAACGCCCATTTTCGGCAGTACGGACGAAAGCAGTTCCGATGTGAACATGAAGGTGATAACCGATGCGCAGACCCTTCTAAATCGGTACCCCTACCTCGACCGAACGATCCAAAAAGTGGTCACCATTACCAAAGCCGGTAGACTTGATGTGAATGCCCTGGGAAATCTATTGCTTCGCGAATCCAAAGGCAAGGGCATGCGATTTCATCAAGGCGAGATCATGGCCATTAAGAAGAAGGTCTCCGGATTTGAAATTATGCTCGATTCACAGGGCGTTTTAGAGGTGGATCAACTGGTATTGGCTGCAGGTCCCTTTTTGAACCGCTTGGCAGCAATGGTCGGACTAAAGTTCCCGATCATCAATACGCTGCAACATAAATTTATTATCCCCGATCCAAAAAAGATCATTCCTCCCGATATGCCCTTCACGATCTATGCGGATGCACAAACTTTGGATTGGACCGATGAGGAGGCCCAATTTTTTGAATCGGAAGAAAAGTACCATTGGTTGTTGCAGCGCTTCCCGGCTGGCCTGCATATCAAACCCGATTCCGGAGGTATAAAAATGGGGTGGGCCATCCAACGCGGCGATGAAGTCCCTTCTTGGGAAACCCCCAAACTCGAATTTTTCCCCCAGGTGGTTTTAAAGGGCGCCAGCAGGTTTATCCCGGCCCTGCTGGAATACGAAGCGCATATTCCTTCACCTTTAATCACTTATTCCGGTTACTATACCAGGACCCAAGAAAATCTGCCCTTGATCGGCCCGACCGAAAAACAGGGCATTTTTGTGGTCGGTGCCCTTGCCGGATATGGTACCATGTCGGGCTGTGCTGCCGGAGAACTTTGCGCAGGGCATATTTTGGGGGAAAGCCGGCTACCGGATTATGCGGCTTATTTTGTACCCCAAAGATATACCGACCCAGAGATCATGAAGGCAATCGAATCTACTGATGGCGATGGCCAATTATAGCCACCTCACAGGATAGATCCCAAAAAAATATTTCTGAATCAAACGTTATGGGAAGCACCCTGTGCACCGGTCAAGGAAGCCTTTTGAACATTAGGAGCCTCACCTCCAAAGCTTCCTCCCCTGGTATGTTCAAGGCCTTTAGCGTAAGGAGTGAACGACCTTTTTTAAGGGCGATCTTGCCCAAAGACATGGGCTTAAAATCCTTGATGTACGATTCCATTCTCGGGTCGCGGTCGTTTTCCATGCCCGTTAACGGCGGGTCGTTGACTTCGGTGACTTTGGCGGTCAATAGATTTTGGCCATGACTGAGGCTCAAGGTCGTCCCCACATCAGAGGGTGCGCAGGCATAATAGAGCTGCACTTCGAAGGTGCCATCGGCCAAAACGTCGACATCCCAGGTGATGTAATCCTCGGTGCTGATCCAATGGGTGAAGTAGGTATCGTTCGGAAAGCGATTGCTTCGGGTGATATTGCCGTGTGGTACGCCATCCCTGGCGGGCAGCTGGGTGAATTCATAATCGGGATCACCGAGGGTGAACGGCCGATCATCTTTCGCGGCAGGCATCACTGCCGATAGCCAAGATGCTTTGGCCTTTTTAAGGGAATCGGTCAATTGGGGGTATTGTACCGAGATATCGGTCGTTTGCCCACGATCGCCGATCATGTCATAAAGTCGATCTTGGGCATCCAGCCGATAGTTTTGGGTACGCACGCTGGTATTGCCGTTCCAGTGGCTATATATCATCCGGTCATCCCAGGTTGTGTTGTTTTCAAACAATAAGGGAGAGAGGTCCTTGCCGTCATAAGGGTGCCGTGTTTTGACCGCTACCCCGGCCATATGGCACAAGGTGGGCAAAATGTCGAGCGCACTGGCAATGGGCACCACTACTTTTCCCTCGGGCAAGATATTTTTCCATTGGATGAAAAAAGACGTCCGTACACCGCCCTCATCGGTCGATCCCTTTTTGCCGCGCATCCCCCCATTGTAACGCCAGCCGTTCGGGCCGTTATCGGATAAATAGATGACAATGGTATTTTCTTCCAAATGCAGTTCTTTCAATCTTTTGAGTACCCTTCCCACGTTGTAATCTATGTTTTCCACCATGGCCAAGGCAGCTCTAGTGAAGTTTTGATTTTCGGGCTCCGTTCCGTGATAGATTTCTGTGAGTGGTTTATCCTTAAAGCGGTCCCAGTACATATCGGGTACCTGCATGGGACTGTGTGGAGTATTCAAGGGAAGGTATAGCAGAAAGGGTTCATTTCGATGTTTCTTCATGAACTCCAGGCCGTGATCGGTGAGATCGTCTGCCAAATAACCCGCTCCTGTAACGATTTCGCCGTTATGTTCGAGCATCGGACTGAAATAATTGCCCCAATGTCCTGATGCAAACCCGTAAAAATCGTCAAATCCCCTGGCATTGGGATGGTATGGCGGCTGCATGCCATTGTGCCATTTGCCGTAGGCCGCGGTTTTGTATCCCGCTTTTTTTAGAATATCGGCCAAAGTGGTCTCGCCCAAATTCATGCGCTCTCCGCCCGCGGAGGTTTCATACACTCCCAATCTGGGGAAATGCCTTCCCGTGAGCATTTCGGCTCGGGTAGGGGAGCAGACCGGTTGCACAAAAAAGTTTTCGAACGATACCCCGTTCTGTGCCATGGCATCGATATTGGGCGTATTCAAATTGCGGTTCCCGTTACTGCTAAGATCGCCCCATCCCTGATCATCAGCCATGATCAGCACGATGTTCGGCCGAATACGCCCGTCTTCATTAGGGGCTGGTGGCGAATCTTGACATCCAATGCCAAAAAGCCCTACAATGGCCCATAGGTAACGGAAAGGTTTCGGCTTCATTTTATACCGTTTCAAATCTAGAGGCTTAAGGATTTAACTGTTCCTTGACGGCAAGGCCCACCATGGAATCGGCGGTTCCGTAATAGAGAAACCATTTGTCACGGAAGTATACAAGTCCTTCAATAAAGGTGGTCCCTGCTTTGTATTGACCACTAACTTCATGCGGCAAGCTGGGGCAAATAAAGGGCGTATCGAGTCGGGCAAGCAATTTGGAAGGATCATTTTTGTCGAAAAGTACCTGGCCACCGCAATAGGTGCCCGTGGGATATTGGGTGCTGGCGCCTTCCCCTTCAAGATTTTTTCCATTATAGAGCAAAAGAACCCCGTTTTCGGTATAGAGTGCCGGTGGTCCCGGCTCAGTCAAATGGCTATCGAACTCGCCAAGAGAGGGTTCAAAAACGTGCAAGGGCTGTCCTTCCGAATCGAGCATCGGGTCCCAATCAATCCCATTTTCGGAAGTGGCCAGGTTCACAAAAAGCTCGCCCCAGTACATCAGGAATTTTCCATTGAATCTTTTGGCCTTCAGCCTACCGTCTACCAATTCGGTTACCACCGAGCCCGATTTGCTCCAGATATTCAAAAATTGCCCGTTATTGGCTTTTTGGAACACTGGCCCATGTTTGGTCCAATGTTTCAAATCAGGGGAGGTAGCACTCGAAAGCCGGGCCACATCCTTGTTCCAGCTGGTATAAAGCATCAAATAGTTGCCATCAGGGGTTTCCACGACCCTGGGGTCTTCCACCCCACCTGGAAAGTCCCATTGTTGAAATTCATCTTTTGAGGGATAGAATACAGGCTCTGGATATTTTGTAAAATCGATTCCATTGGTGCTAAAGGCCAAGCCGATCCTTGAGGTACGACCACCCAAGATGGCCTCCGGATTGTCTTCCGCACGAAAAAGCATAAAAACGGTATCGTTTCGTACCACTGCGGCCGGATTGAACACATCTGCCTTTTGCCATTGCACCGAAGTATTGGTTATGGGATCCAGAAATACATAGCTCGAATCGGCCTGCATGATCGGATTCTTTTCGGTTTTTTCGAAACCAAGCAACCACTTTTCGGCTACCGAGGTACTTTCTTTGGCCGTCTTTGGTTTTTCCTCCTTACAGGATAGCAAACAAAAGACGATCAACAGGATAGCACTAATTTTTAATTTCATCAGGTTTGGTTTTGGTAATGCCGACATTGGTGCGACACCCTTAAATGTCAACAAATAATTGTATAATCACCACCAAAATGCAAAAAATGTGATTTTATGTATCAAAATATTCGGTATTTCACCATCAAAAATAATGCTATCTTGAACTGTACAATTGAATCCATGAAATACCTGCGGTACTTTATTCCCATCTGTTTGATAATTTGTGCCTGCAAAGAAAACAGGGCCATAAAGGAAACCCCTACAGAAGTGGATACGGCAGTGGTTCGGAAATCTATGCCATCCCCGCAGATCGCACCGACGAAAATCTTTAAAAGTTTGGACGGATTGGCCGACACCACCTTTGTGCGCCTCGCCGATTTCGGTGATGGGTTTGCCTACGACATGCGCTATGCCACTGAAAACAATTTTTTGGAGGCCAAGGTCTACGAATGTGCGGAATGCTATACGAGGGTCAAGACGGCAAGGGCATTGATGGCCGCCAATGCCGATTTTAAGGACCATGGATTAAAAATCAAGTTTTTCGATTGTTATCGACCCAATTCGGTTCAATACCTGATGTGGAAAATCGTGCCTAACCCACAATACGTGGCCGATCCCGTAAAGGGTTCAATCCATAATAAGGGTGGGGCGGTAGACATAACCTTGGTTAGTTTGGATGGCATAGAATTGGATATGGGAACGGATTTTGATTTTTTTGGAAGACTTGCCTACCACGATAATCTCGATTTACCGCAAAATATTCTCGATAATAGGAAATTGTTGAAGGAGACCATGGAAAAACATGGATTTTGGTCGGTACGCACCGAATGGTGGCATTACAACCTTGGGGCCGCCTCCAATGACAAGGTAGCTGATTTCAAATGGAACTGCGATTAGTGAAATATTTAATAAGAATCAACCTAAATTCAAATGCAGCATGTTACGAAGAACAATGGTTATGATCTTTTTCCTTCTTATTGATATGGTGATGGCACAGGATACCATTATACCATTATGGCCCGATGGCAAGATACCCAATCAACTAAAATCGAACGAGCAGGAGCTACGGGAAACCGATGACATCCTAAGGATTTCGAAAGTGCAGTTGCCCACCATCGAAGTGTATTTGCCGGCCAAGCCGAATGCCAACGGACAGGCTATGTTGATTTTTCCCGGAGGTGGTTATGGCATGTTGGCTTATGACTGGGAGGGCACCGATATCGCCAAATTTTTGAACGGCAAGGGCATTGCGGGCATAGTGGTGAAGTACCGGTTACCGAGCGCCATTTCGCAGAAGGAGATGCATAATGTACCGCTGATCGATGCCCAAAGGGCCTTGCGTTTGGTGCGCAGCAAGGCGAAGGATTACAATCTGGACCCCAACAAAATTGGCATTATCGGGTTTTCCGCTGGGGGACATCTGGCTGCTACCCTGGGAACCCATTTCCATGAAAGGGTCTACGAACCCTTGGATGGGGCAGACGCGCTTAGCGCCCGCCCCGATTTTATGGCCTTGGGCTATCCGGTCATCAGCCTTACTTCTCCTGCAACCCATCGAGGTTCCAAAGAAAACCTATTGGGAAAAAGTCCGACTGCTGCCTTGGAAATCTATTTTTCGAATGAACAGCAGGTAAGTACCGATACGCCTCCCACTTTTTTGTTCCATGCCGCCGACGATGCCGGGGTACCCGTAGAGAACAGCCTTATGTTCTTTCAGGCCTTAAAGGACGAGGGTGTTTCGGCCACGATGCATATTTATCCCAAGGGTGGGCATGGATTTTCCTTGGCTAGAAATGACCCTCATTTAAGGGGTTGGACGGAAAGACTGTTCGAATGGATGGAAAGTTTGGAATAGTTTTGGGCATTTTTTTGAAAAGATAGAAGTTAATCTGACTAACTTTTATATTTTTGCAGTCCGATTTCGGGATGTAGCGCAGTCCCCGCTCTAGAGCGGGACAGGCCGGTAGCGTATCCCGCCGCTGGCGGGATGGTCGCAAACATAATGGGATATGTGGTTTACATATTGTTGAGTGAGAGTTTGGGAACCTATTACGTAGGGCAGACGGACCACTTGAAAAACGGATTTTGACGCATAACAATGGCGGCAGGAAATACACTTCCAAGGGCACTCCCTGGACGTTGATAAGGACAATTGAATGTACAAGTAGGTCGGCAGCGATACAACTTGAAAGAAAGATTAAAAAAAGGGGTATCGGGAGGTACCTCGAGGAAAATTAAATATTCGGGATGTAGCGCAGTCCCCGCTCTAGAGCGGGACAGGCCGGTAGCGTATCCCGCCGTTGGCGGGATGGTCGCAAACATAATGGGATATGTGGTTTACATATTGTTGAGTGAGAGTTTGGGAACCTATTACGTAGGGCAGACGGACCACCTTGAAAAACGGATTTTGACGCATAACAATGGCGGCAGGAAATACACTTCCAAGGGCACTCCCTGGACGTTGATAAGGACAATTGAATGTACAAGTAGGTCGGCAGCGATACAACTTGAAAGAAAGATTAAAAAAAGGGGTATCGGGAGGTACCTCGAGGAAAATTAAATATTCGGGATGTAGCGCAGTCCGGTAGCGTACACGCCTGGGGGGCGTGTGGTCGCAGGTTCAAATCCTGTCATCCCGACGAACCACTTTTCAAGTGGTATCAAGGCACTGTTAACTGACTGGTTGACAGTGCTTTTTATTTTTACTGTATTTATATGATATCATCTAATATCATATAAAAGGTGTAGAGTTCGGTGAATGGATTGGTACGTTTGTTGTGCATAATTTTGGTAATGTATAAGGCTATTTAGTGTCGTCTTTGCAAACGAATTTTGTTTAACTCAAAAGACACATACCATGCGGAACAACAGCACATTAACAGTACTCATTTTCACAAGGGACATTACCTACAATCCTGAAAAACTCACGATTTATGCCCGAATAACAGTCGATGGAAGACGTGCGGAAATCAGTTTGAAACGTCACACATCGGTGAATGTTTGGGACGTTTCCAAGGGAAGGGTCATCGGCACTACCCAAAGGGCCCGAATGCTGAATAGCTATTTGGACGAGGTATACGTGCAAATAATGGAGGCACACAAACAATTGCTCCAAGAAGGAAAGTTGATTACTGCTCAGGCCATTAAAGCCCGTTATCTGGGACAAGACGACCAACATAAAACCTTAAAGGAATTAGTTGCCTATCACAATTCGAATATGGACTCGGTGCTAAAATATGGCACCATGAAAAACTACTATTCCACCGAACGCTATTTACATAAGTTCATAAGGGACAAATTCAAAACCCCCGACGTATATTTAAAACAATTGAACTATCGATTCATTCTTGATTTCGAACAATACCTAAGAAATTACTTTCCTGAAAAAGCGCGAAGAACTTGCTCGAACAATGGAGCGATGAAGCATTTGGAACGCTTGATGAAAATGACCAATCTTGCGGTGAAATTGGAATGGTTGGAAAAAGACCCTTTTCATCAGTTCAGGCTCAACTTTCAAAAGCACAATCGAAGTTATCTGTCGGAAAGGGAATTAGCATTGATAGAAGAAACCACTTTCAAAGGCATGGGATATGAAAAAGTACGGAATGTATTTCTATTTTCCTGTTATACTGGATTATCCTATGTCGATGTCAAAGAGCTATTGCAAGTACAATTGGTTTTGGGTATAGATGGTAACTATTGGTTACATACCAGAAGGGCAAAGACCGATGAAATGGTAAAGATCCCATTATTGCCCAAAGCGAAAGCGATTATTGAAAAATACGCTGAGGAAATGATGCAGAACGCCAACGACAAGTTGCTTCCCGTTTTTAGCAATCAAAAAGTGAACAGTTACTTGAAAGTGATTACCAGGGCTTGTGGAATTCACAAGAACATTACATTCCATTCTGCCCGCCACACTTTTGCTACAACGGTAACACTTTCCAATGGGGTACCCATCGAAACCGTTTCTAAAATGTTGGGTCATGCCAAGCTTACCACCACACAAATTTATGCACGGGTCTTGGAAAAGAAAGTGGGAGAGGACATGCAAAATCTGATGAATCTTTTCGAAGCAAAAAAGAAACAAACAAGCGAAGCCCCCAAATCTTACCAAAACTAACCTTGCGCATGGATCCTGATGGGTTTTTGTAGCATCCCGATAGGTAAGCGTCAATCAAAAATCCGTTAGGGCGCACACTACTTTTTGCTGGTGGCGCTCTGATATGGGCTTACAAATTTTAGGAGCATAGCGGATAAAGATTGTAAAGCAAGAGGATAACACGCTAACGCGATGTTATGGTAACTGATTTAATATTCAAGGCATTGAATATTAAAAGGTTAAGTTTAATTTGAGCAGATTTTCAATCGTAATGCAAAGTAAAAGTTTGTTGCAAAAAGTCTGGAAGCCCCAGTAAACATTGAAAAAGTTTGTTGCAAAAATCAATTTGCCCCGCTCAGTAGTATTAGCTCGGTAAGGATTTGGGGCTTGCAGCACTTCACTGCGTTACGTTCGCTGTATGTTTTGGAATTTCAAGAATTTTGGACAATTAATTGAATTGTAATTCCTGGTAACGGAGATAGGTCGGCAACCAGCTCTTACTTCCTTAAACAGCTTAAAAAATTATGTAACGGATTATGAGATGTATTTGCAGTATACATATTTCAGGACGGGTCAAAATTACTGGCAACGTGTTTGTGTATGGTTTCGTTGCGTGTTTAAGCACCTAATTTAGCAAATAAATCACAGATAGAAAGTCCGCGAGGACTTTCGTAAGTAGGCGAGTACTAGCAATGAATTATACACGGTGTTACCTGTAGTTTTTATTTCACTATTTTCTTTAATAAGTCTGCTGTTTTGGGTTCAATTTCTCCATTGTATTTCAAGACAGTTGCTTTTTTGCTAGTCAGTATTTGATAGAAAACACAGGCATTTAAAAAAGAACCGTTCGCATTTGGATGAATATCATCATCGTAAAGTTCAATTTCTGGGTATTCGGTCAGAATTTCATAGTATTTAGTTCCGTTATCTGATTTCTTAATTCCATTTTTTTCTGCAACTAAATCATAAGATTCATTAATTAGTTTAATTTCTTGTTCTAAATTTTCTATAATTGGCGAGCAATAATCAATATCTTCAATTGATTTGTCAATAGAATAACCAGAATAGCAATATTGTTTTGGATATTCTTTTTTTGAAGGCCAAGTATTAAATAATATAAATTCGCAATTAGGATTGTCTACTAAATCTTTGATATCTGAAACTGCTTTGTTTACTTTTATTTCTCTGTTTTTAGGAATGAGGACACTTACAGTTCCAGTTTGTAGAATTATAATGTCCCATTTTTTTTCTTTTAGCTTTATTTCCGTTTCTGTTATTTCACCATCTTCTTTTTTTCGAACACTAATTCCGTTTTCTGTTCTTGAGGTTACGATGTCAGATAAATGTCCAGATAAAGATTGTCCAGGATTGGTCATTTGGTCAATATTTATATTCGGATTGGTTTCGTCCAACATTTTTTGAAGCGTTTGAGGCATATCGTAGAAATAGGTCAAACTGTTCCCGATGAACAATACATTCAGCTGTTCAGATGATTGATTTTGTCGAGATTTACAACTGATAATTGTAAAGGCTAAAATGATTAGCAGAATGTTTTTCATAAATTACAGGTAACGGTCTGGGCTATGACTTCGTGGCAAGCACCAGACGTTTTTTATTTCTTTAAAAATAGGAAAAAACGGCCAAGCGAAAAGCCATGAGTTATAGCATCTATGTAAAAGCAGCGTGTCCTTTATCTTTAAAGTTCTCTAAAACAAAAAGATATGAAAACAGGACACACTGCCAGACCTAAGTTATTCATTGGTATCGATATTCACAAACGAAGTTGGAAGATTCATTGTTCGACGGATATTTCCGGGGGCAAGACCTTTTCGATGTCACCCTCACCAGAAGGCCTAAAGAATTATGTAGAAAGGTATTTTCCCGATCATGAAGTGGTTACGGCCTATGAGGCCGGATGCTGTGGTTATCATGCACACCGTAGCTTTGAGTGCTATGGTTGGAGGTCTTTGGTGGTCAACCCTGCGGATGTACATAGAAAGGGAAAGGAGAAGCACACCAAGACGGATAGGATAGATGCACAGTTGTTGGCAAGGGAACTCAAGGACGGTCGTCTTGACGGCATCCATGTTCCCGATATGGAGCGCGAGCAGCTCCGCAGCCTTTTTCGCAGAAGAAATGATTTGGTGAAGGATTACCGCCGTATAAAGAGTCTCATAAAATCACAGTTATTGTATTTCGGCGTAATCGTTCCCCAGGAGTTCGACAATAGCCATTGGAGCCATGGTTTCCGTCATTGGCTCGATGCCTTGGAATTCGAGTATTCCCCTGCCCGGGCGACCCTTGACAGTCGCATGCGCCAGTTCCGTTTTGTGGACCAGGACCTCAGGGACGTATCAACACAATTGCGAAGGTTTTGCAAGACCTATTACAAGAAAGATTATAAGTTGCTCAGGAGTGTTCCGGGGATCGGCGGTATCGTCGCCTGTGGTATACTCTGTGAATTGGGCGACCTGAGAAGGTTCAGAAGTTTGAAGCATTTGTCCGGCTATGTCGGTCTTGCCCCGGGCATCCATCAGAGCGGCGATAATCTTCGGACGACCGGCATTACCAGAAGGGCACACCGGTTGATACGCAGCTATTTTATAGAAGCATCATGGCAAGCGATCAGGACAGACCCTGTGATGCAGTCATATTATAGACAGCATCTGGGCAAGAACGTAAAGAGTATCATCGTAAAGGTAGCCAGGAAATTGCTCAGCAGGACCTTGGCGGTTATAAAAACGGAGACACCTTATGTAGTAGGGGTATTAGAATAATAAAAAACATAAAGTAGACAAATAACAAAGCTCACAAAGAAGTATTTAAGACCTGTATCACAAAACAACGTGGGTGGCTATTTTTAAAAGTAGACCACATATTATAGCAAGTGGCCCGGTCTATTATAGCTTATAATCATACAGATGCTGGTGACCTCTTACAGATGGATCACATATAGGATGCGGAGCAAGTTATATTAAAAGAAAAAAAGGTGGTTTAAACAAAAAAGAAAATATTATTTAACTTTAGAGAACCGGACTAGGGCTTTTCATAGGAGCCGTTGTTGCCAACAGTTTTTATTTTCGTTTATAAAATGGTTTAGTTCGATTTATAAAGTAATCAGAAATTCCATTGTTGTTTTGTATTTTGATAAAATCAATTATTTCATTCTTTCCAATCATTTGTTCAGCTAAAGCTCCAGCTTTTCCAGAAACTGAGGACATATTTCCTTCTATATCCATTGCAATTATTAAATGTGGTAGTTTTTCAGATTTATCCATTTTGATTGTTCCTATAATATGCCGATTTTACATTAGGTTCGGATGTGAAAAGACTAGACAAAGCTTTTACTAATTCAGTTGGATATTTTGAAGGCTGTCCGATTAAAACTTCCGTATCCTCTTTGATTTCCATTTGATTGGTTTTCTCGAAGATTGAACCATTTAAAAGATTTTCAATTTCTTGGGGAATTAATTCCTTGCCGTAGTCCGAATAAGGGTTCAGTATGAAAGTTGCTCCTTTGGTAAATCCAAAAAGGTCTTGACCTTTCATTGCCATAAAAGGGACTTGTTCTTTTATAACGCCTTTATCGAAAATTCTATTTGTAGATGTAAAAACAGGTATTTGTCCGCTTTCAAAAGTTACGAATTGAACTTCTGTATCTTGTTCTAATGTTTTTCTTCCTTCTTCTGATACATTATGTCCGTTAGTCAAAACAATTAGTTCATTCCAGAGTAATTTCGTGTAAAATTCATTCCTCGCAGAAATATCAGATGATGCATTCATTAAGCTCTTTTCAAGCTCATTTTCAGGAAAAGTTGAATCAGGTTTTTTCTTTTTAAATATGTCAAATATTCCCATTTTTAAAATTCGGGTTTCGGTTTTTTAAATTGTTGGCAACGTCTCGGCTAAGCGTAGTGCGGTAGTAAGGAAACTTTTCGTTTCCGTCTGCGCACGAAGCTAAAGCTTATTGTTTAGTTTTATTTTTTCTTGTCCAAAGCTAAATCCATAAGATTTAGCGACTTCATAAATATACACAGACCTTTCGGTTTTGCCCTAAAGTCCGCATTACGTTTAGGCATTGTTAGCAGCAGATTTTTTACCGTACTATTTCTATTGCTTTTTCAAGAAACTCGTCCTTACCTTCTTTTATTCCTTTGACTGTTTTTTGAACGTAAACATCGGGTAATACACCTATTGTATGTAATTGAGAGCCGTCATGTTTCACGACTTTCATTCCAGTCCAACTAATTTCAATTTCACCTGGAAGATTAAACGTATTGAAATTTCCATTGGTCCCAGCAGTTGGTTGACCAACTATAGTTCCTAAGTTATATCCTTTTACAAATGCCATCAGACTTTCCGCGTAACTTATAGCTTTCCCATCTGTGATAACTACCACTTTTTTATCTCCCAAATAGGGTAATTGGGGTTCAAAAAAACCGTTCCAGTTTGCTGTCAAGTAATCCTTTGGTTGTTCGTGGTCTGGATATACAATTTTAGGTATATACATCCATGCCTTTGTGGTATCACCTACTTTCATCAAATGGTTAATTATCTCACCATTACTATTTGGGTAACCCCGTAAATCAAATATCAAACCAGTACTTTTTTCCAGTTGAGGAAGAAGGTAGTTAAACGTCTCCATATCCAAGAGTGAAAGATTTATATAATGGATTCCTTCGTCAATGTTTTTATAGGGATTAAATGGTTTTGAATGACTATAGGGTTCTTGGTCTCTTGAAACTTCAATTGTCTGACTAATGGTTTCGATAGTAATTTTAGAACCCTGTTCGCCCAAAAGCGAAAGCTGTTCTGATTTGTAGTGCAGCCAGCCTGCAGTTCCAGCCGATATCATTGAGTTAATCTCTTCAAAATATTCTTTTGAATCAATTCCATTTATTTTTATTATTTCATCGCCTTTTTTAAGGTTTAAATCATCTTTCCAAACATCTGAAATAATAAGTTTATCACCTACCCACTCCCAAAAGAAAGGAGGAGAATACACTCCTTCCTGAACATCTTTTGCATTTATAGATATATGACCGTCTTTTAAAGGTGATGTAAATTTTCTAAGTGTAATAAGATGGTCTTTCATAGAGGAATCTTTAAAAGACCTGATTAGCGCACTTTCCAATTCATTTTCCCAATCTAATTCTAATACATCGAAATAAGGAAAAAAGTGTTGGAACACATTATAGGCATTTATAATATTGCCTAGTCTAAAGGATATTGAACTTTCGTCAATTTTATAATTGTTTAGGTTAGTTATAAGATACTCTAACTCCTTTTTACTGGATTTTGGAATTGTGCCTGCTTCATTTACATTAACAACTAAAGGGATGGATAAATATTGATTTTCATTAATGCTAACATTAGCGGTCTCTCCATACTTTGGCCGGAATGATATAGAATCGTTTTCAGAGGTGGCAATAATACGCTGACTATAGTATGGGCTATTCTGCATTGTCATTCCATATCCAACGCCTTGGTGAAACCAGAATTGTTCTCCAAGAACGTCAGAATTATTCAAGTTTTTTATAATCAAAGTATCGCCATTAGAATTAGAAAATCTAATTGAAGGTGCAATTGGAGAAAATAGAGAGTCAATTGTTTTTACAAAGGCTTCGTTTGTTTCACATTTCAATACCTTGCTTGCTGCATAAATTGAAAACTTATCCCAATCGAGTCCAAAGGCTTCATCACTTGGATGAAAATATTTTATATATCCATAAATCTTGGAAAAGGTTTTAAGGTTTTCAATTTTCTTTGAAATATCGGGCAAGTCAGATTTTGGCGAACAACAGATAAAAAGAATTAAGAGAACTGTTGTTGCTTTTTTAATCATGGTTTTTGAAATTTGCTGCTAACGGTTCGTGTATGATTAGTTGCGGGAAAATGGGTTACCATTTTTCCGCCATAGTTAAAGATAATTGATTGCCAGGATTTCTATTTGGGATATCCGCCAGCAATTAATTCATACACATTGTTGTGCGGCGTTTTTTATTTTAGATTATATTTCTTTTTTTCTAGGATTGTGGCCCCTTTCATATAGCCCAATCCAATGGCAAATTTCGTTATCGTTGAATCTCGACTTACTTTTCCTAAATCAAATTCCCCTACATATTCGTCTAATCTCGTACTAATATATGTGGTATCATTAATTTTATTCGAAGTCACTTTATATTTTAAAGTCAAGTCAGGATCTTTTCCAATTCCAGCCACTGGATAGAATCCAATTAAGCTGTCCCTAGCATCATAAATTAGCATTCTCAAATCAGGAAAATTGCCAGTTGCACCGTCTACAATTGTAATGATTTTCTGTTCGTTGTGATTTTTTTGAATGGAATAGAATTGGTAATAGTCAGTATCAACTGAACTATTTCTAAGTCGATATTGATAGTATTTTATAGCTTGGGCTTTGGTTAGAGACTTTAGTTTTACTTTTCCGTCATACCAATCCTGAATATCGAAATTTTCAAGTCCGAAATATTTGAAATCGGTGGAATCAATAAATGTATTATCAGGTTTAACTTGTTGAAGGTCCTTTTTCTTTGTAGAGCACGCAACTACGAATAGAAAAATGGGGAGAAATAGTAAGTTTCGATTCATAGTTTTTTAAATGACGCACAACGTTTCGGCTATGATTGGTTGCGGCAAAACCTGCTAAGGTTTTCCGGCTGCTGATCAAGCTGTTTAAATGTAATGATTTTCTAAATAGGGAAGGGGTAGCGATTAATTATAGCATCTATGTAAAAGCAGCGTGTCCTTTATCTTTAAAGTTCTCTAAAACAAAAAGATATGAAAACAGGACACACTGCCAGACCTAAGTTATTCATTGGTATCGATATTCACAAACGAAGTTGGAAGATTCATTGTTCGACGGATATTTCCGGGGGCAAGACCTTTTCGATGTCACCCTCACCAGAGGGGTTAAAGATTTATGTGAATAAGTATTTTTCTGATCATGAAGTCACTACGGCATACGAAGCAGGTTGTTGTGGATATTATGCGCACCGATGTTTTGAGAGCTATGGATGGCGTTCTTTGGTAGTGAATCCTGCTGATGTTCATAGAAAGGGCAAGGAGAAGCACACCAAGACGGATAGGATAGATGCACAGTTGTTGGCAAGGGAACTCAAGGACGGTCGTCTTGATGGCATCCATGTTCCCGATATGGAGCGCGAGCAGCTCCGCAGCCTTTTTCGCAGAAGAAATGATTTGGTGAAGGATTACCGCCGTATAAAGAGTCTCATAAAATCACAGTTATTGTATTTCGGCGTAATCGTTCCCCAGGAGTTCGACAATAGCCATTGGAGCCATGGTTTCCGTCATTGGCTCGATGCCTTGGAATTCGAGTATTCCCCTGCCCGGGCGACCCTTGACAGTCGCATGCGCCAGTTCCGTTTTGTGGACCAGGACCTCAGGGATGTATCAACACAATTACGAAGGTTTTGCAAGACCTATTACAAGAAAGATTATAAGTTGCTCAGGAGTGTTCCGGGGATCGGTGGTATCGTCGCCTGTGGTATACTCTGTGAATTGGGCGACCTGAGAAGGTTCAGAAGTTTGAAGCATTTGTCGGGCTATGTCGGTCTTGCCCCGGGCATCCATCAGAGCGGCGATAATCTTCGGACGACCGGCATTACCAGAAGGGCACACCGGTTGATACGCAGCTATTTTATAGAAGCATCATGGCAAGCGATCAGGACAGACCCTGTGATGCAGTCATATTATAGACAGCATCTGGGCAAGAACGTAAAGAGTATTATCGTAAAGGTAGCCAGGAAATTGCTCAGCAGGACCTTGGCGGTTATAAAAACGGAGACACCTTATGTAGTAGGGGTATTAGAATAATAAAAAACATAAAGTAGACAAATAACAAAGCTCACAAAGAAGTATTTAAGACCTGTATCACAAAACAACGTGGGTGGCTATTTTTAAAAGTAGACCACATATTATAGCAAGTGGCCCGGTCTATTATAGCTTATAATCATACAGATGCTGGTGACCTCTTACAGATGGATCACATATAGGATGCGGAGCAAGTTATATTAAAAGAAAAAAAGGTGGTTTAAACAAAAAAGAAAATATTATTTAACTTTAGAGAACTGGACTAGGGCTTTTCATAGGAGCCGGTGTTGTGTGTAGTTATTTTTTAGCCAAACTTTTTAAAAATTCATCCGCTGTCATCACAGGAAGCAAAGATTTTTTAAAATCCTTTCCATTTCTGGTTATTATTATTTCACATTCTGATTCAGTTGCGCTAAAGTATTGCAAAGCATCTTCAAAATCCTTTATTGATGAATTCAGTCCTTTTTCAATAGTATGCTCGTTAAGTGAGCATATTTCACATATTATTTTGAATTTGCGTAGTTTTTCCCTTGAAATTTTAGGGTTCTCAAATTTTGAAAGGAAATAATTTACCGTAGCAAATGAAATGGGTGAAACAACCATCGTCAGTTTATTTTTTTCCGCTAACGTTGCGATTTTGGCAATTGGCTCATAAAATTGTTCCCTTTCTCCCAATAAGTCCAACATTACATTGGTGTCGATAAAAATCCGCTTAGTCAATTGTACTTTTTCATTAAATATTCTGAATATTCCTTTTTATAGTCCAAATCGGATGGAATTTTAGTTCCTGTGGAAATGCTTTTTACAAATGGTGAGATTTCAAAATCAGACATGTTATTTTCAGAGACCAGAGATTGAAGATAGGCTTCAACGATTCGTGATAAACTCATTTTTTTATCGGAAGCATATTCTTTTGCCCTTTCAATAATCTTTTGATTAAGCTTCAAAGTTAATTTTGTATCCATTACATTATATTTATACGTACAAATATAATAAATTAATCCGTACCATTGTATTGGTAATATATTTTTTGAGTTAGACATAATTACTCACAACGGGCTCGTATAACCGTCAGTTACGGGTTTTAAGTTACTGTTTTTCGGTTAAGCACAGACAATCGCAATTGCGAGTGGATTCGGACGTAGTCGAATCCGCCGTAATTGCGGTTATACATTGTTGGCAATAGTATTTTTTACTATTATTTCATTCAGTTTTTGAGTATCCGATTCCGCAATTTCGTTTAAGTCAAACATAAATTTTTTTCCATTCTTTTGTGTTATGACCAATTTTTGGTCGTCCAATTCTGTCTTTTTAATATTGTCAAACATTATTGATTTTCCCAAAAAGGAATTAACTCGGATAGTCGCACCTTTTTTATTCCACTCGACATAATTTTTATACCAAAACATTCTACTGAAAAATAGTGCCTGTAGCAAAAATCCGATTCCGCTTAACCCTTTATTTATTTTCGGGTTTTCGAATGGAATAAATTCAAATATTCCAACAAGTAAAAATATGATTGATAGAATTAGAATCGTTATTAAAAACCAACTCTTACTGATATTATCAAAATGTATTCTTTTCATTTATGTTTAGTTTATATGTTCGTTAAGATACATCCTTTACAAAAGTTATAGATTAGACTTTACACTAAATTAGTTTCTAACCTTACTGATTGTTCTTTAGTTCTTAATTCTTTTTCATTAAAGTAACCTAAAAATACGTTTCTATAAAATACTCTCCAAATTCCGTTTCCCATTTCTAACGCACCGATGTATTTTCCTTGCAAAGATGCAGATACATAAACCCAGTTGTAAGAGCCCCATCTGACAGATCCATTCTTAGTTACTTTGAGTACTTTCATCTCTGATTCGTAATCAAAGTTTGAGATTTTTTCAGGAAAAGGTCTAGTAGAAAAATCATGTACAGAGGCAGGTGTTTTCATGTCCAGAGCTTCGTGTGGTCTTACGTGATTATACTCCTTTACAAAATCGATTTAAACGTCTTTGTTGGGCTTTTAAATCATAAGCGGAAGGTTTAGCACAAGCAGCTTTTAAATCACGATGCATGCGTTCATGTCTTCCGTTTTGTTCAGGGTGGGATGGGTCAGAATAAACAGGCATAATTCCAAGTTCAATAAACCAATAGGATAGCCTGGTAAAACGTTGTATTGCCTTCACAGATCCAAAGGGACTTCCATTGTCGGTATGTATTTGTTCAGGGATGCCAAATTTTCTAAAAACCCTTTTAAACTCTGCTTTTGCGGAGTCAAAGTTCTCTTTGTAATGACCTTTTGCCGTAAATACAAATCGACTTTTAGAGTCAGCAATGGTTAGTGGATGACAGTAGATTTTATTGCCCATTAAAAACTTTCCTTTGTAGTCGGCACTCCAGACTTCATTGCACTCTTTTGGGTCAAAAATGGGGTGAATTGGTTTTACTCTTCGCAATCGTTTTTGAGGGCTTCACTAAACCGTGTTTTTTGAGGATGTTGTGAACGGTCAAGACAGATGGGATTAGGTTCATCCGGAAAATCGTTATACAACAGTTTGTGGATTTTTTTAGCACCCCATAGCTTGTGTTTTTCTTTGAGGATAAGAATGCCATCTACCACTTTTTCATTGGTCGCATTTGGGTGAGTTCCACGCGGTTTTCTCGATAGTTCTCTCAGTCCTTCATAGCCTTCATTTTCAAATCGAGCGATGATTTTGTAGGCAGTTGGACTTGAAATTTCAAAGCTTCGACAGAGTTCTGTGATGGTATATTTTCCGGTTCGCCATTCACAGATAAATTCAATTTTTTGTTCCATAATCGTTGTTTCTTTCCAAGGCATGGCAATCTGAATTTTGGTTCAAATTGCAACTTAAAAAGTGTAAACGATGTTTCTATAACTCTGTAAAGGATGTTTGTATATCGTACCAAATTGTAGCCTAACGTTTCGGCTATGGCAAGTAGGGCAGGCAAGGAAACTTTTCGTTTCCGTCTGCGCACGTAGCCAAAGCTTTTTGTTTTGTTTTTATCTTTTTCATTTTAAAAGCCAAATCCAAAAGATTTGGCGGACTTAGCAAATACGCCCAAGCCATTAAATTCAGGACTTTACGCCCTATTTGCTATAGGTATTGTTAGCAAGTGTTTTTTTCACCCACTTAGTTCGTAATTCCATTCCTATTGGTAGATTTTTGTCATCTAGTTCGTCATAATAAAAATACCCATAACTTCTATTTTTGGAGACTTTTGTTATGACCATTAAGAAATTTCCATCTTCGGCCTCAAAACTTAGTCCAACCATAATTCCATCATCTTCTCCTTTATTTAGCTCAACTTTCCAAGTAGTGCTTTCTTCAATAAAAGGGTGGTTTGTTTTTTTTATGGAAATGGTTTTTGCTGAAATAGGATTTTCTAGAAAGTAACATCTCCAATCATTCGGGATTTGATTTAAATCGAATTCATTTTCAATTACTTCTATTTCTTTATTTTCACTAACAAGATACATGCCGTGGTCATTAGGTTCTAATCCCGAGTTTAGATAATCTGCAAACCGAATAAAATCATTTTCCAAGTCTGGTTCCCAGCCGTAATCAAATGAATCGGAAAAAAGATATTTGGTTTTATTCCAAGTGAGTATTTTGAAGTTTGTTTTAATTTTCAAAGAATCAGTTCCATATGGAACTTTAGTGAGTTTTGGTTTCGATTCCATTTCCTCAAAATACTCAATAAACTGAACTTTTTCAGGAAATAAGGTTAATTGAGTACTGTCCATTGTGTAAGTCCCGAAAACCTTTTTCCTTTCACCGCCACCAAAGCAACTGAATACATAGTTTTCATTTATAAAACTACCATCGCTTAATAGGTCGAGCTTTAGACCATTGTTAAATCCATTGTACGCATATTTTAATGTGTCAATTTTCTGAACAATAGCATAGTCCTTAGTCGATTTAGCTTTTTCTTCAGAACAACTAAATGTCAAAATCAATAGTATGAAAGTGATATGTCTTAACATTTTTGTAAATACTTGCTAACGGTTTGGGTATAGTGCGTGTCCCGTAGGGCATGCACTATACCTGTTGTTGGGCTTTCGTTTTTATTATTTCTTTTGTTAGTTCTTCCCAAATATTCAAAACCACGTTAGTTGTTTGTGATTTTGCTTTATCCATTGCTTCTGTACCAGTGCTCGTTAATTGATACTTCTTACCAATTTTCTCGACCATTCCACTATTTGTTAGCCACGTCAGAGATTTTTGAAGTTCGTTATGGGTTGGCACCGCGTGATTTATTCCATCAGCAATTTGCGAGATAGATTCAAAGCTGGCGGAATCTTGTTCACTTGCTAATGCGGTCGCCAAGAAAATCCAAGATATAGTAGTGTTTTCGCTCATGAATAATTATTAGAACATGTTGTAGAAATCTTCTCGACTTTGTTCAAAGCTAATTAGCTCTCTTTCGTTCAGGTTCAAAAGTTCTCCAGCGTATTTTTTGTAATCAGACTTCTCATTGGTTTTTAGGAATTCGATTATGGATTCAAAAGTTTGGGGATGATCTAAATCCTTTACATGAAATTTTGAGTATCGGTTTGCTGATTTAGGGTACTGTTTTTTGAACCTTGAATATTGTTCATAAAAGTCAACCGCCAGTTTAGTGACAACCCCATTCAGAAGTTCTTCAGGAAATTCATTAGTTACAACTCGCTGGGCTATGATTAGTGCGGGCGGAAATGCGTCTGATTTCCAGCTACGCGCAAAGCGAAAGCTTTTGGTTTTGTTTTTTCTTGTGCGAAAGCAAAATCCCAAAGATTTTGCGACCAATAAAAATGCGCAGACCCTAGCGTAAAAGGCAGAACCCCGCATTGTTTATAGGTTGTGTTGGGTGTAGTTTTTATTCTAGTCTTCTTAATTTTCCACAATTGTTCGTGTGTCACTTTTGTCAAATTCCTTTGTCCGTGTGCAATGATTAGTCCATAATCCCAAACAGATTTTTTACAATCCCGTCACCCAACGCTCTGGCTATGCGCAGTGCGGGATTGAAAAGCCGAAACTTTCAATCTGGCACAAACGGTAGCCAAAGCTGCGTTTTGTGTTTTTAAATTTATTCAACAAAAACGTCAAAGCGGAGCTTTGGCGGGCTAAAAGCACCGACCTTTCGGTTATCGCTTCAGCCCGCATTGCGTATAGGTTTTGTTGTAGCCAGTTTTTATTTTTCTTCATAATACTGCTTTCTTAAGTCCGAAACTTTAAGGTAATCGCACCCAAAAACAAAAGTTCTGTATACAGGTCGTTCAAGTCCATAATAAGGTATCTCGTCTTTCATAAACTCTATGTTCATTTTTTCTAATCTGTTCGCAAGTTCACTCGTTTTAGTCTTGTCTGTTGTGAAACCAATACAATGAGTTTTCGCCCATTTGTCCGACTTGATTTGATTGTAGGCGTATTCGATTAATTCCTTTTCGTGATTGAAATACTTTATGTTGTCTTTTTGTCCTCGTTCTGTGTAATACCAAATAAACTGTCCACCAATCTTGTCAATTCCGAAACCTTCATAAATCGCATTTCCATTAATTGAATAGCTGTTAAAATTGAAGCAGTTGTCTTTCATCCACTTCTCAAGTTCTATTTCGGTCTTAGGTGTCATTTTTTTAATTGGCTACAACGGTTTAGCTATGATTAGTTGCGGCAAAACCTGTTAGGGTTTTCCGTCTGCTGATCAAGCTGTTTAAATGTAAGAATTTTCTAGATAGGGAAGGGGTAGCGATTAATTTTAGGTATTGTTGGCAACAGTATTTTTGCACGATAGTTTACAGGATATTTTTTAAATCCTGCTTACCAACAATTGCCATAATTTCAACCAGGTTATCATTTACTTTGTAGTAAATACTGTCAGAGCCACAAACACAGCGCCTATAACCTTCTTTTATGAACGCTACTGATTCGAAGGAATAAGGACTTTCGGCAATAATGTCAAAATATTTAAAAAATGAATCGAAATATTTGTCCGCTTGGGTCATGCCAAATTTCTTGACTCCGTATTGATGAATCCGTATCAGGTCTTCTTTGGCAGAATTGCTCAGTCTGTATTTAGCCATTAAGCATGGCTTTGGATTGCTTTAAGATTTCAGACTTTGAGTCATTTGTAAATCCGCTATTTTCGGCTTTCTCTAATTTGGCCTTTATCCAGTCAATTTGCACTTGCTGGCTTCTTGCTTGCCTTATTAAATCATTCACAAGTTCGCTTTTACTTGAGTATTCTTGATTATCGACTTGTGTCTTTAACCATTCATCATTTGGTTGTGTAAACGATATGCTTTGTCTTGCCATGATAAAGATATTTTGATGCTAATTTACACCAAAAACGAACCAATTGCAAATTTTTGTGATATTGTTGCCAACGGTTCGGCTATGATTAGTTGCGGTAAAACCGGTTAAGGTTTTCCGTCTACTGATCAAGCTGTTTAAATGTAAGAATTTTCTAGATAGGGAAGGGGTAGCGATTAATTATAGGTATTGTTAGCGAACGGTTTTTTTGTCCAATCCGGACCCGACAAGAACGACACAAATTTTGAGGGCTTACGCCCATAAGTTGTCAAACAAGAAATCCGTTTTAATCCGTCCGACTGCAAGATATAGGTGATTCCAATGACGTCTTTCACTTTTTTGTTTTCAACTTTTCACTGAAATTTCTTTCTTTTTGGCTCTTTTTACAAATAACCAGCGGTAACCTGGTCCTAAGGCCGTACATGGCCCAAGTTCATCATCATAGGGCTTCCTTACATCTAAAATAATCTTAAGACCAACTGTTTCTAGTTCAGTCGGTAGGTTTTTGGCTATATAAATGCTGTCACCGACATTTGATCCTATAATGGATTGTACCTGGGATAATCCATACAAAATTTTCACGGCATAGATTTTACAATCAGAATTTAGACCTAATACTTCGGCCTCAATGGGATATTCTTCCGATGCATCATTTTCACATGAAAACATGAGCAAACCAAATAAGAATATGATAGAATACATTTTTTTCATGGCTATCTTTTTCTTTAAGATATGCAGATTCAAATTTGGTTGCGTTATTTTTCAACTGTTCGCTAACGGTCTAGGCTAAGCGTAGTGCGGTAGTAAGGAAACTTTTCATTTCCGTCTGCGCACGAAGCTAAAGCTTTTGGTTTAGTTTTATTTTTTCTTGTCCAAAGCTAAATCCATAAGATTTAGCGACTTCATAAACATACACGGACGTTTCGGTTTTGCCCTAAAGTCCGCATTACGTTTAGGCTTTGTTGTGCTTAGTGTTTTTGCGCTAGGACATCCAAAAATTTATTTCCGAAAGTATTGTCCATACTCCATTTTTCTTTTCAAAAACTACCATATTTCCCGAACCACAAAGTCCACCACAATGATGTTCATAATAAATAGTAGCAAAATCCTCATGGTACTTTATTTTCGAAAACTCCACAACGTGTCTTGTCCCATATTTCTTTTTAATCCGTTTCCAAGCGTTTTTGCGTTTGAATTTTCTACCAAAAAACGAATAATATTTGTCTGAAGTTATTGTTTGAACGTTAAGATTATCATTTGCAAGTAGTTCCGCATTAACTTTTGGGTGATTTTTAAAATCCGTTGTAAAGTCTCTAATTGCGTCTTTAAGTTGGGGTTCATTAATTATTCTTTGAACAAATTCGCTATTTCCATAAGTTTGAAGTGACAAATGATTTAATGCCCAATTTGGAATAGAGTCTGCCGTAAAATCGTGAACCACATCAAATTCTGGCGGAAATTTTGGATAGTACTTTTCTATTATTACAATCGAGTCCACCTTACTTTCTAATCCTAATTCAAGTCGCTCAGTTAATATCTTTAAGTAAATAGAATAGTTATCCTTTTCCGTTTGCGATAAGGAAAGATTTGATGATAGAATTAATATTATTAGTAGTTTTTTCAACATTAAGCACAACGGTTTTGTGTATGGTTAGTTGCGTGGTTAATTAACTAATTTAGCAAGGATAAACCGCATAGAAAATCCGCGAGGATTTTAGTATGTAGTCTATAACCAAGCAATTAATTATACACGTTGTTGTGCTTTCGTTATTTTACTACTTCTATTTCGAACTCTATCATTTGGATTTAAATATTGAATTATTATTTAATCTATAACGAAGACGGGTTCAAGGTTTGGTGCAGGAACATCAATGAATCTGCTTTTTAGTTCGTTTTCTATTTCCCGTAATAAAATGGTGGATTTATCTTCTAAATCCTCAAGGTAACCTTTAAAATAGGATTGCTTGGTTGAATAAAATTCTAAGGAAAATAGGAATGATTTGAAATTTTCAGATTTAGGATCATTGATCCATTGCCAATCTTCAGAGGTGTCTAGCATATCAGCTGTCCATGGACTTACTTCCATTTCATAAGACCAGAAGTGTTTAAGGGCTTTACTACGGATAAAAAAATCAGACATATACTCGATGGATGTAGTATTAATTTCCTCAAAATGCTTTACGGCTAAATCTACTTGCCTGTAAAACTCCAATATTTTTGTTTTTACTTTATCGTTTCTTATAATATTTAGTTTTCCGGCATTACGCATTTCATTAAACGTTATGTCTCTTATGCTCAGAGATTCAGAAGACCATTCTAGATTATTAAACGATTCAAAAAAATCCCGTGAGCTTTCAATTTCAGTGTGAGCAATTAGGAAGGCTTTCTTATGATCCGCAATTACTTTATTGGCATATTTTATTCGGCGATGAAAGTAGATGGTATCATTTGCAAGATCTGAACGTAGACGTATTAGGTATTCAATTTCAGAATTGGCAGTCTTGCGATCCTCGTTCCAATTATTAATACTTAATGCAATCAAAATTCCAATAACGACAAGAACAATTTCTCCAATGGCATATTTCAGATACTTTCCAGTCTTTCCCTCTGAGAGTAAATTTTGTCTAATTTTTCTAAAGAATTTTATCATTGGTTAGCGGTTTCTGATAATGAAGCACAACGTCTCGGCTAAGCGTAGTGCGGAAGTAAGGAAACTTTTCGTTTCCGTCTGAGCACGAAGCTAAAGCTTATTGTTTAGTTTTATTTTTTCTTTTCCAAAGCTAAATCCATAAGATTTAGCGACTTCATAAATATACACAGACCTTTCGATTTGACCCTAAAGTCCGCATTACGTTTAGGTTTTGTTGTACGCAGTATTTATTCTTTACAAAATTTACCTTCAAGTGATTTTTCTCCTCCTTCAAATTTAAGAGTCGATTTGTAATAGAAACACCCATCTTCTATTTTGACCATCTCATTAATAAATCCACCTAACTTATTAACCATTTCTTGCATTTCCGTTAACTCGGCTTTAGTTTCATCATATTTCAAAATGTAGGTACAATCATCTACCCATTCAATGATTGCATATCGCGGGTCCATTGGAAAGTCCGTTCCTTTTAACTCTTCGGGCAATTCCCCAGGAAATTCCGTTTGTGCATTAGATACACGAACAATTTTCCATTCAACTTTAACCGGTTCAGTCATTTTGGAAACAAATGTTCCTTCTTTAAAATCTTTGCAAGACAATTCCTGACTAAATGAGTAAAAACCTAGTAGTGATAATGAGAGTAATATTAGTTTTTTCATATTGCGTACAACGGTTCGGCTATAGCAAGTAGGGCAGGCAAGGAAACATTTCGTTTCCGTCTGCGCTCATAGCCAAAGCTTTTTATTTCTTTTTAATTTTCATTTTTTAAAAGCCAAATCAAAGGATTTGGCGGTGTCGGCAAACACGCCCAACCCTTTAAATATGTCACTTAATGCCCTATTTGCTATAGGCATTGTTGTAGTGCGTTTTATTTAATTATTTTATTAATGATATTCGGATTTATTTTCAATAACTCTTTTGCAAAATCAACCTTATCCTTTGGTGAAATGATAATCGAATCAAATTTACCATTGTTAACATAAAGCAATTCAATTCTATCTAATGAAGCGGCTGGTGCAGAGATAATACTATTTGTTTTTGTAATTGACTTAATCGTATCAATATCTAAGGCTTTAATGTAAAGAAAGCCATATTTGATTTTTAGAGTTTTATCAATAATTATGTATTGTATGCTTAAAAAAATATAAATAATAAAAACAGCGATGAGTAGTAAAATTCCGCTCATTGTTAGTAAATCGTTTATCGGAGTGCTCTTACTGATTGACAACCCAATGATTGTTGAAAAAACCAACATGACAAAAGCTAAATACCGTACCCGATTTTAGATTTATATATTTTCATTAGCATTTTTTCAATGCACTACAACGGTCTCGGCTATGAGTAGTTGCGTGGTTTAGCGGTTAACTTTGCAAGTACACACCAAACTGAGAATCCGCGAGGATTTTCAGAAGTAGTCGAGAACAAGCAATTACTTATAGCCAATGTTGTGGTGTCGTTTTTATTATTTTCAGTTCCAATTCCGTTTTGTAATTTAATCTGTTTTTCCTTTATTCTTATTATAATATTTTTTAGAGTTCGATTCAATGAGCAGATATGGTATTCCAACAATCATTGAAAGTCCAAAAAGTATAATTTTGAATACTTTGGTTTTCAGTCATTTTGGCGATTAAGTACCCCAAAATAATAATTAAAGCCATTCCGAACATTGCATTCCTAAATACATTTGCTATACCCTCTATATTGTATTTTTCTTTTTCTTCCTTCGGCATAGTGTTATAACCAGCAATCAGCCAATACATTTTTCCGTACTTAATTAAAATTCCGAGAACGATAAAAAGAATTGCTACCCCAATCATAATTTTTTTCTTTTATTCAATCAGTTATTGTGTCATCTTTTCTATGTCATAAGTGATTTTCTCAAATGCACCACAACAATTGTGTATAGTAACAAGTTACTATATTTCTATTTTAGAAATACTAATCTAAAGGATTTTTAATGTCTTTAAAGGTGTTGGTCGCTACATGGGTGTATATCTCGGTTGTCTTACTTGAACCATGCCCTAAGAGTACCTGGATTTGTCTTAGGTCAACACCTGATTCCAACAGATGTGTCGCAAAACTATGACGTAGAACATGGGGAGTGACCGTTTGCCTAATTCCTGCTTTGGCAGCTGCTCGTTTAACTATATTTAATACACTTTCAGCACCATATTTGGATGCCTTATGTCCCTCAAACAGATATTTTTGAGGTTTCCATTCTTTAAAATATATACGCAGATCCTCCAAGGTAGTTTTGGATAATAGGGTTTGCCTATCCTTGTTCCCTTTACCACCTTTGACCATGACCAACATTCTATTGCTATCTATATCGGTTATTTTCAGGTTTAAAAGTTCACTTCGCCGAATACCCGAGCTGTATAGGAGCTCCACGATACATCTGTGTTTAATATTGTTCGTGTTTTTTATGATAGAGAGTACTTCCTCCTTTGAAATTACTTGGGGTAGTTTTGATTCTTTTCTGGGCCGCTCTATTTCATAAAAACGATTTGGCATGCCCAAAACAACCTCGTAGTAAAATTTAATGGAGTTAATTGCTTGATTTAAGTAGGAATTGGATACTTTCCTTCGGACAAGAGTTTGGAGAAACACCCTGATATCACTTTCATTAATCGTATTCAACTCTTTTTCTTTATAATGGTTTATGAACATTTCAAAAAATGAAACATAGATTCTGACCGTATTGTTAGCATACCTCTTCAGTTCCAATTTTAAAAGGTACTCTTCCGGGCAGACTCTGTATTCAGGAGTAGTTTTTCTTTTTCTATACCATTCTACATCAACCGTTTCATTTTTGGTGTTCATGGGTTTGTTGGATAAAAATCGATTGTAATTTATCCAAACAACACCCTTGAACGTGTTGAAAATGATTTCAAGATTATCCTTGGTATTGACAATGTAGGCCATATTATGTTCTTTGCTCCATTTTGCATTTGGGAGACCTTTGATTAAGCCTTGAATCAATTTATCAGGAGAAAACTTAATACCTATCATCTTTTGATTGTTAATCATTAGATGATATAGCGTTATGGATTTTAAAGTATTCATACACAAGTTTAACCATGTTTTATATAAAAATTAGTATATTAAGCTTATAATATACGTTTACAAATGATTAAGAATAAAAAATGTCCCGTTTGTGATACTCTAATAAAAGGAAGATCCGATAAGAAATACTGTTCAATAAAATGTAAATCTATAAACCAGTATGAACAACGTCAAGAAATCGAGACTTACTTTCTAAAAGTGGATAGACAATTGAAGATCAATAGAAAATTATTAAAGAGGTACAATAGATCCGGTTTCACTACAATCAGAAAATCTGAATTGATTACCCAAGGATTCGATCCTAAATTTTTCACACACTTTTGGAAGAACAAAAAAGGAGATGTATATATTTTTGTTTATGAATATGGATTTTTAAGTACAAGGAACAATGATAAGGAGAAATACGTGTTGGTCATTTGGCAGGATTATATGAATTAAGAAATTTGGTATCGAATAATTTCTTAAATTTGATATGCAAAAGACGCATAAAGTTTGCTTCTAAATGTGCTATTTTGAACTGAGTTAAGACTTCGGTTAACCGTTTAAAAAGGAAGCTGTAAATATCTGATAGTTAACAAATTGTGATGATTGAACTAGTTCTGTCATCCCGACCAGTAGAAAAGTGATTTGCACCCGCAAATCACTTTTTTTTATGCCTTAACGCGATTCAAAAGCTTGACAAACCTTTTTAATTTTCTTTTCTGCGATGGTCATGTGGGTTGTCGGTGAGATAGGGAATCATGTTCGATCTTTATCACATTGGATACCTTTTAGTATCATTTCAATGCCCCATTTCAGGGTTTCCTCCGCCTCTTTGTTGGTTAGGCCGCAAACATCCTTGGCCACTATCAGTGAATCGATGCCCATTAAAATGGTGGCTATATTTTTAAGATTCTTTAAATTGTTTTTGGACATTTCTTTTTCAAATGAGGCCAATACAAGCTCCATGGTTGCCACCCTTCTTGCGCCTCTGATTTTCTTCTTGGATACTATCGATTCGTTCAAAACCGTACTTAAATAGCGTCTGAACAGTAATTCGTGATCTAGTGCCGATTTATTGTAATAATGCTGAATGGTCAGCACGGATTCTAGCAAGGGCATTTCCTTCACTTTTTCGAACAGGACATTCGGAGGTGAAAAATGAACATGTAGGGATGCCTCGGTGTAAAGGAGTTCGAGCGTTGGAAAATACCTGTAGATAGTTGCCCGCGATATATTGGCTTTTTTTGCAACTTCTTCCAAAGTAAAATTTCTGTTTTTCGACATCAAAACCTTGGCAGCTTCAAGAATTTGAGATCTGGTTTTCAGTTTCTGATTTACCCTGCCTTGATGAAATGATATTTTTTTCATGAGACAAATATCTCATAAAGTTTGGAGATTTCAAAATAATATTTTAGGTTTGTGAGACACGAATCTCATAAAAATAAATACTATGACAAAATGGGTTTTGGGACATAAGATTACACCACAGGCATCTACTGGCGATTTAGATATTGTTATCGGAGAGACCCCTGCAAAAATGAAAGGGCCGCCACCCCATCATCACAACGGCTATCATGAGGTTTTTTTGGTCATCGAGGGAGAAATGGCACTTATAATAGATGGAGAAAGCAAGGTGATTGGCAAGGGCGAGTCGATCAACCTGCCACCAAAAACATTGCATACCTTCTCCAATAACACCGATGTGAGCTGTAAATGGATCAATATTCACAGTCCAAAAGGGTTTTTAAGGTTTTTTGAAACCCTGGGGGTTTCGGAAAACGAAAGAAATGCACAAGTAAAATCCCTGTCCCCTGAAATCATTCAGGAAGTGATGCGAACGGCATCAAATTATGACATGATCATTGCAACCCATTAATCAATCGAAAACCATCAATTATGAAAAGAAATGACTTTTTCAAATTTACTGCCGCCATTGGTGCCGTAATGGTTACCGTGCCCAGCGGGCTCATGGCCGGTGCCAAAAGGGTCCTAAATGAATTAAAACCAAGAATAGTAAGAAACGGTGAAGGAAAGATCGTTAATGTGATAGGGGATAGGCAAACGTTCAAACTTACCGGGAAAGACACCAACGGCCTGTTCACTTTGATCGAGGAGGAAAATGAGCCTGGATCGGGAATCCCGCCGCATGTGCATGCGCATGAAGATGAAGTGTTCAAGGTAATCGAAGGAGAAATGGAGCTTACCGTAGGGGATCAAACCACCATCTTAAAGTCGGGGGATCTCGCCTTTGGCCCAAGAGGGGTACCCCATTCCTGGAAAATTGTCGGGGATTCTAAAGCCAAAGTTATATTGAGTGTTTTCCCGGCAGGAATCGAAGATATGTTTGAAGAACTTGGCGAGCTGCCTCCCGGTCCGCCCGATTTTCCCGTGGTTGCCGAAATTTGCGGCCGTTATGGCATTAAATTTATACAATAAACCTAACGAATTTAAACCTGAAATCGCATTAGGAATCCCCATAACCTGACTTGAAGCGCAAGCATAATACCAATCATGACCGAAGCGATTTCTCCTATGGCTCAGCCCATGTGTAGGCTGATCTTATTTTCTGTGAGCATTGGGGGTCCAATTTTTCGAAAGAATTTTATCATCGGCTTGTCTTTTGGTCACTATAAACGACAAAGGATGGCTGGTAAGATGTTACTGAATCTTATTCCGTAGTGCAGAAATCAATTTTTAAAGAAATTTACTCAGGCGGTGCCATTAACATGGTCCAACTCGCATGCACCATTTTCCAGTGGCCATCGAATAAGGCATAAACGACCGTCGCGGCCCATTTCGACCCTGCGGTACCATCAAACATTGTGGGATGATATTGATAGGAAAGTATGACCGTTTCTCCATATTGCCTTGCTTTCAAACCTACGATTTCGAAATTATGGGCAGGTAGTTCCGCAAATGCGGTTTCTGCATATTTTCGGACATTGTCTTTGCCTTCAATCTGATTTTGTGCTCCGAGATTATCAAAATAAATCGAGTCGGGATGCGCATGGATCCCATAGGCCAGAGCATCGCCACTCGACCATCCTTTTAATGCTTCTTTCTCCAAGGAGAATACTTTATCAATGGCTTCCATGATTTCATGTGTTTAGAAACGCGTTAGTTTCATTTTATTTAAGATTTCTATGTAATTGGGTTCATTCTTTAAGGTATCAAAAATTGGATCAATTCCCAAATAGGGCATGTTGGGATCTCTTACCTCTAATGCCCTATTGAGGTACACGATGGCTTTGTCCCTAATTCCGGCCCGGGTATATAAAGTGGCTATCTGCCAGGGGGTGCTGTACGAACCATCGGCCCCATCGATTTTGAATTCGGCAACTTTTACCAAAGCTGATTCATAACCCCCCTTTTTGTACCCCTCTTGCAGCACTTTGGCCGTTTCAAGTTCGCCTTTTTCAATATACGATCTCTTGAAAATCTCATAGGATTTATCAAATTCTCCAAGATTGTAATAGACCGATCGTAAGGTAGAGAGCGCCACGGGATGATTATTGTTCTCATTTAAGATATTCAGCAATATCGCTTCCGCACTTCTATATCTTCTGGTATAGTTGAGCACCATCCCGTACAATGATTGGTGCAGTATGTTAAAAGGATCCAATTGAATGGATAGTTCAATCTCCGTGATCGCTTCATCCATCTTGCCTAGGATCACCAGCAAATGTGAAAAATAAGCCCGACCAATTGCCAGATTTGGATTAATTTGAAGCGCCCTTTTAAATGATTTAAATCCTTGCTCCCAATCCCAGTCTATCCAGACATTGAGTGTCGCTCGAAAAAAATAGGAATCGGAATTGTTCTCATCAAGATCGATCGATCTGTACATGTTTTTATAAATATGAGGCAATGCCTTATTTGGATCGATCAGACCCATTTGTGCCCTTCCGCTCCAAACTGCGGCCGTACCGGTATAGGCAGGGGCAAATTTGGGATCTATGGTGGCGGCTTCTGAAAAGTATTCCAAAGATTTTTCAAGGCTCTCACGGCTCAATTCCCCCCAATGATACATGCCTTGTAAATATGCTTCATAAGCGTCGGGTACCACTTCATCTGCCCGATCAAGCTCCTCGGATTCCGATTCCGTTAATTTAGCATCGATCTGACTGGTTATATCTTTAACGACTTCATTATACATGGCAAGTACATCCTTGACTTCACGATCGTAGGAATTTGCCCATAAATGCTCCTCTGCCGCTATCGTTTTAACCAACTGTACCTGAATCCTTACCTTATTTTCATGTTTTAAGACGGTGGCTTCGACAATCGCATCCACACCCAAGGCTTCCCCAATCTCTGAAATAGGTTGTTTTGCGTCTCTGAAACGAAGCGTAGAAGTTCTTGAAATTACCCGCAAAGCACTGATGTGCGATAGTTCGGTGATCAAGGCATCATGCATTCCGTCAACAAAGAATTGTTGATCAGGATCGCCTGATAAATTTTGGAACGGCAATACGGCCAGGGAGTCGATTTTATCTGAACCGATCAGTTCTTTTTTTCTATGCCTGGAGGTCTTGGGAAAATCCTTATCGGCAATGGCAAAGGTAGGGACGGGCTTTTTGACATTTTTCAATAATATCATGCCCAGATTTGCAAACAGAATGTCACAATCTTTCTCTATCGCTTCGTAAACCTTTCCGGATATAAAAATGCCGCCAGGGTCGGCGACCGATTGCAATCTCGAAGCAATATTGACACCATTGCCAAAAACGTCATCATTCTCAATGGTCACCTCTCCAAAATGTATCCCAATCCTTATTTTGCACAACATTGACCTCGCTTCCAGTTGAATATCCCGGGCACAGAGGGTTGCTTTTAATGGGCTGTCAAATTGGGCGAGCATGCCATCACCCATCTCCTTGATGAACCAGCCGCCATATTTTTCAATATTGGTAAGATGAATGGCCCTGCTCTTGCGCAATAATTTCAAGGCTTGCTTTTCATCTTCCCCCATCATCCTGGTATACCCCACAATATCGGTAAACATGATGGCCGCTAACTTTTTTTCGAGTGACTTCTGCATGATTTTTGAAACAGGTTGCACTTGTTTTGCAATTCATTCAGGGGCACTTCTTAAGTTAACACATAAATATTGAATATAAAAACACAGGATTATGGGTTGAAGGTTGACTAATTACGATTACAGACATCACGTTTAAATTAGACTTTATTGTCGGGCATTTTAATAAAATCGGTTTGTTTTAGGTATTCGCTTTTGACCCGAGGCACCATAACGGTTGCGAATAAAAGAAGTGCAGGAAATTATTGGATATCAGGAGGCATTAAAAAACAGATGGCTTTCGGCATTACACTTATGGTAGCCGGGGCAAGGCCCACGAACTCGCCATCGGCTTCGATACCACAGGAGTCGTTACTTTCGATCAAAACTTCTGTGGCATCATGGTAGCTAACCTGGGGAAGGTTTATTTTCACTCCTTTTTTTAGATTGCCGAGGTTTTTTAGATAGTCCCAAATGCTTAAATCCCCGAAGATGACAACCTGAAACTGCCCATCGCCAAGCTTGGCATCAGGGGCCGCGTGGATGGCATTGCCAAAGTAACATCCGTTGGCCACTGCCATTTGTAGCAACTTGCCTTTCCACTGCCATGTGCTGCTTGTACAGCTCACCTCTTTTTTATCGTAGCTGAGAAACCCTTTTATGATGTGCCTGAAGTAATTGAAGCCAGAGCCAAACACACTTGATGATCGTTCTATATTCAGCACCACTTCCGGGCCTAGCCCAATACCTGCTATATTGATGAAATGGCGGGTTTCCCGGGTCCGATGTAGTATTATTTTCCCAAGGTCTATTTTTTGGGTGGTATTGGATCGTATCAGTTCGATCAGTTCTTCAATAGAATTGGAGATGCCTGCCGTTCTGGCAAAATCATTGGCCGAACCATGTGGGAGCAACCCGATTGTCGGGTATTCATCGACTGGGATGTTACTTTGCAAAACGCCATTGATAACCTCGTGCAGGGTGCCATCGCCCCCAACGGCAACGAGATGATCACAGCCGTTTTCAGTGGCTTGCTTTGCCAATTCAATGGCGTGTTTTTTCCTTAGCGTGGCAATGAACTTCACACCGCCCATGTTCGTTTGTTGACAGTATTGGTCAAGCCTTGGGAGCAATTTTGCCAAGCGGTTGTTTTTATTGTTGACGATAAACACGATGTTCATTCGGGCAAGGTAGCACATTCCTTTATTTTAGAAAATAATACGAACAGGCATAGCGCTGTCCCTGATTGTGAAACTGCCCGAAGATTGTTTTTGTGGATCACCGAAAAGGCCAATTTTAATTCGGTCTTTTTTTTCATCTGGAACATATCCCTTTGATCAAATTTGGGGCTCCTATTCAAATTGGCTACGCACTTGCCAATGAGTAGTTGCGTGTCACGAGAGCTCTCGGTTTGGCACTAAACTTTGCAAACCCGTACCAAGCTGACCCCCAAGCCTGGGGGCCACAGGAATTTATTGTAGTAGGCGGGAAGAAGCAACCTGTCCGTCTCGGGCGGATTACTAATATCCGTTATTGTGTTTCTAATGATTCCTTTTTCTTTTATAATGTTGCTGTAACAGCTGATTGAAATACACTTTTGATGCAACAAGTTCAAAATCCAATTTTTTGGGCAGTTCGGAAAATAATCTGGGGCCACCACCCAATAGCACCGGGAAAACGGTAATGATCATTTCGTCAATGAAGTCTTCTTGCAAAAAGCGTTGGATAGTGACACCGCCATCGATATAAAGTCGCGAATATCCTTTTTTATGGATTTGCCCTAAAATTTCCGTCAAGGTCCCTTTTAACAAATGCGCCTTGCCTTTATGGCTTTCCGGTATTTCGGTCAATGAATCGCTCAAGACGAATACAGGTTTTTTGTAAGGCCACTCAACATCAAAGCCCAAGACCGTTTCAAAGGTATTGCGCCCCATCACAAGCGCGTCGATCCGGTTGGTAAACGTCACATAGCCCATGTCCTCGTTTTCCGGAATCGGAACCGAATCGAGCCAAGCAATACCCCCATTTTTATCGGCGATATAACCATCCAAACTGGTTGCGATATAGATACTGTTCCGCTTTTCCATTGTTCGTTTCCTTGTGTCTACCTAGCTGATTCACGCGGGTTTCCATAATCTCTACGGATGCTACTCTTTCGAAAGGGGGCTCAGAGCCAAAATTTGAAAGTTCGCCTTATGCATGCTTTTCGATAATTGAATGAAATATTTGATATCTCTGGTTTTTTCCATGTCAGCGGCCTCCTTCCAACCATTCCATCCCCAACTGCCATGGCCTTGATCTTAAATAAGGAACCAACTTTCATGTACGGGACTGCACTAAATATTGAAGGGCTACACCTTTTTATTTTAAAATCAATTCAATGGTCGCGGCCTTGGCACTAAAGCTTATTTGGCCATCCCGTTTTTGCGGGGCAACGGAACTCTCGACGACCTCATAGGCCCTGCCCTCCTTTTGTTCCGGAAATACGATCACCACCTCCCATGTTGGGTTTTCCTGTAACACCTTCAAACTCAAGAGTCCATTCGTATTGTGGTAGAACACTGATATTGCATTGTCTGCAATGATGACATTTTCGAGGGACGCTTCATCCCAAGCGTCAGGCATTCGGGGCTTGATCACCACCTTTTTCTTGGCAGCCTGTGGGGCGATGCCAAAAAACTGCTGCACTATGGGAACGGCAAATCCATAAATATTCCAGGCCTGTGCCATCATGCCATAATCCGGTGAAACCTCGTACATGCTTCCCGGCAAGGCATAGCTGAAGGTCCTTGCCATTCTCTTTAAATAATTCAAGGCTTTGTCCGGACGCCCATAATTGTTTTCGGCGATCGCTTGAACACCGGTTGGTAGGGTCATTACGGCCCCGGTATAGGAAAACACCTTACTCCCTTTGAAAGACCCCTCATCGGAACCCGCGGAGGCGTCACGATCGATGCCCGTGACAAATACTCCAAAAGGATTAACGAACTGTTCAGCCGTTTTCAAGGCTTTAAGCGCTTTTTCATGGTCGGCCAGCTTCATTTCCATCGGGGTGTTCACCACCCAATTGTGGTGCAGTACAAAAGGCCGTGGCGTTGTTGAAGGCTGTGCCAGGATAGCCGCTCTTGTCTTGTTCAATTCTTCAACCGCCCATGGTTTATTCAGGGTGTCTGCCCTAACGATGGCATCCTCGATCAACTTCAAGGCCTGTTGGTCGGTACCGATGAAATCGGCATAGGAGTTGAAGGCTTCGGACCAAAATTCCTTATTGATTTTATCCTTGAGCGTATCCGCGGTATTTTTATAGGAGCGCGCCAGTGCCACGTCTCCCAGTTCATCAGCCATTTTCGACGCGTCGTCAAAGGCACGTTGTGTGTATACCGCCACATCGATCATTTCGCTGTCCAGTCCATGGATCTCCATCATGCCGAAACCATCTGGAAAAAGGTTTTTGTTGGCATCATTTTCGGCCATGAGCCATTGCATTCCCTTTTTAACGGTAGGGAAATACCTTTTTAAAAATGCGATATCGCCGTTCCATCGGTAGACCTCCCATATCAATGAGGCGAACTGGGGCGTTTCGTTGATATTGCCCGGGTTGAATACGGCACCATTGGTAGAGGTTTCATGGATGATCCTACCATTGCCGTTGGTAACGGAAGATAAACTATCCAAGAGGGCGATGGTTTTGTACACCACATCACTTTGCCCTATGGCCATATAGCCTTTCAAAGCGTATTCGCTATCCACGCCAAACCACCAAGGGTAATCGGGGATACCGGCCGTAATCCCCGTGCCGATTTCGGGGACCGTTCTCACCAACCAATCCGAGTTGTACTTCAACCATTCAAAGGTTTGTTGTATGGTTTTATCGGGGACGGTCAACTTCGAATTGGAAGCGAGTTTTTCATAGCGGTCCCGCTTTTCCGTGAAATAATGCATATACCGGTCCTGAATGGCTTTGTAGGTAACTAATGCGGCATCTTTTGAGTGGTATGAGCCAGCGATTGTAAAATTCAATATTTGTGTGTCATGGGCAGCAATGGCAACATCATAGGTCGTTGCAGTCGACAGGCCCTTGCCCGAATAAACCGAAGGCACGGGCATATGATTTATGGAAGGGGCGTCGGCACCGTAGAGTACGAACCAAGGGTTGCCGCCATCTTTTACCACCCATGCGTCGATTTCCCCATCAAAATAGCCTTCATCCGGATGATCGACCATCTGGGTGCGTTCCCCAAGCCAGGTCGGTCTCAGGTCGGCATTGCCCACGAACCGCAGTTGAAATTCCTGATCCGTTTCGGCCAAGTTTTCCATCACCAACTGCACGACCAATCCTTCTTGGTCGTCAGGAACAAATTGCCATCTTTCAACCGCTAAATTTTTATTTTTGATTGCAAAAGAATGCTTGTTCGCGAAAGGGTAATTGGTAAAGGTCGTAGCATCGTTCAAAGCTTGTACCTCCTCGCCCCAGAGCAGCTCGAATTGAAAACCATCCATCAATTTGATGGGATGGTCCCAAATGCCGCCCATTTCGTTTGCGATGTGCCAGCCAAGCTCCGGAAAGGATCCATTTTGATGCCCCACCAAATACACCCTATTGCCAGCGGTCACGAAAGGGGAGTTGAGATATTCGGGCTTGCCCTCGATAGTCGGGCTATCCATCATATAATGCCTAAAATTTGCCTTTTCCGGTTTTTGGCAACCGAACAATAGTATCAAGAATAACAAGAATTTGAGTTTTGGCAGCATCATTTTAAGTTTGAGCGCTAGTCATTTCAATGGGATTTATGGTTCTGATACCCAAGATTTATCTGTGAAGCATTCGTAGCGTCTTTCGTTATACATTCGTCCTTATCTTTTTGAGAGCTTCGTCAATGCCTGCATGGCTGCATCCGTATCTTTTTTGTCAACAAAGATGTGGTCGTGAAAGTAGCCTGCAATGACATTGCAACTGATTCCTTTTTTCGCTAGTTCAGCCGAAAATACGGCAGTTAAACCGACGGCTTCCAGGGATGAGTGTACCATCAGCGTGATCCATGAGGCGATATATCCATATTCGAGATGTAAAGCGTCCGCTTTTTTTCGTTCGATGACAATGGTGGTCCCCTCCCGTTCCTTAAATTCACACACCGTATCGTTTCGGTCGATCGAATCTACGTTCAACACTGTTGAAAACACATATTCTCCCTTGTTGAGCTTTGGAGATAGGGTACTTATCAACTTAGACAATTCGGTTTCTCCGGCCATAGTATTGGTATTAAGTTATCAGTCCCAGGGTCCCATCGTGGAAACATTGACGAACGATTTGCCATCATAGCGATTGAGCCCCAACCAACCCCCGAACCAAAGATTTCCTGCTTTATCCTCAAAGATACTTTGTATGGCATCACTGACAAGACCGTCCTTTTTTTGAAAATTGGTAAATGTTTTTCCATCGTAGCGGTACACCCCAAAATTTTTTACGGGAAACCAGATACCGCCCTTGCTGTCTTGATATAGGTGCCATACCTCGGTGCCTTCGAGTCCGTATTGCTGGCTCATGTTCTCGAACGTTTTACCATCGTAACGGCAGAGTCCATTATGGGTGGTGGCAAACCATATCGTGCCGTCATTACCCTCAAGAATGCTGTTCACATTGTTGTTGCATAGGCCCTGTTGTTCCGATAGGTTGAACAGGGACTTTCCATCATACCTATAGGCCCCTCCGTTGGTGCCAAACCACATCTGACCCTTGCGGTCTTCCATGATGCTGTGCACGATCTTGGCACTTGAAACGCCCCTGCTGGGATCGGGTTTGGCCTCAGGAATGGCAAATACGGAAAATGATACCCCATCAAAACGACACACCCCTTGCAGCGTACCGATCCAAATGATCCCGTTACGGTCAATGGCCATACTCCAAATATCATTGTGGATCAAGCCATCCTTTTCGGTAAAATTGGTAAAAGAACGACCGTCAAATTTGGTAAGTCCTTGTTCGGTGCCGAACCAAACATTGCCATCCTTATCCTCCACGATTCCCCTTACTGCCAAACCGCCGAACCCTTCATTGATCGAGAAATACTCGAGCTTACTCCCATCGAATCGGATGACGCCATCGCCATTGGTGCCGAACCATAGATTTCCTTGTTTGTCTTGAAAAATCCTTCGCACGAAATCGCTGATGCGTTGGGGCTCGAGCAAAGGCATGCCATAGTTTTGGTTGGCACGTTCCAATTCCTTTATCGAGCTATCGTTGGCACTGGTCTTTGACCCATCCCCATATTTATCGAGACTATCTTTGGGCACCGTGGTGTTGACTTGTCCGTTACATGAAATTATAAAAGTAGACAAGAGTAGCATCAGATATATCGGTACAACGGTTCTATGCCTGGTTTTTCCCTTTTCTAACTGCATATATTTACAATTGGTCTTTTTTCATTCTACTTTTCAGCTTAGTCGAGCTCGGCAATGTAGGCCAATGCATCGCAGCCTGGCCATCCTTGCGATTTCCAATAAGGAACTAAGATAACGATTCAATAGATGCGCTGCCATGTTGCGTTTCCCGAAGGCGATCCGCTTTTTTTTCGGATAGGTTTCGAATGAAGTTGCCATATCGTCTCGATTCATTTGGCTTGCAACCCGCGCAGAACCCATTTCCCATCATTTCAATGGCGTTTTACGGGTGTTGGGGCTCCTCCGTGCGGCATCATAAGCTCCATTGATAAGCTCATAAGACTTACAAATAATTATTTAAAATTTATGCCCTTCGAATGTCGTAAATTTGAGAGTAAGAACAGTCTAAATCTACCGAAAATGGAAAATAAATCACATCCGGGTGCAACCGGCATCGACATGAACGATGCCAGCATGTGCCCTTTTTTGAATGGGGAAATGAAGCAAGCGGCCGGAGGGGGCACCACGAATCGCGACTGGTGGCCCAATTCCCTAAATCTAAATATCCTGCGCCAACATTCTGAGTTGGCCGATCCCATGGACAAGGATTTCGATTATGCCGAGGCATTCAAAAGCCTTGACCTTGAGGCCGTCAAAACCGATCTCAGGAAGCTGATGACCGATTCACAGGATTGGTGGCCGGCCGATTACGGCCACTACGGACCTTTCTTCATACGAATGGCCTGGCATGCCGCCGGAACCTATCGGATTGCTGACGGTCGCGGAGGTGGCGGTACAGGGGCACAGCGGTTCGCCCCATTGAACAGTTGGCCCGATAATGCCAATCTCGATAAGGCCAGGGTGCTTCTTTGGCCCATCAAACAGAAATACGGTAAAAAAATCTCTTGGGCCGATTTGTTGATCCTGACCGGGAATGTGGCCCATGAATCCATGGGCTTGCCGATGTATGGCTTTGCCGGTGGCCGGGAAGATATTTGGCAGCCCGAAGAAGATATTTATTGGGGTTCTGAAGCACAATGGTTGGGCAACAAGGAACGCTACAATGAAAAAGGGGAATTGGAAAGACAAATGGGCGCTGCCCATATGGGGTTGATCTATGTAAATCCTGAAGGCCCCAACAAAAATCCCGACCCAGTGGCCGCTGCCCATGATATACGGGAGACCTTTGGCCGAATGGCCATGAACGACTATGAGACGGTCGCTTTGATCGCCGGGGGGCATACCTTCGGAAAGACACATGGGGCCGCCAGTGATGCAGAATTTTTGGAAGCCGAACCCGCAGGAGCATCCATAGAAATGCAGAGTCTGGGATGGAAAAGCAATTTTAAAACCGGTAAAGGGACCGATGCGATTACCAGTGGATTGGAAGGCGCATGGACAGATACCCCAATCAAATGGAGCCATAAATACCTTGAAAATTTGTTCGGCTACGAATGGGAATTGACCAAGAGTCCGGCAGGGGCATGGCAGTACCAGCCCAAAGATGGTGCTGGTGCAGGCACGGTGCCTGATGCACAAGACCCCAACAAGAAACACGCACCATTTATGTTGGTAACAGACCTCTCCCTAAGGATGGATCCCGCTTATGAGAAGGTTTCGAGACATTTTCTTGAAAATCCGCAAGAATTCAAGGAAGCCTATCAAAAAGCCTGGTTCAAATTGACCCATCGCGACATGGGGCCGAAGTCCCGTTTCCTGGGTCCTGAAGTGCCCAAAGAAGATTTGATCTGGCAAGATCCCGTTCCGGCGGTGAACCACGAACTAATCGATAACAAGGATGTGGAAAGTTTGAAAAAAACCATCCTGGCCTCCGGCTTATCCATTGATGCACTTGGTTGGTGCGGCTTGGGCTTCTGCTTCCACCTTCAGGGGGTCCGACAAAAGGGGCGGTGCCAATGGGGCCCGCGTTCGTTTGGCGCCCCAGAACCATTGGGAAGTGAACAACCCCGTGCAATTGGGCAGGGTATTGGATGTGCTTACCCAGGTTCAGGAAAATTTCAACAATGCCCAAAAAGGAAACAAAAAAGTTTCCTTGGCGGATCTGATCGTTTTGGGAGGCTGCGCCGCTGTTGAAAAAGCGGCCAAGGATGCCGGGCATGTGCTCACCGTTCCTTTCGCTCCGGGCCGTACCGATGCCACCGAGGAAATGACCGATGCAGAGGCCTTTGAAGTTCTTGAACCGTTCGCTGATGGCTTCCGAAATTACCTTAAAGCGAAGACAACGGTTAAAACTGAAGAACTGTTGGTAGACAAAGCCCAACTCATGACACTGACCGCACCGGAATTGACCGTATTGATAGGGGGCATGCGTGCGCTCAACGCCAATTTCGACGGCTCCAAGCATGGTATATTGACAAAGCGGCCAGGTACCCTGACCAACGATTTCTTTGTAAACCTGCTCGACATGGGCAACGAATGGAAGGCGGTAAATGCCGACCAAGAGGTTTTCGAGGGACGTGACCGCAAAACAGGGGCAGTGAAATGGACAGGAACCCGCGTGGATCTGATTTTCGGTTCAAATTCGGAGCTTCGAGCCCTGGCAGAAGTATATGCGTGTAACGATGCCAAAGACAAGTTCGTGAAAGACTTTGTGAAGGCATGGGACAAGGTGATGAACCTCGATCGTTTTGAACTGCGTTGATCTTTGGAAAGTCTGGCATGGTCCAGGCAACGCTTGAAAAACAATCATTATAGAATTGGTGGTCCGACAACGGGCCACCAATTTTGTTTTAAGATAAAAAATAAGCTTTTGGGAACTGGTATATGGTTCTGGTTCCCCCATCTTTTTGTCTCAGATCGACATTCGAATGTGATTTAGAAATAGTTGAAGAACAGTTCAATCGCATTGCCAAGGATAAAACCCATCAAAGCACCTATCACGGAGATACGGCCCAAACCGAACGCATTGGAAAAGGCGATCCAGAGCGACACCAGCGCGCAAACTATAAATAGAAGCATTGCGTACAAAGGAACGCTGCTGGTAAAAAGTCCGATGAGGTTAAAAAAAGGGTCCAATAAAGCGGTGAAAGCGAACACGGCAAGGGTAAAGTTGGCCTTGGCATGTGGTATGGCAAGATAAATCCCGGCCACCAATAGCTCAACACAAATGGCCATAGGGCCAAATTGGTTGTAATATTCCGACTTAAAATAGGCTTCCAAACCCTCGGGAAATGCTATCCTTCCAAAAAAGATAACGCCTAGCACGAGTGCCAAGATGATGAACGAGAAGGCGATGATCTGTCTTATTTTCATTGGCGAAACATGGGTTCAACAACGCTTTACCACCCTTAAAAGTTAATCATTATTCCAAAATTGGGGTAAAAAGGGAGTGCCGATGGCACATTTTAGGTATTTTCCTGTTTTCGCGCCAGCGCTAGCTTTAGCAGAGGTTGGGTTTTGGTCCATAAGCGCTAAGCGTGTTTTTCGAAAGAATTTGATCATAACATAATTTCTGTTTGTTGTCTGGTCGAGCGGAGTCGAGACCTATTTGGGCGTATTCATTTTATAAAGGTGTTTTATTTTAACGTCTCGGTTAGGATGAGGTCTCGACTCCGCTCGACCTGACATTGCTCGACTCCGCTCGACCTGACATTGCCCGGCCCCGCCCGACCTGACCTATTTATTCAATACGCTCGTTTTTTATTTTGGTGGATCAGTCGATTGCCTATCAGCGATTTTGAGATGTTGGTCGTTAAACCTCCTGCCCGAATGTCAACAAATTATGGTCTGGATCGAGCAATGAAAATTCTTTTTGCCCCCAGGGTTTTAATTGTAAGGGCGCATTGGGGTGTATGGGCACTTTCCTGTCGAGAAAGGAACGGTACAGGCCATCGATGTTGTCGGTTCTGATATAGACCATCCCGTAATTCTCTTTCGGGTCAAGGTCTTTAAATTCAAAAAAATGGATTTGGATCTGGTCTTTCCAAACCATCAAATAACCATCGAAGTCGGCGCTGCCAAAGACTTCAAACCCCAGTTTGTTGATATAGTAGTCCATGGTCACGGTCTTGTTTCGCATGGGCAGCTTTGGATGGATCTCGGTGAGCATAATAGTTTTTCTAAATCTATCGATTATTTTTTAACAAAGACCATACAATGCTGCCAGGGCAGGTTGCCTAAGTTGCGTTCAAGTATCATCCCCGCCGCCTGCATTTCTATCACGGCCTGTTTTTCGGTCATTTTATGAAGTTTCTTGATGGGAACGGCATCATCTTCACCACGGTATTCGATCAAAAATAGCTTGCCATCCGCCCTTAAGGCCTTTTTTATGGAGAGGATCATTTCGAGGGGATGGTCGAACTCGTGGTATACATCGACGAGGAGTACCTTATCGACCGAATTTTCAGGCAGGTTCACATCGATATCGCTCCCTTTGATGGGCATCACGTTCCTCACCTTCCCAAGGTCTTTTTTTTTGCGGAGTGCTGCCAACATTTCCTCTTGGATATCAACGGCATAGATCAAGCCATCGCCTGCCATGGGCGCCATTTTAAAGACGTGGTAACCCGATCCCGCCCCAATATCCGCTATATCGTCACCAGGAACAATGTTCATGTTGCGCAATAATTTTGTGGTGTTTTCTTCTTGCTCGCGTTCAGGACGTTCGAGCCAACCCATTCCCTGATACCCCATCACATAGGCGATTTCCCGCCCCATATACCATTTTCCAATCCCGTTCGGGTCTCCCGATTTATAGGTGTAGTTTTCAGTTGGGGTCGATCCTTGGGCATGACACCCAGTCAATGACATCACCAAACTGAACAGAAGCAGTGCCCGAGCCATTGTATTGCTTATTGATCTGACCATACCGCGAGTTCGTTATTAGATGGATCCAGGAAATGAAATCGATGGCCTCCGGGAAAGGAAAAAATATCTTTTGAAATCGTGCCTTTACACTTAAGAACGGTATTTTTTGATTTTTCAAGATTTTTGGAATAAAGAACGATCAAGGCACCATTTCTAATTTTTCGTTCGGTCCTCTCAAAACCACCATCAAGTCCACTCGCGGAGAAGGCCACATAATCGGGTCCGTAATCGGTAAAAGTCCAGCCAAAAGCCTTGGCATAAAATGCTTTGGTCTTTTCAAGGTCATTGGCTTTGAATTCTACATAGTTGATGTGATTTTCATTCAAGCCCATCTGAAATAAGTTAGATTAACGCAGCAATAGCATGACTAAATTATTAAAATTATGCCTATCAATTACCGTGAAGGGCAAGATAGCAAGCCGATTCCCAATTATTTTGATTTTACCGAAGTGGACCTTGATAACCTGACCTATCCTTTTATCTTTTGACCAACCATCCATTCTGGTCATTCCTGGATGTTGCGGATGATTAAAAAAACCATATATTGAGCGTGATAGTATGATTTGAAACAAAACCACATTTTAAACCGACACTTATGAAAACGCTCAGAATATTTTGGAAAACAGCATTGGCAATTGGCATTTTAGTTTACAGCGCCAATGTGTTTTCACAGGCCACCGATGTTATGGTTGTAGACAGCGTCGCCAATGAACAAAGCCGTTTGAAATTTGGCTTCGGGTTCGGTCTTAACTTTGTAGGGGGTACCAATATCAGCATTGCCCCCAATTTGATCTACGGCGTGAGCGAAAAAGTGAGTTTGGGAGGCGGAATCCAGGGAAGTTATGCCAGTATCAAAGATTTGCAAAACACCACCACTTTCGGGTTCAATATCATAGGCCAGTACAGTCCTGTCAGAAAATTAACGACCCTGTTGGAATTCACTGAGCTAAGGGTATCCACCAAAACGGAAACCCCTACAGGAACAGACACAGAAAAATATTGGGATACGGCCTTGTTCGTTGGGGCAGGTTTCAATGTTACCAACAACATCGCCATTGGCGCCAAATACAATCTATTGTACGACGAAGACGAAAGCGTGTACACCAGTCCGATTATCCCCTTTGTAAATATCACCTTTTAGCGATTCGAGTCTTGATCTACCAACCCCTCACCTCCAAACCTCCAAAGGGGACCAGTACTTAATTCCAATGGGCCATGCAAGGCACGCTGCCCAGCTTGCAGGCGTCTTGAGATTTTGGATAGGGTTATGGTTTTATCAATATGTCGGCTAGTTACGATCACCGATAGTGTTTATTTCACCATCGTTCCCCGTCAACTGCCAATGCCCCAAAGAAACGGGGATGTTTCCTATAGCGTTCATTTGATCGAAAAAATCTTTGATTTTAAACGGTTTGCCTTCGGCCTCCATTTTTTTGGCATAGTCGGCCAAGGCTTCCTTGATCAAATATTTCCCGCTTATGTAACTACTGCCATAGCCCGGTTGTCTAAGGTAGAAATGTTGCTCGAAGATAAGCAGTTCCTTTTCGGTTTTCATCCACCCCCTAGGCGTAAATTCAGAATGGATCCCGCCCGCTTCTTCCATGGTCATCTCATTGCTATGGGCGTATAATGAACCCAGACCCCTTGCCGCACGTTGCGCGATCATGATGTAAACGATTTCCCTCGATCGTGGGGAACCGTCATATAGACCGGCATCCATGAACATTTCTTCGACCGCGGTGGCCATGCCCTCGTTTCGTGAATCAAAAATGTTATATAGCAACGGCCCTTTCCTGATTTCGCTTTTATGGGGCTCCTTATCCATACGCGCCAATTCGAACCAATGATAAAAATGGGAAAATAGGGGTCTTGGATCCAGGTGGGCCGTAATCCAAAAGAAGTTGCGTGTTTCTTTGGGGACATAGCTTCCCAGATGTTCCCTTAAAGCCGGTTCGAAATAGTCTTTCACGGTAACGATTTCCTGTTCTTTTAGAAAGTCCATCAAGCTGGTGGCCGACCGATCGGCCAGTGCGACTATATTCTTCTTCGGAACCGGCATCCGCCATTACCGGTAAGGCCCTGTTCCGGTGCTCTTCCAATTTCAGGGCGGTCCATGCGCTGGCCAGTTCGCTTTTCAAAAGCATCACCTCATCGTCCCAGGTCATGGGCAACAAGTGCACATTTTGTATGTACCAGGTATAATTTTCTTTCCCTATGCCCGACGGGCCCGTCTTTTGATCGGCCTGAGCCAGGAGCCAATCGCTTAAATCATCTGTAGCGGCAATGGCCTCGTTCAATATCTTGACCAACTCTGGATCGGATTTGACATCTTCTTTTTCAAGCAAAGCTTTGAGATCGGCTGATTGGACTTTTATATCACGGATCCCGGCCCGCCAAAGTTCTTTGGCGTTGCCCGTCAGGTTTACTTTGGCCTGGGCATTCAAAGGTGCAATAACCTTTAGGTCGGCAATCAATCGTTCTTTTTCATTGGCACTTAAAGGAAATGCATAGGTCCATAATTCGGTGGTCCTATGATGGGTAGGGCCCTCATGGGCAGGTACATCGCTTCGTTCTGTCCAAATCGATTTATAAAATGCCGGGTCGCGCTCCCAGGGTTTTAGAATATGATAGTTGAAATCATAACCGTTCATTTCCGCCCACACGATATACCAATCGACCTGTTGTTCAATGGGCCAGGTCGATTTATCCATGGCGTTGAGCCGGGCTGCGAAGGGTTTCAAAGGCAGCCCACCGGCTGTCGAAAGTGGCCTTGGTATAATCGGGGGCCCCCTCTTTTAACGGGGGTTTCTCAAAAGAGCGCCATGTCTTAAAAAGGGCGACGAGATCGTTATAGTCGGTTGAAACCGAAGTGGAATTCCCTATTTCTTGCCCCTTCGTTCCAAAGGTAAGCACCATAAAAAATACCAAGCCAAATAGTTTCTTTGTGTTCATATCATGGGTCGTTCTGAACGGAAAGATAATCATTCAAAATAAAATTGGCGCAATGAGCTGCGACCGGAAAGGATTGGCCGAAGCTGAATGGAATCCTTTTGGAATTGGCATCAAGTGCGGCAATATTGATTTTCTTGTATTCAGATTTTACATTTAAAATATGCTGATTATCCTTTGTGCAGGAACGGCATGTTGGGATTTAGAACAAAACCAGAAACGGGGATTTTTATCCCCGCTTTTTAAATGTTTTGGATTTTTGGAACACTAATTTCCATAGGCTTTGTCCAAAAACAGATACCTGGCGTCGTTTTCGGCCTTGACCAATTTGCTCTGGGTATCGATGACCATCACCGGGGGCATGGGATCATTGGCTTTGGCGGCCGACCATTCGGGAAGATCGGCCTGGTTCGGATTGCCGGTCTTGATGAAATTGGCAAAGTAGTTCTGCATATCCCGGGATACCTTGTAATCATCGGCAGTCCATGCATAGTCGTCCACCAAATGAAGGTTGCCCATGCAATATTCGATTTCACAGGCATGGGGCGCACCGATGCGGCCCGGGCGCCTGGGGGGCATCCGGGTTTTTTTCGACGGTGCCTCCGGCGAGGCCCGATGCCAGATTTTGATTCACCAATGGGGGCCTTAGTTTGCTGTAAAGATATCGGTACACGGGTTGGGCACTGTTTTTGCGGTGCAGGTCGAACCATTTCCAGGTGCTGTAGGCGATGAATCGATCGGAAGCCAGATCGGTGGCCGAACGTTCTATTTCTTTTTCCGAAGCATGCGGATATAGTTTCAATACTTCCGCATATTTTTCCGGATAGGCTTCCTTAACCTTGGCGACAAAGCTTTCTTCGATTATAGGGCTGACCTTGCATAAAGGCCATGCCCGGGATTTCAGCGGAATTCCATCCCAAAAGCAATGGCACTTGCGCTTGTTCTTTGGCCTTAAAAGTTTCCGGCAGTGATTTTGGTCAAAAAATACCCGTCGATCACGGCGGGAAAACCGAAGCGTTTCGATTCGTTGTAAATTTCATAAACTTCCCGGGTGCTCAACGCCCTTAATTGGGCCAGGCTCGGAACTCCCGCTTTTTGGGCGAATTCCAGCCCCATTTTTTCGGCATCTTTCAAAGGAATGGGCGACATGGTGGGATTGATTCCCGCACCGCTTTCGCCAATGGCGCCAGCGATCAAATTTTTGGATAGCGGAGAGGCCATCTGTTGGCTCACTCCGATAGACCCTGCAGATTCTCCTGCAATGGTCACCTTATTGGGGTCGCCCCCAAAGGCTGCGATGTTTTTTTGTACCCATTGCAATGCGGCATGCTGGTCGAGCAGTCCGTAATTGCCTGAAGCCTTGTAGGCTGCTTCAGCACTGAGTTCGGGATGGGCCAAAAAACCGAAGATGTTCAGGCGATAGTTGGTGGTGACGACAACGATGCCTTTTTTGGCCATGCTCTCCCCATCATAACGGTACTCCGAAGCATCCCCGGCCACATTGCCCCCGCCAAAGAAATACACCAATACGGGCAGGTCTTTTGAGTTTCTGGTCGCCGGGGTCCAAACGTTCAAATAAAGGCAGTCTTCACTGACCCCGGCCGAACGCGATTTCATATCCCCAAAGACCATCGTCTGCATGGGCCTTGGGCCAAAGGCCTTGGTTTCTTTTACCCCGTTCCACTTGTCGAGGGGTTGGGGTGCTTTCCAGCGCAATTCGCCCACGGGCGGTTTGGCAAAGGGTACGCCAAAATAAGTCTGGATTCCGGTATGGGTATCATAATTCCCTTCGATGACCCCGTTGTCAAGCTTTGCTTGCACGGGAAAGGCATTCTGGTTCTGTGCCATGGTGAATTGGTTGGCGATTAGCAATACAACGGTGAATAGGAGTATTTTTTTCATGGGATGATGTTAAAGTTTCTTTATTGTCTCAAATTGTTACAATAATACTTTGTTTTCTTTGAATTTTATCATTTATTTGGTTAAAATTATCTGATTGAGCAATATAAATAGGAGGGAACTGCCATCCATTGAGACCTATATTCCCAACTTGGCCTTTGATTCGGTCATCTTCGGATTCAATGGGAAGCAACTTAAAATCTTGGTATTGGAATATCACAATACCGGTTTTTTTGCATTGCCGGGAGGTTTCGTCAAACGCAACGAAAATGTGGATGAGGCGGCAAAAAGGGGACTGTATGAGAGAACGGGTTTAGACAACATCTATCTCGAACAGTTCCATACCTTCGGAAATGTCAACAGGACAGTGCCTGGGGTAATGCGGACCATTTTGGAGGCCAATGGTTATGAAATCGGGGAAGATTATTGGCTGTTGGATCGCTTTGTATCCGTTGCCTATTATGCCTTGATCAATTACAATGAAGTGGCACCCCAACCCGATTCCCTTTCAGATTCGATCAATTGGTACGCCGTCGATGAATTGCCCCCTTTGATGATGGATCATCATCATATCGTGGAAAAGGCATTGAGCACTTTAAGGGATAATTTGGATAAAAAACTGGTTGGGATGAACCTGTTGCCGGAAAAGTTCACCATGAAGGACCTTCAAAAAGTGTATGAGGCCGTATTGGGGGAAAAACTGCGACGTACCACCTTTCAGCGCAAAATATTGGGGATGGATATATTGTCGCGTCATGAAAAATTGTTTACCGGTGGGGCACATAAGGCACCCTACCTTTATAGCTTCAAGCAGAGCAAGACAAAATCACCTATACCGATAGAGCAATGATTCCAACAATTTTCATCATGGGGATCCAAAAAAAAATCATAATCAATAACAACAACTAAAATCCATTCCAATGAAATACATGACAAGAAAAACGAACTATCAAATGTTGGGTCTGATCCTATGCTTCATGGGTACCGCCCTTACTGCCCAAGAGGTGGTTACCGGTGAAAATATCGCAGTAACACAGACCGAATCGGGCAAGGTCAGGGGATATATCCACAATGGCATCTTTACCTATAAGGGAATACCCTATGCGCAAGCGGAGCGTTTTGAAGCCCCTACCAAAGCAAAGGCTTGGGAAGGTGTCAGGAGCTCAACGACCTATGGCCCCGTAGCACCTTTAATGACCCCGACCACGGCCGTACAGGATGAATCCGAATTTGTTTTTGACCACGATTGGGGCTACACCAACGAAGACTGTCTCCGCATCAACATCTGGACCCCCAGTATCGATGTCACCAAAAAAAGACCGGTGCTCTTCTGGATACACGGGGGAGGATATACGGCAGGTTCAAGTCAGGAATTGCCATCCTACGACGGCGAAAACCTTAGTAAAAAGGGCGACGTAGTAGTAGTCTCCATCAACCATCGCTTGAATATTTTGGGCTTCCTTGACCTTTCAGCCTATGGCGACAAATACAAGCATTCTGCCAATAACAGCATTTTGGACATGGTGGCGGCCTTGGAATGGGTAAAAACGAATATCGCGTACTTCGGGGGCGATCCGAACAATGTCACCATTTTCGGACAATCGGGCGGAGGGGCCAAAGTGAATACATTGATGGCCATGCCCAAGGCAAAAGGTTTGTTCCACAAAGCGGTGAACCAAAGCGGATCGTTCCGTACCGCCATGATGGAAAAAAACGAGACCCAGGCGATTGCTGCCGAAGTACTTTCCAACTTGGGGCTTACCGGTAACCACGTCGACAGCATTCAAAAGATACCGTTCGAGGCCTTGAGCGCGGCGGGTAGCAAGGCCTTGAGAACCATTGAGGAAAAAATGAAGGCCGAAGGAAAACCGGTCATCGGGTTTGGTTTGAGCTGGGGTCCCAGCCGCGACGGGGATGATCTGCCTTACCAACTTTTTTCCAAAGAAGCCTTTGCCCTCTCAAAAGATGTGCCCTTACTGTTGGGGACCACAAAAAATGAATTTACCCCCTTTGCCAATATGCGATTTCTAGGGGCCTCCGAAGAAACGATACTTGCCCATATCAAGGAGCAATGGAAAGACAAGGCAGATGCCTACCTCACAGCGGTGCGGAAGGCCTATCCTGGCGATACCGCACCCAAAGACCTGTTGGATGTCGATACGATGTTCCGGCCTGGTGCCGTGGTACAGGCCAATGAAAAGGCGGCGCTCCAGGGAGGTGCGCCCGTATATATGTATCTTTTTACCTGGCAATCGCCCGTTTTTGACGGAAAGTACAAAGCGTTGCATTGTATGGAACTGCCCTTTGTTTTTGATAACATCGAACGTGCAAAAAACATGACCGGAGGCGGACGGGGAGCCCATGAACTGGCGGCCAAGGTGAGCCAGGCATGGATCAATTTTGCAAAAACCGGAAACCCCAACCACAGCGGACTGCCCGAATGGCCGGCATACAACAGTGCCGATACCCCAACGATGCATTTTAACAACACCTGTGAGGTAAAACCTCAGTTGGACAAGGAGTTATTCGACTTAACCGCCAATCAATAAAACACGCGATAATGGAACGAAGCATGAAAAATAAAATAAAATCAGTAGTGATAGGGGGGTTGGGTATTGCGGTACTGGCCATGGGCTGTAGTCCGAAATTCACGGAAGAAGATAAGGGCGACTATACCCTGGTGACCAATACCGGTGGAAAGTCGCTCGGCTATAGCAAAACTTCCGGGGTTAAACTTCTTACGGTCGATCGATTTGCATTCAAGGATCTGAACAAGGATGGACGACTGGATGCCTATGAAGATTGGCGTTTGTCCGCGGATGACCGTGCGGTCGACCTGGCCGGCAAAATGAGCCTGGAACAGATCGCCGGGTTGATGCTCTACAGTGCCCACCAATCGATTCCCTCCGGAGGCAACAGCTTTTTTGGCCCTGCTACTTATGGCGGTAAACCTTTTGCGGAAAGCGGTGCAGCCGCGAGTGACCTCTCGGATGCCCAGCTTAAATTTTTGGAAGAGGATAATGTGAGACATGTACTTGTCACGGGAGTCGAATCTCCTGCCGTCGCCGCAAGATGGAACAACAAGGCACAGGCGATGGTCGAGAAATTGGGGCTTGGCATTCCAGTGAACAACAGTTCCGACCCCCGACATGGTAGTGATTCCTATGCCGAATTCAATGCCGGTGCAGGTGGTGATATATCGATGTGGCCGGGTACCCTGGGTATCGCCGCCTCCTTCGATCCAGGGCTGATGCGGCAATTCGGTGAAATTGGTTCAAAGGAATATAGGGCCCTGGGCATTGCCACTGCATTGTCCCCTCAGATCGACCTGGGCACCGAACCGCGCTGGAGCCGTTTTGACGGGACCATGGGGGAAGACCCGGATTTGGCGACCGACATGGCACGGGCCTATGTCGATGGTTTTCAGTCTTCCGAACCCGATCGGGGATGGGGATATCAAAGCGTGAACGCCATGGTAAAACATTGGCCGGGCGGGGGCCCCGAGGAAGGGGGTAGGGACGGGCATTTTGGCTATGGTGCCTATGCCGTGTACCCGGGCAATAACTTAAAAGACCATTTAAAGCCCTTTACCGAAGGTGCTTTTGCCTTGGAAGGTCCGACCAAAATGGCTTCCGCCGTAATGCCCTACTATACCATTTCTTTTGGACAGGACGCCAAAAACGGTGACATTGTGGGCAATGGGTTCAACCGATACCTGATCAACGATCTTTTACGGGGCACCTATGGTTATGATGGGGTAGTCTGCACCGACTGGGGCATTACCCGCGATGTGACCGCCGTAGATCTGTTTGAAGGTAAAAGCTGGGGGGTGGAGACCATGTCGGTTGCCGAACGCCACTATAAGGTGATCGAGGCTGGTGTAGACCAATTCGGAGGCAACAACGATATGGGTCCTGTTCTTGAGGCCTATGCCTTGGGCGTCGCGGAACATGGAGAGGAATATATGCGCCAGCGTTTCGAAACGTCCGCGGTGCGCTTATTGAAGAATATATTTAGGGTGGGTCTTTTTGAGAATCCCTACCTGGAAGTGGCCGAAACTGAAAAAATTGTCGGTAATCCCGAGTTCATGCAGGCGGGTTATGAAGCGCAACTGCGCTCCATCGTGATGCTCAAAAACCAAAATAATACGCTCCCTTTGAAAGCCAAACAAAAAGTATACGTACCACAACGTTACATTGCGGCCAGTATCAATTGGTTCGGCAGGGAAACGCCCGAAAAAACCGAATATCCCTTTAATATGGAGGTGGTGGCCAAATATTTTGAGGTGGTGGCCGATCCCACTTTGGCCGATTTCGCCTTGGTGGGTATCAAAAGTCCGGAAGGCGGGGTAGGCTACAATAGGGAAGATCTTGTCAAGGGAGGGAACGGCTATGTACCTATCAGTCTGCAATATGCGCCTTATACCGCTTCAGAAGCCCGAGAGACCAGTTTGGCAGGGGGAAGCCCTTTGGAAGATTTCACCAACCGTTCTTACAAGGGCAAATCGGTGACGGCTTCCAACGTTACGGATATGCAAATGGTCCAAGACACCAAGAAAGTGATGGGCGATAAACCGGTCATCGTCATTGTGAATGTTTCGAAGCCCATGGTTTTTTCAGAGATTGAAGGGAAGGCTTCCTCGATTTTGGTACATATGGGGGTTCAGGATCAGGCTTTGATGGACATACTTACAGGAGCGGCCGAACCATCGGCCTTGTTGCCCTTTCAAATGCCGACTGATATGAAAACGGTGGAAGCCCAATTTGAAGACGTGCCCAGGGATATGACCCCTTATATTGATGCGGAGGGGAATGCTTACGATTTTGCCTTTGGGATGAACTGGAAAGGGGTAATCGACGATGCGCGGTTATCCAAATACAAATAAGATTTTGGGATTAAACCTTTTCGATTATTTTTGGTCTTAATATCAAGTTTCAAAAAACTTCAACAAAACCATTCACATGCTGAAAAAAGTGCTTATAGGATTGGGGATCGTATTGATCGTCATCCAGTTTATCCGTCCCGACAAAAATGACTCAAACGATCTAACCTATGATATTTCCACCAAATACCCGGTGCCCGATGAGGTAAACGAACTGTTGCAGGTTTCCTGCAACGATTGCCATTCCAACAAGACGGTTTATCCCTGGTATGCCAATGTACAGCCTGTGGCATGGTGGCTCAACGATCATGTCGTGGATGGAAAACGACATTTGAATTTCTCTGCCTTCACTAAAATGCCCATCGCGATCCAAAACCACAAGTTCGAAGAGACCATTGAAATGGTGGAGAAAAAGGAGATGCCCCTGGCCGATTATACTTATTTGGGGCTACATCCTGAAGCGAAGCTTACCGACGCCCAACGAACTAAAATCATGGATTGGGCCAAGGCCCAAATGGCCTATTTGAAGAATAATTATCCGGCAGACAGTCTGGTCATGCCAAAGCGGCAAGGGCCACCTCCCTCGCAGTAAACCGATTTATCATGAAACGAAATGAGTTTTTGAGAAAAGGCATTGTTGGATTGGGTGGAGTGGTCGCACTGACACCCCTCCTAAGTGCCGATCTTAAACGCTCGAAAGTCGATGGATCGAATTCTGACGACTGTGTTGTTTCCCCCATGGAAACCAAAGGCCCCTTCCCGAACAAGACCCCGTCAGATTATTTTCGCGAAAATATAGTTGGCGATAGAACTGGAATTCCTATGCTCATTACCCTGACCATCTTGGACAAGGCCAAAAGCTGCCAACCATTGGCCAACGCCGTAGTGGATATTTGGCATTGCGATAACAAGGGTAAATATTCGGAATATGGCGGCAACGGGTTGCAGCCCGAGAACCTTACAAAAGAACATTTTTTGAGAGGTCGACAAACTGCGGATCAAGACGGTCGGGTCTCCTTCATCAGCATTTATCCCGGATATTACCAAGGTAGGGCCCCCCATATACATCTTGAAGTTTTGAACCCGGAAGGGAAATCGCTGTTGGTTTCCCAGATCGCATTCCCACATGGGGTTTCCGATACGGTATATGCCACGGAAAACTATCAGGGAGGCCATTATGTGTCGAATACCTCAGACGGTGTCTTTGGCGCTAGCCTATCGCAGAACATGGCCGATTCCGTTACTGGAAATACATCGGATGGCTATACCTTGCTCAAAACAATCGTTGTGAATTCCTAAGTAATTCATCCAATGTCATGATTATAAGCTTTAAATGATTCGTTAACCACAAAAAATCAATGCATTATGAGAAAGTCGATTTTAATTTTGTTTTTGGCAGCGACCGCCACACTTTCCGCACAGGGCACATGGAAGGCCGACAAGTCACACTCGAGCATCAATTTCGGTATCACCCATTTGCTGATTTCCGAAGTTCAGGGAAAGTTTACCGATTTCGATATCGAAGCGACGGCCAATGATGCTTTCGATTCCCCTTCTTTCAAGGTGAGCATCCAAACATCAAGTATCGATACCGACAATACCAGAAGGGATGATGACTTACGGGGCGAACGCTTTTTTGAAGTGGCCACATATCCTACGATGACCTTCACCACCACCGCTTATGAAAAGACCGGGGACAAAACTTTTGTCCTTACGGGCGAGCTCAATATGCACGGCATTACGAAGCCCGTAAAACTTACCGGTAAACTCAATGGCATCATCACCGATCAGCGAAGCCAAAAACTGAAAGCAGGCCTAAAACTTACCGGGACACTCAACCGCCAAGATTTTAATGTAGGCGCTGACAGGGCCCCTGTGGGCGATGAGGTAGAAATGACGATTAACCTTGAAATGGCCCAACAATAGGGTATTTTTTAAAGGATCGGCCACCATCTTCGGGATGACCTTTCTTGCGCTGTTCTCCCTTTCACCTTGATAACCCCGGGAAATATGCTACATTTTCTGCCCATATGATTTTGGTCATCAACAAAGGTATTCCTTCCATTTATCTTTGATGGCCGCTACCCCTTCGAGGTTGAGGTGATCGCAGCATTCCTCAAACCAAAAATTTAAGAGGCGCTAGATAAATATCGAAATACCAATGGGCAACAATCAGCTATACGGATTTCTACCATTGGATATCGAAGGCGTTGAATCCCTAGCGGAACTCGCCCTCGATATGCAGTGGTCTTGGAGTCATGCCGTGGACGAGTTATGGTACCGACTCGATCCTGACCTTTGGATGGAAACACATAATCCTTGGATCGTACTTCAAAATGTTTCCCATGATCGCTTGCTGGTCCAATTGGCCGACACCTCTTTCCAAGATAAAGTCAACGAGATGTTGGCACTGAAAGCAAGATCATTTTCGGAAACCACCTGGTTCCAAGACAACCATCCCAATGCGGACTTGAACTGTATCGCTTATTTCAGCATGGAATTTATGTTGAGTGAAGCGTTGCCCATTTATGTTGGTGGCCTGGGCAATGTGGCGGGCGATCAGCTGAAATCTGCCAGTGATCTGGGTGTTCCCGTTGTGGCCATAGGAATACTCTATCAGCAAGGATATTTTAGGCAGGTGATCGATCGACATGGCTCACAGCAGGAATATTTTCCATACAACGACCCAGGGCAACTGCCGGTTACCCCATTGCGGCTTCCCAATGGGGAGTGGTTGCGGTTGAAAATCAGGATGGCAGACCATACCGTATGGCTTCGCACTTGGCAGGTACAGGTGGGGCGGGTCAAGCTTTATTTGTTGGATAGCAATGACCCTTCAAATTTACCGATCGACCGGGGCATCACTAGCGAAGTATATGGTGGTGGTTCAGCACTTCGGATCCAGCAGGAGATTATTCTGGGTATCGGTGGATGGAAATTATTGCGGGCGTTGGATATCAAGCCTGAAGTTTGTCACTTGAACGAGGGTCATGCGGCTTTTTTGATACTGGAACGTGCAAAGGATTTTATGGACGAAACGGGCGTTCCCTTTGAAACTGCCTTGTCGGTTACAAGGGCGGGAAATTTATTTACCACCCATACCGCAGTTCCGGCCGGATTCGATCATTTTGATCCTGCTTTGATGTGGCGGTTCTTTGCCGATTATGCAAAGGATGCAATGGGTCTCCATTTTGATGAACTGATGGCCCTTGGCAGGAAGGATCCCTTTAATTTTTCAGAAGGTTTCGATATGGCTTTGTTGGCGATTCGCGGGAGTGGGGCCGTAAACGGGGTGAGCCAATTGCATGGCACCGTAAGCCGACAACTTTTCAGAAACCTTTTTCCAAGATGGCCAATTGCAGAGGTGCCCATCGGCCATGTGACCAACGGCGTACATATGCCCGCTTGGGATTCGGAATATGCCGATAGGATTTGGACAAAAGCATGCGGTAAAGGCAGGTGGAGAGGCGATTTGACCAATGTGGAAGAAGACATTTTCGGCGTACCCGATGCAGATCTCTGGCAACTTCGAAACGATTCGAGGAACCAATTGGTGAATTATGTCCGTCAACGATTTTCAAACCAATCATTGGTCCCTGCTGAACGTTCCAATGTTGCTGCTTTGGCAAAAGATGTATTTGACCCCAATACGCTGACCTTGGGATTTGCTCGACGTTTTGTGCCCTACAAACGGCCCAATCTGCTTTTATACGATAAGGAACGTTTGGTGCGTCTATTAACAAATCCGGAGCACCCGGTACAGTTGGTCGTAGCGGGAAAAGCACCTCCATTCGACGAACCGAGCAAAGACTTGATTCGGCAATGGGTGCAATTCATCCAGCAATATAGTCTATACCGCCATGTCATCTTTTTAAGTGATTGCGACATGCTGCTCACGGAACAACTGGTACAAGGGGCGGATCTATGGATCAATACCCCCAGACGCCCTTGGGAGGCTTGCGGAACTAGTGGCATGAAGGTTCTGGTGAATGGGGGCATCAATTTATCCGAATTGGATGGATGGTGGGCAGAAGCCTATACCCCCGAAGTGGGCTGGGCCTTGGGTGACGGAGAGGAACACGATAATGATCCCGATTGGGACCACGCCGAGGCGGAATCCCTATATAGAATTCTTGAGCAAGAAGTGGTTCCCACATTTTATCATCGTGACGTGGATGGAATACCGAAACAATGGACCACAAAGATGAGGAACAGTATGAAATTGCTGACGGCCAGGTTTTCATCCAATAGGGCAGTAAGGCAATACACGGAACGGTATTATTTGCCGGCGGCCACCAACTTTATAAAAAGGGCGGAAAAGCAAGGGAGGCTTGGAAAAAAAATTGAGGATATCAGGTTGGAATTAAGAAGTAAATGGGGTCAAATTCGTTTTGGGGAATCGCAAATTACGCATGAAAAGGGCAGCTATCTATTTCAAATCCCTATTTCCTTGAGCACCATCAAACCGGAAACCATTTTGGTGCAGTTATATGCGGATGGAATTGAAGGGGGCGATCCCGAAATTATCGACATGAAAGGCAAGGTCTTGATTAAGGAAGGGGATTTTGTTTACCAAGCCCGGATAAGGACCCAAAGACCGGCAACGGATTACACGGCTAGGGCAATCCCCAATTATGAAGGCATTTCGGTGCCTTTGGAAGATAACCAGATCAGCTGGCAGCTTTGACTTCAATTGGTGGACGAACGATGCGTTCGCCTTGGAAAATTAGAATAGCCTTTGCATTAAAAAAAATCAATTGAAATACTTGAATCAATAATTAAAAAACCAAAGTAAACATGACAGATTTAACATCAAGCGAATGCATACGACTTCTTAAAAACAATTATACCGGACATTTGGGATTCATTTCACAAGGAGACCCTCATGTGATACCCATTACCTACTACTACAATCAAGCCGATAATACGATCATCAGCTATTCCGAAGAAGGGCATAAAATCAATGCCATGCGCGATAATGGATCGGTTTCATTGCAGGTGGAGGATATCATTTCGAACAGTAACTGGCAGTCGGTGCTGGTTCTTGGTACCTTCGAAGAAATCAAGGGCAGCAATGCCAAGCTGTTGTTACATCAATTTACCGAAGGGGTAAAAAAAACATTGCAAGTAAAGGAACTCAGACATCCCGAATTCATCAGTGAATTTTCGAGCAAGGGATATTCCGGTGGAATTCCCATTGTTTACCGTATTAATATTTCCGAAATGAAAGGGAAACGAAAGGAGACCTAATATGGAAAATGAATCTAAAAAGCACTGCGCAAATTCGATTTGGTACTTTTTGATCCCTCTTTATGCCTTTGCCCCAATCATTGATTCTAGAACAGAATCGTGATGGCCGAAGTTTTGCGAATGATTCAGGTCATTTCCAAAACATCCGTTACACTTGATATTTGTATTTATCAAGCTGGCGATGCCAGCCGCCAATACCTCAATGATGAAAGACTTTATCAAAAATTTTAACGAGATCATGCTGACCGACATTCCCGAAGTCGGTGGCAAAAACGCCTCTTTGGGTGAAATGTTCCAAAAACTGGGCTCAAAGGGGGTGCAAATACCAGATGGATTTGCCGTGACTTCGTCGGCCTATTGGCATTACCTGGAACATTCAGAACTAAAAGAATCGATTTTCAATGAACTTAAAAAACTCGATAAAAAGGATTTTTCCAATCTTGGGAAAGTGGGCAGCCAAATCCGGAATAAATTTGCAAAAGTGCCACTTCCAACCGCGATTCGAGAGGCCGTAACAGCCGGATTGGAAAACTTGCAAAAAAAATATGGCAATGCCATTTCACTGGCCGTTCGGAGCAGTGCCACTGCGGAAGACCTGCCTAAGGCCAGTTTTGCAGGGCAGCAGGAAAGCTATCTCAATGTAATGGGATTGAACGAATTGCTGGCCGCTTGCCAAAAGTGCTATGCCTCCCTATTTACAGATCGCGCCATCAAATATCGTGAAGACAACGGGTTCGATCATCACAAGGTGGCCCTTTCCATCGGGGTGCAGTTAATGGTGCGTTCAGATCTGGCATGCTCCGGTGTTAATTTCACTTTAGATCCCGATTCGGGTTTTGATAAAGTTGTTTTGGTGACCGGTGTATGGGGCCTAGGCGAAAATATAGTGCAGGGCAGCATCAATCCCGATGAGTTTTTTGTCTTCAAGCCCAGTATGAAAAAAGGCATCAAGCAACCCATCATTTCAAGAAAGCTGGGCAGCAAGGAAAAAACCATGGTATATGGAAAATCGGGGAGGGGCACCTTGAATCTGAACACCCCCGTCGATAAACAGGAACAATTCGTGCTTTCCGATGAAGAGGTCCTCAAGTTGGTAGAATGGTCGATGATCATTGAGGAACATTATGGCAGGCCCATGGATATCGAATGGGCGAAGGATGGCTTATTGGACCAACTTTTTATCGTCCAGGCGCGCCCCGAGACGATATACGGATTGGAGAAAAACAAATTGCGCATCGTCACCTATAAACTGCTCGAAAAAGGGAAGGAAATCACCAGCGGTATGGGGCTCGGCAATAAAATTTCCGCAGGTAAGGCCAGGGTCCTGAAATCACCCAAAGATGCCCATAAACTCCTCAAAGGGGAAATCTTGGTGACGGAAAAGACCAATCCCGATTGGGATCCCATTTTAAAGAAAGCAGGGGGCATCATCACGGAACAGGGCGGACGTACCAGCCATGCCGCCATCGTGGCGCGTGAGGTCGGCGCCGCTGCCATCGTGGGGACCGGGAATGCGACCAAAGTGATACACGACGGCCAGCACATAACCATTTCCTGTGCCGAGGGCGATACCGGTTATGTTTATGAGGGGAATTTAAAGTGGGAGGAAAAGGAAGTGGACATCTCGACCTTAAAAACACCTAAAACCCAACCCATGCTCATTTTGGCCGATCCCGACCAAGCCTTTCTTGCTTTCGTTTTATCCCACTGCAGGGGTAGGTCTGATGCGATTGGAATTTGTGATCAACAATACGATTCGGATACATCCCATGGCTTTGAAACACTTCGACCTGATACAAGATAGCCAAGTGAAGGACCAAATTCAGCAGCTGACCCATCACTTTCCGAACAAAGAGGATTATTTTGTACAAAAGCTGGCTGAAGGGGTGGCCACCATCGCAGCGGCATTTTATCCAAAAGACGTCATCGTTCGTATGAGCGATTTTAAATCGAATGAGTATGCCAACCTCATCGGCGGAAAGCAGTTCGAACCTATCGAATCGAATCCCATGATCGGGTTCAGGGGGGCTTCACGATACTACCATCCCAAATATCAGGAGGCGTTCGAACTGGAATGCAGGGCCATGAAAATGGTGCGGGAAGAGATGGGCCTGGAAAATGTAAAAATCATGATCCCATTTTGTCGTACCTTGAAGGAGGCCAAGAAAGTGGTGGATATCATGCAAGCTTACGGACTGAAACGGGGCGATCATGGGCTGCAATTGTACATGATGACGGAAATACCCAACAACGTTGTTTTGGCTGAGGAATTCGCCCAGTTCTTCGATGGGTTCTCCATCGGTTCAAACGACCTGACCCAATTGACCTTAGGCGTGGATCGGGATTCTGAATTGCTCAGTGACATTTTTGACATCAACGACCCAGGGGTCAAAAAAATGATTTCCATGGTCATCGCGTCCGCCCATAAGACCCATACCAAAATAGGATTGTGTGGCCAAGCCCCCAGTGATTATCCGGAGTTTGCCCAGTTTTTGGTGGAAAACGGCATCCACTCGATCAGCTTCAATCCCGATGCCCTCATCACGGGCATCGAGAACATCAATATGGCGGAAGCGAGCAAGGTGAGCCTTGGCATGGCGACGAGTAGTAGTTAAGATGCTATTGCAGAAAAAATGAAATTTTTAAGCCCACCGACCCAACCGAGAACTGTTAAAAGGCCCGGTAGGTTTGCCATCGACCACTTCTTATGATAGGTTCGCGATATCAAGTGCAGGAATAAAACCAAATACCTTTTGGACACTATCGACTAAGGGTGGTATCTTTACCCCCTTAAATATTCAATTATGCAGAAGCGCATCTTCGGAATGCTTATTTTAATGGCCCTAGCAACCAGTTCCCCTATCTTTTCGCAAGCCAAGGTGGGCGGTGAAATAAATGATACCCATGGCGCCCCGCTGGTGGGAGCCAATGTGGTGCTCCAGCCTTCAAATCGGTTCGGGATTACCGATATACGTGGTGTTTTTGAAATACCCAACGTCGCCCCGGGTGCCTATTCCCTGACCATCAGTTATTTGGGGATAAAAACCTATCAAGACACCATTACCGTAGGTACTGAAGACATTTCATTGTCCCTGGATCTTGAAGATGATTTGCTCAACCTGCAAAATGTGGTCGTCACCGGCAACTTTGATCCCCGTACCCAACTCAGTTCCAGCACGTCGATTACCACCTTAAAAACAAAATCGCTGCAACAGGCTTTTCCCCGCGGTATGGCCGATCTTTTGCAATTGATCCCCGGAACATTTACCGATCCCTCGGCCGGGGAAGTATTCACCAAAGTCTACGCGCGGGGCATTTCCGCTTCGGCCGAAGACGATACGGGTTGGTATTATGTGTCGCTTCAGGAAGATGGGCTGCCCGTTAGTTTGGTGCAGCATTCCTATTATTCGCCCGATCTTTTCCAGAGACTCGACCTTACCACCGAAAGGGTTGAGGCCATTAGGGGCGGGAGTGCTTCCATCACGGCCATGAACGCACCAGGAGGCATCTATAATTTCATTTCCTATGGCACTAGTGACCGATTGGGGGGCGAAGTACAGCTACAGGGCGGTCTGCAAGGAGAAAGCAACCCCTTGTTCAGGATCGATGGCAGGCTTGCCGGACCTCTGGGCAACAACTGGTTTTTTAATGTGGGCGGTCATTACCGTAAGGACGAAGGGGCCCGGAACACCGATTTCACCTTTAGCAAAGGGGGGCAGGTGAAGTTCAATGTCATCAAGAAGACCAAAAGGGGTTACCTTAAGTTTTATGGAAAAGTGTTGGATGATTTTACCAACCGTTGGACCGGGGTGGCAGCTACCGATTGGGACAACCCGACGGCTGCCTTCGGACAAGATTTTAATACTACCGCCTTGATGATGCCCGCATTCAACGCGGCGATTCCCGATGGACGAAATTTGGCCGTTGGTGCGACCAATGGTTTTGATCCTTCAAGGGGGGTGTATGCCCAGGACCTTGCTTTGGGCGGGGATTTTTTCCAGGAGTTGGGCCGAGACTGGTCCATTCGATACAACCTCAAGTTTTCACATAAAAACGCCGACTGGCAGACCTCCATCAGCAATGCCTTCGTATCCTTGAACGATCCGCTCGCCTATTTTATCAGCGGTGCCGAATTTCCGATCGGACAAGTGGTTTTTCGGGATGCCCGTTCGGGTCAGGAAGTGGCCAGCGTCGATAACAGTGGTATTCTTTCGGGAGGGCCCATTCAATATTTAACGGAGGGTACCTTGCCCAATGATGCCATTATGGGCACTTCAGCCTGGTACAAACAAAATACGGCCGATGAATGGATGGATCAGTTGACCCTGCGAAAACAATGGGCAGACCATGATTTGAATTTGGGCTTTGCGTCCGGTTTTTCAAGTACCTCGCTCTTTACCCAAGGCAGTTTTGCCTATGTCACCTATGAACCGAATCCCAGAATGTTGAGGGTAACCGTGGAGAATCCCGGAGAACCCGTCATCGCTTTGTCCGATGCCAATGGGGTAAGCAATTATGGGGGCTTGTTTTTCGTGAACTCCCGTGCCGACATACAACAATGGGCGGCATTTGCCAATGACCGTTGGCAAATTAAAGACCGTTTGCATGTAGACCTCGGCCTTCGATGGGAAACCATCGGGCATAAAGGGAGCAATGACCGGTTTGCCCCGTTTTCACAACCTGGCGGACTCGATGGCGATCCCACCACGGCCTATGACAATGGTATCATCGCCCCCACAGGTGTGCGCGACCCTTTCGATTATAAATATGGTTATGTTTCCTATTCCGCGGGACTCAACTATCAATTCCTGGACAACGCCGCGGTATTCGCACGTTTTTCATCTGGAAACAAGGCCCCTGAACTGAGCTATTACTTCAATAATTTTTCGAACGTGCCGATCAATCAGAAGGGCTTGGTGCAAAAAATCAAACAAGCCGAAATCGGTATCAAGTTGAGCGATGACAATTTTTCGTTTACCACCACCGCATTTTGGAGCCAATTGAAGGATATCGGAACCACCAATTTCGAGTTTGATCCCGACACCGGCAGTATTTTTTACACCCCGGTACAATTCAACGATTCCAGGACCATTGGTCTGGAATGGGAAAGCGCTTTTACCCCAATTGAGAATATAACCCTGGGCTTCAATGGCACGCTCCAAAATCCCATAGCCACGAAATGGACGGTCTATGACGCAGCAGGCTCAGTAAACACCGATGATGACAGCGTTGTTGATTTTTCGGACAACCTGCTTCCTTTCAATCCCAAATTGATGTTCAACCTCGGCGCCGAATATGGCAAGGATAAATGGACGGCCTTTTTCAGGTGGCAGTTCATGGGCCAGCGCGAAGGGAATATCGCCAACGCTTTCGAACTGCCCTCCTATAGCATTTTCAATGCCGGTTTGGGCTATGCCATCGACCAACACTGGACCGCCAACATTTTGATTACCAATCTTTTCAATTCCGAAGGATTGGCCAACTTCTTTGGGGCCAATAATTTTGGCGCCAATGCCAATGGTGCCACGGCCGAATTCATCCAGGCCAATCCGGATTCCAGTTTTGTGGTGGTCCCGGTATTGCCCAGGGGGAGCATCCTGAAACTCAGCTATCGGTTCTAAGAAGCACCGAATCAAAATTTTTTTGAAGGTTCGAACGAACCAGGGGGATCCATGGCACAGGATTCCCCTTGCCATTTCCGATATTTTTATAGGTCTTTTCCCAAAGCAACATACTCCTGATCATGGTTAGTTAAGGAAGGCAAGAGGCCATCTAAAACCAACATATAAACCGCCGTTGCCTATTTTAAAATAAAGTTTTATCTTAACGGTCGCGCCTTCTTAAAGAAAGTCAAACAAAAAAAAACAAAGATGAATAAATCAAACCGGGATCGATCTCAAAAGACCGACCACAAGAATTCACGCAGGAATTTTGTAAAAAGTACTGCCCTGTTTACGGGAGGGGCCATGTTGTTGCCCAATTTGCAGATGAACGCCATGGTGAACGTCTTCAACGACAAGAAATTAAAAATTGCATTGGTGGGTTGCGGGGGCCGTGGAACGGGTGCTGCCGTACAGGCTTTAATGGCAGATGACAATGTGGAATTGGTGGCCATGGCCGATGCCTTTGAAGATAATTTGAAAAGCAGCCTGATGAACATCTCCAAGGAGATGGGTGGAAGCAAGAAGGTCAACGTCAGTGAAGCCAACCAGTTCCATGGTTTCGATGCAGCTAAAAAAGCGATGGATCTGGCCGATGTCGTGATTTTGGCAACGCCTCCGGGTTTTCGTCCCCAACACTTCGAATATGCCATCAACAACGGTAAACATGTGTTCATGGAAAAACCGGTCGCAACCGATGTGCCCGGTGTACGAAAAGTATTGGCCGCTGCCCAAATGGCCAAGGATAAAAAGCTCAATGTGGTCGTCGGACTTCAAAGACACTATCAGGACAGCTATTTGGCGGCAATCGACCAATTGAAAAAAGATGCCATCGGCAAAATCGTTTCAGGCCAGGTATATTGGGATGGTGCAGGAGTATGGGTTCGGGAGCGCCAACCTGGACAGAGCGAGCTCGAATACCAAATGAGAAACTGGTATTATTTCAACTGGTTGTGCGGTGACCATATCTTGGAACAGCACATCCACAATATCGATGTGGCCAACTGGTTCGTCGGCGAATATCCCATCTCGGCCCAAGGCATGGGTGGCAGGCAGGTTCGCGTGGGCAAAGACCATGGCGAGATCTTCGACCATCACTTTGTGGAGTATACCTATCCAAGCGGTGCCGTCATAGCCAGCCAATGCAGGCACCAGCCCGATACCATGAGCAGGGTTTCCGAATTCTTTCAAGGCACCAAAGGCACGGTTTCCACAGAAGGTGACAATGCCACACTGAAAGACTGGGGGGGTACAACCTTGTTCGAACATAGGGGCAAGGACGATCCGAATCCTTATCAGGTAGAACATGTCAAATTGTTCGAATCGATTCGTAACGGTGGGGTGATTGCCGATGCCGAAAATGGAGCCAAGAGCACGATGAGCGCCATCATAGGACGAATGGCTACCTATTCAGGCAAGATCATTAAATGGGATGAGGCCATGCAATCGAACCTAGATCTGGCGCCCGATGACCTTACCTGGGACTCCCCGGCACCGGTTCAACCGAATGCCGATGGCACCTATACGGTTCCTACGCCCGGCAAGACCATTGTGATGTAAAAGAAAAAGCATACCCATGCAATTTGATAAGTTTACATTGTCCCTGCTTTTGGCAGGGACAGTCTTTTGGTCCTGTAACGAAAAGGCCGATGCACCACTGGAGGATAAGACAATAAGGCCCAATATCATCTATATCTTGGCCGATGACCTTAGGATATGCCGATATCGGGGCCTACGGCCAGCAGAAAATAGAGACGCCGAATATCGATGCCCTGGCAAAAACGGGCATGCGATTTACCCAACATTACAGCAGTGCCCCCGTTTGTGCCCCGGCCCGGCACATGCTGTTGACGGGCCTTCATGCCGGACACGCCTTCATCCGAAGCAATTATGAATGGGGCGAACGCGGCGACGTTTGGAATTATCGTGCGATGGCCAAAGATTCGACCTTGGAGGGTCAAGGGCCCATGCCCGATAGCACCATAACCTTGGCACATCGCCTAAAGCAAGTGGGCTATGTCACTGGAATGGTCGGAAAATGGGGTTTGGGTGCCCCACATACGGCTTCGATTCCGAATGAAATGGGTTTTGATTTTTTCTATGGATACAACTGCCAGCGCCAGGCACATACCTATTACCCCCTGCACCTCTACCAAAATAGGAACAGGGTACATTTACGAAATGATACGATCGCCCCGAATATTCCCTTTCCAGCGGGTGAAGATTCAAATGACCCTGCCAACTATGCCGATTTTACCCTGACGGACTATGCGCCAGATCTCATGTTCAAGGCGTTGACCGATTTTGTGGACACGCATAAAAAAGAACCCTTCTTTATGTATTGGGCCAGCCCCATTCCGCATGTGGCACTGCAGGCGCCCAAACGATGGGTAGATCATTATATCGCAAAATTCGGGGAAGAAGAGCCCTACTTGGCGGGAAGCCCCGGGGGTTATTTTCCGCATAAAAACCCACATGCCGCCTATGCGGCCATGATTTCTTATTTGGATGAGAATATCGGCAAGTTGGTGCAGCAGTTGAAAGACGCCAATATTTACGAAAACACCTTGATTGTGTTTACTTCCGACAACGGCCCCAGCTATGCCGGGGGTGCCGATCCGGAATGGTTCGATAGTGCCCGCCCCTTTGATGGCAGGTACGGTAGGGCCAAAGGATTTTTATATGAAGGGGGCATTCGGGTGCCGATGATCGCTTCCTGGCCAGGTAAGATACCGGCCGGGAGCAGCTCCGATCTGATTTCCGCACAGTACGACATCCCTGCCACCTTGGCTGAACTTACGGGCTACCCTTTGCCTTCCGACAATGACGGTATCAGTATGTTGCCCACCTTATTGGGCAGCGGCAATCAAAAGACCCATGAATTCCTGTATTGGGAATTTCCCAGTTATGGCGGCCAAGTTGCGATGCGCATGGGCGATTGGAAACTTATTCGACGCAACCTTATGAATGATGAAGGTCCAACACTCGAACTTTATAACCTGAAAGAAGATCCCACCGAAACCCGGAATATTGCGGCAATGCACCCCGAAATACTGAAAAGGGCCGCTGAAATATTCTACAGGGAACGCGACCGACCTGAGATGGAGGCCTTCCAGATACCGCTCATCGACAATGGACTCCTTACAGAAAAAATGGACTAACTTTGAATCACGAATCGAATCGAACATAACATGCGTCTTTCCCATTACAACCTATTGCTATTTTTGAGCTGTATTTTCCTTCAGGCGTGCAAGCAGGAAAAACCTGCACAATCAGAGGAAAATAAAGCTTCGGCCGACCATGCCAAAACGCCCGTTGACAGCCAAAGCATCACCTTATTGTTCGAACAGCCCAAGGATGTTGAAACCCCCAAAGGCATGGTTTGGATACCTGGCGGGGCATTCGAACAAGGTGCTGTGCCACAGGATCAAATGGCGATGGCACATGAAAAACCAGCGCACATGGTTTTTGTGGATGGCTTATTTATGGATGCCACGGAAGTGACCAATGCCCAATTCAAAAAATTCGTAACGGCCACAGGATATAAAACCGTGGCAGAGCAGGAAATCGATTGGGAGGAATTAAAAAAACAGCTCCCCGCCGGCACCCCAAAACCCCATGACAGCATCATGCAACCGGGATCCCTGACCTTTAAAAAAACAAAAGACCCGGTCACCAACCTTTACGATTTTTCCCAATGGTGGCGATGGACCATTGGAGCGGACTGGAAGCATCCGAACGGTCCCGGAAGTGATATCGTGGGCAAAGACAACGAGCCGGTGGTGCATATCGCCTATGAAGATGCCCTGGCCTACTGCAATTGGGCAGGGAGAAGGTTGCCAACCGAGGCCGAGTGGGAACTGGCCGCCAGGGGTGAAGCTTCGACTTCGATTTATACCTGGGGCGACGATATCGATCTGTTGGCGGAAAGGGCCAATACCTGGAACGGTCAATTTCCGGTGAGCAATGCCATGACCGATGGTTATGAAAACAGGGCGCCGGTAAAGTCTTTCCCTCCAAATTCTTTGGGTCTATTTGATATGGCCGGCAACGTATGGGAATGGACCAGTGATTGGTACAATTCCAATTATTATGGTAACATGGCCAAGAAAGAGGTGCCTGCCTACAATCCGAAGGGTCCGGAAGGGCCTTTGAATGAACGGGATCCGTATGCCAGGGAAAGGGTCATCAAGGGAGGTTCTTTCTTATGTAGCGCCTCCTATTGTGCCAGCTATCGCATCTCGGCCAGAATGGCGACCAGTTTGGATTCTTCCCAGGAGCATCTCGGATTTCGGACCGTTGCCACGGTGGATATGGTACGGGCACAACAGGGCAGTACAAAAGAATGAAAGATTTTCCAGCACATTTCGCACCGAAACTTAGGGTGACTTCTCCAGGGCGGATCAATTTGATCGGGGAACATACCGATTACAATATGGGCTATGTGTTGCCGGCCGCCATCGAGAAGAGGATCATCTTGGAATTCCAACGAAACGGTTCCCAAAAGCACTGCCGCATCTTTAGCAAGAATTTCAACGCACATTTTGAGTTTGACTTAACGGCCCTGGCACCGAGCAAAGTGGCTTGGGAGAATTATATATTGGGCGTAGTTGATGAAATCACAAAACGCAGTGAAGGTTTGGGCGGCTTCGACTGTGTTTTGGACAGCGATCTACCGGCAGGTTCGGGCCTCAGTTCCTCCGCCGCACTGGAGTGCGGACTGGCGTATGGCCTCAACCAGCTTTTCGAGTTAGGGCTCGAACCATTGGAACTGATCAAACTTTCGCAAAAGGCAGAACATACCTATGTGGGCACCCAATGCGGCATCATGGATCAATTTGCCTCGGTGATGGGCAAGGCCGGACATGCGATCTTACTCGACTGCCGTTCCTTGGAATATAAATTGGTACCCATCAAGATAAATCCGTATAAAATCATCTTGCTCAATACCAAGGTGGCACACAACTTGGCTACCAGTGAATATAATGTGCGCAAGCGGCAATGTGAGCAGGGGATAGCCGTACTTCAAGAACGATACCCAACCGTAATATCCCTGCGGGAGGTCACTGACGCTATGTTGCGCTCCTGTAAGGAAAAAATGGACGAAATCGTTTTCAGACGTTGCGACTTCATCCTCAAAGAAAACAAAAGGGTTTTGCAGATGGCCAAAGCCTTAAGGCAAAATGACCTGCAACAAGTGGGAAAACTATTATATGAGGCCCATGAGGGCATCCGAAGAGATTACGAGGTAAGTTGTGTTGAATCCGATTTTTTGGTCGATTTCACCAAAGATTTAAAAGGCGTTTTGGGGGCCCGACAAACCGGTGGCGGATTTGGAGGCTGCACTTTGAATTTGGTCCATGGATCCTTCGTGGATGAATTTATAGCGAAGGCTACGAAATTTTATGAAGAGGCGTTCCAAATCGTTTTGGAAGCTTATGAAGTTCGGCCCAGTCAAGGTACTTACAGCATTGAATTGGAGGAATGAGAACACGAATTCCGAAAAGAAAGCTAAAAGGATGGGCTAATCGTGCATCAGTGCCTTTTCCAAGTTGTCTTTATGGAGGCGGCTCATGGGAATCTGTTCCCCGCCGATTTCCACACCCGTACTATTGAACTTATCGATACGGGCCACATTCACGGCATAAGATTTATGGATACGGATAAACTGATCCTCTGGCAGCTTCTTTAAAAACGACTTCATGGTAGAAAGCACCATGATTTTGTTGTTGTCGGTGATCAATTTGATATAATCGCCGAGTGCCTCTATCCATTTAATGTCGTTAATGAATACTTTTTTCTTTTGAAGGTTGCTGTTGACGAAAATAAACTCCTGTTCTTCGGCCCCTTCAGCAAGTTGGACATGATTGGTGACCGCCCTTTGAACGGCAACATTAAAGCGCTGTTGCCCTATGGGCTTCTGCAAATAATCGGTGACGTCGTAATCAAACGCCTTCAGGGCATATTCCGATTTACCTGAAATCAAAATGATTTGCGGCCGATTTTCAAAATTATCCAAAAAGTCGAAGCCGTTGATGATCGGCATTTCCACATCGAGTATGATCAAATCCACCTCCCGGTCGGCCAATCCCTTTTGGGCCGCCATCCCGCTGCCATAAACGCCGTCAAGGATGAGATTGGGATGTTTCTCGATTAACTTCGATACTACTTTTAACTGAAGTTCAGAATCGTCGACTAGCGCCGTTCTCAGTATTTTGTTTACCATGGCTTTTCTTTTTCTGCATTGCAAAATTACCCGCTTCTTCATTAAATGGAACTGACACAAGTCAGCTTTTTTAATTTTTGCCCTTGGGGCGGAAGCGGAAAAATTTCAATTTCCAATCATGTACATGTCAAGTGGGGTAACAACAAAGATAACAATATATTTAGTGATGCGGTTCTTTGTAAGCAATTGAAGGAAATTACGGCTAAACAGGGCAGATGTTGTCGAAAGTTCTTTTGGCCTTTCTTTTCAATGGAAAACCTGATAACTTTTGATAACTAAGGGGTAGGATTTTTATCAAAAAACTTACTTTTGTCGAAATCGTTTAATCGAAGAGATTGATTATGGCTGAGCAAATTGAAAGAGTTAAAACATTGATTATTGGATCTGGCCCGGCTGGTTATACGGCGGCCATTTATGCGGCAAGGGCCGATTTAAAACCTTTGGTATATACTGGGATGGAACCTGGAGGCCAACTGACCACGACCACGGAGGTTGACAACTTTCCCGGATATCCGGATGGTGTGGATGGCCCTACCATGATGTTGCAGTTGCAACAACAGGCCGAACGTTTCGGGACCGAGGTTCGAATAGGGATGGTAACCGAAGTGACATTGAGCGATGAAGTCGGAGGTATCCACAAGGTCACCGTAGATTATGAAAAACAACTTGAAGCGGAGACTATCATTATCGCAACGGGAGCCACGGCGAAATATTTGAACATTCCGAGTGAACAACGACTAAGGGGCGGTGGCGTTTCGGCTTGTGCCGTGTGTGACGGGTTTTTCTACAAAGGTCAGGATGTGGCCATTGTGGGTGCCGGCGACACCGCTGCAGAGGAAGCCTCTTATTTGGCCAATATCTGCAAAAAAGTTACCATGTTGGTGCGCAAGGATGCGATGAGGGCTTCCAAAGCAATGCAACATCGAGTGAACAGTTTAAAGAATATCGAAATCAAATACAATACCGAAGTCGATGAGGTGCTGGGCGATCAAGTGGTGGAAGGACTTCGCATGGTAAACAACAAAACCGGTAAAAAAGAGGATATAGCGATTACGGGACTCTTCATCGCCATTGGACACAAACCGAATACCGACATATTCAAGGGGCAATTGGATATGGACGAAACGGGTTATATCATCACCAAAGGCAAGAGCACCAAAACCAACAAACCGGGTGTGTTCGCCAGCGGTGACGCACAAGATAAGGAGTATCGGCAAGCGGTAACCGCTGCAGGTACGGGATGTATGGCCGCATTGGATGCGGAACGCTATCTGGCCACTGTGGAAACTCCCCAGGAAGTGGCGCAGCAATAAGCCCTAATCTATACGTCGGTAATTTTCGGAAAAGGTGCGGTTTCCTTCTTCATCCACGGTGATTTGGCTATAACTGTCTTTATAGAGCACCAGTTCGAAAACGAAGGTCTGTATGGTGTCAATAGCTTGCATCATGGGTTTTGAACCGTATTCCAACCGTTCTTCCAAGCGATTATCGGTATTGGAATAGGTGCCATATCCGAACCAATCCATCGGGTCGTCCGGAGCATACCTTGTCCACATTACCTTTCCTTTGCTGTATATTTTAACCTGTCGGTATCCATTTAAATTGGGGATGGTATCTGACACGTTTTGACCATCATAATTATAGCGATTGATAAGTTCCCAACTGCCCTCCAAGGTGAGTGGGGTTTGTTGTGTTGGTTTTGTTAATTCGGTGGCTGAAACCAGAATCAATAGGAGGAAAACCAATCCAAAAATTTTTTTCATAATCATGTTCTTTTAAGTTATTGGCTAAAGGAATACCTAAAAGGTACAATTAATATTTTTTATTTGAACAAAAAGGGCTTGGAAATTTTAAGGATCTACCGCTTGCGGTACCCTTTCACTGATTTCAATGGAAATAGGCGTTGACCGTTGTGGCCAGTTTTAAGAGGTCTTTCTGTAGGTGCGACGCGCTCAACACGATACGGCTCATCATGGATGCAGATTCACTGGGATATGGAAAGTTGGTGGTGATGAACCCATGTTGGTAAAGGTAATCGCTCAAGCGTTGATCGGTATATCCAAAAGTGGGATGGTCGGGCAGGTATTTGAAATGCCCCAAATTTTGTAGTGACTTTTTGAAAAATCCGATATGTTGTCGCAAAAGGGCCCTTTGCCCATGGAAAATACTTTCCCCCTGAACCAATGAGGCCATTACGGCAGGGGCTGCCGGACTTGCCCCTCCGAAAAAATCGGTGGCGGTCAATTGATCGATCCTTTTTTGACCTCCAAAGATCGCCCCGGCCTGTAGTCCAAACCCCTTGCCCAGGGAACAGCACACCAGCAGCTCTTTAGGCTTCAGCATTTTGATGCTTTGGTAAACGCCGCAACCACGATCCCCCACGATTCCGATGCCATGGGAATCGTCGACCACCAAGATGACCGCTTCCAAGGGCAAGGTTTTCAATCCTTCAAAATCGGGATAATTTCCCCCGAAAAAATCAATACTGTCCATGAACACCACAGGAACACTTTTGTTGTGGCCGTTCAAATGCTCCCTTATCGCGATATCCATGGCGGTGAAGGTAGCATAAGGCTTGGTTTTCGAAACATAAAGGGCCGAATGACTGTTCGGGGCATAGAAACGTTTGTGCTGCGGATGATCGAAATGTTGCGCGACGAGTTGGCCTGCCAAGAATCCCGAGGATAGGGTGGTGCAGGCCTCGGCCCCTACCCAATGGGCCAAACTTTCTTCCGCTTGGTCATAGATCGAGATCCTCACGTTCGATTTTCGGGAAGCCCCGTAGCCCGTGCCATAGGTGCCGATGTTGTTGATGAACAGTTGTTGGAAGTCTTTGTGGGTCTGCATTCCCAAATAGGCCGTACCCCCGAAATAAAGGTAGGGTCTGCCGTCAATATGTATTTCCCTTCCCGGAAACGAATCGATGTAATCAATCATTTGAGCATGCTTATGCCGCTGCCCCCGAAGGTAGGGAATCGCAATTGCCCACCGGGCAATATTTTAACGCCTTCGGCTATATCCTCCTTGAGGAGCAACGCACCATCCATATCCACATAGTCGAGCTGGGGCAACAATTGCGCGATTGCCGAAATGCCCACCGTGGATTCGGTCATGCAACCCACCATCACTTTGAGGCCCAACTGCTTGGCTTCCTTGATCATGCGCAGGGCGGGGGTGAGGCCACCGCATTTGGTCAATTTGATATTGATGCCGTTGAAATGGAGCGCACATTTGATAACATCCGCTTCCACGATGCAGCTTTCATCGGCGATTACGGGCAGGACACTATGGTGTGCGACCCTTTCCATGCCAGGCCAGTCGTTCGCTTTTAAAGGTTGTTCCAGAAATTCGACCCCCAAAGCCTTGAGCTGGGGGGCATTTGAAATGGTCTCCTTGGCCGACCATGCGCAATTGGCATCGATCCTGAAAATGGCATCGGTATGTTGTCGTAGTTCCTTGATCAGATTGATATCGTCTTTGGTGCCCAGTTTAATCTTGTAAATGGGCCAGGGCATTTCTTTTATTTTGGCGACCATTTTATCAAGCGTGTCAATGCCAATGGTATAATTGGTGATCGGGTACTTATCCATTCGGGTACCCCATATTTCATAAAGTGGTTTTCCCAAGCGTTTTCCATAAAGATCGTGGGCAGCAAGGTCTAGTGCACAGCGCGCAAAATTGCTCAGTCCCTTTGACACGAGGAAGGCATGGAAGTCTTCCGGGGTGCTGAAGGGATACGATTCCAAGGCGCCTCGAACCGCTTCAATTTCGGCCATCATACTTTCAATGGTGATGCGGTAATAAGGATTGGAGGTCGATTCGCCATATCCGGTATGCCCATCCAAGGAAATAGATACGATCAAAGTATCCTGAACGTCATGGGATTCCCTTGAAATACTGAAGGTATGCTTCAACGGAAGCACATATTTTTTAAGGACCAATTTCATGGATGAAATATTTCCACTAATATAAACAAACCTTGTGCATCACAAAACAAAAACCCTGTCGACCCTTGGGTTAGGGTCAACAGGGTTTGATCCGGGTAATTTCGATCTTTTTCAGTTCCTTTGGGTAACACTTCCCGAAAAGCTTTTTTTGGTACTTACTTTGGGTTGCCCGCTATAGGAGATATTCCCTCCGCTGCTCGCCTCCGCCACCAGCGTTTCGGAGACGTTTATTTTTACATTGCCCCCGCTGCTCGCTTCCGCGCGGCAGTCTTTGGCCTGCAGATCGTCGGCATTGATGTTGCCACCGCTGCTCACTTCGACCTGGGCGATATCGGTATCCCCTGAAATATCAAGATTGGCCCCACTGCTGGCTTCAATGTAGAGGTCGTCGGCATCGATTTCGATGTTCAAAATGGCACCGCTACTGCCATCGATCTCCATCCTTTCGCTTTGGATCCTGTTCCTGGTATTGAGATGGGCGCCACTGGAGCCTCTCAGGGCTTCTATATTGGGCAGGGAAACGTATACATTCTTGGTGGCCCTACCAATATTTTGGATGGCATGTACCTTTAATCGACCGTTCTTGACATCGGTTCCGATCAAATCGATGATGTTTTCATCGGCCTCAACGCTGATTTCAAAGTCGTCTGCTTGGGTCACATAAACGGTCAAACCTTCAGATGCGGAAATTTCGGTAAAGTCCTGATTTACGTTCCGGATTTCGTTGGTGACGATTCCGTTGCCCTTTTTTCCCGAGCCGAAACCATCCATGTCGCCGATTTGGATGTCAAAGCCGCAGGAGGCCAAAAGGAGACTGAGTAGTAATGCGATGGTAATTTTCACTAGTGCTGTCATGGTCGTTGTTTTTGAAGCCTTAGCCTTGTTATGCTATGACAAGACGTTCGGCAATTGATTATTGATTGATGTAAAATTCATTGTTCTTATTTGGTTGTGCCACTCTGTTTTACCGAATTGTTGAAAATCCTTTCCCAACTGTAATTATCGCTTGTTTTCACTGTCCTTGGCCTTGATGTCGACCCCGTTTTCATCGATTTTCATTTTGAACGATTCCCCATTGTCCTTAATGTTGATGTCGATACCGTCTTCGTTGATGATGACGCGGTTCCTTTCATTCTGGTCTGCTTCGTCATCCTCTTTTTGCGGACAATCTTGGCAGTCCAATTCCCCGTCTTCACCCATTTTCCATAGGTATTCCGAAGCCTCGCAGCCATCCATGTCCTGATCGTTCTCAGATCGGATCGACCAGCAACGGTTGCTGTTTCCGATGGTGATCCCAAAAATGGTGCCCACGGGCAGATAAAGATTGGCACGCACTTCCTGGTCCATGAACTTGTTATCCCTGGCCGTGGTAAGGTAGTCGTTCAACATTAGGGCATTGCCCTCCACTTTGTAGCCGTAGTCGATTTTTTCGGAAGTTGCCTTGGCCTCATCGAACGAGGGGCCATTCGCTTCCTTCCGCACTTCGATCCTTATCAGGGAGTCTTTCGATTTTTTGATGTTGAACCTAACATCTTTGGAAATGAAGACCTCCTTCCCATCTTCATCGGTGCTGATGGTCATTCCATCCACACTCATGTTTCTTCGGTCCTCATATTCAAAAGCGGATGTGATCAACTCGATGTTCAAGGTATCCTGAAGGTTTTCCACATAAATTTCTTCCCCTTGTGTAACGCTGCCGGTATAGGCATGTGCGGCGGCTTGCCGTACGCCCATAACGATCAATGCGATGATAGAGATCAACCAAAGGCCCAACAGCGAAAACTTGGCGATGTTGCCTATCGATTTCAAGTTGGTCACCAAAATCTTCAATCCCAGATACAGCAGGAAGAAGAAGGGAATGCCAATAGCAAAGAACGCCATCAAGGAAACGAGCCAGACCGGGGTATTGGTCGCATTGACCATGTCATAAAAATCGACGCCGGGCAAGTGGATCCAGTCAAGCGCACCAACGGTCAACATCCCAATGAAAAGTCCGATGAGGGTGGCAGCACCTATAATGATTAGGATGATGCCGATAAATTTGCCTACAATTTTGAAGAGGAACAAGATGATATCACCTAAGGTATCAAAAAACGTTTTGCCACCGTTTTTTACCCTATTGCCGACCTTATCATAGTCGACATTTTTGATCTTGTCGGCAACCTCTTCAAAGCCTTCCTTTACTTTTCGCTCTATGTTGCTGATGTTCACGGCCTCGCCGCGCATATCGAGCTTTTGGGAAGTGGTAACCGCCTCGGGAATCAATATCCAAAGCAATCCGTAGATCAGGATAAATCCGCCACTGGAACCAATGGTGAGCAAGATCCAGGCGAGCCGTATCCATACGGGCTCGATGTTGAAATAGTGTGCCAAGCCTGCGGAGACCCCGGCCACATATTTGTTCTCGGTATCGCGGTAGAGTTTTTTTACCCGCTTTTTTTCATGGCCGGTACTGGCCCGGGGCTCATCTTCAAAAATATCCTCATCGACCATATAGTCTTCGGGTTGCCCCATAATAGCAATGACCTCATCCACTTCCTTTTGGGTGATGACCTGTCGTTCGTCTTTGACCTTTTCTTGGAAAAGCTCGGCGATACGGGCTTCGATATCCGCCAATATTTCGTCGCTTCCCGGCGTATTGGTGAAAGAACGTTTCACGGCCTCCAGGTAACGCCTCATTTTATTGTACGCATCTTCATCAATATGGAAGAGTATATTGGCGAGATTTATGTTTACTGTCTTGTTCATTTTTTACTTGTTTTAGTGTTGGTTACCAGATTCGTGGCATTTCTAAGTTCATCCCAAGTGGTATCCAGTTCCTTGAGGAACAGTTTACCGGTCTCGGTTAATGTGTAGTACTTTCTTGGGGGGCCTGAAGTCGATTCTTCCCAACGATAGTTGAGCAAGCCCGCATTCTTTAACCTGGTGAGCAGCGGATAGATGGTACCCTCTACCACAAGCATTTTTGCGTCTTTCAGGGTCTCGAGAATTTCGGAGGCGTATTTGTCCTTTCCATTGAGAACGGAAAGAATGCAATACTCCAAAACCCCTTTGCGCATCTGTGCTTTTGTGTTTTCTACATTCATAACTTCATTTTGATTTTGGTGCAGTACCGAATCATGTGGGGGATTTTGCCAATTCCTCTGAACTGATCGTCTGCTTGGATTAACTGTTCGTTTTCTGATCGATGAATAAACATTCGGTTTGATTTAGATTGATGATGAAACTCCTGTTACCGGGTGTGATGAGTACCCGTTGCGATTTCTTTAATTTTTAATGAAGGCTGATGACCCTCGCCATTTGCCAATTGTCGTCTTGTTGCTGCCATATCACAATGAATTTACTGGCATGGGAGGGGGTTCCCGATGCCTCTTGATTATTATGGAATTTGTGCATTCCGATTTCCACGGCACCGTAATCTTTTATGGGATAGACCTCCAAACTGCCTTCCACCAGTTCCCTGGTGACCTTACCACAGATATTTTCCTTGGTTTTGTCCAATATGTCCTGTTTGGAAGTGGATAGTCCGCCTTGATCATGATAAAATTCAACACTGTCGGAAAGCATCGCTGCCTGCGTTTCCAGATCACAGCGGTTATAGGCACTGAAAAAAACACTGTCCCTGTTTTTGATGGTTTCGTAAAGTGTTTCCGGTTCCAAGTTTTTGCCTTGAATTATTGTGTTTTTTGGTCCGTAGGACCCCATGACCAGGGCCACGATCAGCAGCAAAAATGGAAATGACAGGTTCGATATGGTGTTGGAACGGTTCATTATTTGATGAATTTTATGGTGATGGGATAGGAAAAGGTCTGCCCTTCATTGGTGCGTATGGTCGCCAAGAGGGTATACACGATGTTCACTATGGTCAAAGCGCCCTGTGCCAGGCCAGCAAAACCAATGGGAAACAACCATTTGCCGAAACGAAAGTCGTCGGAATCGAAATGGAGGTTGAGGTTGTTGAAATTGTTCAAACGGTCGAAACCAAAATGGGTAAAATCTAGGAGATTCGGAAAAAACCCAATAATGAACGGAATACTGATGATTCCCAATAGGATCGAGTACAACAGCATGCTGATCTGGAAATTCAGCGCCTGCTTGCCATTGTAATCCACAAATTCATATTCCTTTTTGTTGGCGGTCCAAAGTATCAGTGGAATGATGAAATTTCCAAAGGGTATAAAGAACTTGGAAAAGGTGGATGCGTGGATCAAGGCCGATAGGTTTCGCTCGTGTTTTGATATAGTATCAGTCATGGCATGTTATTTTCTTATACAAATATATATCCAAAAAAAGGTACTATGCAACACATAGTACTAATTATTAACATATATTTAACAATTCGTTATTCGATTATTTTCAATACTTTTAGATCAAATATGTCGAACAATGTCAATAACTGCGGGTAAATTCAACACTTTTACATTTTTTAAACTGCCCGCTGCCTGGTGGTGCGGCGTACGCCTAAAATCGATCGATGCAGGCCATGCCGTGTCGACGGTGCGCCACCGATGGGTGAACCAAAATCCGTTCAAATCGATGTTTTGGGCCGTGCAGGGGATGGCGGCTGAACTGTGTACCGGGGCATTGGTCACCTTGCATATCGAGGAAAGTGGGAAACCCATTTCCATGCTGGTCGCCAACAACAACGCGAATTTTTCCAAAAAGGCCACAGGCATGATCACTTTTAGTTGTGAAGACGGTCAACGGATAAAGGAAGCCATAGATCAAACATTGGCCACAGGGGAGGGGCAGACCTGCTGGATGCGTTCCGTAGGATTGAACGAAGACGGGGTGGTGGTTTCGACATTCAATTTTGAATGGGCGGTGAAATTGAGGAGTTAATGTTATTTTAATTCATTGGGATAAAGGCGATGGCGATGAAAAAATCGGTTCTATTTGAGGAAAACCAGAAATTCGGCAAAATCTTCCTTTGGCTGTTGTCGTTCTTTGTAATGGGCATCCCGATCTATGGGATCATCGTACAGATCTTTTTAAAAACTCCTTTTGGAAACAATCCCATGTCCGATGTGGGATTGATCGTCTTTGCACTGGGAATGCTCGCGTTCTGCGGTTTCTTTTGGTCTATGACCCTGATCACAAAAATAGACGCTAAGGCCATTTCCGTTAGGTACGTGCCCTTTTTCAGCAAACAATTCAAATGGGAAGATATCGATAAGGCCGAGATCATCAAATATCGCTTTGTCGGGTTCGGCATCAGGTTGAGCTTCAAATACGGTACCGTATACAACATCAAAGGCAACCAGGGCATGGCACTGCATTTAAAGGATGGAAAAAAATACCTCATCGGAACCCAAAAACCGGAAGAACTTCAGAAAACGATCAATGCTTTTTTGTAATGTATTGTAACGAAAAATGCCCTTTGGGCAACTAATGGTAAATCAAAAAAAATAGAAATTAAAATGAACGCACACGAAATAGACTATCATATTTATGGGGAGGAAATGCAATATGTAGAGATTGAACTCGACCCCCAAGAGGCCGTGGTGGCCGAAGCCGGCAGTTTTATGATGATGGACAATGAGGTCAAGATGGATACCATTTTCGGCGATGGATCGAACCAGGACAACAGTGTTTTGGGAAAGATATTTTCTGCCGGTAAAAGGGTGCTCACCGGGGAGAGCCTTTTTATGACCGCCTTTTTGAACATGGGCCATGGCAAAAGGAAAGTAAGCTTCGCATCGCCCTATCCGGGAAAGATATTGGCAATCGATCTTTCCGAGAAGCAGGGCAAGTTCATTTGCCAAAAAGACGCTTTTTTATGTGCGGCAAAAGGAGTGTCGATTGGTATTGAATTTTCGAAACGTTTGGGTCGCGGCTTATTTGGCGGTGAAGGTTTCATCATGCAAAAGCTGGAAGGCGATGGCATGGCCTTTGTACATGCGGGAGGTACCCTCGCCAAAAAAGTGCTCGGACCGGGGGAAGTGCTCAAGGTCGACACTGGTTGTATCGTTGGCTTTACCAAGGATGTCGATTATGACATCGAATTCGTCGGGGGCATCAAGAATACCATTTTTGGGGGCGAAGGACTGTTTTTCGCCACCCTCAAGGGTCCAGGAACGGTGTATATCCAATCCCTGCCCTTTAGCCGTTTGGCCGGCCGGGTATGGGCGGCTGCTCCCAAAGGAGGCGGGAAGGATAAGGGCGAAGGCAGCATTTTGGGGGGTCTGGGCAACCTGCTCGACGGTGACAATCGATTTTAAAATGGATTTTAGCCAATTGTTCCACTTTCTGCAGGAACTTGACCAAAACAACAACAAGCCATGGATGGACGCCCACCGGAAATGGTACAAAACGGTCAGGGACGAATTCATCGCCTGGTTGGATGAGCTTGACACCACCTTGGCCGGCTTGGACCGGGATTATTATCCCACCCCGGGCAAAAAGGGCATCAACCGCATCAACAACAATTTGATGTTCCATCCCCATAAGCCCATTTATAAAGACCATTTTGGGGGCGGACTCGACAAACGGCCGGGCACTGGCGATTTTTATATCCAGAGTCGGCCTACACGAATCGATGTTGGCCGGAGGCCGCTGGCGGCCCGATCCCAAGGCCCTGAAAAGCATCCGGGAGGCCCTTGATTACGATGGGGAAGAATTCAAAAAGATCTTGGGCAAAAAATCCTTTAAGGATACTTTTGGGTCGCTTTATGAAGACGGGAAACTGACCAACGCCCCCAAAGGGTTTTCCAATGACCATCCCCATATCGATCTGTTGTGCCACAAGACCTTTGCCGTGGTGCATCCCCTGACCCGAGCGGAAGTTTTGCGCCCCGATTTTAAGGAAAAAGTGATCGAAGTATATCGGGAGATGCTGCCATTTCGCCGCTATCTTAATAAAGCGGTCATGGTTTAACGCCATCACCTTTAATGTCAATAGGGTATATAGGCTTTTGCTACGATGTCTGGGTAGCTAGCCTGGATCAGTGAATCTATTTTAGCAATATCCCCGTCGATCCTACCATAGGTGCCGAGGACCCGTCTGGTAAAAAAATCAAGGTCGACCAAAAGATTGGCAAATTCCCGACTTTCCAGCAGTTCCGAGTAGGAATTTGGAAATTTGGAAGCATAGCTGGTGGTGATCATCTCACCGGTTTCAAATTTAGACCTAAGCGTGGTACGATCAACGGCACGGTTCAAAAAGGGCCTCAATTGCTGGTCTACAAATTGGTTCTGAACCACCTCAAATTGAAGGAGATTTTCTTGGTTGGCCTTAAGGTCGGCCAGCTTTTTTCGGAGAATGGAAGAGGAAATACGTTCAAAATCCCCTGAACCGCTGAGCACATCATAAATGGTGGTATTCCTTCCCGATACCCAAACCCAGGTCAGCTTATGGAGGTACATTCCTATTTGGGCGGTATCACGTGGTTCGGTTTGATTATTAATTACGAGCAATAGGTGGTCAGCGGCATCAACCACCTCCTGCATGACCCTGCTCCCCTTTTCCTTTAGAAAATTGTTGAACCGCAACTCTTCCGAAAGGTCCTGTAAGATGCGCCGTTCTTCCTTGGCATTTACTCTTTCTTGGTTCCAGGTATTGATCTGCAAGGCGATAAGGATCCCGATGACCACCAAAACGATTTCCCCAATGGCATATTTGAAATATTTGGAAGTCTTGTTTTCCATAAGTAAGGATTGCCTTATGTGTCGAAAGAATTTAAGCATTTTTTAAATGGTTTGGTGGGCGGAAACGATAGTTGCGACTCTTACTGTTAGGTGCCCGAGGCAATTCTTTTTGGAGAGGCAGCATCAATCCGTGTCATCTTCCGAAGCATTTTTTTTCTTTTTTTTCATGTGATTGTATCGCGTGACCAGACGTACCCCCAAACGGGCGAACAGGATGACCGCAATCACCATCACAATATCAAATCCGTTCATCGCCGTTCTTTTTTGTGGACCATCTTGGATGCCAGTAAGATACAATGTACTTTTTTCATTTCATATTTCACAGCCTATCAAGTATTTCCCCATCTTGTTGTTCGTTTTTTATCAAAACGGCCAGTATTGATCCATTCGATGTTGAAGAGCCAACGAACTTAATTCTTGATCGCGTTCGCGATCGGTTCCGGTTCAAACCAGCCCTTCTTCATTTTATACTTCACCCAAATACCGGCATAAATACAGGAAATCAGCACAATGGCACCGGCATTCATATACACTTGTAGGGTCATTTCAGGGGAAGGAGAATTGTTCAAGATCATATAAACCATACCGAGGATGCCCAATACTTGGGGCAAGGGGTACCATGGACTTTTAAAAGGACGTTCAAAATCGGGGTAGCGCCTGCGCAGGACCATCAGGTTGAGATGTGAAATGATATAAGCCACCAGCCAGCAGGTGGCCGCGGAAATCACCAAGGTTAGAATAATGTCCTCTTGCCCTTTCAACAAGATCATGGGCACCATAATGAGCAGTCCCACAAAACCAATGCCCACCCAGGGCGATCGGGTTTTGGGATGCAATTTCATAAATACGGTGGGCAATTGTTGGTTGTGGGCCATGCCATACAGCATTCTGGGAATCGTGGCCAGTACAGTATTGATGGTACTGCAGGTGGCCGTGATGGCCAGTACGGCCATGACCAACTTCCCGGATTCCCCAAAAATGGTAGTGATCAATACCGCATGCGGGATATTGGAACCCGCCAGGGCCTCTTGTGGCACCGCCAAATAAGCTGCCAAGGCCACCAAAGTATATATGACCAACAGTACCACAGCGGCCAAAATCATGGATCTGGGAATATTCTTATTCGGATTCTTGGTTTCTTCGATCATCGGGCATACAAATTCAAGGGCCATGAACGACCAGAGCGCCATCGTGGTGAGGCTCAATACACCGATATCCAAATGCTTCAAGCCTTCCCAAAGCGATAGGACCGACCCCCCCTGTGGATCGCTCTGCGTCAATCCCGTTACCGCTATGACGAGCAAGGCAGTGATCATCAAATAGGACAACAGGTTCTGTACCTTGGCAAAAACATCGACCCCCATGATGTTCAATAGCGTCAACAACAGTATAACCATCCAACCTATTTGTGAAAACGATCCTGGGTAGAGTGTATCGAGTACCGTTTCGAGCAGGAACAGTTCGGCCGGAAGTCCAAAAACGGCCGGGGCCAAATAGCCCGAAATAGTGGCCACAATGGCCGGAAAATGCCCTAGGGATACTTCGGTATAGGCGCTGATACTGCCCGCTTTGGGCAACATCAAGGCGAGTTCGGAAAAGGTAAAGACATAACAAAGGGTAAGGACAAAGGCAAAAATGAGGGCCACGAAAAATGCGGATCCGCCGATACCGACCCCCTGCAATATGCTGACGAAAACGACCTGGGCCACCACCACCCCAACGGCTATGGCAAAGAGCGATGGCAGGCCCAAAACCCTTTTTAATTCGCCGGGCACTTTGTTTGAGGTACCCATGTTCAGAGCTTTAGGATATAGAAGAACATGCCGCTATCTTTCTCGGCCAGGTAGCCATCACTGGAAAAGGGCTCCATGTCGGAGGCAGCGGTCTTACGGGCGACCCTTTCCCTATCGCGGAAGGGCGCGAAATGGACCCGCGTAGCACCCAGTACTTCGCATGCGGCCCCGGTCCACTGATTGGTCGCCGTGACCACCATATACTCGAATCCCAGTTTTGACAGGTGTTCCGCCGAGGCTGCCACCAATTCGAAGGTATGGTCCTTGGGCAACTCGGCAGATCGGGCCACCAAAAAATGCATGCCGACCTTGCCTTGTTCCCTTGCCTTTTGAAGGGCGGGATATTTTTTTGACAAGGCCTTCATGGCAATATGTTCCTGGGAATAAATGAGGTCCATGATCGGGTTCACGTGCACCAATACCGCCTCCAAAAAAGGATCTCCTTTTCTCATGGGAACTTCCTCGATGGGCACCGTGACATTGATGGCGGCCCCGATCACTTTTTTTTCGGCATTGAAGATGGCCAGTGAAAGCCTTACAGTATCCTCATTGATTTTAATGCTGGCCATGGGATCGCTGGCAGAGGTCAACGCAAACAGCCGTACGAACCAATAAAAAATGTTCTCGGTGGTCCATGGGCCGAAAGGAGTGGTTCCCAAGGCATCTTTGTGCAAATGGCCCATTATGGAAACAGGGATATTGCGCGATGGATGTATATGCCGGTTCATGGGGTCGTTGACGGCGAAAGAGGCCGCCAACACCGCAGCCATCTCCAGCAATGTATCTGGATGCTCATTTTTGACGGGTACCGCCCTGTAGCGGTTGCTGCGGTATTGCGAGACCGAGTTGAAATTCGCCACGAGCAAGTTTTCGGGCAAGGGCTGAAGTCCCAATGCTTTGGTATCGGATGCGGCTGGGTATGCGCACCATGGTAAACTTTTCGGCTCGGCAGGTGTGGTCATTTACCAAACAAGATAAACATTTTGAAAGTACACGGCAATAGGATTTTGTGCTTGGCCCCTTCGCATTTGTTCGGGCCTATGATTTTATTCCTTGTGGAAGGCTTGGCGGGCGTCGAGCCCAAGTACACCAATGGCAGATTCAAGAGATTTCCCGGTGTTAATTTCAATGGGCATTGACGAAAAAATTGCAGCATGGCATCGCTTGGTGAGATCTGGTCTACTTGTCATTGAATAAAGGCATTTTCCTTACAAAACCTTGCCATCGGAGGCGGTTGTTAAATGGCCAAAAGGACCAAACGGATTAATCCATATCTTTAAATCAAACCTAAAACCGCATCCCTTGAAGAACGATCGTATCAGAAATATCAAGAAAGACTTATTGTCTGACAACTGGTATACCCTCAACAAATTTACCTTCGATTACCAAAAAGACGACGGCACTTGGGAAACCCAACACCGTGAAGCTTACGATCGGGGCAATGGGGCGGCCATCCTGCTGTACAACAAGGCTAAGGGTAGCGTGGTACTCACCCGGCAATTCCGCATGCCCACTTATGTGAACGGCAATGCCGACGGGATGATGATCGAGGTCTGTGCCGGACTGCTGGACGGGGACCATCCAGAGGACTGTATCCGCAAGGAAGTGGAGGAGGAGACCGGGTACCGCATCAATGACGTACAAAAAGTATTCGAAGTATACATGTCGCCCGGTTCGGTAACGGAAATCCTGTACTTATTCGTCGGCGCCTATGAAGACCGGATGAAAGTGGGGGAAGGCGGCGGAGCTGAAGCGGAGACGGAAAATATCGAAGTGTTGGAATACCATTTTGAAGTCGCGCTTCAAATGATGGAAAAGGGCGAGATCTGCGATGCCAAAACGGTAATCCTTTTACAATACGCAAAAAGCCATCGGTTATTTGATTGAAGTTTTTACGACCAAGGCGATATGGCAAAGGTGAAAGAAATCGGTTTGGGCGGAGGTTGCCACTGGTGTACCGAAGCGGTCTTCCAATCGCTGCATGGCGTGTTAAACGTCGAACAGGGTTTTGTGGCCTCCAAGGCCCCGCATGATACTTTTTCGGAAGCGGTCATCGTTGCCTATGACCCAAGCGAAATTGCCCTCTACGATTTGGTGTTGATCCATTTGATGACCCATGAAAGTACCGCTTGGCATGGCATGCGGTCCAAAATACCGATCTGCCGTTTATACCATGGATCCGGAAGACGAAAAGGTTTTGACAACGAAATGTGGGATGGGCTGCAAGACGAGTTCAACGCACCTTTGGTAACGGCTATACTTCCATTTCGGGCTTTTCGGCCTTCCGAAACCAAGTTCCAAAATTATTACCGTACCGACCCGCAAAGGCCGTTTTGCAAAAGGTACATCGACCCTAAACTGCAGTTGCTCCAGCAAAAATTTATCAAACAGTTGGCGACCGGTTCCCCTTGGGCTCAATAGTGATCGCGCATCACCTCAAAAATATCCTGCATCTTGGCTTTGATTTCGCCCGAAGGCTGCACGAAATGGTTGTTCATAAAGCTGAAAATCAAGATTTTCCCCGATTTTGTTTTGAGGTATCCGCTTAAACAGTAGTTGTTGCCCAAACTTCCCGATTTGGCATAGATATAGGGCGCCTCGGCACCGACATACCAGTTCTCGAGGGTACCGCTGACCCCGCCCGCGGGAAAGAGCCCGAACAAGCGGTCTTGGGGCAGCTCTTGATACATTTTGTAGAGCACGTGCACCATCGACTCCGGTGTGAACAGGTTGTAACGCGATAATCCCGACCCATCGACCCATCGTGGGGGCTGTTTTAGATCGGCCAGACGGTTTTTGAGCATATGGGCCTGTGCTTTGGTACCATCGAGGGTGTCGGAGAGGGTGGAGGAGGCCAGGACCAATAATTGTTCGGCCAGGAAATTATCGCTTTCCCACATCATTCTTTGATAGACCGAATCGGTGGCCATACCATATAGCGTGCTTTTCTGGCCTTCTGGAAAGCGATTGGTAATGGAAATCCTTTGATCCAATGCCGCCTCGAGCAGTTTACGGGTCAACGCACTGTCGGTCTTAAAGGGAATTTCGATGGTGTCGGTCCTGCTCGATGCATAGTAGAAAGTATTGTTCTCAGCCTCACGATTGATGGCAGCGTCCAGGTCAACCACCCGATCCTTTAAAAAGGAAGGGACCGCTGCCAGGGAATCATTGTGGTACAGGGTAAGTACATTGCCATACAGGGGCAATCCACCGCGCTCTACCTGGTAGTAATCCCCATAATCGTCCCAGGCCCAACCCGAACCATATTTCCCCGCTTGGAAATTGTTGTTGTACCAGGCAATATGTTGGTTTCCCTTTAGGAAGCCGAGCACCGTACTGTCCTTGAAATAAGGATGAAGTTGGGTGGGATCCCCGGTGCCCTGCATATAAAGGGTATCATTTTGGATCAGATACTTTAGGGCAGGAACGCTATTCGGCAAAAGACTCAAACCCGTAAAAAGGGTGAAGATTTTAGTATTGCTGGCTGGGGTGAAGTATTTTGCACCGTTGTGATCATAGATCGTATCACGGGTTTCCGCCGCTATCACGAACAGTCCTGTAAATTGGTTTTGAAAGGTTTCGTGTTGCAAAACAGTACGGACCTCTTTTACCGTTCGTCGATGTTTTGTGGCCGTACATCCGATTAGTGCCATAAAAATAAGCGCCACAACGAGTTTTTTCATGAATGTAGAAAAAAAAATTAATGAAGGCTAAGGGCCGTAATCAATGGACTTCAGCGAAATTAGTTAATTTTTAACTTATCGGTAACAATAAAAACTTCCAATTAATGGTTAACTTAGTAGCACAACCTAATTAAACATTTTGACATATGGCAAGAGCTATGCTGGAGTATACCAAAACGGTACTCCAAAAAGTTAGTTTTGACGTAAAATTGTTTTGCAAAGAGGTAAAAAAAGCGGTCGAGCGACTCTTACCGGAAGAAGTCGAAGAACTGAAACTCTGGTTGAGACAGTTCTTGAACGACAAACCAGAACTACAAGAAAGTTTGATTTATTTAAGAGCATAATAGAAAAAGCCACTTTTAAAGTGGCTTTTTTATTTTTTGTTCAATGGACTGATGATCTTCACGTCCTGAAAGGCTATCGCACCCCTGACCACACTTGAAATAACATCCTTTAAAGCTTCGGTGATCTGTATTTTCAGTTCACTTTTATGGTAGATCAAACTCACCTCCCTGGCGGGTGACGGTTCATGGAAATATTTTAAATTTTTCCTCTTTTCATCGTCGAGCTCCATAGTATTCAAATAAGGGAGCAAGGTCATGCCCAGCCCTTCGTTGGCGAGGTTCACCAAAGTCTCAAAACTACCGCTCTGCAGTTTAAAGTGTTCTTCGTTCAAATTTTTAGGGGCCTTGCACAGATTGATGACCCCATCGCGGAAACAATGTCCGTCCTGCAACAACAGAATATCATTGATATCAAGGTCGGTCGGGGATAATTTGGCGATATTGGCCAATCGGTGGTTCCTTGGAACATAACCTACAAAAGGCTCGTAGTACAATGGGCGTTCTTTGATGAATTCAATCTCCAGGGGGGTGGCGGCAATGGCGGCATCGAGATGGCCATCCTGGATGTTCCTGATCATTTGCTCGGTACTCTGTTCCTTGATGATCAGGTTTACCTTGGGATATCGATTGATGAACGTTTTCAGGAACATCGGCAATAAGGTGGGCATGACCGTGGGAATGATGCCTAAGGTAAAATCCCCGCCAATAAAGCCCTTTTCTTGATCTACGATATCTTTGATGCGCTCGGCTTCATTGACAATGTTTTTGGCCTGGGCAACAATTTTCTTGCCCACCTCGGTAATTCCGATCGGTTTTTTGCCACGGTCGAAAATCAGTATGTCCAACTCATCCTCCAATTTCTGCACCTGCATGCTCAGGGTAGGTTGGGTGACGAAACTTTTCTCTGCGGCCAAGGTAAAATTTTGGTATTCCGCGACCGCCAAAACATATTGCAATTGGGTAATCGTCATGCTTTTTTTTTAATACGTAAAACTAATAAAACCATCAATAAAACCTATGATAATGCATATATATATTTTGTAAATTTATAGTGAATTAAAAGCAAGAATCATGGAAATGAACAGTATAGGACTCGATCCTAAAAAATCGAAAGTAATAAGTGACGATCTGAATACGCTACTGGCCAACTTTCAGCGTTACTATCAAAGTTTAAGGGGCATCCATTGGAACATCAAGGGCAAGCGATTTTTCGACCTCCATCTAAAATTTGAAGAGCTGTATACCGATGCCAACCTTAAGGTAGATCTGATCGCGGAACGCATCCTAACCTTGGGTGGGGTGCCACAACATACCTTTGAGGATTACATAAAGAATTCGAAAGTTCCGGTGGGCAAGAACATCACCCTTGATGAACACGCCATACGGCTTATCGTCGATTCGCTAAAGGAACTGCTCGTCATCGAGCGCCGCATCTTGGATGCTTCCGCGGAAGCCCACGACGAGGGTACCAATTCTATGATGAGCGACTTTATTACCGAACAGGAAAAAACCGTTTGGATGATGAAGGCCTGGTTGGCGGAAGAAATTTAAGCCCACGACCGGCTACCCAATAAGTTTCATTGGTTAGTAGACCTAAGGCGCGGCGACAAGCATCCCCAATTGGGAAACTTGTCGCCGCGCATTTTGTTTATCACCGATTTAAAATCTTAACCGGAAGTTCAGGGCTTCCCCGTCCACATCAAATTTGGCCCCTTCAAAGGTGGGAGGCCCCATTCTCATGTTATCCCCGCTGGTCGCATAACTTTCCATGGGCATGCCGTTGGCATCCATATCCATTTGTTGATTGTCGTTTTCGTCGTGCATTACCATGATGGCATAGCTGCCCGGTACTACGTTGCTGAAAATGAGCTCAACTTCCCCGGCTTGGGCCGCTTTGGTATCCCCTGCGACCCCGCTGCCTTTCATAAAGGTCTCCTTGGAATGCAAAGATCCCAAAACGGTGCCCTCATTCGAAAGTACGTTTTCGATAATTACAGTGACGGTCACCCCTTCTTCTGTTTGGGCGGAAACCCATAGTCCGCTGAACAATAATCCCAAAAGTACTAGTCTTGAATTTTTCATGATATTTTTTTTATGGTTTATGATGTGACAAAGATGAAGCGTAAGGGCGTTCTGCCCAAAATGGAACGACCGAACTGTAAGAATCCATGACCGAATCGTAACACCACGGGAGGATTACAGCTCACTCCCAAAATTCCACAACTGGGTCAGCAGTTTTTTTTTATGCGGTGATGGCCTCTCAATTTTGTGCCGTACAAGCGGTATTTCTAAACCATCATTTCAAACAAACGGCCATGATCAAAATGTTCTTTTTTTCGGTATTCCTTTTTTGCCAACAAACCACGTTTTCCCAAACCTTCATTTCGGGCACGGTCACCGACGCTGCCGGCATGGCAGTGGCCGGGGCCAATATTTATCTGGAGGGCACCTATGATGGTGCGTCCACCGCCGAAGACGGCAGCTTTACCTTCGAAACAAGCGAAACGGGAATTCAAATATTGGTGGTTTCCATGATTTCCTATGAAACCCATCGGATAACCGCCGAGGTGGATACATTTTCCGCGCTTCAAATCGTATTAAGGGAAGCGGTCAACCATCTGAGCGGGGTAACACTCACCGCGGGTACCTTCGAAGCGGGCGACAATACCAAGGTTGCTGTCCTAAAACCATTGGACATCGTAACCACCGCAGGTGCAGCAGGCGACTTTGTGGCCGCGCTGCAGACCTTGCCGGGTACTTCCACCGTGAACGAGGACGGCCGTTTGTTCGTCCGTGGGGGCCAAGCGGAGGAAACCCAGGTTTTCATTGATGGCATGCGCGTTTTCCAGCCCTTCAATGCCACGGCCAACAACATTCCCACCCGTGGCCGATTTTCACCTTTTTTGTTCAAGGGCATTACTTTCAGTACAGGGGGCTATTCGGCCGAATATGGGCAGGCACTGTCTTCCGTACTATTGTTGAATACCACCGACCTGCCCGATCAGGAGCAGTCAGATATCTCTCTAATGTCGGTGGGCGGGGGGCTGGGGCACACCGAAATTTGGGGCAGGGAATCGTTGAGCCTCAACACCTCCTATATCAACCTGGCCCCTTATCAACGCCTGGTCCCGAACGATCAGGGTACGGCATGGAACAGGCCCTACGAATCGATTTCGGGGGAAGCGGTATTTCGGAGCAAGGGAGAAAACAGCATCTTTAAACTGTATGGTGGGTTTAACCAGGCGAATCTTGACCTGGCGCAGGAAGACATCAATGCCCCAAATCTGGTGGATTTTCGCCTTAAAAACAATAACCTGTACGCCAATGCCTCCTATCGGTATTTTTTAAAGGATCATTGGACCTTAGGCCTTGGCGGAAGTCTCTCATCTGATCGCAATCGCATCGGTATCGGCCAGGATTCCATCAATACCCGTGAAACCGCCACCCATCTCAAAGTGAAGTTGGGGAAGCAGTTCAACAACAGATTTCGATGGGAATTGGGCGCCGAGCACTTCCTAATCGACTATCGTGATGATTATCGGGCGATCAGCGGTTTATCCGTAAAGGGGGAAGCCATTGACCAAATAAGTGCGGCATTTACCGAAGCCGATCTATTTTTCGGTGATCGGTTGGCGGTGAAAATGGGGGTAAGGGCCGAGCGGTCTACCTTGTTGCGGGAAGCCAACCTGGCCCCCCGGCTTTCCCTGGCCTACAAAAGCAGTGATAAGGGGCAGTTCTCCCTTGCTTTTGGAACTTTTTACCAAAATCCGTTGAACGACTATGTGAAATACGATCCCGATCTAAAGATGGAAAAAACCACCCACTTTATCCTGAATTACCAGCATACCGATGATGGGACCACTTTCCGGGCCGAGGCCTATTTTAAGGATTATGGGAATTTGGTCAAGTATGATACCGAGGTGCCACGCTTCGATTCAAATTTCAATAACCTTGGCTACGGAACTGCCAAAGGGATTGATATTTTTTGGCGTGACAATAAAAACATCAAAAATCTGGACTATTGGGTTTCCTATTCCTTATTGGATACCGAACGCGATTTTAGAAACTTCAGGAATAGTGCCACCCCCCAATTTGCCGCACGACACAATTTCTCTTTGGTGACCAAATATTGGATCGGCGACTGGCGCTCCCAAGTGGGATTCTCCTATAATTTCTCGTCGGGACGGCCCTATGACAATCCCAATTCCCCAGATTTCATGGCCTCAAAAACAAAGGCCTATAACAATTTGAGCATCAATTGGGCCTATTTGCTGTCTCCGCAGAAAATCCTTTATTTCTCGATCAGCAACGTGGCGGCCTTCAGGAACGTAAATGGCTATCAATATGCAGACTCGCCCAATGCGAACGGAGTCTTCGATAGACGTGCCATTCGCCCTACTGCCGACACCTTTTTCTTTGTCGGGTTTTTCTGGACGATCAGCCAGGACAAGAGCAGCAATCAGCTCGAAAATCTTTGATCCTCGTAGCTAACAACGCAAACTTTCCATTACTTCTGCATTTTCAAATAGTAGTCGGCCGAATGTTTGCCCGACCCATAGAACAGAAAGAATATGCAGACCAGGAAAGTGACAGATGCCAAGATGAGGTTGGTCGTGTTCATTTCGCCCAGGAAGTTCACCAAGATCGCACCGATCAAAATGGGCAGTTGCGCCAGCACGGCCCAACGGGTCAGCAAACCGATGACGATCAAAAAGCCCCCCACAAAATGCGCCGGTACGATATAATGCAAGATGAACATCCCACCTGGAAGGTCTTCAAAGGGCTTTGTCATTTCGGCCATTTGGGCATGGTCAGACATGATATCGATGCCTTTGATAAAAAGAAAAATGCCCAAGGCGGCCCTTACAAGATCTAAAGGGTAATAGGTGTGGGCATTGGCCCATTTGTTTAATGATTTGATTGTTGCCATGACTTAGAAATTATCCGTTACGCTTATTAAGTTACTCATATTTAGCGATATAAAAAAGTAAATTTGGGCAGGATCAACTTGGGAAGCATCAACAAAAGACCTTCGCAAAGGCCCTTAATGTTGACTTGAACGGTAGGCAGGAAAAATTGTAGGGTACTCTATTGGGCGTTTCGACCCCTTGACGAACCTCATTACGCCAGCACAGAACTTTACTGGGATGGTTTTTTGCTTCTGTCCACTTCACTGCAATCGAATCCAATCTATTTCAAGATGGAATGTTTCCGCATTTTTGTTCCCGATCAAAAAAGCGATTTCCGATAGGTTTTTCCCATCAAAGTTGGGAAGGGCCAATTTTTGTCCGCGGAAGGCAGGGTATAGGGTCTCAAAGGGTAGGACAACAGTTTGCCATGCGCCAGAGGTTTCAAAATAGGCTACATAGGAATGCCTCTGGTCAAGGGTCGACTTTACCCTGAACTGATACCGCTTTCCGTCGCCTTTCAAGCGAATGGCCACGTTTTGGCAATCCTTATTTACTATGGCATCAAATCGATGGCGAACTGATGCAAAACCGCCATTGTTCTCTAGGGAAACTTTCCCCTCAAATACTCCATGTCCCTTGTCGTTCAAGTTAAAAGCAGCTTGTGATCGCCCGCCCATGACATTATCGTTGACCACTTGCCAAGTACTGATATCGGCGTTGTCGTTAAAGTCGAAAAGCAGTAGCGATTGCATAAACAAGGAGATTAGGAGGAAGTTAATGGTAGTTGGCATCACAGTTGTTCAAAGATAAAAAATCATAGCGAATGCCGGTCCGATTTGAGAGGTTCGCAAGTCCCTAATCCAATTCGGCCCAAACTTTTTCGATAAGGGCTTTGGTCGCCAGGATCCCTTCGGGCTCCGCCATGTTTTCCCCTTCGAACTCCACCCCGATATGGCCCTCAAAACTTGAGTCCTTGACCTGTCGGAGCATTTTTGTATAATCGATGCTGGTTTCGTTCCCTTCCGCATCGAAGGCATACGATTTGGCACTGACCCCTTTGGCGAAAGGGAGAAAATCGGCCACCCCTTCATAGCGGTCGTACACATTCGAACAGCGGTCGTTCTGGGTGCTGCCCCATTGGGTATCGAGGCACCAATTGCCGAAATCGGGCAAGGTACCCAAAAAAGGACTGTTCACCGTTTTGATGATTTCGACCATAAAAGGGGCATCGGAGGTATGCAGGCCATGGTTTTCAATGATCACGTTGATCTTTGCCTGGGCACCATATTCCGCCAGCATGCCCAAACCGGAGACCAGGGCCGCCCTGATTTCCGATCGGTTTCCCTGTCCGAATGCATTCACCCGGATCGAGTGACAGCCGAGGATCTTTGCCGCATCGATCCATTTATAGTGATTTTCCACTGCGGTCTTCCTTTCCAAATCGATGGGATTGCCCAGGTCGCCCTCGTTGTCGACCATGATCAACAAGCTTTTGACCCCGGCGTCATCGGCCCTTTTTTTCATCTCCTGCCAGAACGGTTCGTTATTGGCATGGTCGGTGTAGAACTGGTTCACATATTCCACGGCATCGATACCATAGGTGTTTTTTGCGATGCCCGCAAAATCGACGGCTTTGGTCGCGCCTTGTTCCAAGGCCCTGTGCAGCGACCATTGGGCCAATGAAATGTTGGGTAATGCCATGCTTGGATTGGTTTTTGGGAAAAGTTGGCCGAACATACTGTTCGTTGGAATGGAGATGGCGGCGGCCCCCAAGGCAGCCTTTTTGATAAAAGTTCTTCTGTTTTTCATGGAACACCGAGGTTAAAAGACAAAGTACTTTATTTTTCCGGATAAACCAATATCCTATTTCATGAATACCAGGCTGCTTTCACATAAATATCATTATATTCATTCTGAAATTGTGAACCAGCATCGAAAGCCCATGAAAGTACTATTTATAGGAGGAACCGGAAACATCAGTACCCCTTCGAGCCGTTTGGCCCTTGCCAAGGGGATCGACCTTTTTCATCTGAACCGGGGCAGTAAAAAAGTGGAAATAGCCGGGGTAAAAACCATTCTGGGAGATATCAATAAGGCAGACAGCTTGGCCGAATTGGGCAAACACGATTGGGACGTGGTGGTCAATTGGATCGCGTTTACCCCTGAAGATATCGAGCGCGATATGGGCCTGTTCAAGGGCAGGACCAAACAATATATTTTCATCAGTTCGGCCTCCTGTTACCAAACGCCCTTGGGCTATCCCGTAATCACCGAATCCACGCCGCTTTGCAATAACCTATGGGACTATTCGAGCAATAAGATCAAATGTGAAGATCGGCTTATGCAGGCCTACCGGGAAGAGGGTTTCCCCATCACCATCGTGCGCCCTTCGCTCACCTACGATACGGTGATCCCCATCGCCATTGGGGGCTTTAACGAATATACCACGGCCGATAGGATTTTGAAGGGCAAGGAGATCATTATCCATGGCGATGGCACTTCCCTATGGACGGTGACCCATGCCGACGACTTCGCCAAGGGTTTTGTGGGCCTCCTGGGATTGACCCAGGCCATCGGTCATGCCTTCCATATCACCTCCGATGAAGTATTGAGCTGGAACATGATCTACAAGATCCTGGCCGACAGCCTTGGCAAGGAGGCCAAGGTGGTGCATATCGCCTCCGATTTTATCTGTAAGGTAGAACCATCCTTTACAGGAACCTTGTTGGCCGATAAGGCGGAGAGCGTGCTATTCGACAATACCAAAATAAAGACCTTCGTGCCCGGTTTCAAGGCCACGATTCCCTTTGCGGAAGGTATGGTCAGGACCTTGGCCTGGCTGCGGGAAAAAGAGGAAAGGCGGTTCATCAATGCAGACACCGATGCGAAAATCGAACGCATCCTAAAAAGATACCATGCCCTATGATAAAAGGAAGCTATTCGATATGACAAGATTTGATATTTGGCTGCCATGTACCGATACATGACCATAGGTACCTCTATCGGCCCAAAATAAGGCTCATTTTTTGCAGCGTTTCCCATGAAAGGGCTTTAAAGGGATCACCAATGAATATCAATCATTATCTAGGTTCACTTATAAGTTATACGGTTGATACCTACATCCGCTTGAGGGAGGTAGCATAACATAACATAAAATGAATAAGCTAATACCAATATTAATCTTTGTCATATTTGGTTCTTGTAAAGATTCAAAAGAAACAGTAAAAGAAAGAATTGCATTTGTTACCAATAGAGATGGGAACTCCGAAATCTACTTAATGGATATCAATGGTGAGAATCTTGAAAATTTGACAAATAACGACTCTCTTGATTTTAGTCCATCTTGGTCGTCTATAAACTCTCAATTATATTTTTATTCCAATAGAGATGGAAATGCTGAAATTTATAGCCTTGAACCAGAGCGTAAAAAGGTAAGCCGATTAACAAAGCATCAATCGAATGACGTTCTTCCCGTTCCTTCTCCTGATGGTGAGTTAATTTTATTTATGAGTGACAGAGATTCTTTGAGTCGGAATGTTTACATCATGAGCAAAGATGGTTCAAATGTAAAACCTGTAACCAAAAACAAATTTTACGAAGAAAGCCCGGATTGGTCTCCTGATGGACAAAAAATTATTTTTACACGCCAGTTAAGAGATTCTACTGACCATTCACATGCTGGGAATGGAGAAATACACATAATGCATTCAGACGGAAGTAATTTACAAAGATTGACAAATAAAGATGGTTATGATTCCGGGGCAAAATTTTCACCCAATGGTCAAAAAATAGCCTTTTATGGTAGCTCCGATAATCAATGGGATTTATACATTATGGATTCTGATGGGAAGAACTTATTTAACCTAACCAACGATAAAATTGAATGCTATTCACCAGATTGGTCATCAGATGGACAATGGCTTGTTTATGTAGCAGGTGAAAAAGGAGTGTACAATATCTGGAAAATCAATATTGAAAGAAAAGAGCGTATCCAATTGACAAATACGACCGGCAGGAATGAGGAACCAGTTTGGGTTAAATAGCCAGCTGGCATCAACGTATATTGGTCATAGCATTGTAGCAACAGCTCATATACTCGACCGTTGTTCTTCATGATCTTTGCGCTATTCAACCTTGCTAAAACTTTGTTGGGTGTAGCGCTTGGAACTAGAAACTTTGAATAACCTTAGACCAAATGATAAAATGCTTTCGCAGAATACGTTACGACCTCATGGAAAAAAACCCAACCTCTGCTAAAGCTACGGCTGGCTCGAAAACTGCGCAGTATCTGAAATATGCCCTTGGTGAAATTATGCTTGTAGTTATTGGAATTTTGATTGCATTATGGATTAATAATTGGAATCAAAATAGGATTCAAGATATTGAAGAATTTAAATCACTCAATTTTTTAAAAGCAGAATTTGAGGGTAACCTTCAAAAACTCGACAAAAACCGTAATCTGCACAAAAGTCGTCTGAATGCTATAAACGAATTATTATTTGCAGATTTTTCTCTCACGAGTCTTGATGAGATTGACTCTCTTTATAAAACTTCTTTTTATAGTTGGACATATAATCCCTCATTCAGCTCATACAATTCAATCGTATCTTCAGGTAAAATGAATAAATTTTCAAATGATTCTTTAAAAATAAGAATGTCAGAGCTGAAAGATTTAGTTGCAGACTATCAAGAGGATGAAGAAAATCTCTGGAACCACTCTAAAGACCAGTTTTTTGAACAAGAAATATTAAATGGTAAAATGCTATCAGAAGTAAAATTCAATTTACGACCAAGAACTTCGAGTGAACTTTCAACTGATAAATTAATTTATATCGAAGTTTTTAGCTATCCTGAATTCAGAAATAAACTCACAATTGCAATACTTCATCTGAATTTGATCAATGACGAGGGAGAAGTTTTAAGAAACGAGCTGGTAGAATTAAACAAAATGATTGAAGAAAATATAAATCGATTTAATAAATAACGAAAGCACAACAATGGCTATGAGTAATGGCGCTGTTCTCGACTAAGATTGAAATTCCTGTGGAATTTTCAACTTGGTGGGTACCTGCCTACCGGCAGGCAAGCTTTAAAGGTTAAATGCTATCCCGATAGTTAGCGGCAATTTTATTGCCAAACATCAATTGTTCATAATAAACTAAACCATCGAAATGAAAAAACTACTTCAACCGATACTCTTAATTTTTGCGACCTGGTCTTGCCTTATGGTGTATGGACAATCGGCCACAACATATGATATCGTAATCATGGGAGGCCGGGTCATTGACCCGGAAACACAACTTGATGCCATTAAAAATGTGGGAATCCTCAACAATCATATTGCCCAGATTTCATCAGACCCGTTAATGGGCAAACAAGTCATCAATGCATCGGGTTTGGTGGTATCCCCTGGTTTTATCGACCTACACGTTCATGGAAGAAGCAATAAGGAACAAGAATACCAATTGCACGATGGCCTTACCACCGCCTTGGAACTGGAGTGGGGGATTGAATTTTTGGAGCAGTGGTATGCAAGCAGAAAATCAAAAGCATTGATCAATTATGGCGCCAGTGTTTGCTGGCCATTTGAGCGTTTTAAAGCCATGAACAAGGCTCAGGATGGATTGGATGGTTTATATGAGATCACGAAAAAGGGAGATTCCAAAATCGAAACACTTTTTAATACCATTGGGGCATCATATACCGAAAATCTTTCGTTGGAAGAAACCGATAAAATGCTTTCCAATATCAGGGCTTCCTTAGGGGAGGGTGGTATCGGCATTGGCGTTCCGATCGGATATCTGCCAAAAACAGATCCTGGAGAAATGTTTCGTGTTTATCAACTGGCCGCCGAGTTGGAGGCCCCCATATTTTCACATGTTAGGGCTCCAAATATCAATGCGATTCAAGAAGCCATTGCTGATGCCATGATTACAGGGGCATCTTTACACTTGGTTCATATCAACAGCATGTCGTTGGGAAATATAAAATTGGCACTTGAGATGATCGATCAGGCAAAAAACAAGGGGTACAACATCAGTACCGAACTGTATCCCTATACAGCAGCCTCTACTTTGCTCCAAAGTGCCATGTTCAACGATGGTTGGCAGGAACGATTGGGAATGGGATATGGCGATGTGCAATGGGTATTGACCGGCGAAAGACTTACCAAAGAAACTTTTGACAACTATCGCCAAACCGGGGGTACTGTAATAATGCATATGATGAAACCTGAATGGATTAAAACGGGTATGGCGGATCCCGGTACCGTCATTGCGTCTGACGGCATGCCCTATGCCCCGTTGGCGCATCCACGCACAGCGGGAACGTTCAGCAGGGTATTGGGTAAATATGTGAGGGAAGAAAAAGTACTTGACCTTTCGACGGCACTGGCTAAAATGACGTTGCTACCAGCCAAAATCTTGGAACCCATTGCTCCTATGATGCGATTTAAAGGAAGGCTACAGATCGGTGCTGACGCCGACATCACTATTTTCGATCTCAATACCGTATCCGACATGGCCACTTTTGAAAAAGGGCTGGAATTTTCGAAGGGTATTGAGTACGTAATCGTAAACGGGGTAATGGTACTTAAAAATGGCACCATTGTTCCTGCTGTTTTTCCGGGCCAACCCGTTTATGGTAAATACAAGAATTAGGTCAGTAACCATGGAAAAAGACACGATCGAAACCTATAATCCTTGCGGGCGATCTAATTGATTCACTTAGATTATGATTAAATTTTTTAGAAGCATTAGAAAAGACCTTATGGAAAAAAACCCAAGCTCTGCAAAAGCTACGGGGGGCTCGAGAACTGGAAAGTATTTGAAATATGCCATTGGCGAGATCATACTGGTTGTGGTAGGAATTCTTATTGCGCTTTCCATCAATAAGGCTAACGATGCTGAAAAACAGCGGCAGAAGGAGCTTGCCCTTCTCTCTGAAATGAGTAAGAACCTTCAAATAGACCTTGAAGATCTCGATTTCAACATAAAGGGGAGTGCCGAGCGAATAAAAGCCAATGAAATCATCTTGAAAGCTTTACAAAAGAGGATACCGATGCATGATTCCTTAAAGCCATACTACGGAAACATCCATGGCAATTTTCAGTTGAGCAGCAATAATGCGGCATTCGCGAATCTTCAATCCGTCGGATTGGATTTGATATCCAACGATTCACTCAGAAATGCGATCTCCAATCTGTATTTAGTTAAGTACACCTACCTTGAAAATGTTACAAAAGGTGCGGACGATGGTTTTCAATGGAATACTTTTTATCCGCAATTCCTTGACTTGATCAGCGTTGACCAGATGTGGGTTTCGGCTGAGCCAGTGAGTCATGAGGCATTGATGGACAATCGGAAATTCCAAGAAACCCTCAAGATGAATCTCTTTTTCCGCAACTTTATGCAGCGCCAATATACTATGATTCACAAGGATGTAAATTCTCTCTTAGTCCAAATTGAAAGACATATTAAAACGTTGAAAGACTCACAATGATAAAATTCTTCCAAAAAATGAGACGGGGATTGTTGACTGAAAATAAATTCAGCAAATATGCACTTTATGCCACTGGTGAAATTATGCTTGTGGTTGTTGGAATTTTGATTGCCCTTCAAATCAACAATTGGAACGAGGCAAGAAAATCAAAAATTATGGCAAAAGAGGTTTACACAAATTTGCTAACCTCATTGGAGCAAGATTCAATAGAAGTTCAAAGAACCATTGAATTGCTGAATGGAAGTTTGAAAACTCAAAGGAGTTTAATTTTAAGTGAATCCAATCAATACGCGAACGCATTTGATCAAAGGGAATTGGATTCAGTAGTTGGAGAAATTGTTTATGGAGTAATGAGTTTTTTTCCAAAAACCGGTGTTTATGAGTTGATAACGTCAAACAACAGTATGGATTTATTAAAATCGGAAGAAATAAAGTCCATGTTGATCAATCTTTACGACTTTCAATATAAAAGATATGAAAATGTAGACGCGATCATCGACAATAAATATCATTACGAACTTGGCACTCTGATTCGAGAAAAAATCAAATTTGTAGGTACTTTTAATATTAAATCTGAATTTACAATTATCAGTCACGCCGATCCAATTCGTTTTAACGAATACTATGATGAGCTTGTTTCTGAATGTCGGGATGTCTATGGACTTTTGTCTACGGGAAACAATTACCTTGTTCAAATTAGTGCATCCATAAATGAGTTAATCGCGTTAATAAGAGAGGAATTAAAAGAATAACGAAAGGACAACAAGAGCTATAATCCATCACGCCACAGACGTGGCCAACCCATTGCCGAGCCGATGGCGCATTTAAAAAATATGGATCGAACAAAAAGAACACTTGAAGAACAGCGTATTGAATTTTCCAATCAAAAATTCCTTGCAACCCCCTTAGCTGGATTGATCGTTTGGACCATAATCGGGTCTGTCGGGATTTTTTTCTCCGATTTTATTGCTGTTTGGACAATTTTTATCGGGACTGGAAGCATCGTTTACTTAGGCCTTTTCCTATCAAAATTTACGGGTGAAAACTTTCTGGATAAAAGTAAACCGAAAAATGAGTTCGATACGCTCTTTCTTTTTACGGCGGCGCAGGCTATTCTGGTATACTCCATAGCAATTCCCTTCTTTCTCGTTGACTATACTTCACTACCAATGACTGTCGGAATTTTGACGGGTTTGATGTGGCTGCCATTTTCTTGGATCATTAAGCATTGGGTCGGGATTTTCCATACACTGACAAGAATTATTTTGGTTCTTTTACTTTGGTATCTGCTTCCCGAATATAGGTTCGTTGCAATACCATTTGGAATAGTATTAATTTATATCATAACATTTCTTATTTTGAAAAGCAGAAAGTGAGCTGTACTAAAACGCACCTCAACCATGCCTATGAAATCATAGCCACCTTAGGAATGCTGCCCTGCATCATCCAATCGTTGTGAAAAAGCAGAAACACATGCTTAAAAAACCGGTTTAAAACAAAATCAGATATGAAACTTATAGCCAAAGCAACCCTCCAAATTCAAAAGCCCATAGAAGAAGTTTTCGAAGGAATTGTAGATCCGACAAAAATGACCAAGTATTTCATTTCGGAAAGCAGTGGTAGACTCGAAACCGGGAAAGAAGTGCTATGGAAATTTCCCGAGTTCGCCGACAGGTATCCCGTAAGGGACATTAAGATTGAAACCAATCGATCCGTTTCGTTTGTTTGGGACGAAGGCACCAAAGTAACCATAGTCTTGGAAGCTTTTGCCGATAAAAGTACGGTCGTAAAGGTAACCACAAGCGGAAAGGAGTACAACGAAGCAAACCTGAAATGGGTTATCGGCAATACCGAGGGGTGGGCAAATTTTCTTGCTTGCATGAAAGCCTATCTGGAATATGGGATCCAACTTCGAAAAGGGGCTTTCGATTTTATGCGAAAAAATGAAAATGACTGAGGGAGAACTTACAAAACTTAAACAATAGCAAAAGCAAAATAAGAGAGTTGAACCATCAAGATATAACTCTGGAAACGCAAAATACTAGACCTTAATGGATTATCCATATAACCTAAATCGAGTGCTATGAAAAAAACCTTGTTCATTTATGCTCGCAGAATGCGTGAGCAGCTGTGGTTTAGACCTTTTCTATTCTGTCTGGTCTCGGTTGTCGGTGCATTGATGGCCCACCAAGCGGATGGAACCCGATTGGACACCTTGGTTCCCAGTATAAAGACCGAATCGATAGAGGGTTTGTTGGACACCATCTCTGCAAGTATGTTGGTGATCTCGATATTTGCCGTTGCATCGATGTTGTCGGCTTTCTCTGCTGCGAGTAACACGGCCACCCCAAGGTCTTTCAAGATTGTAGTGACAGATGATGTGTCACAATATGCCCTATCGGTTTTTATAGGAGCGTTCATATTCAGTATCGTTGCTACGGTAGCCCTCAATAATGGGTATTATGGTGCATCCGGAAGATTTATTCTTTTTTTGTTCACCTTGATTTTGTTTGCGGTGGTCATACTTACCTTCTTGAGGTGGGTGGATAGAATTTCAAGATTGGGACGATTGGAACATACCGTAAATCAGGTGGAAGCGGTCGCTGCCAAATCTTTATCCGCCCACATTGAACATCCTTTTCTTGAAGGGCTCCCCATTAAGGATCCCGACTTTGATGGACATTCAGTACTCAGCAACACGGTTGGCTATGTCCAACATGTAAACATGGCATCGCTACAAGCCCTGGCTAAAGAAAAGGACTTAAAAATTCGGCTTCATTGTCTGCCCGGTAACTTTGTCCATAAAAATTTTTCCATTGCAACTGTTGGTTCCATCCAAGATTTGGATTTGAGTGAAATAAATGAAAAAGTCAATGAAGCAATTCATATTGGCGATACCAGATTGTTTGACGAAGATCCCCGATTTGGGTTGATCGCGTTGACTGAAATTGCCAGTAGGGCATTATCGCCGGGCATTAATGATCCTGGGACTGCCATTCAAATTATTGGCACTCATGAGCGACTGTTTTTTTTATGGAATGATGCCATTGCAAACACCAAAGAAAATGCCGTACGCTATGATTGTGTAGAAGTTCCGGATATTTCAATGCTCGATTTTTTTGATGACGCCTTTAGGCCTATATCCAGGGATGGGGCCAATAACATAGAGGTGATGTTACGTTTGCAAAAGGCATTTAAATCATTGAAAACGATCAACCATGAGCACATTAAAATAGCCGCAATCCAATATTCCAAGCAGGCGTACGAAAGAGCGGAAGGGGCTATTGCATATAAGCCCGACCTCCATCTTTTGAAAAAGGGAATTTAAAAAACAATCTGAGTATCACAAGAAGTATGGGAATGCTCGGACAACGGATTCATTATTACCCCCGAACAGCAACTCCCCCTATTGCCTCAATGCACCGGTTTTTGCTGACGTTTGCCTACGATTTCAATGATCCAATAGATCAATTGGCCGATACCGCTGGCGAAGATGAACAGCAAGATCCAAACCAGCAATAAATTGTTTTGTTGGAGATTGGGGTTCTGCACCGCATGTACGATATAGAAAACCAGGCTGCCAAAAGATATCATGAGGGCGAAGAGAATGCCCATCACGAAGGCGCCGATACCGGTCAACAATTCCATCGGAGGCCCGTCGGCCGCTTCAAATTCCTTGAGATTGCCCAAGATGGAAAAAAGAAAGAACATATAGCCGAAAAAAGCCAAGACAAAAATAATGATGGGGGCGAGGGCAAAGAAGGCCTGCCAGAATTTGCTATGGATCATTGGAAGTGGTTGTTTGACCTAAAATTACGAATTATTTTAAAACGGCCGAAAAACGGGCCTCGGCTTAACGGGCAGTATTGAACGGGCGTGCAAGTTCATGAACTCCTGCCATCGATGCAAGAATTTTGGTCAAACCTGTTGACCGATCGGTGGTGCGATCATTGATTTTTTTCAATGGCCAAGGGTGGCCAATACGGGCAAATGATCTGAAAGGTGTTTGCGGTTTTCCAGGCGTTCATCGATATGTGCAAAATGCTCGACCGTAAAACCCATCACGAAGATATAATCGATGCGCCGATCGATGGGGGCCGCGGTATCAAAGCCATTGAAGGTACCCTTTGGCCCCGAAGGGGGCGTTTTCGAAACTTCATACCCATCTTTGAGCTCTTTTTTGATCAATTGAATGGGTTTTTGATCGGGCGTAAGGTTCAGGTCGCCCATCAAAACCACCGGGTTGTTCTGTACATTCGCCTTTTTGATCTTGTTCAGGATCAGCTCGGCCGATTTTTCCCTGGCCAACACCCCGATATGATCGAAATGGGTATTAAAGACCCAAAATTTTTCTTTGGTTTTCTTGTTCTCAAAAGAACCATACGTACAGACCCGTTCCAAGGCGGCATCCCAGCCCACCGAGGGCTTGTCGGGCGTTTTGGAGAGCCAAAAAGTGGTATATTCCAGGGGGTCATATTTGTCGGCCCTATAAAAAATGGCCGAATATTCCCCTTTTTCCCCACCATCGTCACGGCCTACGCCGAGGTATTTATAACGGGTCAAACTACTATCGAGATAGGTCATTTGATGGTGAAGGGCCTCTTGCACCCCAATAAAATCGGGTTCATGTGTTTTGATCATCTTTACCAAACCCGACTTACGGTCGTTCCAGTTGTTGATCGCATCGCTTTTGTTGTCGTATCTGATATTATAGGTCATCACCTTGATCGATTGTGCGAGCAAGGCCGAGGAGACCATCATCAGTAGTATTGCCATCCAGTATGTTGTTTTCATGGGCCTAGGGTTGTGAAGTGAGACAAGTTAACCATAATACTTTAAATTTGTGCCATGAAGCGCAAGGGCTTTTTACATCAGATACATCCGGTACTTCCCGTTTGGGACGTGGTGGAGGCTTTGGATTTTTACGTGAACCGACTGGGTTTTAAAATTGCCTTTGCCGACGATCCCAAGGCCCCCAAGTACGCCGGTATCTTGAGGGATGGCATAGAGATACACCTACAGTGGCATGATGTGATGGAGTGGGAGGTAGCCATCGACCGGCCGATGCTGCGCATCGTTACCCAGCATATCGAATCCCTGTTCGAAGAATTTAGGGAAAAGGAAGTATTCCATATCCATACGGCCTTGAGAAAAACGGGTTGGGGCACCATGGAATTCGCCTTTTATGACCCTTTCCAAAACGGCCTCACCTTTTACAAGTCGGTCTGAAATGTTCCGTTCATTTTTTGGAAATCGATTCCACGCCTTTCCAATCGTCCCCAATTTCTTGGGTGATCAGATGGGCTGAACGGTTCAGGAACAATTTGGCGGTATGGTCTTCGGGGTTCAATTTCACGATTTGCTGGAAGGTGACCGCGGCCATGGCGAACTCTTTTTTGAAGTAGAGTTCCATGCCCTGTTCGAAGGTATGTAAGGTATTCAGTTTATGCTCGCGCAGCGCCGCATGATCTCCATTGATGCATTCGTAAAGATCTAATGCTTTTTGCTTTCCCTGTACCTGTACGGGCCCCAAATACCTGAAATCGAAGGCCTGGGGCCGGCTGAGGTTATTCTTGCAAAGGTCGGTGAGCAATATCGAGGTGCCATAATGTTTTGAGAGTCCTTCTATACGGGAAGCGGTATTCACCGTATCGGAAATGATGGCGGCGTCCATTCGTTCCACATCGCCGGTGATGCCCATGATCAACTTACCATTTTGCATGCCTATGCCAATATGCACGGGCAAGCGGTTCTTGGCAACCCTTTCTTGATTGTATTCGTCCAGGGCAAGGTGCATTTCTACGGCTGCCTGAAGGGCATTTTGGGATCCCTTCGGGAAAATGGCCATAAACCCATCGCCCAGATATTGCATGATAAAGCCTTCATTTTTTCTGATGATGGGCCCCATGCGTTTGTTGAAGGAGTTGATGAATAAAAAATTCTCCTTGGGCGCCAGACGCTCGGAGATCGTGGTAAAGCCCCTGATATCGGTGAACATCACCGTTACTTCCCGTTCTACCTGATCGCCCAGGGCCACTTCGGTGAGCTTGTTCTTGCCCAAGGATTTGATGAATTCCTGTGGCACGAATTTCTGGCTTACCTCATGTATCTTTTTGATGGCCTCCTCCCTGTCCCTAGCTTCTTTCAAACCTTTTTGGTACAATTGGGCACTTTCGATGGCGGCTGCAGACTGGAAGGCAATGGTGGTCAGAAGTTTCAATTCGGCCGCGGTAAAATCCACTTCTTCCTCATGGCCCAGAATGACCATGCCCAAGGTTCGGTGTTTTACCTTGAGCGGGGCATACATCACGGTCTTGAGGTGGCTCAGTGCCGGGTTGGCCTTGATCCTGGCCATGGGTACAATGGCCGCGGTACCGCGCATGATCAGATCCTTTAGCAAACCGCTTTGGTCATTGATATTGTAGTCACGGTTGGGATTCTCACCGATGGCGGCCATTTCCACCACCCGGTCTTCTTCGGGCTCATAGACCAAAAATACCCCATGGGTGGCATTGATGATCTGGGAAGCCTCCTGCAGGGCGGTCATGGCGATGGAGGTATCGTCAATCTTTTCAGAGATCATCTCACTGAAATTATAGATCATATTGATCTCGCGATAAAGGCCAAGGACCTCGCTGCCTATTTTTTTCTTTTCAAGTTCTTTTTTGACCAAAATCGAAATCAGTGCTGCGATCAAAGCTCCGTGCGGATTTGATGCAAAAAGCGTCCCATAGGAAATTTCGGAATCGTTTAGGTCGAATTTGTGCCCGGAAGGAGACTTCAATCCGAACAACACTTTGCCTTCAAGATCTTCAATACAGATTTCGGCCTTTAGCGAATCGGCGATGTTTTCAACCAATGCCAAGGTATCGGAATTCCTTTTCAAGACAGTCCGCAACCCCCTTAAGGGAACCATGAAATCTTTGTTTTCGGACATGCTCAGCGGTTCAGTATTTCCTCTGCGATCGAAAGCATTTCATCAGGGTCGAAGGGTTTGGTCATATAACGGTCGGCGCCCATGTCCAATCCTTTTTGACGGTCGACCTCTTGGCCCTTGGCCGTAAGCAATATGATATAGACATGGGAAAGTTTCAGTTCCTTTTTTACCTTTTGGCAAACTTCCATTCCGTTCATTTTGGGCATCATCACATCCAAAAAGACCAAATCGGGCTCTTCGCGCTGGATTACTTCCAGGGCCTGCTCGCCATTTTCGGCGAAGAGCAGTTCAACCCCATCGTCTTCCAGGTCTTCCAAAGTTTGTTCAATAAGCATTCTAATATGGGATTCGTCATCCACGATCAGTAGTTTCTGTGCCATTTGTTTCAATTATTAATAATGATTGCCCGATCACTCGTAAATAAAAAACATCACGTTTTCCATTCCCTTTTGCAGTTTCAGGTCTTTGATGATATTTTGGTCGCCGTTGTATACCGAGTTGAGCATGATGATATCGGGCTGGGATTCGGTTGCCATTTCCATCAAATTTTGGGCGTTGCTTTCCATGACCTTATAGCCCCTTGCGGAGAGCACACTGGTGAGGGTTTTCACTGCGGAGGCATCTTCATCGACCACCAATACCTTCTTTTTGGAGACGCCCTGCTCCAATAAAACGTCGACTTCATGGAACAACTGTTCGGTATTGATCGGCTTGGTCAAATAACGGTCGACCCCGATCTTAAAGCCCCTTTCCTTATCCTGCACGATCGACAGAATAATGATCGGGATGTCCATCGTGGCGGGATCGTTCTTTAAAACCGCCGCTACATCGAAGCCATTGATTTCTGGCATCATCACGTCGAGAATGATCAGATCGGGCTTGTGCAGGCGCACCATATCGAGGGCCGCCTTGCCATTGGCCGCTTCCTTTACCTGATAGCCCGCCTCGGTGAGTTCCTGTCTAAGGAGCGACCGAATGGGGGTATCGTCATCGACCACCAAAATGGTGGGCACCGTTTTTTGGGCGGTGTTCAAGGAAGAATGCTTGATCTGCTTCTTCAGACTTTTAAGGATCCTTTCGAGTTGGATGGGCTGTTGGGTGGTTACCTCGCCCATGGTGGGCAGGGAAAAGAAAAAGGTACTCCCCACTCCGGGTTCGCTTTTCATCCAAATGATACCACCGTGGTGTTCGATGATCTCCCTGCAGATGGGGAGTCCCAGACCGGTGCCTTTGGGCTTGTCGGTAAGGGTGTCGCCCGCTTGTCGGAAGCGCTCGAAGACCTTGTGCTTGTCTTCTTCGGAAATGCCGATGCCGGTATCCTGCACTTCCACGATGATCTGCCCATTGTCTACATAGGCTTCCACGGTCACCTTGCCCTTGTCGGTAAACTTTACCGCGTTCGACAAAAGGTTGATGACCACCTGTATCAGCTTGTCCTCGTCTGCTTGGATCAAGGGCAGGTCTGTGGGTATATTTTTCTTCATGGAGATGCCCTTGCCCTCAAAGAGACTGTGGGTACTGGCAATGGCGCGGCTGATGGCATCTTGGAGGAATATGGGTTTCATGTTCCATTCCATTTTGCCGGCCTCTATCTTGGCCAGGTCGAGTACATCGTTGATAAGGGTGGTGAGGCGTTCCCCTTCGGAGACGACCACGTCGAGGTTTTCGCTGACCTGCTTCATGGTGCGCTTTATCTTCTGATCGTCGATGGTCACGTTCGGGAAAATCTTTTCCTCCAGCCGTTTTCTGATGATCTTCGCAAATCCGAGCACGGAGGTCAAGGGGGTTCGCAGTTCGTGGCTCACCGTGGAGAGGAAGGCACTTTTGGCCTCGTTGGCGTCCTCGGCCTTGGCCTTGGCGTTTTTGGCTTCCTCATAGAGTTCGGCATTGTGCAGCGCCACGCCCACGTTGATGGCGATGGTGTTCAGCAGACGCTTGTCCTCCTCATTGAAACGGCTCTCTTGTTGGGTGCTCTGCACGCTGAGCACGCCGATGATCTTATCTTCCACCGGAATGGGCACCCCCAGATAAGAGATGGCCTGTTTGCCGGTCTGTGCCACGCCGATACGATCGTATTCGGCCATGATATCGATGTCTTTGTTGATCAATAGGGGTTGCCCTGTTTTGATGATCTTGGAGGTAAGTCCTTCACCGTACTTCATCGGGGGCATATTGTCCCCATCCTGATAGGGAAAATTAATCGTTTTGTTATCCGCATCCAAAATGGCCAGGTAGGTGATGTCTGAATTGAAGAGTTTTTTCATCTCATCGCCCACCAACTGGATCAGGGCGTTGAGTTCCAGTTTTTGGGTCAGGGCCTGGCTTACGTGGTTTAGGGTGGCCAGTTCCCCCATCCGCTGGTTCACTTCCTTGGTACGGGCTTCCACTTTGTCCTCCAATATTTTTTGTTGCCCCAGCAATATTTTGGTACGTGCCCTGACCGAAAGGTATACCACGGCCATGAATGCCAAGAAGTACAGGGCATATGCCCACCATGTTTGATACCAAGGCGAAGCGATTGAAAAGGTCACGGAACTGACATCGGTTTCATCACCAAACAGACTTCTCGCCTTTGCTTTAAAGGTATAGGTTCCAGCGGGTAGGTTGATATACTCCCTGGTGGTTTGTTTGGTCCATTCCGACCATTTTTTATCAAGCCCTTCCAACCAAGTGGCGTACTCCATATTCCGCTGTCCTATATAGAGGGGTGCGGCATAGTTTAGGCTCACGTTATTGTCCTTGAAATCGAGCTTCAATTCCTTGGGAAAATCGATAGCGCCACCATAGATAACAGAATCTCCTGCAATGCTCATTGCTCGGATCTTTACGCTAAAGTTGGGGAGGTTTCTTTTCTTCAATTTCCCTTCATAGCGTACCACCCCATCAGGGCCGGAAAACCAGACCACCCGCGATCCGTCAGCATTCGGTTTTTCGGGTCGTGCCGTTAATAAATCCCTGTTTTTGAGCTCCTTGAAGGTATCGGTGTCCAAGTCTATGGTACCATCTTCCTGTTTTGTGGCAATGGTAATACCTGACCCCACATTGAACCAGAATCTATTTTCTGAATCCAATTCCGGCGTTATAGAAGATCTCGATTCAAAATTGATCAAATCGTTATAAAAGAATTTTTTTTCAACAAAACGATCATTCTTTTCATCAAAGGCGTAGGTCTTTCCTTCACTGGAAAAAAAATGTCGTTCACCGAACACATCCCAAAATGCAATATAAAGGTCTTTGGGCAAGCCGTTATTTTCATCATACACTTTGACTTTTGCAGTTGCCAGATCCATTTTGGAACCCTCAAATTGAATATCCAGGAAAAGCACTTCGCCATCGTTATCGGCCCCTATCCAAATATTACCATCTTCATCCTCCGAAAAACTGCCATTCCCCAGTCTTTCCGTTTCAGATTCGAGCACAAATTGGTTTACGTTATCATCGAAGTATAAGCTGGAGGTGCCGTTTTCATGAAAAGCGAAAATCCTGTTGTCATCAAATTTTGAAACCCGGAAAAAACGGGTTCTAAAATCATAATCGATGCTCTTTTTTACGTACTCAAAAGTCTTGCCTTTAATTTCGAACATGCCCATATCGCCTGAACCAGTATACAATCTACCCCTAGTTTCAATGAATCGCCCACCCTGTCCGGTAGTTCCTTCCATTCTCATGATTTTATTCGTGCCGTCTTCCAAGTAAAAAATACCGTTACCGGTGGTGAAGTAGACCATATTCCCAAAGCGATAGGTATCCAGAACACTGTTCGTTCCCAAACCGATATCTGTATCTATATAGGTAAACGGAGAATTAAGATCAACGGATGAAATACCATTGAATATGGCCATCCAAAGCACTCCTCTGGAATCTACATAAGTATAATCAACGGTACCATCCTGCAGCCCATTGGCAACATTATAGCTCTGCAAAAGTTTGCCATCATGGCTCATTAAATAAGCGCCGTTGCTGAAGGTATTGAGCACGAACCGCCCGTCGGGCAAGGCTACCCCGGGCAGATACAGCGATCCTTTGACCAATGCGTCCAATTCGGTTTTAAAGGGCGTAAACGACACCCCGTCATACAAATAAAAACCATCGTTTCGGGTACCGACCAACATGGTTTTTTCATTATAGGGCAACATAACATAGATGCGTTCACTGGCGAATTGTTCACCACCCGGGACCACTTTGAACTCCCTTCCTTCCATTACACAAAGACCTCGGCCCCAAATTCGGACGTAGTATTTCCCGTGAACGATTTTGCCAACGTGGAAACCTTCCTCTGAAACGACGACTTCCATATTGGTGCCATCCCATATATACAGTTTATTGTTGGTCCTGTATATGAGGTCGTCCTTATAGTAATCGACTTCCCATACGGTCGTTACTGCCCTATGTTCTTCCGGTATCTTATCCTTTAGTGATACATATTTCAGTTTTCCCGTCGCATCGGGGGCCAAATAACCCAGTTCGCCTTCGCCACCCACATAGATCGTTCCATTTTTATCTTTAACCAGACTACGACCGCTTACATAGTTGTTCATGGGAATTACCTCCCAATTTACCCCGTCATATTGCAAGACACCCGAGGTATTTGCAAAGTACATGATGCCATCATCACCTTCCAGTGCCCACCAGTTAACCGGTTGGGCACCATAATCCTGATATGAATAATTCGTGATCAAAGGCCGCCCGATCTGTTCCTGGCCCAAAACCGAAGCAAGCGGTATGGTGAACAAGATTAGGGCCATAAAGATAAAGCGGGACTTTATTTGGTGGAAGCGTAGGAAATTTCGCATAGTCGTTTTGTGATGGTTGGTTAGGGGGTTTAGACCCCGATTCCAAGTTACAAAAATATTCGGTATGGCCTGCCGCTAAATACAAGTCGAATGATATGCCGGACCAGCGGTTTTCGTCCTATTCCATAAAACAGATCGATTTGGTCGTTCGCAGGTAACAATGCACTGCCTAGCGCTTTTACCAGCCATTGATCTCTCCCTTTTTGGAGCGGGTACCGAATTCCAAAGACGATCGGGATACATGCCGTTTTATTCCCTACATTCACTTGTAATTAAAACAACACACCATGAACAAAATGATCAAAACCGTACTTATGATTGCCGGAATTGCCCTATTGGGTTATGGCATCTATATATTGATTGCCCCGGAGGCCAAACTCGATATTGGTATCCTTGAGGTAGAGACCCAAGACAACAAGAATGCCTATATCACGATCGGACTTGGCCTTGTGGCCCTGTTGATCGGATTTTTTACCGGCAAAAAAACCTCATAGAACAAACTTCGAGCAGGCCGACTCATCCTAGTTGTCCTTATACTTTTCAAACCAGGCCAGTACCGCAGCTATCTTGGCGACCAGGTTGCTGGGCTTGTCGGCGATGCCATGGGATGCACCGGGGATCCGCACCAGGGCGGTCTCCACTTTTTGCAGTTTCAGGGCCGAATAGAATTGCTCCGATTCAGCAATGGGGGTACGGTAATCCTCTTCCCCGGTCAGGAGCATGGTCGGCGTCGTCACATTGCCGACATAGGAGAGGGGAGAGCGTTTGAGGTAATTCTCCGGATCTTCCCAGGGTTTGTTCGGGAACCAGTATTTGTAAAAGAAGCCCGGGTTGTCTGAATACAGCACAAAACTGTACCAGTTGATCACCGGTTTGGCCACCACGGCCGCTTTGAACCTGTTGGTCTTGCCCACGATCCAGGCAGAGAGTACCCCGCCGCCACTGCCACCGGTCACAAAGAGGTTTTTTTCGTCGACATAGCCCTTGGCCAAGAGGGCATCAACGCCCGATATCAGGTCTTCATAGTCGTGGTTGGGATAATCGTGGTGGATCAGGTTGCCGAATTCCTGCCCGTAACTGGTACTGCCCCGCGGATTGGTGTACAGCACCACATAGCCCGCCGCGGCATAGAGCTGTATTTCGGCCGTAAATACCGAGCCATAGCTTTGAAAGGGCCCTCCATGGATCTCCAGGATCATAGGGTATTTTTTGTTGGGGTCGAAATTAGGGGGCGTCACCACCCAACCCTGTATTTTTCGCTGGTCGAAAGAAGATTCCCACCATAGTTCCTGCACTTTGCCCAAATTGCGGAACGAGAAGAGATCGTCGTTCAATCGTGTCAATCTTTTGGCACTGCCCTTCTCATAGGCCCCCAGGTCGGCGGGATGTTCGGTACCCCCGAGGGTGTAGGCGAACCTGCCCGTGTTCGAGACCGTGAAATCTGCTTGATTATAGGGCCTGCCCAGGGAGAGTCCGCCTAATTGATCGGTGATCTTGGTCACTTTTCCCCCCAATGTGATGTAACCGATTTTGCCATCTCCCTCATCGTCGTACTGGAAATAGATGCCTTTGCTATCGGATGCCCATTGGATGTTCTGCACGTCCCGGTCAAAATCTTTGGATACGACCCTGGCGTTGCTACCATCGACATCCATCACATACAGATGGGTCACCTGGTAGCCTTGAAAAGTATCGTCAAAGCCCGTATAGGCGATAAGTTTGCCGTCTGGGGACAAGGTGCCCCCATTATCCGGACCAAATCGATTTGTGATGGCGGTAACACTGCCATCCTGCAGATCGAGCCTATAGACTTCACTGTTGGCGGGCTCGAAATCGGAATTTTCATGCAGATTGGCACTGAAATAGAGTTCTTTTTGGTCTTTACTCCAGAACGGGGCCCCATGGTCGTTATCGGTAAAAGTGCGCTGCCGTGGGGTGCCCCCGTCCAAGGAAAGCGTAAAGACCTGATCGTTGCCACTTTTCAGGTATCCGGCACCATCGGCCCTGTAGTTCATTTCATCGATAAAGATCGGTGGGGCATTCCATTTCGCGCCTTCCGGTTTTTCGGGGAGTTTGATGATCGATTCCTGTTTTTTGGGCACGAACATGGTAAAGGCCAAATGGGCATCGTCGTGTGACCAGGAGACCTGGCCCGGCGCGTTGGGGGTATTGGTCAGGGCCTGTGTTTCTTTGGTATCCATCCACATCAGGTAGAGTTTCATTTTGTCATCGGCCCCGTTCGATTTATATACGATCTTTTTGCCGTCGTGTGACCAGCGTGGCGCATGGTCGTTTTGGTTGCCCGTGGTCAGGGCCCTATGGTTGGATCCGTCGAAATTCACCATCCAAAGGTTCGAGAGGTTCTTGTCGGTCATCACGTCCTTAAAATTGCGTACATAGATGATTTTGGAGCCATCAGGGGAAATTTGGGGATCGGAAACATACTCCATACTGTAGATGTCGATCAGTTCCAGATTAGTGGCCGCTTGGCCAAAGGATAATGGGGCACATAAAAGGCCCAAATAGAGCAAAAAAAAGTTTTTCATCAGAGACGGATTTTTGTTAACGTATTTATGGAATATCTTCCCCCAAGATAGCAATTTTAGGGCCTTAAATGGGTATTTTATTCAAAGCTATTGATTTCTTTTGCGGCCCGGTTCCCCGATTCAATGGTACCCTGGATCCACCCATGGTAGGCCGAGGCATGTTCTCCGGCAAAATGGAGGCGTCCTTCGGGTTTAACCAACTCGAGGAGGAGGGAGGTGTTCTTATTTTTCATACGGGCTATTGTATCGGAACGCTATGTTACCCGCCCTGTAATTCTTGGTCGATATGCGCAAGGATGTCATCGATCAGTAAAATGCCCTGATCTATATATAGCACTGAACCGGCATAATTGTCCCGGTTTAAGATCAGGATTTTCCTTGCCGTATTGGGCGGGTTAAAGAGATTAATATCGTCGGTTTCAAGGTAGTTTTTAAATTTAAAGTCGACCACATGTTCTTTCATGATGGGAAGCCATTGGAAGCTGAAGGCGTCTTCGATATCCATGACGGCCTTGATGATGTGGTTGGCCTTGTCATCGTAGTAAGTGCCCAACAAAAAACGCAGTTCCTTGTTCGATATTTGATCCAGCCCTTTTGATTTTATGAGCTCATAGGCGTTGGTCAAAGGCTGGAAACGATCGAATTGAATGATATCGCCCAACCAGTATTTTAGGCTGTCCCGATCGGTTTCGCTGATTTCCCTTGCCAATATCTTATCGACAGAGGCCACGGCCGCAAGACCGTTCTTCCGAAAGCTTTCGAGGTTGCTTTTGTCTTGGATGAGGTTGGTGCGGATCTGAGAGAGCATTTCCCTTTCAAAGGATTTGCTTTTTCGTTCTTCGTTCCAGTTATTGATCTGGAGGGCCAATAAAATACCGATCATTACCAGCGCGATTTCCCCAAGGGCGTATTTTAGGTATTTCGTCGTTTTGCCTTTTGTAAGCATGTTTTTACGGAGGTTACGAAAAAGATTTAGCATCAATTGAGCGAATAGGTTTTTTGGATGAGCGCAATAAGATTTTGAGCGGTTTCCTGTTTTTCCACACTTACCGCTTCCCCCAAGTTGAGCGCGCCATTGAAGTATTGAAGGCTGTTCATCAGTTGGTTCAAAACAATGGGGTCTTCGGTGAGCATATCACTTGGCTTTGCTTCTTGCATTTTCCGTTCCCGCAATATTTTCAACAGTATTTCGGCATCGAAGATTTTGCCCAAGGTTTCGACATAGTCCGATGCCCAAAGCATGCCGGCCTCATTGTAGCCGTCAAATTCCTTTAGGGAATTGTAATAGTTGGAAATCCCGTCAGCCACACGTTTATGTTCGACCAGACGCAAATGCCCGGAACTTTTCATCTGTTCGTAGGTGCGTTCCACCGGATGGATGATCATCCACTTAATAGTCACCATTCTGGTCCGATAGGAAAGTTCGCTGACATGTTCTTTGCGGTTCCCAGCTTTTAAACCCGACACTATTGAATCTACCAAGTTGTAGATCTCATCGTTGCGTTTTTGAAAATTCCTATAGATTACAAGGTCATCACGTAAATCTTCCAGCATATTCTGCATGTATTGCTTTTCTATCTTCCGCTCGTTCTGCTGTTCGTTCCAGTTATTGATCTGCAGGGCGATCAAAATGCCGATGACCACAAGGATGATTTCGCCAATGGCATATTTGAGGTATTTTCCCGTATTTCCCGAGAGAAGCAGGTTTTTGCGGGTCTTTCGAAGAAAGCTTATCATAAAACCTTTTATTTAAAATCCTTTCAAGTCCCGTTTTTTACTCCAACACCTCATACACAGTAAGGGTCTGTGCCTTGTTCTTCATGGCGATGTCGCCGATTTTTTTGCACTGAAAGGCTTCCTTTACCTTTTCGTAACAGTGTTGGGAAATTAGGATCTGGTTGGGCTGGGCGGCGTCTTGCAGCCGTGAGGCCGTATTTACGGTATCGCCGATCACGGTATAATCCAAGCGTTTTAAACTGGCAGACCCGATATTTCCAGAGATCATTTCCCCGCTTTTGATGCCGATCGATACCTTGGGCTTAAAGCCGGATATGCCCTTTGGTTCGGGCAGCATACCGATCTTTTGCCGTACCGCCAGGGCCGCATCGATGGCCCGGTCGAGATGGTATTCCCCCCGGAACACCGCCATGATGGCATCACCGATAAACTTGTCGACATGCCCTTCTTGGGTGATGATCTCTTTTACCATCACATCGAAATAGGTATTGAGCATACTCACCACCTGATCGGCAGGGGTGGTTTCACTGATGGCGGTAAATCCGCAGACATCGATGAACATCACTGTGGCTTCCAAATTCTCATTGGCCATGATGGTCGACTCATATTCATGCCCCCCCATGAAGTTGAGCACATTTTCGTCGACGTACATCTTGAGGATGTTGTTCTCTTTGATTGCCTGAAGGGTCTCTTTCAGCTGTTTTGCATGTTTAAGGGTCTTTTCGACCGTAATGGTCAGGTCTTCGAAGTCGATGGGCTTGGTAATAAAATCGAAAGCGCCGCGGTTCATCGCGGTTCTGATGTTCTGCATATCGCCATAGGCCGAGACGATCACCGATTTCAACAACGGGTTCAGTTCACTGAGTTTGGTGAGTAAGGTGAGGCCGTCCATTTCGGGCATGTTGATATCGCTCAGCACCAGATCCATATCCGGATCAGTGAGCAGCTTTTCAAGTGCATCCTTTCCATTGATCGCAAATACAAATTCATACTCGTTCTGTCGAATCTGTTTGCGAAATTTCTGTTTGATGAGGACCTCCAAATCGGTCTCATCGTCGACTACAAGTATTTTGGCCATCAGGTGAGTGTTATGAGTTTATCTTTTAAAAGGGTGAAATCCAAGGGCTTGGTCAAAAAATCATCAGCCCCCAGTTTTGCGGCCGTGTCGCGATTGTCTTGATCGCCATAGGCCGTGATCATCATGACCATCGGGGGCGGCTTGTCATAATCTTTACGAATGGTCTCCAGGAGTTCCAGGCCGCTCATGCCGGGCATGTTGATGTCAGACAAGATCAATACGGCCTTGTGCTCCATATCACGCAGTGTATGCAATGCCTCTTCCCCGGAAAATGCGAATACGAATTGGAGTGACCCGTTCTTGATTTCTTTTCTAAAACGTTGTTGAAACAGCAATTGCACATCACGTTCGTCGTCGACCACCAAAATTTTCATAGGAAGTTGGTATTAGTGTTATTAATATATTTCATTTTAATATCAAAGGTCATTGTCTAAAGCGATAAAGAAATTGTAAATGTTGTTCCCATTCCCTCCTGTGTTTCTACGTTTAGGGTGCCGCCATGGCCTTTGGTCACGATATCATAACTCATGCTCAGCCCCAAGCCCGTTCCCTGCCCTGTGGGCTTGGTGGTAAAAAAGGGTTGGAATATCTTCTCTTGTACTTTTTGGGGGATGCCGTTGCCGTTGTCCCTGACAGAGATTTCAACCTTCTCGCCGCCGGCCCTGCCCCCGACCCCTAAAGGGGGGGCCAGCCGTTTGGTGCTGATCCAAACCGTGGGTTCATAATCGGCAATCCCCGATTTCTTTTTTTCATTTACAACATAAAAGGCATTGGTGATCAGGTTCAGGATCACCCGGCCCATGTCCTGTGGCACCACGTGGACGGTGCCGATCGTTGGGTCGAAATCGGTTTTCATGGTGGCATTGAAGCTCTTGTCCTTGGCCCGGAGCCCATGATAGGCCAGGCGCAGGTATTCATCGGCCAAGGCATTGATGTCGGTAGGTTCCTTTTGCCCACTGCTGGCTCTACTGTGCTGCAGCATCCCTTTGACGATGGCATCTGCCCTTTTGCCATGGAAGATGATTTTCTTTTCGTTCTCATCGATGTCATTGGCCAGGCTAGTGACTTCCTTGAGGTTGCCCTTTTCCAATTCCTGCTTCATTTCGGCGATCAGCTCCGAATTGACCTCCGAGAAGTTGTTCACGAAATTTAAGGGGTTCTGGATCTCGTGGGCGATGCCGGCGGTAAGTTCTCCGAGCGATGCCATTTTTTCGGACTGAACCAGCTGGGATTGGGTATTCTTCAATTCGGAATATGCTTTTTCTATTTCCCGTGCCTGGGCCAATTCTTTTTCACGGGATCGTTCCCGTTCTTTTTGTTTGATCCTTTCGCGCATAAAACGATCCACACCGATAAATCCAAATACAAATACGGTGGCGTACAGGCCATAGGCCCATGGGGTGGCCCACCAAGGCGGGTGAATGGTGATCGAAATGGTCTTGCCTTCTTCGTTCCAAATACCGTAAGCATTCGATGCCCTTACGGCAAACTTGTATTCGCCCGGATCCAGGTTGGTGTAGGATGCAAAGTTTCTGTTGTCGTAGATCCAATCTTCATCATAACCTATGAGTTTATGGGCATATTGGTTCTTTTCCGGATTGGCAAAATGCAGGGCCGCAAATTCGAAGCTCAAGTTGTTCTGGTTATAATTGAGGTCGATGTCCTCCACATTTAGCAAGCTCTCGGTCATAGGACTATCGTCTCCCATGTCGAGCACCGACTTGTTCGAAATCAATATGTTGGAGATGATCAAGGCGGGCGGGACATTGTTCGCGGACACATTGTTGAAAGTGGTTAGCCCGTGTTCTCCTCCAAAGTAGAAACGACCGTCGGTGGCACGTGTGGCCCCAAGCGAAATAAAGTTATCCCCGCCTAGGCCATCGGTTGAGTTGTAGTTGATGAAAGTCACTTTTCCCAAGGCCTCATTGGGCACCATTTGGGAGATTCCGTTTTGGGTGCCGATCCACATTTCCCCTAAATCGCCTTCAACGATCGCTTCGGTAAGGTTAGTCGGCAGCCCGTCCACTTCGGTGTAACGGGTAAATTTTTCAGTATTGGGATCGAGGATATCGAGGCCGGCACCGGTTGCCAACCAGATCATACCATTTTTGTCCTTCATCACGTCAAAGATAATATCACTGCTGGGCGAATTATCGTTGTTCAGATCGTAGTTATAATATTTTACCGTTTGGCTCACCGGATCTATTCTGTTGAGTCCATTGCCATTGGCACTGACCCAAATGTATTTTTCCGTGACTTCAATATCGGTGATATTGTTCCCGCTCATGACCAGCCCCTGTTGGTTTTCTGAAATCATCTTCCGGAACGATTGCGACTGGTTATCATCCTTGGGTTGGATCATTACGATACCATATAAGGCAGTCTGGTCGGCAGGGTCTGCATTCCATTTGGCATAGGCATGGCTGTCATCGGTCTTGTAATGCAGAGAATAGGATCCTTCTTGAAGCGCCACCGGGGCTATTATGATCCTGTTTTTGGCGGCCCCTCCGGCATAGAAAGATTGCTCGTAGTCCCCGAAATGCCATACCGTATCGTTTTTGGCATTCTGTATCCAGCCAAAATCGGCCATACTGTTGGCATCCCCTTCACCGACGGACATCACCCAATAGGTGCCCGCTGTTTTCACTTCGATCTTTTGCGTAAGGTACTGAAAGTCAGCAACCTTATCGATAAGGCCTATTTTTTGACCGGTTTGCGATAGCGCTTCGATTTCCTTGACCAGCGCTTCAGGGTATTGCCTGGTGCTTTTGCTCGCCAAACGTTGAAAATTGCCGGTTTTCGGATCAAAGATATTGAGTCCGTTGTTGGTGCCGATCCACATACCTCCTTGACCATCCGGTTTGATGACTCGCACTTGGTCATTGGAAATGGAATTGGGGTTGTTGGATTGGTATTTGTAGCGTGCCACTTCCCTAAAATTTTGATCCAATTTAATCAGACCATCGCCCCAACTTCCCAACCATAGGCTGCCATCGGCGTCTTCCGCAGATGCTTCTTACCGAACCGCCAAACCGATCATCGACCACTTTGAAAGTGACTTTTTCGAAGGTTTTTTTGTTCGGATCGAAAATATTGAGACCTTCGCCACGCGTTCCCACATAGACGGTGCCGGGCTTCACTTTTGAAGCCAAAATACCGTATACACCATTTTGGCTCAGACTCAAGGGATTGCTGTCGTTGTGGGTAAAAAACGAAAAGGGTTTATTGACGGGATCATATTTCAGCAGGCCCGACTTCCAGACTTCCAAACCAAAAAATGCCGCTTTTGTCGACTATAAAATCGGTGATGGTGATGTTCCAACCGTAGCCGAGCATTTTTAGTTTGTCGGCTATGGTGATTTCTTCATAGCGATCGGAAATACCATCGAATTTCAACATGCCTCGAAAATTGTTGCCGACCCAAACGTTCCCGTCCGGAATCCGGTAAGATCCGGTTCAAGTTGTTCCAAAGTTCGGTACGGGACTCACGGTATTCCATGACGGTCTTCAGCGAAGCCTGCTCGGGGTCGTATTTATAAATGCCATTTCGGGTGGTGATCCATAAAATGTTGTCCGCATCCGAAAAAAGTGCGGTGATCGTATTTTCGGGTTC
>CAVQAW010000008.1:0-641224 GCA_963710535.1 uncultured Flavobacteriaceae bacterium
TCCGCTGGACGCCTACGAACGCGACGCGGGCTGGCAGGTCAGCGACACCATCACGTCGCCAATCGCCAAGCTGGCTTTGGCTGACGTCGCTCCGGTCGGTGCAACTCATCGCCTCCCAAGCCTCGGGGGAGGTGGGCGGTAGGCGCCCGTCTTGCGGCCCGGCAACCCGCATTCGGTTCCGCCTCGCCGCCTGTCAGGCGGCCTTCGCCGCGGGCGACACAACTGGCTCTCCCTGAATTCGGCAGCTCACCCAGACTTTCGATCTTCTTCTCCGAAACAGCCTGTCTTGGTTCCCATCTTACTGGCTCTCCCTGAATTCGGCAGCTCACCCAGACTTTCGATCTTCTTCTCCGAAACAGCCTGACTCGTTCCGGTCTTCCCAGACTTTCGATCTTCTTCTCCGAAACAGCCTGTCTTGGTTCCGCGTTCGCTTCTCCGAAACAGCCTGTCTTGGTTCCGGTCTGCCCAGACTTTCGATCTTCTTCTCCGAAACAGCCTGTCTTGGTTCCGGTCTGCCAAGACTTTCGATCTTCTTCTCCGAAACAGCCTGTCTTGGTTCCGGTCCGGGTTCCGGTCCGTCTTGGTTCCGGTCCGCCGCTCGGCGGCGATCTTCGCCAGATGAACGATGAACGTTCCGTTAGCCTCGACATGGTCCAGAAGCAGGCGGACGCCATGTGATTGACGTGCAGCCCGCCGAAGGGCTGAGCCGAGAGGGCCTTCTATGGAGCAACCGTAGCGGTCCGTTTTGGGCGGCGCCGGGGCATTTTGAGACCTATTCGCTCGCCTTCTCCGTAGGTGAAAGGTTCGAGTTCTGGAGGGGCACTCTCGCTGCCAGTCGCAAGCAGCTCGCACGGAGTTGCCTAAGTCCCTAAATCCCAGTGGCTTGGGCGTTTCTTCTTGCGTCGGCGAACTGGTCCGCTCGTTGCCGAACTGGTCCGACGTTGCCCTGCGTCGCAACCTCTCGCGGAACCGCGTCCGCCTACTGGCCGGAGAACAGGTGTCCATTGTCAGGGTCATTCTGGGTGCCGCGAGCCTTGCAGACGGTATGCGCCACCTTGGCGTCCAGAAACAGTCGGCGGCAGCCAAAACAATCGGCCCGAGGGCGGAACGTGTTCCTGGTTCAGGCGATTCGGAGTGCGATGTGGGCCGTCGATGGGTGTTCAACCTTGGTTACTTCAACGGCAGGTCTTGCGTCGTCGCGTCTTGCTTGACGTGCTTGGCATACGTGATCTTGTTGTAGCCTGGAAAGCCGAGCCACATTTTCGTTCCGTCAGAAAGTCCATACTCGTAAATGATGAGTCCACTGCCGATATTGCGATCCGGTTTGCCAAATATGGCCTCGGCTTTAACCGGTGTGAAGTCTTGTCCAGCTTGGCTTTGAAATCGTCGAGCGTGCGAGGTTTCAACACCCGGTCGAAGAAACTCGTACAGCGCCTTCGTCGGCTTGTCATCCGGCAAGCCCAAGTTCCGAAGTTGATGGTGCCATGAGTTTTGTCTTCGCCCGGTACGACCGTGGCATCGATCACCAGCGCTCAGCAGAGCCTTCGCAAACGCCTGCGACTGCTCCGTTGAATCTGGTCGGGATGCGACGTGCAGGATGCAGAACGCCGGTATGCCCTTGTCCTTGGCGACATGCGTGATCGGAGAAAGTTCCTTCTGTCCCTTCTCGTCCTCACCGAAAGCCGCCGTGTAAAGCTCCGCTCGCAATTGGCCACGACCATTGATCTGCGTTCGCAATGTCGTAGACGGCGGTATCGACGGGAATGCAGCCCTTGATGTTCGAGAGCGACAAGCCTTCGGCTTTCAAGTAGCTCTCGTCGGTGCAGACCAAGGCAGCCAGATGCGCCCCTGCCGAGTGACCAGCAACGAAGATCGTCTTCGGATCACCGCCGTAGTCACCGGCATGATCGTGGACCCACTTGATCGCCTTGGCGATGTCGCCGGTCATTTCGTTGACCGTCACGTCGGGAACGAATCGGTAGTTGACCGACACGAAAACGAAGCCCTTATCGACGAATGCTTGTGGCTTCCGTTGCACCGGCAGACTTGTCACCCCGTCGCCAACCACCACCATGAATCCAAACGATCATGGGATGGTCTTTGCCCTCGGTTGGAGCGTAAACGTCGAGCTTTTGCCGCTCGTGTCCATTCTCAACGTAGGCGATGTCACGCTGGACTTTCATCGCAGCACCGACATCCGTACCAGCAGTGACCTTGATCGACTCGACCTCTAAACTTGAAGGGGCCAGCCTTCTTGTCGCCCAACAGAATCCCAAGTCCATTCACTTCGCCGGGATCAAGTGCCTGATTCTGTACGACTCGTCCAAACGATGTTGCCACGAACTTCGCAAGCGGAACGCTGACCTCAATCCATTCGTCCTTCTTGGTCTGGAATGAGGCTCGATACGAGAAGGCAATCAGCCGTCTAGGAACATACAGATTCAGCGAATAATCACGTCCATCTCCACGAACTTTGACGATCAGACTGTCGCCTTTTTTGAGGTCGAGCTTGGTTGGGACGTGTCCGCACGGAGGCAAAGCCGCCGTTGTTTTCCAGCGACAGGGTTCCGAAGAATTTCATCTAAGCGATGATGTTGTATGCCATAGGGCTGACCGAGGAAGATATGCGGAAGCCCCTTATTGGAATAGGTAGTACGGGTTACGAGGGAAATCCTTGTAACATGCACTTGAACGATTTGGCACTACAGGTTAAAAAAGGAATCAACTCCACCGGATTGGTCGGTCTGGTGTTCAACACCATTGGGGTTAGTGACGGGATTTCAATGGGCACCCCTGGGATGCGCTATTCGCTACCTTCACGGGACATCATTGCCGATTCAATGGAAACGGTGGTTCAGGCAATGAACTACGACGGTTTGGTTACAGTGGTGGGATGTGATAAAAATATGCCCGGTGCTTTGATGGCCATGATACGTTTGAATCGTCCTTCGGTAATGGTGTATGGTGGTACCATTGCTTCGGGATGCTATAAAGATAAAAAATTGGATATGGTTTCCGCCTTTGAAGCCTGGGGTGAAAAAGTCGCCGGGACTATGAGTGAGACCGACTTTAAAGGCGTGATCAAAAATGCCTGTCCGGGTGCGGGTGCTTGTGGAGGTATGTATACGGCCAATACGATGGCCTCGGCCATCGAAGCACTTGGAATGGCCATGCCGTACAACTCCTCCAATCCGGCAACGGGAAAGGAAAAACAAGAGGATAGCCAAAACTCGGGCAAAGCTTTGCGACACCTGTTGGAAAACGATATCAAACCGAGCGACATCATCACCAGAAAATCATTTGAAAATGCGGTTCGCCTGCTGACGCTCTTGGGAGGTTCGACCAATGCAGTACTTCACTTTTTGGCCATTGCCAAAGCAGCCGAAATCAAATTTGACCTGGACGATTTTCAGAAGATCAGCGACAATACACCATTTTTGGCCGACTTAAAACCAAGTGGTAAATACCTGATGGAAGATCTGCATCGCGTTGGCGGAACCCCTGCCGTTTTGAAATTTATGCTCGATAATGGTATGCTTCATGGCGAATGTTTAACCGTCACAGGAAAAACATGGACCGAAAATTTGAAGGATTTACCCGGACTGAAAAAAGGTCAGCAGGTGATAAAACCGTTGAGCGATCCCATAAAAGCCACCGGACATTTAAGAATCCTTTACGGAAACCTGGCAGAAGAAGGTGCAGTGGCCAAGATAACCGGAAAGGAAGGTTACCACTTTTCAGGTCCTGCCAAGGTATTTGAAGGCGAGTTCAAAGCCAACGAGGGCATAGGCGCGGGGAAGGTTAAAAAAGGCGACGTAGTGGTCATACGATATGAAGGTCCGAAAGGCGGACCTGGAATGCCGGAAATGTTGAAGCCTACCTCGGCCATTATGGGTGCAGGCCTTGGGAAGGATGTGGCTTTGATTACCGATGGAAGATTTTCCGGAGGTACCCATGGTTTTGTTGTCGGCCACGTCTCCCCAGAGGCACAGGAAGGCGGCACCATTGGTCTGCTGAAAGATGGTGACATCATCACCATTGATGCCGTAAAAAATACCATCTCGGTGGATCTATCCACCACTGAAATTGAAAAAAGAAGGGCAGCTTGGATTCAACCGCCATTAAAGGTGAATAAAGGAAGCCTTTATAAATATGCCAAAACGGTATCCTCGGCCTCACAAGGTTGTGTTACCGACGAGTTCTAAAAAAATATTCAAAAACGCCGCTGTACGTTAGTCTCTTGGCAAATGAGGCATCGGCAAGAGGAGCAATAATTATGGAAACATTGAAAGAAAGAAAAAAAGCCAATGCCAAAAAGACCAAAATGACCATTAGCGGCGCTGAAGCGGTCATCCATTGTTTATTGGCGGAGGGCGTTGATTTGTTGTATGGCTATCCCGGTGGGGCGATCATGCCCGTTTATGATGAATTGTATAAGTTCCAGGATAAGCTCACGCATATTCTTACACGGCATGAACAAGGTGCTACCCACGCGGCCCAAGGTTATGCCAGGGTCACCGGTAAGGTGGGCGTGGCCATGGCCACCTCCGGCCCAGGCGCCACAAATCTGGTGACCGGGTTGGCAGATGCCCAAATCGATTCCACGCCAATCGTATGTATCACTGGACAGGTACCCCGGCACCTATTGGGTTCTGATGCTTTTCAAGAAACCGATATCATTGGAATTTCGACCCCGGTTACCAAATGGAACTACCAGATCACCAAAGCCTCGGAAATCCCAAAAATAATGGCCAAGGCATTCTATATCGCACGCTCCGGACGTCCCGGACCCGTATTGATCGATATTACCAAAAATGCCCAGTTCGATTCATTGGAATTCAGTTATGAACCCTGCAATGGCGTACGAAGCTATAATCCAAATCCGAAACCCGATGTAAAGTCCATAGAGGCTGCCGCTGCCCTTATCAACAATGCCAAACGCCCTTATATCGTTTATGGACAAGGCGTGATTTTGGGCCAAGCCGAAAACGAACTCAAAGCATTGGTGGAAAAAGCGGGCATTCCGGCCGCTTGGACAATTTTGGGCCTTTCTGCGATGGACACAAACCATCCTTTGAATGTGGGAATGGTGGGAATGCACGGAAATTATGGCCCCAATGTACTTACCAATGAATGCGATCTGTTGATCGCGATCGGGATGCGATTCGACGATAGGGTCACAGGAAGCCTCGATACCTATGCCAAACAGGCAAAAGTGATCCATTTCGAGATCGATCCCGCTGAAATCAATAAAAATGTCAAGGCCGACATAGCTGTTTTGGGGAATTCCAAAGAGACCTTAGGCCTGCTCCTCCCGCTGATCAAGCCGAACAAACATGAGAGCTGGCACAATAAATTCAAGGAAAAGTATCAAATCGAATTCGATGCGGTCATCAAAAACGACATCCATCCCACAAAAAAGGGGCTGACTATGGGGGAAGTGATCGAAGAAATCAATTTGGCATCGAATAATAAGGCCATCATCGTCAGCGATGTGGGGCAACACCAAATGATCGCCTGCCGATATGCGAAGTTCAACCAATCGAAAAGCAATGTCACCTCAGGCGGCTTGGGTACGATGGGGTTTGCCTTGCCTGCTGCAATTGGGGCTAAGATGGGCGCAATGGATAGGGAAGTGGTTGCCATCATCGGTGACGGCGGCTATCAGATGACCATACAGGAATTGGGGGTCATCTTTCAACACAATGTGCCGGTAAAAATCGTTGTTTTGAACAACGACCACCTCGGGATGGTGCGTCAATGGCAAGAACTTTTTTTTGAAAGTAGGTACGCCTCTACGGTAATGGTGAATCCCGATTTTGTCAAAATAGCGGAGGGATATCACATTGAGGCCAAAAGGGTGACCGAACGAAAAGATTTGAAAGCGACCGTACAGGAAATGATGGCCTCTAAAAAACCTTATTTTCTAGAGGTAAAGGTAGAACAAGAAGACAACGTGTTTCCAATGATCCCCTCCGGGGCTTCTGTGTCCGATATCCGATTGAAATAAAATGTTTTAGGTTCAAAAAGTGGGGAAGTATGTATTTAAGGCTACGGTGGAGTTTTACGGTCCACCTTTGGTGCAGCCCCGAAAATTGGAGTTCAAGTTATTAACCATTCGAAAACCTTCTCAAAGGTCGGTAATCAGTAGACCTGACCAGTATAGAAACGAATAACAAGTATGTATGGAAAAACAATGGTTTACCATTTCTGTGTATTCAGAAAACAATGTGGGGCTGCTGAACAGGATTTCCGGGATATTCCTAAAAAGGCATATCAATATCGAAAGCCTCAACGTCTCCAAGTCTGAAATCGACGAGGTTTCAAAGTTTACGATTGTGGTGAATACGACCGAAACCTGGGTACACAATATCGTCGGGCAAATAGAAAAGCAGGTCGAAGTGATCAAAGCCTTTTACCATACCGATGAGGAGACGATCTATCAAGAATCCGCTTTGTTTAAGATCGCTTCCAACCTCTTGTTCGACGAGAGGCAAATACAGAACATCATCAAAGAAAACAATTCCCAGATCGTTACCGTTTCCCGCGCGTTCTTTGTTTTGGCAAAAACGGGTAGGCGGCACGAGATCGATGATATGTACGAACAGTTGAAGCCCTTTGGCATCATGCAGTTTGTACGTTCGGGACGCATTGCGGTTTCCAAGGAAGAAATGCAGATCTCGGCACTCCTGAATGAATTTGAAGAATAACCGATACATCAATAATCAAATCAATAGAACACAATGACAAATTATTTCAATACACTATCGTTAAGGGACCAATTGCAACAGCTGGGAAAATGCAGGTTTATGCAATCCCACGAATTTTCTGATGGTGTGAAAGCTTTAAAAGGAAAAAAAATAGTAATCGTGGGCTGTGGGGCACAAGGTCTGAACCAAGGGTTGAACATGAGGGATTCAGGTTTGGATATTTCCTATACTTTAAGGGAGGCCGCGATCAAGGAAAAGCGTGCTTCCTATGTGAATGCCACTGAAAACGGTTTCAAGGTAGCCACTTATGAAACCCTCATCCCTGCGGCCGATCTTGTCATCAACCTTACCCCGGATAAACAGCATACCAGTGTGATCAAGGCCATTATGCCATTGATGAAAAAGGGGGCCACCTTGTCGTACTCCCACGGCTTCAATATCGTTGAGGAAGGCATGCAGATTCGGAAAGATATCACGGTGATCATGGTTGCGCCCAAATGCCCAGGTTCTGAAGTGCGTGAAGAATACAAAAGGGGTTTTGGTGTTCCCACCTTGATTGCGGTGCATCCGAACAACGATCCCCAGGGCAAAGGTCTGGAACAGGCCAAGGCCTATGCCGTGGCTACGGGAGGTAACAGGGCAGGTGTTTTGGAATCTTCCTTTGTCGCAGAGGTAAAATCGGATCTCATGGGCGAACAGACCATTTTGTGTGGCTTGCTCCAAACCGGTTCTATTTTGTGTTTCAATAAAATGATAGAGAAGGGAATCGAACCCGGTTTCGCCTCCAAACTGATCCAATATGGATGGGAAACTGTTACCGAAGGCTTGAAATATGGTGGCATCACCAATATGATGGACCGTTTGTCCAATCCTGCCAAGATCAAGGCTTTTGAACTGTCGGAGGAATTAAAACAGATCATGCGACCGCTTTTTCACAAGCATATGGACGATATCATGAGTGGCCATTTTTCCAAGACCATGATGGAAGACTGGGCCAATGATGACAAAAACCTCTTGACCTGGAGGGCACAGACCGGGGAAACCGCTTTTGAAAAAACACCCGCTGGAAAGCAAAACATTTCCGAGCAGCAATATTACGATCACGGGGTACTGATGGTCGCTTTTGTAAGGGCAGGGGTAGAGCTGGCCTATGAATCAATGACCGAATCGGGCATTATCGGGGAATCGGCCTATTACGAGTCCTTGCACGAAACGCCCTTGATCGCAAATACCATAGCGAGAAAGAAGTTGTTCGAGATGAACCGTGTCATTTCCGACACTGCCGAATATGGCTGTTACCTCTTCGATCATGCCTGTAAACCCTTATTAGGCGATTTTATGAAGAAAATCGATACCGACGTGATAGGAAAACATTTTGGGGAAGGCAAGGGCAATGGCGTGGATAATGCAAAATTGATTGCCGTAAACAAAAAATTACGGGAACATCCTGTAGAAATTGTTGGGGCAAGGCTACGTGCTTCCATGACTGCGATGAAACCTATCGTATAGCTATACCGGAACCGTTCGGAAATTGATAAGGTGATTCCGAAGAAATACATCAAAATCCATGAGCAATAAAAAGATCAATATTCCTAAAGAATTTCAGATAAACGCACCAATTCACCAAAAGGCCTATTTGGTCAATGGGGAACTCAAAGTATGGAGCGGAAAATCAACAGAAGTCTTTTCCAGTATTTCCTCTACTGCCGATTATGCCCCTACCTTGTTGGGAAGCACTCCCGATATGGGCGAAACGGAAGCCTTGGATGCCCTCGAGGCGGCATTGGCCGCCTATGACCAGGGCAAAGGGGTCTGGCCGACCATGCATGTGAAGGATCGGATCGAATGTATGGAGAAGTTCGTGGTGCAAATGAAGACGAAAAGAGATGACATCGTGACCTTGCTCATGTGGGAAATCGGCAAATCACTTCCAGATTCCGAAAAGGAATTCGATCGCACAGTGGCCTATATTTATGATACCATCGAAGATTATAAGCAGTTGGATCGCAATTCGGCCAAATTTCAAAAGCATGAAGGGGTATATGCGCACATCAAACGCGGTCCGCTAGGAGTGGTGCTTTGTTTGGGACCTTACAATTATCCCTTGAACGAGACGTTTGCGCTGCTGATACCGGCCATCATCATGGGAAATACCGCCATTTTTAAACCGGCCAAACATGGTGTCTTGCTGATTACGCCCTTGTTGGAAGCTTTTCGAAATTCTTTCCCCAAAGGGGTGATCAATATTTTGTTCGGTAGGGGTAGGGCAGTGGCGGCACCCATTATGAAAACCGGGAAGGTCGATGTATTGGCGTTGATCGGCAACAGCAAATCTGCCAACGCCCTACAGAACCAGCACCCAAAAAGCAACCGGTTGCGGTTGGTATTGGGATTGGAAGCAAAAAACCCGGCCATTATCCTCCCAGACGCCGATCTATCGCTCACGATCGATGAAGTAATTTCCGGCACGCTGTCTTTTAATGGCCAGCGGTGTACCGCTCTAAAGGTGGTTTACGTTCATGAAGATATCAAGGATAAATTCCTTTCACAATTTACCACGGCGGTAGATGCGCTTAAATTTGGAAATCCTTGGGAAGCGGGCGTAAAACTGACCCCTTTGCCCGAACCCGATAAGTCGGCCTATATTCAGGAATTGATCGATGATGCCCTTGCCAAAGGAGCTAAGATAATCAACAAAAAAGGAGGTCGGCATTTCGATAACTACATCTGGCCGGCAGTTTTGTATCCGGTGACCAAGGATATGAGGGTCTACCAAGAAGAACAATTCGGACCTGTCATCCCTGTTTTGTCTTTCAACGATATCGAACAACCCTTGGATGATATGGCTGAAAGCAATTATGGGCAACAAGTGAGCCTCTTTGGGACCGATGTATACACCCTGGCCCCATTGATCGATACCTTGGTAAACCTGGTCTGTAGGGTCAATTTGAACAGTTCATGTCAACGCGGACCGGATGTTTATCCGTTTACGGGCAGAAAAGATTCAGCCCAGGCCACTTTAAGCGTCCATGACGCCTTAAGATCATTCTCTATCCGCACCTTTGTAGCATTTAAAGACAACAACCTGAACAATGAAGCGATTCGCCGTTTGTTGGAAACGAAACTGTCGAATTTTGTGAGTACCGACTATATCTTATAGGCCTGAACTTCCGATTCTTGCTACGGATTGTGCTAAATTGTCATTAAATAAGGTTCTTTATTGCCGTGCGGGGTAATATTGCATAGAAATGTGATAATCCCGTATAGCATTCCCATCAATATGTGCTATAATTTTGTACCGAAAATCTTAGGGAAGACTTCTGTTTAGGTCGGAGTGAACGGCTGGGAAGTATCCTCCAAAGGTAAATTTAACGGTATGAAATTAAAAAATGCAAACAATAAAGCCCTTTTGGCGTTGGCTATCGGAGGTTTTGGGATAGGGCTCACCGAGTTCGTGATCATGGGGATTCTTCCCGATGTGGCTGCAGGACTGCATATTTCCATTCCCCAGGCCGGGCACTTTATCGCTGCCTATGCGCTCGGCGTGGTCCTTGGGGCACCTTTGCTCACCAAATTGGGGAATCGAATGGATTCCAATAAAATGCTTTTGATCTTGATGTTGTGGTTCACGGTTTTCAATACCCTTTCCGGTTTCGCGAACAGTTACGGTTGGTTATTGGCGTTCCGTTTCCTATCGGGTCTGCCGCACGGCGCATTTTTTGGAATAGGCGCTGTGGTCGCTGGGCGTTTGGCCAAGGAGGGCAAAGCTGCACAAGCCATGGCCGTGATGTTCTCAGGCCTTACTGTGGCCAATGTGATAGGGGTGCCTGTGGGCACCTATATCGGCCATCATTTCGATTGGAGCTTTTCATTCTTTATGGTCGGATTGGTAGGGCTGATGGCCATGTCGGGTATATCTGCTTGGATGCCAAAAATGGCACAACTACCGCCTGCCTTTCATGTTTCGGAACAGAAAGGCCTAAAAAACAAGGAGCTTTGGGCTTTGATTTTGCTTACGACCATAGGTACCGGAGGATTTTTTGCTTGGTACAGTTATATTGCGCCTTTGATGACCGATGTGGCCGGTTGGGGTCAAAATATGGTAGGCTATGCCATGATCCTTGCGGGTTTGGGTATGGTGGTCGGCAACTTTTTAGGGGCAAAAATGGCGGAGTGGTTCGCGCCGCTCAGGGCAGTGGCCATTAGTCTTTCCATAATGGTGGTACTGTTATTGCTCAATACGATGTTCGCTTTTCATCCCTATGCGGTATTGGCACTCACTTTTTTGATCGGAACCGCATCTTTTACCGTGGCCACCCCCATTCAAATGGCGATCATCAATACCTCAAAAGGTTCTGAGATGCTGGGTTCTTCCATGAACCAAAGCGCCTTCAATATGGGGAACGCCACAGGGGCCTATTTGGCCGGGTTACCGATCGCCTTTGGATATGGCTTTATCTATTCGAGTCTGGTCGGGGCGGTACTGGCAGCAACCGGTGTGGCCATTGCCGTTTCCATAATGGTATACAGAAATCAGAGAGAACGAAGCCACCGTCGAAAAATGGCATTCAATTCATAATCGGACGGCCTCTGGAATTTTGGAATGTCATCGGCATCAAAGCGTCAGCCATAACTAGGTTAGATCAGATATGGTTCGCCAACCAATCCCCGACCTCAGAGGTTTTATAGGATTTGCCCCCATCTGCCAGGTCTTCGGTCACTAAGCCTTCGGCAAGTGATTTGTTGACCACGTTTCGAATGGCTTCAGCCTCATCGGCAAGCCCAAAATCTTCAAAGAGCATGGCCGCGGATAGCACCGTGGCCAAGGGGTTTGCGATATTTTTCCCCGCCGCCTGCGGATAAGAACCGTGAATGGGTTCATAGAGCGATACCTTGCTGCCCACCGAAGAGGAAGGCATCAAGCCCATGGAGCCCGATATTACCGAGGCCTCATCGGTCAAAATATCGCCAAAAAGATTTTCTGTGATGATCACGTCGTAGGCTTTGGGCCATTGTACCAAACGCATGGCAGTGGCATCCACGAATTCATAGGATACGGTCACTTCCGGATAGTCCTTTTCCATGGCCTGCACCGTCTCCCGCCATAAACGCGAGGATTCGAGTACGTTGGCCTTGTCAACACAACAGAGCTTTTTTGATCGCCCCATGGCCATTTCGAAACCTTTTTTGGCCAACCGCTGAATTTCGGACCGGGTATAGATCATGGTATCATAGGCCGTATTGCCATTGTCTTTTCTTCCCCTTTCGCCAAAATAGACCCCTCCCGTCAATTCCCTTAGAATAATCAGATCGGTACCTTCTATTCGTTCCCGCTTCAAGGGGGATTTGTCGATCAATGAGGGAAAGGTAAAGGTGGGCCTTACATTGGCGAAGAGACCCAATTTTTGACGCATCTTCAACAAGCCTTGTTCAGGGCGCACCTTTGCCGAAGGGTCGTTATCGAATCTGGGGTGCCCAATGGCACCGAACAATACCGCATCGGCATTGGCACAGATTTCATGGGTTTCATCGGGATAGGGATCTCCGACCGCATCGATCGCCGCTGCGCCGGTAAGCGCTGGTTTCCAGGTGATTTGGTGGTTGAACTTTTTGGCGACCGCATTGCAGACTTTTACTGCTTGGTCAATGACTTCAGGACCTATGCCGTCCCCTGCTAATAGTGCTATGTTTAATTTCATGCTGATGTTTTGATGCTGTTGATTGGTTTTTTTATTGGTATATAAAATAGCTGTTCCCGGCCGTAAGCAATTAAATGATATTCAACATTTTCTCAGTGGCCTTGATTGCGGAGACGGTTTGATCTGAGTCGAGACCGCGCGATATGAATTCTTTTCCGTTGTTGTCCCAGGTGATGATGGTTTCGCACAAAGCATCGGAATTGCTCCCTGGTGGTATCCTGACGGCATAGTCGACCAAGGTTGGGAGCGGCATTTTTTTGGCATGGTACACCTTGCGCAATGCATTCATAAAGGCGTCGTACTGCCCATCGCCTTGGGCATGGGCTTCAAGCAATTCCCCATTTATTTCGAGTGCAACGGTTGTTGATGGGCTCAATCCCATGGCATGGGTAAGCACATATGACTTGATGATCACTTTTCTTTGCAGGATATCGTTATCCAAGACATCAGAAATGATATAGGGCAGATCCTCCTTGGTGACCCGTTCTTTTTTGTCGCCCAGTTCAATGATACGCTGCGTGACTTTTTTTATTTCCTCATCATTCAAGGTAAGGCCCAGATCCTGCAGGTTTTTTTGGATGTTTGCCTTGCCCGAAGTTTTTCCAAGGGCATACTTGCGCTTTCTGCCAAACCGTTCCGGCAACAGATCGTTGAAATAAAGGTTTTTCTTGCTGTCCCCGTCGGCGTGGATTCCTGCTGTTTGGGTAAAGACATTATCCCCGACGATGGGCTTGTTGGCGGGAATACCAAAACCGGTGAAGGCGGAAACCAGTTTACTGACTTTGTAAAGGGAAGATTCATTGATCGAAATCTGGACTTCCGGGAGAAAGTCCTTGATGACCGCGACCGCACTGGCCAAAGGGGCATTTCCGGCCCTTTCGCCCATCCCGTTCACGGTAAGGTGTAGGCCGTGACAACCTGCTTTTACGGCCTCCATGACATTGGCGACACTCAGATCATAATCGTTGTGTCCATGAAAATCAAAATGAACCCCCGGATACTTCTTGATAATTTCAGATAAATATGTCGCTGTCTCCGTATGGGTCAATATTCCCAGGGTGTCGGGCAACAAGATACGCTTCAAAGGTAGGGTGACCAGAAAATCGAGAAATTGAAAGACGTATGCTTTGGAATTCCTCATGCCGTTGCTCCAGTCCTCCAAATAAACATTGGTTTCGATACCGTGTTTTTGAGCAAGATTTACGGCTTCCGCAATTTCTTTAAAATGTTGTTCAGGTGTTTTTTTAAGTTGGTGGGTCAGGTGGTTCAAAGAGCCTTTGGTCAACAGGTTTTGGACTTTTGCGCCAGCTTTCAGCATCCAATCGATGGAGACGCCGCCGTCAACAAAGGTCAAAACCTCTATCCGGTTCAAGCAGCCTTCATTTTTTGCCCATTCGGTGATTTGTTGCACCGCTTTCAATTCTCCATCTGAAACCCTTGCAGAAGCCACTTCAATACGATCTACCTTTAATTCCTCGAGCAGCAGTTTGGCCAAGGTCAGTTTTTCGGAAACGGAAAAGGACACCCCGGACGTTTGTTCCCCGTCCCTCAAGGTGGTATCCATTATTTCCAACTTTCTTTTTTTCATTTTAAGGGCGCCCCAGATTCTTGGGTTTTTGATATAAAAAGACCTTGTTTTTTATTAAAGGGGTCGATGCTGGGCAAACTCCCTAATATTTTCCTTGATGTTCAACAAATAATCGATATCATCGAAACCATTCAGCATGTTCGATTTTTTATATACATTGATATCAAAACTTTCCTGTTCCCCCGTGGCCAAAATGGTGATGGTCTGTTTTGGAAGGTTGACCTCCAATTGCGTCTTGGCATCTGACTCGATCGCCCTGAAAATCTTTTCCAAAAATTCGGGACTCACTTGCACCGGCAAAACCCCGATATTGAGACAATTATTTCTAAAGATATCCGCAAAGAAGCTCGATACGACACATCTGAACCCGTAGTCGTATACGGCCCAAGCCGCATGCTCCCGGGAAGAGCCGGAACCAAAATTTTTGCCGCCCACCAATATCTTCCCACTATAAATAGGGTTGTTTAAAATAAAATTCTCCTTGGGCGTGTTGTCTTGGTTATAGCGCCAATCCCGAAAAAGATTGTCTCCGAACCCTATTCTTTCCGTTGCCTTGAGAAATCGGGCCGGGATGATTTGGTCAGTGTCCACATTCTCTATGGGAAGCGGTACAGCCGAACTGGTGAGTATGTTGAATTTATCGTATGCCATTTTTTTGGGTATCAATCAATAATTAAGCAGTTTCCTGCATCATCAGGGTACGTGGATCGGTCACTTTTCCTGTTACCGCGGCTGCGGCTGCTACCAGCGGACTTGCCAGAAGGGTCCTCGCACCTGGTCCTTGCCTACCTTCAAAATTTCGGTTGCTGGTACTCACTGCATATTTGCCAGCCGGTATTTTATCATCGTTCATGGCAAGACATGCCGAACAGCCAGGTTCCCTGAGCTCGAAGCCAGCTTCGTTCAATACTTTAAGTAGGCCTTCGGCCTTTATGGCCGCTTCCACTTTGTGGGAACCGGGCACCAGCCAAGCGGTTACGTTGGCGGCTTTTTTTCTGCCCTTCACGATGGAGGCAAAGGCCCTAAAGTCCTCTATTCGGCCATTGGTACAACTTCCAAGAAAAACAAAATCGATTTTTTTGCCCATCATATTGTCGCCCTCCTGAAAGTCCATATACTCCAGCGATTTTTTGTAGGTAGCCACCCCACCCTCGAGGGTTTCTGCCCTGGGGATGCCGTTTGAAATACCGATTCCCATCCCAGGATTGGTCCCATAGGTGATCATCGGTTCGATGTTGCGGGCGTCGAAGGTGATTTCTTTGTCGAACGTCGCACCTTCATCGGTCGGTAAGGATTTCCAATAGGCCATTGCCTTATCCCAAGCCTCTCCTTTTGGGGTAAATTCCCGGCCCTTCACATATTCGATTGTTTTTTGATCGGGGGCGATCATGCCACCTCGAGCACCCATTTCAATGCTCAGATTGCACACGGTCATCCGGCCTTCCATGCTCATATTGCGAAAAACCTCGCCGGCATATTCAACGAAATAGCCCGTCGCACCCGAGGTGGTGAGTTGGGAAATGATATATAGTGCCACATCTTTGGGAGTGACCCCCCAACCGAGGGTTCCTTCCACATTGATGCGCATGCTTTTGGGTTTGGTTTGCATGATGCATTGGGTGGCCAAGACCATCTCTACCTCCGAAGTGCCGATACCAAAGGCAATGGCTCCAAATGCGCCGTGCGTCGACGTATGGGAGTCACCGCATACAATGGTCGCTCCGGGTTGGGTAATACCATATTCAGGGCCAACGACATGTACGATTCCATTTTTTTCATGCCCCAGTCCCCAATAGGAAATACCATATTTTTTGGAATTCTCCTCCAGCGCCTTCAATTGATTTGCAGAAAGGGGATCGGCCACCGGTAGATGCTGGTTGATGGTCGGGGTATTATGATCCGCGGTTGCAAAAGTCTTTTCGGGATACATTACCGAAATGCCCCTGGTCTTTATGCCCAAAAAGGCGACGGGACTCGTTACTTCGTGCACCATATGACGATCGATGAACAATACGTCGGGACCGTTTTCGATATGATGCACCACATGCGAATCCCATACCTTGTCAAACAATGTTTTTTTCACTCCCATAATCAAAATGTTCTAAGCTTACAAAGCTACCAAAAGAAGTGGTTTTTCGAAAGTATCTATGATGAAAATTACGATGTTCAAAAGGTATTGGAGAAGCCATTTCTTTAACATATGCCCATCTGGGTTTAACATAAATCTAACGCAATGGGATGGGAACTATAGATACCTTTAGTGAAAACAACAATTAATCCTAATCACTAGAAACAATCAGATGACACGAACTATTACTTTGATGGCCAAGAAATTAAGTATTGGCCTCTTTTTTTTAGGAATACCATTGACCTATGCCCAACTCGATTTGCCTCGAAATAGCCAAAGGGCCATGGTATCGCAACAAATCGGGATTTCCGAGATTTCGATAGAATATTCAAGACCTGCGGCGAACCATCGCGAAATATGGGGAAAATTGGTTCCTTATGGTATGAACAACCTGGGTTTCGGCACTGCAACAAGTTCTCCCTGGAGGGCCGGTGCCGATGAGAATACGGTGATCGAGTTTAGTGATGACGCAAAGATTGAGGGCCAAGATCTAGCAGCAGGCAAGTACGGACTCCACATGATCATCGAGGAAAATGGTAAGGCCGTGATCATATTTTCCCGGAATTATACGGCTTGGGGCAGTTATTTCTATGAACCATCGGAAGATGCCCTACGCGTGGAAGTGGATACAAAGACGATACCCCATACAGAGTTTTTGACCTATGATTTCCCAGAGATGGATTCCAACGGAGCTACCGTAGCACTGAACTGGGAGAAAAAACAGATTCCTTTTCGAATAGCGTTCGACGTCGGTGCCATTGTACTCGACGATATACGTCAAAAACTTCAAGGGGAAGCAGGGTTTCAAAGACAGAACTGGGAACAGGCGGCCAATTTTTCCTTGAACAATGGGGGCGATTTGAAAGAAGCCCTGGCTTGGATAAACAATGCTGTGGAAGGGCAATTCTTTAGTTCAAAAACCTTCAATAACATGGCCATCAAAGCACAAATATTACAAAAGATGGGCCAAAAGGCAGAAGTCCTTTCCATGATACCGGAAATGGCCGGTATGGCAAACACCAATGAAATGAACAACTTAGGATATATGTTGCTCAATATGGGTGAAAATGACCTGGCTTTGACATATTTTAAGATCAATGCCAAGAATAATCCGACAAATGCCAATGTTTTCGATAGTTTGGGGGAAGCTTATAAGATAATGGGGGATCGTAAAAATGCCATCAAGAATTTAAAAAAATCTTTATCGCTCAATCCCCCGGCAGGGGTTAAGGCCAATTCTGAAAAACTGTTGGCAGAACTGGACGCTACCCTGTAGCATTTCGTAAGGTGCAACAGCTCGGGGTGAAGTCAGGCTTGGTTTTTTAGCTGATATAATTCCAAATATTGCTTTGTTTGAGCAATTGGGTATAGGTATGGCGAAGAACCAGATTATCGATATGCTCAAGGCCAGGGTCTTCATTGAGGATCTTTAAGGCATAATGGCGAGCCGTTTTAAGGATGTCATTGTCCTTTACCAGATCGGCGATTCTCAAGTTTAATACCCCACTTTGCTGGGTGCCCATTAAATCCCCCGGCCCTCGAAGGCGTAGGTCGACCTCGGCGATCTCAAAACCATCATTGGTCCGGACCATGGTTTCCAATCTCGTTTTGGCTTCTGAAGACAATTTATGTCCGGTCATCAAGATGCAGAAACTTTGATCGGCACCTCGGCCAACCCGTCCCCGCAATTGGTGCAATTGTGAGAGTCCGAACCTTTCGGCACTTTCTATGATCATCACCGAAGCGTTGGGTACGTTTACCCCGACTTCTATGACCGTGGTAGCCACCATGATCTGGGTTTCCCCCTTTACAAAACGGTCCATTTCGTAAGCTTTATCGGCCGGCTTCATTTGGCCGTGCACAATGGAAATCTGATAATCTGGCAGGGGAAAGTCACGTACAATGCTCTCGTAACCGTCCATCAGGTCCTTATAATCTAGCGCTTCAGATTCCTGTATCAGGGGATAGACCACATAAACCTGACGGCCTTTCTTTATTTCTTCCCTCAGGAACTGAAACACCTTTAATCGGTTATTGTCATAACGATGCACGGTTTTAACGGGCTTTCGCCCCGGTGGCAGTTCGTCTATCACCGAAATATCAAGATCTCCGTACAAACTCATGGCCAATGTTCTGGGAATGGGTGTTGCCGTCATCACCAAAACATGGGGAGGTATCTCATTCTTGTGCCATAGTTTTGATCGTTGGGCGACACCGAACCTGTGTTGTTCATCTACAATGGCCAGGCCCAAATTATGGAAGAGCACCTTGTCTTCCAGAAGGGCATGGGTACCTATGAGAATTTGCAGTTCACCATTCTCCAAACTTTTGTGTATGGGCTTTCGCTCCGATTTTTTAACAGACCCGGTCAATAGGGCACATTTGACCTGGCTGCCCTCAAGTAGGGTATGGATACCCTCATAATGTTGGTTGGCCAAAATTTCGGTAGGTGCCATGAGGCAGGCCTGAAACCCGTTGTCGATGGCCAGAAGCATGATCATCACGGCAACTATGGTCTTGCCCGAACCTACGTCGCCCTGGAGCAAACGGTTCATTTGGGCATTACTGCCCACATCCGCTCTGATTTCTTTGATGACTCTTTTTTGGGCATCGGTAAGTTCAAAGGGGAGATGGTTTGCATAAAAATCGTTGAACAGCTTGCCGACCTTATCAAAATTATACCCTTTGATCTTGAGTTTCCGTTGCATTTTTTTGGAAATCAATTGTATCTGTATGTAAAACAATTCCTCGAATTTCAACCGGAACTGGGCCTTGGCCAATAATTCCTGGCTTTTTGGAAAATGGATATTGAACAGCGCTTCGTTTTTGGGCAACAATTTTAATTCATGGAGTAATTGGGGAGAGAGCGATTCTGCGAAACGACCTTGTATTTCCAAAAACAGCTGTTGGATCAATTTGCTGATTACCCTGTTGGTGATGCCTTTGTTTCCCAGCTTTTCGGTGGAAGGATAAATGGGCTGCATCGCGATTTGGAGCCCTTGCTCATAATCGGTAAGCAGTTCCATTTCGGGATGTGGCATGGAAAATGAACCATTGAACCAATTGCAGCGCCCGAAAATCACATAGGGGGTGTTCAATTTTAGCTGCTCCCTGATCCACTTCTGCCCGCGAAACCAAACCAACTCCATTTCTCCGGTTTCGTCAACGAAAGTCGCTACCAGTCGTTTCCCCTTTTTCTGTTCCATGGTCTTCATATGGATGATCTTCCCTATGAGCTGCACATCGGCACCGCTCCGCTGTAATTGTGCAATCTTGTAAAACTGGGTCTTATCGATATAGCGGTTGGGAAAAAGATAAAGAAGGTCTTCATAGGTGCCTATGCCCAATTCAGATTGCAAACTGGCAGCGCGATTGGGGCCTACCCCTTTTAGATACACGATGGGCGTCTTGAGCAGATTGGCATTCATTCTACTAATTTAGGGGTAAAGCCATACAAGTGCAACAAACTAAATTGGTAAATTTGGAGCATGCTTCCCAGAAAATTGCCTATGAAATACATTTGCGGCATCGTATTGATTCTTTGCCATCCCACTTTTTACGGCCAGCACCAAGATAAGGTCGATTTTACCCGTGCCAGCATTAACATTGGCATCGATCCATTGGAGAAAAGCATCAAAGGCAGTGTTGCCTACGACCTAACTATTTTGAAAGATGTCGATTCGATTTTTTTGGACGCGAAGGACATGGTTTTTGAATCGGTGCGCCTCAAAAATAAAAAAGTGGCTTTTACCAATACGGGAAAAACGATATCGATACGCCATCCCTTTAAAGCGGGTAAATCGTACGTGCTCAACCTAGCGTATCAGGCCCATCCAAAACAAACCGTCTATTTTGTCAATTGGTCGCCAGAAACCCCATCAGTCGGGGCCTCGAAAGGACGAATGATAATCGGAAGCCCTACCGGATCAGGACAGGTTTGGACCCAGGGCCAAGGAAAGTATACCAGCCATTGGTTGCCGAGTTTCGACGACATGAACGAGAAGGTCGAGTTCGACATGTCCATAGCCTTCGACCCAAATTATGAGGTCGTTGCAAACGGAAAATTATTGGGTACCTCCAATATTCAGGGTGGCCGTAAGCTCTGGCGGTTCGACATGCAGCACCCGATGAGCAGTTACCTGCTGGCCTTTGCCATAGGGGCCTATGAAAAGCAGACCTTGGAATCGGCCTCCGGTATCCCCATTGAAAATTACTATTATCCCACAGATCGGCATTTGGTAGAGCCCACCTATCGTTATTCACAAGAAATTTTTAACTTTTTGGAGCGCGAGATCGGCGTGGCCTATCCATGGCAAAACTATAAACAACTGCCCGTTAAGGATTTTCTCTATGCCGGGATGGAAAATACCGGAACCACCCTCTTCTCCGATAGCTACGTCATTGATTCTATAGCGTTCGTCGACAAAAACTATGTCAATGTCAATGCCCATGAATTGGCACATCAATGGTTCGGGGACCTGGTTACCGAAGTAGATGCCAACCACCATTGGCTTCATGAAGGATTCGCCACTTATTATGCCTATTTAGCCGAAAAAGAACTTTTTGGGAAAGAGCATTATTATTGGAATCTCTATGATTCGTTCATGACACTGCAAAATTTGGTCGGGGCGGGAAAGGGGCAAAGCCTCCTCGATCCCAAGGCCAGTAGTTTGATCTTCTATGAAAAAGGGGCATGGGCACTGCATATGTTAAGGGATCAAATCGGGGATAGGGCCTTTAAGACGGGTATCCGGTCATTTTTGGAACAATACCGATTTAAGAATGCCACTGTTTCAGATTTTTTGTCGGTGATGGAAGCAGTCAGTGCAAAAGACCTTACGGGCTTCAAACTAGAGTGGTTGGAGAACAGCGACTTGCCCATCGAAGCAATACGCGAGAATTTAATCGCCAATTCACCCCCATTGATTTCCCTATTTCAGTTGCAGGATTCATTGGAAACGGCCCCCGATCAAAACATCGATCTTGAGAAATTTTGGGAAAACGAACGCTCGGTCGATTTTAGGGAATATATCTTGATACATTATGATTCGATCATAAGTCCTGCTATCATCGAATCGGCTTTCAAATCCAACGAAATTCCACTGCGACGGGCCTTGGCAGTCCATGGAAACGCTACAAAACTTCCCAAACCTGAATTTGAATCCCTTTTGTACGATCATAGCTATGTGACCATAGAAAACGCCCTTTTCCAATTGTGGGCAGCTTACCCCGAACAACGGGCACAATACTTGGACCAAACCAAAAACATCGTCGGCCTGCCCAATAAGAACGTCCGTCAATTGTGGCTGACCCTGGCCGTTCTGACCAACGGTTATGATGGGCCCAACACCAAAATTTATTTTGATGAACTATGTGGCTATACAGGCCCCCAATATTCCTTTGAGGTACGCCAGATCGCATTCCAATTTTTGAAGGAAGCCTTCGGATTTACCGATGCCACCCTTCTGAATTTGATAGCAGCAACCTCGCATTATTCATGGCAATTCAGGGATTTTTCCAGACGATTGTTGGATGAACTGTTGGAAGATGAAGTTTATAAACAGCGCATTGTTGCCCTTTCCGGTAAACTAAAGCCCGAAGAAAAACGTTATCTTCAAACCAAATTAAACCAACCATGAGGGCATTGGTCATATCCGGAGGCGGAAGCAAGGGTGCTTTTGCAGGTGGGGTAGCAGAGTACCTGATGCAGGAGCTGGGTCATCGATACGACCTGTTTTTAGGCACCTCTACCGGTAGTTTGTTGATTTCCCACCTCGCCCTTAAAAAAATTTCAAAAATCAAAGAGATCTATACCTCGGTCAACCAAGACAGTATTTTCAGCAATTGCCCGTTTATCATCCAGAAGAAGCACGGGGTTGACAGCATTGCGATCAACCATTGGAACGTTTTCAAAAATTTTTATCACGGGAGTAAAACCTTTGGGGAGAGCCATAACCTGCTCAAGTTGATCAGGCAAACCTTGACCGAGGAAGAATTTATTGTTCTAAAAAACGGGCCAAAGGAAATCGTTGTCACGGTCTCCAATCTATCGCTGAATCAGGTAGAATATAAAAGTATCAATGATTGGAGCTATGATGAGTTTTGTGAATGGATATGGATTTCCTGTAATTATACGCCATTTATGAGCCTGGTGCGAAAGGAAGGTTGCGAGTATGCGGATGGCGGTCTCGGAAACATGGTGCCCATTGAGGAAGCCATAAAGCGGGGCGCGACGGAAATCGATGCGGTGATACTTCAAACAGAAACCACCATGTTTAATAGAATGCCTTCAAAAAATGCCTTCTCCCTGCTGACCACCATGTTCAGCTTCATGCTAGATCGCATAGAAAGCCAGAATATTCGAATCGGGAAGTTTGCTGCCGCTCACAATAATGCAATCATCAACTTTTATTACACGCCTGCCATATTAACAACGAATTCCCTGATTTTTGACAAGGAAAAAATGACCGCCTGGTGGGAGAGCGGTTTTCAATTCGCGAAATATAAAAACGTGGAATTGAGTCAGCTCATCGCGGAATCGAAATAGCACCGATACTTTTTTGGGACCATTTTGGGTTAATTTGCATTAACGCTCTGAAAACCCGAACCAAAAGAAAAAGACTACCAAAGATCCCCTATTTCCTTCTTCACGAAAGAAAGCGCCGTTGCCGAAGGTGAGGTTTTGTCCATGGTTTCGGTCAAGATATCCTGTCGCAATTTGTCCGCAGAATCGGTTTCGCTCATGGCCGCTTTGCGGATCATCTGGATCGTGGCGCTCTTCGCCGCTTTGATGATATTCCAACATTCATCGGTCATATAGATCTGTTGGGAAAGATTATGATCGAATTCGGTTTCAATGCTCTTGATCAATAGTTGTTCATAGGCATTCTTATCGGCCGATTTCGGGGATACGCGAACGACCAAACTCGGAATTGCAATCCGTTCGAGGAACAAGGCCATACGTTCATAGGCCTGCAAGCGAATGGGAAGGGTATTTTTTTGGGTGTCTTTGTGGAGCAAAAAACGCCTACGGCCTTCTTCGTTGTTGGTATGCAATCTAAAAAAGTAAAAGGCGACCGCCCCGGTAACCACTGCGGGCAGTAAATAGGCAAATAATTGAAAAATTTGTTCTCCGGTCATTTTTTGGTTGATTTAAGCTGGTCCGATTGGTGTCGGAATTTGGTTATAGGGTTTAGAACGAAAGAATAGCCCAAAAATTATAAAGACCTCCGGCTTGTCGATCAACCCTTGTTGCCGTTCTTCATATTTTCCCGGGTCATCAAATAAAAGGCCTCAAAACTGGGATGTATTTTTAGATTTACCCCTTCTTTAAAATTTCCGTCCTTTCCCAGAGCGGTGATTCGTTTTGGGTCGATTCCAAATTTCGTTTGAATTACGCCGGCCACGGAGGAAGCTTGTTGTGTGGCCAAGCCTAGATTTCCAGTCATACTCAAGCCTTCCACGGTAAGTGACATGCTGGGATTGGCAGTAAGGATGCCCGCAATCTTTCCTAGCCAAACCTCCGATTGGGGGGTAACCACTGATTTTGCTTCATTGCCAAAGAGGGTTTCAAGGCTTTCCGAGATGACCAGTGATCCGTTGCTCACTGCGATTTTGACATTTTCGCCCAAAGTCTGTTTGGCATTGGTGAGTACCACCAGTGCCGTTGAGTCGTTGCTCGCGATGGCATCCTTGATCGATTTTAATTGCCGTTCCCGATCTTCCAAACTGGCCAGCGTCTTATTGATGTTATCCGAATTTTTGCTGGACACCATAGCAAAACTGTTCAGGTTCTTGAGTAGGGTGGCGTTAGCATCCTGCAACTCCAATACCTGGGTTTCAAAAGATTCGGCTTTTGCCAAACTGATCTTTTCATTCTTTTGGGCTTCGGAAACCACGGCCTTGGTATTTTGAAGTTCGGTCTGCAATGAAGCTATTTGTTCCAAGAGATCGCTCTTTTTCTGTGCATTTATTCCTGAGGTGAGCAAAAGGAATGAACCGATGGTTATCGCGATGCGATATATGGGGTATTCAGTTTTCATGTCAATCTATTTCAGAAGTTTTATGGACTGCAAAAATAGTGCTTTCCGAGCATTTGTGGAAATTCATTTTGAAGCCAGTTTTACCCACATAGGCTATTCCGGTTTACGCGGTTTTAAGACCTATTCAACCACAAAATAGCATTGCCCTTGGAGCCATAAAGACTATGGCGTTTCAGCCAACCTTCAAAGGTATGTGGGCTTTCGATACCCGATGAACCCTTTTTATTTCGTCAAATAATCAAGACTCATCTCGGTCAGTGTCTTTACCCCGAGCAGCAGGCCACTGTCGTCTATCAAGAAAGTCCGGGGTATGGTGGGGGTATGATTCTGTAGTGCCCGGTGCCATTCCACCCAAGAAGAAATAAAACCCGGGGACTTTCTCTTGAAAGAACGAAAAATCTTCAGCCCCGGTTATCGCTTTTTGGGTCTGCACGTTTGCAGCGCCGGCTACCCGCTCCATGGTTGGCAGCATTTGTGTCACCAAAGCGGGATCGTTGTAGGTGATGGCCGTTCCATTATTGATGGTGATGGTCGCCTCGCCCCTGAAAGCCTTGGCAATGGCAGGTACCATTTCCATCATACGTTGGTTGATGAATTTTTGCATGTCATAATCGAGCGTTCGTATCGTTCCAATCATTTCCGCACTTTCCGGAATGATGTTGAACCTCACGCCAGAAGTGATCTTTCCCACCGTAATCACGGCAGGTTCATCTATCAACTTTGTTTCACGGCTAATGATCGTTTGCAGCCCGTCGATGATCTTGGCGCTGATCAAAATGGGATCTACCCCTCCCCAGGGCTGTGAACCATGGGTCTGTTTTCCCATCACATTGATGACAAACCTTTGAGAGGATGCCATGGTGCCGCCCGACTTGTATCGGATGACCCCAACAGGGGTTTGTGAGTTGATGTGCAATCCGAAAATGGCATCCACCTTTGGATTTTCGAGCACCCCTTCCTTGATCATCAAGGCAGCGCCGCCTTCTTCTCCTTCAGGAGCGCCTTCCTCCGAAGGTTGAAAGATGAACTTCACGGTACCTTTGATCTTATCCTTGTTTTTGGATAAGACTTCCGCAACACCCATCAAAATGGCCGTATGGGTATCGTGGCCGCAGGCATGCATCACCCCAACGGTTTCCCCGGCAAATTCGGTGGTCACCTTTGATCTAAAGGGCAAATCGTTTCTCTCGGTCACTGGAAGTGCATCGATATCTGCTCTCAACGCGATTACCTTTCCCGGTTTGTTTCCTTTTAAAATGCCCACAACACCGGTATAGGCCACCCCTGTCTGTACTTCGATGCCCAATGATTTCAAATGATCGGCAATCTTTTCCGCAGTTTTGAACTCTCTATTGCCGAGCTCTGGGTTTTGGTGGATGTCACGTCTCCATTCGATGACCTTATCGGCCACGGCATTATAATCCTTATCCAATTTAGGGGTCTGTGCGGTTGAAGAAAAGGTCACCAATAAAAATGCTGTAAAGAAGTATTGTTTCATCTTTTGGAATGTTAAAATTTAATCAGTTTATAATTTTCGTTTTGAAATTGGATCAGCGCCGTCATGGCCGAAAGGGAAAGCTGTATCCCCGGAATCAGATCTTCTTTTGGGATACCCCTGGCATTTGAGGATTGTCCGCAAAAAATAACTTGCCCGCCTGCGTCCAATAAGGCTTGTATCAAGCCCCTGTTGGGGTTGTCGGTGCCATAGTGCTTTCGATAAGCATCATTGTCCATGACATCCTTAGAGGCTTTGTTGTGCAAGACCAGGGCTATTTTTAGATTTTCCACGGGTACCCCGCTCTGCGCGTGCATGTTTAAAAATCGGGCAGCCGTTTCAATGCTACGGTTGATTTCTTCATGGGATTCTGGAGAATCCATGATATCGAAAACCGCTTTGAATTCTTCTGAGTCCTTTGTCTTATAATCGGCATTATCCACTTGGTACACTTCTCCATAACCAGGGATTAACAGGACCTTTTGATTTTTCTTGGGCGGAAATACCGATACTTACCAGAAGACTCAGAACTAAGGTGGTGCCTTTCATGTTTTTTTTTGAGCGCTAAATATAGGAAGACACTATAATAATCAACATGAAACCGTCGAAAATTATGAACAAAATTTAATCCCTACCCGAAAGCATGATTACTTTTTATTGAAGTACATCGGTTTTTTTTAAAAAGTGGAGGGGTTGATTTTAGGTTCAGGCAATTATTGGCTAACTTCACAGATTGAAAAAAGAAAAGGCTTGAGCAATTTTATCGATGATCTCAACGACGCCCAAAAGGCCCCGGTTTTGCACAAAGACGGCCCATTAATGGTGATTGCCGGTGCGGGTTCGGGCAAAACCCGGGTGTTAACCTACCGCATTGCCCATTTGATGGCACAGGGGGTGGATGCCTTTAATATTCTGGCGCTTACTTTTACCAATAAGGCGGCGAGGGAAATGAAAAAGCGCATCGCCCATATCGTCGGAAGTTCTGAGGCGAAAAATCTGTGGATGGGAACCTTTCATTCCGTTTTCGCAAAATTACTGCGTTTCGATGGCAACAAACTGGGCTTCCCTAGTAATTTTACGATATACGACACCCAGGATTCACAGAGGCTAATTTCTTCGATCATTAAGGAAATGGGTCTTGATAAGGATATCTATAAATACAAACAGGTTCAGAACCGGATCTCCTCCTATAAAAACAGCTTGATCACCGTGAAGGCCTATTTCAACAATCCGGAATTGGTGGAGGCCGATGCCATGGCCAAACGGCCCCGGATGGGCGATATTTATCAGAACTATGTGGATCGTTGTTTTAAGGCGGGTGCGATGGACTTTGACGATCTTTTGTTGCGGACCAATGAATTGCTGACACGATTTCCTGAGGTACTGATGAAGTATCAGGATCGGTTTCGCTATATCCTTGTCGACGAGTACCAAGACACCAACCATTCACAATATCTCATCGTGAAGGCCTTGGCAGACAGGTATCAGAACATATGCGTGGTTGGCGATGACGCACAGAGCATCTACTCTTTTCGAGGGGCAAATATCACGAATATCCTCAACTTCCAACGCGATTACGATGATGTGGCAGTGTATAGGTTGGAACAGAATTACAGGTCTACCAAAAATATCGTGAATGCTGCGAATTCGGTAATTGCCAAAAACAAGAACCAACTCGAAAAGGTTGTTTGGACCGCCAACGATGAAGGGGCGATGATAAAAATCCATCGGAGTCCGACCGATGCCGAGGAAGGTCGCTATGTGGCCGGTTCAATCTGGGATAACCGAATGCAAAATCAAATGCCCAATGGCAATTTTGCCGTTTTGTACCGAACCAATTCACAATCGAGATCGATCGAAGATGCCCTCCGAAAAAGGGATATTCCCTATCGAATCTATGGCGGACTTTCCTTTTATCAGCGAAAGGAAATAAAGGATGTATTGTGCTACTTGAGATTGGTGGTGAACCCCAAGGACGAAGAAGCCCTGGTTAGGGTCATCAATTTCCCGGCCAGGGGCATCGGACAGACCACGATCGATAAATTGGTAGTGGCCGCCAACCATTATAGCCGTTCCATTTTTGAGGTCATCGAAAATATTGATAAGATCGATCTGAAAATCAATTCTGGAACCAAAACGAAGCTACGGGATTTCGTTACCATGATCAAGAGCTTCCAGATCATGAACCAAGGTTCGGATGCTTTTGTCCTTGCCGAGCATGTGGCCAAGAAAACAGGCATCTTGCTCGAATTTAAAAAAGATGGGACCCCCGAAGGCATTGCCAGAATGGAGAACATAGAAGAATTGCTCAATGGGATAAAGGACTTTGTAGAAGGTCAGAAGGAATTGGCCGATGCCACTGGCGCGCTCAGCGAGTTTTTGGAAGATGTGGCCCTTGCGACCGATCTCGATAAAGATACCGGTGACGATGATCGCGTCGCTTTGATGACCATTCACTTGGCCAAGGGCTTGGAATTTCCCTATGTTTATATCGTAGGGATGGAAGAGGACCTGTTTCCGTCGGCAATGAGCATGAATACAAGAAGCGAGTTGGAAGAAGAACGCAGGCTATTCTATGTGGCGCTCACCCGTGCGGAAAAGCAGGCCTATCTTACCTATACCCAAAACCGCTACCGATGGGGAAAATTGATCGATGCGGAGCCGAGCCGGTTTTTGGAAGAAATAGACGCCCAATTTGTGGAGAACCTAACACCATTGGATGCTGGATATCGTTACAGGCCCTTGATCGATTCGGATATCTTTGGGGAAGTTGACAAAAGCAAGCTCAGACAAGCGAAGCCAAGCAACGGAACACCGCCTACCACGATCAGGCCCAATGAGAACCAATTGCGGAAATTGCGAAAAATGAAGCCCGAACTTTCAAGGCCTTTGGGCAATGCGAACACCATCGATCCGAACCTGCAAGAAGGAACTTTGGTGAACCATACCCGATTTGGAAGGGGAAAAGTACTGAAGGTAGAGGGCATGGGAAATGATAAAAAGGCAGAAATCCAATTCGCCCAGGGCGATATCAAGAAATTGCTTTTAAGATTCGCTAAACTGGAAGTACTGAACAACGAAACCCGATAGGAGAAATAGTATCAAAACTGATTAATTACCCTTATATGATGAAAAAGTTTAAAGATTTACGCCTCAGGTTTTTAATGGCCATTCCTTTTACAACCCTATGTATCGCATGCAGCAGTTCGGGCAGTGATGCCATTGCGCAAGACGACACTCCTCCAGCGCCGGAAAATGAAGTTTTGCCCGATGTATTCGCACCAGATTATTGGGACAATGCCGAATTGGTATGGAAAGACGATTTTGACGGAGACGCCTTGTCAACCGAAAATTGGACTTTTGAAACCGGGGCGAACGGTTGGGGCAATAACGAATGGCAAGACTATGTGGCGAACGATAATGTGGAAGTGAGCAACGGCACCTTGAAGATCATGGCCAAAAAAGTGGGAAGCGGCCAAAAAACCGGTGATTATACCTCAACTAGGCTGAACAGCAAAAATTCGTTCATGTTCGGCAGGATGGAAATCAGGGCAAAGATCCCCGATGACAAGGGAAAAGGAATATGGCCCGCACTCTGGATGCTGGGCAACGATATACAAACGGTAGGTTGGCCCGCTTGTGGGGAAATCGATATCATGGAATATGTGAGTTATGACCCCAATAACGTGCACTTCTCAATACACAGTACGGCCAATAACCATGTGATTGGTACCCAGGTCACTTCCGGCCCGGTGGAGCTGATGACCATCGAGGAAGAATTCCACAACTACGGGATATTGTGGACCAATAAGTATTTGAAGTTTTATATCGATGACATCGATAACGTACAGCTTACCTTTTTTAGGCCAGTGACTTCCAGTGTAGAAAATTGGCCTTTTTCCAAACCTTTCTATTTTCTGATGAATATCGCCGTGGGAGGAAATTGGGGTGGACTGGAAGGGGTAGATGATTCTATTTTTCCTGCGACCATGGAAGTCGATTATGTTCATGTGTACCAGGTGAAATAAAAATTTCAAACAACGGGGGTTGGTCCAGCAAAGTTGTTGGGCAATGCGTTGCGGTCAAAAGTTCCGTACGATATAAATCCCTTATCAAGGTTTACGAAATGGCCAGTTTTATAAAGATTTACGAGGAAAATCCAAATCCCAAGGAAATCGCCAGGGTTGTAGAGGTCTTACGCAAGGGCGGGCTGGTAATCTATCCAACCGATACCGTATATGGCTTGGGCTGCGATATCACCAATACCAAGGCGTTGGAGAAGATTGCACGGATAAAGGGTATTAAACTCGACAAGGCCAATTGGTCGTTTATCTGTGCCGATCTGAGCAATCTTTCCGATTATGTGCGGCAGATTGATACCGCTACCTTTAAAATTCTAAAAAGGGCCCTTCCGGGACCATATACCTTTATTTTGCCGGGGAACAACAACCTCCCAAAAGAGTTCAAAAAGAAAAAAACCGTGGGAATCAGGATTCCCGAGAACAAGATAGCCCATGCATTGGTGCAAGCCCTTGGCAATCCAATCATTTCAACTTCGATTCACGATGAAGACGAGCTTTTGGAATATACCACCGACCCAGAACTGATTTATGAGAAATGGGAAAAGTTGGTCGACGTGGTCATCGATGGGGGGTATGGGGGCAATGTGGCCTCCACCGTTATCGATCTTTCGGAAGGCGAACCATCGGTATTGAGAGAAGGGAAAGGGAGTTTGGACGTCTTGTCGTGAACCGCATATGATCCGAATTCACCGGAAAGGGATATGGCAACCCATCAATTCAATTATGACAAAAAAAAGTGCGCCGACTGGCGCACTTTTAATTTAAGGGATTCTAACTTTTATTTGTTGATCGCAGGGTCTTTCATACCTTCTTCGATCATGCTATAAAACTGATCTAATTTTGGAAGCACCACGATACGGGTTCTTCTGTTCTTCGATTTATCGGTCGGTGATACGGGAATGTATTCGGCACGTCCTGCAGCGGTCATACGTTTAGGATCGACCTTGTAATCGTTTTGTAGGATACGAACAACGGCTGTCGCTCTTTTAACACTAAGGTCCCAATTGTCAAGCAATACTCCGCTTCGGTAAGGGACATCGTCGGTATGGCCTTCGACCATGAACTCGAAATCGGGTTTGTTATTGACCACTTGTGCCACTTTGCCCAAAACTTCCTTGGCCCTGTTGGTAATGTTGTAGCTTCCGCTGCTGAACAACAGTTTATCGGAGATGGAAACAAATACCACACCTTTTTCGACACTGATTTCGATATCTTCGTCATCCAAATTGCCAAGTACGCCTTTCAAACTCTGCACTAAAGAAAGGTTTACGGAATCCCTGCGGGTAATGGCATCTTGCAACTTTCTGATGGTAAGGTCCTTTTCTTGAAGGCTTTCCAATGATTTCTCAAGGTTCTCGGCACCTTTGGTAGTAAGGGTGGTGAGGTTGCCCATATTGTTGATCAAATCCTGATTGTTGGCTTTAAGGAAAGCGTTTTGGTCTTCCAATGTCTTCATTCTTGAAGTAGCAGTCGCTTTTTCTTCAAGACAGGTGTTCAACTTTACCGTAGCTGAATTCAATAGGTCTTGTGTTTCTTTGGCTTTGGCTTCCAAATCGGAATACTTCTTTTGTGATACACAAGAGGAAAGTAGTAACGCGATTCCAAAAAAGCCTAATACGATTTTTCTCATAGTTCTCTAAGGATTAAATTTAAGGATTGTTATTTGTTCAAAATTGGTTAAATCAAGCGGCAAAATTAGATAATAAGTAATCGGTGCCGCCCCAAAATTAGTTAATCTTTTACTAATTTGTTAAAATCAGTTACCCTATGTACGAAGTGTGACCACACAATGGATTTAACCAAGGCATATTTTTTGACATAATTGGTTTTTTCACGCTTGCGGTACATCTTTCCGAACTGTCTGTAAAAACTGAGGTGTGCCCGTAAAATGGCGGCGCAATGGTTGAATTTGAATTGGGCAATGAATCGAAGTGCGGCCAGTCCGTCGAGCATGAGGCGGATGAAAATAATTACGAAAGCCTTGGGCCTTGGTACATTTTTGGTGATGGTGAACAGGGAATTCCTAAAATTAAGATAGGTTTTTTTTGGGTTCATGTTGCTGAGTGTTGAACCTCCGAGATGGTACACGGTCGAATGCCCGATATAAAAAACCTTATATCCATGGTTCTGTGCACGCCAACACAGGTCTACTTCCTCTTGGTGGGCAAAATAGTCTTCATCGAACCCTCCCAATATATCGAAAACCGATTTCCTGATGAACATACAGGCACCGGTTGCCCAAAAAATTTCCCTGGTATCATCGTATTGGCCCTTGTCTTTTTCCAGGGCCTGGAAAATACGTCCGCGGCAAAATGGGTATCCCAACTGGTCGATAAACCCTCCGGCGGCCCCGGCATACTCGAAATGGTCCTGTTTTAAAAGGTCCAATATTTTGGGCTGTGCGATGGCCACGTCGGGCCTTTGGGCGAATAGTTCCAATATAGGCCGAAGCCAATGTTCGGTGACCTCGACATCTGAGTTCAGCAAACAGAATAAATCGGCCCGTACCTGTTTCAAAGCTTCATTGTAGCCTTTGGCAAACCCTCCGTTGCTGGCATTCTGAATGATTTTTACCATGGGGAAATTCTGCTGTACAAAAGCGACCGAGCCATCGGTCGAATCATTATCGGCCAAATAGATATCTGCTTGGGCCGAATATTGAACCACGGAAGGAAGATATTGCTCAAGCAGTATTTCCCCGTTCCAGTTGAGTATGACGATGGCGACTTTCAAAACGATGGCAAATTAACGGCGAAATTCAGGAACATCTTTTATAAAATCATATTTTTCTTGTGCATAGTCCATTCGACAATAAAAATGGTCTATGCCGTTGGTCACCATGAGGAGCTGCGCATTGAGTTTCATGTTATAACGGGCGATTTGGTCGAAGACCTGCTGATCGATGTTCACGGAAGGCGCCTTGCATTCCACCAACAGATCGATTTGGCCTCTGGAATTATAGATGACCACATCATATCGTTTTTTGATGGCGTTGACAGTCAATTGTTTCTCCACATTGATCAGGCTTTTGGGATACTTTTTATCTTCCATCAGATAATGCAGAACGTGCTGTCTTACCCATTCTTCGGGCTGTAACACTACAAACTTTTTGCGGATGACATCAAAAATATGGATTTTATTTTCGCTACTTTTGAGCCGAAAGCCATAGTTGGGAAAATTGAGCGCTTGCATGGCGCAAATTTGATGATTTTTTTTGGGATGGATGATGTAAAACAAATCGTAGAAGACATACGCAAGGGAAAAATCAGTCCCATTTACTTCCTTCATGGGGAAGAAGCCTACTATATCGACCGGATTGCGGAATTCATCGAAAAGAACGTGCTTGAGGAAAGTGAAAGGAGTTTCAACCAAATGACCCTCTATGGCAAGGAGGTGGGGATCGAAGACATCGTCGGCAATGCCAAAAGATACCCCATGATGGCCGAACGACAGGTAATTATCGTAAAAGAGGCGCAACATCTATCGAGGACCATCGAGAGCCTATTACCCTATGCCCAACATCCCCAGCCATCGACCGTGCTGGTCATTTGTTACAAGTACAAAAAGCTTGATAGAAGAAAGAAACTCTACAAGGCCATCCAAAAAACAGGATTGTTGTTCGAGAGCAAAAAACTCTACGAAAATCAAGTCGCCGATTGGATCCGAAAAACCCTCTCGGCCAAAGGGTATCGCATCGCCCCGGAAGCCGCAGCGCTTTTGGTCGAATGCCTGGGCACCGATTTGAGCAGGATCCACAGCGAGCTGGAAAAGTTAAAGTTGGTGCTGCCCGCCAATACCGAAATCAACCCCGATCTCATTGAAGAACATATCGGTATCAGCAAAGAATTCAACAACTTCGAATTAAAAAAGGCCATAGGGGAACGCAATGTGTTCAAGGCAACCCGCATCATCAATTATTTCGCCCAAAACCCGAAAGACAATCCTTTTTTGCTCACCGTAAGTCTGTTGCATTCCTTTTTTACCCAATTGCTTCAATACCATGGCTTGCAGGACCACTCTCCGAAAAACGTGGCCACGGTTTTGAGGGTCAACCCTTTTTTCGTTTCGGAGTATCAGATCGCGGCAAAAAATTATCCGATGAAAAAGGTAAGCCAAACCATTTCCAATCTAAGGGAAATGGACCTCAAGGGAAAAGGGGTAGGGGCCAATGCGCTTTCCCAGTCCGATCTTTTGAAGGAACTACTGGTCAAGATCATCTGATTATTTACGATCCAAACTGTATTTGCCGGGGCCCAAAAGAATGATCGCCACAAAACAAGCGAGAAACAGGAATGCCTTTTCCTTGACCGCGAAGGGATCCGAGGCGTGTACGATAAAGCCGGCAACGACCATGGTCAAAGCCGTGGGCACGGCAAACCAGCGGGTCCTGTAACCCAATATCACAAAAATCGGACATACCAATTCCCCGATCGTGGCCAGGAACAATGAGGGCACCGGACCAATCCCAATGGGATCGCCGAATTCGATGGGCAGTCCGCCTATAAGTTTTTGAAATTTTGGGATGCCATGGGTGAGCATCATCACGGAGGGGGCGATTCGCAAAACCGCAAGACCCAAATTTTTGGTAAGGTCGTTTGCCATAGCAGTTCAAATTGAAATGAGGTAGACAAAGCTATTCATTTTTGATGAATATTTGTAATAATTCGACTACGTTCTCCATCAAAATATCGCAGTCGGAAGCCTTAAATGATAAAGGCGGCTTGATCTTGAGCACACTGTCGAAGGGGCCGTCGGTACCGATCAAGATGTGCCGGTCGCGAAGTCCGTTTTTAAGGTTAGCCGCCAAATGGGTATCGGCATTCCCACGGGCATCGACCAATTCTATCCCTAAAAAAAGACCGGAGCCCCGAACATCGGCGATTTGTGGGTACTGCTCCTGCAATTGCTGCCATCTGGTTTTTAAGTAGTCGCCCGTACTTTTGGCATGGGCCTGCAGTTTCTCTTCCAGGATGACTTCCAGTACGGCAAGGCCAATGGCGCAGGAAACCGGGTTTCCCCCGAACGAACTGAAGAATTCCGGTCCGTTTTCAAAACTTTTGGCAATTTCGGTAGTGGTCACTACCGCGCCTATCGGATGGCCGTTGCCCATGGGCTTTCCAAGGATTACCATATCGGGGACGACTTCGTGCATTTCGTAGCCCCAAAAGAAATCGCCCAACCGTCCAAAACCCACTTGTACCTCGTCGCTGATGCAGATCCCGCCCTGTTTTCTGATCTGGGGATACACTTTTTGCAAGTACCCTTGGGCCAAGGGTACCTGGCCACCGCAACCCACAATCGGTTCGGCGATAAAAGCGGCGATCGTGCCTTCATGATCATGGATCTGGGAAATCGCAGCTTCCGCAAAATGGGTTCCGGCGGTGCCGTCATCCACATACCCCGAATGATGTGCCTTGGGCAAGCGGGTCTGCAGGATGTAGTCTTTTTTGCCGGGGCCTCCCTTATGGTTGTACTTGTAATGGCTCACATCGATGCCCATTCTGGTGTTGCCATGGTAGCCATGTTCCAAGACCATCATTTTTTCTTTTCGGGTATGGGCCTGGGCCAGACGGATTGCCAAATCGGTGGCCGCGCTGCCCGAATTTACGAAGAACACCTTATTGAGTTTGGGCGGGAATTTCGAAAGCAATAATTCACTGTAATCCAGCAGCACATCGTAAAGATAGCGCGTATTGGTATTGAGCCGGGCCATGGCCTCCTGGCCGGCACGCACTACCTTTGGGTGGCAATGCCCGGCCAACATAATGTTGTTGTAGGCATCCAGAAAGGTATTGCCCTGCTGATCGTACATGTATTGGAAGGCGGCGCGATCCATGGCGATGGGATGGCTATAGCTTAGGGAAAGGGCCCCGCTCAAAAAGCGCTGCCTTTTCATCATTTGATCGGCTATTGGTTTTTTGGGTGTCGGCGAAAAACCGGCGGCAGTCCGAAATGCGTCCTTGGCCTTGATGGGATTGATACCGACCCATTTTTTCAAGAGCTGCCAGGCCGGTTTTTCGCTAATGGTGATATAGTCGGAGTCGGGCTTTAGGGTCTTGGCATGTGCCGAATTGCAGACACTGGTGCACAAACGTGCCGCGACCAGGTAATACAGCAGGTCGAGCTCGATTTCCAGCAAGGGCAATATGCCATGGTAACCGTTGATTACTTCTTGGGCGACGGCCAAGGGGTCTTCCTTTTCCATCATCACATAGGTGATGGCCACGGCCACCTCATTGACGAGCCAGGAATGGCACATATCGCCGAAATCGATGATGCCGGAAACTTTACCGTTCTGGGTGAGCACGTTCCAATCGTTGGCATCGTTGTGGATGCTGCCCTTTCTAAGCTGGTATCGATAGGGGGCCAGTTGTTGTTCAAATTGCAGGAAAAAATAATCGACCAGGCTGCGGTCGCGGGCATCGGGAATGTATTTCAGAAAAGTGCGGTTTTGAGGGAAATGCTGCAGGTCCCATTGAAATTCCTTGGCGGCGATGGCGGGATCGAAGGTTTTAAAGATCACCTTGTCCATTTGGGCCAAAAACGCGCCGAAGGAACGCAGTAGGGCAGGGGTATGCGCCACTTCGCCCAGAAAATCGCCCTCGACAAAGGTGAGCAGGCGGTAGATATGGCCTTCGGCGATGACGAGTGCTTTTTGCCGTGTAGAAAGGATGCTTTTCGGAAATTCAAGCGGATCTAGGGCGCCGAGCTGCTCGAGCAGTCGGTTTTCGGCTTGCAGCAGGGCAAAAGTGGCCTCGGAGTAGGGATATATTTTCAGCACAAAGTTGCGCTGATTGCTGGATACCCTATAATTGGTGCTGATATAACCCTCCAATGGGGTAATGACACAATGGGACAGATCAAAGTTTTCCTGAAGAATGGCTTCCATGGGTGTCGTTCGGGCCGTTTTGTTTTGGCAGCCTAAACTTACTATAATCTAGGGAAGGGGAGAAAGAAAAAATAGGGATTTCATCTATTACAGGGTAACAAAAAAGAATATGTGTTGCTTTTTACGTTTGCACTATATTTTTAAAAACCTGGAAGAAAATGTTTCATCAAGATATTTTCACAGCGAACCATAAAGCATTGTTTAATGCTGGGTCTTGAAAGTATCATTTATGATTAGTAGTCTTGGAATATTTCAGTAACCTCGTCATTGCTCCTGACCTGAACTGAAATGTTCACCTTTAAATCGAAGTCTGTTTTATAGTAGTAGGTTCTTCTACTCCTATCGTAACGTATGGAAGCTTCAAAGTCCTTGAGGTGTTCTATTAGGTTATAGATTGATCTTTCGCTCAGGTGCATTCGACTGGCAAGTTCACCAGGAGATCCGGTTCTTTCATTTAAAATAAGCCGATGAAGTTTTTGTAGTCGTTCTAAATTTTTGATCGAGTTCATAATTTTTATTTTTCATTCAGTTTCTTGCATTGAATTGATGAGGTTCCAAGAGGAATATGTTAAATATTTTCAATAATATAGAAAATAATCTATATACGCAACTTTTTATACAAATATTTCCAAAGCACCTTACAATGACCCTTTTAAATGGTATGATTAGCTTTGTGGTCTCACAATAAATCGTATATTTGTTGTAGAAATCAAGAATCGTATAGATTATATTCTCCTTATGTTTAAGACAATAGATCGATTAATTCAGTTTATCAAGTTTTCAGGCCTTAGTGCAAGGCAATTTGATATATCAATAGGCGCTGGGAATGGGTATACCTTGAGGATGCAAAAGAACAACGCATCGATTGGCAGTGATGTGATCGAAAACATTATTAAAACCTACCCTGAACTCAATTTGGTTTGGTTGATTACTGGTGAAGGCAATATGTTGAAGACGGAAAGAAAGGAGCCAATAATGAATTTCGAGGATCTTCCGCGTCCCAGGCAAAAGGAAATTGAACTCATTATTGAAGAGAAAATCAGGGAAAGGCAAGAGATTGAACTCAAACGCCTTTTAAAAGAGGTCACCAAGGAGATCGAGAGCAAAAAAGTATAAAATCAGCTATTGGATTCCATCCTTGATCTGTTCTGACAGCTGTTTTCTTAAAGTCAAAAGCTGCCCAATATTCGCTGAAGCCAATTCCTTGCTGTCCCCTTTGTTTTTCAAATGCTCAAACTCCGCCTTGCTTTTTCGATACATCTCACTTTGTAAATCAGGATGATTTAGAAGCTGGTTGATTTCATGAGTTACCCCTTCATAGAGGTCCATGATCTTGGATTGGTATTTGACGAGTTTCGACAAAAAAACCAAGACAAGTACGAGCACTATTACAAAAGGTAAGGCTTCAAGATATTCGGTTTCATCCAGAGATGTAGAAGTTTCAAACAGAACGGAGTATAATTGATAGCTAAATACAATGATTGGGCTAAGGAGTGCATATCGCCACCATGCATTGGAAGTTGACAAACCAAATCATCAAGGGTAGAATAGAGCAGATTTTTAAGTGCGCAAAACCAAATAAAATACGCCAACATCATTAAAACCATTATTGTGTATTATATTGCCAAATACCCAAATTTAAATATCTGGACATCATTGAGGGAATTAATCTATTTACAGGTAAAAGTATAGCAGTAAAAATTATCAGGGAAATAATATAAAATCATAAAATCTTAGTCTCCTTCGAGCTTACACTTTTATTGTCAATATTGTTTTCTCGAACATTAATTTAAGATGGTAAAGATTCTCAGTAAAGATCTTCTTGTCTTTCAAACGTATTTTCATTAAATGCTTATTGATCATGACTTTTTAAATCAGAATAAAATCTTTTTAAATTTATTTAAATCAAACTCTTGTAGCATGATTTTACTTGTTGTTCCCATTTCTATTTAAACAAGCTTTGAATTTATCAATTAAGAATTGATATAAGCAAATAGGAATATTAAACCTAAACTAGTTAAAATGGAAATGTAAAAGTCTGGTTGAATAATCATATATCCATCAATAGGAAAGCCGAATTTTTACAATTGATAATATAAATAAACCAATTGGAATCAATATGTATTTTTTCCACCAATTATGAGATTGTGTAAAAACCAAAATAACAGCAAAATGATATTAATCAATCGAACCAGTACATAAATATATATACCATTGAGATAAGATGGTACTATCTTCAATGGTCATCCCAAAAATGACGACCCCATTTGCAGTATCCCCAAAATAAGTATGTAGGTAAATGGTAAACGGTATGATTACAATAGCGCTTGCAAGTATGACTTCCCGGATAAATTGTTTCTCCCAGTAAGTATTCATTATTGAGAATCTTTGTGATGGATTGATGGAATTGGACCAAAGAACCATCTATAAAAAACAAAATACAGAAAATAGTCTATATAAAAAAATAATTTCTACCTAACAACCCATTTTCCGGCCATTGGATTATTTTTAAAACGCTGGCATAAACCTGGTTAAGTGGGAATGATCATGTTGGAATGAAGTCCTACTTGGGGTTACGGATAGTTTTTAACAATTAACTTAAATGGCCCCCTTTTGTGGTATTTCTTCGAATACCAACCAAAAAACCATGTGCTTCCAAACCTAAAATTGCCTATTTTTAAGCCATCCCATCTGCTAACAAAAATATAAAACATGAAATACATCATAGGGTGCATCATATCATTGCTCTTCCTCACAGGCTGCGACCAGCCCAAAGAGATGAGTTCGATCAATCCTGAAAATTGGGCCAAACGCAAAATCGATATCAGCGCCAAGGATTCCCTGGAACACGGCAAGACCTACCTATCGGTATATTCACAGATCTATAGCCTCTCCGAACACCGAACGCACAACCTTACCGCCATGGTGAGCTTGCGCAACACCAGCGACCTCGATACCATCTACCTCTTCAAGGCCGAATATTTCGATACCCACGGCAAATCGGTGCGCACCTATTTCAACAGCCCCATATTTCTGGCCCCCATGGAAACCACCGAGATCATCATCGACGAGATCGATGTTACAGGGGGTACCGGATCGAATTTTTTATTCGAATGGGCCATTCCCAAAAACTGCCCCGAACCCCTGTTCGAGGGGGTGATGAACTCTACCATGGGCCAACAGGGACTTTCGTTCACCACCCAGGGCAAAAGGATCCGATAAACCATGAAAGAGATATTGACGACCATTTTTTTCCTCATTGCGGTGATCGACCCCGTCGGGTCGGTACCCGTATACCTTGAGGCCACCAAGGAATTCGATCGAGTGCACAAGCGTAAAATTGCCATAAGGGCATCGCTCATCGCCTTTTTGATCCTCTTGTTTTTTATCGTCATCGGCCAGCTGATCCTTGAAGGGATGTCCGTCACCTTGGATGCCTTTCAAATTTCTGGCGGGGTGATCCTCTTTCTTTTTGCCCTGACCATGATTTTTGGCGACGGCAAACCCGAACAGGAAAAAAATAAGATCACCGATTACAAACATGTGACCATTTTCCCGGTGGCCATCCCCTCGATTGCCTCACCAGGAGCGATCATGGCCGTGGTGCTCCTGACCGACAACCATATCTATACCATCCAACAGCAAACCCTCACCACGATATTGGTACTGCTGGTGATCGTGCTGACCTGTTTTATCCTCTTGGCAGCAAATGTTGTACAGAAAAGGATCGGCAACTACGGCATTACGGTGATCAGTAAGATCATGGGTCTTATTTTGGCCTCTTATGCGGTTCAGAGTATCTTGAGCGGCATCGGCAACTATTTCGGAAATATTTGATTCTTCGGGCAATCCGGGAAGATGGACAAGGCAAGATTGTTTTCCCCGTCTGCATATCCTTTTTTTTAATCCGAATGCGTATCTTAGAAAGATTGTTCATCTCAACCCTGGCAAACAGTATCAAACAATACGAAACAAGATAGCATTAGCATGATTTTGAAAAAAGCGCTTCTTCTGATCCTCATAGGACTCTCACAAGCGCTTTGGGCCCAGGAAAATGTGCCCAATGCGGAACAGACGCGGGATATCGAGGACCTTATCGCCGCCTATGGCCAGGCCCGTGAAAACAAGGATACCCTGCTACTCAAAAATATTCTCACCCTCGACATCGATCAGCTGGTTTCCTCCGGCCAATGGCGCTATGGCATGGCCGAAGCGGTAGAGGGCATGTTGCAGAGTTCGGCCAGCAACCCCGGCGGCCGTTCCCTCACTGTCGAAAAAATACGCTTGCTCAACAAGGGCAGCGCCATCGTCGACGCCCGCTACGAGATCGCCAATGCCGATGGCAGTATCCGTAAAATGTGGAGCAGCTTTATCGTTGTCGATTCTAAGGGCCAATGGAAAATCGCGGCCATCCGCAATATGTTGCCCACAGGTCCACAATAGCCCTCAACATCTTTCCTAAAAAATTTTTAACTTAGAAAACCGAAACACCTTGTAAGGTACCCGGGCCATATCCGGGAACCTGTACGAAGTGCAAGGGTAACCTAACTAAAATAACAAGCAAAATGAAAATTGGAGCGTTTTCCATCAGTCTGAGCGTAAAAGACTTAAAAAAGTCCATGGCATTTTATGAAACCTTGGGGTTCAAAATATTCGCTGGGGATTTTGATAAAAAATACCTGATCATGAAAAATGAAGATGCCTTGGTCGGGCTCTTTGAAGGCATGTTCGAGGGCAATATTCTGACCTTTAACCCGGGCTGGGACCAAAATGCCAACAAGTTAAAGGAATTCGACGATGTGCGAAGTATCCAGAAGGCATTGAAGTCAAAAGGCATCGTATTGACCACGGAAGCCGACGAAGCGACCACGGGGCCGGCGAGCATCGTCCTCACCGATCCGGATGGCAATACCATTTTGGTCGACCAGCACGTTTGATGCGATGCATCAACATTGGGTCCGTGCTGCCATTTTAATTTTGGACGGAGTTATCAACCCCAAAAAACACATCAAACATGGAATTCCGAATCACGACCCGAATCCCTACCACGGCCAAAAACATATACAATACATGGCTCTCTAGTGAAGGGCACAGCAAGATGACAGGGGGCGAAGCTACGATAACGGATCAAATCGGTGCCAGTTTCACGGCTTGGGACGGTTATATCGAGGGGAAAAACATAGGATTGAAAACTGATAAGCGGATCCTTCAGCGCTGGAGAACCGCTCAGTTCGAGGAAGAAGAAGAAGATTCCCTATTGGAAATCCTCTTGAAAGACGTGGACGGACAAACCGAGTTGACCCTGATCCACACCCAAGTTCCGGAAAGCGGGGCACACTATATTCAGGGATGGGACAAGCATTATTTTCAGCCTATGAAAGCCTATTTTTTGAAGTCAGGAAACCACCTTCACCAATGATTTTGACTCTAGAGCCCATACCAATGTCAATAGACCGCACCAAGGAGGGCTATACCAGTGCCGATTGCCTGAAATTGCTCGATTTGTGGGAAGTCTATTATCCAAAAATCGGGTATCACCTACCATGGATAGGCTATTTTATAAAGCGCAACGGCCAAATCGTGGGGGCTTGTGGGTTTACCGGCCCGCCCAAAGAAAACAGGGTGGAGGTTTCTTATTGGACCTTTAAGGATTATGAAGGAAAGGGCATTGCCACAGGGGCCTGTAAGCAATTGGTAACCCTAGCAAAAACCGCCGACCCCTCCATCGTTATCACGGCCAAAACGCAACCTTTCCGCAACGCCTCCACCAAAATTCTGGAACGGAACCATTTTGTGTTCAAGGGAGTGGTGCAGGATCATGAGATCGGCGATGCCTGGGAGTGGATTTTCAACGAAAGTTTGATATAAAGGATGTGGTGAGCAGCCATCATGAGATATGGATTATAACGAATCATAAACCTGCCATGGAAAACTAAAGGTGTATTTTAGGAAGGGCAGGTTGCGGACCTGTGTCCATTAATTTTATATCTTCAAGCAACCTAACCAAAAGACCATATCATGAAAGCCATTCCCTGTACCACATTGGTGCTCACTTCACTGGTCCTATTGGCATCCTGTGCCGATAATTCTGCCAATACTACGACGGCCGATAAGCCCAGCCCCCAGCAGATCGAAAAGCTGATAGGGGCCTCCTGTACCAGTTGTCATGCCGATAATGGGACAAGCAGGGCGCCTAGCCTGATCCATTTGGGCGCCATGAGCCCTAAGAGCATTGTTGCTTCCCTGACAACAGGTAAGATGCAGGCCCAAGGGGCGCTGTTGACGGAAGCCGAAAAAATTGGGATGGCAGAAATGCTTACAGGAAGGGCTTATACGTCCGAAAAAATGGCCATCGTGTATTGCGATGACAGGAGTCGGCCTTTACAGAACGTAAAATACCTTGGATGGGGGGGCAACAAGGAGGGCACGGGTTCTATCTCTTCCGATATTGCCAAGTTGACCAAGGACAAGCTGCCCCAGTTGAAGTTAAAATGGGCCTTTGGTTTTGATGGGGGTACCGTTACCCGGACCAAACCAACGGTCATTGGTGACCACATGATTTTTGGAAGCCAATTCGGAGAGGTCTATTGCCTCGATAAAGCCACGGGCTGTACCAAATGGATGTTCGAAGCCGATGCCAACATCCGAGGCGGAATTGCGGTCAGCGAGGATGTGGGCAATGGCATACAGCTTTATCTTGCCGATTTTTCGGGCAATGCCTACGCCCTGAATGCCGATGATGGGAAACTCTTATGGCGCAGCAACCTCAAAAACGACCCGAACAATGCAGTGACCGGAACCCCGGCTTATTTCGAAGGTATCGTTTACGTGCCTTTCACCTCGATGGAAGTGGTCACCGCGGGGCAGGACACCTATGAATGTTGCAGGGCTTCGGGCCAGGTGGTGGCTGTGGAAGCGGCTACCGGTAAGGAAGTTTGGCGGCATCGGGTGGTGGCGGAAGCCGCTACCGAGCAGGGGGTGAACAAGGTGGGCGCCAAAAGGTACGGCCCGTCAGGAGCCCCGGTTTGGAGCAGCCCCACGGTCGATGCCAAGCGCGGCCTGCTCTACATCGGTACCGGGGAGAACAACTCCAATCCGCCAACGGCGACTTCCGATGCCCTGCAAGCACTCGATCTAAAAACGGGGGCCTTGAAATGGAATTACCAGGCGACCAGCAAGGATGCCTATATCTCGGCCTGCACTGATGGCAATGCGGCCAATTGCCCAGAACCGGCCGGTCCGGATGTCGATTTTGGCATGGCGCCCATCCTCACCACCAGGGCCGATGGCAGGGAGGTTTTGGTCGTGGGACAAAAGTCGGGCGTGGTGCACTGTCTCGATCCGGATAGCGGAAAACCGCTTTGGCAAAAGCGTATCGGCAGGGGCGGGGCCCTAGGGGGCATCCATTGGGGCATGGCCACCGATGGTCACTTGGCCTACGCGGCCAATTCCGATTGGTTGGCTTTTGGGGGTGATTCCACGGTTACCGCCAACCCCGGGCTCTTTGCCCTTGACCTGATAAGTGGGGATGTGGTTTGGAAATCGACTTCCGACCCCAAGAATTGCGAAGGGAAAGAGGGCTGCTACAATTCCAATTCCGCGGCCCCGACCCTGATCCCAGGGGTGGTATTTGCCGGGGGGCTCGATGGCCATGCCAGGGCCTACGATGCCGAAAACGGGGAGGTACTCTGGGATTTTGATACGCTGACGACTTTCGAAACGGTCAACGGGGTGCCCGGCCAGGGGGGCTCCATCGACGGCCCCGCTCCCGTAGTGGCCGATGGCATGGTCTATTTCAACAGCGGTTATGCCCTCTTCGGCCAAATGCCGGGGAATGTGCTCCTGGCCTTTTCGGCAGAGTAGGAATGAACGTATGATTTGGTTTTTTTTCCGTTTAGCCCTATGTTTATGTTTCAAAACAAGGTGCAACCTAAAAATACTTGCAATGAAAAAAACGATAATAATAAGCTTGGCCTTCTTGATGAGCGGTTTGATGTTGACCATTGCACATGCCCAGTCGGGAGCCGATGGTGCTAGCCATAGTCCCACAGGGCGCGATTTTCCTAGAACGGAATGTAAAACGGTTTGGGTGTTAACTTGGATTCCCAATGGCGTGGGTTTTAGCGTACCGGTGCCCATACCGACTAAAGTTTGTACAACAACCTAATATTGTTGTCAAACTTTTTTGTTGACCCGGGTACGAACTTCATTTGAACATCTTTTGTATGTCCAGGTGCTGGTAGATCCGAAATAGGCCATTCTACCCTGTGCGCTTATCACGGTATTAGGCCTACTGTTCTGGTTAAGGCGTGGGTTCTTTCTATTTAGTTATTCTCGAACCGGTGCTCCATCAATTCTTCCTTGAACTGGTTACGGAAGGCTAAGATTATAGCAACGGCATCTCTGCGGCAAAAATATTGGATTGGCAATCACGGAGGGACTTCTTTGAGAAGTTGGTTAAAAAGACTGTCTGGGTTAAATTATTGATAATTCGGTCTTAATTTCTTCTTTCCTTACATCTTTTAGGCACTTTTCCCTCGTAAATTTGGTGAATCTTAATCAGGAACACCATGCGATTTCATACCAGAAAATGGGTAAGACCAGAAGATTTGAATGCCAATGGCACCCTGTTCGGCGGCCGTGTACTGGCCTGGGTCGATGAGGAGGCTGCCATATACAGCATCATACAACTAGAGAACAAGAAGGTGGTCACCAAATATATGTCGGAAGTCAACTTTATGAGTACGGCCCAACAAGGCGATATCGTTGAAATCGGTATCGATGTGGTCAAATTCGGCAAGTCGTCCTTGACCCTGAAATGCGAGGTACGCAATAAAATGACCCACGAGACCATCGTTACGGTCGACCACATCATCATGGTCAACCTGGGAGACGATGGCAAACCAAAGCCGCACGGGAAGTCGAAAATAGAGTATGTGAAGGATCGATTGGCCGCTGCCGAAAGCTAGGACTTCTGCATTTTTTGCGCCACCGCCTGCACTTCGTCAAGTACCCTGAGGAGGTTGCCGCCCCATAGTTGAGCGATTTCCGATTCGGTATAACCCCTTTTCACAAGTTCCAAGGTTACATTGAAGGTTTCGGAGGCATCGTTCCAGCCCTCAATACCGCCGCCGCCGTCGAAATCGGAGCTTATCCCCACATGATCGATGCCCATCACCTCCACCATATAGTCGATATGGTCCACAAAATCGGCCACGTTCACGGCTGGCGGGGCATCCGGTATGCCCGCTACCAATTGCTCGGCCATCGCTCTTACTTTAGGGATGTTTTCTATAAACTCTGCTTGCTGCATCTCAGTGAGTGCAAAGAAATCTTTCATTTCATACCAAGCCACGCCGATGGAATCGGCCACTTTTTTATAAATATCCTTCATATAGGCCGCCCTGGCATCATTTTTCTTGGTATCAAGATAGGCACCAAAGGCCACGGTCTGAACTACGCCCCCATTTTCCTTCATCAATAGCAGTTGGTCGTCATCCAAATTCCGGCTATGGTCGCAAAGGGTTCGGGCCGAAGAGTGGGATGCGATGATGGGTGCCTTGCTGAGGGCGATCATCTGTTCCATAGCTTCTTTGGAGGGGTGTGACACATCGATCATAATACCCAATCTATTCATCTCTATGACAGCAGCTTTACCTGATTCACTTAAACCATTATGTAGCCATTTGTTATCGGCTTCCCCCGTATTCGAATCACTGAATTGGCTATGGCCATTATGGGCCAACGACATATATCGGGCCCCCATTTCATGATATTTTTCGATATCGCCCAAATCCTCGCCAATGGGGTAGGCGTTTTCGACCCCGATCATGGCCACTTTTTTACCCTTTGCAACAATGTTGCGCACATCTGCCGATGTTAGGGCAAGTTCTATTTGATCTGGGGCGATTTCCTCGCACAATCGATGAATGGCTTCGAATTTCGATAAGGCATTTTCCTTTGCTTTTGCGTAGGCCACCGGATTGAGGGAATCTTGTCCTGTATACACGATGAACCAGGCCACATCCAGGCCGCCATCTTTCATTTTTGGCAGGTTCACCTGGGTCTCCAAACGCCGGGTATAGTTGATGCTATCGGTAAAATTTTTCACGTTGATATCGTCGTGCGTATCGATCGTGATCACCGATTCATGGATTTTTCTCGCGCGTTCTTCCAAGGTTGCTTCAGGTTTTTTTTCGCTTTTTGCACAGGAAAATATCAATAAAGCCAACAAGAATAGACTGAAATGTTTCATAGGGGCCAAAATATTAGACCTACAAATAAAGCAATTTGACAACAATCTCAGGGCATCCGGTAACATTTTATTGTGCACCCGGTATATATTAAGGAGTTTTAGGCTGATTTAAATATGGAAACCAACGTTTTGAGCCTCAAAAAATGTAAGAAAAATTTAGGAATTGATTCCTGCCCATCGTAACCCAAACCAATCCCCCATTGAAACCCAACGATATTTTTGCCCAACTTGCCCATATTCAGAATTTGCTCCAAGCATTTTCTTTTGAGACGCTGGAAGCGAACGATGCCGTTCAATTGAAAAATGCTTTCGATTCCTTCAAGTGCATTTTGGAAGAGAAAACCAAAGAACAAGTAGCACTCCCACAGTCAAACGATCATCTTAGAATGCTACCCCGCAACCCTCAGTTGGCCAATCGGCCCATAGTGGAGCCTAAAACCGGGGAAGGCCTGTTCATCGCCCAGGTAAGCCATGAAATCCGTACCCCGTTGAACGGCATTATCGGTTTTACCGACCTGTTGAAGGAGGAGGAACTTAGCCCACCCCAACGTGAAAAGGTCAATGCCATCGAATCTGCTTCCTGCACGCTGATGGAAATCATCAATGAACTCCTCGAATATTCAAAACTTTCGGCCGGACTTGAACCCTTCGAATCGGTTCATTTTAGTTTCTATGCGCTGATACGCGATATCGTTTACCTCTGTAAGACCTTGATCGTGAACAAAAATGTGCATCTCGAGGTAGATATGGATCCCGCAATTCCTGAAGTAGTAGTGGGCGATCCCTCCAAACTATCCCAGGTATTGCTGAACCTGATAGGCAATGCCGTCAAATTTGTGGAGGAGGGGGAAATCACTTTAAAAATCGTGCTCGGTAAAAATCACCACCCTAAAATGGACATAGAATTTATGGTGGCCGACAATGGTATCGGGATAGACGAAGCACAGTTACCGTTCGTTTTCGATGCCTTCCGACAGGCCAACAATCACAATGCCGATCGTTACGGAGGTACCGGACTGGGGCTTTCCATTGTTAAACAAATCATCCTTAAGCAAGGGGGCGACATCAAAGTCTCGAGCAACTTGGGCGAGGGTACCACCTTCAAATTCCATTTGCCCTTTGAAGTAGGCGAAAAGAGTAAGTTGTCGAAGAAATCCAACAACAGCAACCACCTTAAGGAAGGCGCTAAATTTGTCAAAGGGATGGGCATTCTGGTCTTTGAGGACAACTTGCTGAACCAGCGCCTGATTGAACAACGGCTCAAGATATGGGGCTGTAAGGCCTTTGTTACGGATAACTGCCAATACGGATTGAACATCATGAACCGGCATCATATCGATGTGGTGCTGATGGATCTGCGGATGCCGGGCATGAGTGGTTTTGAAATCGCCCAGCGCATTAGGCATGTTCAAAACGAGAAGATCCGCATGGTGCCTATCATCGCCCTTACCGCAGACTTTAGCATACGCGATAAGGAAGAATCGGAGCTGAACGGCATCAACGACTATATTTTGAAGCCCTATAGTCCGGATGAATTGTTGCTGAAATTGGTCAAAAACAAGAAGCAGGGCGATCTTGATCAAGAAGACGCCGGTATAAAACTCATCAATGTTGAAGAAGTGGCCACCGAATCGGAGGAATTTTCTTTGGACGCGGTTTTGGCAGACTGTATGGGCGAGATAGAACTGGTGGAAGAACTGGTGCTGCTCTTCAAACAAAATGTAAGCGAATTCATGACGGTCGCTTCGGAACATCTTCAAAAAGGAGACTTCAAGGCCCTAGAATTTGCCCTTCACAAGATAAAATCGGGACTGGCGATGATGCAGATCGACAATTTGCACAACATTGTGGTACGGATGCACAAGAACAGCAAGGAAGGCCAGGATTTGAGCTTTCTAAACAATCTGTACCAAGAATTTTTGGAAGCCTATCCCCAAGTGGAACTAATGATCGACGGGGCCCTGTTAAAATTAAGAAAACCATAAGTAGATGGAAAATCAGAAAACGATCTTATTCGCAGATGATGACGAATTGTTGGCCGCCTTACTCACCTTTCGTTTACAGAAAGGCGGTTATACGGTGCTCTGGTGCCGTGATGGCAGGGAAGTTAAGGCGCAGTTGGCCAAGTCAATGCCCGATATGATCGTTAGCGATATCATGATGCCCTATTTCTCGGGCATCGAACTGCTCGATTATGTGCGAAAGGAACTCGGTTCGGCAACACCGGTGATTATCATATCCTCGGCAGGCAATGAGGAAAATGTGATGAGCGCTTTTGAACTTGGCGCTAATGATTTCATTTCAAAGCCGGTGAGTCCGGCTGAGCTCTTGATCCGGGTATCCAGGGAATTGAACAAAACCAAAGTTGGCAATTAAATATACATACAACCCCATATCAGCGATCACCGCCCCGAAGCTTCATAACGACTTGCTTTGGGACTTGATCATGCTCTTTGTTATGCTTTCCGCAATATATTTTGTGGCCATCTTTATCTTCAAATACTTTATTTCCAAAACGTCAAAAAGAACCGACCAGGTAAGAAAACAGCTGATGCCTATGGTGAGTGCTTTCCTCTTTCACGAGAAGAACGCGGCAACTTCCGAACAAATCGATTACGCCCATCTGAAAATGGAAATGCGTTCGCTTTTAAAAAGCAAGTTTTACCAAAAAGTCCTGACCGGTATTTTGTTGGAACTCCGAATGGACCTATCGGGCGGCTCCTTGTCAAAGTTATTGGTGCTGTACAAAGATCTTGAGCTGCATCTTGTCGCTTACAAAAAGCTCCGCAGCTGGCGTTGGGAAAAAGTTTCCCACGGGATACTGGAGCTTACAAAAATGGAAGTCGCCGAGTCATATGGCTTCCTGACGAAATTTATCAATGATAAGCGTCCGACCATCAGAAAGCAGGCTGAAATTGCGGTGGTGACACTAAAGCCGGAAGGGCTCGATTATTTTTTGGACACTACACGCTATAAGATTTCCGAATGGCAACAACTAAAGTTGCTCGAGGTGATCCGAACCCAAGAAGATTATCTACCGCCAAGTTTCAAGGCGTGGCTTACCTCCAAAAACAAATATGTGGTCTTGTTCGCCCTGCGGTTGATCAAACATTTTCATCAAAACGATGCCACCGCCTCCATTATCGAACTGGTGAAACATCGCAACAGCCAAATTAAATTGGAGGCCATAGATTGTATCAGGACATTTCACATGACCCTAGCCTTGGATACTTTAAAAACTGTTTTTTGGCGCTGTACGGCCGTTGTGAAGATTGCCATCCTTCAGGCAATTGGAAGTATGGGCACCGATAAAGAATTGGAATTCTTGAACCTTATTGAAAAAAAGGAGGCCAATTTTACCGTAAGGAGCAAAGCCTTGAGCGCCATTAATTTGATCAGCCCCGAAAGCATTCTCCCGACCGACGGCATTCTTGATACGAGCAAATATGTGATTCCGGAAGACCTTGCTCCAAAAGCAATCAAGGAAATGCCCGACGAAAGGCTGTTCGAGGAGGAGTTTTTCGATGCTGTGGAAACCGCCCGCGAAAGCTCGGAACTACCTGGTACCATCGAAGAAGAAACCGAAACGAAATCGGAGCTTGAACCTGACCTGAGGCCAATAACCCCAACGTCCAACCTCCACGAGATTGAAGTCTGTCTCAACGCCGAATTCCTTCCCGAAGATGCTGTGGCTGCTCCGGAAGACCATAAGATATGCCCCGATGAAACCCATAAGATCGATTTCACCATCGATTTCCTGCCCTATGTGGTTGGAGATGGGCAGGAAACAGCAGTACCGGCCAAATCGGCTTCCGAACTACCTGTTGTATTTGAGGAAATCAATGATGAACCAACTTTGACTGAAGATTCCGAAAAGCCATTCCGGTTCGGCCTAAAGGCGGAAGAACTCAACTTTGTGCCTTTGGTCGTCTCGGATAGCCATGCCGATGATATTGAATCGACTTCCAACGAATCGGAGCATATCGGCGTAGGTGCAGATCGGCTCATGGATATGGAGGTAGACTGTGAACCTATCAAGGCAGAAGTGGTGAACGAGCCCCCAAGCCAGGAAGAATCCTATTTGTCATTGGAGGTCGACTATGAATCCATACCCGTATTGCCGGAAGAAAAGAACATCCCCATGGCAATTACGGAATTGGATGTTGCGTATGAAATTATATTGCCCGCACCCTTCGATGCCATGAACGATCTTGATATCGATACCGGAATTTTGCCCAACGATGATTCCATCGCTGATCTGCAATTGCCAGAATGGCTATTGAAACAATTGGGAAGCGACAACCCCTTTGACCTAGGTCCGGAACCGGAACATTTAGAGGAATATGAAGCGCCATCCGAACCCATTAAAACGGTGGCCGATTTCCAAAAATTATTGATGCCCATTCCATTAAGAAAAACATATGACAAGGAGGTGGAAGTACAAATGTACCTGCTGGAAGATATAGAACTCTTCGGAGATAGCAGGGAAATTGAACTGTTGAAGGAGTTGGAGGCGAATACGGAATACTCCATTGTAAAAGAACGAATCGCTGGCCTGTTAACGCGTTTTTCTAAACCCATGGTCGTTGAAATTTCTCCCAATCCTGAGCTGTTCAAGCGCGACAATATCTTGCCGAAGTTCAGTATTTTTTCCGAGTTGTTCCTTCACTCCGATACCGAATCAAAACTGATCCTCCTAAAAGAGATAGCCACAATTGGGGACGAAAAGGAGGTTGCGTTCCTAAAAGAATTGTCGGAAGATCCAGAACCCCAGATCCGTGAACTTGCGGCAAAGGCGCTGTTGACTCTGGAAGCCCTATTGGCAGCCAAATCCGATCCTGGGACAGAAAAGTCCGATATTGAATCCAATGGCGATGAATCGGTTTCCACCGAAAACGAATTCGATCCCCTGATTGATGAAATGGAGGTCTGTTTTAACAAATCCCTGAACATTTTCGATATAGGCTTCGAAATGGCCTTGGCGGAGGAACCGTTGGTGGAAGATTTTGATCAAGTCGCACAGCAAGGCGAGCCTGACGAATCGTTTTGGAAGGTCATTATGCATTTTGCCCAAAAACTAATCGAGAAAACCTATGGATAGCGGCGTATTCGACATCATTCTGGAGTACATCAACATCGTTTTCTACGGGTTTACGATATGTCTGTTCCTTATTTTCAGCACCATGGCCTATTTGGCGACACGTAGCTCGATCCATTACCGGCACAAGAATAGTTTCGGCGACATATCAAAGATCATGGCCTCCCCTTTGGCACCTAGTATCACCATTATTGCTCCGGCCTTTAACGAGGAGCTTACCATAGTACAGAATGTTCGTTCGCTGTTGTCGTTACAGTATGTGAACTACGAAGTGATGATCGTCAACGATGGGAGCAAGGACAATACGTTGCAGCGGCTGATCGAGGTTTACGATTTAGTGAAAATCGAACGTGACATCGATCCCGATTGGAAATCAAAACCCATCCGTGGCATCTATAAATCAAGGCATCGTCCGTTTTCTAAACTTACTGTTATCGATAAGGAAAACGGCGGTAAATCGGACGCGCTGAATACAGGCATGCAACTTTCCGAGAATAAATATATTGGATGTATCGATGTTGATTGTCTACTGCTGCCCGATGCCCTGCTACATGTGGTGAAGTCGTTTTTTCAACGGTCCAAAAAAAGGGTTATCGCCGTAGGCGGGGTCATACGTGTCGCGAATTCTTGCAGGATATCGGGCGGGCAATTGGAAGAAATTCGCCTGCCCAAGAATTGGCTGGCCAGGTTTCAACTTTTGGAATATACCCGATCCTTTATTTTGGGCAGGATGGCCTGGGGGAAAATCGACAGCTTGTTGATCATCTCCGGCGCCTTTGGTTTTTTTGACCGGGAGATTGCCTTGGCGGTAGGGGGCTATGATACCGACACAGTGGGGGAGGACATGGAAATCGTTTTCAAGATGAGGCGATATATGCATGACAGAAAAGAAGCCTATACCATTGAATTTATACCCGACCCGCTTTGTTGGACCGAAGTTCCCGAAAGTATCAAGATATTGGTAAATCAAAGAGATCGATGGGCAAGGGGCAATGTGGAAACGCTATATAAGCACCGCGATATGTTTTTCAATTCTAAATTCGGACGGTTGGGCCTCCTCAGCTATCCCTATTGGTTTTTCTATGAATGGATGGCCCCGATACTTGAATTCACCGGTTTGATCTCAATCTTTTTGTTTTATTATCTGGGCATTCTCAATATTGACTTTTTTATCGCACTATCGGTAATGGTGTATGCTTTCGCCATGATGTTTTCATTTTACGCGATCCTGTGGGAAGTCTATTCGTACAAACAGTACAATAAAACGAAGGATATTTTGACCTTGATGCTCTTTGCACTGATAGAACCCTTTGTATTTCACCCCATAGTCTCATTTTCGGCCATACGCGGCAATTATAAGAAGCTTTTCGGGCTTGAAGCAGGTTGGGGCGCCATAACACGTAAAGGATTTACCAAAGTTTAAGCGAATGAATACGAGCCATTTAGATAGGTATACCCTTAAGCACTACTCCAGATTGATGATTTCTTTCTTTGGCTGTTTGGCGGTGCTCACGGTTTTTCAATATTCCGCACTTTATTTCAAAGGGGTGGTCGATACCATATTTGGTTCAAGTATTCTCATTGCCATGGTGCATCAAATCGGGTTTACCGCCATAGTGGGCATCATACTCACCTTCCCCTTCAATTTTTGGGAGAATTTCAGGCCGAGATACGGTTTTGTGGTTACCATAGTGGTACTGATGTTACTCTTGATCATAGAAACCATGTTAATCGCCTATTTCATTACCACCCTGGTTCCCTTGGGGTCGGATTTATTGGGGTATAGTCTCAGTGATATCAAGATCACCCTGTCCAATTCGGGCGGCCAATCGCTCTATGTTGTTTTGGCAGTGGCGGTCACCGCCGGACTGTTCATTGGTTTTTATAAAATCACCTCCAAATTCTATCATCGTATCAGCAAAATGTATCCTTTTACTATCATCCTGTTCAGTCTTTTTGTAGCGACTTTGTTCAGTGAAGGGAAGCCGATCAACCAGAATAAGACGCAATATCTGACGATCAACCTGTATCAAAGTACCACGGAAGACAACTCTTATGTGTCCGATGAGGAATACCCTTTGATCAAAAGACCGGAAATGCCGGATGTTTTGGGATCCTATTTTAACCTGAAGCAACAAAAGCCCAACATCGTGTTTATCATGGTAGAGGGGCTGGGCCGGGATTTTGTCGGAGAAGGAGCAGAATATGGCGGATTTACGCCATTCCTTGATTCATTGACCACCAAATCGCTCTATTGGGAGAATTGCTTGAGCACCACGGGAAGAACCTTTGGTGTACTTCCTGGAATGTATGGTTCCCTGCCTTTTGGAAAAAGCGGTTTTATGGAATTGGACGAATATCCCAACAAACTGACCCTCTTCGGCATACTGAAGAACAACGGATACCGCACTTCTTTTTATCAGGGCACCAATAGCACTTTCGACAATGTAGATCGTTTTTTACGAAGTGAGGAAGTCGATTTTGTATTGGACAAATCCGGTTTCGGCAGCAATTTCAAACTGCAGGCCGAAGATGCGGCCGGATTCTCGTGGGGTTATCCGGATAAAGAGTTGTTTAAAAAGAGCATGAGCCTCCCCCGCGATGAAAACCAGCCCAGAATGGAAGTCTATATGACCATTAGTACCCATGAACCTTTTGAACCCCCCAGTCCGGAGTACTACAAAAAACGGGTAGGGGAATTTGTTGAAAAGGGCAACTATTCCTCGAAGATGAGGCGGGTCATTGAAAAGAACGATGGGGTGTTCGGCAGTCTTTTGTATACCGACGATGCCTTAAAATGGGTTTTTGAAGCTTATAAAAGGCAGCCCAATTATGAAAACACCATCTTCGTGGTTACCGGTGATCATAGGCTTATTCCCATCCCTCAGCGCAATGCCTTGAGCCGTTTCCATGTGCCGTTGATCATTTATAGCCCGCTGTTGAAGACGACGAGGAAGATGAGTTCGGTTTCCTCACACTTCGATGTCGCCCCGACGCTTTTGGCCATGCTCGATAAAGCCTATAAATTGAAAATGCCAAAAAAAGTGGCATGGATGGGAGGGTCATTGGATACCCAGGAAGCGTTCAGGTCCATCAAGGATATTCCATTGATGCGCAATAAGAACGAATTGAAAGAATACATCAGCGGCACTAAGCTATATACCGATGGCAATGTGATGGAATTCGATGAAAACATGGATCTCAGTGCTTCGTTTGGGGGCAATTCGAAATTGGAAAGTAAATTGGACAATTTTAAGGCCATGAACCAATATGTGACCACCAACAACAAGATCATTCCCGACAGTCTTGCCATTTTCACCGAGGAGAAGACGACCTTCAAGGGTACCGAAATCGTATGGATCAACAGTGTATACAACGGCCAAAACATCGATAAGGCCTATTTCAAGGCAAGGGACTTTGCCTTCGATAAAGACTATGAGAAGGCATTATTGCTCTGTCGTTACATCCTTTCGGAGAAACCCGGTCATATCGACACTAAAATACTCATGGGCAGAATCAATGCTTGGGAGGGTGCACGCGAAAAATCGATTGAGATCTTACGCGATTGTATAAACATGAACCCCAACTACATCGATTCCTATTCGGCACTTTTCGATGTATATTTTTGGGAAGGAAAAGATCAAGAGGCGATGGACCTTATCCAAACCGTACAACAGAACAGTTCTGATGTCAAAGAAATTGCCGACAAGATCGAGAGGGCCAGAAAGGAATACGGGAAACGAAAGAATACGGCCTCCATCCAAGAAATACAAACCATTGAAACCGTGACCGATGCGGTCACCACCGACCATTGATGCGAAAAATACGATACCATATCATCATTTTGCTCGGGATGTTCCTCACATCGGCAGCAGCCCAAGATCTTAAGGATGATCTTGACACCGCCAGTGTTTTTAAAGCGGCAGAGGACCTTGCCTTTAATGGCGATATCGTCGCGGCCCGTGGTATCCTGGAATCCATCGATTCGGATCGATCTGCCAACGCGGAATCCGGAGCGCTTTTGGCGCGCATTTATAGTTGGGAAGGCCAATATGACAAAGCCAGGGATCGTTTCAACAGCATCACCTCAAATGACCGTGGGAACGCAGATGCTTGGATTGCCGCCATCAAGAACGAGCTCTATGCCAACAACGATGCAACCGCACTCGGCTTGTCGAATAAGGCGCTCTTTTACTTGAAAGAAAATGACGAGGTGACAAGGCTAAGGGGCCTTGCCCTAAATAACATCGAGAACCATACCTATCCCGAATGGGACACAGAGGACGCAATCAAAGTTCCCAAGGTGCCCGAGAAAATCGAAACCCGGGCTGAAGGAAAGGCGATTCAGGCGAAAAATGCATTGGATCCAACAGGCGCCATCGTTGAGGGCCAACCTGATAAGGCGGATCCGGAAAAAACCATCTCGCGCAACCGCGTGGCCATTGCCAATTCCTTTTCGATCTTCGATGCGGTGTATGACCCAATGGTATTTTCAAGCATTTCATACCGGCGACAGACCAAATTCGGCAGTATCATTCCACGGATCAATTATAGCAACCGTTTGAACAAGAACGGAATCCAGTATGACCTCGATCTTTACCCTAAATTGGCCAAACGCCTCTATGCCTATCTCAACTATGGGTATTCCAGAGCTTCGATTTACCCAAGTCAAAAAGTAGGGGGAGACCTTTATGCCAATTTGCCGGGAGCGATAGAAGTCTCAGCCGGCATGCGCTATATCAACTTTGAGACCAGGAACATCACGGTGGTGACCAATTCTTTGGGTTATTATCGTGGCAATTATTATTTCTCACTCCGTTCATACATCACCCCGCAATCGAACAATTTGACACGTGTTTCGGGGAACCTGTTGGTTCGGAAGTATCTAAAGGACGCCGAAAGTTTTATCGGGGTGAACGCTGGCCTGGGCTATTCCCCGGAGCTCAGACAACTCAGGGACGGGGACGAACTTCTATCAGAAACCTTGCTCTATATAGAATCGCAGCGATTGAGCTTCGAATATCAGTTCTCTGCCAAAAACACGCCCAATATTTATAGGGCCAATCTTGGGGTAACCCGCCAAGAGCTGGTGTTCGATACCGGCAACTACTTCTGGTCGATCTCGGCCGGAATTACCTATCAGGTTAAATTTTAGTGCTTCAAAGGGCCGGGTAGTCAAAAAATCAAAGGATTTAACAACATATTAACCGCCTAGATTGATAGGTTTCACAACAAAAACCGTCCGATACACCACAATTAATTGTTGGCATTTAACGTTATAGCTATGTTTACAGCATATTACTTGAAGCCCAATTCAAATAATAAGGAAACCAAATCTGAAATATTAACCTAACCTATCAAGCCACATGCTCTACGACACCTATGGAGAGGAATATTTAAATTTTCTCCAGGATTTAAATGAAATTTTAAGTTTAAACGAATTGGTAGAGCTCGACTATATGTAGTCTGGCCCTGCACCCCAAATTCACAAAACCTACAGTTATGGCAAGTCAAAACCCCGATAATGCTGCGTACATGAATTTCATCGAAAGTTTAAATGAAATTCTTACCGATTTTGAAATCAATAAATTGAATTACTCTTAAGTGTTTATTATAGTGATTGTTCAAAGGAAAAAGGGCTGTCGATTCGACAGCCCTTTTTTTATTGGTCTTATTAGTCTTTATCCTAGCCCAAGTAGGTCTTCAGCATTTTGCTCCTGGTATTGTGGCGTAATTTTCTTATCGCCTTTTCACGTATTTGACGCACGCGTTCCCGGGTAAGGTCGAATGTCAATCCAATTTCCGCCAGCGTCATCGACTGTTGGTCCCCAATCCCATAATACAGTTTCACCACATCGGCCTCTCTGGGTGACAAGGTCTCCAATGCCCGGTTGATTTCGGTATTCAGCGATTGCTGCATCAATACATTATCGGGTTTGGGCGATTCCCCTGACCGTACAACATCGTACAAATTGGAATCTTCGCCTTCCCTAAGAGGGGCATCCATAGAAATATGGCGCCCGGCATTCTTCAACGACTGCCGAACCTCGTTTACGGTCATTTCCAGCTCTTGGGCAATTTCTTCGGCCGAAGGGGGCCGTTCGTGGGCCTGTTCCAAATACGAAAAGGCCTTTTTGATTTTATTGATAGAACCGATTTTGTTCAACGGCAATCGCACGACCCGTGATTGCTCTGCAAGTGCCTGCAATATAGATTGTCGGATCCACCATACCGCATAGGAAATAAATTTAAAGCCCCTTGTTTCATCGAATCTTTTCGCGGCCTTTACGAGGCCAACATTGCCTTCATTGATCAAATCCGGCAAGGTAAGACCTTGATTTTGGTACTGTTTGGCCACCGACACCACAAAGCGAAGGTTGGCAGTCGTTAATTTTTCCAAAGCCGCTTGATCTCCATCCCTTATTTTCTGAGCCAATTCAACTTCCTCACTTGCCGTGATCAGGCCTATTTTGCTGATATCTTGCAGGTACTTGTCCAATGATTTCGATTCACGATTGGTGACCTGCTTGATAATCTTTAGTTGCCTCATATATTTTGTGTATTTTTTTTAAGGTTACAATAAGACATCATGATACATTTTTATTGCCTCTTATCCAAAGGAATTAAGGTATTATTATACATATTTTATGAGTTGGTTGGCATTTGTGCGCGAGATTCGATAGATATTGGTAAAAAGACTTGGGCAGACCCTATTTTTTAGGTAATATTCTGTAGCATTTAATGACCGTTTTGAATAAAATATTCCGAATATTGATCAATAAAGGTTGGAATTCCACTGCGGACATGTCAATTTTTTAAGAAAACTGGGCGATGACCTCTGTTTTTTGTCAAGATAATATACCAAGTGTTTCATGAGCAAAAGGCATTTAAAAAAATACTTGAGCGGGCTAAGAAAACCTGAATTGGAACATCAATTGATGGACCTATATGTTCGTTTTCCGGCAGTCAAGGCCTATTACGACTTTGTATTCAATCCGAAAGAGGATAAGTTGATCCAGGAAGCCAAAACCAAGATATCCAACGAGTACTTTCCCCTGAAAAGGAAACGACCGAAGGCCAGGCGTTCCGTGGCCCAGAAATTTATCAAGCATTTTAAACTTTTAGGAGTAGATCCGCATTTGATTGCCGATGTCATGCTCTACAATCTCGAAACGGCCCAAGCATTTGCCATCGATAGGAATCTGCCCGATTCTTTCTTTAAAAGCATGTCGAACTCGTTTACGGAGGCGGTTCATTACGTGTCTGTGAATGGTTTATTGGTCGATTTTAAGGAAAGGATAGTGGAAATATTCAGGAAGGTACAGGAGCGGGAATGGCCCAATGGGGAAGATTTTGCAAGGGCACTCGATATCATAGATTGACTTAGAACACAACAACATAGATTGATATTACCGCAACTCAAAAACCTTTGATATTATGGCCATTGTGATCATTAGGCAAGATGATAAAATAGAGACCTGGATGCGCGCCCTGAAAGCGGCCGCACCTGAGATTCCCGTTTACAACTATTTAAAGGACCCACCAAAAGATGAAATCGATATGGCTTTGGTCTGGAAACATCCCAAAGGTGTCCTGAACCAATATCCCAACCTGAAATGTATTTCCTCTTCTGGCGCAGGGGTCGATTTTATCTTTGAAGACCCTACCGCCCCAAAAAAATTGCCGATTACCCGTGTCGTCGATCCCATGCTGGCCAGCGATATGTCAGAACACGTCATAGCGCTGATATTTGCCTATTTAAAAAACCTGAACCAATATAAGCTGGATCAAGTCAATAGGGTCTGGAACCCGTTGAATTACCGTCGCATTGCTGATTTTACCATAGGGATATTGGGGTTGGGCGAATTGGGCAAACCTTTGGCCAAAGATTTGCTCCATTTGGGCTTCAAAGTACAGGGCTGGTCCCAAACCAAAAAGGAAATCGATAGTGTAAAAAGTTTCACAGGATCCAAAGAACGCCAAAGCTTTTTGAAAAGCACACAGATTCTGGTATGTCTCTTGCCTTTGACAGAGGAAACCTCGGGCATTTTGAACAGCGGCCTTTTCCAGCAACTGCCCAAGGGCGCCTATGTGATCAATGTGGCCAGGGGAGGGCACTTGGTCGACAATGATTTACTTGATCAACTTAAATCTGGACATATTTCCGGGGCAGCGCTCGATGTCTACCATCAAGAACCCCTCCCCATCGATCATCCGTTTTGGGCACATCCCAAGATACATATGAGTCCGCATTGCGCCAGTGTATCGGACACGGCATCGGTAGTGCCACAAATTATAGAGAATTATAACAGATTGCTGGCCGGGAGACCCTTGTTACATCAGGTTTCCAGAACCCGTGGGTATTGATAGGCACCCAATTCTCCATTTGAATTTTGGATTTCCGTCCATATTTTTTCGGTAAGGATAAAATTGTTCTAATTTTGCAAAATTGTGGTGTTCGCATTTGCTACCCACACAATAATCAAAATTTAATCCGCCCGCCTACTTGGAACTGCAGAAAGACAAGGTTAAAAAAACACTCTACGACTATCAGAATGAAGATCTGAACACCATTTTCAAGTATCTTGAAGATGACAATTCAGACAATTTGCTCTATCAGTTGCCCACTGGTGGAGGCAAAACCGTAGTGTTTTCAGAAATCGCAAGACGATATATACAACAGAAGAAAAAAAAGGTGGTCGTGCTCACCCACCGTATCGAATTGAGCATGCAAACCTCCAAAATGCTGACCGGCTTTGGGGTAAAGAACAAAATCATCAACAGTGGTGTCAAGGAACTTCAAGATCAGGATGAGTACATGTGCTTTGTCGCCATGGTCGAAACCCTGAACAACAGGTTACAGGAGGAAAAGGTCGAAATCAAGAACATTGGCCTGGTCATTATCGATGAGGCCCATTACAATTCCTTTAGAAAGCTCTTCAAGTATTTTGAAGCCTCCACCATTTTAGGGGTAACGGCCACCCCTCTGAGCTCGAATATCAAGCTCCCCATGAAAGACAATTACCAGAAGCTGATCATAGGGGAATCGATCACTTCCTTGATTGAACAGAAATTTTTGGCAAAGGCCAATATGTTCAATTACGACGTGAGCTTACAGAGTCTAAAACTTGGAATCAGTGGTGACTATACGGTTAAATCTTCCGACGAGCTATACGGTAACCAGAGCATGTTGGGTAAATTGATGAATGCCTACAACGAAATCGCAAGTGGCACAAAAACACTGATTTTCAACAACGGGATCAATACCTCCAAGTATGTTTATGAGACTTTTAAAAAAGCAGGGTTCAATATCCGTCATCTCGATAACAAGAATACCGCTTCGGAGCGCAGGGAGATCCTGGATTGGTTTTCCGAAACACCCAATGCCATTTTAACATCGGTGAGCATCTTGACCACCGGTTTTGATGAGCCGACCGTGGAGACCATCATCCTGAACCGTGCCACCCGTTCGCTGACCCTATATTTTCAAATGATAGGCCGTGGTTCGCGGATCCTTCCCGAGAAGGATGAATTCACCGTAATCGATCTGGGGAACAATATAGCCCGTTTCGGCATGTGGGATGCCCCGGTCGATTGGCAGGAAATCTTCCACTTTCCTGATTTTTATCTGGAAAATATCAAAAATGACGAAGACATAGAGCGGGAATTCGTTTATGAAATGCCTGCAGATTTGAAGGCCAAGTTCGGCAAATCGGATGAAATCGATTTTGATGTCAAGGAAGAGTACAAGAAAATATTTGCACAGGGCCTGAGATCGAAAGTGGTGTTGGAACGCAGTATTGAGCAACACGCCAAGATGTGCGTTGAAAATGCCAAGGATGTTTTTGATGCCAGAATCCTTGCGAAGCAGTTGAAAGAGGAAATCGCTTATCGGGTGCGCCAATACTCCTATTGCATCATGAATAACACCAAGAACTATAAGGAGTGGCTCGAGGAAGATTATGAACGTCGTTTGCGTTCGAGCATTTCAAAGCGGTTTGCGGCAAAATTATAAACTTGCCGATCGTATTGGCAATGCCTTTAAAAAGATCGTTGTCCATACCCCATACTTGGCCGTTTCCTCAAAAAGAGCACATTTTAAATCATGTCCGCAAAACTCCTAGTCATCGGATTTACATGGCCAGAACCTGAAGCAACGGCGGCGGGTAAAAGGATGTTGCAGCTCCTTCTTTTTTTTAAGGAGAATGGCTATGACATCCATTTTGTGAGCACTTCGCAAAAAGGACAGTTCAGCGCCGATTTGGCACTTTGGAACATCCATACCGCTTCGATTGCCCTTAACGATAGTAGTTTCGATGACTATGTGACGCTTTTGCGACCCGATGTGGTGCTGTTCGATCGATTCCTTACCGAGGAACAGTTTGGATGGCGGATCACACAGTGCGTACCACATGCCCTTAAAATATTGGATACGGAAGACCTGCACTCACTTCGGCTCGCCAGGGAAAAGGCAAACAAAAACGCCAGAAAGTTCAGCCATGAGATGTGGTTGCGGGAAGATATCACCAAAAGGGAAATCGCCAGTATCTATCGCAGCGACCTTACCCTGGTCATATCCCCTTATGAAATGCTGCTGTTGGAATCGGTAGTCAATATCGATGCAGAGCTCATCATGCTGCTCCCTTTCATGATTGGAGAAATTCCGGATGACATGAAGAAAGGGACATTGTTCGAAGACAGACAGCACTTTATGTTTATAGGCAATGGCAAACACGCCCCTAACCTCGATGCGATAGAATGGCTAAAAGACGAAATTTGGCCCTTGATCCGAAAAGGGCTGCCATTGGCCGATTTACATGTTTACGGGGCCTATCTGCCCGAAAAAGTGAACCAAATGCATGCAGCATCGGATGGATTTTTGATCAAAGGATATCTTAAGGACCTCAGCGTTGCCATGGGAAGTATCAGGGTAAATTTGGCCCCTCTGCGCTTTGGCGCAGGTTTGAAAGGGAAGTTGACAGATGCGATGCGGTTCGGTATTCCAAGTATCACGACACCTATCGGGGCAGAAGGCATGCACGGAAATTTACCTTGGAACGGTGCCATAGCCGAATCCGCCAAAGATCTTGCCAATGCCGCCATTACAATGTATAACAGCCCTAGCACTTGGATAAAAGCGCGGATGAACGGATTTAAGATTATCGAGAACATTTATTCCGATACCGCTCTAAAACTAAAATTTGCCAAAAAAATCAAGGATTTGAGGGATGATTTGGAGAGGCATCGCGCACAAAATTTTGTAGGGGCCATGTTGGCACACCATACCCTGGCCAGCACCAAATACCTTTCTAAATGGATCGAAGAAAAATCCAAGTCCGCTTCTAAAGGGGAACATTGATTTCCTTGGAATAAGCGAACGGTCAGTTGCCACTGAAATAATATCTTTATCTTTCGAATAATAAACCAATCAGGATGAAAAAAGCGGAATGGACGACCGTAAGACAATTTGAGGATATCACCTATAAAAAAAGTGATGGCGTTGCTCGTATCGCCTTTAACAGGCCCAATGTGCGAAATGCCTTTAGGCCCAAAACCACTTCTGAACTATACCAGGCCTTTTATGATGCCCAAGAAGATACTTCCATTGGAGTCGTTTTACTTTCAGGTGAGGGACCTTCCACAAAAGACGGGGTGTATTCTTTTTGCAGTGGCGGGGATCAAAAGGCAAGGGGCAAACAGGGATACGTGGGCGATGATGGAATGCATCGGCTCAATATCCTCGAAGTACAGCGTCTGATTCGATTTATGCCCAAAGTGGTCATTGCGGTCGTACCAGGCTGGGCGGTAGGGGGCGGTCACAGCTTGCATGTCGTTTGCGACCTGACCCTGGCCAGCGAGGAACATGCCATTTTTAAGCAGACCGATGCGGATGTCACGAGCTTTGATGGGGGTTATGGATCGGCCTATCTGGCCAAGATGGTCGGCCAAAAAAAAGCCAGGGAAATCTTTTTTCTAGGAAGAAACTATAGTGCACGGGAGGCCTTTGAGATGGGCATGGTGAATGCAGTGGTACCCCATGAAAAGTTGGAAGAAACGGCCTATGAATGGGCCCAGGAAATCCTCGAAAAATCGCCAACTTCGATCAAAATGCTAAAATTCGCCATGAACCTTACCGATGATGGCATGGTAGGCCAACAGGTATTTGCGGGAGAGGCGACCCGACTTGCTTATATGACCGAGGAAGCCAAAGAAGGCCGCAATGCATTTTTGGAAAAAAGAAAACCCGATTTCGGCAAGAACCGATGGATTCCGTAGGCTTGGTATAGCAGCAGCTTCAATTATTGCGCTTACTTATCAATTGCCTCAGAGCTTTTCATAGGGATGTTAACTAAAAAGAGCCCTGCCGTTGGTGACAGGACTCTTTTACGAGAACACTATATGAAAATGAAAAAATTAACTCCTTCACTAATAATAACGTAAACTTAGCCCTAAGATTGGGCACCATTAAATTAATGTTGTGAGATGTGTTCAATGTGTGGTCTAAGGATCATTTTATGGCATGAACCCAATTTTATAATACAAAACTAACTGCATGATGCAATTGAACGACTTGATTCAAGACTGCTATTTGGAGATGCCTTTCTTGGAAAACCACGGAAAACCATGGAACATCATTGCAGATTTGGAATCGATCATCGCTGCACAGATCGCTACGTTGCGCAAAGATGAATTTCATTTTCAAAGTCATATCGCCGTGCACAAAACGGCCCTGGTGGAAGAAGGTGCAGTGCTTAAACCTCATGTCATCATCGGAAAAAATTGCACCGTTAAAGCAGGGGCCTATTTGCGCAATGGGGTATACCTAAGCCATAACGTGATCATCGGTGCCAATTGTGAAATAAAACAAAGCATCATTTTCAGCGAATCGCGAACAGCACATCTCAATTATGTGGGTAATTCCATCATTGGTTCCGATGTGAATTTGGAGGCCGGGGCGGTTGCGGCAAACCATTTCAATGAATTCCGTGATCGAACCATCAAATTGAACTACCGGGGTATGATCATAGATACCCAAAACCTTAAGTTCGGCGCAATCATCGGGGATCGATCTCGGATAGGGGCCAATGCGGTGCTCAATCCGGGTACGGTACTTGCCCAAAATACCATTGTGGGTCGACTGGTGCATATCGATCAGATGCGGGACCAACAAGAATTTTAACGAATCGCGGCAATCACTTCCCGTAAAAAACCATTCGCATCAAAATCGGGATCTTCGGCAAGTCCGGTTCGCACCACTACTAATTCTTCAGATGGAATGATGAAGACATACTGCCCTTGATAACCATTGGCGGAGTATAGATCTCTGGGCACATCGGGGTACTTTCCTTGGGCATTGAGCCAAAAATGGGCGCCATATGTACCTTGCGAATTGGGGGTGGGCCGACTCACATAGGCCGGCCATTGGGTGTCGAAAAGCTGTTCACCGTTCCAAAGCCCGCGATTCAGGTAGAGCAATCCGAATTTTGCCCAATCACGCGTGCTTGCCCAACCGTAGGAGGAACCCACAAAATTGCCTGAGGCATCGGTTTCGATCATCATGGTGGTCATCCCAATTTTATCGATCAGGGCTTGGTATGGAAAATTCAAATAGGCCTGTTGGTCGCCCAATTGTTTTCTCAGCATTCCGGAAAGCAGGTTTGTGGTCCCCGATGAATAGTTCCAAATTTCAGTGGGCGCGGCAACCGACTCTTTTTGTTCTTGGGCCAGGGTCATGTTGTCCGATAGGAACAACATTCTGGTCACATCTGAAATCCCGGTATAGTCCTCATCCCAAGCAAGTCCGCTTTGCATGCGGAGCAGGTGGTCGATTGTGATGTTCTTGCGTTCGTCGTTTTGCCATGCTTCAATGGCGGCCGGCGAATTAAGATCGATCTTTTTCTGATGTTCAAGAATTCCGTAAAGGGTTGCCAATACGCTTTTGGTCATGCTCCAGCCCAAGACAGGGGTGTTCTCGGTAAATCCCTCGCTATATCGTTCCGCAATGATTTGGTTTTTATAGGCAACCAATACTGTTCGTGTTTTTTGTATTTCAGGCTTCGAAAATGCCAAATCCATGGCCCTGTTCAATTGTGAATAATCTATGTTGACGAACAGGGTGTCTATCTTTCCTCCGTTACCATATGGAAAGGGAAGTTCCATTTGTTTTGTATCTCTTTGTGGTTTCAGTGTGCTGTTGCCTAAATTGTCCTCTTTATTGATCAAGTGGCAACCCAGTCCCTCTAAACATTCGGTCTTGCGTTCCATGAGTCCAAATACACTGGCGCTGGCTCCGTGTTCATATGGGCGTACCTCGGCCCATTTGATCAAGGGCACATTGTTGTCATTTTCCGTGATCGACAGGGGGTTTCGATGCGCAATAAACACCGTGGAGGCCATATTTTTTGAAGCATAGCCAGATATAATGGTAAGTTTTGGATAATTGAGAGCAACGAGGATGCCTATCAAGATCGGCAAAATAAATACGATTCGTTTCAACCATTTCATGAGGAAAAATTTAGTGTTCAAAGGTAAATAATACAATCTTTCTTAAAAGGTCAGGCCCAATAAAAATAGTGTCTGTTTGTTTTTCATTTTGAAGATTTTTTTCTGACTTTCAAGCAGTAGTTTTATCTTTAAAAATGTTCAAAATAGTAAAAGGATGTCACATATTGGAATGATCATTGAGGAACGCAGTCGCGATATTGGCGATTTTTTGGTCGGTAGGTTGATCCCTTTTCGAAAAAAGCGTATGATAGGCCCTTTTATTTTTATAGACCATATGGGACCCACCCAATTGGGGCCAACAAAATATATGGATGTCGACCAGCATCCGCATATTGGTCTGGCAACCCTTACCTATATGCTGGAAGGTGAATTGGTACATGAGGATAGCATGGGAACCTACCAACGGATAACGCCTGGATCGGTGAACTGGATGATAGCCGGCAAAGGCGTTTCCCATACCGAAAGAACGCCGGCGGATTTGAGAGGCGGAAAAAAGTTTATGGCCCATGGCTATCAAATTTGGGTTGCTTTGCCCAAAGCAAAGGAAGGCATGGCACCTGAATTTCATCATATGCCCCCCGAAACTTTACCGAAATGGCAAGATGGTCCTGCACAATTCATATTGGTGGCCGGGGAAGGGTACGGCAAAAAATCACCCGTGCCCGTACATTCTGATTTGTTCATGGTCGAAATCAGGAACACCGAGGCCTATGTTTTGGACACCAAAGCGCATTTGCAGGGCGAGATAGGCATCTGTATCGTGGAAGGGGCCATTGAAGCTTGTGGGCAAAATATAAACAGCGGCAATATCCTGGTTTCCAAGGTCGAGGATGGCTGTAAGGTCATCCTAAAACCCAATTCCCATATCCTGTTGTTCGGGGGAGCTCCCTTTCCGGAAGAAAGGCATATTTATTGGAATTTTGTCGCTTCCGATGCAGCTATCATTGAAAAAGCAAAAAAAGCATGGATCAAGAAAGATTTTCCGATGATGGCTAACGACTCAAGCTATGTGCCATTGCCTGGATCATAATTTTTCCCACATTTTATCCGGGCCAAGCTTAAAACTGCCAAGGTGGTCGAAGTGGCATTCCTCTGGCGAAATCAATGAGAGAAAACTGCTCTGGTCCTTTGCCCTATAGAGATGGTAGATTTTACCCGTAATCGGCTCAAAATTATATTTGGCGCCATATACCAAATTATTGTACTCGAACTGATCCATCATCTCACGATATTGCTGCTGAATAGCTTCATACCTGGCCTTGAATTGGTTATTGGCAGTGATAATATTGGTGTTTTTCCAAGAAGTGATGTCGGGAGGGACTATTTTGGGGGCAGCAACCCCGCTCGCATACGGCAGCAAGGCGCCATGGTAGGTCTGCGTCTCCTCGTCAAAAACGACCGAATCCGGTTTTTTTTCTTTCTTCATAGGTCGGTAAAATTACGAAAAGCTGGGAATTTCTTTTGGAGACGAAATTCCTTATATCTATCTTCCATTGAAATTAATGATAGTAGGCACCTTATGAGGCAAAACAGGCGATTCTTGGTCTTAACATATTTCACTCGCCTTTTGGTACTTATGCTACTGTTTTCCTCCTGTGGTGGTAAAAAAGAGGATAAGCAGCTTGCTTTATACAACACCTATTGCGCAAGTTGCCATCTCGCCCCGTCGATAAACGATTTGCCAAAATCGATTTGGGAAAAGGCCATATTGCCCGAAATGGGAGCCAGGATGGGCATCCGTGAAAATGGTTTCGATCCTTATAAGGGAATGAGTTTTACCGAGCAGGCGGCCATGTTGCAAACGGGAATTTATCCATCAAAACCGCTCATCGCTGCCGATGATTGGCAACTGCTAAAGCAATATATTTTGAACCTGGCACCCGATACCCTGGCAGGAATAAAATATGATAAAGATGCGGAAGCATTGTCCCAGTTCGTGCCCAATCCCATTACCCTGGATACCAAGGAAGGGGCGTTCTTTACCTATTTATCGTTCGACAGGGAGTCCAAACAATTGCTTTTGGGGGATGTTTATGGCAATATCGTATCCTACGATTCCAAAAATGATACCGTGCTTCGCTTGGCCCGTTTTCGTTCACCCATTGTCGATTTTGATCAAGGAAAAGCGGCCAATTACGCAACCATGATAGGATCGTTGGCCCCGACCGCGCTTAATAACGGGGCGGTATTCAAACTATCGGATGACAAAGCCGGGCCGGTCGCCGATGGCTTGCACAGACCTTCCAATACCCTTGTGGTCGATTTGAACAAGGACGGGGTGGACGAGATTGTCGTCAGCGAGTTTGGTGACCTTACCGGACAGCTCTCCCTTTTTGTTGATAATACCGATGGCGCTTTTATGAAACAGCTACTTTTAAACCAACCTGGAGCCATAAGGGTGCTGGCCAGGGATATGGACAAGGATGGCTTGTCCGATTTGATCGTGTCTACTTCTCAAGGCGATGAAGGTATAGCGATATTGTACCAACAAGAGGGACTGAAATTCAAGGTCGACAAGGTATTGCGCTTTAGTCCTGTTTACGGCACCAGCTGGTTTGAAATGATCGACTACGACGGCGATGGGGATGATGATATTGTTACCGTCAATGGCGATAATGCCGATGAGTCATATGTGCTCAAGCCTTATCACGGAATGCGGATCTACCTTAATGACGGAAAAAACAATTTTGAGGAGAAGTATTTTTATCCTTTTTATGGTGCGACGCGGGTTCTGGCCGATGATTTTGATCAAGATGGGGATGTCGATTTTGCGGTCTTGTCCACTTTTCCCGATTTTTCGGTACGGCCATTGCGGTCATTTGTGTATTTGGAGAATATCGATTCAAATGCTTTTGAATTTAAATCCCTTGGGTTCGAACAATCGAATTGGGCGCCCTGGTTCTTGATGGAGGCATGCGACTACGATCAGGATGGCGATGATGACATCGTGCTTAGTGCCTTCAGTATTGGGTTCACGGCAGTGCCAGAGGACCTCGAGGTCTATTGGAAAGAAAAAAACCTGGATTTAATGGTATTGGAAAATAAATTAAAGTCGAATGTTCCATGATGCATCCCCTTAAAACCAGTTTGTTCTGTTGTTTGCTCCTGATTACTGCTGCTTGCAAGAATGAGGAGGATAAAAATTATGTTTGGAAGACGGTAAAGGTGAATGTTTCGGCCTATAATTCCTTGGCGTCACAAACCGATAGTGTGCCCAACATAGCGGCATGGGGAGATACCTTAAAGCCGGGCATGAAAACTATAGCGGTTTCCAGGGATCTACTGGAATTGGGGTTGGATTACAATACACATGTCATGATCGAAGGTTTGGAAGACGTCCACTTGGTCAAAGACAAGATGCACCCCAAATGGAAACAAAAAATCGATATTTATATGGGCGAGGATGTGAAAAAGGCCAGGGAATGGGGCCGGAAAAAACTTAAAATACGGTACCGCGTAAAACGAGACAGCCTCCAAAATAAATGAAAATGGGGAAAACTTTTATGATGTTGCCATTGATAAGTATCCTAATGGCTTGCTCGGTGTCCAAAGGTATCACAGACAGGCCCATAACTTTTGACGAAGAACGGCGGCAACTCACCATAGACTATTTGGCCGATCGCTACGGGTTGCAGCAGGAATCGGCGGCTATAGTTCCAAAGATCATCGTCTTACACTGGACAGTCATTCCGACCTTACAGGAAGCTTTCGAAGCTTTCGATAATGTTACTTTGCCTGATTGGAGACCGGAAATAGCAACGGTGAGCGGCTTGAACGTGTCGTCGCATTTTATGGTCGATCGTAATGGAAAAATTTATAGATTGCTTCCAGAAACCACTATGGCAAGACATACCATCGGATTGAATCATTGTGCCATAGGCATCGAAAATGTTGGCGGAACCGATTCACTGCCATTGACCAGGGCACAATTGAGATCGAACATAAAATTGGTCAAATATTTGGCCAAGAAATATGATATCGAATACCTGATCGGCCACTATGAGTATACCAATTTTGAGGGCCACCCCCTTTGGATGGAAAAAGACAGTGCTTACCGCACAAAGAAAGATGACCCCGGAAATGCCTTCATGACATCGGTTCGCCGCGCGACCCAAAAATTTGATTTTAAACCTGTACCATTAAAAGCCTTGGCAAATGACCTCTAAGTTATTCATTCCCATTTTATTTTTTACCTTCATCTGCATAGGTCAGGAGACCGAATTTACCACTGCACTCTATGAAACCTATGACTCCTACAGAGAAACCACATTGAACAAAAGGCGCATCAAATATGAAGCCCTGCAGCCCTTGATCAATGAATACCGGAACCATTCAAAATTCACCGTGAAAAAGGTTGGGCAGTCAATCGAAGGCCGCGACCTTAGTTTGATCAGCATTGGCAACGGGGCCATCAATGTGTTTTTATGGTCTCAAATGCATGGGGATGAACCGACGGCCACCCAGGCGATTTTCGATATTCTCAATTTTTTGGAAGCCAAGGAATTTTTAATGGAAAAGGATACGATCTTGAGCAAGCTCACACTTCATTTTTTACCCATGCTGAATCCCGATGGGGCGGCGGTCTATCAGAGAAGAAATCGATTGGGCATCGATATCAATAGGGATGCCTTGACACTGCAATCTCCCGAATCACGCACCCTTAAAAAAGTTCGGGACAGCCTGAATGCCGATTTCGGATTCAATCTACATGACCAAAGTACCTATTACAACGCAGAACGAACCGAGAAACCAGCCACCATCTCCTATTTGGCACCCGCTTATAACTACGAGAAGGAAATCAATGAAGTGAGGGCGAATGCCATGAAGGTCATCGTGTTCATGAACAACATCATCCAAAAATATGCACCGGGCCAAGTAGGCCGGTACAACGACGACTTCGAACCCCGGGCTTTTGGCGACAATATCCAAAAATGGGGCACCAGTGCCATCTTGATCGAATCGGGCGGATATGCCAATGATGCCGAAAAACAAGAGATTCGCAAGTTGAACTATGTTTCCATCCTCTCGGCAATCTATACCATCGCGAATGAAAACTACAAGGAGATACTCACTGGAAGACTATGAAAAAATCCCGGAGAACGATCGCAAGCTATTCGATTTAAAAATCCGCAATGCCACCTATAACTTGCTGGGGAAGGACTATTTATTGGATTTGGGCATCAACAGGCTCGAAGTGGACAAAGCAGGAAACAACGATTTTTGGTACAGTAGCCAGATCATCGACCAAGGCGACCTTTCAACTTATTATGGTTATGAGGATTTGGAGGCAAGCGGACTATCTATAATGAAGGGGGGCGTATATCCGGAAAACCTAGTGAACATCGAAGCGATTAAAAAACTCGATATCATCAATATATTGAAATCGGGCTATACCTATCTCAGGATTGCCGATATCCCAAGCGATTTTAAGTCTTCCAATGTCCCCATCAATCTGATCGGAGCCGATTATAAGTTGCCTAAATTTGATGTGAAAGTTGGCAGGAATCCGACCTTTCTGCTTGCAAAGGATGGAAAACCACGGTATGCGGTGATCAATGGCTTTTTGATCGACCTGGCAACCGGCGCCGGTGATTTCAAGAATGCGATGATCTATCGGAAATAGTTCATTCATTCATGATCGAAACGGTTTTCAAGTTTATGGCGCAAACTGGATTTCAGTGCTTTCTCGGAATCAATAACCGAATTGGATCTTAAGGTTTGGACCGTGGATGAGCAAAACCACCAGCATAACAGATAACATAACAACGATTGAGGAAAAAAGGAGGAGGGTGGCGGCCTTATACCATTTGGTCATTTCGCTCAAGGCACTTTTCTGAAGGATTTCGTTGATCACATCCATGATTTCTTTGTTTTTAATGAAACAGCATTCTAGTTTTTAGGATGTAGGTGGCTCACTTTCATTGGGTTGTTACCCTTAAAACAATTCAATGGCCAGAAACCCTACTTTTATTTTAAAGTATGGAAGATGGTATTGGGCGGGTTACCCGTGATATTTGAAATTTGAAGTACTGAGGATCGGCGGCTTACCATAAAAAAAGCTCCCAAACCGGAAGCTTCTTCGATGACATAATAGATTATGATTTCCTGTTATTCACAGCCGCCGGTAAAACCTTTGGCGTTGAATTTGGTTTGTACCGCGCCTTGCCGGCTACCGGTCTTTACTTGGATCGCGAGGTTGTTTTCACCACTGCCATCGCGCTTCGGACTGCAATATTCGAAAAGATAAAAGCTATTGGCCCGTTCCGAAATTTTTGTTGAAATATCGTTGAATGTAGCTTCCAACTCTTCCTTGTTTCCGGCAAAAACACTGGAAGTCTTACCCAAATCGGTGAGCACTTCAGTATCGATTTCCGCACCGAGACCTATGGTGAAAAAGGAAATATTGGCGTCTGCAGCATCCACTTTTTTCTGGGCTTCCTCTTTGGTGAACCTAGAGGCCTGATCCGTTCCATCGGTAAAGATGATTACTGAGGCGGCACCTATCTTTCCTCCAGCCGTGCTTGCGACCAAAACGCCCTGGGCGATATCCGTCGCTTTGATGACTGCACCATAGAGATCTGTTGATGGATCGTTACTGATGTCGTTGGTGATGCCGTCGATGGCCATGATCAAATCTTCCTTGGATGCGGTCAATGGATTGAGCAGGTGAAGCTTATTTTCACCATCGAACCAATATATCGCCATTTTAAACGACTCTTGGGTGGTGGTAGGCATCACATTGTTTACAAAACTTGTCGTTGCCGTTTTCAATTCGTCGAGGCTGCTGCTCAAAACACTATTGCTCAAGTCGAGTACCAAAAAGGCATTGTTGCTAAAAATCTGCGAATTGGGCGAGATTCTGGCCTGGGACTCAGAGGTGGAGATGATATTGAAACAAGCATCGTTTCTTCCCTGTTCATAAATCGTAAATTGACTCGCCGTAAGCCCCGATACCGGATTGCTATCCTTATCGGATACTTTAAATAAAATGGAGATTTTGCCGGGAAGGGTAGTGAATTGTTCTTGAATGGACAGGATCAGATCGTTTTCGCCTAGGTTCAGACAATCATCAACCGGTTCGCCCTTTCCCAATTCACCCGTGTTCAGGTTGAAATCTACATCGTTATCGGCATTTCCACAGGAAATTACATTGATAAGGACAAAGGCAAATAATGCTATTTTAAAGTATTTTTTCATTTTCAAAGATTAAATAGGTTCAACCATGAGAACGGGCAAATAGGATTAAAATTATAGTCGGTATAAAAATTATTGTTAAACAATGTTAAATGATTTTTGTAGCTTTCAATTGAAATTAAAAAACTATAAAATGAAGCCTTTTCCCAAAATCGTTCATGTACTCATTTTACTGGTTAGTTATAACGGTTGCATGGCACAGACCGTGGCGGAAAAGTTGGGATATCCTCCAGATGCGAAGTTGTTGATCATTCACGCCGATGATTTGGGATTGGCGCATTCCCAAAATAGCGCGAGCATAAAAGCCCTCGAAAATAGTCCGGTGAATTCGGCCAGTATTATGGTTCCTTGTCCATGGTTTCCTGAAATCGCCGCCTATGCCCGGGAAAATCCCTCTGCTGATCTGGGCCTCCACCTTACCTTAACCAGCGAATGGAAGTATTTTAAATGGGGCCCGGTAAGTTCGAAAGATTCGGTGCTGAGTCTGGTTGATAAAAATGGCTACTTTTATCCTTCGGTACCCGATGTGGTGGTGAAGGCAAACCCTTCAGAAGCCGAATGGGAAATGCGCAACCAGATCAAAATGGCCTATGCACAGGGCATTGACGTCACCCATTTGGATGCCCATATGGGTGCTGCCGTCAGCAAGCTCGATTTGGCCATCGCATATTTAAAATTAGGGAGAGAATTTGGACTCCCAGTATTGATGGATGACAGAATTTATGCCATGGACGATCCACGAATAAAATCAATGCTCGACTCCAAAACGGTGGTTCTGGATGCCATTCATACCATTGAACCCGAGGCATATAAGGAGGGCTCCGGTAAATATTACGCGAATTTGTTCCAAAACTTAAAGCCTGGGCTCAATGCGTTATTGATCCATCTTGCCTATGACGATTCGGAAATGAAGGGAGTCGCGGTCGATCATCCCGAATGGGGCGCGGCCTGGCGTCAAGCTGATTTTGATTTTTTTACCAGTGCAGAATGCGGGCAATTGCTGAAAGAAAACAACATCATTACGGTGACTTGGCGTGAACTACGCGATAAGGTGGTCCGTTCAAAATAAAGGGTTCCCTTAACTTTTTGTCCAAAGAAAGGGATTCGACCAAGCAATGGCTGAATAACTCCTGATTTTGGGGCAAGTTGAAGCTATATGTAGAATAATTTTAATCCAAGAACGAATAAAATGAAAAGTATTGCAATTTTCTGCTTGTTGCTGACCTTCAAAATGGGTGCCCAAGATTGGGTGCCCCTTTACAACGGCATCGACCTTCAGGGTTGGGAACAGCTCGGTGAGGTAGACTACGAGATCGAGGATGGGGTCCTATATTTAAAAGGGGGGCAAGGCCTTTTATGGTGTAAAGCCAGGGAATTGGGTAATGTTACCCTGCGCGTTATCTATTCGGGCGCCAAGAAAAACAATCCAGGAATCCTGCTCCGTATCCCCCAAGTGCCCACAGAAGCTTGGATGGCTGCCAGTAGGAGTTATGAGATAAAGCTCGACGATAAAAACGTCAAAAGGAATTCCAAAAACAACAAATATAAATCTAGGGGAAAGGGGAAAAAGGATGATGAGTCGGAATGGGATGTTCTCGAAATCACCTTAAACGGTTATCAGACCATCATAAAAATGAACGATGTTATCATGGCCGATTATACCGATGGTAATCCGGTGCGTTCAAAGAAAGTCAAAAAGGATAGCGGAGGAGAAGGCAATATGCCCGAATATGGTTTTTTGGGCATTCAGAACCGTGGCAAAGAGGATGAGATAGGTATTAAGGAAATAAGCTATTTAGACCTTTCCCGATAGCGATTGACAGATGTTTTTTTTGAAACGGCAGCAAGCGACTAAAAAATAACGAACGTTATTTTTTAGTCAAGCAACCCTTCATCATTATCTGAAAATGGGCAACATTCACCACTGAATCCAAAAAATTGGTAGTACAACCCTTCAAGCAAATAACAACCTACAACGGTTATCGATCTACAGGATCCGGCTTATCTATCTTATGGACTCTAGGACTAGTGCTTTTGGTCAATATGTCGCTTTATTCCCAAAAAAAGAACGAATCATTTCGGTTACATATCAAAAAAACCAATTACCCTTTAACGATTGATGGCGTTGGTGACGACCAAGCATGGCAAGACACCGAAGTGGCGAAGGATTTTTATATGGTACTGCCGATGGATACCGATAAGGCCAATGAAAAGACCGAGATCCGGATGACCTATGATGAAAAGAACCTTTATCTCCTGGCTACCTTTTATCACAGTAAAAAAGGCCCATATTTCGTAGAGTCGCTCCGCCGGGATTTTTCATTTGGGAAAAACGATAATTTTTTATTGTTCATAGACCCCTTCAACAACCAGACTAGCGGTTTTTCGTTTGGTTCCAATGCCTTTGGCGCCCAATGGGACGGCACCATGTTCAATGGTGGGAATGTAGATCTTAACTGGGACAGCAAATGGATTTCGGAAGTGACCCGCGATGATGAAAAATGGGTCTTTGAAATGGCCCTCCCCTTTAAATCGATACGCTATGAGAGTGGGGTGACCGAATGGGGCATCAACTTCAGCCGATTGGATTTGAAGTCAACGGAAAAATCGAGCTGGACCCCGATTCCCAGGCAGTTTCCCACGGCTTCCTTGGCATATACGGGGACTTTGGTCTGGGATGCCCCACCACCGCCTCCAGGGATTAATTTTTCGGTGATTCCCTATCTTTTGGGAACGGTTTCACAGGACTTGGAAAACAATGCCGACTCAAAATTTGAAACCAAAGTTGGGGGAGATGTAAAATTCAGCCTTACTTCTTCCCTGAATCTAGACCTCACGGTGAACCCCGATTTTTCGCAGGTGGAGGTAGACCGTCAGGTAACCAACCTCGACAGGTTTGAACTTTTTTTTCCCGAAAGACGGCAGTTTTTCCTTGAAAACGCGGACTTGTTCGCCAATTTCGGCTATGCCACCATACGGCCTTTCTTTTCCCGTCGTATAGGACTAGGCGTTCCGATTCAAGGTGGCGCCAGGGTCAGTGGTAATCTGAACAAAAAATGGCGCATGGGCCTGATGGACATGCAGACCTCCAGCATAGATGATACTGGCCTTCCAAGTCAGAATTTTGGGGTGCTTTCGCTGCAACGAAAAGTTTTCAGCCGGTCTAATATCAACTTGATGTTTGTGAACAAGGAATCGACCAACTACCCGATGGAAAACGATTCGCTGCGATCGCTTTACCCCAAGTTCAACAGAAACATCGGTATGGAATACAATCTGGCCTCGCCCAATAACCTATGGACCGGCAAGGCCTTTTTTTTAAAATCGTTTGCACCTAGTCAAGTGGGTAACGGGGTTACCCAAGGGGCACATCTCGAATATTTCAGCCGTAGGTGGAACTGGCGTGTACAGGAAGAATGGGTAGGCGAGGACTATACCGCCGAAGTAGGTTTTGTACCCCGAAGGGGCTATGTGAGTCTCTCTGGTTATTTTGGCCATTTGATGTTTCCAAAAAGTGGAAAAATTTTAAGCCATGGGCCTAAATTAAGGTCTACTTATTTTTTCAATGAAAGCTTTAATGCCACAGATTACCTTAACCTATTCGAATATGGCTTCGATTTTATAGACCGAAGTAACCTGAAATTGTTTATAGGGGATGAATTCGTACGGTTGCTTTCCGATTTCGACCCCACACGTTTGGGTATTGCAGACTTACCGACCGGTACCGAGAACCGATGGCAGGCCTTTGCATGGGAATATACCTCCAAACCACAAAGCTTGTTCACCTATACTTTCAACGGCCGCATCGGGGGCTATTATGAAAATGGCACCCGTACCAGCCTTACGACCGAAATTGGGTATCGATTCCAACCCTACGTAAGCCTAATCACCAACCTTAACTACAATCATATCGAGCTGCCGTCGCCATGGAATACCAATCAATTTTGGCTGATTGGGGCAGGGGCCGATATTACCTTTACCAATAAAATATTCTTTGCCAACCTTTTTCAATATAACGAACAGACCAAAAACCTCAATGTAAATTCCCGCTTTCAATGGCGCTACAGTCCCGCTTCAGATCTGTTTCTGGTCTATACCAACAACTATTTCATCGCCCCTTTGGAAGGGCGAAATTGGGGACTTACCTTAAAATTGACTTATTGGTTTAATAAATAGATTAACTTAATAAATAATACTATATATACTATTACTTGAAGTAATACTTTACATAAAAGTGTAATGTAAATGAAGATAATCGAGTGCTCCGATTATAAGGAGTTGAGTGATTTGGCTGCAAAGCAGATCGAATCGTACCTTTTGCATAAACCCAAACAATGGCTTGCCATGGCTACGGGCAATTCTCCGATTGGGGTATATGCCAACTTGGTAGCAACCTATTCAAGAAATCCCGCTCTTTTTGAACAGATGGGTGTGGTTAAGCTCGATGAATGGTGCGGAATCGCTTCGGATGCCCCGTTTTCATGTGAATCATTTCTACATGAACATATCATAAAGCCTATGCAAATCGATGCAGACCGCTACATTTCATTGAACGGCGATGCAGCGGATCCAGAATTGGAGACCGAACGTATAGGGCAGCGGTTATTGGAAATGGGAGGAATCGATGGCTGTGTATTGGGTTTGGGCAAAAATGGCCATCTTGGCTTTAATGAGCCTGGGGAAATGTTGAAAGCGCATGCCCATGTAGCCACTTTGAGCAAAACCTCGCAGCAACACGGGATGATTGCAGGGGCAATCAGAAGGCCCGCGAAGGGACTTACCTTAGGCATGGCGGACATTATGGGCGCTGAGCTGGTCATTCTTTTGGTCACGGGCAGTGGCAAGTCGGAATGCTGGAAAACCTTGGAATCGGGCCAAATCACTACCCAATGCCCTGCTTCCTTGTTACATCTGCATCAAAACGTTTTTTGTTTTGTCGATCGAAGTTCGCTTTGAGATTTTAAAGGGCCATGTATTAACCAAAAAAATTGTTAAAGTGTCCACCGGTCGATGCAATTTTTACTAATTTAAACAAGTGTTAATACTTCAATAAAATCAACCGTTATGCCTACATTTCAAATAACCGTCAATGGAGAATCGAAATCGGTGGAAGCTGCCGAAGATAGCCCGGTATTATGGGTTTTAAGGGACCAACTAGACCTTGTTGGTACCAAATTTGGCTGTGGAATCGCACAATGTGGGGCCTGCACGATCCATTTGGACGGCAATGCGGTTCGCAGTTGTTCCCTGACCATGGCGCAAGTAGAGGGGAAATCGATTACAACCATCGAAGGACTTTCCAAGGATGGTTCCCATCCGGTTCAACAGGCCTGGAAAGAAATCGATGTGCCCCAATGCGGCTATTGTCAATCCGGTCAAATGATGACCGCTTCGGCATTTTTGGGAAAAAACCCCAATCCTACCGAAGAAGAAATTAAAAATGCCATGAATGGCAACATTTGCCGTTGTGCATCGTATACCAGAATTTATAAGGCCGTAGAAATGGCCGCTCAAAAAATGGCCTAATTTTAAAAAACATCAACATGTCAGCAACAACTACGTCCGCAGCTTTTAGTCGAAGGGGCTTTCTAAAAACGTCATCCCTTGCCGGTGGAGGTCTACTCATCGGATTCAACCTTTTCTACGCCTGTAAGCAGGAAGTGGTGAAGGTTCCGGTGGATTTGTCTAAACTCGATTTCAAGGACTTCAACGCTTTTATAAAAATTGCCAAGAACGGTGTGGTCACCATCTTCTCGCCGAATCCGGAAATAGGGCAGGGGGTAAAAACCGCCATGCCCATGATCATCGCTGAGGAGCTGGATGTAGCGTGGGATATGGTACATGTTGAACAAGGTATTCTTGACACCGAAAATTATACCAGGCAGATTGCCGGCGGCAGTCAGTCGATCCGTTTTGGTTGGGATGCTTTGCGGGAGACCGGGGCCAAAGCAAAACAGATGTTGGTCAATGCCGCTGCGGTGCGATGGGGGGTCGACCCTTCAGAGTGTTCCGTCAATGAAGGGGTCATCAAAAATGCCAAGGGCGAAATCTTGGGCTATGGCGATCTGGTAGAGGAAGCCGCTGGCTTGCCGGTCCCCGAAAAAGTAGCTTTGAAGGCGCCCAAAGATTATAAGATCATAGGCGTGGGCAAGGGCAATGTGGATATCGATGAAATCATTACCGGAAAGCCCCTCTTCGGACTCGATTATAAAGTCGACGGAATGGTCTACGCCAGTGTGCTTCGACCACCTGCATTCGGACAAATGTTGGAATCCTTTGACGACACAGAAGCCAGGGCGATTCCCGGGGTGATCGATGTCATAACCATCGGCGAAAAAACAAGGGCCCTTCTCGATAAAGAAGAGGTGAACTGGACGGTAAAATTGAGTCCAAGCGATAAGGTAGTGGTCATTGCCAAAACGACCTGGGATGCCATCAAGGGCAAAAAGGCCATCAAAGCAAAATGGACCAACAGCAACCCGTTGGAAAGTACGGCCGGCCATGATGAAATGCTTCTTGGTTTATTGAATGGGAAAGAATTTACCACGCTTCGTAAAGATGGGGATATCAACAAGGCGTTTGCCGCCGCCGATGCTATTTTGGAGCGAACCTATGAGTCACCGTTCTTGCCCCACAATTGCATGGAACCCATGAATTTCTTCGCGAATATCACCGATGACAAGATTCATTTGGTCGGTCCGGTGCAGACCCCCGAAGATGCGGCGAACACGGTTGCCCAATTGTTGGGTCGTGATGTTGGGGAAGTACATTTGGAAATGACACGTATGGGAGGCGGTTTTGGTCGGCGATTGTATGGCGATTTTGTGTACGAGGTAGCTGAAATTGCCGCTGCGATCAAAAAACCGGTAAAAATGATTTCTACCCGTGAAGATGATATGACCATCGGGGTATATCGCCCTGCGATAAAATATAGGATCAAAGCGGGTTTCAAAAACGGCAAGGTCACAGGCTATCAATTGAAAGAAGCTGCCGTAAACGGGAACATGTATGGCTTGATTCCCAATTTCTTTCCTGCCGGGGCCATTGAAAACTATCAGGTAGATGTAGCTACCATCAACAGCGATATCAGCACTGGAGCCTGGCGGGCACCTTATACGAACTTTCTTGCCTATGCCGAACAGAGTTTCTTCGATGAGTTGGCCGAAATGATGGAAGTGGATAGGATACAACTTCGTTTGGACCTATTGGAAAAAGTAAAAGGGACCACTGATGAAAGAATCGAGTATTCCCCGGAACGTTTACAGGGGGTAATCAGGGAGGCTGTGGCAAAATCAGGTTGGGGCAATCAACCGGAAGGTGTGTATCAGGGTTTTGCCGCCTATTATTGCCATAATTCGCACGTAGCGGAAGTAGCTGATGTACAGATTGAGGATGGGATGCCGATAGTTAAAAAAGTAACCTGTGTGGTCGATTGTGGCATCGTGGTCAATCCTTCTGGTGCTGTCAACCAGATCGAAGGGGGCGTCATCGATGGCATCGGACATGCCATGTACGGCAGCTTTGGTTTTGAAGCTGGCGTGCCCACGGCAAACAACTACGACAGGTACCGCTTGATCCGGATGAAGGAAATACCCAAAGTGGAATCCTATTTGATAAGCAACGAATTGTCCCCAACCGGTTTGGGCGAACCCGCCTTGCCACCGGCTGGAGGGGCCGTGGCCAACGCGCTAAAGGCAGCGACCGGAAAAAGGATCTATAAACAACCGTTTATGGAGAATCCTGAATTTTGGAAAACCAACAAGCCGATACTTGGGTAAATATAGATAAGATCTTAAAGTTGGTTATTATAACGATACTGGATGAAAGGGTATGCTTCACCTGCGCAAAAAACCGTTTTGTTGTCTGGGAGCACTAAAAATCCGTCGGTATTGACCAAATTGGCGAAATCTCCCGAACCATTCCCCATTATCGGACGTGCATAAAGGATCCCTTTAGGGTCGCACACTATTTTGGCCTCCAAAAAATAGGTCAATTTTGGGGTAAAGGTAACCTCATCCCCTAAAATCGCATAGGTCGATTCCACGGGAATTCCCAAGGAAGCTTTGAGCCAGCTTTGAACATATACATATAAACACACAAAGGAGGAAACTGGATTGCCCGGGAGTGCGAAGAGCGCCTTTGTGCCATGGGTGCCGAACCAAAATGGCTTCCCTGGTCGTTGTGATACCTTATGAAAGTGCTTGTATACACCCACCGTTTCCAAAACTTCCGGCAGATAATCGAATTTACCCTTGGATACACCCCCACTGAATATTAAAAGGTCAAATGCTTTCAATAGCTGCGGAATCGACTGTAGCATCGTATCACGATCATCTGGCAAATGGGCTAGTTCGGCTTGGATGCCCCATTCCCTTAAGGTATTCTGAATGCCATAGCTGTTCGAACGCCTAATTTGATGGGGCATTGGTGTTTCCTTAATGTCGACCAATTCATCGCCTGTTGAAACCACTACGGTTTTTGGCATTTGGCGTACCATGAGGAGCGATTTCCCGATAGTGGCGGCTATATTGATTTCGGCACTGGAAATTCGGCAACCTTGTTTTACGATGCAGCTGCCCTTTGGAAGGTCGATTCCCTTTTTGTGAATATTTTGTCCTTTGGTGATGGTAGCGATGGAAAGGGTTGCAATGCCATTTTCAATGGAAAGGTCTTCATAACGAATGACGGTATCGGTTTCTTTTGGCAATACGGCACCGGTCATCACTTCCAAACAATTCAGTTTGTTTTTCAAGTGGTATTGCGGCATGCCAGCCGCCGCCGTCGCTTCGATGAAAAATGCGCGCTTCCCTTCTTGAAAGGAGGAGAAGGCAATGGCGATACCATCCATGGTAACCCTGTCAAAAGGTGGAAAATCGCGGTCGGCGACCAAATCTTCAGCAAGATAAAGACCCGTACAGTTTTCTAGCGGCTTGCTTTCAATGTTCAGTGCAACCTTGTGCTCTTGTATCACGGCAAGCGCCGATTCATATGTGATCATTGATTGGTCCATCTCAACCGCCGATGACACTCATGCTTTCCAAGGGCCGGGATTTATTTGCCCGCAACGCTTCGGCAATGAAACCATCTTTTGGCTTTAGCCTGATAAGTTCTTGAAATTTCTGGCTCAATTCGATATCGGAAGCCCCTGAACGCATGAAATCCCGGATATTGAATACGCCCCCGTCATATAGACAGGTCTTAATTTCGCCTTTGGATGATATTCTCAAGCGGTTACAGGTATTGCAAAAAGTCCTTGAAAATGCGGGAATGATACCAATATTGCCCAAATAATCCGGAATTTGGTATAAGGTGGCCGTATCGCCATGATGATTGGGCATGGAGGCCATTTTCGAGTAATGGGCAATCAGGTCATTGTAGATATCGGTAGCGCGATAAAGGGCTTTGTTTTCCTTATAGCCTCCGTTAAAAGGCATTTCCTCAATAAAGCGCACTTCCACCGGATGTTTTCTTGTCAGTTCTGCAAGGGGAACGATGTCTTGAATGTTGATGCCCTGCATCACAACCGCATTGAGCTTGACCTTAAACCCCTCGTCCAACAAGTTGTAAAAGGTATCTATTACTTCATGGAAGTCATCCCTGCGGGTAATTTGATGAAAACGGGCCTTATCCAAGGAATCGATACTAAGGTTGATCCTCGTAATACCCAATTCCTTCAATTTTGGAATATGTCGCTTCAGTAAGGTGCCGTTGGAAGTAATATGTATCGATTCATAGGCCGACAAGGCGGCGGTATGCTCCAAAAGCTTCATGAAGTCAGTCCGTAAAAAAGGTTCTCCTCCGGTAAATCTTACCTTTCGAAACCCCAACCCGCCCAATACCTTCAGCAAACGAGTGATTTCCTCATAACTGAGCAATTGCGCTTTGGGTTCATAGGGAATGCCTTCTTTGGGCATACAGTAGAAACACCGCAGGTTGCACCGGTCCGTGATGGCAATGCGCACATAATCTATTTCCCTGTTGAACGAATCGGTCACCCTTTATGGCATTAAATGGTTATCTTAGAATAAGAAATGGCCTATATTTAGGACCATGGAAATATAGTCAAATTTAAACGATCCTTCAAAAATTACGTCTTGATCATTTGTTAATATGACCTTCGAACTCAAACAAATAATAAACGCTTTTAAAATTGCTGAAAAAAAAGGAATCAAAACCGTGATGGCCACTGTTGTGGCCTTGGAAGGATCTTCCTATAGAAGACCCGGAGTGCGCATGTTGATTCGGGAAGACGGTAAAATGATCGGTGCCGTCAGCGGCGGCTGTGTGGAAAAGGAAGTTTTTCGACAAGCGCTGGGCGTATTTGCCGATGATACCCCACGGATGATGACCTATGATGGGCGATATCGACTGGGATGTGAGGGCATTTTGTACATCCTGATCGAACCCTTCAGGCCCCCAGCAGCTTTTATGGATGCCTTTTCAGGATCGATTCGGCTAAGAAATAAAATCAATATCAAGGCGTATTATGTAAAGGACGAGGGTAAAAATGAATATCTCGGTTCTGTGTTCGGGTTTGGGAAAGACGTTTTTTCGTTGGGGAAAACCGGGTTGGAAAGAGAATCGATGGCCTTGTTCGAACAGGAGATGCAGCCCTGCTTTAAACTGATGATCATAGGCGCAGAGCATGATGCCGTTCAATTGTGCACCTTTGCAGCTTTGACGGGATGGGAAGTGGATATCGTGGCAGCGGCCGCCGAACAAAAGACCATCAAGGATTTTCCAGGTGCAAGGCAATTTTCTGCTGTGGAACCCGAATTTTTGGAAACAACCACCATAGATGCGCAAACCGCTGTTATTTTGATGACCCATAGTTACGTGCGCGACCTTAAATATTTATTGGCGATGTTAGATTCCCGGCCGGCCTATTTAGGGCTTTTAGGTCCCGCCAAAAGAAGGGAAAAATTATTGGGAGAGTTGATGGAAAGACATCCTGAACTGCCCGATGGCTTTTTCGACAGCGTTCATGGTCCTGCCGGGCTAAGCATAGGGGCAGAAACCGCCCAAGAAATTGCGATCTCTATTTTGGCCGAAATCTTATCGGTGATCAGGAGGGAGAAACCCATATCGCTCAAAAACAAAAAAGGAGGTATCCACAGCTAATGGAAGGAGACCGAAGCATTGCCATTTTGATTTTGGCCGCCGGTGCATCCAAACGCATGGGCAGCATAAAACAGCTCTTGGCTTGGGCCGACACCTCACTTTTGGGACATGCGGTGAATATGGCAAAATCATCAAAAGCCAGGGAAACCATCGTGGTACTCGGTGCCAATGCCAATGCAATTGGCCCACAGTTAAGTGATTGTGAAGTACAAATTATCAAAAATGACAATTGGGCCTCGGGCATGGGCAGTTCGATTGCTGCCGGTATCGAGTATATCACGGGCAGCGGGGAAAAGTATGATGCCGTACTGATCACCTTGGCCGACCAGCCCCTGATCGACACCCCTTATCTAGACCTGATGATCGAAACGGCATCGAAAGTTGATCAAAGCATAGTGGCAACGGCATATGGTAATAAGGCCGGAGTGCCCGCTCTGTTTGGAAGTAAATATTTCGAAACATTGGTGGCTTTGGAATCGGAACAGGGGGCCAAAGAGGTGCTCAATCGGTTTAAAAGTGATATTTTTAGGCTCGACCCGGGCAGCAAGACCCTGGATATTGATACCAATGAAGATTATGAAGCGTTTAAAAAAAAGTAAAGTGTTACTTTAGTTATATAACTATAAATATATGAAATACAATATATTCCATTTAATTATATTCTTATTTTTAACAGTGCCTTCCATACTGATATCTCAAGACATGGGTTTTGAAGAATATAACCCGACCTCGACATTGGTGGTACCGGGCAATGAGATTGTTCGGGCTAAATTTCCATTTATCGACGTGCATAGCCATCAACGCGATATGTCGCCTGAAAAATTGAAAGAATTGATAAGGGATATGGACGGGCTCAATGAGGCGGTAATGATCAATCTCAGTGGCGGATCGGGGGCCGACCTTCAAAAAATGGTCGAGAATATCAATAAAAACCATCCCAATCGATTTGCGGTCTTCGCCAATGTTGATTTCGATGGAGTGGGCAAGCCCGATTGGGCCGCCAATGCCGTGTCGCAATTGGAAGCGGACGTAAAAAACGGTGCCAAGGGATTAAAGGTGTATAAAAGCCTTGGACTTCGGAACCTGGATTCAGATGGAAAACGCTTGGCGATCGATGACCCCAGGCTGGACCCGGTTTGGGCCAAATGCGGCGAATTGGGCATTCCGGTGCTGATCCATGCCGCAGATCCCAAATCGTTTTGGGATCCGATGGACGGTGACAATGAACGCTGGCTCGAACTGAAGACGCATCCCAGAAGAAAACGATCGGATACAGACCCGGCGCCATGGCAGCAAATTATAGATGAACAGCATCGCATGTTCAAAAAGCATCCCGGGACCAAGTTTATCAATGCCCATATGGGTTGGTATGCGAACGATTTGGCGAAATTGGGTCAACTATTGGACGATATGCCCAATATGTCGGTGGGCATAGCTGCGGTCATTGCCGAATTGGGCCGTCAACCTAAAAATGCCAGGGCATTTTTTATAAAATACCAAGACAGGATCTTATTTGGCAAGGACAGTTGGCAGCCTTCAGAATTCCCGACTTATTTTAGGGTCTTGGAAAGCGATGATGAATATTTTCCGTACTATAAAAAATACCATGCTTTTTGGGCGATGTATGGGATGGGCCTCCCCGATGAAGTTTTGAAAAAGGTTTATTATCAAAATGCCCTGCGCTTGATCCCCGGTCTGGACCAAAACCTCTTCCCAAAAGGGTGATTTCCATGGAATACCAAATATCGACGGTACCAACTATCGATATAGACACGAAAGGCTCGTTACCTCAGCGGTTTTCGTAAGACTTTGTTTTCAAATGGGGCTCCTATTCATCCTTTTCGTCCCCGGGTTGATCTTGACCTTTTCCATAATCCTGAAAAATGCCACAGGAATGGGGCTTTTTGACCAATGATGGACTTTCATTCTTTATTTTTTTTGTCCAAGCTTCAATTTCTGGAGATAAATAGCCCATTGCTTTTAAAATAATTATTGCAGGAGATTGCGGCCTTTTGGGTAGTCATTTTAGCAGTTCCCGACACATTTTGAAGTTAAAGTTAGCACCGGGGATCCAATAATCTTAGTTTTTTGTTCATTATTTTGTGATGCTTCCCGTTTTCGGATAGAATATGGGAAACAAGGACATCTTTATGACGGCCATGACGTAGGTTTGGTATGTCATTGTTATGATTATTTTTCAGGTTTTCTTATAGAAATGGGGCTATGGCCACTTTTTAAGCAATACCAAATCGGCCAAGCATATCCTTAAAGAAATGGGGTAGGGGCGCTGTCATAAGACCACCAACTGTTTCTCGATGTAGTCCTGTACCAAAAACCAGTTCATCTTCAAGACCAGAGCGGCCGAAGGCACATTGTCGTCTTCAATGGCCGAAATAATGGCCTCATGTTGGTTGTCGGAATTAAAGTAAAAAGATTCATCCGACATAAAGGCCTTTTCGTACAAAAAGACCCGTGTTCTTAAGTCGTTCAAGATTTGTTGGGCAACCGTGTTTTTGTAATTTTTGGTCAACTGCTGATGGAAGTTCATATAAGCATTGATCCGGTCGAGTGGCTCCTCTGCGGTTTGTATCAATTGCTGCTGTACCCTCAGTTTCGAGATGGTTTCTTTGTTAAAAGTGGATTCTTCCAAGGCCAGTACCTCGAGTTGCGCCACAATTTCGTATAGGTTCTTGGCCTCCTCATGGCTCAATTCCTTTATAAAAAAACCACGGTTGGGAATGGCCTCTATCACCTGCGATTGTTGCAGCTGGGTAAGGGCTTCCCGTATAGGAGTAACGCTGACGTTCAATTGCCTTGCGAGCGCAGCAAGATTTACCGATTGGCCTGCATTTAATTTGCCTTCGCGCATCTGTTGTAACAGATATTCCCGAACCTGGTCCCTGAAAATGGTCTTGGTGATCATAATTCAAAAATAATATATCGTATACGATTATAACAGATTCCTTTTAAAAATATTGTTTGGTTATTTCAGCAGGTTTAGGCCTGTGCAGGACGAAATCCATGCTGAATTGGCAGAAGGTGTTGCTAGTTTCACTATCTTTTCGTGCTATTGCTTAAGAAAATGAAATTACCAAAGTTGCTTTTTGGGTTTTTCGGGTTTTTTGCCATGATCGCTTCCGGACAAGTGCCAGGATGCACCCAATTGATGGTACCTGCCGATGGCGCCACCAATATCGATGAAGCCATCGATTTGGAGTGGGATCCGGCAATGGGGGCAACCGAATATTATATCAATGTTGGGACGAGTGTGGGCGGCACTGATATTTTGGACAATCAATATGTGGGCATCGATACCTATTTTGACCCGCCCGACGACCTGCCCACCTTGCAGACCATTTATGTTACCATTGTACCATCGAATGCCGGTGAACGGAACGAAGTATGTATGGAAACCAGCTTTACCACCAGGGGAAACAATCCTCCACGATGCACCGACATTATCAATCCTTTCAATGGAGATGCCTTGGTCTCGACTACCGCAAACGTTACTTGGATACGCGATTTCAGTGCTACGGGCTATTTGATGACGGTTTATGAAAAAGATCCGAATGGCATCCTCATCTGGGACAGGGTCGATGTCGGCAACGGCACCAACGGCAAGCCGCCCGATTTTAAACCGCGCACCCGCTACTATATCACCATCATACCCTACAATGAATTCGGGCCGGCCGTGGGTTGCGAAGCCATTACCTTTACCACGGGCGATGCTCCGCCCTTGCCCAGTTGCCCCCAATTGGTAAGTCCTGCGAACGGTGCAGTACAAGTGCCGATCGATACCGAATTGGAATGGTCGTCGGTGCGGGACGTTGAAGGATATTTGGTGACCATCGGCACCGTACCGAGGGGAAACGATCTTTTGGACCGTTTCGATACGGGCACCGATACCCGGTTGATTTTGCAGAAACCACTGCCTTTGGGAACAAAAATCTTTGTTTTGGTCACCGCTTATTACAATGGAAAAGAGACCCAAGACTGTTCAATCTCTTCGTTCATAACCGAAGGACCTTCAACCGAAATCCTTGAGGGCTTGATCCCGAGTTATTTTACCCCCAATAACGATGGCTATAATGATTCTTGGGTCGTTGATTCCGCTGATGACATTATCGTGGAAGAAATCATGGTATTCGACAGGTACGGTACCATGCTCCAACAGCTGCGACCGGGAGAAGGCTGGAACGGTACCTATCAGGGAAGGGCACTGCCATCGGGATCCTATTGGTACACGGTTCAGCTGGCCAGTTTCCCCGCCATCAAAGGATATTTTTTATTGAAACGATAGTATGGTATTGGAGGGTAGCTATCGATCTGCATTGCGGTCAAAGCACTCGAGCAAAAAAACGATTGCACCATGCCAATTCGATTAAAATGCTTGCAGTTCATCTAAAAACTGCCTCCAAAGCCCTCAAAATCGATCTCAAAAATAATAATAGCAACCAAACTTCGTTTATGGAGCATAACCTTAAATCTTAATGATAATGCGAAAATTTTTAAATGTTGGAAAACCATGGGTTGCGACCCTTTCAATGGCAATATTGGTCTTTGGTTGCAGCAAAGACAATGAGAACGATCAGAACCAAGAAGCAGAACTTACCCAGACCGAAGTAAAAACGGTGCTGGAAACCAATGATGTGCTGAGTGTGGCAGACGGAGTTTTGACCGATCTTTTTCAGAACGGGCAATCGGGAAAATCAGCAAAAGCGGTAGATTGTTATGTGGCTGAATATTCCGAAACCGGATTCTCGGTAACTTTTGACGATTGCAGTGTTGATGGCAGCGAAAACCTAAATGGATCCATTACTGCGGAATATGAGAACGGTGAAATGTCTTCCTCGATTTCCGTTACTTTCACCGAGCTCAGTATTGGCGGATATGTGCTTTCGGGAACACGGACGTATACCTTCTCGAACGAGCAGAGCGAAAGCGTGGAATATAATGTGACAAGCGATATGAGCGTGACCTTGCCCGATGCCTCGGTGGTCAGCGAAACCGGCACAAAAACCATCGGTCTTGTGTTCGATGAATCGATGGAAAGTTTTACCCTGACCATTGCTGGTCAATGGGTGGTCAAAGTGGGTGGCAATACCTATTCGGCGAGCGTGTCCGATTTGTTGGAAACCAACCTAGGCTGCGAATACATCGCCAAGGGCGTCTTGTTACTCGCGAAAAACGGCCTACAGGTCTCCGTTGATTTTGGAGATGGTACCTGCGATGATAATGCAGTACTTGGCTATCCCGATGGAACAGAAGAAGATATTACATTGAACGACTGATAATTAGCTATAATTATATCAAAGAACCCTGTCCAGACCGGACGGGGTTTTTTTATGCCATATAATAAGGTCGGGAAATGATGGTTTTTCGTACTTTACGGGCTCTAACAGCAAACCATACGAAATGAAAAAGTTGTATGCCTTCGACCTAGCTTTGTTATTTTTCTTACTGTTTACAAAGGGCGAATTATTGGCCCAGCAAACCGTTTGGCAGGAGCTGGATGAGATGGCCATCGTAGAACAGAAAGTGATGATGCCCATGCGCGACGGGATACGGTTGGCCACCGATATCTATAGGCCAAAAACCGACCGAAAGGTACCCATTGTTTTTTCAAGGACCCCATATAACTTCAACACCTGGGTAGATGGTGAACAACAAAACCGCACCGCAGAGACCGCCTTGGAAATGGTAAAACGCGGCTATGCCTATGTGGTACAGAACGAGAGGGGACGTTACTTTTCGGAAGGGCAATGGGATATATTGGGAACACCATTGACCGATGGGTACGATGCCTTCAGTTGGATGGCCGATCAAACCTGGTCGAACGGAAAGATAGGGACCTTGGGCTGTTCTTCGACCGCGGAATGGCAAATGGCCGTAGCCGCCCTCGACCATCCGTCCCATGCAGCGATGGTTCCCCAAAGTTTCGGGGCAGGCGTTGGAAGGGTAGGAAAATATTATGAACAGGGAAACTGGTATAGGGGAGGGGTGGAACAACTTTTGTTTTTTGCTTGGCTGTACGGGGTGGAACATGATACATTTAAACCACGGATTCCCGAAGGGGCCACGCAACAAGACCTGATCCGTATTTCCCGATACTATGATTTGGCACCTGAAAACCCTGAAGTGGACATGAAAGAAGCGCTTTCGCACCTCCCCATCAAGGATATCTTGCAGCATGTACATGGCAAACGTGAAATATTCGACAAAATGGTGGTAAGGAAACCCGATGACCCTGCCTGGTTCGAAGGCGGGTTATACCATGACGACCAGGAGATCGGGGTACCGGCATTTTGGTTCGCCTCTTGGTACGATGTTTCTGTGGGCCCTAATATTGCCCTGTTCAATCATGTGCGAAATAATAGCAAGGATCCCGTAGTCAGGGACAACCAGTATATGGTCATCGCTCCGGTTTTGCACTGTGCCTATAATAGAGCCACGGAAAACACCATTGTGGGAGAAAGAAATGTTGGTGATGCAAGATTGAATTATGATGAACAGATTTATTCTTGGTTCGATTTATTGCTGAAAGATTCCCAAAACGACTTCAAATCAAAGACACCGCGGGTACAATACTATACCATGGGCAGCAATAAATGGCAGGCGGCGGAAGAATGGCCTCCCAAAACGGCCAAAATGACCACCTTTTACCTGCAAGGTCAGGGCAATGCCAACAGCCTTTATGGAGACGGGGCCTTGAGTACCTCGAAACCGGGAAGTACGAATCAACCAGACCGATTCACCTATGATCCGATGAATCCGGTCACTTCCTATGGTGGTAATGTATGCTGCACCGGAAATGCAGTACAGGGAGGGGCCTTTGACCAACAGGCCATGGAAACCCGGAATGATATCTTGGTGTATACCTCGGAACCATTGGCCGAAGGGGTTGAAGTCAGCGGCTTCATCGAGACCAAGCTCTTCGTTTCATCAGACGCCAAGGATACCGATTTTACGATAAAGCTGATCGATGTGTATCCGGACGGTACCGCATACAATCTCGATGAAACCATTCAAAGGGCCCGGTATCGGGAAGGCTATGATCGTGAAGTGTTTATGGAGAAAGGAAAGGTGTATGAATTGAATTTAAGTCCAATGGTCACCAGTAACTATTTTGATAAAGGACATCGGATCAGGATTGAGATCAGCAGTAGTAATTTTCCCAGGTTCGCCCGTAATTTAAATACCGGTGGCGCCAATTTTGATGAAAGCAAAGGGGTAATTGCCAATAATGAAATTCATCATAACAGCAAATACCCATCGCATATCGTATTGCCGATGATCATAAAATAATTGGCACAAAGGTTGCTGCAATATTAAAAAAGATATCATGAAATTTAGTTCAGGGTTTTTATTGCTTGTTTTGGTCCCCACAATGATTTTGGCGCAAGGGAAAAAGGAAAAGGACCAGATCGCTTACGAACAAACCAAGAAGCTGATAGAATCTAATAATTTCATTTTCGAGGCAAACCGTGCGCTCCCGATTTCAGGGTCGAGCGTTAGCTTGATCACCAATGACAATTTTCTGCTTATCAAGGGAGATGAAGTATATGCGTATCTTCCCTATTTCGGGGAAGGCCGTGTGAGTGCCGCATACGGTGGCGAAGGCGCCATCGCAATTAAAGATGCCCCCGTAGATTATAAGGTGCGTTACAATGACAAAAAAAACAAGATCACCATTCAATTCGATGCGATGGGCAAATCTGAAAAACATAGCGTGATCCTTGACATCAACGCATATGGTTTTACAGACCTGATCGTAAAATCGATGAACCGTACCACCATTTCCTATTACGGAAAAATGAAGGCCTATGAAGGTGGTCGATTCTGACCATTTCGCCCGATTGTTAAAATAAAAAAGGGATGCACCTTACAGGCATCCCTTTTTCTTTGGTGATTATGGCTGTCAGTGCATATAATGCCTCGAGCCGGCCCAACGAATTCTTTTACTTTCCTTAAAATTGGAGAAAAATGTAAACTTTCTTGATTCTGTTGGCAATTGATTGATGAATGGTTTCATGACGTTTTGTTTTTATTGATGAAAAATGATGTTTTAAAAATCGTGATTAGCGATTGTAATTCCTGAACTGTGCCCATTGGACCCTTTTGCTGTCCCTGAAGGAAGAAAAATAGTTGAAGGATTTTGACTCAGTGACCGTTTGATTGATAGATGCTTTCATTGAACTTGGTTTTAATTGTTATTGATGAATTGTTTTCTGTTTTTCAGGGTTTGGTCATATAACCTGTCGGTGTTCCAACCAAATCCGATCCTGAAATATATTTTGGGACGTTGTAAATGTGGATGTAGATTTTGCATGATGATGTTGTTTTTTGATTGATTTATACCTAACAGACGAGGAAGGGATATTTTTGTTACAGTACTATGTATAAAAAGGTACTATATTATGAATTATTTAACTTTTGTTCGAACTGGAACCTAAGTTTTACAGGATATTCTTAATATTGGGCCCAATTGAAGTTAGCCTGATTTTCCATGTCAAAACCGCACAACACCACCCTGATCGTCCTCGCATTTTTCGCGATATACTTTATTTGGGGCTCTACCTATCTCATGAACAAAATTGCAGTGACCGAACTGCCGCCGTTCATGTTGGCTTCAATCCGCTTTCTGTGCGCAAGTATTTTGATTTTTATCTTATGCAAGATTTTGGGCATCGGCATTTCCATAACCAAAAATCAAATTCGCAATACCGTCATTGCGGGATTTTTGTTTTTGACCTTTGGTAATGGGGTAGTGGTGTGGGCGCTGAAATATGTCGACAGTGGTTTTGCCGCTTTGGAAACCTCTGCACAGCCCCTTGTGGTCTTGCTATTGATGCGCACACTTCAGGGAAAGAAGATCAAGTCCATGTCGATGATCGGGGTGCTGCTTGGAATTCTCGGGATATACTTATTGGTAGGTCAAAAACAGATATTGGCACAGGAGAATTCGCTGATAGGGATGGCCATGATCTTCATGTGCATGATCAGCTGGGGCTATGGAAGTATCTTTGTTGGGAAGGCCGATCTCCCTTCCAACTTCTTTGTCAATACGGGATATCAAATGTTTTTTGGCGGAGTGATGCTCTTATTGGCAAGTTTGGCTTTCGGCGAACAATGGAGCTCGCCCTTGGTATGGAGCACTCCGGTACAATATTCGATGCTCTTGTTGATCATATTTGGCAGTATCGTCGCCTTCACTTCTTTTAACTATCTGCTGAAAGTGATTTCCCCGGAAAAAGTGGCGACGTCTACCTATGTAAATCCAATTATAGCGATGTTGTTGGGCTGGTACTTTCTGAATGAACAGATCACTTTACAATCCATCGTAGCCGCAATCGTGCTGCTCACCGGCGTTTATTTCATCAACACCAAAAAAAAATTGGTGCTGTTTGCGCGCTTTACACGATAACATCGGCACAAAAAGTCAATGGGTCATTGAATGGGAGGGAATCCTTAATCTTTATTGACTTCGTCGATCAATTGGCGATAATTCTCAAAAGTAGTATAAAGCCTGCCCCCCAGATTTACGATGGGTCGCACAATGGAATCAAGAGGGGTCGAAAATGCATTGCCCAATTGTTCTTTGATTTCAGGATGTTCACTTAATCTAAAGGCTTTGTACTGATAATAACTTTGTTCCAAAGGCTGAACAATGCTATCGCATCCCACACAGCCATCGGTGATGTAAATGGTAATGGACTTTTTGGGGGGTATTTTCACCTGCTCGGCAGGAACTTTTAAAGCACGGCTCGATAGGCTATCGTTTACTGCCAGATCATGTTGATAGGTTGGTTTCTTCCCCCTCATCAGAATAATGGTCTTTAGCTGCACTTTTGAGGCGGCCGGAACCCTGATAAGGCGAGGCTTGCCTTGACTTTGGCGAAAATTGGTGCCCGTAATGCTGAAAGTCACGTCGTAATCCTTTTCATTTTCGTTGACCGCATAGAAAGCCAGGCGATTCGGGAGATCCTCGGTGACGATCTTTATCGGTCTTTGCTGGGCGCCAACTTGGAGGAACACGAACATCAGTAGCAAAGTCGTTTTCTGTATCATAATGGTATCAATCATTTGGCTGAAGATAACAATTTGTGGCTCAGTTTACCCTTAAAAAACGTCGGAAATGCCCTAAAAGCGGCTAAAAGACCCCATTAATGATTATTTGGAAGCTGTGATGGCCCACTTCACAGTTGATTTGGCAAAACCTATAGTTTGACAAAGAAATTTTCTGTACATTGTTCTCAATAATCAAAAGATAAGGCAATATGAACTATTTTATTATAGCGCTTCAGGTAATCGTCTCGATCAGTATATTAAATGTTTGGTTGGTCCAAAACAAGAAAAGTACTCCCTGGCGCGGTGGTAATGCCAAGACCATCATAGAGGAATTTCAGGAATACGGACTCCCAGTTTGGATGTGTTATTTGGTGGGCACGCTTAAGGTAGCATTGGCTTTATTGCTATTGTCCGCAATATGGTATCCCATGCTCCGACAGCCTGCGGCTTTGGGCTTGGCAGCCCTTTTGTTGGGGTCTGTCGCCATGCATCTCAAAATAAAGGATCCCTTGAAGAAGTCATTCCCGGCGCTGTTATTTCTGACCATATGCCTTGTCATCGCTTTCCATGACAAATTCTTACCTATTTAGGCTTTAATGGTCAGCATCAAATATGCCCAAAACAGTCCGCCACTCAATACCGCATAGAGCAAGGACGGAAGCGAGGCCCAAAACCCATCCCTGATCTTCATCCTCAGCCCGAATCCCAAGATCATCAACAGGAATAGCCCGAGGGAGGCCAAGCTACCCAAAACTGGGGAGAAGAGCCAGCCCGATAAAAGTCCAATCCCACCCAAAATTTGCAGGTAGCCCACCAGAACACGCTTGCCGGCCAGGCCATATCTGGTAAATTCAGACCGCATAAATTCTGATTTCAAACAGCTGAACCCAAAGTAGGCAAAGGAAAATCCGCATAAAAGGGTCGATACATCTAGTAAGTTCACATGTTGGTTTTTACCTTAAGCCTATTGATTTTCAAAGATAGTCTATTGTGATCATTGAAAATTGGCTGTATCTTAGGTCAATGCGATTAGGTAGGATATTCATATTGTTTTTGAGTTTTTTAATCTACAATCCATTATTTTCACAATATACCACATCGGATTGGAAAGACAGGGATCAATGGATGAAGGTGCCCGACCTTATGGAAATGGCTGAAGTGGTTGATGGCGACCGTGTGGCTGACGTGGGATGCCATGAAGGTTATCTTACCTTCCATTTGACGAAAAAAGTGGGCCCCAATGGCAAAGTATATGCCGTTGACGTGCTCCAATCCCGATTGGACAGGCTCAATCAGCGATTAATAGAAAAAAATGTTAGAAATGTCACCGTGGTTTTGGGCGATGGGGATGACCCAAAACTTCCGCTAGGTCAACTGGATGCAGTCTTCCTGATAGATACCTACCATGAAATTGAAGATTACGAAAGGGTCTTGTCCCTTATCAAAAAGTCGCTGAAACCAGGGGGGCGCCTACTCATTTTGGAAAAATTAAAGGACTTTGCCAAAGGGAAGGACAGGGAAGCACAGGCGGCATCCCATACCTTGTCAGCGGAATTCGTAAAAGGTGAACTGCGGCAAAGCGGCTTTGAGGTGGTCAAGGAAAACCTTGATTTCGGGACATGGAACCATGAACTTGGGAAACAGATGTGGGTGCTGGTAGGCGTGCCTAAAAACTCCGGATATTGATGAGGGTCAAAACGGTCAAAAAATTGCTTTTGTGCTGTATTATGGTCACTATTCCGGCAGAATACAAAAAAAGCACCTTGAAAATTAAGACGGAAGTCTTATCTTCGTAGACGATTAAAGCAATCTCCTTGGTGCTTTACTGCGATCGCTCTGGCTAAATATGACGTAAACCCGGTTTACATTTTTCTTTTCCATTCATTCGTCCAGTAGGTTTCAACGCTGCTTTAACATCACTTAAAAGCATTAAAAAAACGAATGGCAAAATCACAACAGACTTATAACAAAACCGAAAAGGAAAAGCAAAGACGCAAGAAGCGGGAAGAAAAAGAAAAGAAAAAAATCGCACGTAAGGCTGAGGCCAAGGCAAGTGGTGGAGGAATACAATTTGCCTATGTCGACCATGATGGCAATTTAACCGATACCCCGCCTGATCCCAGCAAAAAAATAAAGGTCGACGCTGAAAGTATTGTGTTGGGCATCCCCAAGAAGGAAGAAGGCGATATAGAGCCTTTCGATCCAGTGCGCAATGGCAAAGTATCTTTCTTTGACCACTCCAAGGGTTTTGGGTTTATCATCGATACCGAAAACAATGAAAAGTACTTCACCCATGTGAGTGGCTTGATCGATAGCATCGAAGAGAACGACAAGGTGAGCTTCGAGTTGGAAAAAGGAAATCGCGGTATGAACGCCGTTAGGGTGAAGAGAATTTAAACCAGGATAAGAAGTTTTCGACATCAGTAGCCAAACTTTAGCTCCTGTTCCGCAAACACGCCGGTTTTTACAAATCGTTGTGAGGCTGTTCAAATCACCCGCGATCAATTCCTTCAGTAGAACAGCATCCATCCCTTTTTATTTAGTTTGGGTCGTCTCCGATTTTTGGCAATAAAATGATATCTTCGATGGGAACCTTCAATTCATCGAATATGAAAACGCCTTACCTCAATTTATTTGGCATTTTTGGTGCCCTAATCGTATTGGTTGGATGCAATCAGGAAGCGCATACTGTTAACCTATTCAACGGAAAAAACCTGGAAGGTTGGCATGTTGATGTACCCGAAATGGACAGTATTCCTGGAACCATCAATCCATTCATCGTGCGGGATGGCATGCTGGTAAGTTTGGGAACGCCCCAAGGCCATTTGATCACCGACGCCCAATACCAAGACTATCGACTTGAAGTTGAATACAGGTTTGCCGGGGAACCCGGGAACTGCGGCGTTTTGGTACATGCCTCTACCCCGAGGGCACTCTATAAAATGTTTCCAAAATCGATCGAAGTACAAATGATGCACGAAAACGCTGGTGATTTTTGGTGCATAGTACAGAACATCACCACCGAGAACATGGAGGAAAGAAGGGGGCCACAAGCAGACTGGGGCATTACAGAAGGCAAGGAAAGGCGCATCAAAAACTTGACTGATGGCTCTGAAAATCCCTTGGGACAATGGAATCGCATGGTAGTGGAATGCCTCAAAAATCAAATAAAGGTTTGGGTCAATGGAGATTTGGTGAATTATGGGTATGAGGCCACGGCCCAAAGTGGGCAGATAGCCGTGCAGGCCGAAGGTTCGGAAGTTGAATTTCGCAAGCTTTTGCTGACGCCGATTACGTCTCTGAGTGCTGATGGCAAATAATTGAACCTGCCTTTTTCATGGTCTTACAAAGGCCAATATTTTTTTATTTTACCACTTAGGAAAGCAACACTCCTTTCTAATTGATCCATGCCATCCACCCCGTCCTCTATGCTGATCCAGCCATCAAATCCTACCCGTTTGAGTTCCGTAAATATCGCATCATAATCATTTAGGCCTTTACCGATTTCACCATGTTTGAGCCGTTTGGCATAACCCAGGGTACCGCTTTCTTCCTTCCGCAAATCCTCAATGGTCCCTTCGATGAGATAACGGTCGCTGGCATGCATGGTCACCACGCGTGATGAAACCTTGTAAAGCAGTTCCAATGGGTCTTCCCCGGCCAAAAAAGTATTGCTGGGATCGTAATTTACACCGAAATTGGGATGCTGGATGCGGCTGACCAAAGCGCTGAACACATCCATTTTTTGGGCGAATTCCGGGTATTCCCAAAAATCATCCTTATAGTGGTTTTCCAAAATCAGGGTAATTCCCAACCCTTGAGCATGAGGCAAACAGGCTTCAATACCTCCCACCGCAAAATCGAGTCCTTGATCTATAGTCAGTCCGGGGCGCCTTTGGCCAGATAGCACCCTGCAATAGGTGCCACCCAGGACATGCGTCATATCTATCCATTGCTTTTGTTTCTCGATTTCCCTGTGGCGAAAGGCTGCATCGGGGTGGGTAAAATCTGGAGAGCAGCACATCATGGGAATCGTTTTCCCCTTATCTTCCACCTGCCGTCGAAATAGGTCCCAGTTCGATCTTTCGCGCATTTCCAAAAATCCCGCATACCATTCAAGTCCGTCTACTGGAAGTTCTCCAGCAAGTTCGATCCATTCGGAAACCTTCATGCTACCATCTTTGCAGAGGGCCTGCATAAATGCTTTTGGAAATACGGCTAGTTTTGGCATCATTTTATTTGCGGACTTACTTTTTAGGAGGGTTGCGTCCGATCATCGGATACTGTTCCAATTCCAACACTTGGCCGCTGAGCGGGCCACAAGCATCGGAAAGAAGGTAAACGGCGGCTTCGGCAATTTCTTCGGGGGCGAACAGGCGATGGGCTGGGGAAAATAATGGAGGCAAGGTTTTGAACCAATCGTCATCCATCCCTTGTTGTCGCTGGTTGATTTTTTCGTTTTCCGTCAATACCCAGCCTGGATTGATCTGGTTCACCCTTACGCCGTAATCCCGGAAAAGACTGTCGCCAAGGTTTCGGCTCATGGTCATCAAGGCCCCTTTTGAGATGCTGTAGGGCAAAAGATTAGGTTCCCCGCTCCATGAATTGATCGAGCCGATGTTCACCACACATCCCTTGGTTTTCTTTAGATGGGGTAGGGCGGCCTGGATGATGGCAAAGGGAGCGAGGGTATTGACCGCCAACATCCGTTCAAAAAATGCCATTGTCGTATTGTTGATGTTCGAAGAGGCGACGATGGCGGCATTGTTTACCACGGCATCCAATTTGCCGTATGTATCAAGGGCCGCGGCCATCAATATTTGCGGTGCTTTGATATCCGTTATATCCATGGTAACATGAACAGCATTCTTGACGCCTAATTGGGCCACCACCTGCTCCGCCAAATCTTCTTGAAGTCCATTGGCCACTACTTTGGCACCTTCATTCACACAAGCTTGGGCGATGGCATTTCCAATCCCCGTATAGGCACCCGTCACCAAGATAACCTTATTCTTTAAACGCATAGCAGATCAATTGGGTTTAAGTACACTTTTAACGACCTTTCCGGAGTGCATTTGTTCGAAGGCCTCATGCCAGTCTTCAAGGGCCCAAACACCTCCAATAATGGGTTTTACATCCAGTTTTCCACTACCCATTAAATGCAGCACCTTTTCCCAAATCGGCCAATTATGGCTAAAACTTCCCTGTAAGGTAACGTTCTTCTGCACTAGGGGGTCCAAGGAAAAATTCAATGGCGTAGGGCCCCAACCTACCTTGGTAATATGGCCTTTTGGCCTGACCCATTGCATTGCATTTTTTAAGGTTTGGCTCACCCCAGCGGCATCGATCACACAGTCGGCCCCGAGTCCATCCTGCTCGACTGCCCATGCCATTGCATCGCCAACGATGGCGTCACATCCATATTGCTTGGCGATCTGTAAGCGCTTCTTGTCGGCTTCCAGGCCGACTATTGCCACATCGGCCCCGCATAAGCGGGCCATGGCCGCACACAAAATACCGATGGTGCCGGGCCCGATGACCAATACCCGGTCTCCCGGTTTTATTTTTGAATTCATGACCACTGCGTTATAGGCCACGGAACAAGGTTCGGTCAAACAGGCCTGTTCAAAAGGCAGGTTTTCCGGCACATGATGCAAACAGCGGGCCGGTACCCGAACAAAACGGGTCATTGCCCCGTTTACCCCGTAACCGAAGCCTTTTCTTGAAGGGTCCAGATTATAAAGTCCTTGTCTTGACAGCGGACTATTGATATCAATTACGGCGGCGGTCTCGCTCACCACCCGGTCCCCTTCCTTCCATCCGTTCACCCCCTTACCGACTGCTACTATATTGCCTCCGAATTCATGGCCCAGCACCACGGGGTAGTTAACAGGCCAACTATGGTCGGCCGTCCACTGATGCAGGTCGCTGCCGCAAACCCCGACATTGGCGACTTCCAGCAAAACATCATCTTCCCCGATCAGGGGTTTGGCCACTTCCCTGATTTCAACACTACCTTTTTCCGGGGCAAAATTTACAACGGCTATCGATTCCATAAATGATTATTTGTTATCAAAGGGCTATTCACCTTTTATTCATCGGTACATCGCCATAGGCATGTATTTTTTTACAAATGAGCCGCAGCGAATGCTCCAAATCGCCATCTGCCGTTTTAAAGGCATCGGCATCTATGGTCAGCGGTGCTCCCAATACTACGAGCGGTGCACCGAACTCCGGGCATCGTATGGCCTGTTCCAGGGTGAGTCCGCCCACGGCCTGCACAGGTACCTTTACGGCGTCAACGATTTCCTTGAGTTGGTCCAATGGGCTGGGCATGGGCAAACCCCTTGCCGCGATCCCGCGCCTTTCGTCGTAGCCGATATGGTGTACGATAAAATCGCAGCCCAAAGCTTCAAGCCATTTCGCCCCCTCCACCATATCGGGGCAACCCAGGTTGTCGCCCATGACTTTAACGCCATAATCTTTCCCCGCCTGCACCACCACCTTGATGGTTTCTTCGTGCGCCCTGGCCATCACCACCACATGGGTGGCCCCTGCCTTGGCCATCATTTCCGCTTCCAAATAGCCACCGTCCATGGTTTTAAGATCGGCGACAATCGGTACATTTGGAAAGGCTTCCCTCAACTTTCTTACGCCATGCAGCCCCTCGGCCAAGATCAAAGGCGTCCCCGCCTCCAACCAATCCACGCCGGCCCGAACGGCCATAGCGGCAGTCTCCAAGGCCTCATCGATATTGGTGAGGTCGAGTGATATTTGTACAATGGGCTTCATAGGGTGAAATTATCGGTCATAAAATTTTTGGGGCCATCATCCGTTTCCGTTTATTGTTGGCATTAAATGACCAAGAAAAAGACAGGCACTGCTTCTTATTGTTGTTTCAATTCAATGTTTCTGTATTCAACCTTCATCGGTGGTCCCACATGCACCTGTAATCCGAGCAGGCCGCTCGATTTCTTATTGATCGTATCATTATCGATTACTTCGCTCATCAATATGCCATTGATATAATGCTGTAAGAGATTGCCTTTCACCACCAGCCGGCATTGGTTCCAGTCTTCGCCAATGATTTTGGCTTTGAGGGAATCGATATTGCCCAACGCCCCGATCACTTCCCGAGTTTGCCATGCATTGTTTTCTACATTGGCCTCCAGCGAGCCCGGTGCTTCCGGATTTACCTGGGCATTTATTATGGCGCGCTCTCCGCGATAGGCAAGCGTGGTGCGTTTTCGTTCCTCGTAATTTTGGCCGGTATAGGTGTTTCTTCCATCGATATCGGCTTGGTAACCACGAAGGGCGTAGGGAATGCTATCGACCAGCTCACTTCGGTAATTGACCCCGCTATTGCCTTTTTCCGTAATGCGGAACTCCAGTTTCAATTCGAAATCCGAAGGTTGACCGTCTTGCCAAATAATAAAAGTGTTGTTTTTAAGCAGGGTACTCGGGGTGACTTCGCCCACCAGATTTCCGTTCTCCACACGCCAGTATTGGGGGTCTCCCAGCCAGCCATCCAGGGTTTTTCCATCGAAGATGGATACGAAACCCTTCTCTTGGGCTTCCATAGCCAATGGGTCGTCGTTGGCCTCGTTCTTATTTTGCTTGCAGGAAAGGACACTTAGAAAAATCACTATGAACAACCATTTGGAGCCATTGGAGAGGGTTTTGTTTTGGTATAATGTCATAAAATAATGGATTGACCACATTGGGCTGTTCTTTACGAAAGATACCAAATTTTTGCTGTTTCTGGAATCGGTGATCGAATTATGATTGAAATGGCCTTAGCCCTTTCATTTGCGCTGCTGTATTATTGGAAATAGGCGACTGGACATTCAAGAAATAAGTTGTAAAAAACCCAATTTTTATAAGGTTTTTGTGTAATGGACCCTGCGATTTAATTTTTATCTTTCGATTCCCCGAATTTTCCCCGCCTACATCTTACCGTGAGGTTGTCTTTTATTTTTTATCGCGAAAATCGTCGGTTTAAAAAAAAGGCAATCTTGCGGTTTTTGTATTCAACCTGATCGACACCAATACTTGATCCCATGTCAACTGATAACAACAACTATTTTGACCTGCACTGCCATTCGGCCCTGAAACCCTTCGGAAAGAGCCACAATCGGGTCCCCATTGGCCAGAATAGCAAGTACCGGAACCGTAGCAACAGTATCTGGCGTTATGATCCCCCGACCTTGCTCGACAAACTGATCAACTACCTCCTCCATCTGACAAAGTTTTCCCAAGCCAACTTCACCAGTATGGCGAAAGGGGGCGTCAGGGTGGTCTGTGCCTCTCTGTATCCTATTGAAAGGGGATTTTTCGACAACACCATCAAAAATGAATTCTTACGCGATATAACCGCCAACTTTGCCACGGGGGTAGGGAAGAAGCGGGTAGATGCCGTTCAACAAATGACCGATTATTTCAAGGATCTTGAACTGGAATATGATTATTACCGGCAGCTCAACAAAATGGTCATCAAATTGCCAGAAGGGCAATTCACCTACCAATTGGTACGGGACCACAGCGAAATCGAAGCCTTGCAAAAAAACCAAAACAGTAAAACCACTACCATAGCGGTCGTATTGTCGATAGAGGGAATGCACGTGTTGAATTCAAACATTCTTCAAGCCCCGGATGAAAATGCATTTCTGGTGCGGGTGGAACAAATAAAACAGTGGCAAACCCCTCCCTTTTTTGTGACCCTCGCCCATCATTTCTGGAACCATCTTTGTGGCCATGCCGAGAGTTTTACCGACTTGGTCAGGAAAAAGGTCGACCAAAGTGAAGGACTCAATACCGGACTTACCCCTCTGGGGAAAAAAGTAATCCATGCCCTTTACGATAGGTCGAATGGCCGACGGATCCTAATCGACCTAAAACATATGAGCGTGTTGGCCAGACAAGAATTTTACGGCCTATTGGAGGCTGAGCCAAGGTATTCGCAAATCCCAATCATTGTCAGCCATGGTGCCGCCAACGGATTGATTTCCGCTGCCCAAAGACAAGCTGGTGGGTCGTCGGTCGCGGGCAAATTAAATCCGGTCGACATCAACTTTTTCAATGATGAACTGGTTCGGATTGCCAAGAGCAAGGGCATCATAGGGCTGCAGCTCGATGAAAGACGCGTGGCCAGCAAACAAACATTGAAAGCCACCAAACGCTCCACCAAGCGTGCCAAGATCATGCACTACCGATCGGAACTGTTATGGTTTCAGATCCAACATATCCTTGAAGTCCTGGACGGTGAACTATTGTTTGCGTGGGACTGCATGGCCTTGGGCACCGATTTTGACGGTATCATTGATGCGCTAAATGGCTTTTGGACTGCCGAGGAGTTGCCGTTTTTGGCTGATTTTCTGGAACGGCACGCCTATAATTATATGGAAAATGCCCAGTTCAAGGTCGCGGCGAACAAGATCGCGGCCGATGAGATCGTGGAGAGGGTGATGTCTTCCAATGGGCGCAATTTTTTGAAGCAACATTTCCTATGATCCAGATAACACCATTCGAGAAGACCCCAAAGTACCGACATGGAGTCGACGGTCCATTCCATTTTTTCTGGGCATTTCGATTTTTGTCTTTTCCAAGATCCATTGGTTAGCGAAAAAATCGCTAACTTTAAGGAAAACAAGCACCTATGCCGCTATATATGGATCGACATGATATTCCTGATGACATTACGGCGAAACATGTGGCGTTGATGCATCAGGAAGACCTCAAAGTACAGCATCTTTATGGCTGTAAAGGGATGACCTATTGGTGCGACAGTGAAAGGCATACCGCCTTTTGCCTGATAGAGGCTCCAAACAAGGAAGCACTGCAACAGATGCACAATCATGCCCATGGGGATTTCCCTCATGAAATCATCGAAGTGGATGTGCGTTTGGTGGAATCGTTCTTGGGCCGTATCGAAGATCCCATCAAAGCCCAGAATGAAGAACTGAATATTATCGACGATCCCGCCTTCAGGGTCATCATGGTATTGGAAGCCGGCGATCCCATTCACAGCACCAATGCGGAACAAATGGATATTTTTTTTCAGAAATTCCATAGGAGTGTTACCAAAACGGTGCATCACTTCGAGGGCAGCATCGCCAAACACAACAACAATATGTATTTGGTTTCCTTTAAAACGGTTACCAATGCCATTTTATGTGCCTTGAAGATCAGATACAATTTTAAATACATCACCCCAAAACTGGATAGCACCCATAGGAAGCTGGGCATCGGGGTCTGCGCCGGTGTTCCCGTAACCGGTCAAGAAGGCATTTTTTCGGAAACCATTGAACGGGCCACCGAAATGTGCGAAGTGGTACACGACCCTATCGTGATCACCGAGGCCGTTAAAAACCTATATGAAAACGAGAACCATCAAGCTAGGATCGACCAAAAATTGATTCGGACGTTGAAACCGAAGGAAGAAAAATTTCTCGCTCAATTGATGGCATTCTCCAAAAAAACATGGAACAAAGAGAACTTTCGCTTAAAGGCGCTCAGTGCCGAATTGGGTTATAGCAAAGCACAGCTCTATCGAAAAATCAAAAAACTCACCGGGAAGTCCCCCAACACCTTCCTACGGGAATACCGTTTGAACAAAGCCTTGGATCTGTTACATCAGCATTTTGGCAATGTTTCCGAAGTGGCCTATGAAACCGGTTTCAACAGTGCAGCTTACTTTTCAAAATGCTTTTTGGATACCTATGGCATTCTCCCTTCAAAATATGCCCAATTGAATCTTAATTGATTTCTACCTTCGATTAGGGCTAAAATGATCCAATTTTATAATTATTTGATTTAAACGTAGTAGTCGTTGGTTTTTTCTATAGCTAGCTTTGGGTACAACCAAAACATAGCATAAAATGGCAAACACTCTCTTTGAAAGATTGGGCGGCTCGACCGGTATAGCCGCAATCGTCGACGATACCGTTGATGCGCACATGAAAAATACCGCAGTAAACGCCAGGTTCCTGCCCTATTTGGAACAACCCGAACGCTTGGCGATGATCAAACAGCATACCGTCGAGTTTTTCAGCATGGGCAGTGGGGGACCCCAAATTTATAATGGGAAAGACATGGTCACGGCACATAAGGGCATGAACATCAGTCCTGAGGAATACATGCACGTCGTCGACGATATTTTTCTGGCCCTGGACAAGAACGGGATGACCGAGGACACAAAAAAAGATGTTTTGGCCATCCTTTGGTCTTTAAAAGGGATGATCATTTCCCAGTAGTTACGCTTTCAAACTTAAACACCAAAAATCAAGATGAAGACAGTTAAAGACTTGAATCCAGAAATAATTGAACAATTTTCCCAGAAGCTCAGGGGAGCACTGGTAATGCCAAAAGACTCAGGTTATCATGAAACGCGTAAAGTTTACAATGGTATGATCGATAAACGACCGGGCATGTTCGTCATGTGCGAAGACGCCGCCGATGTGATGGCCGCCGTGAATTTTGGCCGGGAGCACGAACTGTTGGTCGCCGTGCGTGGCGGCGGGCATAATGGGGGCGGATTGGGGCTCTGCGATGAAGGCATGGTCATCGATCTATCGGGCATCAAATTTATAAGGGTCGACACAACCAATAAAACGGTTAGGGTAGGGGGCGGCAACGTTTGGGGCGAAGTGGACCATGCCACCCATCCCTTTGGTCTTGCGGTCCCTGCCGGTATTATTTCCACTACTGGGGTCGGCGGACTCACCCTGGGCGGTGGTGTAGGCTATTTATCACGTAAATACGGGCTCACCATCGACAACCTACTGGAGGCCGACATGGTGCTGGCCGATGGGTCGTTTGTTACTGTAAACGCCAAACAAAATACCGATCTGTTCTGGGCCATTCGCGGTGGGGGCGGCAATTTTGGGATTGTCACTTCTTTCAAGTTTCAGGCCCATCCCGTAAAAACGGTTTTTGGCGGTCCTACCCTATGGCCCATTGAAAAGACTCAGGAAATAATGGCATGGTACCATGATTTCATCAAGAAGGCTCCGGAAGATCTGAACGGATTCTTTGCCACGATGATCATTCCCGGGCCACCCTTTCCGGAGTTTTTGCACAAGAAACAGTTTTGTGGCATTGTATGGTGCTATACTGGCGATATGGCTCAGGCAAAAGCCACTTTTGAACCGATTTTGGCCAAAAATCCCATTTTTGAACATGTAGGGGAAATGCCGTATCCCTCCATTCAAACCCTTTTCGATGGTTTGTTTCCACCTGGGCTTCAGTGGTACTGGCGAGGTGACTTTTTTAATGATCTCAATGAAAAAATCAGTGCCCAACATTTGAAATTCGGATCGAAGATCCCGACCCCTTTATCACAAATGCACATTTATCCCATCACGGGGGCGGCTGCAAGGGTAGGGCCGGAAGAGACGCCGTGGGCATATCGTGATGCCCAATATTCGGGGGTAATCGTGGGCGTGGATCCAGATCCCAAGAATGCGGATAAAATTACCCGCTGGTGTAAAGACTATTGGGAGGGTTTGCATCCCTATTCCGCGGGAGGGGCCTATTCGAACTTTATGATGAACGATGAAGGCCAGGAACGGGTGAAAGCCAGTTATGGCCGAAATTACGCGCGATTGGCCAAGATTAAGGGACAATACGATCCCCATAACCTATTTAAGGTGAACCAGAACATAAGACCGACATAAATACACGGTTTGCATAGGTCCCAAAAATGAAGTGAAGTGCTTGGTTTTGGGATTTTTTTTATGAACCGCCTCACCGTATGTCCTTAAGGACAGCCACACGTTCTTCCTACCATTTGCTTGGATAAAAAAAGGGGGCACTTCGGACATTTATTCGGTGCCTTGGGACATTGGGACCAATCTTTTTGCAAGTTTCCATTATATTGCATTGACCTAGTCTTTAGAACAAACCAACTGCAAAATATTTATAAGTTATGCATTGTTTTGAGTAAGATTTGGCCAAGGCAGCCACAAAATGGCTCTATATTGAATGTAATTCGATATATTAGCTCATGGCCCAAGGACTTATATTAACCAGGCTTGAAATTCCACTAAGGATACCAACCATGACCAAACATATCACCTTGAAAACGACAAAAATACTTTTTGTTTTAATCGCACTGGCAACACTTTCTTGGGGCCATATGACCTATGGCCAAAAAATGGTCATTTTAAGCGTCAACAGTAGCACTGGGGCCGTATCTTTTTCCGCGCCCGGCAGTGAGGTGGAAAATCCGAATGGTAAGGAGGATTTTACGATTGTAATTGATGTAAATGATGAAGTCGAATGGGAGGGCGTTGCCACCTCAGGTGAAGTGGTGAACATCGATAACATCGATATTGATGCAGACGACAATAAACCCGATAAGGATAAGATTTTTAAAAAATCAAAATCCAACAATGGGAAGAAAAAAGTGAAAGCAAAAGTAAAAAGCAAGAAAAAGGATGATGCCAAGGGCAAAACTTATAAATATAAGATCAGCTATAGCTTGGGTGCCGGTGAATCGATTACCATCGACCCAATCATTAAGGTCAAGAAGTAAGGGATAGGCATAAATCGTTTTAATTTTGGAAAGTAAAGCATTTTAAGCGCTGCCCAGCCACGTGAAAAATAGGTCAAAACATAAAAAACAGATTTTAAGCCATCTTGCCCTGGTATTTATATTTTCTTTTGGTATGGCGGTAGGGCAGGAGACCCATAAGATCACGCTCCATGTGGATACAGGCGCACTGCATAACAGCCAAAATGCTGACGCCGACAGTTACTTTACCACTGGCCCAGAGACCGAGGTGTTGGAAAACAGCTCTGCAGAAAATTTCACCATTCTGGTCGATGTGGGCGACAATATCGTTTGGAACGGGGTTTCGACCTCAGGTTCGGAAGCTGTAAATATCAAAAAAATAAAGTACAAAAGGGGTGCCAGGATATTCAGCAGTGATGAGGTCGATGGGGAAGCAAACGTGGAAGCTACCATCATTCGGGGCAGCACCGCCAAAGGATATGTATACACCATCCAGTTTCAGGTTGGGGAAAGCAACAGGGTTTATAGCATCGATCCGATCATTATCACAAAACAATAAATGTACCTAAACATTTTCTAGCGAGCGTGAATGGCATACCTCTTGAAAATATTAAAAATGGTACTTACCAAACGAGTCTGTTTCACCCTTGTCTTTTTTTTCGTAATGGCTTTGAATTCTATTGCCCAGGACCAAGCCAAAGCCGACAGCTTGGAAGCCATATATAACTCCGGTAACTTCGAAGAACATGACCGATTACAACTGCTGAGTCGTCTGGCTGCGCAAGAACCCAATCCAGATAAAGCCTTGCAATACAGTGAAATTCTCTTATCGGAAGCGACCAAACTGGATTCCACTGATTTGATCATTGCGGCATTGCTTCAAAAAGGCAACTCCTTAAGGCTCAAGGGCGATTTGAGCCAATCATTGGTGCAGTATTTCAAAGGGATGGAAATGGCCGAGAAGGCCGGGCAAAAGGATGACCTAGGGCGTTTTTATATCAGTATCGCAGGCGCCTATTCCATGATGGAAAATCATGACAACACCATTTCATATTATAAAAAAGCCATCGACATTTTTAAGGTGGGCAAAGACCGACAGGATACCCTAAATTATGCCTATGCGATGGAAAACCTGGGCGATGAATACAATCTCTATGCAACAAAACCCGATTCAGCACTGCTTTTGTTCAAGGAATCGGGGGCTATTTTCAAAAAACTCAACGATAAGACCGGCCTGGCCTATAATATGGGCAACGTTGGCCTGGCCTATGCCCAGCTAGGAGAAACCGATAGGGCCGAAAACAATATTACCCAGGCCATCACCATGCTTGAGGAACTGGGCGACTATTACCCGATCGCAGTGTACCTCACCTATATGTCCGACATTTATGCAGACAAAGGCGATTGGGATGCCGCCTTTGGGTATGCGCAAAGAAGTTTGCGGCTTGCCAGACAATACGGACTCAAGGAACAGATCAGTGATGCCTATCTAAAACTATCGGAACTCTATGAAAAAACGGGGTATGGCGGCGCGGCGTTGAAATACTATAAAAATCACATCGCTTTTCGAGACAGTGTGAAAAACATCACGGCCGTACAGGAAATCGCCAACCTGCAGCGGTCCCAGATGCAGGCTGAAGTGGATCTGGCCAACCAGCAAAAGCGAACCCAAACCATCGTGTCGATCGCCACGGCAGTGGCCCTGTTCCTGATCTTTTTGCTCGCGGCCGGGCTCTATCGCCGCAATCGCTTTATCAGGCATACCAAAGAAGTCATACAACAGGAAAAAGACCGCTCTGAAAGGTTGCTGCTCAACATCCTTCCCGAAGATACCGCCAATGAATTGAAGGCGCATGGGAAAGTGACCGCCAAAAAATTTGGAGCGGTGACCGTCATGTTCACTGACTTCCAGCGCTTTACCAGTTATGCCGAAAATTTGTCCCCGGAGCAATTGGTGGAAAGTATCGGTTTTTATTTTTCGAAGTTCGATGAGATTATGGAAAAGTATGGCCTGGAAAAAATCAAGACCATTGGCGATGCTTATATGTGCGCCGGCGGCTTACCCTTTCCCTCAAAAGACCATGCCGTGAAAATGGTGAAAGCGGCCTTCGAGATCCTCGACTTTGTGGAAGATGCCAAAGCAAATGGGGATTCGGATCACCATCGCTTCGAAATCCGTATCGGCATCAACACCGGGCCCTTGGTGGCAGGGGTCGTGGGCAGTAAAAAGTTTTCCTACGATATTTGGGGCGATACAGTGAATGTAGCTGCGCGGATGGAAGCGATGAGCGAACCAGGCAAAATAAACATATCCGAAAATACCTATGCATTGATTAGGGACAAGTTCAATTGCGAATATCGGGGGGAGATGGAGGTTAAGAACAGAGGTAACTTGAAAATGTATTTTGTGACAGCGGCTAAATACAACCCGGAATTGACAAAATTCCGTCAGACACGAGCACCGGGCTAGTTTGGTTTTATTTCCTTAAATCTATTGAAATATCCACATTTGGAACTGCGGACTTCACAGTGCCAATTTCCTCTAAAATTGCTGGCTATCAAGAAGATAGGTGGTCATCGGCTTGAAAAATATACGATATAAACATTCTAATTGTCAAAATTTTTTCCTACCTTTTAGTGTTATTTCCGTAAATAGCCGAATCAAACTTCCCCCTTATAAATGGTATGTCTGGGCACTTTGTTCAACATATTGGATCTAAATATTTTTGATTGTGAACCATGGCAGCTTTTCAGGCCGTCCATCCCCACTGAAAGCGTAGTATACAAACAACCTAAAAAATGAATATGATGGGAAAAGCAGTAAGAATTACATTGACTGTCGAAGCATTCAACCTATTCACAAAGGATGAGCCGAACACTTCCAGGAATGGGGAAGTTTTGACACTGTCGGATAACAATAACGGATGTGCCCCCGGGGGTAGGATTGAAAATTTTCAGTCAGATGTTTATATCGGCCAGGAAGTCATATGGGATGCCACTTGTAAGTATCCAAAAGATGACGACCACGAATATTTGGTCAAAATAGAGCGCATCTCAAGAAAGCTCGATTTTTTCGAGGAAGGCTTCACGGGCACGGATGGGATCGCAAGGAAAAGGCTGAACGACAATAAACGTTTGGAGGGCCAGATCTACGAATACGCGATCAAGTTTAGCGTGCACAATCCGGAAGGGATTTGCAAATACTTTGAGATCGATCCAAAAATGAAAGCTAATACCTAAACCGTTGGGATTTCATGACCATGTCGTTAAGTTTTGCTTGATATTGTGTTTAATGCCCTTCCCGGGAAGCGGTATTTCTGCACAGGACCAACGTATTGCCGATAGTCTGGGGATTATTTACAGGGAGGAAAGGCGCACTGGCCATGAAAAGCTTGAATTACTGAGGAATCTGTCATTCAACGAATTGAATGATCCGGCCCTCTCGCTTCGCTATGCGGAGGAACTGATCGGCCTGGCGCAAGGCGATGACAACCTTTTGTACCTTCACCGGGGATATCTTCAGAAGGGAAACACCCTTTTAAGGCTCGGGGAATTGGAAAAAGCACTGGATGCTTTTTTTAGGAGTAGCGAAGCGGCATCGAACGCAGGTTACCTGGCGGGAGAGGGCAGCGGTTATATGGCCGTGGCCGATGTCTATTCCTTAGAAGGCAATGAAGGCAATGCGGAACTTTATTACGACAAGGCCATTCAATTATTGCGAAAAACAGAGGACACTGTGGCGCTGGCCACTGCCTTATTGAATACGGCCGATTTTTATCTCCACAACCAGCAATACGATAAGGCCCTGAGGTATTTTGAAGAAGCAGGAGTTTTTTTCAAGGAATTGAACCATCAGAATGGGCTTGCCTACTATTTGGGGGGAGTCGGGATGGTGTTGGCAGCGCAAGGCAAGAATGAAGCGGCCAAAACGAGGTTGAACGAGGCCATCAAAATGCTTGAGGAATTGAAGGATTACTATCCCGTCGCCGTATACCTTAACACGCTCTCCCATATTTATGACATAGGCAATGATCTGGAACGGGCACAACTGGCGGCCCAAAAAAGCCTGAAATTGGCTAAAACCTATGGTCTGAAAGACCAGATCAGCGATGCCAATTTGCAGCTTTCCCAACTCTATGAAAAAAAAGGAAACACCAAGGAATCCTTTAAATATTATAAAGACTATATCACCTATAGGGACAGTGTCAACAATTTGGCAACGGTTCGCGAAATGGCCAATCTTCGCACCAATCATGAGCTTTCGCAAAAACAGGTTCAGGTCGATCTTCTTGAAAAAGAATCCGAATTACAACTGATCAAGGAGAAAAGCCAAAACAATTTCATCCTAGCCGCCGTGATCGCTTTTATCTGCTTGATGATCATGGCCCTTGGTCTGTTGCACCGCTATATTTTTATTAGAAAGACCAAACGGATCATCGAAGCGGAAAAGAATCGTTCCGATAAGTTGTTGATTAATATTCTGCCCGAGGAAACCGCTAATGAACTAAAACGGAAGGGTAGCGTTCGGGCCAAAAAACATGATTCGGTTACGGTGTTATTTACTGATTTCAAAGGGTTTACACGATATGCCGAAAACCTTACCCCGGAAGATTTGGTCAGGAGCGTCGACTTTTACTTTACCAAGTTCGATGAAATCTTTGAAAAGAACGGCATGGAAAAAATCAAGACGATCGGGGATTCCTACATGTGTTCCGGGGGCCTGCATTCCCATATAGGGGATCATGCCATCAAAATGGTACAAGCGGCCCTTGAAGTACTTCAATTTGTTGAAGACATCAAAAATAGTTCTGACACGGAGCTTAACTTTGACATTCGAATCGGGATCAATACGGGACCTATAGTCGCAGGTGTGGTCGGGAACAAAAAATTCGCATATGACATCTGGGGCGATACCGTGAATGTGGCCTCACATATGGAATCGAATTCGATACCCGGAAAAATAAACATTGCCCAAAATACCTATGATCTCGTCAAAGAGGTCTATGATTGTGAATATAGGGGAGAAATTAAAGTGAAGAACAGGGGCTCTTTGAAGATGTATTTCGTGAATGGCATAAAAGACCATGCATTGATCAAGGCCCATAAAGATAATACCGTATCCGAATCTTTGAAAGTTTCTTGATCGGGAAAGGGGCGTTCGGGCGCCCTCAACGAAAATTCGGTATTCGTATTTCAATACATTTTGATTCCGATCAAAACAAAAACGGGTCCGATTGATCCTATTTTCATGATATTTTGGATGCTATGATAAAATGCAATTGATATGAAGTTTCCCGTTTTTTTGATGATTGTCAACCTTATAGGTTCATCATTTTTGGCTAGTGGACAGGATACCTACACCACAAAGCGACAACAAATGGTGAAAAGCCAGATTCAGGATAGGGGCATTAGTGACTTTGCCACCCTCACGGCGATGTTGAACGTCCCCCGACATGAGTTCGTGCCAGAATCCATCAAAGACTACGCTTATGCAGACCAGGCCCTTTCCATTGGGCATGGCCAGACCATTTCCCAACCCTATATCGTCGCTTTCATGACCCAAGCCTTAAAATTGAACTCAAATGACCGGGTACTAGAAATCGGCACGGGCTCCGGTTACCAGGCCGCGGTTTTGGGCAAGATCGTCGATTCGGTCTATACGATCGAGATTGTTGATGCCTTGGCCCAAGAGGCGAAAGTGAAATTGAAGGGTATGGGTTATGCCAATGTAACGGTCCGCTCTGGCGATGGATATCACGGTTGGCCGGAAAAGGCACCCTTTGACGCGATCATGGTCACGGCTGGCGCAGAAAGTCTGCCCCAACCCTTGGTAGACCAACTTAAGGAAGGCGGTCGCATGGTGATACCCATTGGCCCGACAAAATCGGTGCGACAATTGCTTTTGGTTCGCAAAAAGAAAGGGAAAGTAATCACCAAAGAACTGATGGCGGTCCGCTTTGTACCCTTCACCAGAAACCACGACAAGGGACAATAAATTGGGCTGATGCCGGTCTTTACCGCCCCGAAGCCGGCAAAAACACATTATCCAAACCTTCCAAAGGAAGCACCTTACCCTGGCACAAGACCTTCCAGATGTATATCACCGATGCGCATGCGAACCAAGCGAAGGGTCGGATAGCCAACGGCCGCGGTCATTTTGCGCAGCTGCCGGAATTTTCCCTCGGTAAGGGTGACACTGATCCAGGAGCTCGGCCGATGCCGTTCCAACCTTATTTTTCTATCTGCTTCGGGAAGGGTAGGTACGCCTTTCAATCTTTGAACGGTACAGGCCTTGGTCAAGTATTTCTTGCCCGAAAAACCGATTTCCAAACCATTTTGCATGGTCGATATGGCCTCATCGGTGATTAGCCCGTCGAGCTGAGCGTAATATTCCTTTTCCACTCCCGAGCGGTTCACCGTATCCGCTATTTTTCCATCGGTGGTGAGCAATAAAAGTCCCTCGGAATTGGCATCCAGACGGCCAATGGGCATGGTTCTCTCCGGAAAATCGTACAATTCGCCCAAAAATCGCTTACTACGCACTTCCTTGGCATCGTTGGAGGTCAACTGGCTCAGCATACCATAAGGTTTGTAGGCCCTGAAATAATGCTGTGCTTGCTGCATCGGGGAGTCATCTGAGGGATTAGTACGGCCAACGCCCATTAGATGGTAAAGGTAAACCCTACCATGAGGTTTGAAGAATAGTCATTATCCGTATTGGGTGAAAAACTGCTGTAAAAATAATTGAAAAGCGCGGAAAGGCTCACCACTTTCGTAATGGGCAATTCGGCCTTCAGTTGTTGCAAGATGCGATGGTTACCAATTTCCCGATACAAGGGCTGAAAATATATTGTACCCGTAAGATCTAGGTTGGCCTGTTTCCAGCTATGGGTCAATGAGAGGTAACTGCTGTTCCTGTGGTTGTAAAACTGTTGGCCCGTAGCATCGATCTTCTCGATTTCATACATATAGGCATTGCCGAAATAGGCCGATGTCGTTTCCTTGTCAATGAATTTGAGCCTGAGGCCCGCACCGATCAGGTTTCTACTGGTGATGGTCAATAGGGTGTTGTTCTGGTTCTGCACGAAGGCCTCCAAACGAAAGAGCTGTGAGAGTTTTTGGTTGTACCGCAAATGAAAAAACCAAGAGTTCTGGAAATCCTGGTCTTGGCTTCTTACCAAGTTGTAATTTCCGATGAAAAAATAGATCTTTTTAAGATCTTTCGACTTGTATTGGGAGGTAACGTTCGATCCGATTTGAAAAAGATAATCCCCGTTGTTGTTCGAATAATTGAACAAGAGGTCACTTTTAAGGCCAAAACGAACCGAATCGAGTTGCATGCGCTTCGATTCAATATTGACCAATTGTGCCCGAATCGGTACTTGAATCGCAAGGAACAGCAAAAAGGATAACGATTTTATGGAATACTGCATGTAGGCCGAGCTTGGGTTACTCGCAAAACTATCCAATTATTTTGAATATGAATGTTGTCGTTCGTTCGAACCACAGGAACAAGGCTATGGAAGACTCCAAATCGGAAGGCCATTGCCATCGGACAATATTCCCTTCTAAAGGTTGTGTTTGGCCTTTTGCAATGCTTTTTGCACGATGTTGATGTCATTGAAGCCCCTAAAACCGCTGAATCCAACCGACAGCCGGGTGTCCTCGTCGATCTGAAGGGGTTGTCCGCCTACCCATCCGATCAGGTCGGGCAGTTCGATCGGTGAGTCCTCTGGATCCATTTCACCACCAAACACGATTTTTTCATAGTCTCCCGTCTTATGTCCGGTAATCCATACTTGACTTGCTTTGTGCCAGGCGATCCGATAAAAATTCCGCTGTCTCAACCGATCCTTGCCATATACTTTGCCATAAATCTTGCCGTCTTCGGTGATGATGCAAATAGCGACATTGCCATCCGATATGTTCCAGTCTTCCGGGCTGTTGCGGTATGAGGCGATTTCAGGTTCTAAAGCCCCAAAAAGGGCATTGATAAGTTTCTCAAGGGTAAGAGCATCCATATTCCGATATATGATTAAATAAATCTTAGGGTCACGGTCGTAGTGAAAGTAATGAAATTAACGCTTTGAAGAGAATATTTAATAAAATATAACTTTATTTTTAGACAAGCCAAAATATATTATTATATCTTTGTAAATAAATTCAGGACATGCACTCTCAGGCGGAAGAAAATTATTTAAAGGCCATCTATATCCTCCAGGATAACGCACAGCGGGAAGTAAGCACCAATGCTTTGGCAGATAAAATGCAGACCAATGCTTCCTCGGTGACCGAAATGTTCAGAAAATTGGCTGCAAAGGACTTGGTGCTTTACAAAAAATATAGGGGGGTACAACTCACCTCGAAGGGAAAGGGAAAGGCCATTTCAGTGGTTAGAAAACATCGGCTTTGGGAAACCTTTTTGGTTGAAAAACTCCAGTTTAGTTGGGAGGAAGTACACGACATAGCCGAACAATTGGAGCACATTCAATCGGAAGTCCTGACGGAACGTCTCGAGCATTTTCTGGGCTATCCGAAATACGATCCCCATGGTGACCCCATCCCCGGAAGCGATGGCGTACTGATGAAAGTAAATGGAAAGAGCCTTGCCGAACTTAAAATAGCCGAGGAGGGAATCTTGGTCAATGTAAAGGATTCATCCGAAGAATTTTTGAAATATTTAAACAAAAGAAACCTGGGCCTTGGCGATCGCATCAAGGTGATTTCCATTGAGCCCTTCGACAAGAGTATCAAAATAGACAACAACGCACAGGAACATGTCATTTCCGAACAAATTGCGAAAAATTTATATCTAAAATAATTATGGATTCTTACAGTCCCATCAATTCACTGCTGGTCTTTTTCGCGCTTATGACCTTGGCCTTCTTCATTTTTAGGCCAGGGAAGGGCTGGTTGTGGTTGGTTCTCAACAGTACCAAAACCAATGATAAAATTGTGGTTGAGGATATTCTCAAATTGTTGTACCACAATGAAAATGCAGATAAGCACTTGAACACCAACGATATTGTGCGTACGATAAAGAACAATGAACGCGTTGTTATCGAAAACATCAACAAAATGGCATTGCACGACCTCATCACGGTGGAGGGCGATGTGGTTAAACTGACGAAATCGGGCAGCGACTATGCTTTGCGCATCGTTCGGGCACACCGGCTTTGGGAGAAGTATTTGGCCGAAAAAACAGGATTCAAGGAAGCTGAATGGCATGCGCTTGCCGAACAGAAAGAACACGAACTCACCGCAGCCGACACCGAACAGCTGGCATCGCGTCTGGGCAACCCACAATTCGATCCGCACGGGGATCCCATTCCCACACAAACCGGTAAAATCGCAAAAATAAAGGGCACTCCCATTTCTGAAGTGGAGGTGAATACCATCGGAAGGATCATTCATATCAAAGACAAGCCGGATATTATTTACAAACAGATATTGGCCGAAAACATCCATATCGGCTCTTTGGTGCGCGTTATGGAAAAAACGCCCGAAAGGATCGTGTTCCACGCCGAAGGGGAAGCTTTCGTCTTGGCACCCATTGTGGCTGGAAATATTACCGTCACTGTGCTCGAGAAAGATATAACTTATGAAGATGACCTGGCCCGGCTTTCTAATTTAAAGGAAGGGGAAACCGCCAAAATAATTGGAATATCAAAGGAAATCAGGGGAGATAGCCGAAGAAGGCTATTGGATCTTGGTTTCGTGAAGGGTGCCGATGTTCGGATCGATCTGATCAACCCTTTGGGGGAACCCAAGGCTTTCCTGATCAAAGGAACCAGCATCGCTTTACGAAATCAGCAGGCCTCAAAAATATTGATCAAAAAAGACTGATTATGGATGCGAAACCAAAAACTGCATGCGATACCTGTGTGCATTTCAATGCCGATGGCCTGAAAAAATTAGGGGTGAACACCACTAATTTTGACTTTGTGGTGGCCTTGGCGGGGAATCCGAATACTGGCAAAAGTACCGTTTTTAACGCCATTACCGGTTTGCGGCAACATACGGGCAATTGGCCCGGCAAGACCGTGACCCGCGCCGAAGGGGCTTTTGAATACAACAAACAGAAATTCAAGATGGTCGACCTCCCGGGCACTTATTCGCTGTTGTCCACCTCTGAAGACGAGGAAGTGGCGCGTAACTTTATTTTGTTCGGAAAACCTTCGGTCACGGTGATTGTGGTCGATGCCAGTCGTCTGGAGCGGAACCTCAATTTGGTATTGCAAATTCTGGAAATCACCGATAGGGCGGTACTATGTCTCAATTTGATGGATGAGGCCGATCGCAACGGCATCGAAATCGATACCCGCAGCTTGGCCCGTGAATTGGGCATTCCCGTGGTGCCCACCAGTGCAAGATTCAACAAGGGAATTCCCGAACTGATCCAAACCATCAGTGATCTGGCCAATGGCAAGGTGGTCTGCAAACCGCATCGCATCAAGAACATTCCCAAAAAAATAGAAAAAGCGGTGGAAAAATTGAGCACCGAAATCAAAAAGGAATATCCGAACATACCCAATAGCCGTTGGTTGGCTTTTCGCCTATTGGAAGGTGATCGGCACATCATGGAGGTATTGAGAACGGGGGTATTTGTATAAAGAAAGATGAAAGGGAAAAATATAGAAGATATCATTGCCATGTCGAACGACCTGCGCTGGCAGATAGGGGATGATTTTCATGACAATCTTGCGGAGGGCATTTATGCCGATGCGGCCGAAATCGTCAATACCACGGTAAAGACGAAAGACTCGGAGCGCAAATTAAGGCTCGATGCCAGAATAGATAAGATATTGACCAGTAGGCTGTGGGGCTTTCCCCTGATGTTCCTGATCTTGGCAGTAGTGTTATGGATAACCATTATAGGCGCCAACTACCCCTCCGCCATGTTGTCGGGTCTGTTGCTCGATACAGTGCACCCCGCTTTAAAGGGATTCGCATCGACCATGGGAATGCCCTGGTGGCTGGATGGTTTTTTAATCGACGGGGTTTATCTGGCCGTCGCCTGGGTCGTAGCCGTGATGCTGCCCCCCATGGCGATTTTCTTTCCGCTGTTTACCTTACTGGAAGATTTTGGCTATTTGCCCAGGGTGGCCTTCAATCTAGACCATTTATTCAAATTATCAGGGGCCCATGGCAAACAGGCCCTGACCATGAGCATGGGATTTGGCTGTAATGCGGCCGGGGTAGTGGCCACCAGGATCATCGATAGTCCACGCGAACGGTTGATCGCGATCATCACGAATAACTTTTCCCTTTGCAACGGGCGATGGCCAACCCAAATTTTGATCGCCACCATCTTTATAGGGGCCGTAGTATCGCCCTCCATGGCAGGAATCGCTTCCCTATCGGCGGTAATCGGCATTGCGGTATTGGGTATCTTTTTTATGTTTTTGGTCTCTTGGGCCCTCTCAAAAACGGTATTAAAGGGGGAGGTCTCGACCTTCAACCTCGAATTACCGCCCTATAGGCCTCCAAGGTTTTGGAAAACACTTTATACCTCATTGATTGATAGGACCATCATCGTTCTCTGGCGGGCCATCGTATTTGCGGCACCCGCAGGGGCGGTGATCTGGCTGATCTCGAACATTTATCTTGGAGACGAGAGCATGGCCGCTTGGTTGATTCATTCCCTGGACGGTTTTGGATTCCTATTGGGATTGAACGGGGTGATCTTGGTAGCTTATATCGTTGCCATACCGGCCAATGAAATTGTAATCCCGACCATACTTATGCTTACCGTATTGGTCAGCGGTATCCCAGGCGGGGAAGGGGCAGGGGTGATGTTCGAACTCGATTCGGTCAATGCCACCGGGGATGTCTTGAGGGCAGGCGGCTGGACGTTGCTCACTGCGGTCAACCTTATGTTGTTCAGTCTGTTGCATAACCCCTGCAGTACAACGATATATACGATTTACAAGGAAACCAAAAGCGTGAAGTGGACTACCGTGGCAACCGTGCTTCCCATTATCATGGGCTTTGTGGTCACCTTTTTGGTTGCCCAAATATGGCGGTTATAGGCGTAGTTTTTTTATAAGATGATGAAAGCGAGGAGACGATATCTGATAGGGGCAATGGCAATGTGGATACTGCTGGTTCAAGGATGTGGCGTTGTTTCCAAAAATACCCTTGCGGAAACGAAGGCATTGGATGAGCTGGTTGTCTCGAAAAGGTTTGAAATTGAGTCAGATTGGGCCTTGCCGTTGGCCACGAACAGCCTGAACAGCATCTCGAATGCCGGGCTGCTGCCACCTGGCAGTAGCGCGAATCGCATCAGTTTGATCGGAAACCCGAATTTTCTGAAGATTCAAGGCGACAGTATCTCCGCCTATTTGCCCTACTTTGGGGAACAACAAATGGGTGCAGGGTATAACAGCGAAGGTGGCGCCGTTCAATTCAATGGCGTTCCCGTATCGTATGAAGCGGTTAAAGATGAAAACAGGCAGCGTTACGAAATCAATTTTGTGATTCGAAACAAGACCGAAAGCTATACCGTAAATCTTTTGTTATATCCCAATATGGCATCAGTGATCAACGTGATCAGCACGCATCGATTTACGATTCGGTATGAGGGTAGGGTAGGGCCCCTATCCAAAACAAAGTAACAACGGACAGGCTCATATGGGAAAATTCAGCCCGTAATCATTATAGTGCCTTCGGTAATCCTGCTAAATAATTTATTTAAAGCCTATTTTCTTGAGGGCAGCATGACTGATTTTGATCGCCTCCAAAGGTTTCAAATTATCAAAGGTACGGTCTTGCTCCACCATATAATACTTCATGCCCGATAACTTCTTTTGGGCCAAAATCCTTGCGAAATCAATGGTCCCTGTGCCAACAGGTGCAAATCTGCCTTGGGTGTCCATATCCTTTACATGCCACATTTTAAAACGACCGGGATACTTTTCAAAATAGGCGACCGGGTCGGCACCAGCTTTGGTCATCCAGAACAGGTCCATTTGGAAGTTGACTTCCGAAGGATCCGTATGCTCCAGTAAATAATCCAGGGTAACGATACCATCAGCGTCCTTTTTGAGCTCGAAATCGTGATTATGGTACAATAATTTTAAACCTGCCTTCTTGCATTTCGCGCCGAGCGTATTTAAAATGTTGGCAAGATTGGCAGCACCACCGGTCATGCCCATGGTTTGGCTCGCATTATCGAATTTAAAAAGGCCCATAGGAGGCACCGGGATCACAAAATAGGTGAATCCGGCTGCTTTTACATCCGCGATCATGGCATCCGCATTCTCCAAAGTCACCGAACCCTGATGCGTGCTGATAGGTTTTAAGCCTATCTCTTTCAATAGACTTTTGAAAGCGGTGGGGGTCATTCCGTAAAACTTCCCGTCCTGATAGCCAGCGGCTTCCACGTTCTTATATCCGGCATCGGCGACTGCCTGTAAGGTCGCTTTTGCATTGGTTTCCATATCGTCTCTTACGGTATATAGGGCCAAACCCCCAAATTGTGCTTGGGCGTTCAATAGTGTGGTGCCGATCAAGAAAATGGAGAGCACGAATTTCAAAGTGGGCTTGAAATAAAAATGGATCATGACATTTAAGTTTATTGAATTAGGTGCCTTAAATGTAGTTAAAACAAAGCAATTAAATTCTTAAAATAACAATGAATGCCACGCGTACTATTGATTAAAAACTACCTTTGCCGCCATGAAAGATGCAACGTGACTTGATCTGGTTTTGTACTAGCCCCTATCACCAATGTGAATAGCATCTCAATTAACTTTGGCTTTAACATGAAAAAGCTGTTGCCATTATTGCTGTTGGTCTTGACCATGCTCTGCTGGGCGGCCAATTTCCATATTACGAAGGTAACGCTGGCGTTCTATAGCCCTATGGCCGTTGCCACATGGCGTTTTTTCTTTGGGGTGGTAGGACTGGTCGCCATCCTGTATTTTCAATTTGGCAAGAACGCATTCCATTTCAACCTATCGGCAAAGTCATGGTGGTACGTTTTCCTCACCGCTTTCTTTGGGATATTCCTCACCATCTACTTTTTTAATTTTGGGCTGAAGACAACAAGTGCCATCAACGGCTCCTTGATCATTGCGACAAGTCCGGCCATCACTGCGGTATTTTCCTTTTTGTTCCAAAGAAAAAAATTGAATTTGGCTCAATGGTTGGCCATCGCCATTAGTTTTTTTGGAGTGGCACTGATCTTGGTGAAAGGCGATTTGAGCAAGCTCGCGGTACTGCAGTTCGAAGTCGGGGATGTGTATATTCTGTTCATGGCATTGGTTTTCTCGCTTTCCCAGGTCATTGTGAGCAAGTATTTGATCCAGGTCGACGCTACCCAACTAACGACTTTGAGTTCAACGATGGCATTGGTCCTTTTTGCATTCTTCTCGATGCCCGAACTTATTTCCGTAGCCCTTCCCAAATCGGCTTCATTTTGGGCCAGCGTGCTCTTTATGGGATTCTTGGGTACGTCCTTTGCCTATACCGCGTTTTATTATTGTGTGGTGAAAGTAGGGGCCACCACCTCTACACTGTATATGAATTTGATCCCTTTTTTTACCGTGCTCCTGGCCTTTCCTTTTGGTGAAAAACTGCATGCGGAACAAATTGTGGGGGGCCTTATAATCGTAGCCGGAATCTTGCTGTTCAATATGGCAAAAAACCAAAATGGACCCTTGAGGATCAAGGGGCTCTTTAAACGCTAACGCCCGTTCGAAAATACGAACATCACCTCCTGGCTTGCCCATACAAGCGGTGAACTGCACCATCAAAACACCGACCTTTAAATTGCACATCCCATATTCTTTAACCGAAATCACAAAAAAATTCAGACCTTTATACTGGGGCAATGATTATCAACTGAGGCAGTGGGACCAAGCCAAGTGTACTGTCCCCAGCACTAAAGGCTAAACCCATTTTCCTTTGATGAACGAAAAAGCTACAGTTTAACAATTAATTTAATATATCAGAAAATGAAATTTACAAGAAACGCAAAGGCCCAGTGGAAGGGCGGTGGGAAAGAGGGCAAAGGCACCTTGACCACGCACAGCAAGGTGTTGGAAAATACCCAATATTCATTTCATACCCGCTTTGAAAACGGGAATGGTACCAATCCGGAAGAATTGATCGGGGCTGCCCATGCGGGCTGTTTCGCCATGCAGTTAAGCTTTTTATTGGGGGAGGCCGGCTTTATACCCACCACCTTGGACGTCGATGCCAAAGTAACCTTTGAGGACGGGAGCGTCACCTTGATCACGCTCAACCTGGTAGGGAAGGTTCCAAAAATCGATGGTCCCCAATTTCAACAAATTGCGCAAAAGGCCAAGGAAGTCTGTCCGATTTCAAAATTGTTGAAAGCCAAGATCGAGTTGAATGCAAGTTTGGCTTGATATTTTTAAATGGTCATCGAAAAGCGATGAACGCCGTGGTATGAACCATGGCGTTTTTTTGTAGTGATATCCACCACTATTTGCGTCACCTGATCACGTTGCCATCTAATTGGGTCGAAATCAATCCCTCTATATTGCTGTTTTCCCATATTAAATAAATTGATAAAATACACAGCGGAACCATGTGCCCAAAAGTGCCGAATGGGCACCCGAATTTTATGCTGGGGAGATACATCAAAAGGGGTAAATAATCCTCAAAAAGGAGGCATAATGGCATGTTATGTTGATGAAAAGTGCCAAAAATCATATGCTTTTGGTTCCGAGTTCACGAAATCGCTTATCTTTATAAGGCGTTGTATTTTGAATTTAAGATTCCTTCAAGCATGAAATCCTATCCCAGCATATTCAATGACGTCATCGGTCCGGTTATGCGGGGGCCTTCAAGCTCCCATTGTGCAGCTTCCTTGCGTATCGGCCGAATATGTCGAGACCTCATGGATGGCGACATCAAAGAAGTATACATTGAATTCGACCCCAATGGTTCATTGGCCACTACCCATAAGGGTCAGGGATCCGATATGGGCCTCTTCGGCGGATTTCTCGGGTGGGAAGCTGATGAAGAACGCCTTCCAGATTATCTGCGGGCCATTGAAGAGGCGGGGATTCAAATAAAGATCGATATCCATTCGATTGGGGCAAGCCACCCCAATACCTATAAAATCACTTTAAAAAACCAGAAGGAAACCAGAACGGTTACCGCGATTTCAACGGGGGGCGGCATGATTGAAATCATCGAAATAGACGGGGCAACGGTGTCCATGGCGGGCGATTTTTATCAAACCTTGGTCTATGGGTCGCCGACGGCAAAACTGGTCCGTTTTATAGAACAATCTTTTCCCTGTGATGAAATTGCACTTCGAAAGGGAAGCGTATCGTTCATCGAAATCAAATCGAACCAATTCCTTCCCGATACCCTACGGTCGGAACTTTTGGAGTTGGGGGAGGTATTGTTCATCAAATCCTTGCATCCCGTACTGCCCATCATGTCACGAAAAGACCTCTCGGTTCCCTTTATCACCTGCGACGAAATGCTCGCCTTCAATGAGGGGAAAAACCTTGAATTGTGGGAATTGGCAGTGGCCTATGAAAGCCAGCGCGGTCAAATTTCAAAGGAAGATGTCTTCGAAAAAATGCGCGACATCCTAAAAATCATGGAACATGCAATTGACCTTGGATTAAAAGGCACCAAATATGCCGACCGCATCTTGGGTCCGCAGTCGCTTGGATTTCAGGAACGGATGAATGACAATACATTGGTCGAAGGCGATATTCTGAACAAGGTGATACTCTACACCTCCGCCATGATGGAGGTCAAAAGTTCGATGGGCGTGGTGGTCGCGGCACCTACAGCGGGATCTTGCGGGGCTTTGCCCGGAGCGATCATCGGAATCGGAAGATCGCTCGGTCTTTCCAAGGATGAAATGGTCAAAGCGCTGTTAGCGGCAGGAATCATCGGTGTGTTCATCGCGGCACATGCTACTTTTGCCGCTGAAGTGGGGGGCTGTATGGCCGAATGCGGGTCGGGATCGGGCATGGCGGCAGCCGGTATCGTGGGTTTGAAAAAAGGTGCTTTAAATCAGTCCCTGTCGGCGGCCTCTATGGCTTTGCAATCGAGTTTGGGCATGATATGCGATATGATTGCCGATCGTGTCGAAGCGCCTTGCCTGAACAGGAATGTCATGGCGGCGACAAATGCCATTTCCTGTGCCAATATGGCCCTCTCCGATTATGACCATTTGATTCCCTTGGATGAAGTGGTCGAGACGATGAAGCGGGTAGGGGATGCCCTCCCCAATACCCACCGATGTACGGGCTTGGGAGGCTTGGCCATCACCAAGACCGCAAAGAAAATCGAAGCCAGATTGGCAAAGGGTGAAACAGCCCAACAGAAGCCTTTTTTTAAGGTATGTTAGCGCGTTCCCCCAGCATCGAAATATTGGCGCAAGAGTCATCAATTATGGCCTGCAAGGAAAACTTGTTCAATAAACCTACATGATCATTGCAGTTTGGATTTCGTTGGCCGGACTATCACTTTGGTTCGTTGTTGTTTTGACCCGGGATTTCCTTGCCCATAGAAAGTCACTGGAAAACAGTAGTTGGCTCAAAACATCAATAATCGGCTTTGTGGTCAATTTTTTTGATGTGTTGGGAATCGGGGCATTTGCACCACAAACGGCCCTCCTGAAGTTCACGAAACAAACTACCGACAAACAGATACCCGGCACCATGAACGTGGCGAACACCCTGCCCGTATTGTTGCAGGCATTGATTTTCATCACCATTATCGAGGTAGAACCCATCACCCTTATTTCGATGTTCATCGCTGCGGCCTTGGGGGCCGTGCTTGGTGCAGGTGTTGTGGCTAAATTGTCGGAAAAAAAGATTCGTTTGGTCATGGGTATTGCCTTAATGGTCACCGCTTTTTTTATGTTGGCAACCAATATGGAATGGATTCAAGGTGGCGGGGAAGCAATCGGACTCGGTCATGGAAAATTGGTCATTGCGGTGATCGCCAATTTTATACTGGGCGCTTTGATGACCGCCGGCATTGGCCTGTATGCGCCCTGTATGGCCTTGGTGTTCGCCCTTGGCATGTCGCCCAAAGTGGCCTTCCCGATCATGATGGGGTCTTGCGCATTTCTGATGCCACCGGCATCGGTGCGATTTATTCGGGAAGGAGCCTATAACAGAAAAGCCGCCTTGGCCATGGCTATTCCCGGGGTCGTGGCGGTAGGAATCGCAGCTTTTGTCGTAAAATCGTTGGATTTGGTGATGTTGCGATGGGTGGTGATTGGGGTCATCCTCTATACTTCAGGAGTGATGTTGCATGCCGCCCTTGCCAAAAAATAAAAAGGATCTACTTGGAATGCAGCCTTGCTTATCAATCCTCCCAATATAACAATACCGTTCGGTTTAATAGAATTATTGGTGCAAGGCCAAAAGGTCGATGCTCTTATTTTCTTTTAAAATCCGCCTCCATCAGCACCCAGAAATTAGGGTCCAAAGCCAGCTTGTCGGGTTCAAAATCGACCGGTATTTTGAAGGTATTGGCTTGTGCCTCGACCTGTACCGTTTTGATCAAAGGGCTGCCACCATTTAGACCATAGATACCAATTTGCACGGGCATCTTGAACAAACTGCCATCTGCCTGTACTTGATCCAAGATGATGCTGATTTCGTTTTTATCGGCATTGTATTCCCAGGTTCCCTGCAATTTCAAGGTACCCGGTCTATAGAGCCATTGCTGGAAAAACGATTTTAGATCCATTCCCGAAACGGCTTCCATTTTCATGCGAAAATCATCGGTGCTGGCATTTGAATCTTTGTAGGCATCATAATAGGCCCGAATGCCTTTCCAAAAAACGTCGTTGCCCACCACCCCTCGTAACATATGCAAGATCCAACTTCCTTTTTGATAGGTCTGTATGCTCGTCACTTGAGCCATATCACTTAAATTATCGTGTACGATACGGTATTTCGGGTTTTTAAGGTAAAATTCATCCACCGTTTTTTTACTGGAGGCAAGGCCCTCGATAAAAGCATCATGTCCATAGGCATGTTCGATGAAAAGCAGTGTGAAATAGGTCGCGAAACCCTCACTGAGCCAAACGTCATCCCAATCGTACTCGGTAACCGAGTTACCGAACCACTGATGGGCGATTTCGTGAATAACCACATTGCGCCAGCGCTCATTTCTGTCGCCCACCACCGAATTTTCACTATACAGGATCGCGGAAGCGGCCTCCATGCCACCGCTTACACTGTTCGACTGTATGTTGGCCAACTTTTCATACGAGTAAGGACCGATATACTCGCTGTAAAATTCCAAAACCTTTTTGGTGGGTATGCGCAAAATCATAAAACCCGGCGTCCCTATCTTGGGGATACACCCAGGTTTCAATAGATTTACCATCAAATTCATCCACATACTGAACCGCAAAAGGGGCTACACCCAAAACATACAGCCAGGTGGCAATCGGAACCGACTCTTTCCAGTGGGTAAGACGATGGCCATTGGACAAATCCGATTCTTCGATTTTCAATCCGTTAGAAACCACCTGATAATGCGCCGGCGCGGTAACGATAAACTCACATGTGGCCTTGTCATAAGGGTGGTCAATGGTGGCCAACCAATGCCTTCCCTTGTCGGGCCAGTTATCGCTGAAGAAGGTCCTGTCGCCATACTTGTTGGCGGCTATCTTGAGGCCGGAGGCCGGAACGCCTTCATAGGTCACCGAATAGCTGCTTTGCTGATCCAAAACCGAAGGTGAAGGCAGGGTAATCATCAAGACATCATTTTCATGGGTAAATGACAAGGATTTGCCTTCGGAAATCACTTGATCCACGACCATGCCCTTGTTCCCTAAGGTAGTTGATGCATTGACCAGATCGAGCCTTAGTGTTTCAACGCCCGCAGCGCGATATTGAATATCGATGGTTTCTTCGCATGTAATCGCATCGGTGGTGTCCGACAACCCGATCCGAAAGGTATAGTTGATCGCATCGATATTGGGATTTTTGGGATAAGGGTCGTTTGCCGGAAATTCTGCCAGCAGCCATAAGGGCAGCAAAATGAATATCGAAAAAAGCCAAAATTTAAAGTGGAGGGTTCCCATCATTATGTTTGAAAATCAGTTCTTAATTTTTAAAAGGTAGTTCAGCAGGCGGATGAAATTCGATCACTCCTTTTTCTTTGATGGTCTTTTCCACTTCCTCAATGGTCGATGGTACAAAAGCACTCATATTTTCCACGCCATTCGGGGTCACCAAAGCCACATCCTCTATTCTGATGTACAGCCGTTCTTCGGGTATCCAAATCATGGGGTCGATGGTGAACACCATTCCAGCCCTCAAAGGAACACCATGAACGCTTCCCACATCATGGACCGCCATGCCTACAGGATGCTGAAAATGGCCCCTGAATTTAACCCCTTCCTGTACTGCTTTTAAATGGGCCGGATTGGCAAATGTTTTCCCTACCAGGTAATTTTTCATTTCTTGGGCGGCCTTATCGAGTACTTCGGTCGCCGTCACGCCCGGTTTTATATATCTAAAAAGGGCATCACGATACGCAACAATGAACAAGTACAATTGCGTTTGGGCACTATCGAACTTGCCGTTTACCGGCCATATACGGGTCACGTCACTGGTGTAGTAGCGATAATCGGGCGCATAGTCCATCAGCACCAGGTCGCCCGAGTTCAGCACATCGGTTTTATGAAAATAATGCCCCATATAGGCATTGGCTCCCCCACCTATAATCGACGCGTACCCATCGCCACGGGCACCATTGAGGTGAAAAACATATTTTGCTGCCGCATCCAATTGATATTCATAGATGCCCGGGCGGGTCGATCTCATGGCCTCCATAATGCCCAACCCCGCAATTTGGGTGGCCTTTCTTATCAAATCGATCTCTTCAGGACTTTTAATGAGGCGCATGGCATCCAAGATCGGGGAAAGATCTTCGATTTCGAATTGGGGGAACCGTTCGTTTATTTTTTGAACGAACAAGGCCTCTCTGGTGGCTTGTCCATCCCAAGGATCTGCAGCCGCACGTGCCTGTCCGTATAATAACTCATCGCGACTGTCGTTGCCCGTTTCGGCCGGACTCAAAGGGGTATACAATAGGGGAGCGGGAGGTCTTATCAGCCCGGTGCGCAGCAGATCGGACGACAGAAATTCGATTCCCTTTACCTGATCTACCCCGGTGAGCGATTTGACGAGGACGTCGTCTTCCGCCGACAGCACCTTGCCTTGCCCTTGTTCGCGTTCCTTATCCCTATGGGGTAGGTAAAGGGTGGACTGCTTGTTTTTACCATTGAGCAGCAAATAGGCATGATCCGTCTCGAGTCCGGTCAGATAGTAGAATGAATTCGATTGTCGGAAAACACTGAATCCTGCACGCCCGCTTGAACCTTGAACCAAGGCAATGGCACTGGTGCCGATGGTTTCCATGATGGCTGTTCTTCTGTCGGATAGGTTTCCCACAGAGAAATCGGTCTGATAGTGATGTTTGTCTTGGGCAATTACAGGACGAAGGGAACACCACGCAAGGGTTATCAAAATAAGTTGGATGCTTTTTTTCATAAGGTCGGTTCAGTTTTTACAGAAGATTCTGTTGTGTTGATTACAAGAAAATAGATCAAAACGAATATACTGAAAAAATAATCCGGACCATGTGGTTCAATTTCAGCGAATAGTCGCCCTTGTATTTTGGAAAAAGGTTTTGTGTAACATTTTTCAAAAATGATTGTCTAACCATTGGCATGTTTCTCTTTAGGCCATGCCTTAAAGAAATCCTGGATGAGACATTTAAACTTGATCTTGGCGCTCTTGATGCTCTGGCAACTACCTGCACAGCAAAAGATCGGCAGTGCACAATGGCAGAAAGACCTGCGCTTCCTGCAGCAAACAGTACATAGTGATTATGCCTTTCTTTTTAAAAAGACCACGGCAACCGCTTTTGACGCTGCGGTCGATACTTTTTATGAGGCCATTCCTGAAATGAACGATCATGAAGTTCTCGTGGGTTTTGCCAAGATCATCGCGATGTTCCAATACGGGCATACCCGGATCCGTTTTTCGGAAGGTCCAGTTCCGTACCATCAACTGCCGATCCTTACCTACGAATATGATCAAGGGACCTATATCCATGCGGCACACAAAGATTATTCGTCCTTGGTTGGGGCCAAGATCCTCGAGGTGGAAGGAATGCCAATTGACCAGGTTTTAAGGGCCATCTATCCGGTCGTACCTGCAGAGAACGAGCAATTCTTCAAGGCCTATGGCGGTTTGTATATGACTATGCCGGAAGTGCTGCATGCCCAGGGCGTCACCAAGACCTTAAAAAAGAACATAATCTTTACCCTCGAAAAGGACGGAACTGTTTTTAATGCCACGGTAATTGCCGTGGAACCCCAGGACGACCACCTTCAATACGGAGAGCTCAAACCGGATACCGATTGGGTAGGGGCAAGGGACCGATCGAATAGCCCGCTGTACCTTAAAAATCTGGAAAAAATTTATTATTTCGAATACCTGCCCACCGAGAAAGCCGTTTATGTTAGGCACAGCCAAATTCAGGACGACCCTACTGAGAACATCCCCGCTTTTTACAAGCGACTTTTCGAATTTATCGACAAGAACGAGGTGGAGAAATTGGTCCTCGACCTGCGCCTGAACGGCGGCGGCAACAATTACAAGAACAAGCCCATTGTAACCGGCATCATCGAGCATCAAAAAATCAACCAAGCCGGTAAATTCTTTGTGATCATCGGCAGGCGTACCTATTCTGCCTGCCAGAATTTGGTGAACGAACTGGACAATTATACCAATGTGATCTTTGTGGGAGAACCCACTGCGGAAAACATCAATTTCTACGGCGATAACCGTCGTGTGGAACTTCCCAACTCAAAACTGCCTGTTTACCTATCCTTCGCATGGTGGCAAGATAAGCCACAATGGGAAAATGCAGATTATACCACGCCGCAATTAGCGGTGGAAACGACTTTTGAGGCGTATCGTGACAACTTGGATCCCGTGCTTGATGCGGCCCTGAACTTTTCCGCCGAGGATTTTATCACAGATCCCATGGCGTACCTGACCCAGCTCTTTATGGAAGGAAAGTACGAGCTGGTCGTTACGGAAGCACAGCGGTTGGTTGAAGATCCCGCCTATCGGTTTTTTAATTTTGAAGCTGAACTCAACAAGGCCGCGTATAATTTACTGGGCAACGACAATGAGGGGGCCCTTTTTGTATTCGAAATGAACGCCAAACTTTTTCCCGAATCTGCCAATGTATGGGACGGCTTGGCCGAGTGCCATTGGAAGACGGGCAACCTTGAAAAGGCAAGGGCATTTTACAACAAGACCATACTGTTGGATCCCGATGGCCCAACGGGCGCCAACGCCAAGGCCATGTTAATGGAGATTGAACGGGGCCACTAGGCTTCTCCTAAATGTTTACAAATGGGATTAATGGTCGTGCTGTCGCCATTTTTGAACATCCCCTTGCCGGGCCCTTCCTTTTTTGTTAGTTTTAGTCTTCTAAAACCAACCCGATGAAAATATTTCTCAGCTCTTTTTTAGGTCTTTTCCTTACCGTTGGCATCTGGTCACAAGATCGGCTCACTGGGGAAACCTTCACCACCCGTTCCGAGGTGATTGCCATGAACGGTATGGCGGCCACGAGCCAACCCTTGGCGACACAAGTTGCCTTGGACATTCTAAAAAAAGGGGGAACAGCAATGGATGCCGCCATTGCGGCGAATGCCGTGTTGGGACTCGTAGAACCGGCCAGTTGCGGAATTGGGGGCGACATCTTCGCTATCGTCTGGGATGCCAAGGAAGAAAGACTCTACGGATTTAATGGTAGCGGTCGTGCCCCAAAAGCGTTGAACATTGACTACTTCTTGGAAAAGGATATGCAATATGTGCCCTTTTACGGGCCTCTCCCTGTAACCGTACCTGGATGTGTCGACGGATGGTACGCCCTCCATAAAAAATTCGGTAAATTACCTATGCCTGCCCTTCTGCAACCTGCCATTCAATATGGGCGGGAAGGTTTTCCGGTATCGGAAGTCATCGCCTTTGAGATGGCCTCCAGCTATGAAGGGCTAAAAGACCAACCGGGCTTTTCGGAAACCTATCTCCCAAAAGGTAGACCCCCAGTGAAAGGGGAAGTGTTCAAAAATCCAGATCTAGCAACCACTTATGAAATGATTGCCAAAGGGGGCCGTGACGCCTATTACAAAGGGGATATTGCCAAAACCATCGATGCCTATATGAAGAAACATGGGGGTTTCTTGTCTTATGAAGATCTTGCGGCCCATACTTCCAATTGGATCGAGCCCGTATCGATCAACTACCGTGGCTATGACATTTGGGAACTGCCTCCCAACGGGCAGGGCACTGCGGCCCTTCAAATGCTCAATATCCTTGAGGGTTACGATATTGCCGCCATGGGCTTTGGAAGTACCGACTATCTCCATGTTTTGACGGAAGCCAAAAAATTGGCCTATGAAGACAGGGCCAAGTTTTATGCAGATCCGGCTTTCAACAAAATTCCGTTGGCGCAACTCTTGTCAAAGGAATATGCCAAAGAGCGACGGGACCTGATCGATATGGGTCGCTCTGCCAGGACTTACCCGGCGGGGGATTTCGAAATAGAGTCAGGGAACACCACTTATTTGACCGTGGCGGATAAAGAAGGGAACATGGTTTCCCTCATTCAAAGTATCTATTCAGAATTTGCCTCCGGGATGGTGCCCGATGGTTTGGGCTTTGTTTTACAAAATCGTGGACAAATGTTCAATGTGCAGGATAAAGCACATGCGAATGCCCTTGAACCTGGTAAACGGCCGTTCCATACCATTATCCCCGCCTTCATTACCAAAGATGACAAACCTTGGCTCAGTTTTGGACTTATGGGCGGTGCGGTACAGCCCCAAGGGCATGCCCAGGTCGTGGTGAACATGGTCGACTTTGGAATGAACCTGCAAGAAGCAGGCGATGCCCCCCGTATGCGCCATGTCGGAAGCTCGCAACCGACCGGTTCAAAGATGACCGACGGCGGCATACTCAATCTCGAAAGCGGATTCGACTATGGTACCATTCGGGAATTGCGTAAAAAAGGACACCGTATTTCCTTTGAGGTGGGAATTTACGGTGGGTACCAGGCCATTGGAGTCGATCTTGAAAGCAAGGTCTATACAGGGGCCTCGGAATCAAGAAAGGACGGGCAGGCAGCGGGCTATTGAATTAAGGGCAAGAATTGTTAGAACAAAATCTATATGCGAAGCTTCGCCGCTACCTCAATTTAGCACAAACGTAGTGCCGATTTTCTTTTGACTATAAAACCGCCTTCACCGGCAGTTGGTAAGCCATTTTAAAGCCAACGGACCTTTCCGAAGTAGTATTGACTATGGATATGGGTTTTAACTAATCTCCTGAAATACAATATTTAAGGGGCTGTTCCGTTCTTACATTTCAAGAATTTATCCATTAAAACCACCTACCATGAAAAATTCCAACACTTGGTTCGGCCTATTTTTAATTTTCTTTATGGCCACCAACCTAGGTGCCCAGACCGTTTATCATAAAGGCACGTTGCAGCTTAAAAAAGGGAAAACGATGGAAGCCTTTATTGAAATCGATTATGAATTCCCACAACGATTTCAGCAGGGCATCACCTATATGACCCCAAAAGACTATGAGAAATTTGCCCAAACAGGGAAGTTCAAAGGTAAAATGAAACAAAAAATGGAACCGAAGCATTTTACGGGCTTTACCTTGGACGATGGCAGGATCTTTAAGACCGTTTGGTATTCCGACCTTACCGGTAAGGCGCTTAAAATGATCCCGAAGCGCATGACCTTGGAGGAAGTGGCCCATGGGCGTATCCTGATGTATAAAATGTACAGTAGGACCACGGGCAAGATCAATCAAGAATTGGCCGATATGGTATTTGAGGATAGGGAGAAGTTGATCGCCTATATCCAAGATAACTTTCAATTGCTGATCCAAAAGGAAAGCGACAACCCAAAAAACGTGATGCATATCAATTTGCTGAACTTTATCGGGGACAACCAGAGGGTAAAGGAGAACTACGACAACAACCATTACGGACTGCGAAACCAATTCACGGAAAGGCAAAAAATGGGAAAGTATGTGAACAGGGAATATGAAGCGGCATTTTTAAGGATGGTCGAAGACTACAACAATGATGCGGGAACCGCTGAAGTAGCGCGGTCTAAATAAAGAATTTCAAATAATGATACATGGGATTTCGTCCAATTGGGACGGAATCCCATTTTTTTTGTTTTAGGATGGTGCAATCGGTTGCTATAATGCGCTTGGTCTTCATTTTTTGGCACAGAAAGAATGTGTGGGCAAAGGAAATCGGACTGATCCATATCGGCTAATGATCAACGAAAATGGAATATGGGCCGAGGGCTATTTTCAAGACTAAGCTTAATAATTATTTAACCTTGGAAAGTAAATTTACCGTTATAATCGAAGGAGGAATTTGTACATTTAACTTTCTTGTCAATCGGCGTAGACCGGTGATACATTGAACGCTCACAAAAATGTAATAATTTCAAAATGAAAGCAAAATGAAGATAAAAAATGTAAAAGCCTTTGGAACGGAATCGTCCGCTGCAGCCCTGAAACCGATGGATATCAACCGAAGGGAAGTCACTATAAAAGATGTGGAAATCGACATCTTGTATTGTGGCGTGTGCCATTCCGACCTTCATTTTGCTCGCAACGACTGGGGATTTAGTGTGTATCCGGTAGTTCCCGGTCACGAAATTGTGGGCAAGGTGATCCAAGTAGGGGATGGGGTAACAAAGTTCAAAAAAGGCGATGTGGTTGCCGTGGGCTGCTTGGTAGATTCGTGCAGGTCCTGCAACAATTGCAAGAATGACTTGGAACAATATTGTCCGCAATGGGTGGGCACTTACGGAGGCCATGATAAGCATTTGAACTTGCCCACCTTTGGCGGTTATTCCGAGAGCATTGTGGTCGATGAACATTTTGTGTTGAAAGTCCCAAAGAATCTTGACCTTGCCGGGATTGCACCGGTACTGTGCGCGGGTATTACCACCTGGTCGCCTCTAAGGCACTGGAATGTTGGGAAAGGCAGCAAAGTGGCCGTAGTCGGACTAGGCGGCCTGGGCCACATGGCCATAAAATTGGCCGATGCCCTGGGTGCGGATGTCACTTTGTTTTCAAGATCTCCGAATAAAACAAAGGATGCATTGGATTTGGGCGCCGATCGGGTCGTGATTTCAACCGATGACGCGCAAATGACAAGTGTCCAAAATCATTTTGATGTCATTATCGACACGGTACCGTATGCACATGATATCAATCCTTACATAGGTACCTTGAATACCAACGGCACCTTGGTTTTGGTAGGCTATTTGGGTCCATTGGATCCTATGTTGCATTCCGTGCCCATGATCATGGGGCGTAAATCGGTCGCTGGATCTTTGATCGGTGGGATAGCGGAAACACAGGAACTATTGGATTTCTGTGGAAAACATGGTATCACTTCCGAAATCGAGATCATTAAAATACAGGACATCAATCAGGCCTATGAACGCATGTTGAAGAGCGATGTACATTATCGATTCGTCATCGATATGAAATCGATTAAAAGCTAAATTTAAATAATTCCATATAATTACAAACCGGCACGCCCATGGGCATGCCGGTTTTTTTATTGGAAAACAAGCTGCAACATGTGGGGAGGAGAAAGGAAGATATCAGCCGTTGGGTTTAATTTCCCGACCACCAGCAGCATGTCCTACAAGACCTAGCCATTCTGGAATCTTAGGCAAGGGGATGGGCGTGCTATTCTTCCTCCATTTTGGTAAACTCATACGTAAAGTCGCTCAAGTTCAGTTGAATATGGTATTTCCCTGCCGGAACCGCAATATTATCGCCATCGGGGGTAGCATTGCCGGAAGGAAATTGGTCATCCCCGTAATTTCCGCCCCAGTTGCGCAGCCAGCTATCGTTGCATCGGAACTTAACGGTACCCTCCTTTAAATACAACTCTGCTTCCCAGATACCATTTTTGGCATCGGTTCGGCGCATGGGCGTAGATCGGCCACCCACATCGTCATAGCCTTGCAGGGCGGTTCCGATGATGCCGACATTTTCGTAAATGACCCTTACCTCGGGATAGTACCTTTTGATGAGTTCAAGAACTGAATTTCCAGAGTTAAATTTGGCTTGTGCCCCGCGTTTATAAAGTATTTTCTGACTTCGATATGTTTTTATTTCGGTTTGGTACCTGTTTGATTTTAAATCCTGTTGAAGTTTCTCCAATATTTCTTCAGGGTAATACAACGAATCGTTGGTTACCCATCCCTGGTTCAGATCCTCCCTGTTCATTTCGGGATAGGGGATGCCTTCGGAAATCAAAAAGATGGAAAACATATCATTGTTGATGTCATAATCATTGATGGGCGAACTTCTATTTAAATTTAGGTAACCGGTGATTTGTTTGACCAACTCGTTCTGTTCCAAACTTTGATAATCGGAATGCAGATCGTTCATATAAAACAGGGCATCGGACTGGTACGATTTAAAATTATCAAATCCGATGTTGTACAGCACATAGGGTAAGTCCTCTTTGGGTATGGAATCCGGAGTTTTCAGGATAAAGTCCATATTTTCAATTTGGTTCGCCATATAGTCCATTTGGTTCTTGTACTTGTCCACATCGTAAATGATGGCATTGTACAGCTGTTCCAAAATTACCTTGAACTCGTTATGCTGTTTGCGTTCTTCGTTCCAGTTCTGCAGCTGCAAGGCCATGAAAATCCCGATCATGATCAGGGCAACTTCCCCGAACGCATAACGAAAATATTTTTGGAATTGGTTTTCGTTGGCCAGCTGTTTCCGGATTTTTCTATAAAAGTTGATCATATGGGTCGGTTCGTTAGCGTTCAATCACCTTATAAAACTAGTTAAAATGGTTCGATATGCAATTTTACCTCAGAGCGGAACCCTCCATTTCAAATACCATAGGGGAAAAATAAAGAACCTGCCCAGATATCGACAAGGAAGGGGAGGGGCTGGCCACAAACTATTCAAGTTGTAGATCCCAATTGGGAGAACGGGGGATTTATCGTAAATTCATACCCAATATTTATAAGAAATGGAATGAAAGAGATTAGGATTGTTTTTATGGTGATGTTGGCCTTGAACATGGCCTGCAATTCAAGCACAAAGAAGGGCTCGGAAGATAAAATCCTTGCGATTAAGGAGGTTCCTAAGGTGGTTACGGCTGATATCGAGGCCGGGATCAAGGCCAATATCGCCAAGAAAGTGGAAGAGGGCGGCGGGTATTTCAACCTGAGCGCAGACGGCAAAGATCTGCGATTGCAATTGGTGCGCGTACATACCGAATACCTCTCCAATTTAGGGCCCCAACGCCATTTTGCCTGTGTTGATCTGGCCGATGTGAGCGGGGATGTTTACGATGTTGATTTTTTTCTGGAAGGAGATCCCGGGAACATGTCGGTCACGGAAACCACCTTGCACAAGCTCAATGGTAAACCCTTTTATACTTGGAAACAAAGAAAGGACAAGACCTGGTATCGGGTGCCGGTACAAAACGCCTCAAACAATTTGCTTGGGGTCATTGAAGGGGAGGACCGATTCGAATTTCGTTATGAGGTGACACTTCCGGAAATGAAGGAAGCGGCAAAAATGTGGCTTCCCGTGCCACAGAGCGATCGTTTTCAAACTGTCGTAATGACCTCGCTAAGAGCTCCCGTTGATTATCGAATGCTCGAGGAAAAGGCAAATGGCAATAGCATTTTATACTTGGAGCTCGGTCCGGAACAGAGTGGAAAGACCGTTGAAATCGTATACGATGTTGAAAGGCTTGAGAAAATGCCTTATGAGGAAAATGCCTCTCCTACAAGATATTTGGAAGCCAGTTTGTTGATGCCGGTAGGCGACCGGTTTAAAATACTTGCCGATTCCATTATCGGCAACAAGCGCATTGATGGCACGATTATGCAGGCCAGGGCCTTATATGATTATGTCATCGACAATATGAAGTATATGAAGTTTGGGAATTACGGAAATGGTGACGCTGTTTATGCCTGCGATGTGAAAACCGGCAACTGCACGGAGTTCCATTCCTTGTTCATCTCTTTGGCAAGGTCGGCGGGCATCCCTGCACGGTTTGCCGTAGGCGCCTCGATTCCTTCGGATCGGGACGAAGGCGGCATCGATGGCTACCACTGTTGGGCAGAATTTTACGCCGAGGGGAAATGGTGGCCCGTTGATATCAGTGAGGCCAACAAATATACGGCACTTGCTACCTATTACTTTGGCCGTCATCCGGCAAATCGTATCGAGTTCAGCCGTGGACGTGATCTTAGCATAGAACCGGGCCCCCAATCGGGCCCGATCAATTTTCTCGCCTATCCGGTGATGGAAGAAGGTAATAGGCCCGTATTCGCCAAAACGTTCTTTTCGTTCCGACGAATATCCGGGCAAAAGACCTCTGAAAACTTGGTATCGTTACCCTGATACGGAATCCTTAGGATGTTCTTCCCCTTCGGGGTGTTCTTCTTCACCTTCTGGGTGTTCTTCACCTTCAGGATGCTCTTCTCCGGCCTCAGTGGGATGTTCTTCCCCTTCCGGATGTTCCCCGGTCTGTTCAGTGCCTTCTTTCTCTTTCTTGTCCCTGCATGCGCTCAACGATCCTGCGGCGACAAAGGCGAATAGGAGTATGATCAGGGTAAAAAATTTCAGTTCTTTGATTCGGTTCATGGTATTATGGCTTTAAGGATTAAAATCAGATCTATAGTGTCCTAGCTATTTCAGATGATTAAATATAGCAATATTTGAATGAATCCAGTGGTCGTTGCCCAATTTTATCCCAAGGATGGCCATAGGAATGGGTACAAAAAAAATGCCGACTTTGAGAAGTCGGCATGAGACCAAAATGTATTTTAAAGATATGTTTTCAGCACTTTGTTGTGCGATTTTTTACGCAGCATCCGAATTGCTTTCTCCCTGATTTGCCGAACACGTTCCCTGGTGATGTCAAAGAGTTCACCAATTTCGCCCAGGCTCTTTGGAGATCGTTCGCCAATACCATAATAGAGTCGAAGGATTTCACTTTCCCTTCGGGGAAGTGTTTTTAACACTTGTTCAATATCGGTACTCAGCGACTCTTTGATCATTTGGGCATCGGGACTTGCCGATCCTTTCGATTGTATCACGTTGTACAGATTGGAAGATTCCCCTTCTTCAAAAGGGGCATCCATGGATAGATGTTTTCCTGAATTTTTGATCGCGAGTTTAACCTGAGCCGCGCTCATATCGAGCTCCCTTGCAATTTCCACTGCACTTGGGGGCCGCTGAAAGGTCTGTTCCAAAGAGGAGTATACCTTCTTGATCTTGCTGATTTCCCCGATCTTGTTCAAGGGCAGCCTTACCATTCGCGCTTGTTCCGACATGGCTTGCAACATCGATTGTCGGATCCACCATACTGCATAGGAAATGAATTTAAAACCACGGGTCTCGTCAAAACGTTTGGCCGCTTTCACCAATCCGATATTTCCTTCGTTGATCAAATCGGAAAGCCTTAAGCCGCTTCCTTGATATTGTTTTGCGGCGGATACCACAAAGCGTAAATTCGCATTGATTAATTTATTTAGGGCAATTTGATCACCTTCACGTATTCTTCTGGCCAGTTCAACTTCCTCCTCAGCGGTAATCAGATCGATTTTTGATATTTCTTGAAAGTACTTTTCTAAGGATTTGGTGTCTCTGTTTGTAATTTGTTTCGTGATCTTTAGTTGCCTCATATATTTATTATATTTATAGTTTCTTACCTACAATCTACACTTTTTTTGCAGATATCCTAATAAAATCGCAAATTCTTTGATCTTAATTTAAAAAAAATTGAATTTATGGCTTAAAAATGACTAAAACCATTTCATCAATATCATTTTCATCAATGGTGGTGTGTGGTTTAAATAAATCTTTGTCGGCAGTACGACGGAAAGTTCCTCCAAAGTTGGCAAAGCAGAGGGGGAGATAGGTGGGTGGGTCATGGATTTAAAAAAACAACGAATCGCTAGGCTTTAGGCCAAAATACTCTCATGACCGGAATCTTTGATAAATAAGCAGGAGCTTGACGTTTTGCTTGACATTTCCTCAACAAATTCGAATTTCAGGTTTTCTTCCATGCCGAAAATATTCAGATCTGCAGCAGGTGTTTTAAGAACGATATCCCTGAAATCACCTACATGCACTTCAGTGAAGGTTTGCGTTAATCGGGCCAGGGTGATAAGGGATTTCATGAATGCTTCAGCCAATTCTTTTTCAGCCGGATCACTGACTACGGTAATCAGTCGAATGCTGGCGCCCCAGTTCATTTTTAGTTTATAGGCCACTAAAATGGAAAGATCCAAATTGCCGATATCCCAGCCCAAATTCCAATTGCCCTTTCGATCACTTACCCATACATTGATGGTGCTGCGCTCGCCCAATCGCGCTGTGGGATGCGATAAATACAACAGCACACCGATTTCCAAGCGAATGGATTCACGCATGATGGGCCTGAGCTCTGATTCATAATCGTCGTGTTGCTGCAGGTTCAAAAAGATAATGTTGGGCCTAAAAAAAGCGCCCTGCAAGGCTTGACTTCCATAGTTGATTCCTTTCGTAAATTCTTCGGTATATATAACGGTGGAAGACGAAAAAACCCCTTTCTGTCTGAAGGAGGTCGAAATGGCTTCCAGTTGCTGTGCCAGGGTACTTGATTCTGAAAAGGGTTCGATCCCCAATAATTTTATAGATCCTTTTGGACTTGCGATATCCCTTAGAAAGTGAAATGTTCCTTTTAGCCCGTTGACGTCGCGTACAGGTACCATTAAATTCGCCTTCCAAGCCCTTTGTTGCATTTTTTTCATTCCCCAAGTATTCTTTGCGGCCCATTCCGCAAAAGATACGAACAGCCCCGACCGCATATCTTCAAAAGGCGTTTCCAAATTTTGACGGGATAGGTACCAATACACCATCAAAACAATGGCGATGGAAAGAAGGCTTACAGTGGGGTTGATGATGAACATCGCAAAAATTGAGGAGACCAACCCAAACCAGGGTACCCACTTGTTGATTTTAAACAGGGGGCGATAACTGATCAATCCAAGATTTTGCTCGATAATGACCACGATGTTTATCATCGCATAGGTGATCAGAAAGAATAAGGTCACCAGCGGTGCGATCGCATTGATGTTTCGCAACAACATGGTCAGGAAGATCAGGACCCCCGTGACCAACATCGCATTTCGTGGCTGTCCGGTGGCACTTTGCCATGCCAGAAACTTAGAAAAAGGCAATACCTTATGTTCGCCCATGGCGAATAAAATTCGAGACGATCCAACGATGGAAGCAAGCGCCGAGGAAAATGTTGCTCCCAAAATTCCCGCAATGACCAGCGGTCCGAAATACGCCTTATCTACCATGATATAATAGTTGTTGAGCAATTCCGTTTCCGTTGCGCTGCGAGCGATCCAGTAGGCCAGGAGCATATAAATGATAAAACTTACCCCGATCGCCCACAAGGTGCCTACCGGAATACTTTTTTTTGGATCCTCCAATTCGCCCGACATATTGGCGCCGGCCATGATGCCGGTGGCCGCAGGAAAAAAAACGGCAAAAACGATCCAAAAGTCGCTGCCCTTGAATCCATTTTCAACGGATCCCTTGAACGAGCCCCAACCGATTGCCTCAGCCGTGGGGACGATCATTGAACCTTCATAAGTGGCCACAATGATGGAAATCAATGACAATACGATGATGCCCATAATAATGAACTGGGTCTTTATGGCAAGATTGGCACTGATATAGGCAATCCCAAAAAGTACTACAAAAACGATAATGTCCACTAAAAACGGACTATGGCCTGGAAAAATACCGAGCCACCCTTCTCTGAAACCGAAGATGTACATGGTAACGGCCAAGCCTTGGGAAATATACCTCGGAATGCCCAAGCTGCCCCCAACTTCCAATCCAAGCGCCTGTGATACTATGGCGTAAGCACCACCGGCACCAATACGAATGTTGGTCGTAATGGCCGACATGGAAAGTGCCGTGCAGAGGGTAATCAAGAAGGAAATAATGATAATGATCCAGGCGCCAAGAAGTCCTGCGTTACCAACGACCCAGCCCAGGCGCAGATACATGATTACCCCTAGAATGGTCAATAGGGTTGGCGTGAAGACGCCTCCAAAAGTACCAAATTTCTTCAGGTTAGCGATCTGGTGATCCATGCAATGTCTTAACTGTTTTCACAAAGAAAAAGAGACTCAATGTACATTCTATCTTCTAATATACTTTATTTAAATGAAATTTGTTGTGTAAAAAAAAATCTACCTTCTACAAACCCATTATTATAATCCTTACCTTAAAATGCCAAAAAACACCATACTGTCCGGTTGTTTTAGTGCAATTATTCTTTTAACCAACAATCAGGAGAATGGCAAAAAATAGAAAAAATGAAATTCCTTACGGTCCCAAACAACTATCCTGGGATGAGCAATTACCATCTTGGGCATCGGTAACGGGACCTGATCATAATCCTATCGCGATTTATGATGCCGTACCCCCTGAGGATTTGGAAGGGGACTTTCCGGCCATTGACTACAAGAAATTCGAAATTCCTCCAAAAGGTTTAACCAAGAAGGAGTACAAAGATGCCATGCGTGAATTTAAGCGGTTCATTAAATCGAAGCATAAAAAGTTTACCGGATACCAAACCAACGAATATCTTAAAGGGAACAAAGAATTGTCGTGGTTGTTGGACATTCATACAAATAACGTTGGGGATCCCTTCACTACGGGTATATTTTCGCTGAACACCAAATTCGCAGAACGAGCCGTACTCGATTATTTCGCTGCCTTGTGGCGCGCAGAATGGCCCTTTCATAAAAAGAAAGCCAAAAATTCCTATTGGGGATACGTCATGTCAATGGGTTCAACTGAAGGCAACATCTATGCCTTGTACAACGGACGGGAATATTTAAGTGGGGGTAAAATAATTATAGACCCCAACCACAAACAAAAGGGACAAAAAAAACTCAAAGAAGGAAAGTTTATTCTGGAAAAAGCCCCCTTAAAAGTTTATCCCGCAGACTATTATGAGAACCCCAATAGATATAAACCTATAGTGTTTTATTCCGAAGACACCCATTATTCAGTCATCAAGGGTGTAAGCATTTGCTCAGCGACTACATTTGCAGAGGAAGGACGACTCCACTATCCGGGATGTTGTCCTCTCCCGGGTTATGAAGGTGAGTGGCCTGATGAAGTTCCTTCTCACAATAGGAACCACAAGGATCCCCTTTCAGGTTCCATTAAAGTCTCAGACCTGAAGTTGTTGGTGGAATTTTTTCTCAAAAAGGACTATCCGATCTTAATTGTACTCAACCAGGGTTCAACCTGGAAAGGGGCTTACGACAATGTTCCGGCAGTAGATAAAATGCTGAAAGATTTGGGTGAAATATACCCCTGGCTTTGGAAGCGCACTGTAAACTATGAGGTCAGGAAGCAAAAGAAAGATGGATCTGTTGAAGTTTTGAAATTACAGGACGAAAGAAGGGGTTTCTGGTTGCATGTGGACGGAGCTCTTGGGGCTGCCTACCTTCCTTTCCTGAGGATGGCTAAGGAGAAAGCCAAGCTTGAAAAGAAGAATCTACCCGAACTTGAGAATAAAGTGATTCCCGAATTTGATTTCAGCATTAAATCGGTTATGAGTATAGTGACCTCTATGCATAAATGGATTGGTGCACCCTGGCCCGGCGGAATTTATATGACCCGAAGAAAATTCCAGTTAAGCCCTCCGGATACGGCCGGATACATTGGATCTCCGGATACCACTTTAGGAGGATCACGCAATGGATTTTCTGCTATGTTGTTGTGGAAATATTTTGCCCGAAATGGGTATGCTGCAAATATCACAAGGGCTCTCAAAACAGAAAATGCAGCTCTTGAGTTTGAATCGGAATTACAAAAACTTGAAGAAGAACTTCAGCAAAGGTTCCCGGATGACAATGTAGATCTCTGGATACATCGGTCTGAATTGTCCTTGGCAGTTATGTTCCGAAAGGTCAACCGTACAATCACCTATAAATATACGGTGGATTCTGAACGAATTGAGGTTCCCGTCCAGGCAGAAAATGGGGATTTATACTCCGAAGAACGTACCTTTAGTCATATCTATTCAATGCCCTCACTGGGTAAATATGATTTGATCAAGAAGTTAATATCCGAAATCAGGGAAGCTTGTAAAGATGATTGGAAGAACGCGTTTCCCGATAACTGGACCGATGAAGATGGGAAAACTGTCCTAAATCCCGGGCCAAGAAATCCTATTACCCATGAATAAATACCAAGAACATCCATCCTTAATTAGATGAAGACATTAAAAGCAGCGATTGTTTATTACGATCATTTTGCACCTCTGGATGTGTATGGACCCATGCAGGCCATGAATCTGAGTTTTGGACTTACAGAGGCAGCAGAGCCGGACCATACAAAACCATTATTCAGGCTTTATGATGTTGCCGAAAGGATTGGCCTTATTCAGACAGGAACCGGAAGTGATAATCCTAAAATGTTTTGCTCAAACTCTTTTGCAACCCTTCCCCCGGTTGACCTTGTACTCATACCGGGAGGAATGGGTAGCAGAGTTCTTGCCGATGATGATGTGTTTGTAGGCCTTCTGGGTGAATTAGTCCGGAAAACCCCAATGGTACTCTCAGTGTGTACGGGAGCTGCCCTACTTGCCAGAACAGGTTATCTCGATCACAAGAAGGCGACTTCGAACAAAACCTCGAAATCCTGGAAGTGGGTTGTTAGCCAGGGGGTGAATGTCCATTGGGATTACAATCCCAGGTGGATTGGTGACATTGACTGGGCTACACAGTCAGGATATATGACCTCGGCCGGAGTAGCTGCTGGTATGGATATGATGCTCGCGGTAATCCAAGGCCTGTACGGGTCCGACATTGTCAGAAATACCCAAAACAGTATGGAGTATTCCTGGAACAGCGATCCGGCAATAGACCCGTTTTCCAAACTCTGTGCGGACTGCCACTTAATTTGACTTAATTAAATGGGAATAAAGAGCATTATTAATCTTTTTAGAGCATTCCTAAGATGGGTTGGTGGAATTGGGAATTCCCCAGGGGACAGTCCTGAAATAAGGAGTCACAAAACGATCATTGTGGTGTCCTTATATGCCTGTATTGCCAATTTGTTGTATTTCTTTTTCGAATACATAGATGCAGGAAGGCCAGCAGCTGCCAGGGCACTCCTTATTTCTGCTATTTATTTCACTCTTGTGCTGCTCACCTTCAGTTTCCATCGCAATTACAAAATATTAAGGGCATTTGCCTTTTTTGGAGGGTACTTCTACATCGTTGCATATCATACAGTAATGGGTGGGTTTGTCGGATCGGTAGTGTATATTTTTTACGCCATCCCGGTTATGTCCGGAGCCCAGATTCTGTACGAGAAAAAGGCAGATAGGATGGCCTGGTACATCGTCTTTCTGATTACGGCTGTAATTCTATATTTTCTCGAGCCCGCCATATCTGAAGGCATGGTCCTGCTCCCAGAACGGATTATCTTACTGACCTATATCAATAATTTTATACTGATATCAAGTTTGGTATTCCTAGCCATTAATTATTACGCCAACATATTAAGAAGTGAAAAACATAAATCAGACACCCTGATCCGGAATATTTTACCGGACTCAGTAGTTAATGAACTAAATACCCATGGAAAGTCCAAACCCGTAATGATAACCAGTGCGACGGCCATCTTTATGGACTTTGTAGGGTTTACGCGGATAACTTCAGAAATGGCACCTCAGGAACTCGTTTCAATTCTGAATGAGCACTTCACAAAATTCGATCAAATTTTCAAGGAGCACAAGGTTGAAAAATTAAAGACTATTGGGGATGGATATATGGCAGTAGGTGGACTTCCTGTACAAAACTTGACTCATCCGCTGGATGTGTGTTTGGCCGCTGTAAAAGTCCTTAAATACATCCAAGAGGATACGCGAAACTGGAATTTGCGTATTGGCATCCACACCGGACCCATGATCGCAGGGATTATCGGCGAATCAAAGTTTTCGTACGATGTTTGGGGCGATAGTGTGAACCTCAGTTCAAGGTTGGAAACCGCCTCCATGCCTGGTTGTATTAATGTTTCAGAGGAAGTTATGGAGGCTACCCTTGAATTTTTTGAGTTTGAACCCCGGGGTCATATTGAAATTAAAAATAGTAACCCGCTTCCCATGTTCTTTATCGTGGATATCAAGGAACATTTAAAATCCGGATACCTGCAACCTAATGAAGCCTTTATGAAAAAATATCAGGAATATAGGATCCCGCTACCATCAGCCTCAAGACTTCAGCCGGCTGCCAAGGATTGACAGGAACCTAATTAAGAACTTATAAAAAACACCACCACCTCCCTTTTAACTAAGAGGGCAAGAGAGCTCCATCGCTATTTTGGTTCCAATTCACTGTGGTCCATCACAGTACAAATGGTTTTAAGCTCAATATGCGGGTTTTTATCGAACATACCGATAACCATCATGTGGGCCATTGAAGGCGGCACATTGAATTGGATGGCATTCGCAGAAGGAGCGGTCACGTCTCTGGCCTTTTCAAAATAAGGCTGTGCATTTTTTCTCAACCAGGCATATGCCTCCAAAGGCTTTATACCCGGAGTAGAAATCAAATCTTTCCAATTGCTTCTTACATGGCCCAAGGCCCACCAGGCCAAGAATTCAGGTTTCAACTCCTGGGACACTATATAATCGACGAAGTCCCGGAGCTTCCCAACAAGTTTTTCAAAGTCAGGAAAACGCTTAAGAGCTTCGGGAATATCCTCTTTTTTACCGCCAAACCCTATAAACAGTTCTTCAAAGCGCTGTATGTAATATGTGCTTTTATGGTAATCCGGATCTGCCGCCGCTGGGGCGTAAATCTTTGCATCGGCCTCCATAATCACTTCAAGAATGGGCATGGCCGCCATCCAGTATTCTGTCGGGGTAATTCCCATACGTTCGGTAACTGGTTTTGCATACCCTTTAATAGCAGCACAACTTACAACTGCGCCGGCATCTATAAAGTCTGCATACGCATCCACCCATTCAAAGATTACATCTGCTGCAGACTGAGGTCCCCATCCTGTCGCCCGGGTGGGAGGCAGGGGCTTGAAGCCTTTGAATGTATCCAATCGACCTTCCCGCCTCGCTTTGTCGTAAGCGTAGTATTCTTCTTTGGTAAAAGGCCTGATCTGTTCTACGGTCAAGCCTTCCTTTTTCCAAAGGGGTTCAAAATCTGTAGAGGCGTGGTGGTCCTCGATAAATCTTTCGCCAAATATTTCAAAATAATTCGTTACGAAAAGCTCATAAAATTCTTTGCCTTCTTTCTCCCCGTAGATCTCCATAAATGCATCCTGATTGTGAGCTAAGTTCAACCCCACGGTGGTTACCAGGGTTTTGTGTGCACAACAATAGGTAAACCAGGAGGTATCTGTATTGTCTTTCAGGTAGTGCTTTTCCATGATCCAATCCCTGTAAAACATCAGTGCAGTATTGATGTCAATGGGCCTGAAGGCCGAATGCAGGTAATCCATAGGAAAGCGCACCCCGTAATTCAGAAAGGTGTCGGTCAGTTTTAAATTCTTATTTAACATGGCCTGGTCAACACCGTTCATGGAAATCACCATGAGGTTACATGGATAGCCAAAGGTGGGGCCCTTTACACCCCATTTGCGATAGTGATAGAGTGGTGGGGCATTAGAGGTTACACCCTGACCGAGATAAGCACCTAAGTGGGTAATGCCCATTTCCGTTTTCGCATTTCCAATTTCAGTAAAAGACGATAAAGTACCCTTATTGAGTTCCGGGTGTATGTAATACATATAAGCGTAAATCGGATCTGTGTCCTTTAGTTTCAATGTTTTCCGTAGGAAGGTATCCGCCAATTGGGAGCCAAAGGCAATCTTACCTTCAGCGGTAGTAAAGGTGCCGTAATCACTTATGGGAATGAAATACATACCCACTTCGCCATTGTCCAGTGCATACTGGTTATCCTTCACATTAAAACTCTTATTCTTTCCAAGAATTATAGTAGTGGTTCCAAACTTATCTCTGTCAACCTCATATTTTTTTAAGGCTGCATCGGTTACCTGATACTTTCCCTTGTACACGGAGGGACCCCGGCCATGTAAAATTTTATTGCGAAGCGAATCTTCCATTTATTGAGTTTTGAATTAGTTCTTAAATTACAGAATTTTTGGCCCGAAATTCTATTTTCGACTTCTATTTTTAGTTTGGAACATTCAGTATCCAAATAATCTGTAGCTTATGAGCATAAAAGACATTTGATTACCCTTAACGATGTTTCTAAAAATGATCTTCGTCCAGACTTTACGTCCCAACAAAGCATACGCAACTTCAACATTCAAAATGATATATGAAAAATGGAAAGAAAATTGGTTTAGCCCTCTCGGGGGGTGGATATAGGGCTACAGCCTACCATCTTGGAACACTTCAAAAATTAAAAGAATTAAATCTCTTAGACAAAATAGACGTTATTTCAAGTAATTCAGGAGGTTCAATTACTGCTGCTGTTTACGGCTTATATGGTACGGATTTCAAAAAATTCGAAGAAATCATTCTGAATGGCGTTCAGAAAAGTGTGATAAGAAGATTGATACGCTCTTCTCACTTCCTTCTTCCAGCGGCGATAACGCTCGTGCTTTTGGGGATTATTGTAGGACTGTTATTTACAGACCTGGCCTGGATTAGCCTGTTATTGTTGGTTTTAGCACTCATCCTAATATTCAATTTTCAGTTTAAAATTTTTCAGCTAAGCAGGGTAATTGAAAAGATTTATAGCGATTTCTTCTTCAGTAAAAAGATTTTGAAAGATCTCTTACCCGGGATTGATATCGTAATGAATTCAACAAATGTGGAAACGGGAAGGCCCTTTACATTTTCAAGAGATGCTATGGGAGATTCAGCCTATTTGTATCCAAAGGACGGGGGAGGGTCTATCCATTTTATTCAGTCGGATTTTCCAGTAGCCCGCGCTGTTGCGGCATCAACCTGCGTTCCTTTTCTATTTTCCCCGGTACAGATTTCACAGAATTTTTATAAGGAACGACAGGATTTCAAGCGTGCAAAGCCCAGATTGGTAGACGGAGGAGTCTACGATAACCAGGGAGTCCATAAATTGACCCAAAAAAACAGTCAGTACCGATGTGAGACTATTATCGTCAGCGATGCCGGTACCAAGATGCCTTTTGAGAATTCCTACAAAAATGTGCTCTCTTTGTTAATCCGTGTAAGTGATGTTTTTATGAAACGGATTCAGGACCTGCAAATGGTGGATTTAATATTTAATCCTAACAATCCTGAGCAGGTGGCATACCAGTCTTTAGGATGGGATTTGGAAGATTCAATACCTATTTTTGTCAATAATGTACTGCAGGGAAATGTTTTGGAGGATGTAATTAAATCACACGAAATCCCCAGAAAATATTTGGAAAATAACCACAGAGATTTGATCATCGAATATATGTCTGAAAAGATAGACTTCAATAAGCTCGTTGAAAATTCCAATTCCAAATCAGCTTTACAAATGGCCCGAGGGATAGGAACCAATCTTACCGCCATGAATATGCATCAAGTTAAGGCACTTATCAAACATGCCAGCATCCTTACAGAGATCAATATTAAACTGTATTGCCCAAGTCTCTTAAAAGCATAAAAGCCAAACCTACCACCCAGAATCTTCAATATCCTATTTTATTGGGTATTCCTAAAATTGGATTCAAATATGGGATCGGGTCAATTTCCTTTTCATATATTTAGAGGAGAAGTTATTCTTTCTTTCAACTTCAGCAGGCATTCCTGTCAATTTGGGTATTGGAGCGCCGCATTGGATAATATTAGTATCATTGATGGGCGAAGACTACGAACTGGAAATCAAACTTGAAAAGCGCTTGAGAAGGCGGAAATATCTCATCCCAACTGTAACTTTTATTACCGCCATAATCCTGATTTGGGGCATCAACTTGTTGATGGAATTGTTTGTACAGGGACGTTATTGGACGTTTATCCCGGCGGGTCTGCTGGCGCATTCGTTTTTAATTGTTTGCCTTCACGACGGGATACACAAAACAATTACAAGATCCCGATTTGATCGCCTTTTCGCCAACTTAAGCGCTGCTTTACTCTTTGTACCCTTCGCAGAGCCCTATCGAAAATATCACCTGATCCATCATCGCAACACCAACCTGGATAACGATCCGATTTCACCCCCGCCATTACGTAAATTATATCGGTTGAACCGTTACTGGTATATGCTCTGCGAGTGTGTCCCTTTAATATATACATTCTATCTTGTAATGAGCTATCAGGTTTCGACCGATGCTCGGGAACGGGCCAGGGGAATCACAATTCGGAGGGACTACCTGGTGTTATCTATTGCGGTAAGCATCGCCTGGTTTATCCTGATACAACCTTCCATTTGGTTTGTATTATGTACACTTTTTTCCTTTAATGTAGTTTCTGTACTTAGAAATTGGTGTGAGCATATGGGGACCAATCCTGATAAAACAAGTAATACGTATTGGTTCCCGCTGGGCTTTGGTATCGGGCACCATAATTTGCACCATCAGAAACCCTATTTATCCTGGTTGACACTCACGGTGGGTTTGTTCTATACGAAACGTGATACGAACCCCTTTAAGGCCCTCTATGAAATCCTATTTGATCGGTCCTTCAGTTTTTATACAAACAATTCGAATCGGCGGTCCCGGGACAGATCGATGGAATAGATGTATGCTGCAACATTTTTAATAATCGTATGCCTTTATTTAAACTTTAGCCAATTCCAAAACGAATTGATATTGAGCAAGACATATGTATCTCTGAGGGGTTACAACTGATTTTGTGTTGCATACATGGTATTACGGGAATTAGTACAGGCAATTTCCTTTTACATAATACCTGACGATATGGTTCTAAAGAAGCCATATCTGGTATTATGGTAAAATAGCCCTGGCGGGCTATACGGAAATTACTGAAACGTTTGAACCATAATTTATATTATGTAAAATAGAATGTTTTGGAACCGGGGACGATCCCGGCCTTTCTCTCCCCTAGGAATCTTGTTTTATAAAGACCACATTTAATGACTTTCCTGCCGTAGCCGTCTTTCCTTGTACCAGATGTTCAAAAGAAGTCCGCCTATGATCATCGCCATGCCCACAAAACTCCAGATCGAATAATTTTCGCCCAAAAAAACGACCCCAATAATCACCGCGAACAATACTTCGATATATTTTAGGGGCGCGACCAAATTGGTTTCCCCGATCTGGAAAGCTTTGGTCATGAACAATTGCCCAAAATACCCAAAGACCCCCAAACTGGCCAATAAGGCCCAATCCCAGCCCGTGGGCGTTTTCCAGTGGAATATGGCCATGACGCCCCCCATGACCGCTGCCACGCACATAAAATAGTTGACGATGACCACGGGATGTTCCCTTAGTCCTATCTTGCGGATGGTGATATAGACCAGGCCACTAAAAACGGCCGATAAGAGTACCAAAACCAGTCCTATGGCCGGGATACTGCTGTCAAAACCCTTAAGCACCACCACTCCTAAAAACGCCATGATAAAAAAGGCCCACTGTACGGGCCTGATGTTTTCCTTAAGCAGCACAATGGCGAAAATAGCGGCAAAGATCGGTGCGATATAGCGCATCGCGACTGCCGGTCCCAAAGGGATATAATGAATGGCCATAAAGAACAACAGCATGGATGTGGCTCCTATTACACCTCTCAAAACCAGTAGTTTACGATGTGTTCCCAGCACCGGGATGCCCTTGCTCCACAAATAACCGAAAGTAAAAAAGAGCGATCCCGCGGCCCTGAAGAAAACCACCTCGTACGCACTGTAGGCGGTCAAGTACTTTAAAAGTCCGTTCATTCCAGTGAAGGCCAAGGTACTTATCAGCATAAAAAAAAGGGCCTTTCGCGTATCCATGAACAGGGTTTGGTGCGTTGCTTTAAAGGTACAACAAGTCTTTTAAGGCTGTGTTAGGCCTACCAAGCGCCCTTTTTTGGTTCCATTTGCTGCGATGGCCCGTCGAAGCTTGTTTAGAAACGCTCCGCAGGAATATATGCGGTCTTTATAGTCGTGGTTTCATTGGCAAAATCGGTCCATGCAAAATAGACCCGGTCTCCCACCAATTCCATTTGGGGGAAACCCGTTTTTCGGGAGGCCGCCAAATGGGCGATGGTGAGCGGTACAGATTTTTTGCCGTTCCGTTCGACCCTAACCGCTTTGATTTCGGCCGTTTCGCCCAAGGTTTCCATCCAACTGACGATCGCGGTCGCCCCGTCGACCATCAAAACATCTACCCTGCCCATGGGCCGAAGCTCGGATATGGTGATCGGGGCATCGAAATGGGCGCCCCCATCCGCGGAGAAGGCCATTTTCACCATGGACTTCTCGCCTGCCGCCGTAAACCAGGCCACGACCAGCGCGTTGCCCCATTCGGCCGCCTTGGGACCGTTCACCGGACAGCCCTTGATTTTCCAACCATCGTCGTGTACTGTAGTGGGTGCCGTCCAGCGCCCGTTGATCTTGCGAACAATTGCAATGTCGCGCACTTCCTCTTCGGAACGGTCCCTGTAGACCACGACCGGTCCGTTTTGGGTCATCACTGCGGAAGTTTGGCAGCAGTCGCAGGTGGCCGAATCCACTTCGGTCTCTCTACTGACGACACCCGAGGCCGAAATTTCGGCCGTTCTCAGGGTCATGGCCCCTCGCGATCCGTCCTCTCGCTCCAAGGTGTTTCGGCCATCGAGCCAGGTGACGAAAAAAGAACCGTCGGCCATGGGAAATCCCGAAACAAAACCATGTTCCGTGGTGGTGCCATCGGTATTTAGGGAGATATTCGTGGCCCACTGTGCCTTATCCACCTCAAATAAATTGAGCTTCACGTCGTATGCATAGGTGTCAGAAGCAGATTTTTTGAGCACATGCGTCATGAGATTGCCCTTGTTCTCGACGATCATAGGAAAATCGGCCCAGTTCACGAACCAGTCGCTTCCCTTCAAAATGTCATTGGGAGGCATCCATTGGCCCTCCTTCAATTCTGCATACCGCAATGTGGCCAAACCGTCTCCGTCCTGTTCCATCCAGGACAACAGGGTGCGCTCTCCGTTTGAATGCAAATAGGGCAAGGCACTGCCCGACCCTGCCGCCAGGGCCACTTCGTTCACCAAAGCCTTTTCCATTTTAGGGGATTCAGCGCAAGATGTTATATAAATTGATAAAATACATATTGTCAAATATTTAAATTCTTTCATATGTATATTTACTTTAGTATTAATTTGGTAATTCCTTCAACGTACCTTCTTCAGCATTTCGATCGTTTCAGGGGCGTCCCACTCGACCCCGCCCAATATTTTTTCGACCTGCTCCCCTGCTTCGTTATAGATAAAGGTCACTGGCAGGGCATCGATCTGTTGTTCGGCCAACGATCCGTTGAATTTTAAATATTTGAAATCGAATCCGCGGACCTGTTTGAATTTCTTGATCGTCTCGACCGACTGGTCCGAGGCCAGGAGAACGACATAATTCTCCTTTTCCAATAGGACCTGTGACCGTAACAAAGAGGGCATTTCCTCGATACAAGGCCTGCACCAGGTCGCCCAATAGTTGAGCAGCACCTTTTTACCCGTATAATCGGCCAAGGCCACAGGATGGCCCTCAAGATCTTCGAAAAGTACGTCGCTCGGAATCTTGCTTTCCGGCTCAGATACCTTAACACTGTCAACCGTGTGTTTCTTCGCCGTCTCCTTGCAACCCAAAAACATGCCCAACAGCAACACCCATAAAATTGTCGTTATTTTCATAAAACCCCCTGGTCAGATGGCAAAGTTGCAAAAAATATAATTATGCCGGATGTTAGTTTTGTGCTCCTTGAGGGGCAATTTAATGAAACCATCAAAGTTTGGTTGTTTTAGGCAATGCTCAAACTATTTTGTACTTTTCAAGGACATATACGTTTTTTATGAAGAATCTTGTCCGCGCCATTATAGCAGGTATCGGTGCCAAAAAAATTGGGGGCGGCCGATGTGGTTGCGTCGGCACCATAGTGGTGTTCCTGATCCTCTACTGGCTCCTGGGCTATGTTTTTGATGTTTTTTGATAGCCCGGATCTAGTCGGTCACAAACTCCTGCAGTTGCCTGTTGTTAAAATCGGGCGAGGCATCGGCCAAAAACTTCAAGAGAGGCACATGGCCCGAACCGATCAACAAGAACACCCGGTCTCTCCCTGGATCATTGATGTCGAGCAGATTGGCAAAAATCCTGATATTCCTGTCGTACCACCAAATGGCCCCGTCGGCCCCGAAATAGTCCTCCTTTTCGTTCATTTTAAAATCCCCTATCAAATAATGCCCATGGCCTTGGCTCAACCGTGCCACACTGTTTTGGTACAAAAAGTAATCGAGTAGCGACACCTTGGTCTTTAATTGATCATCATCGGCATAAAGCGCCATATAGGCATCGTTCATGGCTTCTTCCCTAGCCATTGTGCCTGGCCCCATCCGCTGTGCAAAATAGGTATGTTTTTCCTGATATTCCGTTTCGGTAAGACCGCTGTCGAACCCCCTTGCCGGCGCATCGACCGCGTATACTTGTGGATGGCCAAGGCGTTTTGCCATCCGGAAGCCTATCTGATAGATCTCGTTAGCCTTCAGTTCAAAGCGGCCGGCCAGGTATTCGTTATAGAGCGAGTCGATGCGCGCTTGTGAGGTACGTTTGGCCTCGATGGCGATTTTGGTGGGATCATAGCGTTCGATGGCCGATAGCACCGCTTCCAATTCTTGCTGTTTTTCGGCAGATAGGATATCGATATCGTATTGGGGTTTGTAACTGTCAAGTCCGGCATCCTGGAAATGAAAACTGCCCAAGATAAACAGTTCCGATCGGGGTAGGTCTGTAAAGTGGTTTTCAGTATCCAAAGGGGCATTTTGGGCGATGCAAGCGCACGCAGGGCCCAAAATCAGAAGGCCCAGGAAAGTGCTTTTGTTCATTGAAGTTCTTTTTTGTTGCTGTAAGGATGCAAATTGGTCTGTTTTGTTACAGGGCGATAGGTACCCAACCATCGGTCCCATAGTGTAAAATATAGCCCGTAATTCCCTTGCCCACTGCTATGATGTAGGTCATGGTCATCGGCGGTATTTTGGATTGAAGTCCACCACATGCCCGGCAACTGATAGCCCAAATGGATGCTTATGTTATAGAGCGTCATCAAGGTGATGAAGCACATGAGGGCCCAAGGATGATAGGGGATGCCAAAAATAATGATGGGAATAATACCTAGAGACACCACTGTCTCCAATGGATGGAAGGCAAAGGCCGCCCAAGGGGTCGGCGCATGAAAGCGATGGTGGGTACGGTGCATCCATTTGAACCATCTGGGATGGTGCATCAATCGGTGGGTCCAATAAAAATAAGTGTCGTGCAAAACGACCATAATGCCCACACTGATCACGAAATAGGGCAGGCCAAAATCCGCTATCGTTTCGTATCTTTGAGTAGTTCCGTTCGCAATCCAATACAGGAAAAGCCATACCGCCCCTCCATAGATCGTAAAAGTGAGCAAAGAGTAGCCTATTTCGGCCCTCAATTGCTTTAACTTGGGCCATTTTCGTTGAATTTTATAAGTCTTGAACCTATTCTTCCAGAGGGTATAGAAAATCAGGTAAAACAATCCCGCAATGACGATATAGCGCCCCATAAAGAACAGCGTGGCGTATACCATACCTTCGACCGTGGACCACTCTTTAAAAAACATGGGATGTAGGTTTATTTGAAAAACTGGGACATCCAGAAGCGCGCATGTTTTCGAGCCTTTCCCCAAAACCGTCTGCCAAGAGGCTGCCATTCTGGGTATGGCAAAACGGACAAGCGTTCATCTCCCCATCGGTATCGACGTACAATCCTTTGATCCCGGCACTAAAACAGCCCTGTCGGCGCTGATAGTAACCATGATAGGTGACAATGGGATATTCGGCATAGGCCTTTTCAAAATTCAGTTTAAGATAAAAATCTTCCAAAATGGCAATCTGTTCGGGCAATAAATGCACCTCTTGTGAGGCATAATGGCCCACGGCCTTGGGTTCCAGTAATTGCACAAATGAAACCCGGAGTTTTTTGGCCAATTCCATATAGGCCATCAGGTTTTCCATACAAATGAAATCGCGGGTCGCACAAAGGCTGAGCGCCGTAACCAGTTTATTTTCAACGGCATTGCAAACGGCAGTCTCGACCCAATGGTATGCTTCCTTGAACCCCCTGAAAGTATTGTGCTTCTCCGGTACGTGATGGTCCAGACTGATGATCACTCCCGTAAGTCCGGCTCTTTTTAGCGATCGGGCGTTCTCCATGTTCAAGGGATAGCCAGAGGTGGCCACCCAAAATTCAGTATCGGGGCGCGCATTTTCGAGCACCTTTAGCAAACGATCCACTTTCAATAGCGGCTCGCCCCCTGAAAATTGGATTTGGCTTACCCCCTGCCCTTGCAATTGTGCCACCATGAGGTTTAAGGACTCCGTAGAGAGGATATCCTTTCGGTTCAATTGGTCCCACTCGTAACAGTGCTCGCATTGCAGGGCACACTTTTTTGTAATTGCCATGAATACCGTATTGAACCGATTCACCTTTATCCGCACCGGCTTGAAGTCGTTGAGCTGGGAAGCGATGAAGGTTCGGTATACCTGGCTGTTCCATCCTGGCGTGTATAGCCCCATATAATACTTGTCGGCCACATGGGCCATTTTCTGAAGGCGATGGTCACCCAAGAACTGCCTTCGCAAACGTACCAGATGGCGCAAGGCACGCCACCAATCGACAGGGTTGCCATAACATTGCACGGCTACCCGTAAAAGGGTGGTCTTGAGCGCGAAGTGTCGCAGTCGCATCCTGATCCCGGATATCATTTGGGGCACGACTTGTTTCACGGAAGTCGTACCGTCATGCTTTACCGACCCGACCTTTAAAATTGCTTTGGTCTCGATAGTATCGATCATAATGCAGCGTTTTCAGGTCGGTCAATGGCCATTATTTCTTTATAGGCATTTTCGGAATAACGGGTGAAGGTGTTCATGTTCCTAAACTTTTTTAGCCTTTCAAGATCGGGGATGCCCTCATAATTCCGGATATAATTATAATAGCCCTTGTTCACTAAAAAAGTGGCGCGCATTTTTTCAGGATTCTTTTGGGGCGAAGCGAACCTTACTTCGACCTGATCGCCGACCTCGGGCTGCACCAAGTATTGGCCATCGCCCGATTCCAAGAGCGAAGCGACATCCCGGTCGTTTTGGTCAAAGGCCGAAATCGGTTTTAACTTGGCGATGTCAAATGGTCGGTCTTCACTAAAATCGATGGCCGCATAATCGAGGTCCCAAAACATAAATCCGGCTTCCAATCGCACTTCAAGATTGTCTCCCGATATCCCGTTTAAGTCTATGGGCACTGCAATATCCCGGGTGGCCATGGGTCCGACGGTATTGATCTGATCGATAATTTCCCAGCCTTGATCGGTCTTTATAGATACCGACAAGGGAATGTGCTGATCGATGGCCCATTGCTGAGCCTTGGCGGCGGATACCTGCTGTTGGTCTTTTTGAAATTGGTTGTAATATGCGCCGAACTGTGCATTGAACCTGCCAAAAACATAATCCAACCAAAGTGAATTCTTCGCGGTTAAAAGTAATTTGGCCTTTTGGGAGCCCTTTGGCCTTTCAAATTTCAGGTCGAGTTTTCTCGTGCTCGTGGTGTTCTCGAGGTCTTCATTGAAATTATGGAAATCATTGTCTTTCATTCCGATTTGCTGCCCGACCTCCCGATGGTTTTCATCGATGGCCGACACTGGTGGGAGCAAGTTGGAAAAAAATTGTGGCCGACCGTTTTTATCCAGTACCACCAATTCCCCGACTTCATGTTCAATGACCCATAATTGAAGCATATCGGTATATTGCACTTCCCTAAGTTCATTGGTCACTTTCAATATCAGTTGACCGGCTTCGGCCTGTATATCCGGTAGTTGCAAATAATCGAAACGCTGCAGGTTGGCCGTGATAATCCCCGGGTAGAGTTCCCCTTGAAAAACGTAACCTGTACCATCTTTGACGTAGACGAACGGACAAGAACTTTTTAGAGCAGCGATGATGAGCATCGTGGCGAAGAAGGCACCAATGGTACCGGCGGCAATATTTAATACGGTTCGCCCCGTATTTTTATCATTTACGGATATGGCAGTGATATCCTCGAAGGGTATGGTCAAGGATTCGCCTGCCATTGGTGATTTGGCCAGGGTAACCGTAAAATAGAGTTCGTTCAAAGGTTGCTTTTCATCCTTTTTATACCGGTGTGTTTTTTTGGATTCCCGTATTTTTTCATAACTGTGTTCCGTCCATAGGGCCTGTACCGTTCCCGACATGGTGCGTTCGTCATCGTTCACCACCAAATTCTCCAAATGCCATGTCTTGTTGATAATGGCATAATTCCGCTCTGCATTGAACGTTTGAATCTGCTGGGACAATTGATCTTTGTCAATTTGAATATCCTTCACTTTATAGTAGGAACAGCTTGAAGACAAGTTCAAGATGGCCAACACCAATAAATAGGATATCGTACGATTGGTGCCATTGTTTGTTTTGAAGTGCAAAAAGAGGTCGAAAGCACCTATTCCGATGTTTTTCATACGATTGTGGATTAAGGGTTGAAGGGGAATCTACTATCTAAGTTGGGGAATTATTTTTGAATTGTGGCCCCAATCCAAAATAAAATGATCTTGATGGCTTGAGAATTAGGTGAAGTATATACCTTTCTCGATACTTAAAGGCACTACTATGAAATATGGTTTGTTCTTTGTCGTGTGTTTACACTTTGTGGGTGCCTATGCGCAGAACTATCTTGATCTCGGAAAATTTCATTACGCCACCACGCCCAAAGCCAATTTTGAAGAAGTGCCAGGTTCAACAAGAATCAAGGAGTGGGCGATGGAATTGAACCTGCCGATGGTCCTTGGTGAGAAATCGACCTTGCTTACAGGTTTCTTTGGAAGTGGCACCCAATTGGCTTTAGATCCCCAACTTCCCGAAGCCAATGCGTTATATGTTGTTGGATTGAACTTGGGGCTTCATCAGCGTTATGACGAAGTTTGGAGCGCCACCTACATGATCGTCCCAAAGATTGCGACCGATTTCCATCAGGGATTTAAAAGCGGGGCACAATTGGGGATGCTGGCCTTGGTATCAAAAACCAAATCGGCCCGTTTGAAACATTCGCTGGGACTTTTTGTGAACAGTGAGGCATATGGCCCCCTTATCGTTCCACTCTTAGGTCTTTATTACAAGAGCCAAGACGACCAATTTGAAGCCAACATCTTGTTGCCGATACGGGTCGACCTAAATTATAATTTAGGTGAAACTTCGTGGATTGGAATGAATTTCGATGGTATAGGAACATCATATCTTATTAAAAATGAGATATATAATAAATCTTATGTAAACAAAAGCTCAAATGAACTTTATTCCTATCTCAGGTATCGTATTGCCCCTGCCCTGTTGCTTGATTTTAAATTGGGCTATGCCTTCTTTCGATCGTATCGGGTATTCGACAGGCGCGACAAAGTTGACTTATCAGTAGCTTCAATATACTTCGGCAACGACCGTAACCAGCTCAATTCCAATTTCAGTGATAGTGCCGTTTTCAAAATCGAACTGCGTTATCGCTTATATTTTAGCCCGAAATAAACGTTTTGGTCCATTTCGGGCTAAAATGCAATGCCGTATTCCCTTAGTCTTTGATCAGCCCTTGGGTCTCGATCCAGGGAGCGCCAATTGTCTTCAATTCGGTTTCCAAAGCCGGCATATCCTGCAAGAAGCTGTTGAGTTTGGTTTTGATTTCCTTCAATTGCGATTTGGCTACGTTCAAGGCCGCCTTATGGTTCGGGGTGGGTCCGTAAGTGCTACTGCTCAGGGCGACACTGCCGATGAATTCTCCGTTCCCGGGATTCGGTTCGGTGCGTTCCCCTATTTCGCCTTTGGCGGGATTCCCGTTGAGCTCCGAATCGATTGCCAATATGGTTTCCCTAGCCTGATACAGTTTTTCCATCAATTGCGGAGAGGGGGAATTTGCTTTTTCCAAGGCCCTCTGCATGGCCTCTACTTTCAATTTATTCTCCTTCAATACGGTCTGCGTGGCGTTCATATCTTGTTGGAAAATTTCAAAATCGCTTCTGAACGCTTCGATTTCCTCATAAGAAGCTCCTTTTAGGGCCCCTTCAGCCAAGGGAAGTATCTGGAAAGATTGGGCCGGGGCCAATTCCTTTAAGGCACCATCAACCAATTTGGACAATGAAACGCTGTATGTTCCTGGGGTTGCCATAATTTTTAAATTAAAATCCTCATCCTCGCTGGTCATGGATGAGGGGGGCTGTAACTTTTCCCCGCTACGATCGGAAACATCCAAAGCCCAACTGACCCGATTGAAGCCTTTTTTATTGCTTCCTTTGACCACCTTGACCACTTTTCCTTGTTGATCACGAACCGTCAGCAGAATAGTTGGTTGCTGTTGTATTTTTTCAGCTTCCAAGGCATCCCAACCGGGAAAGGGAACGCTGGTCTTCCCCTTCTCCGCGAGCTTGCGAAGGCTTGCCAAAGATGCGACCGAATCTTTCAGATAATAGGTAAAAGTGGCTCCGAAAGGGGCGTTCTCACCGGCATACTCCGCATTCCCCTGCCCATATTCCGGCTCTTTGGGAACGTACCAGTAGGCTGGCTTTGTACTGAACAGGGTAGCTTCCTTCTCGCGCATGGCAGGGGTGAGATCCCTGATGGGGGAAATATCGTCCATGATATAAAAGCCCCTGCCGAAAGAGGCTGCGACCAAATCGTTCTCTCTACGCTGAATGGTAATATCGCGTACCGATATAGTGGGCATCCCGCCTTTCAATTGGGTCCAAGATCCTCCACTGTTCGAACTAACATAAACCCCGTTTTCGGTAGCGGCAAACAACAGTTCTTTTTTAATATGATCTTGCACCAATCGCCATGTCAACAGCTTTTGGGGCAAATTGCCGTTCATCATACTCCATGACCTCCCCTTATCGGTGCTCTTGATGAGATAGGGGCGGTAATCGCCATATTTGTGGTTGTCGAGTGCCGCATAAACGGTGCTCGCATCGAAAAGGTCGGCCCTTACATCGTTGACAAAAGCGGTTGCCGGGATACCCTTGATGCTTGCCAGTTCCACTTTGCGCCAATTGGCACCACCGTCTTCGGAAATCTGTATGATGCCATCATCGGTCCCTGCATAGAGAAGGCCTTCCAGAACGGGCGATTCGGCCAGTGAGGTGATGGTGTTGTAGTTGCTCATGGCATTCACGTCCCAAGCATTGTCCCAACTTTGTTGGCTGCCCATGATGGGCAGGCCCAACCGCTCCTGGTTCCGGGTAAGGTCTTTTGAAATGGGTTGCCATGCATCTCCCCTATTTTCGGATTTCCAAACCCTTTGGGAAGCAAAATAAAGTCGTGTCGGCTTATGTGGACTAACCAAGATTGGGGCGTCCCAGTTAAAACGTTCCGCCGGTTCCCCCAAAGCCGCTTGGGGTTGGATAAATACGGTTTCCCCGGTGGTTTGATCGACGCGCCACAACCATCCTTGTTGGAACTCACCATAGGTAATGTTGGGGTTGCCAGGCTCCGTGGCAGATTGATGGCCGTCGGCCCCTAAGGTCGTCCACCAATCTGAATTGAGGATGCCACCCGCACTGCGGGTCCTAGATGGCCCGCCATGAGATCCGTTGTCCTGCGTTCCCCCATAGATATGATAAAACGGTACCGCATCGTCGACCGCTACCTTGTAATATTGGGCCAAAGGCAGATTTGAGATAAACCGCCAATTTTCCGTACCGTCAAAGCTTTCATAAAGTCCGCCGTCAGTACCGAAAAGCACGTAGTCGGGATCGGAAGGCTTAAAAGCCATGGCATGGCTATCTACATGCTTCTTCTTCTCGTTCATTGACTTAAAAGTCTTTCCGTGGTCATCGGAAATTTGCACCACGTTGTTCATCAGGTACAATTTCCCATCTTCATGTGGTGAAGCGTAGAGCTCCTGATAATAATGGGGTCCGGTTCCCCCTGAAACGGTATTGGATTGCTTGGTCCATGATGCACCGCCATTGGCAGACCTAAATACACCCCCCTTGAGACGGTCCAGTTCTATGGCGGCGTAAACGGTATCTGGATTAAAGGGGTTGATGGCAAGACCGATCTTTCCCAAATTAGAATTGGGGATGCCCTCGCTCAATTTCACCCAGGTCTCGCCCCCATCTGTACTTTTATGGATTCCGGATCCCGGACCTCCCCCTATGTAAGCAGCCACGGTTCTATGGCGTTGCCAGGTGGCCGCGTAAAGGACATCGGGATTCCTGGGGTCGATCAAAAGATCGGTGGCACCGGTCCATTGGTCATCCCCCAAGGTGCGTTTCCAGTTATTCCCACCATCGATAGACTTATAAACACCGCGTTCCCCGCCTTTACTCCAAAGTGGCCCTTGAGCCGCGACCCAAATCACATCCGAATCGTTTGGATGGACCAAAATTTTGGAAATATGTTCCGATTGTTTCAGGCCTTTGTTCTCCCATGTTGCCCCATCATCATGACTAACGTAAATACCATCTCCAAAACCGACGTGCCTACCGCCCACATTTTCACCGGTACCGATCCAAATAGTATGTGGATCGCTGTCATCCATATTAACACAGCCGATGGAGTAAGATGCCTCCTTATCGAATACCGGCGTCCATGTAATGCCTGCATTGATAGTTTTCCAAACGCCGCCCGAACCCACAGCAACGATCCAAACATTTTCATTTTCCGGATGTATGGCGATATCGGCGATACGACCAGAGGTGAAAGCAGGACCCACGCTTCGAAATTTGAGGCCATCAAAAACCTCTGTATCGATGCTTTGTGCATGAAGATTGGCAGCGATGCCGAATAAAAAAAAGCATATAAATGTTCTGGAAATTAAGTATTTCATAAAAGCCTATATATTTTGGTTACAAGGGAACAATATAACCAAAATACCATGAAGTAAAAGGCTTGGATTCTATTAAATTATCAACCGGGACCTAAGGAAAAAATCAACAATGTCTGGCCCCTTCGATATAGTCGTCAACACCCTGTTGAAGTTGATTGAACTGAATGAACTGTTGCTTGATCCGACTGATATAATCTTCCATATTCCGCTTGTGCCCTTTAATGCTCGCGATGATTTCAGCATTGTCGCGGCGGAGCTTTTCCAATGCATTTTTTAGAGATTCCATACGTTCAAACAAGCTATAGGTGGTAGGTTCACAAATATAGGAATTCAATTTTCGCCTTAGTTGAGAAAGGTCGTTTTGATGGCGTTCCAATTTCAGTGTGAGGGCATTTTTTTCTGCCTCCCGGTTTGCGGGCCCGACGGTGGTTTCCAGTGAATTGATCATTAAATAGGATTTAGGGTTCAACAAAAGTCATTGTAGGTGTAGAAAAGTTACGCATTTTATTCACGCAATGGTAATGGTCAATACCTTAATTGGCAGAGTTTAACGTTTTGTTGATAGTTAATTAAGAATTACAGGGAAAGAATTATTTGGTAAACCCAATCGTTCGGCTTATTTTTCATAAGAATTAATTCTATCCAAACCTATGAACATCAACTTCGAGTATGACGGCGTCAAGGCAAGCAACCGTTTAGAAATTTTGGCGGCCAAGAAAATCGAAAAACTATTTGATAAATATGATTTTATCGTAAGGGCAGATGTTTTCTTCAAAACAGAGAACACATCGGAACCCGATACGGGCATGATCTGTAACATCAGATTAAGTGCCCCTGGGCCGAGGTTGTTCGCAGAGGCCAGCAATGATTCGTTTGAAGCCTCGATCGCAGAATCGGTTGACGATCTTCAAAGGCAACTTCAAAAACGCAAGGCCAAAATGAACTCGCGATAATCGAGGACCAGCGTAGGTCTTCGAAAAGCAAAAATCCCAATCCAATAATTATACGGATTAAAAAGCCCTATTCAATGTCTTCAAACTTTGTTTCGGCCAAGAGCGCCTTCGAAAAACGTGCGGTATGCCCATTTTTATAAAGATCTTTCAAAAGGGCCCTTCTTTTGCGTTCGCTAATGTTCATGGTATCGATGATCGCCCGATATTTTAGAATTTGTTGTTTCCGGTCTTCGACGGACAACAGGTAATCGGGTTCGAACTTGAAAATCATTGGACCATGTTCCTGATCCTCCACCGGGATTTCCTTCGATTGAACTCCCGTTTCTAATGCTTGTGAAAAAATAGCTTCCCCATGGCATAAAGTAAGGAATGCAAAAAGTACCCATGTAAATTTGCTTGTCATGCGCAACTATAAATTTATCAAGTCCGAATGTAAAGAAAATTCGTTGTTCTTGGGCACCACCAGCATCAGCTATTAATACTTTTTGATGATTATCGACAAACGGTATGCAATTACCGATAAATGGGCAAGTATTTCCCAAAACTGATGTGTCGCCGCCTTTTCTATCCATCATTACCGCAAAATAGGTGATCACCGATTGCAGCTGAACGGTGATATGTGGATTTGGAATGAAACTTTTGCACCTTTTCACCTCTTTCCGTAAATGATGATTATATTCGCAACTTCATAAATAATTTATGCTGGTTTGGATTCTTTTTATTGCATTGGTCCTAGTCTTTTTGGCTCTCGATCTAGGTGTTTTCCATAAACATGAACATATCGTTAAGAGTAAGGAGGCCAGCATGTGGACCGCGATTTGGGTCACAGTGGCCTTGGGTTTCAGCGGTGTAATTTATTGGCTCTTTTCGAGCGGTCTGGTCGATAATCCTAACCAATTGACCCCGGACAGTGCCGTGCTCAAGTACATCACCGGATATTTGATCGAGCTCTCCCTAAGCATCGATAACATCTTTGTGATTGCCGTTATTTTTTCCACATACAAAATTCCGTCTTTATACCAGCACCGGGTATTGTTTTGGGGTATTATTGGAGCCATTGTTTTTCGGGGATTGACCATTTTGTTCGGGGTGGCTCTCATCAACCAATTCGATTGGATCATATACGTATTTGGGGGATTCCTGCTCTTTACCGCCTTTAAAATGTTAAAAGGGGAAAGCGAGGATTACGACCCCTCTAAATCATTTGTCTTCCGTCAGGTCCAAAAGATATACCCCATCACCGGAAAAATCGAAAGCAATCATTTTTTTGTAAAGCAAAACGGCGTAAGGGCGGCAACGCCCTTGTTCATTGCCTTGATCATCATAGAGATAACTGACATCCTTTTTGCGCTCGACAGCATCCCGGCCATATTGGCAATCACATCGGACCCATTTATTGTGTTCAGTTCCAATATTTTGGCAATTCTTGGACTTCGATCGATGTATTTTCTCTTGTCCCGTATGTTGCAAAAATTCAGGTTTATCAATTACAGTCTGGTGGTGATTTTGGCCTTCGTGGGACTTAAAATGATTTTTTCGCACAATATTGAGCTACCGGAAGGGCTCTCGCTGGCCGTAATTTCATTGTCGCTGATCGTGGGCATCGTCGCGTCCCGATTGATACCGGAGCCTAAAAAAGATTAGTTATTTCTAAGAACTATTATTTTAACCAGTCGCAGTTTTAAGGGCCTCAGCCAAGAAGCTTTCCTGAATCTAAAGCGCCACGCCAGAAATCAAGCAGCATCACGAGAAGGTTCTATAGAGGATTGATTGCCATAACAGTGCCCGTTATTTTTTAGAAACCCACTTTCCACGACACAGCAGCTGCCAAAATCAAAGCGGCTTTGGCAGGTCTCACAGAATCTTGCAAAGCCACTTGTTTCCCATAACCCTTCGATTCATCAATCGCCCAATTTAGCTCCTATGATGCCCAAGGCATCCTTTACGGTCGTCATCTTATCCATATCCTCATTTTCCATGGTGATACCGAAGGCATCCTCCACATCGAGCACGATATCCACCAGATTGGCGGAATTGATGTTCAATTCGTTGATAAAATGGCTCTCCATCGAAATATCTTCCACCGAGACGTCTTCGGGAAGGTAAATCTTGATGATTTTCTTGAGTTGGTCATAGCGCTCTCCCTGATTCATGGCCATAGGTTTTTCCTGCTTTTTGATCGATCGATTTTCTGATGCTGCCCTAGCAGCCAGGTACAGGATGTCCTGATCAATCGGTTAATTTTCTAAATATAACACATGCGTTGACATCACCAAAACCGAAACTGGCCTTGGCCAAAATACGGGGTTGATAATCGATGGTTTTTTGTGGAATTTTATGGGCTGCCACCAAGTTCAAAATCGCAGGGTGTATGTCCTCACAATTGAGATTGCCATATACTTGGCCATTTTTGATCTGTAAAAGTGCGGCTACACATTCGATGCTCCCGGCAGCGGCCAGACAATGGCCCATGATCCCCTTAAAGGAGTTCACAAAGGGAAAATCGTCGCCCTGTACCCCGAGCGCCGTTGTCCAATTTTCGATTTCCACCACATCCTTGACGGTGGCCGTCAAATGACCATTGATGGTATCGACTTCGTTCGCTTGAATTCCAGAGGCCTTTATAGCGCCTTGAATGCAACGGACCACCGATTCGTTATTGGGGGCGGTCATGCTACCCTCTCCCCGCTGTCCGCCACTATTGATCATTCCGCCGAGTACTTCTGCATAGATCTCGGCGCCCCTTGCCTCCGCGCTTTCGAGGGATTCCAGGACCAAGGCCCCTGCCCCACTCCCTGGCACGAAGCCGGAGGCCGAAGCGCTCATGGGCCTGCTGGCCGTGGCAGGCGTATCGTTATAACTGCTGGGCAATATGCGTAAGCTGTCGAAACCTGCCCAAATATAAGGCCCACTATCGCTGCAACTGCCGGTGAGCATACGATCTGCGGCACCTGTTTTGATCCGTTCATAGGCCATGAGGATTCCTTCGGTGCCGGTACTGCAAGCAGCGGAATTGGTAGTGACCTGATTGCCGCAACCCAAAATACCGCCAAGATAGGCACTGATGCCGCTCGCCATGATCTGCATCACCACGCTGCTCCCCAACCGCCTAACATTACCCTTATCGATTTCATAGATCGCCTCCCGAAATTTATCGGCCCCAAGGATCCCCGTACCAAAAATAATACCGCTGTCCCAATGTGGCGTTTCCCTGGGTGCCATTGCCAATCCGGCATCTTTCCATGCATCGACCCCCGCAAGAACCCCATAGACCAAACCATTGGCATTGAGTCCCCGCAATTGCAAAGGGGTAAAATAGCGTTCCAGAATTTCCTGATTTATGATGGGTTCACCAGCAATCTGGCAGGAAAATCCCAATTCCAGTAGTTTTTCATGAAATCGGATACCGCTGATGCCCTGTTGCAAACTTGTTGAAAAAGGGCCCAGCCCAACTCCATTTGGCGCACATACGCCCAAGCCCGTTACCACCACACGCCTATCCATGGGCTGTGGCCTTCAACATTCCCGAGATTGCCCCTTTGCAAACGAGCTGGGTTTGTTCATTATACATCGTTACTTGGCATTTTAGCTTGTTGAACCTAAAATATTCTTTTACCGAACGAACCATGACCTTTTCACCAGGATATACCGGTAAAAAAAAATCCATTTGCGTACTGCTCAGCCCGATCTGCAAGTGGCGGGGAATTTCTTGACCAACCCCCAAAAGGAAAATCCCTAGACAAACCAATCCGATTTGGGCGCAACATTCGGTCAGTATCACCCCGGGAGTGACGGGATTATCCTTAAAATGGCCCTGGTAAAAGTCAAGTTCCCGATCAAAGGTGAAATGGCCCACCGCACCTTCCACGGTCAGCTCCACTATTTCGTCAACGAACAGGAAAGGCCTTTTATAAGGCATGAGGGCAAGAATATCTTCTTTTGTCAAAAATTCGATTTTAGTAAGTTAATTAAAGGGGTCATATGCACAACACCCGTTGATATCAAAAGCGCAGCTGCAGCCTACAGTCTTACTGGAGACTTTCCCCTCCATCGACTTTGATCACGCTTCCACTGATCCATCGGGCATCATCGGTCGTGAGCAGGTATGCCGCATTGGCGATATCCTCAGGGGTGGTTAATCTTCCCTGCGGATTCCGCGATTGGGCATTCTTTTTCAATAAGGCATTTCCGGGGATCATTTGAAATGATCTTGTATCGGTAATCCCTGCCTGGATGCAGTTGGCCTTAATACCCATTGGGGCAAATTCCAAAGCGATATTCCTGGTGATGGCCTCTAAGGCAACCTTGGCCGCGGAGACAGCCGCATAATGCCTCCAAGCGCGACTGTTCCCTTCGCTGGTAAAGGAAATAATCCTGGTATCGACATCAAAAAGATTTAATTCACTTAAAGTTTTAGTCCAATCATAAAGACTTATTGCCATAGCTTCCAATGTAATATGAAAATCTGAATTGGTCAAGCTATTGCCATTGGTCGTATGCATTGGTTTCAGATTCCCCTTGGCAATACTGTGCACCATCACTTTTATGCTGCCCGTGCTGCCTAAAAACGCCTTTATGGCTTGTAAGATTTCAGGTCGTTTATCAGAATTCAAGGCATCCTTATTGAGGGCCAAAAGCTTTACACCACTTAAAGTAATGGTTTCAAATTCTTTTTTAATCATTTGCATGTCAGCACTTCTATCTCTATGCAATATGATAATGTCAAAACCTTCACTTGCGAGTTTCTTTGCGGTTGCCAGCCCCAAACCACTACTGCCGCCCAGCACCAGCGCGATAGGTGATTTTTTGCTTTTTTTATCGGAATGCATATCGGTTTTCATCGATTTTTAGACTTTGAACAAACAATAATATCCTTGAGACGAATGCCCATTACCATTCCAAAAGGATGCGCTGGGCAGAAAATCCGGGACCGAAACTCAGCATCAGGCCTTTATCGCCAGTTCGGATTTGCTTTTCCATGAACCTTTCGAGCACGTAGAGCACGGTGGCACTGCTCATATTGCCATATAATCTGAGGATCTCCCTTGTATCATCGATATTTTTGCCCAATTTTCCAAAAAGTTCTTCCACGGTCTGCACAATTTTTTTACCTCCCGGGTGAAATACCAAATGGTTTATCTCGGCGATGGTCGTCCCATGTCGTGCCAAAAACGGATGTACAATATCGGGAAAATGATCGGAAATGGTTTTAGGCACGGCAGGATCTAAGATCATTTTGAGTCCGTAATTGGTAAGGTCGAATCCCATCAGGTGGGTCGAATCCTTAAAATGGTACATCTCTCCCGCCAAAATTTTCGGCCCTTGGGCCCCTTCTTCCGAAGATAGCAACACACAGGCCGCACCATCGCCGAAAATGGCCGCACTCACCATATTGGCCATGGAATAGTCGTTGAGCTGAAAAGTGGCCGTAGGGCTCTCTACCGCAACTATTGCGGCCCTTTTACCTGGATTCGACCTCAGAAAGTTCTGGGCATAGATCAACGCGGAGATTCCTGCAGCACAGCCCATTTCGGTCACCGGAAGCCTCACCACATCTTGCCGCAATCCCATTTCGTTGATCAAGTAGGCATCTAGGGACGGGATCATGATGCCGGTGCAGCTTACGGTGATCAAATAATCCAACGAATCGGCTTCCCATGTTAGCCCTTTCAACGCCTTACCGAGCACCCGGGTTCCCAATTGTTTTATTTCCCTTGCATAGATATTGTTCTTTTCTTCGAACGAAGTGGCCGTAAACACCTCCATGGGATCCATGATGCTATAGCGTTTATCCACAGCGGCTCCCTCAAAGATTTTGAGGACCTTTCTTCTGAACCGTTTTTCCCGATCCTGAAGCCAAAGATCTACGAAAGGCAGTATATCCTTGGTTTCCCTACAATATTGGGGCAATTCCTTGGCCACTGCTGAGATATGTATTTCATTCATAAGTTTCGGGGGCTTTTCGCTTGCATGATCCAAAGATATCGAAAGGCCCATTTCCAATCGATGCTGTGATGAAAATTGGGCAATTCCTTTGAAAATCGAATAAAATCCTTCTTTTTGAAGCCTTTGCGTATCGATATCAAGCCATCGATCCTGGCGGTCTCTGTCTTTAAAAATACCAAGGAGAATAATTTAAACAAATAAAACGCAACTCGGCTTCTGTGCAGATCATTGATCACGGCCCCGATGGTGGCCAATCGGGTAAATTGCTTCAACAAAACAGTTAACTGAACATCGGTTAAATGATGAGTCATAAGGGTTGTAGTCAAAATATCACAGCTGTGGTTAAATTTTTCCAGTAGGAGCACATCCTGTTGCAGAAATCGGATTTCAGGATAGTCGACCAGTGCTTTTTTGGCCAGATGCAGCGCATCCACATTAAGATCGATGCCTATCAAATCGACGGCTATTTTTTGACTTCTACAATAATTGGCGATTTCCTTGAGCATGGCGCCATCGGCACAGCCCAGGTCGATAATGGTATATTTTTCCTGCGGATGAGCCTCCATCAATCGGGCAACGGCATTTATGGTGATCCTGTTGCCCCCCAATATCCTGTTCACACGACTAATATCGTTTAAGACGGATTCCAGGGTAGACCCGTCCCCCTGGAAATCATCCATGATTTCCCTTTCGGTACTTCTGCTGGCCAATTTCCCTAACATAAAATAGGTTTTCCGTGGGTCTGCCCCACGATTCTTTGAAGCAACCAGTTCGACTGTGCGACAGTAGCCATGGCGATCTGCGAGAGTGTTGGATTGAGGAGCAATTTTTGCAGCCTCCTGCCCATCAACATTCTTTGGTTAAAATGAAGGTGCCATTGTGTTCGGTAATCATTTTCCATCCGCTCCCTCATATCATACGTTTCTCTCAGGTACAATGAGGCATTTTCGGCAGCCAATTTGGCACTGTGTATGGCCATGGCCATGCCATTTCCGCATAGGGGATGGATCAAGCCGGCTGCGTCCCCGCACATCAGCATGTGGTTTTCGATACAGGCCTTTGGTTCAAAAGAAATTTGGGCTATCGCCAATGGGGTCTCAAAAACCATCTTGGCTTTCCCTAAAAATTGCGATAAAAAAGGGTTTTTCGAGACTATATTGTCATTAAAGTTATCAATATCTTTATACTGTTTAAAGTATTTATAATTAGCCAGATAGCAAAAATTAATATCTCCATTTTCAGTTTTAGAGAGACCCCCGTAACCCCCTTCAAAATTATGCAAGGCCACGAGGTTATCGGGAAATTCATCGAGCCGATAATGAGCCTTTACCCCTATCCAGGGAGAATTTTGGGAAATGAACTTGCGATCCATGTTTTTGTCGAGTACACTCCGCTTGCCGTAGGCACCTATGACCACTTTGGATCGTGCTTTATCGGCTTCCGTTGCTTGCACATCAAAACGATCGTTTTCAAAGGTCACTGCCGTCACGTTTTTAAACTCAAAGTGAACGCCAAGTGTTTTGGCCCGTTGGTATAGTAGATTGTCGAAAGCGTAACGACTGATACCCTTTCCTCCCAATGGCAAGGGCACTTCGATGGATCGCCCTGTACGGCTGCTCAGTAGAAGGGTGTTGATTTCGACGGCGGCCGCATCTGCCAGAAAAATACCAAGCCCATGAAGATAGGGTACGATCTCGTTGGAAACGTACTCTCCACATACTTTGTGGTTCGGGTAATGGGACTTCTCAAAAACGCAGACCGAATGGCCTTCCATAGCCATATGAAGCGAAGCGGCGAGGCCTGCGAGGCCTCCTCCGACGATAATGACATCATAGCAATTCATTCGTCAGTGAAGATACTACATAAAACAAAAAATCCCGACGATTAGGTCGGGATTTTGGAAAGATCTTTTTACTCTCCCCCTGTTTTTTGTTGGGCCTCCTGTCTCAGTTGTTCATCTGCCACAATGGCCAATTCCACACGGCGGTTCTTGGCCTTGCCTTCTGTAGTGGTGTTGTCGGCCCTGGGCTGTGCTTCACCATACCATTTGGTGGTCAATCTGCCCAGACTGATGCCTTGTGCGATCAGGTAGTTGGTGACCGACTCTGCGCGCTGTTGTGACAATTTCATGTTGTAATCTTCAGGGCCTGCACTGTCGGTATGTCCTTCGACCAAAATATAGGTTTTGGGATATTCCTTTAATATCCCTGCCATTTTATCCAGTGTGGTGGCAGAAGTGCCTTTAACATTAGACTTATTGGTATCGAAATATACCCCTGCTTCCTCATTGAAGACGACATTGATACCTTCTCCTACCCTGGTTACTTCGGCACCGGGTATTTCCTCTTCGATACGTTCTGCCTGACGGTCCATTCGACTGCCTATATATCCGCCGGCCGCACCACCGACCACGGCACCAATGATGGCACCCAGGGCCGTATTGCCCCTGCCAACGTTATTGCCGATCACGCCGCCTATGGCAGCGCCACCGGTGGCACCGATTACGGCGCCTTTTTGTGCCTTATTGGCGTTTTGAACAGTTTTACAACCTATAATCATGGAAAGTACCATGATAAAATAAACCGATTTGGTCAATATATTCTTCATCTGATTTTTATTTTTTTGTGAATTGATACACAATGGTAACCCTATCGGTCCCCACTGTTACGTTTGACTTAAGGGTCATTTGGTTTTCAGTCAGTGAACTGATGTTCAAACGATAACCCAGTCCACCCGAAATGTCCTTGTTTTTTTCGTCGATGAACTTAAATTGAAGTTGATTGGGGCTGCCATCGACAACCGACCAACGAATATAGCGGTCACCGCCTTGACATAAGGTAGAAGGGGCAAGAGTATAACGACCCGTACTGTTGTTGTCCCTGAAATACCAATCACTGCCTTCAAAACAGATGTCCTTGGCATCGTCAAAAAGAACGGATTGGAAACTGCCGGAACCATTTTCGTAGGAGACATCATCGAGTGTCCAGGTGCCACTGAGCAGATTGCGCTGCCCCCTTGCATCTTTCGATACCGTACATGACTGAATTCCCATTGCCAGTGCAATGAGTAAAATAAGCGGTTTGTTCATATTTGTTGCATTTTAGTTTTGTTATATACGTTCTTAACCAAGTTCCCGAATACCCATGAACGTTAACTTGTTGTTAATAAGCTGTATTTCCCGAACAAAATAACCTGCCCTACTTATTCGTTGCCCATAGTGCAAATGCATTAATAGTCCAGCAATTCCAACAAAGCTTTATTGAACCTGTTTTTTGGCAAATATTGGTTTTCCAAGGTTCTGGCGAAAGGGATGGGGGTTTCCAAACTGGCAACCCGTTTTATGGGTGCGTCGAGATATTGGAAACAATGCTCGACCACCAGGGCCGAGATATCGCTGGCGATTCCGCCGAACAGGCTATCTTCCTGTAAAATAATCAATTTGCCCGTTTTTTTGACCGAGGCATAAATCGATTCCATGTCCAATGGCATCAAAGTCCGCAGATCGATTAGATCGGCCTCGATTTCGGGATGCCCCTTTAAAGTGTCCAATGCCCAATGAATACCCGCCCCATAACTGACGATAGTTACCATTTCGCCTTCGGCAAGAAGGGCCGCTTCGCCAAAAGGCAGGGTATAGTAGCCTACCGGGACCTCTTGATAAACACTACGGTACAGCGCTTTGTGCTCAAAAAACAATACCGGATTAGGGTCGTTTATCGCCGTGGCCAACAGGCCCTTGGCGTCGTAAGGAAAGGCTGGGTACACCACTTTAAGTCCGGGTGTTTTGGTAAACCAGGCCTCGTTGGTCTGGGAATGGAAAGGTCCGGCTTCGACCCCACCACCGCAAGGCATGCGAATGACCACATCGGCTTTTTCATTCCATCTGTAATGCGATTTGGCCAAGTAATTGACAACGGGGTTGAACCCTGTGCTTACAAAATCTGCGAACTGCATTTCCACAACGGCCTTCATTCCGTTGATCGATAGCCCCATGGCGGCCGAAATTACGGCAGATTCACAGATGGGCGTATTGCGCACCCGTTCGTGTCCGAACTCTTGCAAAAAACCTTCGGTGATCTTGAATACTCCGCCATAATCTGCGATGTCTTGCCCCATGATCACCAATTTGGGATGCTTTTCCATCGATTGCCTCAACCCTTGGGATATCGCATCGACCAAGCGTACATTTTTGGTTATACCATAAAATGTAATGTCTTTATAATCAAAGTTTTCATAAACATCATTTAATTCATCACTTTCAGTACTTTGTATTGGAATTTCTTCAAAAGCCAGCTGAAGATTATCGTCGATTTCCTTGATAAAGTTGCTTTTTAAAGCTGAAATTTTGCCTGCATCGAGAATGCCTTTTTCGAGCAAAAACGACTCGTAATTGGCTATAGGGTCTTTTTTGGCCCAAAGGTCGATCAATTCTTGGGGGACATATTTGGTGCCGCTCGCCTCTTCGTGGCCTCTCATCCGGAAGGTCTTGAACTCCAGCAATACCGGGCGGGGCTTCTTTCGGATACTCTTGCAGAGTTTGTACATTATGGCATATACCTCAAGAATATTGTTGCCGTCGATCATATGGGATTCCATACCATAGCCAATGCCCTTATCCACCAAGTTTTCACAATGATACTGCTCATTGGTAGGTGTGGAAAGACCGTATCCATTATTTTCGATGCAGAATATGACCGGCAGTTCCCATACCGAAGCCAGATTCAAAGCCTCGTGAAAATCGCCCTCGCTGGTACCGCCTTCGCCGGTAAAAACGGCAGTAACCTTATTGTTTTTCTGTATGGCGTCGGCCATGGCGATGCCCACCGCAACCCCAAGTTGCGGCCCCAGATGCGAGATCATGCCGACAATCCTGAATTCTTGGGTTCCAAAATGGAAACTTCGATCCCTACCCTTGGTAAACCCCCCTGCCTTACCTTGCCATTGAGCGAACAAACGGTGCAAGGGAATGTCCCTACTTGTAAAGACCCCCAGGTTTCTATGCATGGGCAGTACATATTCCTCCTGGTCCAAGGCGGCCATGACACCCACTGAAATTGCCTCCTGTCCAATACCGCTGAACCATTTAGAGATCTTACCCTGTCTGAGCAGGATCAGCATTTTTTCTTCGATCAGCCTGGGCTTGAGCATTTTGGCATAAAGCGATAGCAGCGTTTCCTTATCGATACCTTCATTCTGATAGTGCATATTCGATCGAAGTTTTTGATGTAAAATCGACGTAAATGTAACAAAAATGCAATCGAAAATTGGTATCCATAACACTATGTGGTGGCTTCCCAATTTATTAACTTTGTCTAAATTTCAAAATGCGACCCATGAGCGGAATACCGAGTGTTGACCTAAAGGATTTTTTATCGGAGGACGAAACGTGTAAACAAAAATTCATCGATGAGATCGGTGGTGCTTTTGGCGATATCGGATTCGTCGCGCTTAGCGGCCACTTTCTCTCCGAAAACCTTGTGGCCAGTCTCTATGATGAAGTGAAAAGGTTTTTCGATCTGCCCCAAAACATCAAGGACTCCTATGAAATCCCCGGCATTGGGGGGCAACGAGGCTACACTTCTTTTGGCAAGGAACACGCCAAGGGCAGAAAGGAAGGCGACCTAAAGGAATTCTGGCATTTTGGCCAATATGTGGAAAACGACCCAGCTCTGGAAGCCGAATACCCGCCCAATGTCATGGTAAAGGAATTGCCCAATTTCAACAAGGTTGGAAAAGAAACCTACCGAATGTTGGAAAAAACGGCAAAATATGTGCTCAGGGCCTTGGCGCTGCATCTTGGCCTGTCGGAAACCTATTTTGACGACTTTATTAAAAATGGGAATTCAATTTTACGGCCCATCCACTATCCGCCGATCACGACCGAACCCAAAAATGCGGAGCGTGCGGCCGCCCATGGCGACATCAACCTGATTACCCTTTTGATGGGCGCCCATGGGAAAGGACTGCAGGTACAGACCCTCAAGGGGGAATGGGTCGATGCCATTGCCAGGCCCGATCAGTTGATGATCAATGTTGGCGATATGCTGTCAAGGCTTACCAACAATAAGCTGAAATCGACCATCCACAAGGTGGTAAACCCTCCGCGCGAATTATGGGGCACATCGCGATATTCCATACCTTTTTTCATGCATCCCATTAGCGGGATGCCGTTAAATTGCCTGGAAGCCTGCATCGACCATGATCATCCCAAACAATTTGAGGATATCACGGCCGGGGAATTCCTGAACGAACGCTTGGTGGAGTTGGGTTTGGTTAAAAAATGACGCTATGGAAAGAACGGTCAACAGTATCAGGTTATTTTTACTAAGTGTTGCCCTATCGCTTTCTTGCCTTTCTCCTTCCAGGGCCTATGCCCAGGAGAAGGGGGCATTGATGGGTATCTCGATTACCAATGTTTATGATGCTTTTGGAAAAGAAAGTAAGGACTTGCAACAAGATTTTGGTTTTTCATGCATTGTCGACTACAATGGGACTATTGTCTTGTTCGATTCAGGTACGGATGCCAAGGTGTTCGAGCAGAATATAAAATCGCTTAAGATCAATTTGAAAAAAGTTGATATTGCCATTGTCTCCCATGGCCATTACGACCATATCGGGGGCTTCGATTATCTGCTGGACCTGAATCCGAACGTAAAAATTTATCTCCCGAACGATTTTTTCTCGCTTGGGGCACCGATAAAATTCCCTTTTCGGGAAACCGAACCTGAAATTGCGGGCACCTTGCCCAAGGAGCAACGCTATTTTCAAGGTAAAAAAGTAATAGAGGGCATGGTAACCGTGCCAACCGGAAGGTTCTGGAAATCGAATGTAGAATTTTTGACCGTGGCAAAGGAAGTCGCCCCCGGGCTCACGATAGTGCCCACGACCTCGAAGTTGATGGGAACTTATATCAAATACCCGCCTTTTGGCGAGGATCATCCTCAATTTATAGGGATGCCGGAGCTGTCGGCATCTTTTGCGACCTCGAAAGGCGCCATTTTAATTTCCGGATGTTCCCATAGCACGATCGAAACCATCATCCAGGAAAGCCAAAAGATCAATCCCAATCTCTATATGGTAGTTGGGGGATTTCATCTCATTCCTTATGGCAGGGAATACATAGAATCATTGGCAAGGCGCATGCGCGATGACTACCATATCGAAAACGTAGCCCCTGCGCATTGTACTGGCCAATTGGGCTTCTCTATCTTTAAACAGATCTTTGGAACCAGCGATAGGTTTTTTGGCCTTGGGGAAACCCTTTCGCTATAATGGAATCAGTTGATATGTCCTTCCCGGAGAGGCGTCGAAGGATCAACAGCAATGGGAATATGGTTACATGACGGAAGTCAATCTGTATTAAAATCAGTACATTATGGATCTTCAAGACCAATTAAAAAACCTGTTTCCGGACCACGTGCCGGAAATCCCGGAAATTAAAGCGAGTAAAACGAAACTCTATTTGCAGGAAGACCCCATTATCTGTAAATACGAGAAACGAAAAGGGAAACCCATCACCATTTTAGAGGGTTACAATGGCACGGATCAAGATATCAAACAAATGGCCAAAATGTTAAAAACCAAGTTAAATGTTGGTGGCAGTGCGAAAGAAGGCAAGATTATCATTCAAGGGAATTTTCGCGATAAGATTATGGAATTATTGAAAAATGAAGGGTTTAAGGTGAAGCGTGTCGGAGGTTAAAAAAAATCGTTCATCGGTTTTACCATTTCAGATCATTTAATTGTTATCTTTCTACCCACTTTCTGTTAATTTTATTTTGTTTTTTTTGAATTAATCTTATTTTTAACTGCCAAAAAATCATTATTTCCCCAAATGAGTTCACTTCTGCACATAACGAACGGTGATAATTTCACCAACAGGCTGCAAACACTCAACCTTAAAGGGGACATCATTACCTGGCGTGAGATGTTGTGCGAGGGCAAAACGCTTACCAATGTGGGAAGCGAGACTTTTCTGGAAAACCCGATTCGAATTTTTACATAAGAACTACAAGGTTTCCAAATCCTGGTTCATCGAAAAAACCTTAAAGGAATATCGTTCCCTTTGCAACCATAAACAACAAGACGAGATCGTGCTTTGGTTTGAGTATGATCTTTTTTGTCAAGTCAATATGCTTGCCGTGCTCAGTTGGTTGAAAACCCATCGAAAATATGCGCAGATATATCTGGTTTGCAGCGGGAAGGAAGATGAAACAAATCATTTATATGGGTTAACCGAACTTAATGACCAACAACTACTTAACCTTTACGAAAATAAGATTGAACTCGCGCAGGACGACATTGAATTTGCCGACTATGTCTGGCAGCTTTATTGCAGTGACAATCCCATCAGATTGGAAAACCTGTCCGATTTCGACCAATATCAATTCAGCTATCTGTCTGAAGTGCTACATGCCCATTTACGGCGGTTCCCGACCATTAAAAATGGTTTGAACGAAATGGAGAACAATATTCTACGACATGCCATGTTAAGCAAGCCGGAGAATAAAAAAGTGTTCATGAACACGCTGCTCCAGAACCAGGGGGTGCTTGGTTTTGGCGATACACAGTACGAAAGGGCCATTACCAGGCTGAAACCATTGTTTTCCACCTTTGACCCGGTGAAGTTGTCCAAAAAGGGCCAAGAAATCCTGGAGGGTCGAACCAGCTATTATTCCTGTATACGCGACAATGATGTTTATCTTGGGGGTGCATTAAAATATAATTTCCTCTTCAATTCAGAGAATAATAAGATTCTGAAACTCTAATATGACGCTGGGTCGCTCCGAACTTGTCCTGAATCCCGACGGAAGCGTCTATCACCTTAATCTATTGCCGCAAGACATTGCCAAAACAATCATCACGGTCGGAGATCCCGAGCGGGTAGATCAGGTTTCCCAATTTTTTGACAGTATTGAGGTTCGAAAATCGAAGCGCGAATTCAAAACCTGTACAGGGACTTACAAGGGCAAAAGAATTACGGTAATCTCCACGGGCATCGGAACCGACAACATCGATATTGTGCTCAATGAACTGGATGCCTTGGTGAATATCGACCTTGTGACCAGAACTATCAAGAAAGAATTGAACCGTTTGGATATCATAAGGATTGGCACGTCAGGGGCCATTCAACCAAATATACCGGTAGATTCTTTTTTATTGAGTGAACATGCCATTGGCTTTGATGGATTGTTGCACTATTACAAAAGTGGCCCCATGGCGTACGGCGAAACCATAGCCGCTTTGGTAAACCATACCGGTTGGGCCACCGAAAAACCCCTCCCCTATATGGTAGCATGTGATGCTGAATTGGCCAAATTATTTGGATCCAATCGTATACGATTTGGCTGCACTTTAACAAATACGGGCTTTTACGGACCACAGGGAAGGGTGCTCAGATTGCCGCTTGCAGATAACGAACTACAAGACCGATTGGTATCGTTCGAACATCAGGGTGTGCGGCTCACCAACCTGGAAATGGAGACATCTGCCATATACATACTGTCAAAAATGATGGGACACAGAGCGGTTTCCATGAACTGTATATTGGCCAACCGAATCACGGGGGATTTTAGCCAAAACCCCAAAAAGGCCATGGATTCATTGATCCAATTCACCTTGGATAGATTAAGTTCAGCTTCATGATTTTACCGCTAACTTTTTGCAAATGAAAAAAATAACGATAACCGGTGTCCCTGAACATTTTAATTTTCCATGGCAGATGGCCATTGAAGAAGGGGCCTTCAGCCAAAGGGGCATCGAGCTTCTATGGACAGATGTTCCCGAAGGTACCGGCAAAATGTGTCAAATGCTACGGAATGGGGAAACCGATATCTCGGTCATCCTAACCGAGGGGATCGTCAAAAGCATTGTTGAGGGGAATCCTGTCAAAATCGTCCAAGAATTCATCGCAAGTCCATTGAAATGGGGCATACACGTTGGGGCGCAGTCTGCCCACAAAACGCTGTCTGACCTGGAAAATGGGATTGCGGCTATCAGCAGGCTGGGCAGTGGCAGCCATTTAATGGCTTATGTGAATGCACGAAACCAAGGCTGGAACCCGGAATCGCTTCGATTCGAGATCGTAGATCATCTTGAAGGCGCAATAAAAGCGCTAACCTCGGGAGGGGCGGATTATTTTATGTGGGAACATTTTATGACCAAACCCTTGGTAGACAAAGGCGTATTCAGGCGCTTGGGCGACTGCCCTACCCCTTGGCCGAGTTTTGTGATCGCCGCCCGGACCGACTTCATCGCCCAAAACCTGGGAACCCTTAAACATATACTCGATGCCATCAATGGGTATACTGCCGAATTCAAAACGATTCCCAGTATTGACCGTACGCTGGCCAACCACTACGGCCTTGGCCTGAATGATATACGTGAATGGTTGTCTATGACGCGATGGAGTCAATCTAATATAAAATCACAAACAGTTAATATAGTATTGGATACATTACTTGACTTAAAGTTAATATCTAATAAAATCGATCTTGCGCACATCGTGGAGGTTTGACCTAATTAAGGCTTTTCTGCATGAATGATTCTTGAAAATCATTATTTTTAAAGATGTGCCCATAATTTGAGCAATGATGAAAAAGCAACTTCGTATAACACAATATTTGTTTTTTTTATGGTTGCCCATTGCTTTTCCTACCCTGCTTTATGCCCAGGACCCCTATTTACAAAAGGCAAATCGAAAAATAATGAGGGAAGCCATGGCCATCACGCGCGAATATCAGCCAAGATTGGTAATGTCGGCGGACCAGGCGTTGCAGTTCCGCGAAAAAGTGGCAGAGTTCCTCATTCATAGGATTTGGGTAATGCAGAACAACGACCTTACGCCTGAACAAAAATACCTACTCCTAAAGCGCATTTCAAGTAGGGAAACCTCGGAGATGGCGGATGTACTGGAATCTTATCGATGGGACGAATATCGACGCATCAAAAACCAAATCCAACCCATTGAGGAGCCCTCCGCGACTCGGGAAGCCATTGTTGATGGCGCTACCAGTCAATAGACCGTTTCCCTTGTGACATCAATATTGCATTGGTCTTGCTGAAATGTTTGTTGCCGAACCACAGGCCCCTGTTGGCGCTCAAGGGGGATGGGTGCCCTGAGGTCAGGATATGGTGCCTTTGCCCATCGATAAGCGAGGCCTTCTTTTTGGCGTAGCCGCCCCACAGCAAAAATACAAGCCCTTCTTTTTCCTCCGATAGCTGTCGGATCACCGCATCGGTAAAAGTTTCCCAACCTTTGTTCTGGTGGCTTCCCGCTTGATGGGCACGAACGGTAAGCGTTGCATTGAGCAACAATACGCCTTGATCGGCCCATCCTTCCAAATTGCCGCTTTTGGGATACGGTTTTCCCAAATCCTCCTGCAATTCCTTGAAAATATTAATTAAAGAAGGGGGATGCGGAATGCCATCCCGGACCGAAAAGCAGAGCCCGTTAGCTTGATTTGGGCCATGATAGGGATCTTGACCAATGATCACCACTTTGGTATTTTCGAAGGTACTGTGGTCGAAGGCGGCAAATATTTCCTTCCCTTTTGGATAACAATCGTATTGGGCGTATTCCTTTTTTACAAAATGGGTCAATTCGGAAAAATAGGGCAAGTCGTATTGCGGAAGCAAATGCGGTTTCCAACTTTCGTGAATGTTTAGCGGCATGGCGACTATCGATGTGGAATCATTGAACCCCAAAAATAGGGAATTCATTGAAAGTGGCTCAACGCCAAGTAGAAATGAAAAGATTGATTTTGTAAGGCAGCACCTTTGGTGCTAGGGAATTTCAAATAGCGCTTGTCCGCCAACGAGGAGTTGCTCCGGCCCGTTATTTTGGGCCGTGCGCCGTTCCAATAGTTGGAGATAAGCACGCGAATTTTTGCTCTGGAATTGCTCATTGGCCTTGGTGGCCCATTCCACGGCTTTTTTAAGTGCCCCATCGCGCTCATGTGCCACCGCCATATTATGGCAGGCCCTACTGCTGATTTTGGGTTCTGGGTTGACGGCCTCCTCTCGCCACAAATCTACGGCCCCTTGCCAATCGTCGCTGGCAATCAAATTCTTTGCGGCGACCAATTTATCGGACCCACGGACATAAAAATATCTCGGGATGCTGGTTTCCACAGGCTGCAAACGGAGTCCATATTGACTTCCGGCCGATCTGCTTTGTACCAGTATGGTGTCTTTACGATCAACAGCCTGCAGTGCCAATAAGGCATCGGTTCCCTTGCCCTTCGTAATGAACTGCTCGTTGAAAACCATTTCGTCAAGTAACTGTCGGCTACTGGGGTCGTAAATTCTCCAACCGTTTTCTATCAGGGTTTCCATGGTGATTTCCTGCGCTGGAACCTTTACTTTGACGCGCACCATATTGGGCTGCATCATGGTCGATTTTTTGATCGATACCTTGGTTTCCGTATCGTAATAGGAAAGCGAAAAAATGACATCGACGTCGTACAGTCGACAAAGGGCCTCTACCGAAGTCCATGAAATGCTTTCCGGGTCGGCTCCAAAATCCTTGAGGGCATCGGGAATGGAATCCAGCATTTTTATAGCTCCAAAACGGTCATCCTTGACCAATTCGTCGAATAGCCCGGCAATTGCCGCTTCGGTGCCCTTTTTGGCCAACCATTGATTTTCGGCATCCACCAATTGATCGATCCTGGATTGGATTTTTATCGCTTCGGAAGGAACACTGCTGTTGATGATGCCTATTTTTTTAATATTATCGGCAAGAAATACCGGGGGCGGTTCCATCACCCTGACCATTGTGCCTTCGGTTGCACAGCCCAAAAACAGAAATATAACGACGGCAAAGGCCATAAATTTGACCGGATTTTGGGTTTTTCTGAAATTTTGGATTTGCCTAACAAGCATCAAACACGGTATTTTTCGTTCTCTATTAACCTCGATTCACCCGTAAATATTGCCCAAATGATCAATAAAGTGCTGTTTTTCTGTTGGATCGACCCCTTCAATTTTTGATCCCGAGGCATTTGGATGAATGATTTGGGCCATTGATTTCCCAATCCGACCCTAATCCCTACCTTTGTGCACGATTTCATAAACTATTGTGGAAGTCCCGACGAAAACCCTTCAAGATTTAGAATATCCAACGGTGCTGATGCAACTGGCATCGCGTTGCAACACCGAATTGGGAAAGGAAGCCGCGTTGTCGTTGGCACCCCTACCCGACCGTGAGTCGATCTTGACCGCTTTGGGCCAAACCGCCGAATATCTGTCGTCCCTGATCAGCGAAAACCGGATTCCCAACCACGGATTTGAACCCATCAGCAAGGAAGTCCAATGGCTTGGTATTGAGAACACTACCCTCGAAGTGCCAAGTTTCAAGCGAATCGCAAATATTTGCATGACGACGGGCGACCACAAAAAGTTTTTCAAAAAATTCAGGGAATATTATCCACTGTTGTTTTCGGCATCCGAAGCCATAGCGGAAAATACAACGATACCTTTGGCAATCAATGGGGTCATCGACCGTTTTGGGGAAATCATGGATAAGGCCTCCGACGAGCTGTTCAGCATCAGGAGGCAGATGAACCAGGTACGCGGTAAAATTGGACAGAGTTTTGCCGCAGCGCTCAATCTTTATCACGGTTCGGATTATTTGGACGATATCCGCGAATCGGTGGTTGAAAACCGTCGGGTCCTGGCCGTAAAGGCCATGTACCGCAAAAAAGTGAAGGGAACGGTCATGGGGGCGTCCAAGACGGGGAGCATCGTTTACATAGAGCCGGAAGCCGCGCTAAAATATAGCCGTGAACTCAACAACCTTGAATACGATGAAAAAGAGGAAATTCAACGCATCCTCAATGCATTGACAAACCAGATCCGGCCGTATGCCCAACTGCTTGCTGAATATCAGCGGTTTCTAACCCTGATCGATTTGACGGCCGCCAAGGCAAAATATGCGGATGACATGCAGGGCATCAAGCCTGAAATAAATGATGCAAATCGACTTTATCTGCGTGACGCGTTCCACCCGTTATTGTATTTGTCCAACCGTTTGCGGGACGAAAAAACCTATCCCCAGACCATTGAATTGCATCCCGAAAACCGGATCATCGTCATTTCAGGTCCCAATGCAGGGGGAAAGAGCATTACATTAAAGACTATCGGATTGTTGCAGCTCATGTTGCAAAGTGGGCTGCTGATTCCGGTACATGAACGCAGCTCGGTTTGCCTGTTCGATCTCGTTTTGACCGACATCGGCGACAACCAGTCGATCGAAAACCATTTGAGCACCTATAGTTATCGGCTCAAGAACATGAACCACTTCCTGAAAAAGTGTGACCGGAATACCCTTTTCCTGATCGATGAATTCGGTACGGGCAGCGATCCGGAACTGGGCGGGGCTCTGGCAGAGGCTTTTCTAGAGGTCTTTTATGAACGGGGGGCTTACGGGGTAATCACCACCCATTACGCCAACCTCAAGGCACTGGCCGATGAGTTGCCCCATGCCACGAACGCCAACATGTTGTTCGATGGAAAAACCCTGGAACCGACCTTTCAATTGGTGTTGGGCGAAGCCGGCAGTTCGTTCACCTTCGAGGTCGCTCAAAAGAACGGCATCCCCTTTAACCTGATCAACAAGGCAAAGAAGAAGATTGCGCGCGGAAAAGTGCGTTTTGATGCCACCATAGCCAAATTGCAAAAAGAACGCAGCAAAATGGCTAAAACAGGCTCTAGATTGCAGGAAGAAGAGATCAAGGCAAGGGAAGAAGCCGCCCGATTGGAAAAACTCAATGCCAAGATCAAAACCAAATTGGAAAACTACCAGGAATTATATGACCATGACCAACGCATGATCCAATTGGGCAATAAAGTGAACACGGCCGCGGACAAATATTTTAGGGACAAGAAAAAACGGGTTTTGGTATCGGAATTGCTTCGCATCGTGGAGACGGAGAACAGCAAGCGCAAGAAGAAAACGACCCAGGAGGCCAAAGCGGAAAAAGAAAAGAAGGCGCAAGTCACCCAAGAAGTGCAACAGGAGGTGAGTGTGATACGCGAAAAGAAAAAGATCTCCAGGAAAAAAGAGGAAGTCAAGGAAAAAAATAAACCAAGACCCGTCTTTAAACTGGGAGACAAGGTGAGGCTTTTCGACGGCAAGGCCGTGGGCAGTATCGACAAACTGGAAAAGAACAAGGCGGTGGTCAATTATGGCGTATTTACCACGAACGTCAGTGTGGATCAACTGGAATTGGTGGAAAAGGGAAAGTAAGCAGTAGGCAGCAGGCAGTAAGCAGTGGGCAGTAAGTTAAAATTGAAATGATGTAACGAATAATTGCCCGATAACATTTCAAAATCCAAATGCCGTTTGAATAAGATGTTGCAGCCCGACAAAAAAATCGATTTGAGGCGTTTTTTAAATACCCTAAAAAATAGGTAGGCCATTCTACAGATACTATCTTTGAACCGTGGAAAACGACAAAAAAATCATCCTTTTCGATGGGGTTTGCAACCTTTGCAACGGTGCCGTTCAATTTATCATCAAACGGGATAAAAATGAAATATTCCAGTTTTCGCCTTTGCAGGGTGCCATGGGAAAAAAGTTGATATCGGAACGAAATATTGATGTGGGGAAAGTCGATTCCATCATTTTGATAGAACCGGGAAAAGCCTATTACATCAAATCGGATGCCGTACTGAAGATAGGGATGGAACTTCGGAATTATGGCACAATATCATTTGTATTGAATTTGATTCCCAGTACTTTACGAAATATCGTATACGATTTTATAGCTAGGAACCGCTACAAATGGTATGGTAAAAAAGAGGTGTGCATGGTGCCTACCCCAGCATTGAAGAACAAATTTTTGGAATGATTTCTTTAGATTGGGTATCAACAGGAAGAACTACTTTTTGTTGTTATTTGTCATGTTTCGTTTTTTCAATTCCCTACCAAGGCCAAATCTAAATCTTCAATGTTTGTAGTTGTCGTCCCAATTTTTGACCTTGGGTTCGCCCAATTTTCCAATGGATTTGGCAACCACCATCGATACCATGGCATCGCCGGTTATGTTTACTACCGTTCTGGCCATATCCAAGGGGCGGTCGACGGCAAAGATGAGGGCGAGTCCTATGGCCAGTTTATCAGAGGAAATCCCTATCGTTTCAAGCACGATGACCAACATAACCATCCCAGCCCCGGGAACCGCGGCCGTGCCTATCGAAGCCAAGAGCGCCGTTAGCACAATGATCAACTGGTCGGTAAACTCCAAATGATGGCCGAGGGCCTGGGAAATAAATACGGCAGCTACACCTTGGTACAAACTGGTGCCATCCATATTGACTGTTGCGCCTACCGGCAAAACGAAACTTGAAACTTCCTTATCAACACCGAGGTGTTCTTCCACCCTTTCCATGGTCACTGGCAATGTGGCCGCGCTTGAACTTGTCGAAAAAGCGAGCAATTGTGCTGGCGCGAGTTGTTTCATGAACCAAAATGGATTCTTTTTGGTAACGGTTGCAACCATTACCCCATAGAACACAATCATCAATAAAAGCCCGAACACGACCACTCCCGAATATTTCAGCAATGCCAGGAGCAGGTTGGCGTCCCCCGTGGATACCACCACATTTGCCAAAAGGGCAAAAACCGCAACAGGTGCGGTGAGCATGATTAAATCAACCATTTTTAAAACGACGTCGTTGAGGGCATCAAAGAATTTTTTAAGTGGGTCGGCACGCTGCTCCCCTATCAATAGCATTGATATGCCCAAAAATATGGTGAAGAAGATCACTTGGAGCATCAGTCCGTTATCTCCCATCGCGGCCACAGCATTGTCCGGAACCATATCTTCGATAAATTGCAAAGGTCCCGATTCTTTCTGTATGGCGGCCTGTGCCAGTTTCGATTGCACCGCCTGGTCATTGGCATAGGTTTGGGTAAGTTCCGCAATGGTTTCTTGGGGAATTCCCTTGCCGGGACCGATGGCGTTCGCCAGCACAAGTCCGATTGAAATGGCTACTATAGTGGTTCCTACAAAAAGGCCAAGCGTGCGAATTCCTATCAGTTTGAACTTTCCAATGTCTTTCAAATCCGAAATTCCTTTAACCAGGGATGCTAAGATCAATGGAATGGCTATCAATTTTAAAAGCTTGATGAAGATGGTGCCTATAGGTTTGATCCAATCAACAACGAAACCCTTGCCAAAGGAAAATTGGGTCATCAAGTACCCGAAAATCAGGCCCAATAGCATGCCTATCAGGATCTGCCAATGCAATTCAATGCGCTTCATGGTGGTGGTATGGGGATAAAATTAAAGTTAGGAAGTGTTCGGTTTTGACCAGATCTATCACAGATTGGCCAAGATCACTTTTGGTTGGTTTTCTGAGCCGTTAAATTTTATTGATTCCAAGGACCAAGATAAATCAAAAACCGGTTCAACCTTCTTTTAAATGGTCGTCCCAATTTTTAATTTTCGGTTCTCCAAGTTTGCCAAATGATTTGGCCACGACCATTGAAACTGTGGCATCTCCCGAGACGTTCACCACAGTACGGCACATGTCCAAGGGTCTGTCCACGGCAAATATGAGCGCCAGTCCGGCTTCCGGAATGCCCGCCTGGGCCAAAACGATGACCAGCATCACCATGCCCGCACCCGGCACCGCGGCACTGCCGATCGATGCCAAAGTGGCCGTGACAATGATTCCGAGCTGTGCGCTTAAACTAAGATCCATTCCGAATGCCTGGGCGATAAAAACCGCGGCCACCGCTTGATACAAGCTGGTGCCATCCATGTTGATGGTCGCCCCTATGGGCAAAACGAAACTGGCCACTTCCTCATCCACCCCCATATGCTCCTCTACACGTTCCATGGTAACGGGAAGTGTTGCGGCACTTGAACTGGTCGAAAAGGCCAACAGTTGGGCTGGGGCCATTCCGTTGATAAAAAAGGACGGCGTTTTTTTCGTGTACAGGTACACAATCAGCAGGTATACACAAACCATCAATATCAGACCGAGGACCACACAGAGCGCATACCATGCAAGTGCTCTAAATAGGTCCATACTGGGCGATTCTACCACCAATGCGGCCAAAAGGGCAAATACCCCGTACGGGGCGGCCAGCATAATAATATCAATCAGTTTGAGTATCACTTCATTGAACCCATCAAAAAAGGCCTTTACGGGCGCAGCTTGTTTTTCGGGTATAAGGATTAGTCCAACACCGAAAAATATCGCAAAGAAAATAACCTGGAGCATTTTGCCATTATCACTGGCTGCACTAAAGATATTGCTTGGCACCAAATCTTCCAATGCTTGTAAGGGACCTGCTTCCCTTTGCTTTTCTGCTTCCGCGATCTGGTTGTTGACATCCCCGCTATAATTTGAAACCAGTTCATTGCGCGTTTCCTCGGAAATGGAATTCCCGGGTTTAATGGTGTTGACGATGAGCAAACCTATCGACACCGCAATTATTGTAGTAGTGATGTAGATCGCGATGGTCCTTCCGCCCATCTTCGACAATTTTGAAATATCCTTTAAATCCGAAACGCCTTTGACCAAAGAAGCCAGAATAAGGGGCACCGCGATAAGTTTTAAGGAATTGATAAAAATGTTGCCGAAGGGCTTTACCCAATCCGATACGATTTTCGGCCCCCAATCAAACTGCACCATTAAAAAGGCGAACGCAACGCCCGCAACCATGCCTATCAAGATTTGCCAATGCAGTTCAAGTTTCTTCATCTAATGGATGTTTAGACGTGAAAGATACCATTTTGCGAGGAAAAGGGCTAGAATGCAGTGCTATAATTTAATCGTCCGGTTGATCAGAACATAATCTGCCAAAACCAATGCGGCCATAGCTTCGACAATAGGAACTGCCCTGGGGACCACACATGGGTCATGGCGTCCCTTCCCTTGGGCCTTCACCGTATTGCCCTCCTTATTGATAGTCTCGTATGCCTGTATGATGGTGGCTACGGGTTTGAACGCCACGTTGAAATAAATATCCATTCCGTTGCTGATGCCCCCTTGAATACCACCGCTATGGTTGGTTTTGGTGCTACCGTCGGTATTAAACGGATCGTTATGATGGCTGCCCCTCATCTTCACGCCTTCGAATCCGCTGCCATACTCAAATCCTTTCACCGCATTGATCGAGAGCATTGCCTTGCCCAATTCGGCATGCAATTTGTCAAAAACAGGCTCCCCCAGTCCAACCGGTACATTCCGGATGACACATGTAATGATGCCGCCGATGGTGTCGCCTTCCTTGCGCACCTGTTTGATATAGTCTTCCATCTGTTTCGCCATGGTAGGATCCGGGCAGCGCACGGGATTCGATTCTACAAGGGAAAAATCAAGCGATCGGTAGTCTTTTTCCATCTTGAGGTCGCCCACTTGGGAAACGTAGGCGTTGATGCTGATGCCTTTTAAGAATTGTTTGGCGATGGCGCCGGCCACCACCCTGCTCGCAGTCTCTCTGGCCGAGCTTCTGCCGCCACCCCTATAATCGCGGAAACCATATTTCTGATCATAAACATAATCGGCATGGGAGGGCCTATACGAATCCTTTATGTGGGAATAATCCTGGGATTTTTGATTGGTATTCCGAATGGCAAAACCGATTGGGGTACCTGTGGTTTTGCCTTCAAAGACACCCGAAAGAAATTCAACCTCATCGGCCTCTTTGCGTTGGGTAACGATGGCCGATTGTCCAGGTTTCCTGCGATTCAATTCGGTTTGTATGGCATCGGTGTCCAGTAGCAACCCAGACGGACACCCCTCCAAGACCCCGCCGATCGCCTCCCCGTGCGATTCTCCAAATGTCATTAATTTAAAAAGCGTGCCAAAGGTGTTTCCTGCCATGGATTTGATTATAAGTGATTCACGTAAGCGAAAACATGTTGATAAAGTCATTGGAAGCAACCAACAATAGCTTTTCCCAGATTGGTCAAAGGTAAATCTTAATTCACATCCTACCAAAATCCGAATTAGGGTTCAAGAGGGGGATGGGTCAACGCAATTGACCGCCCTGGAAAATTCATGGAGGCGTTGGTTGTGAATGGGTCGATTGCTTCCCAAGGCCCAAGAAGGCAAAGAACTCCACGAATTCATGCGGTTGAACCATTGGCGTATAGCATGGATCCAATCGTAACGGCATGAAAAAGGCGTCTTTGAAGCATCCTTGCCAAAACCAACAAGTTGAAGTTAAAGCATCGCTTCCTTGAAGATGCTTATCGGATGTTGTGCCCTTCGACCCGTACCATCCATAATTTGATGCCTACAGCTGGTTCCGTTGGCGGCAACCAAGGTTTCTTCGGAGGTCTTACGAATCGATGGGAACAGTTTTAATTCCCCAATGGCCATGCTCAAGCCATAATGTTCTTTTTCGTAGCCGAAAGATCCCGCCATGCCGCAACAGCCCGAACTGATGATGGAAACGGTATAATTTTCCGGCAGATTCAGCATATCAAAAGTAACCTTCTGGTTCGAAAGTGCTTTTTGGTGGCAATGGCTATGGATTTTCACCTGTTTGGCCGCCTTGGTGAATTTTGATGGCGCTACTTCCCCTTTTTGAATTTCCCGGGCGAGAAATTCCTCAATGAGGAACGCATTTCGGGCGATGGCCTCGGTGGTCTCCGAATCGCTGGAAAGTCTTTTGTACTCGTCCCTGAACGTGAGGATTGCGGAAGGCTCGAGTCCCAGCACAGGGGTATTGTGATGTGCAAATTGCTTCAGTTTCCCAATATTGTCTTCTGCGATTTTTTTGGCTTGTTTCAAAAAGCCTTTGGAGAGGAAGGCACGACCACTCTCCGCATAAAACAGCTCTACCTCATATCCCAACCGACATAAGACCGTAATGGCATCTTTCCCTAAATCCACATCAAGGTATTTGGTAAACTCATCGATATATAAAATCACTTTCCTTTTGCTCACCTCATGCTCGGAGCGGCAACTACGGAGATGTGCTTCAAAATCAAAATTATACACTTTAGGCAGACTTCTTCTTGGATCGATTCCGGCCGATTTCTTCAATATTCCGCCTAGGACAGGAGAATCATAGACCCAATTGGTCAGTCCCGCCATTTTGCTGCCCAAGCGGCTCAATTGGGTATTGTGGGCAAAAAGCTTACTGCGCAGCGGATACCCATTGGCTTCCTGATATTGGTAGAGAAATTCTGTTTTCAAGGTGGCTATGTCCACATTGCTGGGGCATTCGCTGGCACAGGCTTTGCAGCTCAAACAAAGGTCGAAGACCTCTTTGAGTTCTGGCCTGTCGAAAGGATTTTTTTGATCGGAATCGGTGAGGAACTCCCGCAAAGCGTTCGCTCTTCCCCTAGTGGTATCGCGCTCATTTTTGGTGGCATGGTAGCTTGGGCACATTGCACCGGCCATATGATGGGTTTTGCGGCAGTCACCACTGCCATTGCATTTTTCACTAGCTTTTAAGATGCCCTCACTATCCGAAAAATCCATTAATGTCTCTACGACCGGTTCTTTCCGGTCAATCTCATAACGCAGGGAAGCATCCATGGGATAAGCGTCGACTATTTTGCCCGGGTTGAAGATATTGTTTGGATCGAAATATGATTTAATGCGCTTGAGCAGTTCATAATTTTGCGCCCCGATCATCAAGGGTATGAATTCGGCACGCACGATCCCATCGCCATGTTCCCCGCTGAACGAGCCTTTGTATTTTTTGGTAAGTTTGGCAACATCGGTCGTAATGGTCCTAAAAAGGGCGACGTCCTGCGATTTTTTCAAATTGAGTATGGGCCTTAAATGAAGTTCTCCGGCCCCAGCATGCGCATAGTAAACGGCGTCTTGGCCATAGCCCTTCATGATGGCGGTAAATTCCCCAATAAAAGCTTTCAAATCTGGTAAAGCCACTGCCGTATCCTCAATACAGGCCACTGCTTTTCTATCCCCAACGATATTGCCGAGCAGGCCAAGGCCCGCTTTGCGCAGCTCCAGGGCCTTATTGATGTCCTCTCCCCTTAGCACCGGACTTGCATAACTCATGCCCGATTTTTTGATTCCTTGTTGCAATCCGGCCAGTCTTAGTTCCAATTCGCGTTCGGTATCGGCCTTCACCTCCAACATGAGCAGGGCAGCGGGATCGCCCACCACAAAGAATCGGTTTTGCAGTTGTTCCCTGTTGTTCTTGGTGCAATCGAGGATTACCTTGTCCATCATTTCACAGGTGTGGAGTCCGTGTTCCATTACAGGTACCACATCCGACAAGCAGTTCTCCAAGGACTTATAGTGTGTGACCACCATAGCGGAATGAACGGGTGGCAATCGATCTAACTGCAAGGTGATTTCAGTGGTAAAAGCCAAGGTACCTTCGCTCCCGCTCAATAATTTACAGAGGTTCAATTCGGTTTCCTCCGCTCCAAAAATATTGTTATTGAGCAACTCGTCCACGGCATATCCCGTATTACGCCTGTGGATTTCCTGTTTAGGAAATTCTTTTAATATTTCATTTCTTATATCCTTGTTTGACAGTTCCTTATAAATGTTTTTATAAATTGATGCTTCAAGTGTATTTTCCGTCAATTTGGTTTCCAGTTCCTGTTTGGAGATGGTTTTAAAAGTGACTTTACTGCCATCGGAAAGCACTGTTTTCAAGGCGATGACCTTATCCCTTGTCACTCCATATTTTATGGAGGTGGTGCCGGAAGAATTGTTACCTACCATGCCCCCCATCATACATCGATTGGCCGTTGAGGTGTTCGGTCCGAAAAAAAGACCATGGGGCTTTAGGTATTGGTTCAGTTCATCGCGAATAACCCCGGGTTCTACGGTAACCTGCCTTTTTTCCAGATCCAGGTCCAAAATCTTTGTAAAATGTTTGGATACGTCCACGATAATGCCCTTCCCTACGCACTGCCCTGCCAAGGAGGTACCTGCGGTCCTGGGAACAAGACCAATCCCATTGTTTCTGGCAAATGCGATCAAGGTTTGGATATCCGAAATCGTTTTGGGATAAACCACTGCCAAAGGCACCATGCGATACACGGAAGCGTCGGTGGCATAGAGTGCCGTCGATAAAGTGTCATCAAGAAGTTCGCCGTCGAGCTTCTTTCTTAATTCATTCAGTATTATATTTTCCAAGTTAGAAACAATTTTTGCCGTAAAATTAAGTTATTAAAGGCTGTGGTAACTAAACAAACATTACCTTTTTAAATCAGAACCAAAAATTTGAACAATTATGAAAATGTTAAAAACATTATCCTTCATTTTATTTTTGACCGCCAGCGCGGCTAGTGCCCAGGAAATCTCTGAGCATGCCCTTGGACTAAGGCTTGGCGATAGTGATGGTTTCGGCGCTGAAATCTCATACCAAAAATCGGTCGGTCGCACCAACCGTGTAGAAATCGATTTCGGCTGGCGCGACAGTCGTGCATACGATGCTTTTAAACTCACCGGTATTTACCAGTGGGTAAGACCCATTGATGGCGGGCTACAGTGGTACTATGGCGTCGGTGGTGGATTGGGGAGCGTCGATTTTACGCCGACCAGCAGAAACAATGAACCATTTGAGCCCGATGGCGGCCTGTTTGTTTTTGCTGCAGGGGATATCGGCATCGAATATCTTTTTGATTTTCCCCTTTTGTTGTCCTTGGATTTTAGGCCTGAACTCGGACTGTTGGGCTATGGGGATTTTTCAGATAATTTCGATTTTGACATCGCACTCGGTATCCGATATCGCTTTTAAAGAAGCATTGTTTTAAAAATAGTACGGCCCTTGCTTGTTAAAAGCAGGGGCTTTTTTTATTTCACCCATATCATTACCTTTGGCCCCAAAATAAAAAAATACTGATGAAACGAATTTTTTGGGCTTTGGGCATCACCTTGGCCATTGTGTCTTGTGGAAAAAAATCCGACGGATTTACCATCACGGGGACCTTGAGCGGTGAATTGGAAAACGGAACCCAGGTGTTCTTGAAAAAAACCGATGGGAACAACCAACCGGTAGACGTGGACACCACCACCGTGCAGGATGGTAGGTTTGTATTCACAGGAAAGGCCGATCTGCCCGAACTGCAATATATCTTTGTGGACCAACTTCCAGGATATACCGCGGTTGTTGTGGAAAATGGAGCAATTGAGCTCACGGCCAACAAGGACAGCTTGGGATTGGCCACGATCAAGGGCACCGAACAGAATGACATTTTTGCAGACTATATCGTCAAATCCCAAGATATTTCCAAAAGGGCCCTCTCCATCCAACAAGACATGCAACGGGCGAACACGGAACGAAACGAGGCCAGCATAGCGGCACTTCGGGAAGAGATGAACGAACTCCAGGATGAATACAAGAATTTCGAATTGGATTATATCAAGAATAACCCTAACGGACTCATTTCTGCCCTATTGATCGATAGGGCCCTGGCGTCGAGGGTGGTACCCGCAGTCAAAATCAGGGAACTGTACGACGGCCTCACCGCAAAAATAAAGGAAACCAAAGCAGGCAAAGAAGTATTGGAACGCCTTATTGAGTTCGAACAAAGAGAAGAGCAAGGCAAAAGTACCGAAGTGGGCGCGGTCGCCCCGAACTTTTCGGCTCCCGACCCCAATGGCAAGCCATTGGCGCTCAACGATGTCAAGGGAAAGGTGACCTTAGTCGATTTTTGGGCAGCTTGGTGCAGGCCTTGCCGTGCCGAAAATCCGAACTTGGTAAAGGTTTATGAAAAATACCACGATAAGGGTTTGAACATCATCGGGGTGTCGTTGGACAGGAAAGCGGAGGATTGGAAAAAAGCCATAGCAGATGACGGCCTGACCTGGAACCACGTTTCAAACATCGCCTATTTCGACGATGCCATCGCCAAACTTTACAGCGTGGATGCCATACCAGCAGCATTTCTACTCGATGAAAACGGGGTCATCGTTGCCAAAAATTTAAGGGGATCTGAGCTCGAAAACAAGGTCGCTGAGCTATTGCAATAGAAGCACAAAACCCAATCCATAAAAAAACCCGAGGGCTGCCCTCGGGTTTTTTTTATTATAAGATTTACGCTTCTTTATGGGAAAACGTTTTGCACATCCACAAAGTTTCCTTTGATCTGTACACTTGGATCCTTGATTTCGACCTCGCCGAAAATATTGACCACTGCCGTTCCCAAGAACTGCAAGGTGGCCCCTTCTTCAAGAATAAGGTCTCCATAAATGTTCAGATTTCCTTCTACCATGAATGTCGCATTTTTTTCAACGATAATGTCCCTGCGTTTTTTATTGTTCCCGACCGCAAAAGTTCCGTTCATTTGAAAAAGGGCGTCGTCCTCAATCTTGACATCATCGCTTACCGTCCATGAACCACAAAGCAATAAAGCGCCTTTTACTTCCACACTTTTCAGGTTTTTCGAACCTGAAAAGGCCAATTCTTCATCATCATCTACTTTTAGGTCACTTTTTCCTTTATATTCCGGTAGGGAAACGCAAAGGTTGGCCAGGGTTTCCGAAGGACGATTCAACTTTAAGATTTGCAATCCCTCTTTACCGGAAGCGGCAAAAACATAGTCATCCTTCGATTCCACGAAATTGGTCGATCCATCCAACTGGACAACCCCCATCAAGTCGGAGCCGTCTATTTTTTTCTCGCTTAGGCAAAGACCGGCACCACCATTGGCCATCACGATCACCCCTTCATTGAAAGCCACTGCATTGGTCACTTTCTCGCCTAGGATCAAACTGTCGGGATTCACCAATATGGGGATGTATTCCAATAAATTACCTGATTGGGCATTATAGATTCCGGCACCCTTGGCGCCTTCGGCTACAATAATCCTATCCTCCGTAAACGCCACGGTTTTCTTGGACTGTGCCCCAAAATTGGTGCTGATAGGTATTTCTCTTTCAATTTTGAGTTTATCGCTTAATACCGTAACTCCTTGGGTTCCGTCCAATACTGCTATTTCTTGATCAAAAAAGGCCACGGACCTAAGGTCTGGAAAGGATACCTCATCTTCGAACTCAAGCGTGTTCTTGTCATATTCGGTCAATGTCCCGTCCATACCGCTGGTCACATAAACAGATTTATCCGCTATCACAAGATCGGTTGCCACAAAGCCAGGCTGATAGCCATATACCATTTCAGATCCCAGATTGATGATTCCATTGATTGCCGGGATTTTAACGATAAAGGAATTTGAAGTGGCGGCTACATATTGCTTCACATCGAGACCTCCCACGGCATATACGAATCCGTTTTCATATTTTATCGAATTGATATCTGCATTTGGATAATAAAGACGGGAAGTAACTATGGGAATATTTGGATTGCTGACATTGATGATATCTATGGCACCGGCAAAATCGACCCCGACGGTGTTATAGGCCACATAAACAAAATCTCCTTCCAGATAAACATGTGAAGCGGTTAAATACGATCCACCTACATAAGAAGGCGGATATACCTGTGCCACCAAGGTAATGGGATAATCCCCAGCAGAATCGTCAGGAACCGATTTGGATGATTTTCCGCTGAGTTGGTTGTTTTGCATGACATCGATGACGCCCGCATTGTCATATACAATACTATTCAGCTTAACGGATTCGCTGTTCTCTAGATAAAGCTCTTGTTCCGAAGTCTGGTATACCGTAGTCTCGTCGCTGCACGAAGAAATAAAGGCAAGCGTTAGCAGTGCCAATAGGGAAACTTTTCTCATAATAAGTAGGTCAATAAGATTAGATTTGGGTTCTAACCTAACGCAAATGTAGCCTGATTGTTATAAGTGCCTCAATTTTTTCGATAAATGGCACCCAAACCGGTGTACAAGCCTATAACCATGGCAAGCCATAAGAAAATATCCCCTAAATCTTACCCAATTTTTCGAGGATAAAGAGAATAATGATGGGCACGGCCAATAACAAGACCATGGTGGTGTCGGTAAGGAATAGATTAGGCATGAACAACAAAGTGGTCGCATATCCCCCAATGGCCCCGCCAAAATGTGCGGTATGGCCAATATTGCCGAGTCTACTTTTCATGCCGTATATGGAATACAACAAATACCCAATACCAAAGACATAGGCAGGCAATGGGATGGGAATGAACATGATCCCCAATTGCATATCGGGTTGCAGCAGGATGGCGGCATAGAGTATCCCTGTCACTGCCCCACTGGCCCCTACCGCACTATATTGGGGCTCATCTTTATGGAAGAAAAGCGCCAACAGACTACCGGCGATCAGACTGATGAAATAAATGATCAAAAATTTGCCCGGGCCCAACCATGAAATAACCACATTGGCAAAAAAATATAGCGTGAACATGTTAAAAAAGAGATGGGTCAGGTCTACATGCAGAAAACCAGAGGTCAGCATCCGTTCTTTTTGTCCGGCCTGAATGGGGCCGATCCCGAACTTGTACCTTTCGAAAAAAGTGCCATCGTTGAACCCTTTCAAGGAAACGAGTGTGTTGGCTACGATAATGGCAATGGTAGCGATATGCAAATCGTACATTTCGGGTTTTTATGTTTCGGGGCAAATATAGCTATATTTGCGAATAGATTTTTTCATGCAACTACTTGTATTTATTCTGGTATACCCCCTGCTTTGGCTCATTTCAATTCTTCCGTACCGGTTGTTTTATCGGTTTGCCGATGGCGTATATGTTGTGGTCTATCGAATTGTGGGATATCGCAAAAAAGTGGTTCGCGATAATCTTTCACTGGTATTTCCTGAGAAGTCGGCACAGGAGCTCAAAAATATTGAAATCGCCTTTTACAAGCACTTTTGCGACATGTTCCTTGAAATGGTAAAGACCATGAGCCTCAGCAAAGAACAAGTTAAGCGACGGTATGCCGTTTTGAACATTGAGCTGTTACAGCAAATCGAAAAGGATAAAAGTATTCTTATCGTGTGCTCCCACTATGCCAATTGGGAATGGAATGTGAGCATCAATAACTATGTTCGTTCAAAAGGGTATGCGGTTTATCAAAAAATAGCGAACCAATATTTCGATGCCTGGGTGAAAAGAGTGAGGGCCCGGTGGAATACGACCTTGATTACCCAACAGGAAACCGCACGTACCGTGGTGAGCAATTTGAAAAATAATGTGACTGGGATATTCGGCATGGTCAGCGACCAGTCGCCACAGCCCCATCGGGCACAATACTGGACTGAATTTATGGGAATCAAGGTTCCCGTGATCAACGGTGCCGAGGTCATGGCCAGAAAAATGGACCTTGCCGTAGTCTTCTTAAAGGTATCGAAAGTAAAGAGGGGCTATTATCAGGCAGAATTCATACCGATAACTACAGCGGGTAGTGAAACCGAACCGCATGAAATCACCGACCGTTTTCTTCGGCTGGCAGAACAGCAGATCTACGAAAAGCCGGAACACTATCTGTGGACCCATAAGCGTTGGAAGCATTCGGACAAAGTCCCTCCCGAAGCGAAGTAGCGAATGACATCGTTTCCTTTCACTACGTTTTACAGGTAAAATTTTGTACATTTCCGCCTTGTGTCCAACCCAATAGATAAGATTTGGAAATACTCCAAACCCTATACGATGAATTGATCAATTTTCTGGGCATAGCCCATGCTTGGGAATTATTGAAAGCGGGTGATTATAGTGTTTTTCGTACCTACGACGGCATCAGTGCCCTGATTTACCCGCTCATACCCCTATTGGTTTTGCTGGAACTTGGTCTAGGCCTTATTTATAAGAAGCCTCAGACCAAGGTCTATAAGGTCACTTTTCTGATTTACGTGTTCAATCGTTTTGTGGGGCGGTTCATCGCGATCGCAATGGTCACCTTATGTATTGGATGGTTCCAACCCTATGCCCTGCTGAAGACCGGGCCAACATGGTATTGGTTCCTTTATGGCTATATCGCTTGGGAACTGGGCCATTTTGTTTATCACTACCTAGGCCACAAGGTGCGGCTTTTTTGGTGCCTTCATGCGACCCACCACACGCCCGAAAACATGAATCTTTCGGTGACCTATGCCCATTTCTTTTTGGAAGCCCCCTATGCCGACACCATAAGAACCACCGCCTGTATACTTTTGGGGGTGGAACCTACGATGCTGTTTTTAATCATGTTTATCGACGGCACTTATGGCGCCTTTATCCATGTTGGGGAAAATCTTATCAAAGATGCACGGTTTGGCTGGTTCAATAAATTGTTGCTGACGCCTTCGCACCATAGGGTACATCACGCCAGGAATCCATTGTATATGGATACCAATTTTTGTAATTTATTGAATATTTGGGACCGGATTTTTGGCACCTATCAGGAGGAAAAAATAGAGATAACCCCCGAATATGGTATCACCAGGAAAATCGATAGCGGCAATTTCATCGACGTTTATTTCGGGGAAATTATCGCACTGGCCAAGGATTTCTGGAGCGCCCCAGGCTTTCGGAACAAAATTGCTTATTTGATCATGCCGCCAGGGTGGAGCCACACCGGAGATCATAAAACCGCCAAAAAAGCAAGGATTGCATATTTAAAGACCCTAAAAGCCTAAATTCCGGCAATTGTCTTTATTTCTGCAATAATTCTGTCGCCCAAGGCATCGGCCAAATCTTGACTTTTGGCTTCGGTATAAATCCGGATGATGGGTTCGGTATTCGATTTTCTGAGATGCACCCAACTCTCGGGAAAGTCGATTTTAACACCATCGATCAACGAAATCTGTTCGTTCTCATACTTCTTGCCCATTCCGGCCAAGATGCCATCGACATCCAAACCTGGGGTGAGTTCGATTTTCTTTTTACCCATAAAATAGGATGGGTAACCGGCTCGCAATTCCGAGACCGTGCCGCCGCGTTCGGCCATAAGCATTAAGAACAGGGCGGTACCGACCAACGCATCTCGGCCATAATGGCTTTCAGGATAAATAATGCCCCCATTGCCCTCTCCGCCGATGATCGCCTTGTTGGCCTTCATTTTGGTAACAACATTGACCTCCCCCACGGCTGCCGCCTCATAACGTCCCCCGTGCTTCTCCGTAATATCGCGCAAGGCCCTGGAAGAGGAAAGATTGGATACGGTATTGCCTTTGGTCTTGCCCAAAACATAATCCGCGCATGCGACCAGGGTATACTCCTCCCCAAACATCTCTCCCTTATCACTGATAAAAGCCAACCGATCCACATCGGGATCGACAACGATTCCAAAATCGGCTTTTTCCTTCACCACCAATTTGCAGATATCGCCCAAATGTTCCTTCAAAGGCTCCGGATTGTGTGGAAAATGACCGGTGGGGTCACAATAGAGTTTGACGACCTCTACCCCTAAGGCTTCCAACAATAGGGGAATAGCAACGCCTCCCGTAGAGTTCACCCCATCGACAACCACCTTGAATTTGGCCTTTCGGATCACCTCGGCATCGACGAGCGAGAGGTTCAGGACTTCATCGATATGGATATCGAAATAAGCATCATTTCTGGTGACCGTGCCCAAGGCATCCACACCGATAAAATCAAAATTTTCGGCCTCAGCAATCTCGAGAATTTTTGCCCCTTGCTTGGCATCCAAAAACTCTCCCTTTTCGTTGAGCAATTTCAGCGCATTCCATTGCTTGGGATTGTGGCTGGCCGTTAGAATGATGCCTCCATCGGCATTTTCCAAGGGTACGGCAATCTCTACAGTCGGGGTGGTGGAAAGATCCAAATCAATGACGTCGATCCCGAGGCCCACCAAGGTGGAAACCACCAGGTTTTGTATCATTTCTCCAGAAAGACGTGCATCGCGGCCGATGACCACCAAGAGTTCCTCTTTGTTTCTATATTCCTTTAACCATGTGCCATAGGCTGCGGCAAACTTAACGGCATCGATGGGAGTGAGATTGTCCCCTGGCCTGCCTCCTATGGTACCTCGAATTCCTGAAATTGATTTGATAAGTGTCATATGCTTTTGGAAAGTTTTTGCAAATATAGGGGTATGGGGTTAATCGTGACCGCCTTAATTCGTAAATTCGGGCCATGAATTTTTTGGCACATATTTATCTTTCTTTTAATGATAAGGAGGTTATGCTGGGCAATTTTATTGCAGACAGCATCCGCGGCAATAAATTCGAGCATTTTCCGGAAAGGGTGCAAAAAGGCATTCTGCTGCATAGGGAAATCGATACGTTTACCGATGCCCACGCCATCCCAAAAAAGAGCAGCAAGAAGTTACATCGGAATTACGGCCATTATAGCCGGGTAATCGTGGATATTTATTACGACCACTTTCTGGCCAAAAACTGGATTCAGTATTCCGAAGAACCCTTGGCTGAATTTGTAGATCGCTTTTATGATTTGTTGGAGGAAAGCTACCCTATGCTGCCCGATGGGATCAAAAGGATGATGCCCTATATGATTTCCGATAATTGGATCTATAATTATTCGAAATTGGATGGAATATCGAGGGTGTTGACCGGCATGGACCGCAGAACGGCCAACAAATCGAAAATGAACTTTGCCATTTTAGACCTCAAGGAGCATTATGACATTTTTGAGGAAGAATTCTTTGATTTTTTTGAAGAATTGATGGTTTTTTCGAAACAAAAATATCTGTCTTTATGATATTTTAATGATCTTACCCGTCGGTTCTATTAAAACTGTATTTGGACAACCCTATTGAAACCTTTGGTTCAGGGTCCCTAATTCCAATGTTATGAAACAATTACTTCGACTTTCCCCGCTCTTACTCTTGTTCCTGTTCATAGCATGTAAGCAGCAACAGGCGCTTCCGACCGGTTTGGTGGCCGACAAGGCCATGGTGGTCTCGGCACGTCAAGAAGCTTCTCAAGTCGGGCTAGAAATTCTTCAAAAGGGCGGCAATGCCTTCGATGCGATGGTAGCGACCGAACTTGCCCTGGTGGTTACCTATCCTTTTGCTGGAAATTTGGGGGGCGGCGGTTTCATGGTATACCGCCGGGCCAATGGCGATGTGGGGGGCCTGGACTATCGAGAAAAAGCACCAATGGCGGCACATCAAGACATGTATCTTGATTCCCTGGGCAATGTGATTCCAAATAAGAGCACACATGGGGCTACGGCCGTGGCAGTACCCGGTACCGTGGCCGGCATGATTGAGGTGCATGATAAATTTGGGTCCTTGCCTTTTGAAGAAATACTTGAACCGGTCATTGCCCTGGCGGAAAATGGCGTTTTGGTCACCCCCAAGCAGGCAAAGCGTTTCGAGGATTACAAGGCGGAGATTTTAGCGGTGAATGGCGGCAGTACCACGTTTCCCGTCCATGCCAAGGCGGGAGATACACTGAGATACCCCGCATTGGCCGCTACGTTGCGAAAAATAGCCAATGAAGGACGTGATGGATTCTATAGAGGGGAAATCGCAAGAATCCTGAGTGACTTTATCCAGGAAAAAGGAGGTTTTGTGACTTCCGAAGATTTGGCCGAATACGATGCGGTTTGGCGGCAGCCGATCATTTTCAACTACAAAGACCTTAGAATCATCTCCATGAGTCCACCGAGTAGCGGCGGGGTAACGATCAACCAAATATTTAAAATGATCGAGCCTCATGGGATAGGCGGTTTAGGTCATAATTCCACCAAAGCGGTCCAATTGTTTACTGAGGCGGCACGCAGGGCCTATGCCGATCGCAATTACTTCCTGGGCGATCCCGATTTTGTGCCTATTCCTTTGGATGTCTTGCTCAGCGACCGCTATTTAAAGGAACGTATGCAAGGTTTTTCATTTGACAGGGCCACCCCATCTTCCGAGGTCGAACATGGGAAAGTAGAAATAATTGAAAGCATGGAGACGACGCATTATTCCATTGTAGACGCCCTGGGCAATGCGGTTTCGGTGACAACCACCTTGAATGGGGCCTATGGTTCCAAACTGTATTGCGATGAACTCGGATTTTTCCTCAACAACGAAATGGATGATTTCAGTGCCAAACCGGGGGTTCCCAACATGTTTGGTCTTATAGGTGCGGAAGCCAACAGCATCAAGCCTGAAAAACGAATGCTCAGCAGTATGACGCCCACTATTGTTGAAAAGGAAAACGAACTGTATATGGTGGTCGGAACCCCTGGCGGGTCTACCATCATTACCGCAGTGGCACAGACCATCCTGAACGTTTTTGAATTTAATATGAGCATGCAAGAAGCCGTCAATGCCCCCAGGTTCCATCACCAATGGCTGCCGGACGTGATCATTTTCGAGCCTGAAGGATTTTCGGCGGACTTGAAAAGCGAATTGAAAAATAAAGGGTATTTGATCAATGCCGAAAGAACGCCTATCATCGGAAAGGTCGATGCCATAAGGGTATTGAAGGATGGTCGATTGGAGGGCGGCGCCGACAAACGGGGCGATGATGCTGCTGCAGGCTATTGAGAAAAGCCAAAACCTATAGCTTCGCCCCCACTTTACCGAATAAAATCAAATTGATCATCAATCTAAAGGGAATGAAAAAATTGTTGAGACCGGTTTTTAAAATTGTGCTTGGGCTGTTCCTGTTCCTGCTCCTTGGGTTGATCGCGATCTACATCATCTACGACCAACCCCTGCCCAATGGAACATCGGGCAAGGCAGCCGATGCTTTTGCATACCGTATGTTGGATCGGCTCAACGAGAATGCCTACCGGCAAACGGCATTTTTAATATGGAGCTTCAGAAGCGGGAAGCATCGATACCTATGGGATAAAAAAGAAGGGAAAGTTAGGGTGGAATGGGATGATTTCAATGTTTTGCTCCACCTGGATAAACCACTGGAAAGCGTTGTGTTCAAAGATGATTTGGAATTGGGCCCTGAGGCCAAATCAAAAGTAGTTCAGGAGGCAACGGCCATGTTCAACAACGATTCGTTCTGGTTGGTCGCACCATATAAGGTGTTCGACCAGGGAACTACCCGCCAATTGGTGGCCATGGATGACGGATCGGATGCCCTTTTGGTGACGTATTCGTCTGGAGGCACCACCCCTGGGGATTCCTATTTGTGGATGCTGGGCGATGACGGCTTGCCCGATAGCTACAGGATGTGGGTAAAGATCATTCCCATCGGGGGGTTGGAAGCCAGTTGGTCGAAATGGAAAAAAATGGAAAGTGGCATCATGCTTCCAACAAGCCATCAAGTGGGACCTTTTTCTTTCGATATGGGAGAAGTGAGGGCTTTTAATAATGGGGCAGCCAACAATTAAATTGTTAGTGTTACAGCATCGAGAACGAATCATGGAAAAGATATGAAACTATCGCTACTGCAAAAATCGGAGATCACGCCTGAGTTAAAACAAAGGATGCGCCTGCTTTTGGGTCAAATAAAAAATGAAATCAAAACGCTTGACTTGGAAGAGGTGCTTGATGGATCGGACCCCACCTTGGTGCTATGTGCCGAAGAAAAGGGCGAAATAGTGGGCATGGCATCCATGGCTTTTTATAAGGTGCTTTCCGGCTATAAGGGCTGGATCGAAGATGTCGTGGTCCATTCCGACCACCGGGGCAAAGGGATAGGCAAGAAAATGATGCAGGCCCTGATTGAAGAAGGCAAACAAAGATCTTTGGATGAAATGTTGCTTTTTACGGGCCACCACAGGCTTCCTGCAATACAAATGTATACCGGATTGGGCTTTCAAAAGAAGGAGAGTGGCATTTACCGGCTTCAACTGAAACAATATTAGGGCTCTCTAGGTATTCGCTTGTTTGAACTGCCTTTTCAGGTCATCCATCGATTCCTGTAATTGACGTAACAAACCCTTTTCGGTAGTGGCGTCCAGACCAAAGGTTATTTTGCTGTTGACTTCCCATAATTCCTGAATTTGAAAGGGTTTTATTTCGTAAGGGGGATAATTTTCGTTCAGGGAAACCAAGGTGATGTTGTTCGAATTGGGTTTTTTTTCGATTTTCTTCACCAATACCGCATCTTCCAGTACCACTACATACATCTTGTTGGCACTGACATCGTCTATGTGTTCCAATGCCTTGGCCAACACCCAATCTCCCGGTTTTAAATTGGGATGCATGCTATCGCCCTCTACCTGAAAACCCCTGTAAGTAGCGTTTCTGAACTCCGGGATGGGAAAGTCGAAGGCTGGGAGTTGTTGGTACCATGAGGTGTCTTGGATGTTTTGGGGGTAACCTGCAGCCGCCTTGGCATTCACCAGTACCATATTGTCCCTGTCCGATGAGTCAACGGTGACGACTTTAGGAATCACACTGGTCTTCGAGGTCTGCAAATACTTCTCTTCACTCTCCCCAAAAAGCCAAAGTGGATTGATCTTAAACTGCCTCAGCAATTCGGTCACTACTTTGCCCGAAAGCTTGGTTCGCCCACGCTCAATATCGGCCGTGGTATTGGAAATACCCAAGAGGTTCGCGAACTCTGCCTGGGTATAGCCCAAGTCCCTCCTTATATCTATAAAGCGTTTCAGTGTGTTTTCATTTTCCATGGCATCTTGCACTTTAGTCTATTGACAAGTTAGTATTGAGGGGTTCAAAAGATTATTAGAAAAGGCTTTTCACCTAGTAATTCATCCACTTGCGCCCTTCAAATATACAAAATATGGAATATATCCAATAATATTTATGGAATATTTCCATAATTAGGAATTATTCCATATATTTGGATATATTACAAATACGATGTTATGACCTACGAAAAAATCAATGCCAAATTGAACCTGATGGCCAAAGCGGGAATCGAGGATCATTTTTTTATGGTGTCCAGAAAACGGAAAAACCCAAAATCAAAACCGGTACCCAGTTCTGCAAGAACAATAGGTTCAATAGTACGCGAAACAAATGCGATTCAATTAAGCTTATTTTAATGTCCTATGGAAAATGCAAAAATTTATGTTTACGATGGCAGTTTCAATGGTTTCTTAACCGCAATTTTTATCGCCTTTGAGCGCAATGAAGCCGTGGCGGACTTTCGACCAGACAATGGATGCCAGAGTACCCTTTTTCTTGAAACCGAAACGATCACAACCCATTTGGAATATGCAAAAAGGGTATGGAACGGAATTCAAGCCAAGAGTTCGGTCGCTGTAAAACAGGTATATTTCTCCTTCTTGAGCGAACATTCGGGGATTGAGCTATTGCTCTATGGTTATATCCAAAATCTGTTCAATGCCCGTTCAGGGGAAAATACAATGTCGTTCGATCATATCGATTTAAAGATTGGCCAATTGGCCAATCAGGTGGCCAAGGAAAAAGGCAAGCTGGAGGCCTTTCTTACATTCGAACCTTCCATCGATAATATCCAATTTACCATGATTGCCCCACACTATAATGTGCTGCCCTTGTTGTCAAAACATTTTCGTCTGAAACTAACTGGGCAGGAATGGCTCATCTTTGATTGTAAAAGAAAATATGGGTTGCATTCGAACGGAAAATCTGCCGAATTCATCAATCTTGAATTGGGAAGGATGCAGGGCCCCCATGATTTTATGGAAGACTTTGTCGCACGCACATCACTTTACCATGTACAGGATTGGAAAATGGCATTGAGAAGTTGGCCTTTAAAAGATGGAATCGTTCCTCAAACCCAGCCCTATCCAGAGAACACGACCAAAAGTGATTTTTATGGTGTTCGAAAGGCTATTTAAAAGATTGCAGGCTATCGAAATCGACTTTACCTATCCCAATCGTGACGTTTTTATAGCTGTTTTACTTTTTGCCGAACCCATCATTTATTTGGTCTTTTCACCCACAAATTGATCGCTCTGGTTTTTGAACAAGATGTTGAAGGTGGTTAGACTGCCATAAATTCTGGTGATATATTGTTGTAAATCTACCTTTTCTTGGTCATCCAGGTTTACACTGGCATTGATCTTTTGTTCCATAACCCGCACCCGGTCACGAACCATAACGATTTTATGGAAAAAGGTGTCGATGGGAACTTCTTTTTCGGAAAGGCCCACATCACCAGGTTTTAAAACTAGGACCCCCCCTTTCCATTTATCGGCAATCGGTGAGATTGAACTCGCATCGCTCCATCGCCTGAGAATGGATATCAGTGATTGTTCCACCTCAGAAAAACTGATCGTATCCACCTCGTCTTCCACCCTTTCGATCAACTCATAGTCCGAATCGAGTTCAATGGTCTCCAACCCACTTTCCATAAAAGTGACCCAATAATGCTTGGAGGTGACATTGGTAACCACACCCTTTCCAAACTTTGAATGATCTATTCTTGATCCAATACCCAACAGTTGCATAAATTCATTTTTTTTTCTTTGTAAATGTAAAGCGTACCGCGCAATTAACAAAGATAATAGTCTGTGCCATTTACTTTTTACTCACCAAAATCGTACCTTCGCAACTTTGCTATGGAAAATGATAAATTACGAGGAAAACATAGAGGTTAAGGGTGCTAGGGTACATAACCTAAAGAACATCGATGTTTCGATTCCCAGGGAAAAATTGGTGGTCATCACCGGTCTTTCCGGTAGCGGAAAATCCTCTTTGGCTTTCGATACCATATATGCCGAAGGCCAGCGAAGGTACATCGAAACCTTTTCTGCCTATGCGCGGCAGTTTTTGGGCGGCCTTGAACGTCCTGATGTAGATAAAATAGACGGCCTTTCCCCCGTCATCGCCATAGAACAGAAGACCACTTCAAAATCACCCCGCTCAACCGTTGGCACCATTACCGAAATATATGATTTTTTACGTTTGCTCTATGCGCGTGCAGGAGATGCCCACAGCTATAACACCGGAGAAAAAATGGTCAGTTATAGCGATGCACAGATCAAGGAATTGATCCTTACGGCGTACAGGGACAAAAAAATAAACATCCTCGCCCCCATCGTGAAATCACGGAAAGGGCATTATCGTGAACTGTTCGAACAGATTGCCAAACAGGGATTCGTAAAAGTTCGCGTCGACGGGGAAGTGGTCGACATCGTTAAGGGCATGAAGGTAGATCGCTACAAGACCCATGATATTGAAATCGTCATCGACCGGCTAAAAATTTCCATGCAGGATGATATGGACAAGCGATTGACGGAAACCATCAATACCGCAATGTATAGTGGCGATAATGTAATGATGGTGTTGGAAGAAGGCCAGAAAGTGCCCAGGTATTTTAGTCGAGACCTGATGTGCCCAACAACAGGTATCTCCTACCCGACCCCCGAGCCCAATACCTTTTCCTTCAATTCACCCAAAGGCATGTGTTCACAATGCAACGGACTGGGCCATGTACACGAGGTGAACCCGAACAAGATCTTCCCCAACAAAAAGCTCTCCATCACCGGAGGCGGCATCGCGCCCTTGGGCGAATACAAAAAGTCGTGGGCCTTCAAACAGATAGAGACCATAGCCCAAAGATATCATTTTGAACTCACCGATGCCATTGAAAAAATTCCGGCCGAGGCCATGGAAGTGTTGCTCAACGGGGGACAGGAAAGTTTCGAGATTGATTCGAAAACACTTGGGGTGAAGCGCACCTATAAAATTGATTATGAGGGAATCTCGAATTTTATCAAAAACCAGTTCGAGGAAACCGATTCCACTTCCATCAAACGCTGGGCCAAGGAATATATGGATAAGATCAAGTGTCCCTTATGTGGAGGCACCAGGCTCAGGAAGGAATCGCTTAATTTTAGGGTTGATGAGAAAAATATTGCCGAGCTCGCCCATATGGACATCTCCGAATTGGCTTTATTCTTTGCTGGTTTGGAGACTAGGTTGGAAGGGAACCAATTAAAGATTGCGGAAGAAATCATCAAAGAAATAAGAACCAGAATACAGTTTTTGTTGGATGTCGGTTTGGACTATTTATCCCTTGACCGCGGTTCGAAGACGCTTTCTGGCGGGGAGGCACAGCGCATCCGTTTGGCGACCCAAATCGGTTCCCAACTCGTGGGGGTGCTCTATATTTTGGATGAGCCCAGTATAGGACTCCATCAAAGGGATAATGACCGCTTGATCCGCTCGCTTGAATCTTTGCGCGATATAGGCAATTCGGTAATCGTGGTGGAACACGACAGGGAGATGATCGAAAGGGCCGACCATGTGATCGACATCGGACCCAAAGCGGGTCGGCATGGAGGAGAAATCATTTCGGAAGGCAAACCCGCCGACCTAAAGTTTCAGCACACCTTGACCGCCCAATATATCAACGGGGAACGACAGATCAGTGTGCCGAAAAAGCGCAGAAAGGGCAATGGGAAAAAAATTACACTCACCGATTGCACGGGGAACAACCTCAAAAACGTGTCAGTTGATTTCCCTTTGGGACAGATGATCGGGGTAACGGGCGTATCAGGGAGCGGCAAATCGACTCTGGTCAACGAAACATTGTACCCCATCATGAACGCCCATTATTTCAATGGGGTCAAAAAGCCCATGCCCTATGGCAAAATCACCGGTTTGGAACATGTAGACAAGGTCATCGACATCAATCAATCCCCAATCGGTCGAACACCGCGTTCAAACCCTGCGACCTATACAGGTGTTTTCAGCGAAATCAGGACCCTGTTCACCAAGACGCCGGAAGCGGCGATCAGGGGATACAAACCGGGCAGGTTCAGTTTCAATGTAAAGGGCGGACGCTGTGAGACCTGCCAAGGCGGGGGCCTCAGGGTGATAGAAATGAATTTTTTGCCCGATGTCTATGTCGAATGTGAAACCTGCTATGGCAAACGGTTCAATAGGGAAACCCTGGAAATCAGGTATAAGGGAAAATCGATTTCCGATGTCCTGGATATGACCATCAACGAAGCGGTTGCATTTTTCGAAATGATTCCAAAAATCCATAGAAAGCTGAAAACGATCCAAGACGTTGGGTTGGGCTACATTTCCTTGGGGCAACAATCGACCACCCTATCCGGGGGCGAAGCGCAGCGCATTAAATTGGCCACGGAACTTTCAAAACGCGATACCGGCAATACCTTTTATATCCTGGACGAACCGACAACCGGACTGCATTTCGAGGATATCAGGGTATTGATGGAGGTGCTCAACAAGCTTGTGGACAAAGGAAACACTATCTTGGTGATCGAGCACAACATGGACGTGATAAAAATGTGCGACCATCTCATCGACATAGGCTACGAAGGTGGGCGTGGCGGTGGCATGGTAGTAGCCAAAGGGACCCCGGAAGCGGTGGCCCGGGATGAAAACAGCTATACGGCAAAGTTTTTGAAAAAAGAATTGCAGGAAAAAGTGTTGAGCAGCTAACGAATCGAAATCGGCCACAGCTTTGAAACCTAATTAATATGAGAAAAGAACAGCACCATAAGGGATGGAATGAGATGAAGACCAATGATTCCTGGGCCATTTTTAAGATTATGGGGGAATTTGTCAACGGTTTTGAAAGGATGAGTTCCATTGGCCCTTGCGTTTCAATTTTTGGATCGGCAAGGACCAAAGATGACAATCCCTACTATGAGTTGGCGGTTGAAATATCAAAAAGCATCGCCGAGGCAGGTTACGGAATCATCACCGGAGGTGGTCCCGGTATCATGGAGGCAGGCAACCGTGGAGCACATTTGGCAGGGGGCACCTCAGTGGGACTGAACATCGACCTGCCTTTTGAGCAACACGACAACCCATATATCGACAATGACAAGAGCTTGGACTTCGATTACTTCTTTGTGCGAAAAGTGATGTTCGTAAAGTATTCCCAAGGATTTGTGGTGATGCCGGGCGGTTTTGGCACTTTGGATGAACTCTTTGAGGCGATTACCTTGATTCAGACCCATAAAATCGAAAAATTTCCCATTATTCTGGTCGGCAGCACCTTTTGGAGCGGATTGTTCGACTGGATCAAGTCTACCATGTTACAATTTGGCAATATCAGTCCGGAAGATTTAGACCTGATCCATATTGTGGACACCAAGGAAGAGGTTGTCGAAATCATCGATGCTTTCTATAAAGGACACATCCTGAGTCCAAACTTTTAATTCGACCCTTGAAAAAAGTCATTCTCTTAGCGCATCTGTCATTGACTATGGCCGTTCTTCTCAAAACGGGTTGGGTCTTTTCCCAACATACCAACATCCTCAACGCCACGCTAAAAGGAGATACCAAGGAGATTAACATCAATCAAGAGTTTACCTATCAAAATTCGAGCGGGGAAACTTTGGAGGTACTGTTCTTCAATGATTGGGCCCACGCCTATTCCGACAAGAATACGGGATTGGCAAAACGGTTTGCGGATGAATTCAAGCGCAGCCTTCATCTGGCCAAAGATAATGAGCGGGGCAGCACGAACATCCTTAGTGCCGCTGATGGCAACTATCGGGCATTGAAGTTGGATCGTACCCGGGAACAGGATATCATCAAAATAACGCTCAACGAGCCCTTGCCCCCAAAAGGGGAGGTGAAACTTTCATTCACCTATACGGTAAAATTGCCCTCGAACAAATTTACCTCCTACGGATATGACGGGAGGAACAACTATTACTTGAAGGATTGGTACCTCACGCCTGCCGTGTTCAATGGGGAATGGCATCTTTATTCCAACAAGAATCTTGAAGACTTGTACACCGACATCACCAATACGACCATTAATTTCAGTTATCCTGAAAACCTTTTCATCACCTCGAATTTCGGGATATTGGGTAATACGAGATTTTTATCCGATCAACAGGCACAACTGGTGGGCGTACAGCGCAAAAGTTGTGAAATTATATTGGGGACGCTGAAGCGGTACACTACCCACGTCACTCCTGGCCTCACCTTCGCTACCGACATCGAGGCCTCCAAGTATGATGTGATATCCCAAGGTGTTTCCATTCTAAAAATTTCCGAATTCATCAGAAAAAACCTGGGCGACTACCCCCACCCCCAATTGTTGGTGAGCGAAATCGATTACGACAAGAATCCGCTCTATGGCCTCAATCAACTGCCATCATTCATCAGACCCTATGAAGAGCAGTTTCAGTTTGAAATGAAGTTCCTCAAAACCGCGTTGCGTAAAATGCTGGAAGAGACCATCTATATAGACCCGAGAAAAGACCAATGGCTCACAGATGCCATCGCCAACTACCTGATGATCGAATACGTTGAACAAAACTATCCCAATCAAAAGCTTTTGGGAAAACTATCGACGCTATGGGGCGTAAGAAGCTTCAATTTGGCCAAAATGGATTTTAACGAGCAATACCCGTTTCTTTACATGCTCACTGCCAGAAGAAACTTAGATCAGCCTCTTACCACGCCCAACGATTCCCTCATCAAATTCAATCAAAAAATAGCCAATAAATATAAGGCAGGATTGGGACTTGCCTATTTGGCGAATTACATCGGCAAGGAAAAAGTAGATCAAAGCATCAAAACTTTTTATGAATACTACCAACAGAACAATGTAAAGACCCTCGATTTCGAATCGATATTAAAAAGGGCTACGGATATCGATATCAATTGGTTTTTTCAGGATTACGTTTCAACCGACCGAAAAATCGATTTTAAGATTACCAATGTTTTTAAAATGTATGATTCCCTTCGGGTGAGTTTAAAAAATAAGCAGGGTACCAATGTGCCCATTTCCTTGTTCGGACTCAGGAACGATTCTGTAGTTTCCAAATATTGGATAACCGATATCGATAGTACCAAGACCATTACCATCCCAAGAAATGGGGAAGAAAGACTGGTTTTGAATTATGACCAAATAATACCTGAGTTCAACCAAAGAGACAATTGGAAATCGTTAAAAGGATTTTTCTCAAGCAATAAAAAGTTGAAATTCACCTTTTTCAGGGATGCGGAAAACCCTTATTACAATCAGATTTTCTATGTTCCGGTCGTGAACTTCAACATCTATGACGGATGGGCCCCTGGCATGAGGTTGTATAACAAAACCCTCTTGGAAAGACCTTTTGTATATGACGTGGCCCCCTCTTACTCCTTTCGGGAACAATCGTTCGTGGGTTACGGGAAATTCAGCTATAGGCAATATCTGAACAAAAGCGGCCTATATGTGGCAAACTATGGAATGCGGGGATCTACTTCCCATTTTGACGTGAATTCGAGATATTCTACCCTAACACCTTCCATGAGTTTTGGTTGGCGCCCCGAAAACCTGCTCTCCAACAAAAGGCAGGCCCTGTCTTTCCGTTACCTGAATATTTTCAGGAATCTCGACGAGAGTTTGCGTGCCGAGGGAAGCGCCCCCGACAGTCCCGATTACAGCGTATTCAATGCGAGGTACATCGATGTTGACAACCATATCATAGATTATAGATCCTGGTTCATCGATTTTCAACAATCGAGCAAGTTCACCAAATTGGTCTTCGAGTTTGAATACCGCAAACTTTTTGAAAGCAATCGACAGTTCAACCTTAGGTTTTTTGCGGGTAAATTCCTGAGGAACAAAACCAATGACGATTTTTTTAGTTTCGCCCTCGATAGGCCGACGGATTATCTTTTTGACTATGACTACCTCGGAAGGTCCGAGGATTCAGGTATATACAGTCAACAGATCATTATCGCCGAAGGGGGGTTCAAATCAATTCTGGATGAGCAGTATCGCTTTTCGAACGATTGGATCGCCACGGTCAATACCAGTTTCAATATATGGCGGTGGATCGAGCTTTATGGTGATGCGGGCTTTGTAAAAAATCGTGGGTTTGAGGGAAAATTCGTTTATGACTCCGGGGTACGCCTCAATTTGGTCACCGATTATTTTGAATTGTACTTTCCGGTATATTCAAATAATGGCTGGGAAGTAGCCCAGCCCAATTATGGGGAAAAAATAAGGTTTATCATTACCGTCAGCCCCAAAACCCTCATTGGATTGTTTACAAGGGAGTGGTTTTAAAAATAACATATTCCTAAAAAACAGTGATTTTAGGTGGGTGTGGTTAAAGAATATATAATTATCTGTAGTTATTATTACATTATTTTGAAGTAAAATGGCCGCCTGTCGGTTGCATAAACAGTTTTGATTTGATATTTTTGTGCAAATCAATAGGCCTTAATGAACATTTCTTCCAAGACCAGTAGCGATATTTCTTTTCAGGATTTTAAGTTGCAGATCTTACACGATTATGAAATAGCCGTGCTGAGCCGGACATGTAGCCTGATCGGGAGAAAGGAAGTACTTACGGGAAAGGCCAAATTCGGCATCTTTGGTGATGGGAAGGAACTGCCCCAATTGGCAATGGCCCGTGCATTTCAAGACGGGGATTTCAGAAGCGGCTATTACAGGGACCAAACCTTTATGATGGCCTTAGACCTCTTGAAACCGAAAGATTTCTTCCATGCCCTTTACGCAACCACCGATATCGAAAAAGAGCCCATGAGCGCTGGGAAACAGATGGGTGCCCATTTTCTCACCTACAGCCTGAACGAAGATGGCAGCTGGAAAGACCTCACCAAACAAAAGAACAGCAGCGCCGACATTTCCTGTACTGCTGGACAAATGCCAAGGTTGTTGGGCCTGGCCCAGGCTTCTAAATTATATCGCAATTTAAAGGATATCAAAGCCGACAAATTCTCGGTCAATGGCAACGAAGTGGCCTGGGGTACCATCGGCAACGCCAGCACCAGCGAAGGCATGTTCTTGGAAACCATCAACGCCGGTGGCGTCCTTCAAGTACCTATGGTCATCAGTATCTGGGATGATGGTTACGGGATTTCGGTTCCGGCAAAATATCATACCACCAAAGAAGATATTTCCGAGGTTTTAAGCGGCTTTCAGCGTGATGAGGACAGCCCGGGATATGAATTGATCAAGGTAAATGGTTGGGACTATACCGCCCTGATGCACGTATATTCCAACGCGGCCGACATTGCCCGCGAAGAACATGTACCCGTGATCATTCATGTGACCGAGCTCACACAGCCCCAAGGGCATTCGTCCTCCGGATCTCACGAACGATACAAAAATTCAAAACGACTCGAATGGGAGGCCGAGAACGATTGTAACAAGCGGTTCAGGGAATGGATCATCGATTCAGGAATCGCGACCGATGAGGAACTGCAAGCCATCGAGAAACGAATAAAAAATGAGGTGAGGATGGCCAAAAAGGAGGCTTGGTCGGAATATTTGGCCGAACACCTTCCCCTTAAGAAAAAATTGGTAACTTATATAGAACAAGCAGCCCTAAAAAGTGAGAACCGTGCGTTTCTGACCAAAATAAAAAACGATCTTATTGCCATTGACGAACCTTTGAAGAAAGACTTGGCCATTGCTGCCAGAAAATCGTTGCGTTATCTGATCGGCAGTCGGACCGAGGAAAAAATGGCCATCAAAAACTGGATCGATCAATTTTTGCTTCAGACCCAGCCCAAATTCAGCAATAACCTCTATAGTGAACTGCCCAACAGGGCCACCAACATCACTGCCATTGCACCGTCATACGATTCCAGTTCTGAGCAGGTAGATGGTCGAATCATTCTCAGGGACAACTTTGATCGATTGTTCCAAAAATATCCGGAAACAGTAGTCTTTGGGGAAGATAGCGGTGCCATAGGCGACGTGAACCAAGGTTTGGAAGGCCTCCAGAAAAAATATGGGGAACTTCGGGTGACGGATACGGGAATAAGGGAAGCCACCATTATCGGGCAAGGCATCGGCATGGCGCTAAGAGGGCTAAGGCCCATCGCCGAAATTCAATACTTGGATTATATCTTTTATGCGATGCCCACCCTCACCGACGATCTTGCTTGTTTGCGTTACCGCACTTCCGGCAAACAGAAAGCTCCTTTGATCGTACGCACAAGGGGACACCGATTGGAAGGCATTTGGCATTCCGGTTCACACATGGGCGGACTGATACATTTACTCAGGGGTATGTATATCCTCTCCCCCAGAAACATGACCCAGGCTGCAGGTTTTTACAATACCCTCATGAAAAGCGATGAACCGGCATTGGTCATCGAAAGCCTGAACGGATATCGTCTAAAAGAACCCCTGCCCAATAACTTGGGCACATTTTGCACCCCGATCGGAGTCGTGGAGACCTTGAAGGAAGGCAGTGATATCACTCTGGTTTCCTACGGGTCTACCTTAAGAATCGTTTCGCAAGTAGCGGAAGAACTGCGGGAAGTGGGCATTGACGCGGAGGTAATCGATGCACAGACCTTATTGCCCTTCGACATCCGTCATGATACCGTCAAAAGCGTGATGAAGACCAATAGATTGTTGGTTATCGATGAAGATGTTCCTGGAGGTTGCGCCGCCTATCTGCTTAATGAAATCGTAGAAAAACAAGGCGGTTATGCCTATTTGGACAGCGCTCCGCAAACCTTGACGGCCAAAGCGCACAGACCGGCCTACGGCAGTGATGGGGATTATTTTTCAAAGCCGAATGCCGAAGACATATTTGAGAAGGTCTACAAGATCATGCATGAGGCCTACCCCGAAGAATATCCCAAGTTGCGTTAATCGGGCTTAAGGCGATTGCGTTGACCCTTGAATTAAACACGCCTAAAGCGAAACACCATACTACAAATCATAGTCATCACGGTCGCCCACTTTTTGGCGATATGAATCCAACACAGCCATTGAAATTGATCCCAAAAATGTGATCGATCAATGTCTATTGGAACGCCTACATCGGTCCAAGCCACTCCCCCCCTTTCCAAAATTTCACAAGTCCGGCTCCTGCCCGGCACATTTCCATTTTATTCCGATTTATTACTAGTTCCCGGTCTCAAACACTTCATTTTACACGCGATCCCAAGGTTATTCCGTACCATCGCATTGCCATGCATGACTAATGCAGTGGCCCAATTTATCTTGCCAAAACAAAATCAGATAGGTGCGCAATATCTGATGATGAACATGGCGGAAACCGAAAAGCCCACATAACAGAGTAGGTCATAACAAGTAATAATTAATTTATGAAAACCATTATATGTTGTCTGTCAATTTTTGTCAGCGTTTTGAGCTATGGCAATAGGCCTGGCCCAGGAACGTCTCTTATGGAGATCAAGCCTTTCTTTTTGGAAAAAGTAAAGGATTCCGAAGTAGTTTCCCATTCAAATATGCTCTTGCTTTCCTCAGCGGTATGCACCATTAGTGCTTCCGGGACTGTAGGTTCAGCCGAATTTGGAACCTTTGTGGCCACCATTACAGTAAAAGGACGTTGTGATGCAAGTCTCGCAAAAAAAATGCGTCAGGCCATTGCAGCCCTTAGAGATGAATTTAAATAATAATAAACCTTAACAATACAGATGATGAAAAAAGTAGTATTTACCTTATTAATTGCCATGGTTGGATATACAATGACAGCCAATACCGATATGGGATCAAACATCGACCATGTACAAAATGTTAGCATGGAAAATCAGGTTGCCCAACTGGCCATTGAAATTCGATCCGAAACGGCAACCCAGAACTTTGAGTTCAATTTCACCTCCGAAACGGAGCTGATCAACTTCAATGAAGATACTCTAGCGGACATGATCAACATCGTAGATGCCAACGAGGCATTATGCGAAGTTTCGATTACTGTGAAGGTCAGGCTTGGCATAGATTCCAACTTTGTGGAGGCTTCGGCAACCGTGGGCGGAATTCCTTGTGGTGAAATCGTAAAAGCCATAAAAAAATTGAGGGCCCAACTCATGGAAGGAATTAAATAGAGATTCCGGTTTAACAATGCGGTAAAACCATTTTTCATGGTTTTACCGCTATTAAAATTATTCATATGATGAAATCGACATTGATCGTTTTGGCCTCGCTTATTCTAGGGGCATATGTTTATCCTCAAAACGCGGTTTTGAAGGTGGAGTATGATTTTTTTCTAAGTCTGGGTGATCTTGCACAATATAGATCCACCCTGCTGCTATCCAACGATAAATCGCTGTTCTTATGGGGAAAGCCCATAGGGGAACCCAAGGTTGATACCGAATATGAAATAACGATCGACCTGCATGCAATGGATAGCATAGGAAGTTATACCTATACGGATAAGGTTTTGGACAGCATGTTTTCAAGAGCCCCTTTCCTTGACAAACAAGCTTATTTGGTCAAAGAAAAAATCACCCCGATCGCATGGAAAATTACGGATGCCCTTAAAAAAATTGGTCCCTATAACTGTCAGGAGGCCAAAGCCTTGTTCAGGGGGCGAACATACACAGTGTGGTTCACCTATGATATTCCCATTAGTTCCGGTCCATGGAAGTTGCAAGGATTGCCCGGTTTGATCATCAATGCCAAGGATGACAGCGGTGAAGTGCAATTTTTATTGCGTTCCATCACCAAGTCCAACTTGGAAATAACCCCCGATTTGAAGACGACCAAAGCCATTTCATTGTCGGAATATGTAGAGATCCAGCGGTCGTTTTCCGATAAATTTTACAAAAAAGCCAAGTCGAGGCTACCAAGGGAAATCGATATACAAATCACCACCCAGAAGTCTTTGGAAATTTTTGATTCAAAAGATTGACTATGGCCGAACCCCGGGATAATGGCTATGTTGAATATCCCAATCGGCTCCCACAATTAAAATATGTTGGAAAAAAAACTCCTTCTTTCTTGCCTTTTTTCAATCCTTGTCGCTTTGTCAGGGAAAGCGCAAACTACCATAGAAGGAACGGTAAAAGATTCCTTGAACAACCCCATTCAAGATGCGAATATATTTGTGCAAAAAGAAAATAATACCGGGGTTCTTTCCTATGCCTATACCGATGGAGCAGGATATTACCGCATATTTCTCGAAAAGCCGGGCGCTTACATTTTGAATGTCAGCAGTTTGTCTTTTCGAAAGGAACAAATTACCCTCCTTATCGATAGCGTAGAGACCCAAACCAAAATTGTCAAAGATTTTATTTTAACTCCCGAACCCTTTGCTTTGAGTGAAGTTGTGGTCAACGCCGAGGTACCCATCCTTGTCAAAAAAGATACCATTACGTTCAACGTGGACAGCTTTACCGATGGAAGGGAAGAGGTCGTCGAGGATGTGCTAAAGAAATTACCCGGAATAGAAGTGGCCAATGACGGGTCAATCCAGGTGCAGGGTCGAAATATTGCAAAAGTAATGGTCGAAGGGGATGATCTTTTCGAGAAAGGTTACAAACTCCTCACAAAAAACCTAAATGCCGGGGTGATGGATAAAGTTGAAATCCTGGAACACTATTCCGACAACGCTCTATTAAAAAATATCGAAGACAGCGACGAAGTGGCACTGAACATCATTTTAAAGGAAGATAAAAAGTCTACCCTTTTCGGAAATGCCACTTTTGGGTATGGTACCGAACAGTTTTATGAAAATAGATTGAACCTTATTTCGTTTAAGGACAAAACGAAGTACTATTTTTTTGGCAATCTCAACAACAATGGCAGTGATGCCATCGGTGATATCTATCAGATCTTGTATCCCGATCTATTAAATGACGTGAACTATATCGGAGATGGCGAAAGTGCACAAAATATGGTGGCCATTGGAGAAAATAGCCCTGCATTGAAAGAAAGCCGACATCTCTTCAACAATGCCGAATTGGCCTCTTTGAACGGAATATATAATCCGAACAAAGATTTAAAAATCAAAGGCCTGTTTTTTTTGACTACTGATGAGAACACGCTTTTTCAAAACAGTTTGGAGACCTTCATATTGCCACCCGACAGTTTTGTCAATTCTGAAAACTATGCCTTAAGAAAAAACGGTTTGGCTGGATCCGGGAAATGGGACGCCCTCTACAATATAGGCAAGAAGGCCCAAATGGAATATGTCGGACGCTACAATTTTGGGCGTTTCAACAACAATGCCATTCTTTTTTTCAATGAGGAATCCATTCTTGAAAGCTTAAAAAACCGCACAAAATATACAGATCAAAGACTTACCTATACCAAAAAGATCAATGAAGGAAGGGCTCTCCAAATAACGGGCAGGTACATTTTTGATGTAAAGCCACAAGATTATACGGTCGACACCTTCCTCTATGAAGATTTGTTCCCGGAACTAAACGGCATTGATCTGGCAGCACAAAACAGCAGTCACCAAATGCGATTTTTTGGTTTGGAAGGATCATATTTTATCAATTCGCCGAAAAGCAACTTAAACCTAAGGGCGGGTTTTGCCCAAAAAAGAAATCACTTGACCAGTGATCTGATTTTTTCGGATAGCATGAACAATCGGTATGATGCGGGCAGCGACTTCAAGAATCGCCTGACATACGATTTAACGGATCTTTATCTGAAGGCCCAGTACAAATATTCTTTAAAAAGCGTGTCGTTCAGGTCAGGTCTGGAATTGCACCAATATCAGGTCAGTGTGATCCATGAGAACACCACCGATGCATCAAACCCGATAAACGCAATCCCCAGTCTGGGATTGTCATGGCAAGTCAATCAAAAAAATAGGATTTTATCCACCTATAAGTACAGTACGGTGAATCTACCTTTTGAACAACTGTATCAGGGATATCTTCTAAGTAACTATAGGAATTTCAGAAGGGGCTTTGGCGCTTTTGAACAGTTCCGTGGCAGTATCTTTTTAACGAATTACGTACTGGGCAATTGGAGTGATTCTTTTTTGGTAAATTCCTCTTTTCTATATAACAAAGACCATGATTACATCTCAAGTAATACAATTGTTCAGGCCAACTATTTGGTGTACAGCCCGTTAAAATTGAATGACAGGGAATTCTATTCCTTTGATCTGAGCATCGACAAATTCATCGAAAAGATTTCCTCAAACTTTAAAATCAACCTCTCCTATTCAAGCAATGCGTTGCAGAACATCGTCAATGCTTCGAGTCTTCGCCCCGTGATCTCGAAAACATATAGTTACGGAGGGGAACTCCGATCTGCTTTCAATGGTTTTATCGATTTTCATATCGGTACCACCTGGTCCGAATCGGTGGTAACGGTGTCCGAGAAAAACCGAAATACCAACAATTATTCGTTTTTTGACCTCGACTTTAGCCTTACAGAAAAAATAAGCGTTGAAATTGAAAATGAGCGGTATTACTTCGGAAGCCTAGCCGGAAATAAGTCAACCTTTTTCTCGGATTTGAGCGCACGATACGACATTCTGAAAAACAAGCTTAAGCTCAAACTTGTGTGTAGCAATTTATTCAACAATGATACTTTTTCAACACTGAACATTAGCGATACGGGCAGTTATAGTGCATCGTATCGACTATTGCCAAGATATTTTCTCTTGAGCTTGGATTATAGGTTTTGACTTTGGTAAGTAAATAACCCGACTTGTCGGTGTATTTTAAAATGGAATGGCGCAACGACCGAACCTACATTTTTTTATGCTTTGATTTTTCAAGGCCCGTTTCTGGCTGGTCTGGCACCTTGAATTGGAAAATATCGTTTCTTGCATAGTGGCCAATCGCATCAAAATCAAGTTTGCTTAAAGCGATTTCCTCCAGATCGAGCTCCGCGATCAATGCCCCTGCCTTATCAAATAAGGGTCCCGCTATGATTTTACCTAAAGGGGAAACGATAACACTTCCACCCCGACACATCGTTTCGGGTTCATCCTCCACCAAGGTTTTGAAACGCTTAGGAACCATCGACTTGGTAAAATACTGATTACAGCCCAATACAAAGCACCTGCCTTCCAGAGCGATATGCTGCATGGTGGCGGTCCATGCCTCCCTGGCATCGGCCGTGGGAGCTATATAAATTTCGACCCCTTTTTGGTACATGGCCATGCGTGCCAAGGGCATATAGTTTTCCCAGCAGATGAGTCCGCCCAGTTTGCCGATCTTAGTTTGAAAGGTCACCAACGAGGCCCCGTCCGCTTCCGCCCAAACGGTCCGCTCGGTTCCCGTAGGCTTGATTTTTCTATGTACCCCCAACAGTCCATCGGTGGGGGAAATATAGATCATGGAACAGTATAAACTGCCATTGATGTGCTGTTTCTCGGTAATCCCGATGACCAAATAAACCTTTTCAGAATGGGCCAGTTTTTCAAGTCTTTTTAATTCCTCACTTTCTAGATCAATGCTTTGGTTTCGGTATTCGGCATAAAGCTTCCTTCCCGCATCGGTCCGGCTGCCGATCTTTGCCCCAAAAGAAAATCCCCTAGGGTATCCGGGAAGGAACGATTCCGGAAATACGATCAATTCACAACCTTGTGCAGCATACTGTTTGGTGAGTTGTTCCAGTTTGTTAAGGGACTTCTCCTTGTCGAAGAAAACCGGACTGTCCTGAACCAGGCATACTTTAACTTTCATGATCTGATTTTTTTCGGTTTTAATGTTGAGAACTAGATCCGTGATGGCTATGGATGATAATTTTTTTATCTAAAATAAGCCAAAAACAAAGCTTTTTCATCGAACATGAACGGCGGATGACACTTGAAGTGCGGAAGCAGCTACTCAGCATACGATATCCGTTCTTGGATGCGCATAATATTCTCCTTCCTAGTTTTGATCTGGTCCATCAAGCTGAATGTCCTGCCCATATCGCCTATAAGGTAAGATTCAAATCTGGGATCCTGTAAAATCTTATCATAGTCGATAATCAAGTTCCTATGGTCTGTAATCGCACCAATTTTACTGAAAAATCTATTGTCATTGTCTTTCGAAATTACCAAGGCTCCGGTCTTCGCGTTCATATAGCTTTCAGGGATGGTATACATTAAGGGTTAAAATTTATTCTCTACATTGAACCTGATCGAAACGATAATAGCTTCCATATTCAGAAAGTCTGCATAATATTGAGTAAGTTCTTTCATCAATTCCTTTTTTTTGAAGTTGTTGAAGGCCCCGGAAGTCTTTGCCGATTCAAATGTGGTACTGTAATTTGGGGCATTGTCAACACGATAGATAGGCTCCACGTACATGCCGAATTTCTCGATGCCCATAGATCTTTTCGGGTTCCGTAAATAGGTTAAAAGGGTATCCAAATAGTCAATTCTTTTCAAGTAAAAGTGGTTTAGGTCAGCGAGTTTGGCTTCATCTTTTTCTAAATCACCAAGCAGGTCTGACAAGAAGTTTGCTTCCTGAATACTGGCCTTTCTGCTTTCGTTCCAGTTGTTGATCTGCAAGGCGATCAGGATACCGATGACCACCAAAACTATTTCCCCAACAGCATATTTGAAGTACCTGCCTGTTTTGTTTTTCTCCATTGAATCAAATCTAATGCTTCGAAAAAACTTAATCATGGTTTCTGTTTGAATTTTGGAGAAAGCCGCAAGCGGGTATTTCAGCCAAAGGTCTACCAGACCCTTGATCATGCCACGGCATGAAATAGCTTCGATAATCTAAAGAATCGAATCATTCCTCCATTTTCTATTCGGCCCACCGGTCAACGGTGGCTCCATCTTTTTCACACAAAGAAATCTAAAGTCATTCCGAAAAAAAGGTACGTATATCGCCCATCAATTTAAGATAATCGGGTTCGTGGATGTACATCATATGACCTCCTTCAAAATAAACGGTCTTTACCCGTTCCGTGGCAATCCCATTTCTGGAAAAGGTATATTCGGTATCGAAAAAGGGACAGATCAAGTCGTAATATCCTGCGGCGACCATTACCTTCATCTGTGTATTTCTGCGCATGGTCTCCCCAAGCTGTCGTGCCACGTTTACCGCTGAAGGTTCCCAGTATTTACCGTCGGGCACCGGGCGCCAGCGCCATTTCCCGCCCAATTCCTCATTGGAGGTGATATAGGGCCTGTCGATCTTCACCTCCAATTTGGAAGCATAGTAATAATTCAAGGCCGCCGTAAAGGCTGCACTTACCTGATAATCGGAGGCATCGCCCAAATGGGGGGCTTCAGACACCTTATCGATTTCATTTCCCATAAATCGGCCATCCAACCGCCCTACGGCCAGCCCTTGATCGGCCAACAGCTGTTTTTGGAACCGGGGTACCAATATCCGAAGATCAGATTGAAAAATATAGGCTTCAGACAAGCCCGTGAAATAAGACAATTTTTTGGCAAGCTGGATTTTTTCTTCCTTGGTCAGCAGGCTTCCACGATATAATGCCGGTGCATAAACATCATAGGTAAATTGTCGGCATTCTTCCACAAAGGCTTCCAGTGATTTTCCTTGGCCCGCCTTCTTGTGGTACCATGCCGTGGCGGCCATACTCGGCAAGTAGGTAAGAAAGGAGGTGATATTGTCGTTCTCCGAGGTCGACCCCGCATAGTCCAAGGCCTGGGATATCAGGATAAGCCCGTTCAAGGCCATGTTCTGGCCTCCTTCTTCAAGTGTATGGGCTACTGCAACGGCCCTTGTGGTACCGAAACTTTCGCCGGCGATATATTTTGGCGACATCCAACGCTTGTTGTCGGTGATCCATTGTCGCATGAACTGCGCTACGGAAGAAGCGTCTTCCACAAGGCCCCAATAGTTCTCCACCTTCCCTTTGCCGATAACCCTGCTGTAGCCGGTACCCACTGGATCGATAAAGACCAGGTCGGTCAAATCGAATATACCTTGGGAATTGGGTGCCATTTTATAAGGTGCCGCTCCATCGTCATTTTTGGCATCGGAATCGACCTTTACCAGTTCCGGTCCGAGCAGGCCCATGTGCAACCAGACCGAAGCCGATCCCGGGCCACCGTTAAAAACAAAAGTAACGGGACGCCTGCTCAGGTCGGTCAAACCTTCTTGTGTATAGGCAACCGTCCAGATGGAAGCCTCCGGTTCATCGGATTTGCCCTTTAAATAGGTTTCTGAGGCTGTGGCCTTATAGCGAATTATTTTACCCCCATTGTCGATCTGATGGTTGGTCACGAATACCTGGGGTTCGGGTATCGGTTTTGGTTCTTCCTTCTGCTCCTGCGCGGGGGCAGCGGCGGAGCCTAATACTAGCATTGCAAAAAGTACCTTTCTTATCATATGTATCTTTGGAATTGATGAGCTGTTTTTGATTTGAAATTATTATTTTGTCATGTCCTACCTGATGCATTCCCAATGGAATGGCTCAATCCAAGGTTTCATTTAACCATTTAAAAAATTCATTTTGCCATATGATGGCGTTTTGGGCACTAAGGATCCAGTGGTTCTCTTCGGGAAAAAAGAGCAGCTTGCTCTTGAGGCCCTTTAACTGGGCTGCTTGGAAGGCTTCTAACCCCTGCCCTATCGGTACCCTATAGTCCTTGCCTCCCTGAATGATCAAAATGGGGGTGTCCCATTGGTTCACCTGGTTGATGGGATTGAAATTGGTATATGCCTTCGGTGTCGGTTGTTGCCAGTAAGGTCCGCCCAAGTCCTTGTTCACAAAAAACAATTCTTCGGTGGTGCCGTACATACTTATGGTATTGAATATACCGTCGTGGGCCACGAACGACTTAAATCGATGGTCGTGAACCCCTGCCAAATAAAAGACCGAGTAGCCCCCATAGCTCGCTCCCACGCAACCCAAACGATTTTTATCGACGAATGGCTCCTGTGCCACGGCATCGATAGCGACCAGATAATCCTTTATGTTTTGACCGCCCCAATCGCCACTGATCTGTTCATTCCATGCTACCCCATGGCCCGGCATGCCCCTTCTGTTGGGCGCCACCACAATATAACCCTTGGCCGCCATCAGCTGAAAATTCCATCGATAGGAATAAAATTGGGTCAGGGCCGATTGGGGGCCGCCCTGGCAATACAGCAGGGTGGGATACTTTTTCGAAGGATCGAAATCCGGAGGGTAAATCACCCAACTCAGCAATTCCTTGCCATCGGTGGTGGGTACCATTCTTTTTTCAACTTTGCCCATTTTGAGGCTCGTATACACCGCGTCGTTGACATGGGTCAACTGCACCATGTCCCCATTTTTAAGGTTCACGGAATAGATTTCGGCCGCATGGTTCATATCGGTCCGGGTCACGGCCATGGTATTTCCCGATTGGCCTACCATGCTGGTAACGTCCCACTGGCCATTGGTGATTTGACGGATATCGGCCAATCCCTTCTTGGGCAGTGTCAGTTCAAACAGCTGGATGGTGCCCGAAACAGGGGCAATAAAGTAGATTTTTTTTCCATCGTTGCTCCATCGAAAAGCGTTTACCGTACCGTCCCAGTGTTCGGTGAGGTTGGTTTGTTCATTTCCTTTGCGCATCACGATATCGTTCTTGTCCGACTCGTATCCCGGCTCGTCCATTTGCAGCCAGGCCAAGGTGCCCTCTTTGGAAAAAGAAGGCTGTGTATCGTAACCCTTATTTTCTTCGGTTAAATTGACCGTTACCCGCGTTTCCAAGTCATAGGCGTAAAGGTCGGTATTGGTGCTTGTGGCGTATTCGTTTCCGACTTGCTTCAACGCGACGTACACGACCTGTGTGCCATCGGTATTCCAAACATAATCTTCCGAACCGCCGAAGGGCATTAACGGACAATGAAAGGGTTCGCCTTCCATTAGATCAACAGGTTTTGCTGATTCTACATTGAGGTCTTTCAGGAAGATATGGTTGTAGGAACCGTCTTCCCAAGTATCCCAATGGCGATAATTCAGATTTTCATAGATATACACCTCCGATTTGTCGAGGTTAGGGTAATGGTCCTTGCCAGTAACGGGCTTTACCTTGGCCGATTCGGTCATGATCTTGTACCTTCCAGAAGGATCTATCTTCGGGTCGTTGTAAATAGTCGCCAAATCGTTTATTTCAGTAGCCGCTCCTCCATTCAATGGAATTTGGTAAGTTTTGGCCGAGCTCGAATTGGCATCAATATCGTAGGTCCGACTGGAATAGATTACCGCTTGGCCATCATTTGACAGGCCTATACCAGAAATACGGTTCAACTGCCAAAGCTTTTCGGCGGTCATGGTCTGCGCGCCAAGTAAAAAGGGCATTGTGGTCAAAAGGAGCAAGAGTAGCTGTTTTTTCATCGGGTATGGGCGTTGATTTAAATTTCTTTTCAAGGTAAAAAATATTCATGGGATTACGGCATGCTGGTTCGTTTGCTCTTTGGTTCGAATAATCATTTCATTTGGCGACGTTCGAAATACCGTAATAATAGCAACAACAAGCTTATTGATAATGGCATGTTGTCGACAGGTTATCAATCCCAAAAATGATTATTTTCTTGTATTCTTCAGCGCTTCATCAATAAGATCGATCAACCCTTGGACGCGGTTCGCAATACTATTTATTGCAGTACATGGCTTGTGCTTTCATTATCAAGCCATATTTACATCGAACAGGTGGCCGATATAAGCGGTCACGCCCATAGCTACCGTGCCCCAGAAAGTAATCCTGATTACCGCTTTGGTAATATTTGAACCGCCCGCTTTGGCTGCTACAGTGCCCAAAATGAGCAAAAATAGCATGGCGAGGGCATACTGCAAATAGATCATTTTCGGAACGGGAATTACCAAAGCAGCAAGAACAGGCAATATACCCCCAAAAATAAAGGCCGCCCCAGATGCCAATGCGGCAGTCAGCGGTTTCGCACGGGTCATTTCATTGATGCCCAGTTCATCCCTAAGATGTGCTTCCAGCGCATTATGCGCGGTCAACTGTACGGCAACCTCCAATGCCAATTCTTGTTTCAGGCCCCTTCTTTCATAAATCATGGCAAGTTCCTGCAATTCAGCTTCTGGCATCGCAGCCAATTCACCAATTTCCCTGTTACGATCTGCATTTTCAATATCGGTCTGGGAACTTACGGAAACATATTCTCCTGCTGCCATGGATAAGGCACCGGCCACCAGACCGGCCACGCCCGCAAGAACGATGGGTTCACGAACATCCGAGGCCGCCGCTACCCCTATGATAATACTCGCGGTGGATAAGATGCCATCATTGGCCCCTAAAATGGCGGCCCTGAGCCAGCCACTGCGCATTAAATAATGTTTCTCACCTTTGATTTCCATGGGAACGAAAAATTCAACGACCGTTAAACTAATTACCTGAGGTCGGGGTATTTGATTCTTTTTTTATTAAAGTGGGATAGCTGATCCCCAATTGTTCCAAATAGCTGTCGTATTTTTTTTCGTCATAATAAAATGGTTTCAACTGCGGAGCGTAGGTATCCATAATCTCTTTATTGAGATAAATTGCCGGCGAATCACTGTCCGAGACCATGGGAATGTACTTTTGCTTGGATGCTTGTTCCGTTTTAAAATAATCCCAGGCTTGCTGTACCAGTTCAGGTTTCAAAAACAAGTCTAAAAGGGTCATCGCTTCGACCTTGGCCCCGGCAACCACACCTTTATGCGCGATAGGCGTGGCCATCGCTATGGAATTGGACCAATGATGCCCTTGAAGTCCTGGAATGTTGGAAGGATAACGCAATGTAATGGTTGGCACCTTCCAAGAAATATCTCCAATATCGTCCGATCCTCCGCTGATGGGTTCCAACACGGGTAGTCCTATTGAATCCAATTTAACCGCTAAGCCCGTAGTATCTTTGGGGGATTTTACTTCCCTTTGCACCGCTTTTGCGAGCATTTGATCTTCCTCGCTCCATTGGGGCAAACCTACCGCTACAATATTGCCATACATGGTTTCTGCCATGGTCTTATTGAAATGCATGGGCCATGCGCTGCCCAATACCCTCTTGGTCATGACGGTTCTGGTCATCAAGGCCGCACCATTGGCGATTTCATTGGCCCGTTCGTACACTTCCATGATTTTAGGATAGGTTATTTCCCTGAAGTAATACCAAATGGAAGCTTTGGAGGGCACCACATTGGGTTGGTCTCCTCCATTGGTGATTACCGAATGTGATCTGCCCAATGGGTGCAGGTGTTCCCGACCGTATTGCCACCCTATGTTCATCAATTCCACAGCATCCGAAGCACTGCGACCCCGCCATGGCGCCATGGCGGAATGGGCTGATTCCCCATCAAAAGTGTATAAGACAGAAATCAAACCAGTCCCCCATGAAGGACCGTAGGAAACACTCAAATTATCGGAAACATGGGTGAAAATGCAAAGGTCAACATCGTCAAAATAACCATCCCTCGTATAATAGGCTTTTGTGCCCAATTGTTCTTCGGCCACGCCAGGCCAAATGATCAATGTGCCTTTAATCTTTTCCTTTTCCATGATTTCCTTGACGGAAAGCGCCGAGATAACGTTCAGGGGAATTCCGGAATTATGGCCTTCTCCATGGCCAGGTGCACCCTCCACAATGGGATCATGATAAGCGACGCCCGGTTTTTGCGACGCCTTAGGGATACAATCGATATCGCTGCCCAAGGCAATGACCGGTTTTCCGGAACCCCATTTTGCCCACCAAGCCGTAGGTACACCGGCAATGCCATATTCTATTTCAAACCCATTCTTTTTTAGTATTTCGGTGACATACTTGGAGGTTTCCACTTCTTGAAAACCCAACTCGGAAAAACTGAAAATTTTATCGACCATCACCTGCGCCATTTTGGCCCGAGACTGTACTTTTTCCTGTACTTGCTGCTTAAGCTTATTTAACACGATCAGAGAATCTTCGGCAGTTTGGGCGTATGACCCGATATTAATGGAAAGAAGACAAACTATAGCAATGTACCGTTTTTTCATAAAGGGGTTATTTATTGGTTTTCAGCCTTCAATGTACGAAACAAGGTGAACTATTGGAACAAACTACACACTATTTTGCCAATATTTGAAGATCCCAAAAATTGGAGTGTACAAAATCGTCACTATTCTATTTTTTCCGAACAAATTATTGCTTAAAAAGAGTAAACCAAAAATTGATTTGCCTATACGAGCGCAGGAATAGCATCAAGATGTGAAGTGTGAAGATGAAATCCTTTGAAGGATAAATGCTTTGTTTAAATGTTCATAAACCCGTTAAAAACTCCCGACGTTCATAAAATTGCCCTGCCTCCTATTCCCTATCTTTATAAAAACCAATTTTATGAGCGATCGATCCCAAAATCTCTTGGCCATCCGTCCCATCATCTCCTCCGCAAAACTTACCGAAAATATGAGTCGTGATGAGCACTTCCAAAATGCGACCCTGCGGCCGATCATCAAGTTGCAGAACGACCTTTTGTTGGCAGCCTTTGCGAACTACATCGTAAAACACAAAAACAGTTTTCACGAGCTCATACTGCAAAAGCGCATCGATTTTATTGAAAATGCCATCCAGAAAGACATCAAGTTTCGAAATGCGCTCAAAGGAATCGTTATCGGGCAGTTCACCGTGGAGGAATACCAAACCTATATCGCCAACTCCTCCGCGCTCAATAAGCGCATGATGAACATGGTCATTAAAAGGTTGCAAGATCAAATTCAGCTCTTCGAAGCTCCTGCAGTGGCCATTCACTAGCTTGGTCTAGCGCCGTAAAGGCGCACTTTGATGCCCAACTACTCATCGCTCTGCCATTTCACGTATCAGCTAGCTGCATAGTGGACCGCTTTTCACCGATTTATTCCGATGAAAGGTTGCCCGAAAATAGCAATCCGACCATTTATACCAATTTTCTTACCATACATACATTTTAATTGGTGAACAGAAACCCATATCTTATTTTTGATTCAAGCTTGTTTTCAAGGACATTATATTCGTTTTATGGCAACCTTTCTCGACCTCGTTTTGATACTCAACCTCTGCTTTGCCGGGGTAACGATAATGGTGATCGGTTATGGTCTTTATGCCTCGAAAATCAAATCTATTTTAGGGGGTTATCGCAACCTGCGATCCCAGAACTGATCTGGATCCATCAATCTTTCCTTTTTTACCGTCTTTCATGTTTACCTCAATCCTGGACTATGGCCAATTGCTCTTTTTGTAATACCTTTTGGTATTATAAATCGATCGGCATGAAATTATTATATGTATTCTTAGGCGCTCTTTGCTTATTGGGCCTTGGCTATTATTTTGGGATTTCAACTGCCGAACCCCATTTGGATGACACTTCAATTGCAACGACCATATTCGAAAGGGCAAAGGCGAAACACCTCGATGGTAAATGGGGCACGATGGACATCTATACCGACTTTGAAACACGTACCCATGGTACCGAACGTATGTTCACAGCACTGACCGAGGTTTTGCCAGGGGAAGCCCTTCATCCTGCCCATCGACATTATGAGGAAGAATTTTTATTGGTCACGAAGGGCAAAGGCGATTGGAGTCTAAATGGCGAATCGATAGTGGCAAATACCGGAGATCTGCTTTACGTTAAGCCATGGGAAATGCACGGACTTACAAATACCGGCAAGGATACCTTGAATTTTTTTGTGATCAGATGGAACAGCAAGGGCCAGGAAGAAATCCCAGAACCGGTAGGAGATCATGGCGAATAGCTCAAGACATACCTTGCTTTAGAACTAACCAGTCCGGTATTTCCTTTCACGGTTATGACATTATTTAATTATTGTTTATATCCGATTCGGGTAAGATTGGATCTATTTTTACCCTCCCCTTGGGCAATCGATAGGAGATCGCAAAATTGATTACATAGTCGGCAAAAGCTGCATCCCCATTTCTGGGTTCTCCGGTTGCCAATTGGGTTTGAAGATCGGTAACGCTTTGGGGCCGATCCCTGCGAACGGCAAAAGGTATATTCAGGTTCAACGAGAGGTTGTCGACCATGAAGGCGATACCGGGGTCCACCGATAAAACATTCCCAGGTCTTCTAAACCCTTCGCTTCCGCCGATAAGATCTTCCACAGGCACACAATCGAATCGTGCCCCCAAGGAGGTTGAAATTCGACTTGAGGCACTATAGCTCAAGCCCAATCGAATGGAATACTGATCGGGTACCGACATCATGGCCTCGTTCTGAAGAATCGGGCTCAAAGTCTCACGAAAGGTTCGGATACCATTGGTCTCTCTTGGGTTGAACAGGTAAAAACCACTTGCATAACTGAATAAATCTGCAGCAATTTTTTGGTAGATCTGAAAATCCAAGGTCGCACCGAAGCCCCCATCGCCAGGTTGTATCGATTGGTCCACCGGACGTACCTGCGGTTCTCCATTGGGGCCGACATTATAAAAAATATCCGTTGCATTGTAATTGCCGGTAGGTAGTTTTAATCCGAATCCCAGGGCAATATTGCCATTGGGATGAAGATCGGGCTGTAGCAGCCAAAACCCCACCCCCAAACGAATGTCGGCCAATCCTCTGGAAAATGTGGTGTTGCGTTCCAAACGTCCATGCTCATAAAGCGAAGAACGGGTATTGATTACGGTCGGCAAGGTGGCGCTGGCATACCATCGGTCGCTAATACCGTATGTTACAAAAAAATCCCAAGCATGGGAATGGTTGATGACCTCTGTATTGTTGGCGACCCGATCGGGTTCTTCTTCCGTGCCCCTGAAGTGGCGAAACGACTTGAAATATCGATAGTTCATGCCCAATTGAACGTCACCTTGCCGTAGTAGGTTGCTTTCCAAACTGGAACCGACACAGGACGAAAAATGGCGGATGGCCACACAGCCTTGTGCATAGGTTCGACCGGCAGCAATGAATAGGATTAAGGTAATGGTAAGGAATGGTTTTGCGTTCATTTTTTTGTTTTAAGGTTGGTTACTTTAAAAACAACGGGCCAACCCTTGGCGGTTGGCCCTGTTGTTGACTCGCAACATCTGGTATTTCATTACATAAATCAAAACTAACTTAACTCACCGCTAAAGTACAGGCTTTGGGTACATCGAGAAACTAAGCGATTTCAAAAAAGATTAATGAAAGGTTAATTGGATAAACAAAACCCTAAATTCACCTATCATTAAATAATTTTTAGTTCATTAGGGCCATGTTATTCAAAAAGAGAACCGTCTTCATCATCATTCTGGTCGTTTCCGTATTAGGACTGTTCGTGATACAATACCAGTATCTCAGGTTAGGTCTGAATTTGGCCAAGGTGCAATTTGCCAAAAAAATAGAATTGGTGAACAAAGACCTGAAGAAAGAACTTGCGGGCGTGAACAAGCTCACATTTATGATGGGTTCTGCCATGACGAACGATTCCACTAGCTTTACCGTTGATATTGATAGCGTACGGGAAGCCTCCAACTTCTTCTTGAAAGACTTCATCAAATATAAATTGGCTTTGAGCGGCATCGATGCCGATTTTTCCTATGGCCTTTTCTCGAGAGATTCGGTCACCTATTTAAGTGCTCCTTCCAACATCATCAGCGAAAACGGCCGCCTGATTTATCCGGTCGAACTTGAAGGGTACCTTCCCGGTTTGGTGCAGCGCGACTTGATTTTGGAATTGCGATTCATGGATATGAATTCCTATTTCCTATCCAAACTCAATGGGCTCACGATTCCAAGTCTCATCTTTTTTGTAGCCATAATACTTGTAGTCGTCTGGATTCTTCGCTCTTTTTACTGGCAGCGCAATTTGATCACCACCACCAATGAATTCATCAACAACCTTACACATGAATTAAAGACCCCGGTTTTTTCGATTGGCTTGGCGACCAAAATTTTGGAAGAACACGCAACAGCACATGACAAACCTATCGTAGATTTGATTCGTCAAGAAACGGAAAGGTTGAAAAATCATATCGATAAGGTCTTGGATATCGGCAATTTGGAACAGGGCAAAAAAGTGTTCGTACTGACCAGAACCGATTTTAGGCCAATTTTGACCCGTATTTGCAAAGCGTTCGAAGCTTTGTCTTCCTTGGAAAATGTTGATTTTTCCTGCGCAGTGGAACCTGGGGAATTCTATATCAACACGGCTGCTGACCATTTGGAAAATGCGATCAACAACATATTGGACAACGCCAAGAAATATTCTGAAAACCCGATCATAAAATTGAGTGCCAAAACGGAGGGGAAAAAATTAAAGATCGTAATCATCGATAACGGTATTGGGATCGACAAGAAAAACCTGCCCAAGGTATTCAACAAATATTATCGGGTAACCAATGGCAATCTGTATAAAACGAAGGGATATGGACTGGGCTTGAGCTATGCGAAGCGCGTGGTGGAAGGCCATCGCGGCAGAATATCAATTGAAAGTGTTTTGGGTCAAGGCACCACGGTTACCGTTTCCGTACCATTAAGCGATCATGGAAAAGAAATATAAAATCATACTGGTAGAAGATGACAATGCCCTGGGCTATCTGCTCAAGGAATATCTTGGCATGAAAGGCCTTGAAATGAGTTGGGCCAAAAACGGAAAAGAAGCATTGCGGCTCATGGAGGAAAATGCATTCGATTTGGCGATTTTAGACATTATGATGCCAGACATGGATGGCTTTGAATTGGCATCCCAGCTACAAAAATCCAAAATAGGCCTCCCTTTTCTTTTTTTAAGTGCGCGTTCGATGAAAATAGATGTTTTAAAGGGCTTTTCGCTCGGCGCGGTCGACTACCTCAAAAAACCCATAGACGAAGAAGAATTGGTGGTGCGGATCAACGCTTTGTTGTCACGTTTGGCCGAACCGGATCGGAAGAAGGAAACCGCAAAAACGTATTCCATAGGAAAATACACACTTGACAGTACCCTGCAGCAATTGGATTGCCAAGGGTACTCAGTCCAGTTGACGGCCCGGGAAAACGACTTATTGGTTTATTTGGCACAACGGAAGAACGAACTATGCAGTCATAAGGATATCCTGATCAATATCTGGGGTAAAAACGACTATTTTAACCGCAAAAGTCTCAATGTATTTATCTCGCATCTACGGAAACATCTTGAAAGAGATAAATCGATAAAAATAGATAACATCCACGGACGCGGCTTTATACTGAGAATTGATCGATAGCCTATAAAACTCTTCCGAACTGCATTTATTCTCATCATGAAATGGTGGCCTTACATGGAATAAAGCTATTTTCGCTTCATTGTTTTTCGATTTTTGACCAGTCATATCCACCACTTCCAATAATACTGCAATGATCCAATTCACAACCAATACCCTCAAGCCCATTTTACTCATCATCGGAATGCTCCAATACGGGCTGGTGTTTTCACAGACTTATGCCAAAAACGGCATGGTGGTATCAGATAATTCCACGGCCTCCGAGGTAGGTATAAATATCTTGAAAAAGGGAGGCAACGCCATCGATGCCAGTATTGCGACTGCCTTTGCGCTGTCGGTAACCTATCCCGCGGCCGGGAATATCGGCGGAGGCGGGTTTATCGTTTATATGGATGCGACCGGGAGTGCGACCACCATCGATTTTCGCGAGAAAGCACCTCTGGCCGCAAATGAAAAAATGTTCCAAAACAAGAATGGTGCCCTGAACGCGGATGCCGATCATAAAGGGCTTAAATCGGTGGGGGTGCCCGGCACAGTTGCCGGATTGTTTCTGGCACATCAAAAATATGGGAAACTTCCCTGGGCTGCCCTGCTCCAACCGGCAATTGACCTTGCCAAAGATGGTTTTCCCTTTCCTTGGGGCCTCTTTCACGATTCCCAAGGGATCAATGCCAATGATCGATCGCCCGATTTTTTGAAGGATTATTTCTTGAATGAAGACGGCAGCTCTTTGCAAGCTGGGGAAATCTGGAAACAACCTGTCCTGGGCGCCACACTGGAATTGATAAGAGACCGGGGAAAAGATGGATTTTACAAAGGGGCGGTCGCCCAAGAAATTGCCCGGTATATGAAAGAGAATGGCGGCATCATCACCGAAAAAGACCTGGAAAAATATGAGGCCGTTGAACGGATACCCGTATCAGGCACTTATAAAGACTATACCATTTATGGCATGCCGCCACCTAGCTCCGGAGGCATCACTCTGATCGCCATGATGAACTTGATGGAACTGGCAGACCTGAAGTCCATTGAATTCAATTCTACCGCCTATGTTCATTTGGTTACCGAGGTCATGCGTAGGGGTTTTGCCGACCGTGCTGCCTATCTGGGCGATCCGGACTTTAATCCAGATATGCCATTGACCAAGCTTTTGTCAAAAGACTATGCCAAATTACGATACGACCAAATCGATCTATTTAATGCTTCTGTAAGCGATTCCACACTTCTAGGGCAGGCTTATGAAGGCAGCCATACCACTCATTTATCGGTAATGGACAAGGATGGGAATGCGGTATCGCTTACTTATACGTTGGAGGAATCTTATGGTGTTGGCATGGGTTCATCAAAACTGGGATTCATTTTTAACAATGAAATGGGCGACTTCAATCCCGTTGCCGGAACAACGACGAGCACCGGGCAGATCGGGACAAAACCGAACCTGATTGCCCCTGAAAAACGAATGCTTTCGAGTATGACGCCAACGATCGTTTCCAAAGACGGCAAGCCTTATCTAGTCATTGGTAGTCCTGGTGGCAGAACGATAATCAATACCGTATTCCAAACCGTGCTCAATGTATTGGGTTATGATATGCCCATCGACAGGGCGATTGAAGCGATGAAGATCCATCATCAATGGTTGCCTGACACGATATTTTATGAAAAAGACCTTATGTCGCCCGATACCAGGGATGCGTTAAAATCTATGGGACATAAAGTTCAAGAAGTGAATCGATTGGGCCTTTTGATGGGCATCATCTATGATGCCGAAAAACAGGTATTCATAGGTGCTTCGGATTCTGCAAGTCCAGAAGGCAAGGCCGTGGGATATTGATTTCGGTAAAATTTTAAATTAAAGACTCCCCATTTAAGTTGGTGGTCAATACATTGCTCATCAAATCGAAATAGGGCCTAATGGTTTTAAACGCCAGATTCACCTGATCAGGGAAATTTTCGGTCAAAACCTCTTTGTCGCTAAAATTCTTCACAAAAATGAACTGCTTCCGTTTGATCAAATCGATATTGGGATGGGTTTTGTCAAAACCCTTAGGGGCCGTCTTGACGGCATCACCGACCAAATCGCCCCATATCGACTTGAACGCTTTGTTGGCCAGGATATGTCTCAGTTCCTCTGCGTCTTGCTCCCATTCTTTTCTGATGCGCAAGAGGTCTTCCTTGGAAGGATCCCAGAAACCGGCCGCTATAAAACTCCCGCCCCGTTGAATATGCATATAGTAACCCCCTCTCCGTTGTGCACCTGCCCGGGTCATTGAGCTGGATAAATTGATTTTATAGGGAGTCTTGTCATTCGAAAAACGCACATCCCTATAAATTCTAAAAAACTTTAATCGCTCGATTTCATCGTGCGCCTTCATTTTTTCGGCAATGGCAGAAAAGACTTTTTTGGCCTGTTCTTCCACTTTCTTAAACTGTTTTTTATGTTGGGTAAACCATTCTCGGTTATTGTTCTTTTCCAAATCCCCCAGAAAATCGAAAACGGATTTGGTAATGATGGCCTCAGACATGCGACAAAGATTTCAATCCCCGCAACAGGGAACATTTTAAGCTAAAGTTAACCATTTGCTGGAAAGTACTCTTGCATTTATTTCTAAATTTGACTTCTTTATAACCGCCCATGAACAAACAAGACATCATCAACAAAATCATCGAGCACAAAAAACAGCCCAATCTCAGGTATGAATTGAAGGAAAAGGTTGAGTTATTTACCGATAGGCTCTTTTATACCTTATTTGACAGCGATACCCCCGTGGCGGCAAATCTGGATATTTTGGAAAAAGAGTTCGATGCATTGGTGAAACTGGCTTGTTGGGAACCCGATAAGCCCTGTTCAAAGGTCTGGGAAAATTATGTGGTAAAATTACCGAAGGTCCTCGAAAGTTTGAATCTCGATGCCGATGCCATTGTGAACTGTGATCCAGCATCCCTTTCTGTTGAGGAAGTGTATATGGCCTACCCGGGTTTCTATGCCATTGCCATTTATCGCCTGGCCCATGAACTTTATGTTAAAGGATTTCCATTGGTGCCCAGATTGATGACCGAATATGCCCATAGACAAACGGGTGTCGATATCAATCCAGGGGCAAAGATCGGCAGGTCTTTTTTTATCGATCATGCCACGGGTGTGGTCATTGGAGAGACGGCCGTCATCAAAGACAACGTGAAAATATACCAGGGCGTCACCTTGGGGGCTTTATATGTGGCAAAGAACCTGCGCAATACTAAAAGACACCCTACCATCGAGAACAACGTCACTATTTATGCCAATGCAACCATCTTGGGTGGCGATACCATTATTGGAGAAAATAGCGTGATCGGAGGCAACGCTTGGATTACCGCTTCGGTCCCTGCCAATTCGACCGTCTTCCATACACCGGAAATCAAAATTAAAACCCAGCCCAATGTCGTTTAAGTTATTGGACCTTATTGGCAACACTCCTTTGGTTGAATCGCGCGCCTTGAACCAAAATCGGAACGTGAAGCTTTATTTTAAGATGGAAGGCCATAATCCGGGGGGAAGCGTAAAAGATAGAGCCGCTTTGAACATGCTCAGAAGCGGACTGGAACGTGGCGATTTTGACAAGAATTCGAAACTGATCGAGGCCACAAGCGGCAACACGGGCATTGCCCTTGCGATGATTGCCGGCATCTACGGATTGGGCATTGAACTGGTCATGCCTGAAAACAGTACCAAGGAAAGGGTTCAGACCATGAAGGCCTATGGCGCTAAAGTTACCTTGACCCCCTCTGATGTGGGCATTGAAGGCGCTCGTGATTATGCGGAGGCAAAAGTGAGGAACGAAGGGTTCATCATGATCAATCAATTTGCAAATGATGACAATTGGAAGGCCCATCTGCAAACCACGGGGCCGGAAATCTGGAGGGATACCGAAGGGAAAGTAACCCATTTTGTGTCCTCCATGGGCACTACTGGCACCATTATGGGCACGTCGACCTTTTTGAAGGGGCAGCATGGGCAGATACAGATTATTGGGGTACAGCCAACCGATGGCTCAAGCATCCCTGGAATCAGAAAATGGCCTATGGATTACCTCCCAAAAATTTTCGATGCCAGCAAAGTCGACCAAGTTTTGGAAGTAAGCCAACAAGAGTCTCAGGATATGGCCAAACGTTTGGCCAAGGAAGAAGGTATTTTTGCGGGCATGAGTAGCGGTGGCGCCACCGTAGCGGCCCTGCGTGTGGCAGAAAGCCTTGATAGCGGCGTAGTGGTTTCCATTATCTGTGACCGCGGCGATCGTTATCTCTCTTCCAATCTTTTTGAATAAGGCCAATTAGACCATGGTTTGGCCTGTTGATGCATCAAGAAATTCACCAAACCGATAGAATGGTTTTGACGCCCAAAAGCAGGGTCAATAGGATGATGAAGAGGCCCAATACATTTTGGGTGATGCTGTTTTTATAGGCACCCATGACAGTGGTACGGTTTACGACCCATAGAAGAAAAACAGCAATGACCGGCAAGAGCAAACCATTCGCTACTTGGGCAAATTTGATGATTTCAATGGGCTTGATGCCAAAAGATAACGATAAAACGCCAAGGAAGAGGATTCCCATCCATACCGATTTAAATTTAATGTCCTTCAGTCCAGCTTTCCAACCAAAACAGCTGTTGGCCACATAGGCGGCCGCCAAAGGTGCCGTAATGGCCGATGTGACCCCCGCCGCGAACAATCCAATGCCCATAAAGTATTGGGCCGCTTTTCCATAAAGCGGTTCAAGGCCTTTTGCCAGGTCCATCACGTTTTGAACTCCCTGGGCGGGAATGGCCGCTGCCGCGATAATAATGGCCATCGAAACCAACCCTCCCAACAAAATGGATATGAGCGTATCCAATTTTGCCCATTTCAAATCCTCCTTCGATGTCCATTTTTCACGCACCAGTGAGGCATGAAGAAAAAGATTGTAGGGCACTACGGTCGTTCCGATCAAGGCAATGACTGTAAGAATACTGCCTTCGGGCAAACTGGGAACCAGCATTCCCTTAAGCATACTCCCCAAGTCTGGACGGGTAATGCAGGCCGTGATCAAAAAAGAGAGGCTCATCAACAAAACCAGGCCCACAAATACTTTTTCCAAGACTTTATAATTCCCCAAAAAGAGGAGTAAAAAGGCAAGTCCCCCTATAATATAGGGATAGCAAAAACTAAATTCACTTCCAAATAGGGCTTCCAGCCCCAAGGTGGCCCCACCTATATTCCCGCCCTCATAGGCGGTGTTGCCGATTACGATCGCTGCAAGGATAATGCCGACCATGAATTTGCGAAGCAATGGCGACCGCAATTCATTTTTAATGACATCCGCCAAGCCATTCTGGGTGACCACGCCCAAGCGAGCAGCCATTTCCTGCAAGATGAGCGTGGCCACAATGCTGAAAAGCATGGCCCACAAAAGGGCATAGCCGAAACCGACCCCGGCCAGCGTACAGGCAGTGACCGTGCCCGGGCCGATAAAGGCGGCAGCAACCAGTACTCCTGGCCCCATCTTTTTAAACATAGCGAAAGCAGTTTTTCGAACGAAAGTAAATATATGGGGTTAAGGTCAGAACTTCGGGAAATATCCCGAAAAGTTGTATTGCCTGATATAGCAAACAAGTGCATTTCATCTAAAATAATGTCGTTCGTCTAAAATCTGGGTGTCGTACGTCGAGGCTTTATAATAATCCAAGAATTGTTAGGTTATAATTATCCCAAATCGAACCAATTTAAAAATCCCCCACCCGATTCATTCGGGAATTTAAAATGAACTTAATCAATGACCTGCTTAGAATGTAACAAAGAACTCAGTTATCTCGATCACAGGAATTCTATGGAAACTTTTGGCGTAGAGCTCTGTGCCCAACATCAAGGACGTATGGAAAAACTGATCGAAGAAAACCAGACCCCATTGGAAGCCATACAACTGTATTACGGACTTAGGGCCGAAGGCATCAAAGCGATGTTGGAATGGTGGGACGGTAAAAAATCGATAGATATCGCCATATCGAGGGTGAAACTTAACATTGAAATAGATTCTGAATACCATATGATGACCCATGAACAGGCGATGAACGATCTGGAAGAGGCCATGCATTCCTACAAGAACGGATTTACCACCATTCGGATTCCCCATATCCTGATTCGGCACTACCTCAAAGAAACCGTGCACAACATCATCGGTATCATGGAAGGACTCCGTGCCAATTTAAAAGCCATCATTTAATGTAAAACGCAAGATCATGTCAATCGCAAAAAAGATTTTAACGACGCCTTTAAGGATCGCACTGTCAATACTTTTATTGGGAATTTTAACCAAAATACTCCAATGGGACTTTGCTCCGGCCGTAATCATTTTTGCCTTTTCGGCCATCGCCATCTTATATACCCTCCGCTTTTGGCAAAAGAATCCCAAAGTTTTTGTTGACTACGTGAAATTGGTCTTGGTTACTTTTTGGACCATGAATGGTATTTTTAGGATACTTGATTTTCCATATACCCTTTTCTTTCAAGTTGTTACGGGCATTTCCTTCATCACTTGGTTTATCATGGAAGGAACCGCTTATTTTATGGATATCGACCGTAGGACCAAGAACAGTGCTACCCAAATCTGGTGGAACATCGCCATGGTGTTGGGCACTTTGGCCATCATCATGGGCAGTCTATTGAAAATACTCCAATGGGAATTTGCCACCCCTCTATTGATATCTGGCTTCTTCATTGTCACCCTCTATATTTTGAAAGATGTCTTTATCGCTTCCAAAATTGAAGAAAAAGACAGGGGAAGCGGGGAATTTCAATTGTAACCTATCTCTTAAGTGGGTCCACTTCGCCTGTTTTTATAGGCCGCCGTCTGGCTTGCTTTTTCACTGGTATACCAACTTCAGGGCAAACCTGGGTTTTCCATTAAAAACAATTTTTAGCGGCTCCAGCCAAAATTGCCATTTTTCGATCATATATTATTTGTATCTTTTTTTCATAATTGGGAATTATGAAAAATATAGATCGACGACAATGGCTCAGAACCATTGGATTATCAGGCGGATTTGCCCTCATGGGCGGACTGGATACCATGGCTATGGGCATTCCTTCACGTTTAATGGCCGACGGCGCCATTGCCAAGCTCAATTCCAACGAAAACCCCTATGGCCCCTCTGAACGGGTCAGAAAAGCCATCACCAACTCCTTTGATATGGCCTGCCGCTATCCATTTCAAGCACTGGAGGGCTTGGTAGACATGATCGCGGAAAAGGAGGGCGTCACAAGAGACCATGTAGTGGTGACCGGGGGGTCAACAGAAGGACTTCATGCAACTGGCCTTGTATATGGGATAAGTGGAGGTGAAATCATCGCCGCCGACCCAACCTTCCAAGCCATGTTGACCTATGCTGAGGGTTTTGGCGCCTATGTACATCGGGTACCGGTAAACAAGAGCTACGGCCATGATCTGGAAGCCATGGCGCAAAGAATCACCAGTAAAACCAGGCTTATTTTCATCTGTAACCCCAACAATCCGACCGGAACTTTGTTGGACCAGAACATGCTGCGCGATTTTTGTTCATCCTTGGATGAAAAAGCCGTTATTTTCAGCGATGAAGCCTATTACGACTTCATTACCGAACCCGACTATCCCTCGATGGTAGAATTGGTAAAGCAAGGCCAAAATGTGATTGTATCAAAGACATTTTCAAAAGTTTATGGATTGGCGGGGTTAAGGCTGGGGTATCTGATCGCAAGACCCGATATCGCGGAGCGCCTCAACAATGCAGTGATGGCGAATACCAATATGTTAGCCATTGCCGCTGCCAAGGAAGCCCTGAAAGACGATGAATTTTATAAGTTCAGTTTGGGCAAGAACGAGGCGGCCAAAAAACAAATTTATGTCACCCTTGATGAATTGGGACTGGAGCACATCAAATCTCACACCAATTTCGTATTCTTCAAGTCGGGCAGGAACATCAATGAGCTCATGGCCGCGATGCAGAAAGAAAACGTGATCATTGGCAGGCCGTTCCCACCATTCTACGAATGGGCACGGATCAGCACAGGAACTACCCAGGAAATGGAAATGTTCGACAGGGCATTAAAGAGGGTCATGGCTTGAGCCATGCGTTCCGTTTGTCGATAAAGGGCCATTTTATATGGTTGTGCGAACGCTACCTATTCATCCATTGATAGATTAAAAAAACCCTTGAACGATTATTCTCCAGCAAATCGAATATTCTGCCCTTTGCTCGGGACGAATATAGTTTCTGCCCAAGATTTCGGTTTTAATAGTATAAACCGTGTCTTATGAACAAAAAAAATACTTTCACTTTCATGCTCTATAGTTTCTGTACTTTTTGTATCCTTTGGTCGCTGTATATTCTGATCTACAAAGTATAATGGACTTGAGGATACAAGGTCAAGATCTTCCGGCCGAAATGGTCTGAGGAGCCATGCTTTGATTCCAAGGCGCTACAAAACCATTTTTGCAGAGGTCTCTTGGAGTCTGTACAAAACATTGGGTGACACCTGGCTCCCCATCTACTTCCATAATGACAGCCCCGGCCCAATCCGGAATAAGGCCCGGTAAATAAGCGCAGGCCTTCGGACAGAAAATGGCATCATTCGTACTTGTTCTAGCGTTTATCTCATGATCAATGGCTTCTTTTAGCATGGGCATTTAATGGGAATTGGTATTTAAGGATGATTGGCCAACCGGGACAAAACCCCTTTCCAAAGATTGAAAAAATCAAAAAAAATAAGAATGGCATGATTTTCTGAATTAGCACTTCACCCACGGACGGACGGTTTTCAAATTGATTCGTCCGTTTTTATTATACGTTGTTCCTTACTATATACCGCTTTATCGACCAATGACCACAATATTTGAGAGGCTTGTGCGTTAGCTATTTGATGGTTTGGCAACACCAGATCATCGATAAAATATGACCGTTTGTCGAATTGATATGGATAAACGCGATAAGGAAGCGTAACCTCTTTTTTTGGTGAATTATGAAAACAAAACCTTCAGGCAACTTGAAATCCAACTATGGGAAAGAGCTTTTGAATCTCTTCATCCTGTTCGCTTGTGCCAGTTTTACCGGTTATGCGAATACGGCCACAGCTATAAAAACAGATTTTACATTATGTGTCAATGCCTCCGATTTCAGGTTTCACCTCTGGCAAAAAGATGATCTGGCCGCCTTGACCGATCAAAATTTCCTTCCAGACCGCACGGCCTTGGAAATCACCTATCCAAGTGAAGGTACGGTATGGACGATTCCCGAAACGGTGGAGCTGAAATGGCATACCAAGAATATTCCTGTTGATAGGGCCATCAGATTTTATCTTGTAAAAGATGATATGGTCGTACAAGAGTTGGGAAGGTTCGAAAACAACAATTTTGTGGATGGGGTGTCATTGGATAAATCATTACCGGCCGGTGACAACTATAGGGTGATGGGCATAGAGATGTTTCCAGCAGACAAAGATCATATCGCAAAATACGCTACGGGCTTCTTTACCATAAATAAATCCCCACGTAAAAAGAATGTACAAGCTGAGGTGGTCAAAGAAGTGGTCGTTGCCGAAATGGAAGAAAAAGCGGTAACTGCCCCGGTCGAGGAAGCACCGATCAGAAATACATTCGAAGGCCGTAAGATTACCTATATCAAGGAAATGAACGTGAACAATGCCGATATCAGCATCAGTTTATGGGACCATGGCCGTAAAGATGGGGATGTCGTTTCGATCTACCTCAATGGTGTAGCCGTCGTTTCCAACTATGCCCTCACCTACCAGAAGGAAAAATTCGACATTCAACTCGACCCTTCGAAACCCAACGACCTGTTCCTATATGCCCACAATCTTGGGAAATATCCACCCAACACGGTTTCAATCGAAATCAAGGACAAGACCGATTCGGAAAACATCGTTTTAAATTCTGACCTTAAAAGCTGTGAGGCTGTTTTGATCAATGTGAAAGATTGATCATTTGCCAACATCATAAGTATCTTCTTAATCCAAAATGACACCTTTGACGGTAGGCCATACCAAAGCGGCCAGTTTTGGTTTTTTATCTTATCATTATCCCATAACAATAATTCTCAGTATCTTAGGGAGTAGCTCACACAACTGCTGCTACCGATGCATGGATACCTTTGGCATAACCGATCATTGATCCTGATACCCTGCTTTGTTTTTCTCTTGGGTTGGCAAAATGTGTCTGGACAAACCATTCCCCTTTTCGATTCCGATGAAGTGTTGCCTTTGGTGTTGCGTGGCGAACTCAAAAACGCTTTTAGGGACCGCAAGGATAATTCGGCCTACTACCATGCCAGCATTTCCTATCTTGAAGGTACAGACTCCCTGCATATTCCCGTGAAGATCAAAACGCGGGGGCATTTTCGCAAGCAATCATCCAATTGTAACTATCCGCCCTTACTTCTAAATTTTTTCGATTCGAGCCGCTTAAACAATACCATATTCCAGAGCCAGGACAAATTGAAATTGGTAACCCCATGCCAGGACGACGCCGATGTAATACATGAGTATCTGGTGTACCGGCTCTACAACCTGATCACCCCAAAAAGCTTTCAGGCGAGACTTGTTAAATTGAAATATCAAGACACCGTTAAAAATAAACTTTCCGATACCTATTATTCGATTTTACTGGAAAACGAAGATGCAATGGCAGATCGAAACGCTTCCAAGCTAGTGAAGATAAAAAAGTTGCCAGCACTGGGTATTCCGGAGGAAGACTATTTACGAATGGCTGTTTTCCAATATTTGATCGGCAATACCGATTGGTCAATACAATACTTGCAAAATATAAAATTGATCATGGCGGACCCAAAAAGTCTGCCCATTGCGGTACCTTACGATTTTGATCACGCCGGAATTGTCAGGGCGCCCTATGCCCACCCTGCCCCTCAATTGCGCATGCAGTCGACCTTGGAGCGCAGGTATAGGGGGTATTGCCTACAGGACATGCAAAAATTTGAACCCATATTTGAAATTTTCCAGTCGCTCAAGGCAGATATCTACGACTTTTATGCCGACAACCCATTATTGAATGAGAAATATAAAAAAGAAACCCTATCCTTTCTGGATGACTTCTATGAAACCATCAATGATCCCGAAAGGGCCAGAAAGGCATTTACCTACCCCTGTGACCCCTCCGGAACAGGAAATGTAGTGATCAGGGGGATGCAAAACAAGGATTAAAATGAACGGCTACTCGAACCAAGATCTGATGTTTTGATCAACAAGGCCGGTTCTTCGGACAGAAAGACCACACTTTCATCCCTTGGGATTAAAGAAATTCTGCGGGAATGCTTATCTTAAAGGGCATAACGATCCATAAACAGAAGATTTTTTGTTGGCGACCCATCGGAAATCAAATCACCATTGGATTCATAGAAAATCATGCCGCTGGAAATGAAAAAATTGGAACTACCCTCTTTTTACATCGCTTTCATCTTATTGATGTTCCATGCCGCCGTGCCCGCGCAAAGTGAAACAATCGTAGCTTCGTCCTCTTTTCCGGAAATACGGATGAGCCTTGCCGATCGGCAATTTACCAAAATGCAAAACGAAAAGGGCAACAAGATGATCCTCAAGGAGGTCAACCTAGAATTTAACGGTAGACAGACAAAGGTAAAGGATGTGCATTTGCGGGGAAAAAATACGCTAAATTTTATAAGGAAATCGTTTTCAATCGATCTTGACGAGCCGCTACAAGTAACGATCGATGGGCAAGCCATGGGTTTAAAGAAGTTCGATTTGCTGAATTTGGCCATGGACAAGAACCTTTGGCACAACCGATGGTCATTTTTGATGCTTTCAAGACTGGGCATATTCCCGCCCGTTAATTCCTATTGTACCGTTTGGATCAACGACCAACCACAGGGCATTTATTTGCTCGTGGAGAAACCGCAGGCCGCGATGGGACAGTTTAAGAGTCCATATATGATCAGGCGGGGCGAAGGCCATGCCATAGACCATGAGTATAGGGAGACTTCCGATAAAGAGGCGCTCAAGGCATATAAGAAACAGTATTATGACCTCTATGGTATGGGCAAGTTGAAAGGTAAGATGCTTTATGACGATCTTGCGGATAAATTGAATACTGAGTCCTATTTTAAATGGCTGGCGTTCAATTATTTTGTGAAAAATGGGGACTATGCAGATGAACTGTTTTTGTATATCGACCCAAATACCAAATTGTTTGAGGTCATGGCTTGGGACTATGACGATCTTTTGATGGACTATCCCCATGAAGGGAGAACGGCGCGATACCAAATTTTAAAGGATCGGATGATCTTTTCATTGGAAGATCAGCTCGATAAAACCATCGCTGCCGACGATTACGTTTATGAACATTACAAACGCATATTAAAAATGCTTTTGGAAAATATAGACAATGGCGTGTTGGAGACTGTCACCCAGCAGGTATTGAACGAATTGAAAGTAGTCGGTGCCCATCAAAAACACGCGGAAGTCACCCGCTATTTGGATAAGACACCCTTCAATATCGAGGAAGCCGTATATGATATGGATCGATCCGTACAGTTCCTAAAGCTCCGCAGAACGGTTCTGTTGGACGAATTGTAATTTTATGGATAAGGAGGGAAATCGAGAAAGAGCACATTTTCATGAGTTACCCTAAAAAGACCACAAACAGTCAAAGTGAGATTCCGAAAGCCAAAATCCAAAACCTTTATAGCCAAAATATTGATGATTCATGCCCTGCATTTCTTCATAACTTTTTGAAACTTCGAGTCAGATCTTCGTCGCGAAATACTATCTTGAAAACAATAATCTAAATCAACAAACATCAGTTTATGAAAGGCATATTATCTACCATGTTCACTTTTTTGCTCGTCACAAATCTTCTGGCCCAGGATCAGCCTTGGAAAGGAAAGTTCGAGCCCATCGATAACATGATCACCCCCCCAAGTACCTATAGGACCGCCAGTGGGGCGCCGGGTCGGGATTATTGGCAGCAAAGGGCCAACTATGAAATCAAGGCTGAAATCGATGAAACGAACAATGTTTTGAGCGGGGAAGAGACCATTACCTATTTCAATAATTCGCCGGATAATCTGATTTATCTATGGGTTCAGCTCGACCAAAACGTCAACAGAAAAGATGGAGAGGATTTTGGCGATGCCCTGGGCGGGATCCAGGATTCGATCAGTACACTGCAAATGCAATACCTTACCAGGGCCATCGCATTTCCCGCGGGCTATACCATCAAGTATGTGAAAGACGCCTCGGGAAAAGACATGAACACCATGGTGAACCATACCATGATGAAAGTAAGGCTTAACGAACCCTTGGTTTCTGGAAGCTCCATAAGCTTTTCAATGGGTTGGTCCTACCCTATCACCGACCGCTCTAAGTTTCTACTGTCGCGGGAAGGCTATGAATACTTCCCCGAAGACGGCAATACCGTGTATTTGATTGCCCATTGGTTTCCAAGAATGGCCGTCTATAACGATACAGAGGGATGGCAAAACAAGCAATTTCAGCGACTGGGTGAATTTGCCCTGGAGTTTGGAGATTATGATGTCGAGATCAAAGTGCCCGCAGACCATATCGTTGCCGCCACCGGTACGCTCGAAAACAGCGAAGCCGTGCTCAGTATGGAGCAAAGAAAAAGGATGGAACTTGCCAGAACCTCCTACAATGTTCCCGTGATGATCATTACCCCTGAAGAGGCCAAGGCTAAGGAAAGCCAAAAAGCAAGCAAGTTGAAAACTTGGAAGTTCAATGCGAAAAATGTACGGGATTTCGCCTTTGCCTCTTCCCGTAAATTCATCTGGGACGCCCAAGCGGTTAAATTCTCGGACCACACTACCATGGCCATGTCGTTCTATCCCAAAGAAGGCTTGCCCGTATGGCGTGAAGAATCGACCAAGGCGGTTATCGCTGCCTTGCAGGTGTATTCCGAAGCTACTTTTGAATATCCATACCCCGTGGCCATTTCGGTGAACACTTCCAACATCGGTATGGAATTTCCCATGATCAGTTTTAATGGGGGGCGCCCGGTAGAAGGGAAAATGAGCAGCCTGGCCAAGGGGGGCATGATCCGAGTGATCGTACATGAAGTGGGACACAATTGGTTCCCGATGATCGTGAGTTCCGATGAAAGGCAATGGATGTGGATGGATGAGGGCTTGAACACCTACCTGGACCAAAAGACCATGGCAGAACGCTACCCAGAATACCATAGCTTTACCCCCAAAGACATTGTGCCCTACATGAGCGGGGATAAAAGCATCATGCGCCCCATTATGGTGTCTTCCGACAATGAACTGTTGCAACAAATGGGCTCAAATTTCTATAACAAGCCCACTGTAGGCTTGCAAATATTGCGAAATTCGGTAATCGGACCCGCCCTGTTCGATGAAGCCTTTAAGGAATATGCCAATCGATGGAAATACAAACATCCCAATCCGGCAGACCTTTTCCGAACGTTGGAAGATGCCACGGCCACCGATCTCGACTGGTTTTTCAGGGGCTGGTTCTTTACCACCGATCAGGTGGATATGGAACTTGTCGCAGGTGAAATGGTTCAAGGTGTTGGAAAAGGACATCAACATCGAAAACCAAAACAAGAAAGTAAGCCTAAAAATACCCGGTGAAAACACCAACGGTGAAGCAAACGATTTCTCCGGTGGACCCGAAGACATCACGATGGTCAATACGGCCGATGAACAGTATGGGGAATTTCTATCCAGGCTCGAAGAGCCCGAACTCCGCAAACAACTATCGGATAAAAATATCTACGAACTGACGATTAAAAATGTAGGGGGTATGGTGATGCCGGTCAGTATTTCCTGGACCTACAAGGATGGCAGTACCGAAATAGATCGGCTTCCTGCAGAAGTGTGGCGCCTTAACGAGCAAGTGATCAAAAAGACCTTTGTAAAGGAGAAGGAAGTGATACAGGTGACCCTGGATCCCAATTTTGAGTTTGCCGATATCGATGCCGAAAACAATACGTTTCCCAGGAGTGAAGCACCTTCGGAATTCGATCAAATAAAGTCAAATAACTAAAGGTTCTTGAAAACCCTTTTACCATAGCCTCCTAAGAAAACATAAGTTGATATGATCCGCTTTTTTAGAATATCGAAGCTATATCATGCCAAGGCATGATCAAAGGTCTACCAGACCTTTGGCTGAGATACCCGCTTGCGGCCATCGCCAAAATACAAAAAGCAACCATGATTAAGTTTTTTCGAAGCATTAGATTTGACCTTATGGAGAAAAACAAAACAGGCAAGTACTTCAAATATGCCCTTGGGGAAATTGTGTTGGTGGTCATCGGCATCCTTATCGCCCTGCAGATCAACAATTGGAACGAAGGCCGAAAAGCGGCCCAACAGGAAAGCTTATACCTCAATAGGCTGCTATCGGAAAACAAAGAAGACCTTATTATCTTTTCTACCAGTATAGCTGAACTTGAAAAAGGAATGCAGACCGTGGTGGAGCTGTCGGAGGCATTAAAAAATGAATCCTTGTCCGATAGGGAATTGATCCAAAGTGCCAACGATTATTTCAAATATGGCAGCATTTACCCCATATTCACCTCGTCAACTTCCACATACGACGATTTATCGAGTACCGGAAACCTTCAATTGATCAGGAATACCAGCTTACGCGAAAGTATCGTCAATCATTATGCCCGCCACAAGCAAACAGCGGAAAGGATACAAATAGGGATTGATTGGGCACTTCCGTTGGATTCGCCCTTTACCTATGAAAATGACATCATGAAATTTGAACCCTCCACGGCATTTCTCTATCCCGAAACTTCAGAGAAAATACTGTGCAAAGAACTAAGGGACAACAAGCTGGTATTCATCAGCAATGCGGCCGTTCACTATTGGATCAACAAAGATTGTATCCTACAGCTGCAAGGATTGATGAAAGAAACTTCGAAATTGATATCCCAACTTGAAAGATGAATCTGAGCAATCCCAATATTCAAAAGAAAAGCACCAAAAACCGGTCAATCAATGCTAATACCGTTCCGTAACATCCGACAAAATCTTTTGAACGAAGGCCATGCAGGATAATACCTGAAATATGCCATTGGGGAAATCATCTTGGTGGATATCGGAATATTGATTATTAAACATTAAAATAAAACCAGAAGTTATGAAACTAGATCTAGATTTTGTCCGTGCACAGTTTCCTGCATTTTCAGAACCTTCCCTGCAGGGATGGGCTTTTTTTGAAAATGCAGGGGGATCTTATCCCTGCAAGCAGTTTGTGGATCGGCTCACCGAATTTTATTTGAAGAACAAGGTGCAGCCCTACTATCCCTATCCCGCTTCCATACGGGCCGGGGAAATGATGGATGCTTCCTACCGTCGCATGGCCGAATACCTGAACGTGAATGCCTCCGAAATCCATTTTGGCCCGTCGACCACCCAAAATGTATATGTATTGGCGAATGCCATGCGCCCGATGTGGCAAGAGGGGGACGAGATTATCGTTTCCTGTCAGGACCATGAGGCCAATGCCGGTGCATGGAGGCGCTTGGCAGACCGCGGCATGAAAGTGGTGGAGTGGCATGTCGACAAAGAAACGGGGTTATTGGGCCTGGATACCTTAAAAAGCTTGTTTTCGGACCGGACAAAGATGGTGGCCTTTCCCCATTGCTCCAATGTGATCGGCCATATGAACCCCGTGACCGAAATCAGTCGAATGGCGCATGCCCATGGGGCGCTCAGTGTCGTCGACGGGGTGGCCGCTGCCCCGCATGGTTTCCCTGATCTAAAAACGCTGGGGGCCGATATTTATCTCTTTTCATTGTACAAGACCTTTGGGCCGCATTTGGGGCTGATGTATGTCAATAAAGGGTTGATTTCAAAAATGCAAAACCAATCGCACTTCTTTAAGGAGGGCATTACCAAAAACATGATTACTCCGGCCGGGCCAGATCATGCACAGATCGGGGCCGTGAGCGGCATTTTGGATTATTTTGATGCGGTGTATGACCACCATTTTAAGGAGCCCGCATTACCTGCCCAAAGAAACAGGGCCATCAACGGCTTGTTTCATGCGCATGAACAAATCTTGCTGCATCGGTTGATGGATTTTTTGGGCTCTCGTGACGATTTAAAAATCATTGGGCCAAGGGGCTCCGAAGGTAGGGCCCCCACGGTTTCCATCCTGCCCCTGAACAAAAAATTGGAAGCGGTCTACGCCACCCTGACCCAACATCGGCTGATGTTGGGGATGGGCAATTTTTATGCGGTGCGCCCGCTGATGGACATGGATATCGCATTGCAGCCAGGGGTGATCAGAATTTCCTTTTTGCATTATACCACCTTGAAGGAAATCGATCAACTGATCAATGGCTTAAAAGCGGCTTTATAGGGGTCGCTGTCTGGATAATTCTTTAACTTAGGGGATACAACAACCAACCACTACCTTTGGTGATGATCAAATTCTTTAGAAAAATCCGACAACAATTATTAATCGAAAACAAATTCAGCAAATATCTGCTTTATGCTTTGGGAGAAATCGTTCTTGTGGTTGTTGGTATTTTGATTGCCATTCAAGTCAGTAACTGGAACGAAGGGAAAAAGAGTGATGCCAGAATGGAAACCTTGCTCGATGCCGTTGAAAAGGATTTAATTGAAAATATCAATCTTTCCAATTGGGTGTATGGGAATCTTTCCAGGTCCGATTCAATAGCTTTTCTAATCCTAAATAACAAAATAACACGGGATAATTATAGGGAAAATGAAGCCTTGCGTATTCATGTTATGGCTTTTACCGAGTTTTTACCATTAGATGACAATCTAAAAAAGTTGCTCCAGAAAGAGGAATCGGTACCTGTTAAATATGAAGAAATACTGGACGGTGCTAAAATTATCAATCAAAGGAAACGCGATGAAGCTCAAATGAACTTATTCTATCAGGAAGCCTACTAAAAATAATATTGACTATTTCTCAATGAACTTTTCAGATGAGAAAAAGAATCAACAATTATATCATTTTTGAAAATGCAGACCAGGATTATTATTATTGGCTTTAAAACCATTATTAAAACCGGTGTCCGCAAGTATTTCCATGACTTAAATGTTGTTATGATCAAGAGCGTCTTTGTGCTCAGCAGATATGAAAATACGACTATCCGAACTTCTTTTGATTATGAAATTTATCTGCTCATTTTGATGACTCAGATTTTAAATGGATGATTATGACCCTGAGAATGCTAACAGTAAATGCATTGAATACCCTGAAAACATTGAAAAGAAGAAAATGAAGTTTTGCAGTATCTATTGCAATACCTGATCGATGATCAACATCTTCCCTAAAATACTCCGTTGCACATACCAAAATCAATAATGGCGCGTTATGCTAAATCAATGCAAAAAACATTAACAATCAAAACCCATTACTGATGAAAAAATTTATAGTTCTTTTTGCACTGATTTCAGCATACGGTATGAACACCTATGGCCAGGATATAAAATTCGGCGTCAAGGCAGGTGCCAACTTTTCCAACTTGAAAGTTACGTTCGATTCGGATGGGGCGTCACCCGACGGGGCGACCAGCATATTTGTCGGTGGTCTTGTAGATCTAAAGGTTTCGGAAAAATTACACCTGCAGCCCGAACTGCTTTATTCCATTGAAGGGGCAAAGGATGCCGACATCAGCTATGTGAACATTCCCGTGATGTTAAAGTACTATGTCATTGAAGGATTGAACATTCAGGCAGGACCACAAATAGGGGTCTTGGTAGACGCCGAAGGCGGTACCGACGGACTAAAATCGACCAATTTTGTGCTCAACATTGGCGCGGCCTATGAATTGGTGGGCGGTTTCTTCGTGGATGCGCGTTATAACATCGGTTTATCCGACATTGCCGATCTAGGTGGTCAGGGCTCCGAATTTTTTGGAGACTATACCTTGAAGACCAAAGGATTTCAACTTGGCGTGGGCTATCGATTCTAAGCAACAATATTTATTTCTTTGTAATAAGGGGCCTTCGGGTCCCTTTTTTTGTTGAACATGGAAGACCGACTTTACTGGCCCGATGATGAAACTCGTCGGAGCCAACATAAAGTTTGCCTACTGCCAAAATGGAAAAAACCATTCCAAAGTTTAATCTTTGGAATGGTTTTCTATCATTGAAAGCTGATCAAACGCCGATGGTTGTTAATATTTCCATCAATGTCCCCGCCCATGGCCATGTCCATTTCGACGACCACGATCACGGCCATGTCCATGACCATCATGATTCTTTTTTCCCTTTTTTGCAGCGATACGGTAAATGACATTCTTTCCGCCTCCCGAAACATAGATGTCCCCGGATGGTCCGACCGCTACACCATCAAAGAACCAGGTTGGCGGAAAGGCTCCGGGATAGTCTTGCGGGGCAGGGCCACTGAGTTCAAGACCCTCGGCAATCGTACTCACCTCCCCGCTACACAAGTCGATACTCGACAACCGGGATTCGCCCGTTTCTACGACCAGTAGGTTTTCATCCTCATCCAAAGCCAATCCTTCTGGAAAAGAAAGACCAGATGCCACAATAACGGGTGGCTTCGGGGTATTGCCATCAAAATCGATCTGCCAAATCTCACCGGTGGCCCAATCCGCCGCCCACAAGGTTTCGCCATCCGTGGCCAAACCACTGGCTACGGCTAGCGGCAATATTGGCGTATTGTCCGTTGCCCAAACCACGCCCCCAAGCCCCAGATCGGCCACTGCAATCTCACCATTGACCCGAACGGCATCAATGGGAACTGCCATGGCAAACTGTTCAACGGCCTTATCGGTTTCGGGGTCCCACACCTGCACTACCCCGCCAAACCAGGAAGAGACCACCAGATTGTCCCCATCTGCCGAAAGCGTAAAAGGCAAAGTCAAGGTATTTTCCCCGGGGATCAAATACCCTTTGAACCCGTTCACCTGTTGGCCGCTGCGACCATTGAATTCCCGCAATCGGAAAATATCGGCCACAAAAACGGCATCTTGCTTGTTCTTCCCCGGTAAAACGGCCAGGCCCTGAGGCACTATCATTCCCCCACGACTGAGGATACGGGCATGCCCGTTGGGCAGTATCTTGGCGACCCAGCCTTCGTCGTTATTGGTCATATATAGGCTGCCATCTTCATCAAAGGTCATGTTGTCAAGTCCCGGCTGGAGGGTGGTGAAGATCGTCTTGTCATCCTCGCCGTCCGGGTTAACCTTCCAAACCTTTCCGGCCTGGTCCAATACATACAGCATCCCATCGGGGCCAAATTTGGCTGCAGCAGGATTAATAATATCTGAATCCACTAAATTGCCGGCCACGATCCGAATAGGTGGCGAAAACAGTCCGCTGAGATCAGCCGGGAATATCGTATTATCCGGTATGGCATCCACATCAATGGCGATGACAATGTTTAAAGCAAACAGGGGGCCGTATAGGATGAGTTTATCACCCTCCATCCTGGTGTCAAAGGAATTGAAAAAGCCCAGGCCGAAACCTTCAGGACAAGAAATGATGAGACGTGGAGGTTCGATCAAATCCGGGTCCAGTTCATAGAGACCGTCTCCCAGGAAATCCAGAGCCGTAAAAAGTCGCCCATCTTCCGAGAACCGTATCGGATTTACCCCGCCGGCTACAGATTGTTTGGTCACAATACCAGTGGCCATATCCATTCTACCGATTTCTCCCACCAGGATATCTGTCCAGTACAGGGTTGATCCATCCGGACTAAAGATCAAATCATCAGGACTCACCACCTTATCTTTGATCCGATTTATAATCTTACCGTTTTTTTTGTTCATCACCACAATTTCCCCTCCATTGACACTGGCGATGTAAAGACGGCCATCTGGGCCGATGTCGATACCGTTGGCCCCTTTAATGGCCGCGCCACGGGCAAACACCTTCAAGGAAGCATTGGAGTCATTCTCACCATTCCTGTACTTGTGGTTCACCGCTTCCAGGTTTTCATCGGTTACCAACGGTTCGGGGCTGCAGCCAAAGGCCAGCAATAGTGCAGCCAAGAGTGAAAGTTTAAAATAGTTTTTCATGTTGTGTTTGATTAATGGTCATTGAGATGCCCCCTTGTACATCGGTTGGGAAAGAGGATAAAGATTGTCCTGCCAAGCATTGGAAGGAAAGATAAAAGGGCCGTGGTTGTAGACCTTTGGATAAGGCTAGGGGCAAACACAACGCTTAGGTGTCCTTTGTAAATTCGTTAAAATATAGGTGCGGGTCATTTTTGAAGGACGAACGCGTGTTTTTGGTGTCCCAATGGATGGTTTTTTTTACCGAATGCAATGAAGCAATAACTGGATCAAGCGTGACATTCTCCGCTAAGTATGAAATCACTTTATACTGACAGCTGTTCACCATATACTGAATACGGCCCTACCCCAACCACCCATGACAGCGTGAACGTCAACTTTGAAATATGAGGTTGGAGATACGAGGGACTAAATTAAAAGGATGAGGTTGGAGGTGCGAGGTTGGAGGGACGCTGTTCGAGGTGCAAAATACGAAGTGCGGGGCACGAGGTAGTCAATCCACTCTTTTAGTTTTGCTTGCTACTGTTCTTTCTGGCAGTTTTTATCGATGCCACTACAATAGCCAGTAGTTCGTTCGCTTCTTTCATCAAAATTTCAATTTCCTTTTTATTGGGGTCCAAGACTTCCTGAAATAGTTCCAACCAATAAATAGATTCATCTGCTTCTTCTTCCACTATTTTAAGTTTGTTGATAAAATCTGCTGTCGATTTGGCCCTCTTGATGACCTATAGTTAGCTCCTACCGAACTGGAACATCGTATTAGTTGTCTTACCCATGCATTAAACTCCCTTGATTTAGGAATCTGAATGCACAGCTTCCATGCTTCTATTGCAAATTTTTGGGTTCTGAGTTTAAATTTTGCATCCTTGTATTTTGCTCGATAAAATATATTCTCTCTCGCCATTCATGCTGTGTACCTCGTACTTCTAACCTCGTACTTAATTCACCCCAACCACCCTTCCCGATCCAAACTCCGATATTGAATGGCCTCAGCGATATGTGGGCCTTTGATGGCTTCCGTATGTTCCAGATCGGCAATGGTACGTGCCACTTTTAAGATCCTGTCATAAGCCCTTGCGGAGAGGTTGAGCCGTTCCATGGCATTTTTCAGAAGACTTTTTGATGGCGCATCGAGCCGACAATATACCCTGATCTGTTTGCTGTTCATCTGGGCGTTGTAGTGCACATTTTCGAGACCTTCGAAGCGTTTGGTCTGTATTTCTCGGGCCGCGGTGACCCGTTGCCGAATTGCCACACTGCCCTCCCCTTTACGATCCTCCGACAATTTTTCAAAGGGCACGGGGGTCACTTCGATGTGGATGTCGATCCGATCCAAGAGCGGACCCGATATCTTGCCCAAATAGCGCTGCATTTCCATGGGGGAAGAGGTCACCGGGGCGTCTGGATCATTGAAATAGCCGGACGGACTCGGGTTCATGCTGGCCACGAGCATAAAACTGCTGGGATAGGTCACCGTGAACCTGGCCCTGCTTATCGTGACCTCCCTATCTTCCAAAGGCTGGCGCATCACTTCCAGCACCCCCCTTTTGAATTCGGGCAGTTCATCCAAGAACAACACGCCATTATGCGAGAGGGATATCTCCCCGGGCTGGGGATAGGTGCCGCCACCGACCAGGGCGACATCGCTGATTGTGTGGTGCGGACTCCGAAAGGGACGTTGGCTCATCAGCCCCATATTCTTGATCTTTCCGACCACACTATGGATTTTGGTGGTTTCGAGCGCTTCCTGCAAGGTCATCGGGGGCAATATCGAAGGCAATCGCTTGGCCAACATGGTCTTGCCCGCCCCGGGCGGACCGATCAAGATAATATTATGTCCCCCGGCAGCAGCAATCTCCATACAGCGCTTGGTACTTTCCTGCCCTTTGACATCGGAAAAATCAAATTCTGGAAAATCGAGGTTTTTGTAGAACTCCGCTTCAATGTCGACAATGGTTGGTTCCAGAGGTTCGCCCTTGTCGAAAAAAGAGGTCACTTCCGAAAGCCGCTCCACGCCGAACACCGTGAGTCCGGCTACTATGGCCGCTTCCTTGGCATTTTCTTTGGGAAGGATAAATCCTTTGAATCCTTCTTGTGCCGCCTTGATCGCAATGGGCAAGGCCCCTTTAATAGGCTGTAGGCCGCCATCCAACGACAGTTCTCCCATAATGATGTATTCCTCCAAGCGCTCCGCTTTGATCTGCCCTGAAGCGGTAAGGATGCCCATCGCCAGGGTAAGATCATAGGCAGAACCTTCTTTTCTGAGATCGGCCGGTGCCAGGTTCAGGGTAATTTTCTTTCCCGGAATCCGATAACCGTTGTTCGATAGTGCGGCGGCGATGCGGTAGTTGCTTTCCTTGATGGCATTATCGGGCAAGCCCACCAAATGGTAGCCGATCCCGAGGTCAACGTTCACTTCAACGGTAATGGTGGTGGCCTCTACCCCGAATACGGCACTTCCGTATACTTTAGTGAGCATGTAGGCATGTTATTTATAGATATTGAAGATAACAATGCCGGCCGCACAAGACTTGCGGGGGTGATTGTATTTTGATAGGGCTTCTCGTTCTGAGGAATATTAAATTGAAAAAGCGGCATTTTCGCGGCCTCATTCCACCGTAATGGTTTCGGTCAAGGAAATGGGTTTGCCGTAGGTCGTAAATCCTTCCAAAACGATTTCGTAGACGCCAGCCACGTCCGAGGTAAAGAATTCAAAAGTCACCTCCGGGACCGTAGCATTGATTTCCATTTGTGGCCACCAAAAGAGCTGGTACCTGAAGTCGGGTATTCGATCGTATTTTTCTTTGTCTTCAGGGGTGTATTGCTGCCGGTAATAGTTTTTCCTGGCGGTGGGCAAGGTCAGGTTTTGATGGCCGATATGGGTCATATCGAGTTGCTCCAAATAATCGCCGTTTACCGTTTCGATGACCACCATGCCCACAAATCGCTTGGCCCCCATGGCCAGAGGATCTCTGAGGATGCTGATCTTTTCAATGGTTCTGGCATTGAATTCCAACAGGGCATTATGGTCGGGCACATAAACCCCATCCACCAACACCAAAGGCGGATCGTTGGTATATTCATTTTCGTATTTCTCCAAGGCCTCCCGCACCCAAAATGTGTAGTCTCCGTTTTCCAAACGTTTGACCCATACATTCGGCACTACTTCCACCAAGGTCTCCCTCAAGGTCGGGAAACGTGTAAAATCATCCAACACCACCACCTCCGGAAGTCCACCATCGAAAGGATCTAACGTATCGATGGATATGATCGAATCGGGCTTTACAAAATAATAACCGTTTTCTATCTGGTTATGCACACTGCGTTGCAAGATCTTCTTTTTGTCTTTGGGGCGGATTACGGCGTTTGAGAACCGTAGTTCACCATAATCCAAGGAAGACCGGGCTTTAAACGTTGTTTTATAGATACTGTCGGTATTGTTCGGAACTTGGGCCAAAATAAGGGGCGCGTCGTATGCTTTGTTCACATAGGTGTAGAATATTCCATGATCATCGGTAATCGCCGATTTTAACTGAAAGTCCTTTCCCGGGATGGAAATCACGACCGTTTCCCCCGCCACAGGCTTGTTTTGCCCATTGGTCAACGCTCCAAAAAAAAGTTCTCCACGCTGTTCGGGCAGGTAAATACTGTCGTTGACGCCTTGTGGGATGGTTTTTTTCGCATCAAGGTACTTGGATGTGAATTCCCGTGCATTCATGGACCTCCGGGGTGCCAAATCTTCCATTCGACGAACGCTGATTGAATATTTTCCGTATCCCAAAGGACCCCTGAAATTTTTTGGGGTCAAGAGCACCTTATCCCTTTTGCCGTAGCTTGTCCTTTCGGTAATCATTTGGATCGAGCGATCTTCGGCCAGGGCAGTCATGGTATCGGCTACCGACGGTTGCGGTCGGGACATCATGGTTTCTTGGGCTACCCGATACGGATTGATGACCAAGAGATCGTCTTGAAACACTTGGTCGGTGCCCGCATTTTTCATCCATTGGGTATAGGCGATCAGTTTATAGTTGCCGGAAGGCACCGTCACGGGAACAAAAAAATCGCCCTGTCCCCTGCCCCCTTCCAAACGTACCTTTTGGCGGAAAACAACCTGATGATCTTCTCCGACCAATTCCACATAGGCCATACTACTGATATTGTCGAGTTTGTTCGTGGCCGCGTTCAAAACATAAATGCTATAGTACAGGTATTCCCCAGGAAACAACAATGCAGCACTGCCGTGCACATATATTTTTTCCAATGGGAGCTTTTTTAATGCCGCCAATTCCTCTTGGCTTTTGACAACGTATTGCGAAAAAAGCATGCCATGGCTTGTCAAAAACAAACTTAAGAGTAACAAGGTTCTGATTATCTTCATCTTCCAATTTATTCGATCCAAAAATCAGGTGCCGTTGGCGCACCCAATACAGTACAATCCCCACAAGCGCGGTAGTTTATCAAATACGGACCAGGACAAGACCCCACCCCCTCCGTATTGAGGTCAAAATATGATATCAGGTTGATGTTGACCGATTCGACTATCGAAAGCGGGCAAAGACCGCCCAACATACCGGTAAAACAATAAGACGTATGCTCCAAAGGCGGGGACCATGGAACGCACGGGATTGCAAATTCCGGAAGGGGCTCATTCGGGAAAAGGTCCGCATAGTTAAAGAACATCCTTTTTTCAGCTACCGCGGCGACTTCGAAAAAGCCAAGTACGTTTTTATTCGCCCTCTCTTCAACGCGAACATTGCCCTCCAGAATCCCCGGCTGAACCGATGAAAATATACTTTCATTGGAAGAGAAACTGTTCAAAGTCTTATAGAAATTATAAGCGTTTTGGGATTGAACGTATTGTTTTACAAGGATACTGTAGCGATGTGAAATAATATAATTCTCCCTATCCAGGAATCTTACCGGAAAGCGGGCAATCGTGTTTTCCTGTAAGTCGAGGGTCGTGGTCTGTATGATCGCACTGGAAGACTGTTTGCCGTAGCAAACCTTTCCCTCTTCTTGATCCCTTGAAATGATTTCCAGATCATAGGTGATGGTGGGCAAGGCACAGGGATCGTAATTGGTCAGTTTAAAATCTTGTGGCTGCCACGATGGGGCGATGATCTTATACGATTCGTCGAAAGTGTACCGATAATACTTCGATTGCTGATCGTTGCCCCTGGCATCAAGATAGATGGTTACGCCTTCATCCCCAAGGGAATTGAATTCCCTTACCGCATATAAAGCGTCGATTTCGGCAACGCTGCCAAAGCTTTCCTCCGTGGAAACATAACTGGTGCCATCTGCCGTCACCACTGTCATGCGATACCCCACCCCAAGTTGTGCGGCAAAGGCGGTTTCCGATATATAGGATCCAGGTGAAGATTCCGCGAAACGATATACATTGCCGGAGGCATCGCTCACCGAAACCGTGGCATTTCGTTCAAAAACGATGTTGGGCACCCTAGGCCTCAGGGGATATACCGGGTCATAAATGCTGTCCTCGACATTGACCACCGCAAAATCGGCAGGACGGCTCAACAATATTTTTTGTGGCTTCAATTCATTGGTCAAGGTGGCCTCAACAATCAGCGCGCCCCCAGTATCGAGTTGTACCGACTTCACATCATAGGGCTCTATGCAAGAGACCAACAATAAAATCAGGAGGTATGTAAAAACAGCTTTCATTTTATTACGCTTACGATAGGTTTGATAGGCCGCCAATGCCAATTTTCATCCTTGAAATCAAAATTTAAAATTATACGTTATGGAGGGAATGGGAATCGCAAAAATAGAACTTTGCAAGGCCTTCACCTCCCCTCCCTCTGTCACAAAAAATACCGAATAGGGATTATTCCTGCCCAATACGTTGTAAACCGAAATGGTCCAGAAACTATGGGCAAATTTTTTGATCTTATGGTTTCCTTCTATATTGATGCCCACATCCAAGCGATAAAAATCAGGTATCCTGAACGCGTTCCTGTTGCTGAAATAAACATATTCCGCATTGTTGAACTGATAAGTGCCTATGGGAAAGGTCACGGGCCGTCCGGTCTGATATACAAAATTGGCGGACACACTGTAACGCCGGGTGAATTTGTAGTTCGCTATGAGGCTGATATCATGGGGCTTATCAAAATTCGATGGAAAATATTTTCCATTATTGATCCTTTCCTCGTTGAATTCACTGTCGAACTTGATCAGCGAACGCGAATAGGTATATCCCAACCACCCATTTAATCTGCCCTTGTTTTTTCGTAATAGGAATTCGACCCCATACGATTTTCCCTCTCCCTGAAGCACCTCGGTCTCTAGGGTCTCATTTAACAATATTTGGGCGCCGGTTTTAAAATCTAGCACATTGTTGGCACTTTTGTAATAGCCTTCCAAACTGATTTCATATTCGTTTTCCTTCAGGTTTTGATAGATGCCAAGCGAAAACTGATTTCCCCTTTGAGGTTTGATATTGGTATCGGAAAGTTTCCAGGTGTCGATGGGCGATACCGTTGTGTTGTTGGAAAGGGTATGTATGAATTGATAGCCATTATTAAAACTGGCCTTTAAGGAAAGGTCGGGCCGTAAAAAATACCTGGCCGATGTCCTGACTTCAGCTCCGCCATATGTCTTTATGACGGCATTGCTGCCATATTCCTTCGTATCGATAAGGTTTTCAGCGTTTCTCGGCAATCCTTCCGCATAAATACGTTGTTCCGAAGGGCCCAGGGCCGCAAAGAAGGCATACCGCAGGCCTAGATCGAAAACCAAACGGTCATTGACCTTCAGTTCATCCGAAAGAAACAGGGCCGACTCCAAAGCCGATTCTTTTGCGATGGAACGTTCCAGAACGATACTATTTGGTCCTTCTGGCGAAATTTCACCCGGATTCACCCTATAATATTTGGCAGAAACCCCATAGGCAAAGGTATGATGTTCATTATATAGTTTTATTAGCTTTAATTTCAGTTCGGTTTCATCAATTTGATACCCCAGTGCAAAATCGTTGTTCGAGCGGCCATCGTAGGCGATATTGAAACGATATTGGCTATTGGCCAGAAGGATAGTGCCGGTATTCTTTTCGTTGATCTTCCGGTCCCAATGAAGTGAAAACCCCCGATTGCTATACTTGTAAAGGGAATCGGATGTGATACTGAAGGCATCCCTGCTATAATATGCCGTGGCCCCAAGGTCATTGTCAGTGTTCAAGTGATGGTCGTACTTGATAATGCCATCATAAAAAGAGGCATTACTGTTTTTTAAGGATTCCTCATCCAGGGACCGCAGTATCCAGTCGGTATAAGCGCCCCTCCCCCCCAGGATCAGGGAAGACTTATCTTTTTCGATGGGTATTTCCAGTGCTACGTTGGCCGTGACGGGTCCGATGGAGGCTTCTCCCGCAAATTTTTCCACATTGCCTTTTTTGGACTCAATATCAAAAACGGAAGAGAGTCTACCCCCGTATTCGGCCGGAATGTTGCCCTTGTATATAGCCACCCCCCTAGTTGTAAATGGATTGATCGCCGGAAAAATCCCAAAAAAGTGGGTGGGATTATAAATCACGGCATCATCCAGCAAAATCAGATTTTGATCGGTCTTGCCCCCGCGCACGTTAAACCCCGTGGCCCCTTCCCCTGCGGTGGTGATGCCCGGTAAGGTGGTGGCCACCCTGAGCACATCACGCTCCCCGAGGACCAATGGAATGTTCTTGGAGGCTTCCGAGTCGATTTGCGTGGTGCCCGTGTTGGCCTGTTCTACATTCTTGGCGGCATCGGCCTGAACCACCACTTCTTCCAATTGTTCCAAACTTTCCGAAAGATCAAAATCGAGAATACCGTTGTTATAGATGACCACTTCACGTTCGGATGACTGTATTCCCATCGAACTCGTGCGTAATCTATTGGATCCGGCAGACAAGTCGATCGCATAGTAACCCTTTGCATCGGTTACGGTTCCGATGCCCTTCCCCAGCAGCAATATGGATAGATCTGGGATGGGTTCTCCGGTGTTTCGGTTTCTTACATATCCTTCCAACCGATAGTTCAGGGAAGTGTTGTTGGCATCGGCCTTTCCTATCATCACGGTTTCCATGATCGTTCTATCGGAGCTGTTTTCGGGATTGTAAAATACCGGATTGATCTCCGATTTTTGGACAGACGCGGCATCTTTAACGATTGAACTATCCTTCTGGCCAAAAAAACCTGCTGGCAAATCATCATAGATGATGGTATGTTGGGTCAGAATCACTTTATCCCCGTCCAGCAAATAGAAATTGAGTTGGGTATCCTTTAAAAGTTCCGTAAGAATGGCGTATAGTGTTGCATCGGTAAAATTACCCGAAACCTTTTCATCGCCCAACCAATCCGTAATATAATAAAATCTTAGGTCCGCTTTTTCCTCGATCAGCTCAAAAACTGTTGCCAAGGTCGCTTGCTCAAAAGCGATTGAAATTTCTTGAGGATGATCTTGGGCCCGCAAAGAGGGCAGGTACAAAAAGAGAAGGCAACAAAGAATTTTAATCCTGCCCCATACGCTTGACCCTGGTCCCAAAAATTGCTTTATAAAATCGTTGTTCAAAGATGATCCATTCGGATTGCTGATTCGCTATCAAGCAATTTAAACAAAAAAAACGGATCATCAGATCTGTGGCATAGTTAGGGCGGACTAATTGAATTATTTATGGATTATCCTATTGGATTAAATTTGACAAGTGCCTGGCCCGACCCCTGCCTATTGGCCCTCCGGTTTAAAGGTCAGCACCGATTCGGCGGTTTCCTCTATTTCTTTTTGGTTCAACATCATTTTACGGAACTTGCCCTGAACGTACATCTCGGCCTGATCTTCATAGTGCTTGCTGAAAGGGTTGCCCGATTGCCCCGTGGGCAGAATACTCATGCTGTTTTCCACGTCCGAGAAGTCAATGACGCGTCTGGTTGAAGGACCGGAACCTACCTTATATTCGAGGCTGCCATCATAGCCGAAGTTCATATTGTTGATGACTTCCCTGCTGCCTTCGACGGGAAACGGACCTACATTGAAAAATGACCGCAGCGCCTTTACCTGCCCGATGGGATGGCCATGTTCCAAGGTATGTACTTTGTTCCAGGTCCAACTTTCCGGATCGGGCCCGAATGCCGCTTCCAGGTCGGTCAGGGTTTGTTGGAAAGCCAACATTACGATGTCTTGTTCGGTCTCTTTTTTCTCCGGAGTGCTGACATCATCCCACCATACCGACGCTGGCTTATGGGCCATTGGGGCAATCAACCGCTTCAGAAAGTGGGTGTTCATGAATTGGCCGAACAGTGCTTCTCCCAATTCATCTTTAAATGTATTTTCAAGATAATGGTAGACCCAGCCCGAAAAAATCGTGGCTTCAACGCTGTTCAAGGGATAGTCACCCTGCCATGTGGTCAAACGGTCGAGCAGCTTCGCCTCTTCATCGGTAAGTTGTTTCACATTGATGGCTTTGGCCAGATCTTTGGCCACGGATGGATTGACCGAGGAGGTAACATCATTGATCATTTTACCGACGGCCTCACGGTCCCAATCGTTTTTGGCATCCAACAGACCTACGATTCGTTTCGCGCGGTCTTCGGGCAAATAGTACCCTGGATATAGCATGCCCGCAATGGAATCGGGCTGGTTGTTCGCGGAATACACGTAATGCCAAGGCGGATTGATCGCCTGTGGGTTCTGGGAAAAATCGAGATAGTCCTTGTTTGGGGATAGTCCGGAATTTGCGTTTTGCACAAACTTGGTATTTACGCTATCGGGAATTTGATATAGGGTAGCGGTCGCCCACCAGGCCACATTGCCTTCAGCATCCCCGTACATGATGTTCAGACCGGGCCCATGGATTTTCGGCAATGCACTTTGGAATGCTTCGAGGTCTTCCGCGTGCGACAGGTCGTAAAGCGCTTCCATGACCTTATTTTCATGATGGGTATAAATCCACCACATGGAGATGGGCCTATCACCTGTGATCTGATCGGCTATGCCGTTCAATACCGGGCCGTTTTTAGTTTTCTTGAAGGTGAAGTTGATATCCTCGCCATCCTTCACTTTGATGGTTTTGGTCACATATTGGTAGGGGACCCAGGTGTCGTTCCAGCGATATAGGGTGCTGTCTGTGGGATGGGGCTCTTCATAGTAAAAGTCAACGTCGTCGTTCTCGAACATGGTCATGCCATAGGCCAATTTTGTGTTATGGCCCAACAGGGCAAACGGAACCCCGCCCAAGTGATATCCATATTTTTCATAGGTGGGGGTGTTCAAGTGTGCTTCGTACCATACAGAGGGTTGTGAAAACCCTATATGGGGGTCGTTCGCGAAGATAACTTTCCCATTCTTGGTTTTTTCAGGGGCGATGACCCAACTATTGCTGCCCTCAAACAAAGGAATGGATAGGTCCTTAAGTGTTTGCATCACCGAGGCGGTCATGGTGTTGGCCACGGTGTCGATGGCCATTGGGTTATAATTTTTGATCCATACGGTATTGGGATCCACATTGATTTCAAGATCCACCAAATAAGCGGGACCCAATTTGTCGTGGATTTCTGTGAGCAAAGGATCGGTTTTATGGCCCATGGCAAAATTAAAGGCCATATATCCCATGATATTATAAATGTCCTTCAGTTCGAACGCTTCCTTCTCGATACCGGTCAAATAAAATTCCACCGGGGTTGAACCATCTTCCAAAAACTGGTTGATGCCTTCCAGATAGGCTGTCGAATACTGCACCGAAGGACTATTGGGGTCAAGGGCGTCAACAATGGCCACAGAGGCATCATCAATGCCCAAGGCAATGAAAAATCGATCGTTTTGGGTTGCAACTTCTCCAAAGACTTCCGACAATCGGCCCGGGGCAATTCGCCGTAAAAGTTCCATCTGCCAAAGTCGATCTTGGGCATGGACATATCCCAGCGCACGAAAAGCATCCGCTTCGTTTTGGGCATAGATATGGGGAACTCCGTAGGTGTCGAAGTACACTTTGACTTCTTCCTTATTGTTCCGCAGTACTTTTTCCCCACTATATTCGGGTTTGTGGGTATAGACGAATATGCCTGAAATCAATGCCAAAATTCCCAACAGGGCAAGTAGGGACCAGCCGACGATTTTTAAAAATCTCATAGTAGAAAGATATTGACGAAAGATAGGATTTTTAAATAATTCTTGGCAATGACAGAGAGCCTAAAAATGAATGCCTGGGAAATTTAACGTATGAATTCAAGGTTTTTGGCCAATGCTCCGTGGTTCTGAAGGCCTTCTGTAAGCCATGCCCTGTAGGTTTCGGCATCGGTACTTTGAATGGAGGCATTCAATACGTCAAGCTCTGGAGAAAGCAATACATAGTAAGGTTGCGAAGCCGCACCAAAATTAAGGGTTTGAAAAGTGCCCCATTTCTGTCCTATGGTCTTGATCCGTTTAACGCGCCCAGAGTCGAAACGATAATCGAACTGTTGTTCTTCAGGAAGCTCGGCGCCATCATCGACATAAAGGGAAATCAGGACAAAATCATCCTTCAACAAGGGATATACCCCGGCATCGCTCCACACATTTTCTTCCATTTTCCTACAATTGGCACAGGCCCAACCGGTAAAATCAAGCAAAATGGGCTTGCCGACCTTTTTTGCATGGGCCACGCCCTCATCAAAATCCTTAAAACAATCAATGCCCAACGGACATTCGCTCTGTTGTTCGAAAAGGCTGTAGAAATCAGGGGGCGGGAGACCGCTCAACAATTTCAGATCGATCACTTTGGCCACTCCCAAAATCAAATAAAGGGCAAAACCCAAGGTGACCAAACCAAAAGCCTTCCTGGTTTTCGAGAGGGTTTGTTTGGGCCCATCATGTGGAAATCGGAATAGGCCGAACAGGTAAATGGTCATCAAAAGGAACAGGAGAATCCAGATCACTAAGAAGACCTCGCGCTTGAGTAGTCCCCAATGCCCCACCAAGTCGGCATTGGACAGAAATTTCAACGCCAAGGCCAACTCCAAAAAACCGAGCACTACTTTTACCGTGGTCATCCACCCGCCCGATTTAGGAAGGGAATTCAGCCAAGCGGGAAACAAGGCAAAGAGCCCGAACGGGAGGGCCAATGCCACTCCGAAACCGGTCATCCCGGCCGAAAGGTTGGTCGCCACATCACCTTCGGCCAGGGCGGTACTCCCCAATAAGCCTCCCAATATGGGGCCCGTACAGGAAAAGGATACAATCGCCAGGGTCACTGCCATAAAAAAGATGCCCACTGCCCCACCTATGCTACTGGAGGCGGAATCCATCTTATTGGCCCATGAACTGGGCAACGTAAGTTCATAATATCCAAAAAAGGAAAACGCAAAAAACACAAAGATCAAAAAGAACGCGATATTGAGCCAAACATTGGTCGCTATGGTGTTCAATATCTGAGAATCGATCGAATCGAAAAGGTGAAACGGTAGGCTCAGCAAGAAGTAGATCAGCACAATGAAAAACCCATAGAGCAAGGCATTGAAGATGCCTTTTGACTTCTTTCGGGACTGTTTCGTAAAAAATGAGACGGTTAACGGTATCATGGGGAATACACAGGGGGTCAGCAGTGCGATAAGGCCCCCTAAAAATCCCAAGATGAAGATGCTCCACAGTCCACTGCCCGATCCCATTGCAGAGTCATTGCCATCATGGAGCAATTCCTTGTTCTTCAAATCGAGTTTTAGCTGGTCACCGATTGTAATACTGCGCGCATCAACCGCTTTTTCCTCAAGTACCACGGCACTTCCGTCAAGAGAAAAGACAAAGTCAATATCTGCAGGGATACAAACTTCCTTGCAAACCTGGTAAAACAGGTTCACTTCAATCTGTCGAACCTCCGGTTTAAGCAATCTTATTTTTTGCGTAAAAACAAGGTTCTGCTTAAAGAAGGTTTCCTCTACCTCAAAAATATCACTGTATTCCTTTATCGTTTCGCTTTCTTCGGTTATACCCACCAATTCATAGTCCTCTCCAGCCCTCTTATAGATAAATTCACTGGGCAGGGAACCCCCTTCCGCCGTAAATTGCGAATACACATGCCAGCCTTCGAAAATGCTGCCTTTGATGATAAGATCATATTCGGTGTCGGATATCTTGTCGATTTCATGGGACCAGAGCACCGGGTCATCATCATCCTGAGAAAATATACACAAGGTATTGAATAACAATACTATATATATTATGATCTGTTTCATTGGTTCAATGTAAATTTTAGGATGCTATCTGTATTTTCGGTTACCTTGAACCGTTCATCGGCCCGTTTACCGATGACCCAGACCACCATATGATCGGAACAAAGCAACCATTGGCGGTCCTTGGAAATGGCATCGTATTTCTCGTCTTTGAAAAACTTCGAAAGTTTCTTGCTCCCTTTCATTCCAATGGGGTGAAAATAATCTCCTTTTTGCCATTTCCTAACGGTCAATGGATACTTTAACGTTTTTTTGTCGGTATATAGTACATTTTTATTCGATTCGCCCATGGCCTTTACCTCTTCCATGACAAGAGGTACGGGCTGCTGTATTTCGGTCTGCCCTTCTTCAATCGCATAGGTCTTGGCATCCACTGCATGGCGTTCTTCCAAGAGCAATGCCTCCCTGGCCCTGACCAATCGGTGCGTCCTGGACAATACCTCCTTTCCGCTCATGGCGTCGATCAGGTGCGCGATATCGTTCCATGCGGTAAAACCATAATCAGAAAACAGACCATATAAATATCCGTTTAAGGGGTCTAAAGCCTTGAGGTCCTCGATTTTGATTTCTATGAAACCCTCTTTTTGGTGGAAGATTTCTTTTTTAAGTGCGGTTAATTGGTTTTTGAGCATGGCCGCCGTTTCTGACAGATGCGTTTGTGTCAGATTGAAATTTTCAAGAAAAGTTGGGTGCAACTCCTTTAAGTGGGGCACGATTTGATGCCTGATCTTGTTCCTGAGGTATTTTGTTTCGGCGTTTGTTCGGTCTTCCCGCCATACCAATTTTTCCTGCTTGGCATAGTCTAGGATATTTTCTTTTGAAAACAACAAAAGCGGTCTGGAAATCGATTCGGTCTTTTCGGGAATTCCAGTCAGGCCCTCAATACCGGTACCTCTTGAAAGATTGATCAGAAAAGTTTCCAGGTTGTCGTCGCCATGGTGGGCCGTGACCAAGGTTTTGTATTCGTTCTCCCGCATGAGTTCGGCAAACCAGGCATAGCGAAGTTCCCTGGCCGCCATCTGCAATGACAGTTTATGGTGGTTGATATAGCCAAGGGTGTCGACATGGATCACATAAAACCTTTTCTTCAGGGCTTTGGCCAATCTCCCCACAAAATGCTCATCTTCCAGGCTCTCCTTGCCCCGCAGTTGAAAGTTGCAATGGGCTATGGAGTAATCAAGATTTAAAGTCTGACAAAGATGCGCCAGCACCACACTATCTACCCCCCCACTGCAGGCGAGTAGGAAAGGAGATTTTTGGAGCTCCGGAAAATGGTTTTCGATATGTTCGGCGAATTGTGCTAACACAGGGCAAAGTTAGGAAGAATTGCCATTAAGGCAGGTAGATCCTTAAATAAACAAGGGAGGTGGGCCTTTTCCCGAACTTGCGCAGGTCAATTGAATTCATTTAGGGAATACATACTCGAAAACGGGGCCTTTATCCTCAAGCGAGACGTTCAAGAAACAAATCTAAAGCCTGTTGATGTTCCGATGCCAGACCTTTGTCCAGAATACCTGCTGTTTCCTCAAAGTTATCGGCGAAGGAAGGCAAGGAAAAAGTGGTCACCACTTCGGCCCCGAAACGGGGCAACATATTCTTGACCACCTCCAGACTGCCCATGGCGCCTCTTTTGCCCTTGGAAGTAGCCATGAGCATGATCTTTTTGTCTTGCAGGAACTTTCGTTCCAACCGCGATAGCCAATCGATCAAATTTTTAAAAAAGGCAGAGGGATTGCCGTTGTGTTCGTTTACCGAAATGATCAGGCCATCGGATTTCAGGATATCGTCCCTCAATTCTACCAATGAATTGGTAAAGCCATGTTCACGTTCATGATCTTCGCTGTACATGGGGAAAGGCAAATAGTGCATGTTGATCAATTGCACTTCTTGCCGATCGATGAGCGAAGTGGTGTATTTAACGAGTTTATAGTTGATGGAGGTGGAAGAATTACTTCCCGCAAATGCCAATATTGCCGTCATTCAGAATTTTTTGTGTTTAGTCGTCGAATTTACCGCAAAATATACAGACCTGTCTTTATTTTATATAATTTTGCACCGCGAAACATCCAAACACCTTGTTTTGTAAGTATATAGGGATTGAAGACCAGTTGGTTGAATTGATTTAACATAGAATCCGGATCGACTTTAAACCTCGAAATGGGAGTACCTAAATAACTGTGGAAAACAACAAAGCACGATTATATTTTATAGATGCCATGCGTGCCTGGGCCATCTTAATGATGCTACAAGGCCATTTCATCGACGGATTGCTAGACAACGCCTTCAGGGACGATCAAAATATGGCTTTTTCGATCTGGAAGTATTTTAGAGGCATTACCGCCCCCGTCTTCTTTACCGTTTCGGGATTTATTTTTACTTTCTTATTGATTCGGGGCGAAAATAATGGCTTGGAAAATCCACGCGTCAAAAAAGGCATCAAACGTGGATTGGAACTGCTTTTTATCGGGTATCTGTTACGCCTCAATCTATTCGGGCTCTTGAGCGGAGAAATTTACGATTCTTTCTATCTGATTGACGTACTGCATTGTATCGGGCTTTCCATTCTTGGTATCATCGGGCTTTACCTGCTCACCCAAAAAAGCAGGAAATTTGTGTTGCCGATTACTTTTGTAGGTATCACGATACTATTGTTCTTCTTTGAGCCCTTATACAAAGACGCGAGCTTTGGTTACTTGCCCCAGGCATTTGCCAACTATATCACCAAAGCCAACGGTTCTGTATTTACCATTTTGCCTTGGTTCGGATATGCTTCATTCGGTGCCTTCCTTTCCATCGTATTTACGAAATTCAAATCTGCCAGATATCTCTATCCGGTAGCGATAAGTCTATCGGCTGTTGCCGGCCTTACCTTGATGTTCTACTCATCGGAGTGGTTTTTGGCCCTTGCCAATAATACGGGAATCGAATTGTTCGGAAAAGTGTTTTCGAATAATTATTTGTTCATGCGATTAGGGGATGTATTGGTGGTATTTGCAATTTTCATGTCGATAAGAGGCTTGTTAAAAAATGCGACCTTGCTTAAGATCGGGCAAAGCACCCTATCGATCTACATCATTCATTTTATGATTCTTTACGGCAGCTTGACCGGCTTGGGGCTATATCGTTTTTTAGATCACTCCCTTCACCCTGCCATTGCGATACCAGGTGCGTTGGCCTTTATGGTGGTCTGTGCTTATTCGGCCTTGAAATACGAAACCCACAAAGAATACCTGAAGTCCGTTTTGAATGCTCGGGTAAAATCTACTTTGGTGACCATGGAACTTGTGACGGTTTCCCTTATCGATAACGCAAGGGTCCTTATATATAAGTTGTTGCGTTCTTTTGGCCTTGTGAAGGGTTAATCCTCTTTGCATTTGGTTATCTTCCCCATCGTTAAAAATCTATAATAAATGAGCAAAACAACCTACACCCCCATTAACATTACATTGGAAAAAGACAAACGGTATGCATGGTGCACCTGTAGCCATAGTGAAACACAGCCCTTTTGCGACGGTACGCATCGGGCCCATGAAAAACCTGGATCTCTAGGTTTTGTTGCTGAAACGGATAAGGAAGCCTGGCTTTGTACCTGCAAGCAAACCGCCAATCCACCTTATTGCGACGGCACGCATAAAACACTTTAAATAAAAAATCCCATCAAATTGATGGGATTTTTAGTTGTAAATCTTTTGGATTAAATGTGCAGGGCCCTGTTTCCCGTGGCCGCCAGTGCAGCTTCCTTCACCGCTTCAGCATATGTGGGATGGGAGTGGCTCATTCGGGCTATGTCTTCTGCCGAAGCCCTAAATTCCATCGCTGTGACCGCTTCCGCAATCAAATCGGCACAACGGGCTCCGATCATGTGGACCCCCAAAACCTCATCGGTCTTCTTATCGGCCAGAATTTTCACGAAACCATCCAGGTCCATACTGGCCCTTGATCGGCCCAATGCCCTCATGGGGAACTGCCCTACTTTGTAATCGACCCCAGCTGCTTTCAGTTCCTCTTCGGTCTTACCCACAGCAGCCACTTCGGGCCAGGTATATACGACCCCGGGAATGAGGTTATAATCGATATGCGGTTTTTGTCCGGCCAAAATTTCAGCCACTACCGATCCTTCTTCTTCCGCTTTGTGGGCCAGCATGGCACCGCGCACCACGTCGCCGATCGCGTAAATGTTGGGCACGTTGGTCTGCAAATGATCATTGACCGCTATAGTTCCTTTAGGGTCTATTTTTACACCGGCCGCTTCAACGTTCAAACCATCGGTATAAGGCCTTCTTCCAACGGAGACCAAACAATAATCTCCTTTAAAAACGACTTCCTCACCTTTTTGGTTATCTGCCTTTACAATGACTTCGTTCCCTTTGCGTGCCACAGATTTCACTTTATGCGACAGGTTGAATGCCACTTTCTGTTTCTTCATCACCTTCATCAATTCCTTGGACAAGGCGGCATCCATTCCTGGAATGATACGATCCATGAATTCCACTACGGTAACTTCTGAGCCCAACCGCTTGTATACCTGCCCCAGCTCGAGCCCAATGACCCCACCGCCGATCACGATCAGATGCTTGGGGATTTCTTTTAGTTTCAAGGCTTCCGTTGAGGTAATGATCCTTTCCTTATCGATTTTGATAAAGGGCAAGGTTGCCGGTTTTGACCCGGTTGCGATGATTATGTTCTTGGCTGCTATGGTTTCGGTCTTGCCATCATTTTTTTTGATGTTGACATGGGTGGCATCCTTGAAACTGCCCATTCCCTCGAAGACATCGATTTTATTTTTATCCATCAAAAACTTCACCCCGGCGCAGGTTTGGTCTACCACGGCTTGTTTTCTGGAAATCATCTGGGCCAAGTTCACCTTGATTTCTCCCGGAATATCGATGCCGTGTTCCTTAAAATGGGTTATAGCATCCTCATAGTGGTGTGAAGAATCGAGAAGCGCCTTGGAAGGAATACAGCCTACGTTCAAACAGGTGCCTCCTAAAGTGCTGTATTTTTCAATGATTGCCGTCTTCATGCCCAACTGTGCGCAACGGATTGCCGCTACATAGCCGCCGGGGCCAGATCCAATGATGGCTACGTCGTATTGTGTCATAAAAAGAATTTTAACCAAAGACTGTTGGTTGTTGGGCATTGCCCCAGTCTTTTAAAAAGCAAAAATACGAATGTTTTACATTAGGGCAAGGCTACAATCCGGCATAAAAACACATGAACCGCCATCCATCTTAGTTGAGGTGTATTGCCGTGCTGTGTTTCACCTCATTGATGACAAAAGAACTCTGTGTGCTTCCGATATGTTTTATTGCAGTGAGTTTGGTCACCATAAAGTCGCGATAGGCCTCCATATCGCTTACATGTATTTTTAAAAGGTAATCATGATCGCCGCTGATATGATAGCATTCGGCCACCTCTTCAAGTTTAAGGACTTCTTGTTCAAACTGTAGCACAAAATCTTTGATATGTTGGATCAATTTTACATGACAAAAGGCCACAAACGATTTGTTGATCTTTTTCTTGTCGATCAGGGCCACATATTTCTGAATGGTACCGGTCTTCTCCAGTCTTTTGATGCGTTCATACACCGCGGTGGTCGACAGACCTAAGCTATTGGCATACTGTTTGGTAGTTTGCTTGGCGTCTTCTTGCAATAGGAATAGCAATTTCAGGTCGGTTTCATCGAGTTTATGCATGTCTTTTTCTGTTTTGGGATAAAAATATAACAAATTTAGTATTATAATCTATTTTTTATGCATATTATAGTTTTATTTTCTATGCTATATAATTTATATTGATTTTTTATCTACTTTTTGATAATTTTATCCTCAAATTATTTTAATATTATGGATTATAAGGCATCAAATCATTTACAAGACCTGCAGTATTTTGGGGAATATGGCGGGGTGAATCCTTCCATTTCAGATTCATCGACCTATACCTTCCTGTCGGCAAAGACCATGTTCGATACCTTTGAGGGCAATACCGAGGGATGTTATCTGTACAGCCGACATTCTTCCCCTTCCAATCTTTATCTCGGCGAGGCGTTGGCCGCACTTGAAGGGACCCAAACCGCCAATGTCTATGCCAGTGGCATGGGGGCCATTACATCAGTGATCATGCAATGCTGTGGTGCCGGAGACCATGTGGTAAGCAGCCGTACCATTTATGGGGGTACTTATGCCTTTATGAAAAACTTTCTGGCCAAATTCAATATTAGCACCTCATTTGTCGATACTACCAAAATAGAGGCCGTTGAAGCTGCCATTACCCCGAATACCAAGATGATCTATTGTGAGAGCGTCAGCAATCCCCTGTTGGAGGTCGCCGATATCAAGGCGCTTTCCAAACTTGCCAAAAAATATGGAATACCCTTGGTAGTCGACAATACCTTTTCGCCCCTTACCATTGCCCCGGCACGTTTGGGAGCGGATATCGTAATCCATAGCCTCACTAAATTTATCAATGGAACCAGCGATTGCGTGGCGGGAGCGGTCTGTAGCGATAAGTCTTTTTGCCTATCCCTTAAAGATGTCAATTCAGGTTCGGGCATGCTTTTGGGCAGTACCCTCGATAGCCTTCGCGCGGCATCGATTCTAAAGAACATGCGCACCCTTCATCTTAGGATGAAGACACACAGTGCCAACGCGCTCCATTTGGCCAAAAACTTTGAGCAAGACGGCCTTAGGGTAGTTTATCCGGGATTGGAAACCCATCCCGGACATGACGTTATGAAAAGCCAAATGAATGCTGAATTTGGTTTTGGCGGCTTAATGACCTTGGATGTTGGCTCTTTGCACAATGCGAATGCACTGATGGAAATGATGCAGACCAGGAAGTTGGGCTATTTGGCCGTAAGCCTAGGGTTCTATAAAACACTTTTCAGTGCGCCCGGCACTTCCACTTCTTCAGAAATCCCCTTGGAAGAGCAAAAAAACATGGGCCTGAGCGATGGACTGATCAGGTTTTCGGTGGGACTGGACAACGATATTGCACGTACTTATGAAACGATGAAAGATTGCATGCAACAATTGGGAATCCTAAAAAAATCGAAAGTGCAAATCTGATTCGAAACCCGTTTGGGCAATTTGCAGAACCGTGATAAAATTGTAATATTACGGAGCTTCTAAACCAACCCAATGCAAAGCAAAGACATTCGCCCCTCAGAACCACAGGATGAAAATATCGTTGAAAATGTAGAACTCAATATTTATGAGGCCTTATTACCGGTGGTTGTATTGGTGGGTATGTTGGCCTATAATGTTTTTGTTTTTGGCGATGACGCACTGAGTGGTTCGAACCAATTCATACTTCTGATGGGCGGTGCCGTAGCCGCTATAGTCGGAGCGTTCAACAAGGTCAGATATGACCAATTGATGACGGAAGTGGCTGAAAATGTGAAATCTACGACCGGAGCCCTGCTTATCTTGCTCATGGTGGGGGCCCTTTCGGGCACTTGGCTCATCAGCGGTATCATACCCTCAATGATCTATTATGGCCTACAAATTTTAAACCCGACCATTTTTTTGGTGGCAACGGTAATCATATGCTCCATTATTTCGATAGCCACTGGCAGTTCCTGGACCACCTCGGCCACCGTCGGCATTGCGCTGATTGGTATCGGGAGTGCTTTGGGAATTTCTTTGGGCATGACCGCCGGGGCCGTTCTGTCAGGCGCCTATTTCGGAGACAAACTTTCCCCGATGAGCGATACGACCAATCTGGCACCTGCCATGGCGGGAGGGGATTTGTTCGGTCATATCAAATATATGACCATAACCACCATCCCCACCTATACCGTTTCCCTTATCTTCTTTATTATCTTGGGCCTTACGGTCGACACAACGGGTACCGTGGATACCCAATCCCTGTTAGACTCGATGGACGCAACTTTCAACATCAACGGCTGGCTGTTTATCGTACCGGTGATGGTCATCCTCCTGATTCTCAAAAAAACACCGCCCTTATTGGCACTTTTGATCGGCACCCTCTTGGGCGGGGTATTTGCGCTTATTTTTCAACCGGGAATTGTGGCTACGCTTGGTGGCTCGGAAACCTTGACTTTCGAGTCTGGGTACAAGGGCGTTATGAACGCCATTACGGTAAACACCTCAATTGCGACTGACAATCCCTCCCTTAACGATCTTTTTTCCTCCAAAGGGATGTCTGGCATGTTGGGCACCATTTGGCTGATCATCTGTGCCATGACCTTCGGGGGCATTATGGATGGCATCGGCGCACTCTCACGCATCACCAAATCGTTGCTTAGTTTGGCCAAAACCACTTTTGGGCTCTTTGCCAGTACCGTGGCCAGTTGTTTGGCCCTGAACGTGACTGCCTCAGATCAGTACCTCGCCATAGTGGTGCCAGGTAAAATGTTTGCCAAGGCCTATAAAGATCGTGGGTTGGCTCCGGAAAATTTGAGCAGGACCTTGGAAGACTCGGGCACGGTTACTTCCGTGCTTATCCCATGGAATACTTGCGGTGCCTATCACAGCGGTGTTTTGGGTGTTGGGGTGGACCAATATTTTTTCTTCGCGATATTCAATTGGTTGAGCCCCATCACCACGCTCGTTGTCGCTGCATTTCAAATCAAGATAAAGCAATTGGTCCAGGGCGTTCAAAAAGCATAACTTTTATTGCAACGCCACTAGAGGGATTCGGTTTCGTCAATTCCATTTCCTAATTGCTTTTGCATCTCCTTCTGTTTGTGAACGCAATTGACTGCGGCATTTTTTGGATGCCATCTCCATAACCGATTCCGGAGCTGACTATTAAACAGGATTCATTGTGGAACACCCGTTATTTTTTTTTAATTTCACCGCCGGTTATTTTTAAGACCATGGCGACGAAGTACATGCCCATAACAAGCAGCATAAATCGCAATGGCCAATTTGAGCCCCTTAAATGTAAGGTCCTTGCCGATGCCTAAAGAAAATTTTTTTGAGAATCGTGTCAAAAGTGTGGGCTATGCGCTGCGCGGCGCATTGCTCTTAGTACGAACCGAGGCCAGCATTCAGGTACAGCTGTTCGTTGCAGTGGTCGTTACGGTGGCCGGTTTTTATTTTGATATTTCAAGTACCGAATGGATTCTTCAGACTTTGGCCATTGCAATGGTTTTAGGCATCGAAGGCATGAATACCGCAATAGAAAAAATTTCCGACTTTGTGCAACCTGAATTCGATTCCAAAATCGGTTTTATCAAGGATATCTCCGCAGGAGCGGTAATGTTGGTGTCATTTGCCTCCATCATCATTGGTTTGATCATTTATCTCCCTAAGATTTTTTGAGGCCTTCATGCCTAAATTCGTATTTTTGACCCCAGAACTGACGATTGAATGGCAAAGAAGTTGAAAAAGTCGAAATCCGTAAACCCCAAAAAGAAATCGGCTTTTGCGATATCCAAACAAAATAAAATCATTTTGGGAAGCCTTTTGATGCTTTTCAGTGTGGCCATTTTTTTCTCTTTCATTTCCTTTTACTTTACCTGGCAGGACGATCAAAGCCTCTTGAGCGAGTTCTCAGATAGAAACGAGGAAGCCATGAACCTGCTCAATAAATTTGGTGCCGCCATAAGCCATTTTGCCATGTACCGTGGTTTTGGGCTCGCTTCGCTTATCGTTACGGCCTTATTGTTCATGACCGGACTGTATATGTTCTTAAGCCTGAGCAAAAAGGGGTTGCTCAAAAAATGGATATGGGGCCTATTGTTCATGATATGGATCTCTATCGCCCTTGGATTTTTTGCCGCCAATAGACCTTTATTGGGCGGATTGGTCGGTTATGAAATGAACGATTTCCTTCAAGACTATACCGGTAAGCTCGGCGTTTTTCTTTTGCTCCTTTTCGGCCTGATTTTTATTGTAGTGCGATTGTTCAAGGTAAGTCCGGATGAAATAATGGCGTATTTGAACCAGAAAAGATCATCCCTTGCCACTGAATTGAAGGGAACGACCGGCGAACCTTCGATCGATGATGTTTTGGTAAATGAAAAAGACGACCCCATCGTTCTGGATACCTATACCCATAAGAAAGATATCCCATCGCTTAATAAGGATAGCGAGGAGCATTTTGAAGTCTCCAAATCGGCACAGGAAGCACCAAATGATGATTTGGCCATGCAGGTAGAGGCTCCAGTGGTAGAACAGGAGGAAAAAGACAACATTGCCGACAAATTGGTGTCAGACTTTGGTGAATTCGATCCCACTTTGGAATTGAGCAGTTATAAATTCCCCCCCATCGACCTGCTCGACCCACACGGTGCTACCGGAGGTATTACCATCAATCAGGAAGAACTTGAAGAGAACAAGAACAAGATCGTAGAGACCCTGCGGAACTATAAAATTGGAATAGCGCAGATCAAGGCCACCATAGGGCCTACGGTGACCCTCTATGAAATCGTGCCGGATGCGGGTATCCGCATTTCAAAGATCAAGAACCTGGAAGACGACATCGCCCTTTCCTTGGCGGCCTTGGGTATTCGTATCATCGCGCCCATTCCCGGCAAAGGAACCATCGGTATCGAGGTGCCCAACAAAAATGCCACGATCGTCTCGATGCGGTCGGTGATCGCATCCAGCAAATTTCAAAAAGCCGAAATGCAATTGCCCATCGCTTTCGGCAAAACCATCAGCAACGAAACCTTTGTGGTGGATCTCGCAAAAATGCCCCATCTATTGATGGCCGGAGCCACGGGACAAGGAAAATCGGTAGGTTTGAATGCCGTGTTGACTTCCCTCCTTTACAAAAAGCATCCGGCAGAGGTGAAATTTGTACTGGTCGACCCCAAAAAGGTAGAATTGACCCTTTTCAACAAAATCGAAAGACATTATTTGGCGAAACTGCCCGATATGGAAGATGCCATTATAACCGATAACAATAAGGTAATCAATACCTTGAATTCATTGTGCATTGAAATGGACAATCGCTATGAGCTACTCAAGTTGGCCATGGTAAGAAATATCAAGGAATACAACGTAAAGTTCAAGGCGAGAAAATTAAACCCCCACGATGGCCACAAATTTTTACCTTACATCGTATTGGTCATCGACGAATTTGCCGATTTGATCATGACTGCCGGTAAGGAAGTGGAAACGCCCATCGCACGTTTGGCGCAATTGGCAAGGGCCATTGGGATCCATCTGATTATTGCCACACAACGACCCTCGGTAAACGTCATCACGGGCATTATCAAGGCCAACTTTCCGGCTCGGATCGCTTTTCGGGTCACTTCCAAGATCGATTCGAGGACCATTTTGGATACCCAAGGGGCCGACCAATTGATCGGCAGAGGCGATATGTTGTTTACGCAGGGCAACGATGTCACGAGGATCCAATGTGCTTTTGTCGACACCCCTGAAGTGGCCAAAATAACAGAATTTATAGGGTCACAGCGAGGATATCCGGAGGCTTACGAACTTCCAGAATATCTGGGCGAAGAGTCTGGCACAAGTATTGATTATGATATTTCCGACAGGGATGCCATGTTCCGGGAGGCTGCTGAGGTCATTGTGACCGCTCAACAGGGTTCGGCCTCTTTGATTCAAAGAAAGCTCAAGTTGGGCTATAACCGCGCAGGCCGGATCATCGATCAGCTCGAGGCGGCCGGAATAGTAGGACCCTTTGAAGGGAGTAAGGCCAGGCAGGTCTTGATCACCGATTTAAGCACCCTGGATCAACTATTGAAAAATGAACAAAACTAAACACACCATGAAGCATATTTTACTACTATTCGCCATTTTGGCCGTTTCGTTTACCCAGGCACAAGATGCCAATAAGGCCAAGGCCTTGCTCGATGAAGTCTATAACAAAGTAAAGGGGTATGACAACATTTTTGTTGACTTCAAATATGTGCTGAACAATAAAGAGGCCGATGTCAATACCGAAACCAGGGGCGATGTCACCCTTCAAGGCGACAAGTACCTTTTCAACTACCTAGGTTCAAAGCAATTATTCGATGGAAAGAAAGTGTACACCATCGTTCCTGAGAACGAGGAAGTGACCATTGAGAACAAAGCAGAGGATGAAAACACCATCACGCCCTCAAAAATGCTTACTTTTTACAAGCAGGGCCACAACTACCAATGGGATATCCTTCAAAACGTCCAGGGTCGAAAGATTCAATATGTAAAACTCGTCCCCATAGATACCAATACCGAAATCAAATCAATTTTGTTGGGCATCGATGTAGAGACGAAGCACATATACAAACTTGTTGAAACAGGAAAAAACGGTACCGTAACGACCATCACTGTTAATTCTTTTAAAACAGATCAAAATTTATCGAAAACCTTATTTAATTTTGATGAGGGCAAGTACAAAGACGAAGGGTACTACATCATAAGAAACTAAGCCGTTGCGAATTCTAGACCAATATATTCTAACTCGGTTTCTCTTCAATTTTTTCAGTTCGTTTGTGATTTTGATGTTTATCTTCATTTTCCAAACCATTTGGCTCTTTATCGATGACTTGGCCGGCAAGGGCCTTGATATTGTTATCATCGGCAAATTTCTGTTTTATTTAATGCCCAATCTTACCGAAAAGGTATTGCCGCTAACCGTATTGCTGTCTTCCATCCTCACTTTCGGAACTTTCGCAGAGAACTATGAATTTGCCGCCATGAAGGCGTCGGGCATCTCACTGCAAAGGGCCATGCTAAGTTTGATCATCTTTGTTTCCTTATTGGGCGGGGTGACCTTTTATTTTGCCAATAGCGTGATTCCAGCCTCGGAGCAGAAAATATATAACATGCGTCGAAACATTGCCAAGGTAAAACCGGCCGCCGCGATCGAAGAAGGGGTATTTAGCGACTTCGAGGGAATGAGCATCAAGGTGGATGAAAAATTCGGCGAAAAGGATCGTTTTTTACGAAATGTCATTATCCATCAAAAGACCCCAAGCAATGTGAACAATACCGTTATCAAGGCCGAAACCGGAGAGCTGGTGAGCAGTACCAATTCCGATGTCATCCAATTGGTATTGACCAATGGCCATTATTATCAGGATGTGATCACCAAAAAAGCAGGGGAAATGCGCAAGTTTCCCTTTGCGAAATCGAACTTCGAGGTCTACAGAATCAATATAGAAATCCCTGAAAACGACCAAGACCTGGAACAGGAAATGGATATCAGCACCGATAAGATGAAGAACGTGGCCCGTTTGACAAAGGATATCGATTCGATCAAAAAAGACAATATCAGGATCGTGGGCGCTTTTTCGAAAAATATCATCAACCGCATGGGCGGATTTATCCCATTGATAGAAAAAGACAGTACCAAGCCACCAGTACGACTCACCGGCGGAATCATCGACAGCACAAATACACTCGATGCGGAAACGGTGGAGGGCCTCCGAAAAACTGGCAGTCAGGCCAAACCCTTCGACAATGTGATCGATCTTTATCAAGATCGTCAGCAAGGGCAAATCATGAATACCGCCAAAAATTCAATTTCGAACGTCCTCTCCTCTATCCAGGCCAAAAAAGACGAGCTTAAAAAAAGGTACAAAATATATAACATGCACATTCTTTCGCTGCACAAGAAATACGCCCTGGCCCTTTCCTGTATCATTTTGTTTTTTGTGGGGGCACCGCTCGGGGCCATCATCCGAAAAGGGGGCGTAGGCTTGCCGATGGTCATCGCCATCATCCTTTTCCTGGTCTATTATTTTGTGGGGGTTTTTGCGGGGAATTATGCCAAGGAGAACAACATCCATCCCATGCTCGGGGCATGGGTTTCTACTTTGATTATGTTACCTTTGGGTATTTATTTGACCAAAAGGGCCACTGCCGACAAGGGCTTAATGACTTTTGGGTCGTTATTCGACAGCTTGAAATCGAGATTTGGCAAAAAAGACAAAAAGGCAATTACATGATTACGAAATTGGAGAATCATATACAGTTGAATACCATTGAAGAGGCAATAGCCGATATCGGCAAAGGGAAGGTGATCATTGTGGTTGACGATGAAAACCGCGAAAATGAAGGGGACTTCATTGCAGCCGCGGAGAAGGTGACCCCGGAGATGATCAATTTTATGGCGCAGCACGGCCGTGGCCTGATCTGTGCCCCTTTGACTGAAGATCGTTGCCACGATCTTGATCTGGAAATGATGGTGCAGAACAATACCGTCCTTCACCAGACCCAGTTCACCGTTTCGGTGGATCTGATCGGGCATGGTTGTACCACAGGTATTTCTGTTCATGACAGGGCCAAGACCATTTTGGCCTTAACCGATGACCAGACGAAACCCCACGATCTGGGAAGGCCTGGACATATCTTCCCGCTCAGGGCAAAAAATGGCGGGGTTTTACGTAGAACCGGGCATACCGAAGCCGCTATAGATCTTGCCAGATTGGCCAAATTGAAGCCCGCGGGCATTTTGGTCGAAATTCTTAATGAAGACGGTACCATGGCACGCTTGCCCCAGTTGATGAAAGTGGCCAAAAAGTTTGATCTTAAGGTGATCTCCATTGAAGATCTGGTGGCCTATCGCATGGAGCACGACAGCCTCATCGAAAAAAAGGACGACTTCAACATTACCACCCGTTTTGGGGAATTCAGGCTTCGCGCATATAAACAGACCACGAATGACCAAATTCATATAGCACTGACCAAGGGAAGCTGGCGAACCGATGAGCCGGTGTTGACCAGGATCAACGCGACCCTGGTGAACAATGATATTTTGGGAACCCTGACCGACAATCCCGACAAAAAGCTGGAAGATATGTTCAAGGCCATAAATGCGGCGGAAAAAGGAGCATTTGTATTCATCAACCAGGAGTTCAGCGCACTTAATTTGTTGAACAGGCTTTCGGAATTAAAGGAATTGCAGAAAAAAGGAATTTTTCGAGCCCCTAAAATAGATATGGATACCAAGGATTTTGGAGTGGGTGCTCAGATCTTGCACGACCTGAATATCTCCAAGATCATCCTACTGACCAATACGGCCCAGACCAAACGTGTGGGCATGGTCGGGTATGGACTTGAAATCGTAGGCCATGTAGGCTATTGATGATTTAATATAGGCCGTAGGGCCTCCACCATGTTACTGGCACGGTTTTCAACCTCTTTTTCCGACCAGCCCAATTTGATCAAACAGGATATGTTTCGGCCCACCCAGTAATCTGACAAGGAGAAATCCATCTTTTCAAAATCGGGGAGTTGTCGATTTACTTCTTCAGGTAATTTCCCCAAAGATTTACGGTGCAGCAGATGCTCCCATTTGCGATAATAATGCCAATTATTATCGTACCAATAAAAACAGCCATCGACGCCATGATCGCCTAGCGCTTTATGGGCCTTTTTGGCCAAATTTTGATCGGGCAGGAAAAAATTCAGGAACGCATAACTCTCGACCCCGCCCAAGGGAACCCTTCTGAAAGTGATGCCGGGAAGCCCTTCCAAAGCTTCCCTCAATACAGTATAGTTCTTTTTTTGGAGGAAGAGAAAATCATCCAACCTGGAAATTTGTGCAAGTCCGACTGCAGCGTTCAACTCGGAAATCCTAAAATTGTAACCTAAAAATGGATGGGTTTCTGCACCCCTATCCTTTCCGACATGGTCGTGCCCATGATCGGAGTAATGATCGGCATTTTTATAATAGTTTTCATTATTGGTGATCATGGCGCCTCCTTCCCCGCAGGTAATGGTTTTTACGTAATCGAAAGAGAAGCAGCCCAGATCGCCTATACTTCCCAATGGCCGACCTTCATAAGTGCCCCCAATGGCTTGGCAGGCATCCTCGAGCAATATAAGGCCATGCTTTCCACAAATCTGTTTCAGGGCCCCCAAATCGGCCATCGATCCGCACATATGTACCGGCATCACCACTTTTGTACGGGTAGTAATGGCACGTTCAACCGCTTCCGGATTTAAGGTCAAAGTATCGTCCACGTCCACCAAAACAGGTATGGCCCCGATGGCTAGAATCGACTCAAAACTGGCCACAAAAGTGAAGGTGGGCATGATCACTTCATCCCCCGCTCCGATGCCCGCACTTGCCAATGCCACGGTGAGTGCAGCGGTGCCACTGCTGACCAGCTGCGCATACTTCACCTGCATCCTTTCGGCGAGGGCATTCTCCAAGGAAGCGGCCTTCCATTGACCATTTCGCATTCCATCAAAGCCATATCGCATCAGCACTCCGGAGTCTAGTACTTCCTGCACCTGCATCCTTTCTTGATCACCAAAAAGTTCGAATCCCGGCATACATAATCAATTTAAAATAAAAATGAAAAATACGGTTTATTCCATTGGGATTTCCCAGAATTTACAGCTTCCTAAAACACATCGATCACGCTGTGATCGATATCTTTTCGCACTTTTTTGAAGGTAGCGAACAAATCGTCCTGGGCGCGATAACCGATGGGCAATACGAGTACGGAGGTCAAGTCGAGCTTAGGCAAACCCAACAGCGCATCGTACCCACTGGGCACAAAACCTTCCATAGGACAAGAATCGATCTGTTCCAAGGCACAGACCGTAAGTAAATTGCCCAGGGCCAGATAGGCCTGGTTGGTGGCCCAATTTCGAATCTCGGTCACCTCCTTACTGGTAAAATCCTCGACCAATGCCTGTTTGAAAGGATTCAATATTTCCTCGCTGGTTCCTCGGATCTGCTTCACCTGTTCAAAATATTTGTGGATATAAGCGTCATCGATGTTCTTTTCGATGCAAATGACCAGCACATGCGAGGCTTGGGCAAGCTGTTTTTGTCCATAGGAATGCTTAACCAGCTTTTCCTGCAATTTTTTATTTTGCAATACCATCATTTTCATAGGCTGCAATCCGTAGGAGGTGGCCGTAAGGTTAAAAGCCCTTTTCAACTTATCTATCTTTTCAGCGGGAAGCATTCGTTCTGTATCGAATTTTTTTACCGCATAACGCCATTCCAACCGCTCTATAATATCCATAATCAATGTTATCAGTTAAAGAACCAAAGTCGCACTGCCAAAATTGCGACGACGATGACCATAAAGGTTTTGATAAATCCGTCGCCCTTGTCGACCGAAACCCTGCTGGCTACCCATGCCCCAGTTCCATTGCCGATGGCCAAGATCAATCCCACTTTCCAATTCACCTTATCGTTCAGCACAAAAACCACCAATGCCGCAACGGTATAGATAAAAACCACGGCGACCTTGGTCGCGTTCGCCCTGACCAAGGTCATTCGGTTCACATAGTGCAAAAATAAGATTATAATGATTCCCAAACCAGCATTGATGAAACCACCGTAAATTCCAAAAAAGAAAAAACCCAAAATACCGATCCACAGATGTTTTCCGGTAATTCTTTCCTGCATTTCCTCGAGTTTTATTTTGGGTTTGAAGAGAATGAGCAAAACCACGATGATCATGATGATGGCGAGGATGCGGTTGAAGGTTTCCCCTTCAAGATCTACCGCGACATAGGCGCCCAATACCGCACCAAAAATGGCCGAAATGCCCAGGTATATATTGAAGGGATAGGTAGAGACCCCCTTGCTTTTGAATCCGGCGGTTCCCAAGGCATTTTGAATGACCACGGCGACGCGGTTGGTACCGTTGGCCACATTGGGGGGAAGCCCCAAAAATATCAGTACGGGAAGCGTGATCAAAGATCCACCGCCGGCGACGGTATTGATAAAACCTACTATAAAACCTACCCCGATGAGCAGCACATAATGGTACCATGCTTCCATGTCGCAAAAATAGGTTCAAAAAACAATTGAACCGAGGGTTGGCCCCTAAAAGATAAACCCGTGCCGATATCAGCAAATGAAAGATGAATGATTCGATGAAAATATCAAGACAATGGACCGGCCAAAGAAATTGGACTAAAGCAGGGAAATCATAAACTGTCTACTGCTTTTCCTTGGCGGTCTGGTTTTCTGTGGTTTTACCCGGGAGCAGGTTGATCAGGTTGAAATTCCGGAAATGGATCTCCGCTCCCTCCGATTCAAGACATAGATAGCCCTTTTTGATGGTCGATTTGCTGATGCCGTTCACGAACTTCCCGTTCACCGCCAGCTTGATGGTACCATCGATACAAACCACGGTATAGGAATTCCATTCCCCTTTGCCCAAAGCCCTGTTTTCTATGGATTTGCTTCTTGTGCCCCTTGGGTTGTCAGGGACTGTCAGCACGCCCCCAACCCCAAAAAGTTCGCCGTGTACGTAGGCAATTGGGGGTTTCTCCCCATCTTTGATATTCTGGTTGACCCAATCCAGTTCCAGCATTTGTACTTCCACCCCTCCCGGCAATCGGCTGTCTTCGTCCGGCGCCGCATCGCTCCAGACGAATATGCCCGAATTGCCCCCGGCTTCCATATGGCGCCATTCCACCGATATTATAAAATTTTCGTACTGCTTCTCGGAACGCATGACCCCAATTGGCCGACCTTTACAGATGAGTAGGTCATTATCGGTCACCCATGTATCGGGATCGGTATTGACATTGATCCAAGAAATCGATTGTCCCTGGCTCTCGGGAAGCACCAACATGTTATCGAAATCCAGTTCCCTGCCAAAAACAATAGGCAGTTCCTGACCCACGACTACAGTCATGGCGCCCAATGAAAAAACCAAAAGCAACTTCCCGATGCTATCCATATAGTGTTGTTTTATCCTACATCAGTTTGGCAATTCCGGGGATGGCGATCGGCGGCATTTTCCAAACAAGGTCCCAGTCATAATCCGCTTCTTTGGGTGCCAAAGATTCATTTGAACCGAACGCTTCTCCAAAGCTGATGGTCTGCCCGGTATAGCCCACCATACGTCCCCAAATGGCGAGCATGGTACTGTTGGCCATTTTCTCGCCATCGTTGATGGGCACTCCGTCCCGGATCGATTTGAATAGCACGTCGTGCTCTGTTTGGAACATATCGTTACGTTCGCCATCGAACGACCAATTATTTTTTCCTTTGATGTCATATTGCCGGCCGATCTGCACGGTCGCGGTACCTTCCGAACCAAATACCTCTACACTGTTTTGGTGTGATGTATTTTCCTGCTGTCGCGTAAAATGATAGCCTTTGGCACCATTTGGGTAGGTGTACTCCACCGTAAAATGATCAAAAATATTACCGTATTTTTTGTCATTACGGGCCTGTCTCCCGCCCTGTCCCGTGGCCTGAATCGGCATCACATCGCCCATGGCCCACGACATCATGTCCAAGCTATGTACTGCTTGTTCGACAATAAAATCGCCCGACAGCCAATTGTAATAATACCAGTTGCGCATTTCATAGGCCATCTGGGTCCATGCTGGCTTACGGTCAAAATACCAAGCTCCCCCACCATGCCTAAAGGTGGTAATGGCCCTGATATCGCCAATGGCGCCTTCCAGTACACGTCCAAAAACGGCTTGATTGGCATTATCGTGCCGAAAACAAAAGCCGGAGACCACCGAAAGCTTCTTTTCCTTGGCAATGTTCGCTGCTTCCAAAACCTGTCTTACGCCAGGGGAATCGACGGCAACCGGTTTTTCACAGAATACGTGTTTCCCCGCCTTGACCGCTGCGGTAAGGTGATCGGGCCTAAAAGCCGGGGGGGTGGCCAATAACACCACATCGACATCCGATGCGATGACCTTCCGGTAAGCATCGAACCCGATAAACCTATTTTGGTAATCTACTTTGATCTTTTCCGGGTGTATTTTGAGCAATTCGGTCCGTGCCCCTTCCAAACGATCTTCAAAAACGTCTCCCATTGCGGTGAGTACCACGTTGGGATCTGCCTGCAAGGCTTGGGCCGCCGCGCCCGTTCCGCGCCCGCCACAACCGATCAGGCCCACCTTCAAGACCGAATCAATAGATGGCCCAGGCATTTGAAAAGCGCTGACGGGGTATGTCAAAGAGGTGCCCAGTAGGGCTATGCCCGATTTTTTTAAAAACGATCTTCTGCTTGAGTCTTTTTTTGATTCCATTTTTATAGAGTTTTCAATGATCATTGTTGTTCTTGCCTAAGACTGGGTAATTGCAAATCATTTCTCCATCAAAGAGCGGTTCACTTTTGTGTTAAACAAATTTTGATCCAAGGTCTGGTCTTTTCCACTTGAAACCCATAGGTGATTCAATGAAGGAAAGCGTTATTGCTTTTTATGGTGTTTCTCCAAAATCTCGTTCAGTTTGTCTTTGTTTACGCCAAAAATCCCATCCTTTTCAATATCATCGAGGAACACCTCTATATATTTTTGGTTCAATGCATCGCTATCGCCATACTTTATTCGAATTTTATCCAATTCGTTATGCAACCGTTTCCTGACTTCCGAATATTCCGGATCATCATATACATTCTTTAATTCATTGGGGTCTTTGAGCCGATCGATCAGTTCCCATTGATCCAGATCAAAATAATAATGGATCAATTTGTACTTTTTGGTAATAATGGCATAATGCCGGTTCACCATATGTTCTGCAGGGTATTCATAATAATGGTAATATACCGCTTCCCTGGTCCAATCCTCCATTTGCCCCGTTAATATGGGCACAAGGCTCTCTCCCTGCATATCGTCCGGTTCTGGAACGCCGGCCACTTCCAAAAATGTTTGTGCAAAATCGAGATTCTGGACCATTTCATCCGATCTGGTCCCTGCTTTGACCTTTCCGGGCCATGCAACGAGCAAGGGGGTCTTGAACGATTCATCGTAGACAAAGCGTTTGTCGAACCAACCGTGTTCGCCCAGATAAAATCCCTGATCGGAGGTATACACGATAATGGTGTTTTCCATAAGTCCGTTCTCTTCCAGATAGTCCAACAGCCGTCCCACATTTTCATCGACTGCCTTTATGGTGCCCAGGTAGTCCTGCAAGTAGCGTTGATAGCGCCATTTCATTTTATCCGCCTCAGTCATTTTGGGATAGGCTGTTTTGAATGTATCGTTCACTTGGGAATATGCCTTCCTAAAATTTGCTAGCTGAGACGAATCCAATCGATTGATCCCAAATTCATACCTCAATTTATCGACCCCGATTTCGGGGAGGCCCAATTCATCCATTACTTCAGGAAAAATTTTAGAATCGCCAGACCAGCTCATATGTTTCAAGATGCTCATTTCCGCTTCTTTGGCTGCTGCCCTTCCCGAATAATCATCAAATAGCGTTTCGGGCTCGGGAAAGGATTTATTGGTGTATTCTTCCATGTGGCGTTCGGCCATCAACCAAGATCTATGAGGCGCTTTGTGCAGATACATCAGCATGAAAGGTTGTTCCGGCTTACGCTCGTGCTGCAGCCACTCCAAGGTCATATCAGTAATGATATCGGTTACATAGCCCTTTACGGCTATTTCTCCCTGATTTTTAGTGATGAATTCGGGATTGTAATATGATCCTTGACCAGGTAGAATTTTGAATTGATCAAATCCCTTGGGACTGTTCCCAAAATGCAGCTTCCCGAACATTGCGGTCTGATATCCTGAATTTTGCAGGATTTGTGGAAAGGTTACGTTGGTGGTATCAAATGGAAAATGGTTATCGATTTTCCCATTGATATGCGAATGTTTGCCTGTTAAAATGGTCGCCCTCGACGGGGCACAAATAGAATTGGTTACACTCGCATTGGTGAAAAGCATCCCCATCTTGGCAATCCGGTCGATGTTGGGTGTCTCGATCAAACGGTTGTCATAGGCCGATATGGCCTGATAGGCATGGTCATCGGCCATGATAAAAATAATATTGGGTCGCTTGGTTTCTGCCTTTTCAGACTTTTGGCAGCCCAAGAGTACGATGCTCAGAAGAATTGGAATAAGGGGCGAATTAAAACATTTCATCAGGCTTGGGTGTAGATCGGTTTGGAAGTCAGAAATTACGAATTTTAATTTGTCCGTTCTATTGAATTCCAAATTTTTGGTAAAGGATTTCCTAAGCCATCATGGAAACCAGCCCAAGATATCATGCACCCACATTCCTTGAATTTGGTATAAAGGACCACTTGAAATTTAGTTTTGGAAACCTGATGCTTTGCGACGGCAGCATTGCCATTTAGGTTAAAGATCCTTTCAAGCCTCTTCTTCGGCAAGCATGATATATGATTTTTCCCTATGAAAAATAATAAATAGGAAGAGTACGCCAATCACGATCAAAAACGCAATTTCGAGCCTTGACAACAATAGGTTCATGTTCAACAATTTTTTCGAGAGGAAGGTCAATTGGCGGCTTTCCGAAAGCTGCACTGCAGAAAGTCGGTCGAGATGAACCCCGATTTCCTTCAACAGGGCGGCCATCTCTTTTTTGGACTCCTCTTGATGTGCTTCAGGACTTACAACAAAGCCCTTTTCCAAGGTCTGCAGTTCAAAATAGTTTTCCTTCAAAAAATTGAAATGTACCGATTCCTCCCTGGTAAGTTCCGTCTTTTCAAAATCGGATAGCAATTGCAAAATACGCTTATCTGCCGGCAATTCGATTTCAGTCTGCGCCTTTTGCGCTAAATCCATCTCTTTCCCATGAAACAGGTTATTGAGCCGATAAATATATTCTTGGACGACCACCCGGTCTTCAAAAACTGAATTGACGGTGTGTTCCACGGTTGAGAAATTTCTTCGGTTCAACCGATTCGATGCCAAGACCAAAAAAAATGCTATCGCCAAGATAAATCCGGCATGAACGCGCTGTTTAAGGGATAATTTCTTCAACATCTATAATAACTTTAAGGGTGAATAACCGATTGATTTGCGGAAAAAAAATCCGCCCAGCCTATGATTTGACCGATTTGGGCCAACCATAACATTGTTGGATCTGGGCGGATTATCCTATACTAACTACAGGGCACGTAGTTCGCCTGTTTGCAAGGCATCCTTCAAATCTGCCGAGACAATGGTGTGGCTACCGAAAAACCTCTTGCCGTCGGCCCTTTTGATCTTTATCTGCAACGAGCCATCCTTTTTTTCCTTGACGGAGGTTACTACCACTTTGTTTCCCTCCACCCTCTTATAATTGGCAATACCGCCCCTTTTAATGATGAAATTTGGTCTGGGAAAATCAATGTGCTTGTACACCGGGGCAAGGGGACGGCCAATTTCGAGCATATCGCCGACCTCTACCTCTTGTGGTGAACCATTTCTGTTGTTCTGGGCACTGACGCTTACACTGGCAAAAGTGATCAGCATCGCAAAAAATAAATGTTTCATAACTTTATATTTAGGGTTCATAATTAAAACTCTTTTTAAAAATCAATTCCTGAATACCACCCGAGCGAGCGTTGCTGCGGCTTTTCCACCCTGGCAATTTTAAATGACCTCAAATACAAGGGCATTCCCAATTGAATGGTATCGTCTACCGCAAGTCCTATGATGTTCGCGCCCAGGGTACCGATTACCGATATTCTGTTTTCCTTGATGTTTTCCTCGGCCGGAAGCACCAATTGGAGCATTTGGTTTCTTCCCAACCTTGAGGTCAGCAATACTTTTGAATGCAATCGTACGATATCATCCGGCATGTCTGCCTCGTCCTCGATCAAGGCGTCATCGATAAGTTCCCGTAAACGTTCCAAGGCGTCCTTGTGCGCATAATCTTCATAATATTTATGGAAATTCAATATTCTTCTAAGGGTTACGTATTCCCTCTTTTCAATGATCAGGCTTCCATATTTCATCGCTATGCATTTAGATCATCTGTGGATGGGGTCATCAAACTCCGACAATTGCATTTTTCCATAAAAGGCAAAAGATGTGCCATTGACAATGCCTAACATGCCATTAAACTAGTATGTATTTGTATATCAAATATATAGGAAGGTTCTGATAGCTTGGATCAGCAATTGAAAGCGGGGTATTTCTCCCCGATTGGGTCGAATTGTACCGGAAATTATTTCAGTTTTCCGCGAAGGGTCTTGCGGTCGATGCCCAAGATCTCAGCTGCCTTCGTCTTATTGCCTTCGGTGGAAATGAGCACTTTTTTGATATACTCACGCTCCATCTCCAGCAATGTCCGGAAGCCTTTTTTGGGAAAGTCGATTTGATACTTCAGCTCATTGGGAAGATGCCGCAATTCGATGATTCCATCGCACATGATGACCGCGCGTTGTATTACATTCTCCAGTTCACGGATATTGCCCGGCCAGGAATACCTTTGCAATACCCCAAGGGAATCTGACGTCATTTTGATCAAGCGATCTTTGTATTCCACGCCATATTTCTGAAGAAACTTCTCGACCAAAAGTGGAATGTCGGTAGGCCGTTCCCGCAAGGGCGGGACATTGATGGTAACCACGGTCAGGCGGTAATAAAGGTCTTCCCGAAAGGTCTTTCTCGCGATGAGCTCTTCCAAATCACTATTCGTGGCAGTGATTACGCGCACATCAAGTTTTTCGGTTTTTTGGGAACCTACCTTCGTTACTTCTTTTTCCTGTAAAACCCTTAACAACCTAGCCTGTACTGCCAACGGGGCATTGCCGATCTCGTCCAAAAAAATGGTGCCGTTGTTGGCCGCTTGAAAAAAACCGTTACGGTTTTCATTGGCCCCGGTAAAAGCCCCCTTGGCATAGCCGAAGAGCTCGGCTTCCAGAAGGTTCTCGGGGATGGCACCACAGTTCACCGCGATGAAAGGAGCTCGGGCATATTTGCCCGAATAATGGATGGCACGGGCCACGAGTTCCTTCCCTGTACCACTTTCACCACGCACCAGGATGGTCGCCCGGTTGTTTTTGACCCGTTCGATGACCTCCGTCACCTTTTTGAAAGCCTCAGATTGCCCTATCATGTCGGCATAGCCATTCGTCTTGGACACAATTGCCGCCGGAGGCACTGCTTTTTTGGACAAGCCAGATGCCAAGGATTTTTTGACCGCTTCCGCCAGTTCCATTTTGGTGAACGGTTTTGTGAGATAGTCGGTCGCCCCTGACTTGATGACCTTCAGGGCATCTTCGATGGAAGGAAACCCGGTCACCACCAGTTTGGGCATATCGGGAAAGTGCTCTGCAGTGTATTCTACCAATTTTATACCGCTTATTTCAGGCATATTGATATCGGTGATCAGCAAATCGATCTGGGTATCCTTGAGGATGTACAGGGCTTCTTTAACCGATATGGCCTTATAGGTGTGATAATCCATCGACTTTAGATGTCTTTGGAGCAGTTCCAATATCTGGATATCATCGTCGACCAATAGTATGTTTTCCTTCCTGAGCACCGCCTCTATTTTTTTGGGAATTCTATTGTAAAGATAGTGCCTGTCGGTTGATTTGGCCGAAAGGATATTTTCCCCTTATGGCTCTGTACGATACCGTGCACCACACTGAGGCCAAGGCCAGAACCTTCGCCTATGGGTTTGGTGGTGTAAAAAGGATCGAAAATATGTTGTGCATTTTCTTTGGGAATACCAGCGCCTTCATCCGCTATTTTTAGGACCACCTTTTCTTTTTCATCCACTACGGCTACGGTGATGACACTCCCCTGCGGGGAGAAATATACCGCATTGACCACCATGTTGAACACCACCTGTGTCAGCTGAATCTTATCGATTCGCAGCAATATGGATTTTTTCGAGGGCACTAACTCGCAAGTGACCTCTTTTTGACGAAACGTGGTGCGCATCAGTCCGATGGCCTCTTCAATGATGGGAATGATATCGACCGTTTCCTTCTCCTGGGGCATCTCACAGGCAAAGAACATGAGCTTCTTGACGACTTCCCTTGAAAAAATGGAATTCGCTATAATTTTGTCCAAATCATTGGTCGCCTGCGTATCGATCTGTACCCGCTCCTTTAGAAGTTCCGCAAATCCCAAAATATTGGCAAGGGGGGTATTGAGTTCATGGGCAATACCGGCCGTAAGCTCACCGAGGATGCGCAATCGATCCGATTGTTCCACCTGCCGCCTTATGCGCGCTTCATTTTCTTTGATCTCAACGCGTTCCAACAAATTACCGACCTTCAAACATATGTTGTCCAACAATTGTTGTTCTTCCTCCAAAAAGTCATCCATGCTGTATTTGGGAGCGGGGTAACCTACCATGATGCTCCCTTGGGGTTTGTTGAAAATGGTTATGGGCGATTCAAGAAAAACATAGTCGTCCCCTTTTTCAACGGTTTTGATATCATATACCAAAGTTTTCAAGGCAACGTAGGTTTCATTATCGAATTGCCATGCACGCTCCAGGCATTTCACGATGCCCTTCAGCGCGGTACCCACATCCTCATAATCACAGTTGACGATGAGGGAGGTCACTTCGTACAAACACGTGAGTTCCTTGATTCGTTCTTTCAGTTTTTGTTCGGCGGTGTGCAAGCTTTTCCCTTTTTTTTACCAAAATACTGATTTATGTACGTTTAAAGATATTTTTAACCCTATTGTTCTTTAGGTAAGGTGAAATCGGAATTTGGATCATGTCGGTTTTAACAACCCCCATTAATTTATCCAACTGATTTTAGCATGCCATTGCTCTAGAACGGCGGAGAAAGCGGTATATGACCAAAGGGGAAAACGCACGAATTTGAAGAAGTATCTTTAAGAATAATAAATGTAAATCATGTCGGTTTTAATCGTAATATCACCAGTTGGAGTCTACATCGTGGAATCTTTAAATCTAAAAACAAACAAGATGAAAAAATCAATTCTTTGCTTTATGGTAATGGTTTTATCACTAGGTACCTTTGCCTCCCCATTGATGGCGGCGGAAGGTACTCCTGCCACTGAATCCTCGGTTCCTGCAGAAATGCCAGCGGAGGTCAGGATCATGTTAGACCGCTTGCATGAAATTAAAGATATGGACAAGTCTGCGTTGACCCGTCTGGAGAAGAAAGAGTTGCGTATGGAAACACGGGCCATTAAGTCGGCCATGCGCTCTTCTGGAAACGGAATCTACCTTTCAGTGGGTGCCCTGCTGGTCATCATCATCATTATTTTGTTGGTTTAAACAAAATTCAAAAGCACAGGAACGCCCTTGTTCAAGAAACAAGGGAATTCCTGCAAAAGCACAACACCCCAAGTGTTGTGCTTTTTTTTGCTGCATAGGCCAAGGCAGGCTTTGCGACCCATCTATTGGAAAACGGAACCGACATAGGGCATATTCCGCTGCTTTTGGGCCATTGTGCCACCAAATCGACCGGGTTTTATACCCATGTTGAAAACAGTTCGTTCATGAACATTATAAATATGTTATTTTAGTTGACATAAGGATATATGGTTAACAACTATATCCAATTGTTGGTATTCATTGCGCAATACACTCAAAAACCATAAAAAATATTTTTGGGGACCTTTTATAATAAAAACACTAAGAAAACAACTGGAATAACTTTAGCAATCATTCTTTTTGATTTTTGATTTTTTGATTTTAAAGTTTGTGTTTTAATACTATTTTACAAAAAATATGAATGAAAATCACATCGGAATTTTTAGCTTGTTTGCGGAATCGGAAACTGAATTGAAAACCAAAACCCGAACTGAATGTGGAATTTAGCTTGTTTCAGAATTGCTCACTCAATCGGAATTGAATAACTTAATAAACTGACAAATATTGATTTTATGAATAATTCACAGATAATCGGGATTGGAATTATAATCGTTGGAATTATTGCTTACTTATTAATTGATAATAGCTTTATTCATACAGTATCAGGTGTCTTATGCGCAATTGGTTTAGGATTTATTTTCAAATGGATTCCTTTCAAAAAACAAAACTCAACTGAATAATTGGAAATCTGAACAAAAACAACGAAATGCCAACATTTATAAGATAATATGAAAGCATGGCATTTCCAGGTTAGCAGTAATCCTAAAGAAATTAGTGAGAAATTGGAATCCGCACTAGGACCTGTGAATGGATTTGTTTTTAATATGAAAAATGATAAACATGATACATGGTCATTTAAAGTGCGAAAACGGGTTCAATATGTTTGGTACATTATATTCCTTAATTACGTTATTGTAAATGGAAAATTATTAAAAACGGCAGCTATGAACGTGACCGATGTAGAAATTACCTTTACGCAACACTTTTTAATGAAAACCATAATATTTACCCATGTGGTAGGTGGTTTCGGTTTTCTAATTATCATATTATCCGGAATAAGTAGCGGTGTTTCGATGTACATCACTGGAGGAGTACTGTTAGCAATAGGAATTGTATTATTGATCGATCTTCAAAAGAGATTTGATAAGAAAGCACAAGAATACAAGACATTGATTTCCGAAATATTAGTGTTACAATAAGAGTAAACGTTTGATAACAACAGCAATTATGAAGTATTATAGTAAAGCCAGCTCATCTTCAAAAAGCATTGCTTCAATAAAAATAAAGGAATCGGAAATTATTTTTGGGATTACTGAAGAATCAGCTGATATCTTACCAAATCCAGCCGAACTGTTCTTAGGATCATTTTCTGCATGTATTCTTAAAAATGTTGAGCGCTTTTCACATTTAATGAATTTTGAATACTCCATTGCTGAATTAACAGTCAATGCAATACGTGTCGAAAAACCTCCTAGGATAGACGAATTAAATTATGAATTGAAAATCTACAGTCAAGACCATAATTTAAATATCGATTTACTCAAAAAGAATATCGAGAAATTTGGAACAATATTCAACACGGTCAAGGCCTCTTGCAATATCAAGGGTGAAATAAAAAAAATAGTTGGATGAAAATGGACAGGATAAAAGCAAGAGGAAACGAAAAACTTGATATATGAAAATAGTTTCGCTTCAACTTATCGGCTTTAAAATTTCTTGCGTATTACAAACCCTCGAAAAAAGCCCCGATATCTTATATAAAATTCCACTAAAGCTAATAACAGCCTAATCCCCAAAACAATGGCAGATCTATCTGTAGAAATGGCAGAAGTCTTGAACCTGGACGATGCGGAGCATTCGTCCTCAATGAAAAGAAAAATAGCCATCCTATCATCAATAATAGGGTCAAAGCTATTTTGGCCAACAAAACAAGAAAATATCTATCTTCCATGCTGTCCAGAAGTACGAACCCTTTGCAAGGAAAGTATATGGTTGGCTGCATAAAAGCGCAACATCCTCATTGACCGTTGTATGTTTTTCTAGATGGATAGGTGTACGAGCTGTCTTTAGTTCAGCGCGCTGCCAAAGCCAGCTTTGCGACCCATCCATAAATAAACAGAACCGACATAGGGCATATTCCGCTGCTTTTGTGCCATAGTGCCACCAAATCGACCGGGACCTATATTCAAGTGTCAAACAGATAGTTTATGAACATCAAAGATTTGTTATCTTGGTTAAGATAAAGTTATATAGTAAATAACTCTACCCAGTTGTTGCCTTGCATTTAGGAAACATCGTGCAAAGCTTCAAATTTCTACAAGATATAAAACGCAAGATTTTAAAGTAAGCGTTAAGAATACAAGACCAAAAATCAGAAAAAAATATATGGACATTAGAGTAATAGAAACAATAATTGCGGTAGTTTCCTTCTTTATTTTAAGATTTATATCTGTAAAAATACTTGCAAAAATTCAGAAAAAGTACAACTATTCAAAATACAGGATAAGGCCTATACTGAAATCTATCAATCTATTCATTTTTATAACCCTTGTTATTGTGTTAATAGCAATTTGGGGTGTTGAACAGACCAATATCTTAACTTTCATTACTTCTGTTCTCACTGTGGTAGGAATTGCATTAGTCGCACAATGGTCAATACTTTCTAACATATCTTCAGCTATAATCATATTTATAAGTCATCCTGTTAAATTAGGAGAATCTATTACTATAATTGACAAAGAATTTGATATTACGGGACAAGTGTCAGATATTGGATTGTTCTATGTGATTTTAAAGACGGATACAAGTGAAAAGATCATGATCCCGAACAATATATTTTTACAAAAAGCAACAAAGATTATGATAGAATAAAACTTTCAGATAGGAAAAACGCAAAGTAACACCGTGTATAAAACATAGCTATTACAGGCTTTCCGAGAGGCTTCCGTATATTTTTAAAATAAAAGTAAACATAAAAATTAGAAATTCGGCTCTGTGTTAATCCAAAAAGTTAGTGTCTTTTTATATGCTGCGTTTCATACACAATACCGTTTTTGGCATAACCTAAAAACAGCCTAATGAAAGAAACAAAACTAATTTTATTGACCGTGACACTTTTGATGTTTGGTCAAAGAAATATAGGGCAAGAGCCATCGAAACAGGTGACGGCTTATGTGGCCATAAAAGATTCCATTGTGGCCCTTAAAAACGTCACACTAATTGATGGCACGGGAGTACCTGTAAAATACAATCAGGATATTTTATTAAGAAATAACAAGATTTCTGCTATCGGAAATACGGGGGAAATAACCATTCCTGAAAATACAAACATCTTTGATGGTACCGGAAAAACGGTTATTCCAGGATTAATAATGCTGCACGAACATTTATTCTACGGAAAGCCGTTCGACGGCCATTACCAAGGAAGGCATATGACCAATACCTTTCCACAAATGTACTTGGCAGGAGGGGTTACAACGATGAGGACTGCAGGTAGTCTCGAAGCAAATGCAGATTTAAACATAAAAAACTTAATTGACCAAGGAAGTATGGTTGGACCAAACATGGATGTTTCAACACCCCATGTAGAGCGTATTGGCTTTATTCCGCAACTGCAATCACTTTATGGAGATGAAAGTATTGAAAACTGGTTGAACTATTGGTTTGATAAGGGCATTACTTCTGTTAAAGTGTACAACAATATCACAAAAGCGGATTTAAATCAAATTATAAAAATTGCTCACGCAAGAAACATAAAAGTGACAGGGCATTTGTGTTCCATAACCTATCAAGAAGCGGCCGAATTGGGTATCGATAATTTGGAGCATGGCTTTATGGCTTCGACAGATTTTGTAGCCGACAAGGCAGAAAATAAGTGTGTTTATGGTGAACCTTCCCTTGCGGAACTGGATGACGATGACCCAAAATTGTTGGCGTTGATGCAATTTCTCATCAAAAATGAGGTAACCCTAACCTATACACCTACTGTTTTTGAACCCTTTACCAACAGAGAGGTTGTAATTGGTGGTGGAAGTGTTGCACTTGCGCCCTATTTATTGGAACAAATGCAAACCTCTTATAATCAGCAAATTAATACAAAAGGTGATTCTTTGAGATTGATAAGTTTTAAAAAGGAAATGAAAAGGGTCATAAAATTTCATTCATTGGGTGGAAAAATAACAGTAGGAACAGATCCTACAGGAAGTGGAAAAACACTGGCGGGTTATGCCAACCAAAGGTTAATTGAATTACTTATTGAGACAGGTTTCAATATTGAAGAAACCATACAATTGGCCACAATGAACGGCGCGGAATATTTGGGAATCGAAACTAAGACGGGATCTATTACAGTGGGTAAAGATGCTGACTTGGTATTGCTCAATGGAGACCTATCGAAAGATGTATCAAGCATTCGAAACATGGAATTGGTATTCAAAAATGGAGTTGGGTTTGATTCCAAAAAAATATTTGATTCCGTAAAAGGAAAGGTCGGATTATATTGATAAAAGATGTATCACAAGGACTAAAACCCATTGTTTGGCTTGATTGCCAATTTTTAAATGTTTTGGTACATCAAATCCCAACAATTGAATCTTGGACCAAACGTGTCATTTTTTTTTCATCGCTGTTGCTTAAGCAAGCTGATCGGGGATTCACTGCGTGCATCCCAACAGGGAATCCCGGGCAAACATAGAAACCGATAACACGACAAAACGTGTCGTGTTTTTTCCCAATCCATATGAAATTCTTCGGGATTCACTGCGTGCATCCCCAACCGAGGATCCCGGGCAAGCATAGAAACCATAACATGCAGGCGCTTGCTGATTTTTTGTTTTTCGCCGCTGTTCCCTAGGCAAGCTGATCGGGGATTCACTGCGTGCATCCCAACAGGGGATCCCGGGCAAGCATAGAAACCATAACAAGCCGGGGCGCTTACCTCCGTAGTACCGGTATAGACCAATGGATTCACTCGCTTGCGGCTGCGTGCATCCCCAACCGGGATCCCGGGCAAGCATAGAAACCGATAACACGACAAAACGTGTCGTGTTTTTTCCCAAGCCATATGAAATTCTTCGGGATTCACTGCGTGCATCCCAACAGGGGATCCCGGGCAAGCATAGAAACCATAACAAGCTGGCGCTTGCTGATTTTTTGTTTCCTTCTGCCTCCTCGAAGTGAACTTCGGGGGCTCCAGGAAACAAAAAACCCATAACGTCCGTTATGGGTTTCCTTTTGCGGAGAAAGAGGGATTCGAACCCCCGGAGGTGTGACCCTCAACAGTTTTCAAGACTGCCGCATTCGACCGCTCTGCCATTTCTCCAATGCGGGTGCAAATATAGAAAGCTTTTTCTATTAGCTAAAACGATTTGAAAGAATTATTCTTATAAATGTAATTTTAAAATGCCTGCCTACACCGCGAAAATGTCCTCTTAAATAGGCATTTTTACTACATTGCAGCTATGAAATTGCCTCTGGTCAGCATCCTCATACCCTATAAAAACACGGAGGAGTATCTTCGCGACTGCATACTTTCAGTACTTGCCCAAAGTTATCCACATTGGGAAGTATTGGCGGTCAATGATCATTCGTCCGATCAAAGTCAGGAAATCATCGATCAATTTGCCCAAAATGATCCGCGAATAAAAAACTTCGATAATGCGGGCAAGGGCATCATCGATGCTTTGAAGTCGGCTTATGCAGTCTCCCAAGGCGTTCTGATCACAAGGATGGATTCCGATGATATCATGAGTCCACAAAAATTGGAGGTGATGGTCAATGCCTTGCATTCCAAGGGCAATGGGCATATTGCCATAGGGAAGGTCAAGTACTTCTCGCATCGCGGTATCAGCAATGGCTATGAACGCTATGAAAATTGGTTGAACGCCCTTACCGCCAGAGGGGGCAATTTCGAGGAGATTTATAAAGAATGTGTCATCCCCTCCCCTTGCTGGATGGTGCACCGAAGTGATCTCGATGCGTGCGGGGCATTTGAGCCCGACCGATACCCTGAAGATTATGACCTGACGTTCCGGTTTTACGAAAATAACCTGATATGCATTCCTTGTGACCAGGTTTTGCATCATTGGCGTGATTACGATACCCGCACCTCCAGGATCAGTGAACATTATGCCCAAAACTATTTTCTGGGCATCAAGCTTTTCTATTTTCTAAAATTAGATCGCGATATCAACCGCCCTTTGGTGCTCTGGGGCGCGGGCAATAAGGGAAAGGACATCGCACGACAGTTGGTAAAACAAAAAATTGGATTTCATTGGATCTGTGATAATCCAAAAAAAATCGGGAAATCGATCTATGGCCAAGAGATGCTCCATTTCAATCAATATGCCGGTTTTGAAAATGCCCAGAGCATCATCACGGTTGCCAATGAAGCAGCCCAAACACAGATCCGGGATTATTTTTATGGCTTGGGGAAAAAAGAAGGTTTGGATTATTATTTCTTCTGTTAATGGTTTGGGCTCCCCAATACGGCTGTTCAAAAAATGCGCCTTGACCTTCATATTCCTTATTTCACAATTGGATTTTGCCCAGATCGGGAACCGTTCCAAGATCATTTTTAGCTATATTTGCCTAATCAAATCAGGAAATGCAGTTTAAATATCCAGAACTCCTTTGGGCCCTCCTCCTACTGCTGATTCCAATTTTAGTCCATCTTTTCCAACTTCGTCGCTATAAGAAGACTCCGTTTACCAATGTCAAATTTCTTAAAAAGGTAGCCTCTCAGTCGAGGCGCAGCAATACCCTGAAAAAATGGCTGTTGCTCCTGACCAGAATGGCCCTGATCACGGCCCTGGTATTTGCCTTTGCTCAACCTTTTTTTGCTGAAAAATCTGCCTTGAAACAAAAGGAACTGGTCATTTATCTCGATGATTCGTTCAGCATGCAAGCCAAGGCGGAAGGAAACACTTTGTTGGATAATGCGGTACAAGGATTGATCCGATCGGCTTCCAATGTTGATGGTTTCACTTTATTTACCAATGAAAAGGTTTTTGAAAACACAGACATGACCGACATCAAGAACGATCTATTGGGACTTGGCTATAGCATGAAACCCTTGAACCTCAAGGAAATTACGCTCAAGGGCCAATCCTATTTCACTGAGTCGACAGAAAATGAAAAGCACTTGATCATCATTTCCGATTTTCATGGCAATTTGGGATCTACGGCATTGGATTCTACCGATCAAATACAATATCATTTGGTACAACAGCGGCCCGACGAGAACCGGAATATTTCCATCGACAGTCTGTTCGTAAGTGATGAAACCTCGGACAACATAGAAATTTCTGCCATGCTATCGGGCAATGGTCAGAATGAAAATGCGCCGGTTTCGCTTTACAATGAAGAAAGATTGATCGCAAAGACCGCAGCCATTTTTAATGCCGATGGCAAGGCACGGGTTCAGTTTACCTTGCCCCTAAATGAGGCAATCGATGGAAAGCTTGAGATTTTGGACAACGATCTGGTTTATGACAACCACTTTTATTTCAATCTCAATAAAAGGGATAAAATAAAGGTGCTTTCGATTGGTGATACCAATGACGACTTCCTTCGGCGCATCTATACCGAAGATGAATTTCAATTTTCATCGGCGGCGCTCAAAAACTTGAATTATGCGGATATCCCCGATCAAAATTTGATCATCCTCAATGAACTGGTCAACATCCCCAACCCAATGATAACCAGTTTAAAATCATTTACCGAAAATGGGGGTAATTTGGCAGTGATCCCTTCCAAAGAGCTGGATTATAATTCCTATAATATGCTCACGGCCAACTATTTCGCGACCGTGGTACAAGAAAAAGTACGGTCGGAGCAAAACATTACCGACATATCATTTTCCCACCCCCTTTATAGCAATGTATTTGAAGGAAAAGTGGTCAACTTTCAATTTCCAAAATTGCAAGAATACTATAGGATTAAAACCAATGCCCCCGTTATCTTATCCTTTCAGGACAACGCTCCATTTTTAATCGGCATTGATGGTATATTCCTGTTCACGGCACCGTTGAACGAAGAGAACACCAATTTCAAAAATTCGCCCCTTATTGTACCAACCTTTTATCAAATGGGACTCAACAGTCTTAAAATGCATCAATTATATTCGGTTTTGGGCCGACCCGAAAAGCTCGATATCCCCATAGTTCTAGCCAAGGACCATATCCTTAAACTGACAAAAGGCGCTTACGATTTCATACCACAGCAGCAATCCTTGGCCAATAAGGTAATCCTGAGTTTTGACCAAAGCTTGGGTGAAGACGGCATTTACGGCATCATGGAAAATGATTTTGAGGTGGGAAAAATAAGCTTCAATTATGACCGAAAGGAAAGCAGGTTGGATTACCTCAACCTGGAGCAACTCGAAAATGCCAGCAGGGATACTTCGGTCGATGCGCTTTTTGCGAACATGGAAAAAGACAATCGCATAACCGAGCTTTGGAAATGGTTTGTTATTTTAGCATTGCTTTTGCTTGCGGCTGAAATGATCATCCAAAAAATATTTAGTTAAACCATTCCCTTATGTCTTCGGCGTGCAAAAAGAAAATCGGTAAAATGCTGAAGAAAATCGAAAACGGTATCCGTAAACAAGGAAAATGAACATACTGCTCAAATCGGCTAGAATAATCGATGGGTCCAATAAGGAGCTCCATTTAAAAAAGCGCGACATCTTTATCAAAAACGGGATCATCGATAAGATCGCCCAAAAACTGGAACCCTCGCAAAATACCCGGGTGGTCGATCTTAAGAACCTCCATGTTTCGATTGGCTGGTTCGACAGTGGTGTTTGCTTCGGCGAACCCGGTTACGAGGAGCGGGAAACGATAGCCAACGGGCTATATACCGCTGGAAAAAGTGGGTTTACCGATATCGTGCTCAATCCAAATTCCCATCCGGTACCCGATAGCAGCTCCGATATTATTTTTCTGATCAATGCCTCAAAATCGCAAGCGACCAATTTGCATCCCTTGGGTACCCTCACCGTTAAGGCAGAAGGCGAAAGTTTGGCTGAGCTCTTCGATATGAAGAATGCCGGTGCGGTGGGCTTTTACGATTTTGAACGGCCTTTGCGGAATTCCAACCTTTTCAAAATCGCGCTCCAGTACAGTCAGAATTTCGAGGGACTCATTTATTCCTTTCCCATGGACCTGCAAATCGCTGGGAAGGGCATTGTGAATGAGGGGACTATGTCAACAATGCTCGGCCTAAAGGGGATTCCTTCATTGGCGGAAGAACTTCAGATCTCACGCGACCTGGATATTCTGGAGTATACGGGCGGTTCTTTGCATATCCCTACTATTTCAACCGCAGCCTCTGTAAAATTGATCGCAGAAGCCAAGAAAAAAGGTTTGGACGTTAGTTGTAGCGTGTCGGTGCACCATTTATGGTTCACAGAAAAAGAACTGGAAGACTTCGATACCCATTTCAAGGTATTGCCTCCTTTAAGGAACGTCGGCGACGTCAAAGCACTGATCAAGGGTCTTAAGGACGGGGTCGTCGATTTTGTGACCACGAACCATACCCCCATGGATATCGAACAAAAACGTATCGAATTCGACAATGCGGCATACGGAACCATTGGGCTTGAAAGCGCTTTTGGCATCCTGAACCAAATATTCGGGGCTGAGATGGCCGTAGCCCTATTGACCAGAGGCAGGGAGCGATATGGGTTGGTTAGCCCAAAAATTATGGAAGGGGAACCCGCATGTCTGAGTTTGTTCGAGACCGAATCGGAATATGTCCTAGAAAAGGAGAACCTGATCAGTACCTCAAAAAATTCCGCTTTTCTGGGAAATATGATGAAGGGTACCGTTTATGGGACGGTTTGTAACAACTTGTTGATTATTTGATTAAATTGAGGGACAAAATAAGAACCAACCTTAAAATCAATAAAAAGTGGACCAACAAACAAAAGAAGCCGGAAAAACAATGGCCATCGTATGCTACATCACTTGGATAGGCCTACTGATTGCCTTTATCGTGAACAATGATAAAAAAAATGAATTTACCACGTTCCACATCGGACAGTCGTTAAGGGTTGCCATTTTGGGCATCGCAAACTACGTTTTGGGCATGTTTCTCCCTGCCGGTGCGGGAATGGTGACAACGGTAGTTTCCATTCTGGTCTTGGTATTATGGATCATGGGCATTGTGAATGCGATCAATCTCAAGGAACAACCGTTGCCCGTTATAGGTACCATTGGGGGTTGATGCGCTTTAATGACAAAAGGATGGAGGTCTGCAACAGACCTCTTTTTTTTGTGCAATATTTTTTGTTGCCATAACTTTAGCCCTATGGAAGAAGTAGAAAGTGGAAGAACAACCGCGGTGGTCGCCTATCTCACCATGGTAGGGGCATTGATTGCGCTGAGTATGAATATGGAAAGCAAAAATACCTATGCGCGATTCCATATTAGACAGGCCTTTGGTTTACATCTTTTCTTTTTGGCCTTCGCACTTTTTTTGAGCCAGTGGTTCAATGTCTATGCATGGTACGGACTCTATATCAGTTATCTGGTACTTTGGGGGTATGGATTTATCGGGGCCATAAGCGGCAAATTGAACAATGTTCCCGTACTGGGTCCCTACTTTCAAAAATGGTTCACCTTCATACAATAAAATGACCACTGCCCCACTCTCCTTGGTACACCTTATCAAACCGTCCGAACTCACATCGGGCAAAGCACCCGTAATTTTCATGCTACATGGTTACGGCAGCAACGAGGAAGATCTGTTTTCATTCGCTCCGGAATTGCCCGGGAAATACGCCATTGTCTCAGTCCGCGCCCCTTATGCCATGGAACCATTTGGGTACGCCTGGTATGCGATCCATTTTGATGCGGATCAGGGAAAGTGGAGCGATGACCAACAGGCCATCGGTTCAAGGGAAAAGGTACTGCGGTTCATCGAGGAAGCCTGTTCGGCCTATGGTTTGGATGATAAGGATGTAACCCTGCTCGGATTCAGCCAAGGCACCATATTAAGTTATGCGATAGGCCTTTCCTATCCAGAAAAAATAAAACGGGTGATCGGCCTGAGCGGCTATATCAACGAAAAAATACTGGTGGCCGGATACCGTGAAAAAAACCATGATCAATTGAAGATTTATGCGTCGCATGGACAAGTAGATCAGGTCATTCCATCTGAATGGGCCCAGCGCATTCCGAAGTTCCTTGAAGGTTTGGACATACCCTATGTGTATGAAGAGTTCCCCGTCGGCCATGGTGTTTCGCCCCGCAACTTCGAAAGTTTCAAAAAATGGCTCCTTATAAACGCCTAGTTGCTCCGGGTATACAATAGGTGGTCCATTGTGGTAAAATCGACCCCTAGATCATCTTTGAGTTCATACTTGATCAACAATTCGCCCCAATACTTACCGTCCGAAAAATCAGCGATGATCCATTTGTGGTTCAGCAGCTTTATTTTATTGATTTTGAAATCGTTCTCCATGCCCTCATAGGGGATCAGCGGGTTGTCGCCTTTGCGCTCGTTCGTTTCCAGAAGCTTGTCGGCGACATAGCGAGATGGGTCTTTCAGGTTCAGATGTTCGTAATATGCCATGGCATCATCATTGTTCTCCAAGGAAAAATATTGCATGTCCAAAGCCTTAAGCTGTGTTTTCTGCACTGAATCTTTGAGCCGTTCCACTTCAGTTTGCAGACTTTTGATGGAATCGTCTTTTGCCGTTGCCATTTTACCGCCGCTCACAAAAAGGTATAGGCAGATCAGGGCGGAGAAGATAAAGAGGTAGAGATAAATTTTATTTTTCACGGAATCACGATTGGGTTAATTTTAAAAGGCACTTCTTATTTTGCTTCGACCATATTGCTCGGTTTAGAGGTCTATGATCAAATTGTCAAAGGCCAAATGTACGTTTTTCGGAAGTTTTTTTTCCACCTCATCATGAAAACCCAACAAATGGCTGATATGGGTGAAATAGGCCTTTTGGGGTTTTACCTTGTCGACAAAGGCTAGGGCTTCCTCCAGATTGAAGTGGGAATGGTGGGGTTCCTCCCGAAGTGCATTGACCACCAAGACCTTCGAATTTACCATCTTTTCGATTTCTCTGTCCGGAACGGTCTTTACATCGGTCAGGTAAGTAAAATCGTTCATCCGGAAACCTAGTATAGGAAGCCGATTGTGAAGCACCGCTATGGGTACCACGAGAACCTCTTCAATCTTAAAAGGGGTGTCTTTGTCGATGGTATGCACGGCAACCGCAGGTGCACCTGGATATCTGTTCTCATCGGCAAAGATATAGTCGAAACGTTTTTTAAGGGAAGTTACCACCCTTTCCTGTGCATAAATCGGGATATCGCCCTGTCTAAAAAAAAAGGGACGTATATCATCGATTCCGGCGGTATGATCGGCGTGTTCATGGGTAAAGAGGATACCATCTATTTTCGACACTTTATGCCGTAACATCTGCTGTCGAAAATCAGGACCGCAGTCGATTACGATATTATGATCGTTCCAAGAAACCATTACCGAAACGCGCAGTCTTTTGTCTTTTGGATTTTTGCTCAAGCATACCGGGTGCTGACTGCCGATTACCGGTATACCCTGCGATGTTCCTGTTCCTAAAAAAGTGATTTTCAAAACAATTGGTATGAAGTTCAAATTTATAACATAATTGGTTAAAAGATGGCCTGAACTTCTTAACTTTGTTCAAAGCAAAATACATAAAATGGCCTCAGTTCTAGATCGGGACTCCGCATTTGAAAATATTCCCTCCCTTAAGGCTAAAACCTTACGGATCAATCTCAATCCGGATATCTATGGGACTTTTTCCGAAATTGGCGCTGGACAGGAAACCGCCCGGCATTTTTTTAGATCCGGCGGAGCTTCCGGAACCATAGCCAAGGCCATGAGCGCTTACGATAAAGATTTTAGCGATGCCATTTACGGGGTTGAAGATGATGGGCGTTATGTCACGGAATCGCGCTTGAAGAAAATGCTGGAACATGAGATGGGCCTCATGAAAGAACGTATCAGCCGGAAAAAACATCCGGAAAGACTGTTCTTCTCCTATGCCAACACAGTGGCTACCATCGATTTTTCGAAACGCTACAAAGGCCATGGTTGGCTCGGAATACGGTATCAATTAGATCCGGAACAGGAAGAATTGGATGAAATTATACTGCACATCCGATTTAAACAAAATGAGGCCAGACTGCAACAAGAAACCTTAGGGACCGTTGGGGTGAACCTAATCTACGGTGCCTTTTATAAATACGACAAGCCAAGAAAATTATTAAAGTATCTATACGACCATATCGATAAGGATACCATAGAAATCGACATGGTTAACTTTTCCGGCCCCAATTTTAAAGACGTCGACAATCGTTTGATGAGCCTGCAGCTGATCAGGAACGACATGACCGATGCGGTAATGTTCGGTCCTGACGGAAACAATCTATTGCCGGCGGCAGAGTTATATAAGAAGAACATTCTGGCCCTCAGGGGTAGTTTTAGGCCGGTGACCAAGGTAAATACGGATATGTTCCACAAATCCTTCGATATTTTTATCAGGGATCCGTCGGTCGACCCCGAAAATACGATCATTATTTTTGAAATAACCTTGAGCAACCTAAGGGCTTCGGGAGAAATCGATGAACAAGACTTTATGGATCGGGCCGAGCTTTTGTGTGCACTAGGCCAAACCGTAATGATTTCCAAATTTCAGGAGTATTACAAATTGGTGGAATACTTCAACAATTACACCAAGGCGAAGATCGGGCTTACCATGGGCGTGAATAACCTGGTCGATATCTTCGACGAAAAATATTACCGCCATTTGAGCGGCGGCATCTTGGAAGCCTTTGGCAAACTGTTCTTCAAAGACCTGCAGGTGTATCTTTATCCGATGAAAAATGCGGAGACAGGCCAGATCATGACCAGCAATAACGTGAAGGTACACCCAAGGATGAAAGAACTCTACAAGTTCTTCAAATACAATGGCAAGGTCATGGACATCATCGACTATGACCCTGAAATCATGGACATCTTCTCGAGAGACGTTCTCAAGAAAATCATGAATGGGGAAAGCGGATGGGAGGAAATGCTCCCTGAAGGCATTGCCGAAATCATCAAGGAAAAGCACCTGTTTACCCGAAAGCATGAAAAGGGAGAAAAGGAGAAATTAGCATCAAAGGGTTATCCCGTCCCCAAAACAAAGCAATCTTAGTCTAGCAATTGAGCCGCATGGTCCTTGGTATTGACCTTGTCTATCACGCTGGAAACCTTGCCCTCGCCATCAATGACAAAGGTCGTTCGATGGATGCCATCATAGTCCCTTCCCATAAATTTTTTAGGCCCCCAAACCCCGAAAGCATTGATCACGGTATGATCTTCATCTGCCAACAGCGGAAATGGAAATTCAAATTTGTCCCTGAACGAGGCCTGTTTCTTTTGGGAATCGGCACTGACGCCCAATAAATGAAAACCCTGGGCCTGCAAGTCGGCATAATTGTCACGTAAATTGCAGGCTTCGGCGGTACAACCCGGAGTATTCGCAGCCGGATAAAAGAATACGATCAGCTTTTTTCCCTTATAATCGGCGAGTGAAACCGAATTGCCATCTTGATCCTTGGAGACGAACTGGGGCACTTTATCCCCTACCTTGAGCATTTTCATAGCTTATTTTTTTAATTTTATGTTTATAATTTTATTTTCAAAATTAAACAATAATGACCAAATCGGAAAGTGTTGCCTTTACAATAAATACTCTTCAAAAACTGTATCCGGTCATCCCAAGGCCATTGGAGCACAAAGACCCTTACACCCTGCTGATAGCTGTGCTGCTTTCGGCCCAAAGTACCGATATAAAGGTAAATCAAATCACACCATTACTTTTTGAAAAGGCAGACAATCCTTTCGATATGGTAAAATTGACCGTTGAACAAATACGGGAAATAATTAAGCCGGTCGGACTTTCTCCCATGAAATCAAAGGGCATACACGGCCTTTCACAAATATTGATCGACAAATATGATGGGGAGGTACCCACAAAGTTGGAGTATCTGGAGGAACTGCCCAGCGTGGGCCATAAAACAGCGAGTGTTGTTGTCTCCCAAGCTTTCGGTATACCGGCTTTTCCGGTCGATACCCATATCCATAGGCTCATGTATCGATGGGGTTTCTCAAACGGGAAAAATGTGGTTCAAACCGAAAAAGATGCCAAAAGACTCTTTCCAAAAGCATTATGGAACGACTTACATCTGCAAATCATCTGGTACGGAAGGGAATACAGTCCAGCCCGAGGCTGGGATCTGGAAAAGGATGTGATCACCAGTACAATTGGAAGAAAGAAGGTGATCCAGGAGTATTACAAAAAAAAAGCCCGTAAATAACGGGCCCAATCTTTTGTCATTTCAATTCAAATTGTTCTCAAACTTGAACTTGCCATATTCAACCACATGAAGTGATTTGGAATAATCTACCAACAACCTGATGGTCTCGGGGCAAGCTTTATGAAGTTTACAATCTTTTTGGAGAATAGCGTAAATTTTTTCCATATTGTTGATCGTATAGTTATATATAGAATAACGACGCCAACATATAAATATTGTTTTACGCTAAATAAGATATTTTAATTTGTGAGTACGATATTGTGTCTTTCTATGATTTTACGGAGGTTGATCAGGGCGTAACGCATCCTACCCAAGGCAGTATTGATACTGACACCCGTATTTTCTGAAATTTCCTTAAAGCTCATATCCTTATAGATGCGCATCAGCAATACCTCTTTCTGGTCATCTGGAAGTTCCTCGATCAACAATCTCAAATCGGTATCGATCTGGTCTTTGATGATTTGTTTTTCGGCATTGAGCTTATCGTCGCCGATTACCGAGAAGATATTGAAGTCATCGCTGCCTTCGAACATTGGCATTCTTTTGTTTCGCCTAAAATGATCGATGATCAGGTTGTGCGCAATGCGCATCACCCATGGCAAAAACTTACCCTCTTCACTGTAGTTGCCTTTTTTAAGGGTTTTGATTACCTTGATAAAGGTATCCTGGAAGATATCTTCGGTCACATCCCTATCCATCACCTTGGAATAGATAAAACTGGAGATTCGTTGGTTGTGTCGGTTGATCAATATTTCCAACGCTTTTTCATCACCACTGATGTAGTTGTTCACTAATACTGAGTCTTCAACTTGAAATTCCATACAATCTTGGTTTAGGTTACGTTTAGGGGCTTCCTTATTATGAAAGCTTTTTAAATCCCGATTTCTTTTTTTAGGTTGATGGTGTATGTAAAACCACGGTTCCTTTGTTAATGATGAGATAAAACTATAGAATACCCATTGTCTGAAAAAAACATTGTTGTCAAAGCAGCCGTTTTTGATGTGAAATGCCGTTTTATAGGTTTGGTATGCTTCTTCAACACAATTTTTAACAGTCTGCCACGTTGGGGGCGGGCAATCGCGACCTATTCCAATACTGGCCGTTCGAATGGAGGCTGAAAATTGATGCTTCAGGTTTTTATGGAGTGAAGAAAACATCGGATCGATTATCGAACATTTAGGTCCGCGGGAATTCATTGCATAAAAAAACCCCTTGGTTTCCCAAAGGGTTCTTTTCCATATTTTTAAAAGGCTAATTGAGATTTCCCTCGAATTTGATGCCCCTTGCTTTGGTGATCTTCAAGGATTTTGAATAATCCACCAAAAATTTAACCGTTTCCGGCTTCGCCTTTACAAGTCTGCATTTCTTTTGGTTCTTTGAGTAAATGTTTTCCATATCATTTCGCTTTTATAAATAGGAGAACGGGAACGAAATAAATATAGTAAAACTGTTCGACCTTCGACCGATTAAATCGTTAAAACAATATTATGCTTCTCGATGATCTTTCTAATATTGATCAGGGCATAACGCATCCGGCCCAGTGCAGTATTGATGCTCACCCCTGTTATTTCGGATATTTCCTTAAAGCTCATATCCTTATAAATACGCATGTAGAGCACATCACGCTGATCTTTGGGCAATTCTTCGATCAGCAAATTAAGGTCGGAATCTATTTGATCTTTGATCAGTTGTCGTTCTATGTCCAGCTTGTCATCCCCGACAACCGAGAAGATGTTGAAATTGTCATTGCCTTCAAAAACAGGCATGCGACTATGTTTCCTGTAATGATCGATGATCAAGTTATGTGCAATACGCATTACCCATGGCAAAAATTTACCTTCTTCGCTATAAGTACCTCTTTTGAGAGTCCTGATAACCTTTATAAAGGTATCCTGAAAAATATCTTCGGTAATGGTGCGGTCGTTGACCTTGGAATAAATAAAACTGCTGATGCGTTGATTGTGCTTGTTGATGAGGATTTCGATGGCTCTTTCGTCACCGTTGATGTAGTTTGAGATCAGTAGGGAATCTTCAATAAGTACTTCCATAACAATTACTTTTTTTTGGTTAAAAATACCGGCCTAATTGGGGTTATAGGCTTATGGCTAATTTCTTAATTCTAAAAAAGTAATTGTTTATCTATACGCTTTTAACGTTTAATTAAGTTCAAATATAGAGAATTTTAAATGTAAATAGCAAATTTGAAAGTTAAGAACTCAAAATTCAAAGGTGGGCCAACAAGTTCTGGTTATAAATAAGAGCATATCGTATCTTTGCGATTCTTATGAAGGAAATGACTGCGATACTGGAAGTAAACCCGAAAGAAAACATCATTATCAAAGGGGCAAAACTGCACAATCTCAAGAATATTGATGTGGTCATTCCCAGAAACAAGCTGGTTGTGATTACCGGCCTCTCGGGCTCGGGCAAATCCAGTTTGGCATTCGATACCTTATACGCCGAAGGGCAGCGACGTTATGTCGAAAGTCTTTCGTCATATGCCAGACAATTCCTTGGAAAACTCGATAAACCCAAAGTAGATTATATAAAAGGGATTGCACCGGCCATAGCCATAGAACAAAAGGTCAATTCTACCAACCCCAGATCTACGGTAGGTACCACCACGGAAATTTATGATTACCTAAAACTGCTTTATGCGAGAATAGGAAAGACCATATCCCCAATATCGGGGAATGAGGTTAAAAAGCATACGGTGACCGATGTCATCAATCATGTAAAGCACTTTTCGGAGGGCACGAAACTCTTGCTCCTCTCCCCTATCAAGGTCGATGCGAAAAGGGATACGCTCAAATCACTACAATTGTTGTCGAAACAAGGTTATGCACGTATCCTATACAAGGGCGAGGTGATACGTATCGATGCGGCACCTCAGGATATTGGGCGCGAATTTTACCTGGTTATCGATAGGATCATTGTACAAAACGATGAAGACTTCTTCAACAGATTGGCCAATGCGGTGGATACCGCTTTTTTTGAGGGGAAGGGACAATGTATCCTCGAAATCATGGAAACCAAGAAGCAAACTTTCTTCAGCAGCAATTTCGAGTTGGACGGGATGTCATTTTTAGAGCCCAATGTGCACCTGTTCAGTTTCAACAACCCTTATGGTGCCTGCCCCAAATGCGAAGGCTATGGGGATGTGATAGGTATCGATGAAGCACTGGTGGTACCCAATACCGCGCTCTCGGTCTATGAAAATGCCATTTTTCCCTGGCGGGGCGAAAGCATGGGCTGGTATCGCGACCAGTTGGTCAACAGCGCCTATCTGTTCGACTTTCCAATCCATAAACCATGGTTCCAGCTCACCGAGGCGCAACAAAGGCTCGTTTGGAACGGCAACGACCACTTTGTTGGACTGGACAAATTTTTTGCCATGCTGGAGGAAAAGAGCTATAAGATACAGAACAGGGTGATGTTGTCCCGATATAGGGGAAAGACCAAATGCAATGCCTGCAAAGGAAAAAGACTCAGACAGGAAACCGATTACGTAAAAGTGAACGGTAAATCGATATCAGATTTGGTAGAATTGCCCATTGAAAAGCTCATTCTGTTCTTTGAGGATTTGAAGCTCGGTACGCACGACCTTCAGATAGCGGCCCGTTTGCTGACCGAAATCAATATGCGATTGGGATTTTTGAACCAGGTAGGATTGGGCTATCTCACTTTGAACCGTAAATCGAACTCTCTTTCGGGGGGCGAGAGCCAGCGCATCAATCTGGCCACCTCCCTGGGCAGCAGTTTGGTGGGCAGTATGTATATTTTGGATGAGCCGAGTATCGGCCTGCACCCAAAGGACACCGAAAATCTTATCGCGGTGCTGAAGGCGCTGCGAAATCTGGGCAATACCGTAATCGTCGTGGAGCACGATGAAGACATCATGAGAGCCGCAGATAAAATCATCGATATCGGTCCGGAAGCCGGAACCCATGGGGGACAAGTCATGGCGAATGGCACTTTTGATGAAATATTGATGACTTCTTCCCTGACAGCCGGTTACTTGAACGGTACCTTGGCCATTGAAGTGCCCGCAAAACGTAGAACTTCCAAAAATTTCATCACGATCAAAGGCGCCCGGGAAAACAATCTCAAGAATATCGACGTGACCTTCCCTCTGAACATGTTGACCGTGGTCACAGGCGTTTCGGGCAGTGGTAAGAGTACCTTGGTCAAAAAACTGCTCTACCCGATCATTCAAAAGGAAGTTGGGGGATATGGTGAAAAAACGGGTCAATTTACCGCGTTCGAGGGCAAATATCAATCTATCAAAAATGTGGAGTTCGTAGACCAAAACCCCATAGGCCGTTCTTCCCGTTCCAATCCCGTGACCTATATCAAAGCATACGACGATATCCGAAACCTTTATGCCCAGCAAAAACTCAGCAAGATTCGTGGTTATCAATCAAAGCACTTCTCCTTCAATGTTGATGGTGGCCGATGTGAAAAATGCAAAGGCGAAGGTGAAATCACCGTGGAAATGCAATTTATGGCCGATGTACATTTAGAATGTGATACTTGTGGCGGCAAGCGATTTAAAAAGGAAGTCCTGGAAGTGAAATTCGAAGACGCTTCGATCGACGATCTTCTCAATATGACCATCGACGATGCCATCGCTTTCTTTGAAGCACACCGGCAACAAAAAATCATGAACAAACTGAAACCGTTGCAGGATGTAGGCTTGGGTTACGTTACCCTGGGCCAATCCTCTTCCACCCTATCGGGTGGTGAGGCACAGCGTATCAAGCTCGCTTCCTTCCTGGTGAAGGGCAGCACAAAAGACAAGGCCCTCTTCATCTTCGACGAACCCACTACCGGCCTGCATTTCCATGATATCAAAAAATTATTGAAGTCGTTCGATGCCCTTATCGAAAATGGCCATTCGGTGGTTGTGATCGAACACAACATCGATCTTATCAAATGTGCAGACCATATCATCGACCTTGGACCTGAGGGCGGGGAACGTGGCGGCCAGCTATTGGCTTCTGGGACACCAGAGGAACTGATAACCAGTCATGATTCCTTTACCGCCCACTATCTCAGGGCAAAATTGGTTTGATCTTTAATGGGGATATTTCAGCTGTGGCTTGCCTTCCGATTTCACTTCAAATTCAGATTCAAAATACGTCAGGAATATATAATTCAATTGACCCAACACTCAAAATTTTTCATTTTTATATAATTAACTTATTGATAATCAATAAGTTATTGTCATTATTTGATTTTTGGCACACTGTTTGGTATATGGTAAGGGAATGCAAATAGTTGCCTTCGTTAATTTAAAACCTTATATCATGAAAAACTTAGTACTCATCTTTACGGCGCTTTTTTTAGGTACCTCCGGTATCATGGCCACAGGTATTAAAGAAGATAAGGTTGCAATCGGCAATGCTTATAGATATAACAACTCCTTTATTTTTGTGGAAGACGGCATTACGTTTTCCGTATTTCCTGATGGGGAGTTCGATTTTTATATAGATAACAACATAAGAAACTACAATGGGGTTTCGGTGACCTTCAATTCTGGTTACGATTATAGTCCATTTGCACAATATGATGATTATGGTGCTGTGATCCAGGTTGAGAATATCCCCATTTTCTATGACTTTTATGGGCGTGTGACGCAAATTGGCAATGTTGACATCAGCTATAACCGTGGACGGGTTTTCCGACTTGGTGGCATGTATGTCTATTACAACAACAGGGGATTTTATGATTACCATACCGGCTATATCAACGTGTACAACCGTTATTATACCTATGCCCCTTTCCATGCTTATTTTGCAAGGCCTGCCCTTGGATTTTGCCTGGTGTACAACAGACCGTATAGAAGGTTCTATACCCCCATCCGATATACCTACTATGCCCCTTATCGTTACAACCAAAGGCGCGCTTATGCCACCATCGGTCGTGAGCATAGATATAACAGCGTAAGAAATGAAAGGGCCACCATATATCGAAATGATAAAAGGGTAGCTGCACGGGAAGACCTGGGCCGAAGAACTTCCGGAATACGGACAAACAACACTGTGGCCAGAAGCGAGGGCAAGCAAATGCGAACCAGCGGTACTTCCGCCCGTAATGAGGTGGCAAGGACCAATCGGGTCTCCCAGAACAACGCCGCCGGGCGAAGCGTGAGCCGGTCCAGTACCAAAATTTCTGGCACCTCAAGTGTTGACCGGACAAAGCAGACAGAGAGCAGGGCGATTACCAGGAGTTCAGGGAACAGGTCGGATTCAAACACCTCCGGCAAAGCCCAGGCCAGCAGAACCAATAGCGTGGTGCAGCGGTCTGCAAGCACTGCCCCAAAAAGTAGGACCGTGAGCAGGAGCACTTCCAGCATTAAGGCCCCGGCACGCAGCACAGCGTCCAACAGAAGCCAAAGAACGGTTTCTAGGAACAGTAGCGCCAATACGACTAAAAAAGCGGTGCAGGCACCTGCTAGGAGTTCTAGAAGTACAGGGGCCGCAAATGCAAGAACAAGAAGTTCTAAAAATAATTAAGATAGTTTTTAGGTTGGTTAGTTGTTACCCCGTGGTGGATTTATCCATCGCGGGGTTTTTTTAATCTTTATCGGCCTTGGTCAATTGAACCTTGATCGACTTGCTTATCGGGGTGTTACTTCCATCTGCAAAATGGTCGAAAGGCACCAGCACATTGGTTTCGGGATAATAGGCCGCCAGGTTTCCACTGGGAATTTCATAGGGTACGATACGGAACCGTTGCGCGCGGCGTTCCACCCCATCGTAACCACTGATGATATCCACGGCTTCCAATTTTTTTAGATTTTGTCGTTTCATATCGGCAGGGTTCATGAACAAAACCCTTCTTTCATTGTAGACCCCTCTGTACCGGTCATCCAAACCATATACCGTAGTGTTGAACTGATCGTGTGAGCGCACGGTCATGAGCAAAAATTCATCCTCTCCCAAAGCATGGTCGGGCAAGGCATTGACTGTAAGTTGTGCCTTTCCATTGGGCAACATGCTGAAATCAAGTTCTCTGACATTATTGGGGAGATAGTAGCCGATGCCTTTAGAACGAGTGTTGGTTTCCGAAAAACCCTTGGCCACTTTATCGATGCTTTCTCTGATGAGTTCATAGTTTTCCCCCATGGCCAACCAGTTTACGGGATGATTGCCCTTAAAGAAGGTATGGGCCATTTCCGCAATCAGTTCCGGTTCACTTTTTATATGCGCAGAGGCCGGTTTCAAAAGCCCTTTCGATTGCCTTACCCTGCCCATGCTATCTTCCATGGTGAGGTAGCGGGACTTTTCTCCTTTAAGATCTTTTTCTGATCGCCCAAAGGTGGGTAGGATCAAAGCGGTTTTTCCGGTCACCAAATGGGTACGGTTCAATTTGGTACTGATCTGTACGGTTAATGTACATCTTTGCAGGGCTTCGGCCGTATAATAAGTGTCGGAAGCTGCCATCAAAAAGTTTCCGCCAAGGGCCATGAATATCTTGGCTTTGCCCTCGTACATGGCCTTCATGGCGCCAACAGTATCGAACCCTTCTTTATCGGGCGGCATAAACCCCATGTGAGTTGCTATTCTTTGGTTCATTTCCTCATCGACAAAATGCTGGATGCCAACGCTCCTATCCCCTTGCACGTTGCTGTGGCCACGAACCGGACAGGTACCGGTACCGGGTTTCCCAATGGCCCCCTTCAACAACAAAAGGTTGATATATTCCCTGATGGTGGCCACGCCGTTTTTATGTTGCGTAAGTCCCATTGCCCAGCACACCACGATTTTCGATTTGGACGCCAACAAGGCTACGGTATCCTCAATTTGACCCACAGGAATTCCGCATAAGTCGAGCAATTCGGCTTCCCCATAGTATTCCAGGTCGCCTAACAAGCGATCATGGCCGTCGACATATGTTTTGAGAAAATCATGGTCGAATGCTCCCCCTTTGGTTTGGTCCCATTGGACCAATTTCTTAATGATCAGTTTGATAAGCGGAATATCCTGATTGATTCGGACTGCCAAATGGATATCGGCCATATCGGTTCCAGTACCCAGCAAGCCCTTTATTTTCTGGGGATTCTTGAAATTGACCAGGCCGGCTTCGCCCAAGGGGTTGATACTGATGATTTTTCCGCCATTTTCCTTACACTTTTCCAACGCAGACAACATCCTTGGATGATTGGTCCCCGGATTTTGTCCGGCGATGATCACGACCTCGGCCTCGTACAGATCCTCCAACTTGGCCGATCCTTTACCAATGCCCAATGTCTCCTTCAAAGCCAAACCGCTTGATTCATGGCACATATTGGAACAATCGGGCATGTTATTGGTACCAAAGGCTCTGGCAAAGAGGCCATAGAGAAATGCAGCTTCATTGCTCGATCGGCCGGAAGTATAGAATATGGCCTCATTTGCCGATTCCAGCCCGCCGAGTTCCTTGGCGATGAGTTCATAGGCCTTTTGCCAGTGGATCGGTTCATAGTGAATACTGCCGGGCCTCAGCACCATAGGTTCGGTTAGACGACCTAGCTTGTTGAGCTGGTAATCGGAAAGTTCGGATAGGGCCTCAACCGAGTATTTTTCAAAGAACGCCCTACCGATGTGGCTTGTGGTGGCCTCATCTGCCAAGGCTTTTGCGCCGTTTTCGCAATATTCGGCAATGCTCGAAGGGTTTTCGGGATTTGGCCAGGCACAGCTCGGACAATCAAAGCCATCTTCCTGATTCATCTCCAACAAGGCCCTCATCGAACGCACTATGCCCATCTCCTTGAAACCATGCCTTAGTGCCTCCTTTACCCCTAAAACGCCTGCCGCATGCTGCATAGGTTGCCCCAAACGAATTTTCGAAAAAGCTGTAGGGCCAAGGATGGAGACCTTTCTTCTGAAATCTTCTTGATTTTGTGCCATGGGTTCTGTTTTTTAGGATGGGCAAGGAAAAAGCACCATTTTATCTAAAAATAATATTTTAAACCTTTATAGGTGAACCTATTTTTTTCGTACTTCGCAAAAAATTATCTAAATGACACTTTTTGTGGATATGGACGAGGTTATTGCCGATACCTATCGGGCCCATATCGAAAAATACAACCGAGAATTCAAGAAGTCCCTTACTGTTGAGGCCTGCATGGGCAAGGAAGTTTGGCAAAGTGTACCGGAAGCCCACCAGGATAGCGTGCACCTGCACGCCCGTACCGAAGGATTCTTCCTCGATTTAAAGCCCATCGCCGATAGCCAGGAAGTACTCAAGGCACTCTCTCGGAAATATGAAATCTATATCGCCTCCGCGGCCATGCAATTTCCCAATTCACTCTGGGAAAAATCCATATGGTTAGACGAGCATTTTCCCTTTATCCACTGGAAGAATAGGATTTTATGCGGGGACAAGCACATTTTGAAAGGCGACTTGCTCATCGACGATCGGACTTACAATCTTGATTCGTTCAACGGAAAGACCCTGCTGTTCACATCACCACACAACATCAATAGCAACGGCCATGAAAGGGCAGACAACTGGCTTGAAATCGGCGAAAAACTATTATAGGCACGCACTTCCGACCAGACCAGATGGGGCCTTTCGGCACCATGTACTTACCCACGTCAGCCCTCTCGTTTAAAAAATTTGGAGAGTACCCCGATCACATCTTCAGAGATCTTGAACCTGAACAGTACCCCCAAGTATAGTGCGGTCATCAAAAGACTTTTGATCGCAATATTGACCAGGGGGTGAAATGGAAATTGCAAATAGTAAAACATGGATACGGTTAACAAAAGCAACGCTAGAACCCGAAAGGTATCGAGGGTGAACGGATACATATTATATTTCCATCGTACGAATCCGAGTTTGATGGTGTTATAGATAAAAAAGGCCGCAAAACTGGCGTAAGCGGCCCCATCGAGGCCATATTTTGGAATAAGCCAAAGGTTGAAAAAGACCGTAAGAATGGCCAAGAGAACGCCCATGAGCAGTACGGAAACATAATAGTCCGAATTATATAAAATGGCATTATTGTTTCCCATCATGGCATCATAAAGTTTGGCCAAACCGATCCAAAACACGATGACGATACCATCCCTATAGCTCGTTGGCAAAAGTTGGTAAATATCCTCCAGATTGAGAAGCAGCAAAATAAACAATAGGCCCGAAATAATGAACAGGGTCAGGGAACTCTTGTGGTAAAGGGATTTCAAGGAAATAAGGTCGTTCTTGTTCAACAATTCCGCGGTAAGGGGATAGGTGATTTGATGCATCGACCTTGTTGGAACCGCAATGGCCATCGCCATAAAACTCGCGACGCTGTAGTAGGCCACGTTTTCAATTTTGATGAATTGGTTCAGCATTACCTTATCGACCTCCAAAAGCACAATGGCTGTTGAGCCCCCCAAAATGATCAAGGCGCTGTATTTAACGATATAGGTTGTATTCTGGGGCCAGTCGAACGAAATTTTGGGCATACGCAAGCGGAAGGCATACATTTTCATGATAACGGTCCGTACCAGGTAAAAACCGACCAGGGCTTTTAAAAAGAAAGATATCGTGATGACATCCCAATATAACAGCAACAGTAACAAGGTTTGTCCTGCCCTGCAAAAGATCTCTTTCATGAAATTTCCGAAGACCGATTTCAAACGGATTCTTGCCCAAGCATAAAATACTTCAAAATAGGCCATTGCCATGCCGATCAAGAAAATATACCACACATAGCCTTTTACCATCGGGTTTTCCTTGGAGAGGAAGTTTCCAATGGTTTCATTGGCGAAGTAGGTCAAGAGCCCGATGGGAAAGATCAACACCAATGGCAAAAACAACATCATTGTCAAAAATCCATCCCTTGTACGCTCCTTTTCAAAAGCGCTGTAAAATTTTACCAGGGCATTTGGCACTCCAAAAGCCAGTAATGGCATTAATACGGCCGACGCCGACAAGATCACATTGATCAAGCCATAATAGGCATCGGACATGAAATTGGTATACAAAAACATCACGTTCACCGCACCGATCCCAAATCCAAAATAGGTGATGATCGTATTGTTCAATGACTGTTTTAGTATGATTCCCATTATAAATGCTTGGCCAGTTTTTCGGTCAGCGCCCGACGGCTATAGTCTTGGATGCCAACTCCGGTTACCTTTAGGTTGTTGTGCCGATATTTTTCGAACCAATCCCAAATTACACTTTTTAATGCATCGTCCGCGGTATGGTCAAATACCTTTCCCGTTTTGGTCCGTTCGATGATTTCCCCGGCTTCCCAATGTTTCGGGCCGATTCCCAATATCGGTCTACTCGAGGCGAGGTATTCGAACAATTTCCCCGGAATGATACCCTGGGTCAGTTCTGAATCTATTTCGAGCAAAAGCAAGACCTGAGATCGCCGCTGTTTTTGAACGGCCTCCTGGTGGGTGAGATAGCCCAGCGTTTTGGTATAGGGCGCCAAGCCATTTCTGTCGAGGTCGTCCAATATTTCTGGGCTGACCACCCCGGCCAGATCAATTTGAACATTGTTTTTAAAATCATCGGATGCCCTTACCATTTCTGATAATACCTTCCAAAGGTTTTTGGGATTTCGGCCGGAAAGCAGCGATCCGATATGGGAAAGCGTGAACTTTTCGTCCAAGGTTGGCGCAGGTAGGTCGAGCGCCAAGTCGTAACCGTTGGTGATGACACTGATGGGCCTTTCGGTTATTTTTCCAAACTCGAGCTTGGTATGATTGCTGGTTGCGATGATATGGTCGGCAGCACGCAGCACCTCGCGTTCCAATGATTCATGCCTGTTGCGGGCATATGCCGTTAATTTCAATTTGTTATGGTAGCCAATACTGGTCCATGGGTCCCTGAAATCGGCAACCCATTTAACCTGATGCCGTTGTTTTAAACCGTATCCAATCAGGTGCACACTATGCGGGGGGCCGGTCGTAACAATGGTGCCAATATTTTCTTGTTCCAATATGTTGCCCAGATACTTGATCGAGGGCCTGACCCAATATTTCCTGGCATCAGGAATAAACAAATTACCACGGATCCAGAGCAGCGTTTTCTCAAGGAAGGTTTGGTTCTTTGTGTCGATGACCCCGGAACTGATACGTCTCGTTTTTTTCGATGAAACCAATGATGCCAGCGAATAAGGTTCAAAAATGGGGTGTTTAAGGAGGGTGATGCCTGTGGGGATTTCCGACAAAAGTGTGGTGTCGCGGATAGGATAATGGGGGTTTTCGGGCACATAAACGATGGGGTCGATATCAAAATCACGAAGGTATTTTACGAACTTGAGCCATCGCTGGACCCCGGGGCCTCCGGCCGGTGGCCAATAGTAGCTGATGATCAGCACCTTCTTCATCAAGATGTTGTTTTGCCCGCTTTTCGGGATCGCCAAAATGAGAAAAATAGCCCTCCCAAAACAACAAGGGCGAGCAATGCGGAACTCGCCAGAGAAATCTTGCTTCCTTCCGTAACCACGGTGGGTTGAAATTTAAATTCAATCAAATGTTGACCGGCAGGTACCCTTAGGGCACGCAAGGCGTAATTGGCCTTAAAAATGGGTGAAATCTTGCCATCGATATACGCATTCCAACCCTTCGGATAGTACATCTCGGAAAATACTGCCATCCCAGCTTGGCCATTATTACTACGGTAGGTAAGTACGTTGGGTTCATATTTGGTCAATTCGATGGAAGCGGTAGAATCTACCTGAAAATTGAATTGATCGATTTCCGGAAATTGCTTGGTATTGACGACAGCAACTTTTTTAGTGTCGATCGAATCCAAAGCGGAGATTTCACGGTCGGCATTGTTGACAGGGATCACTTCATGGATGAACCACGCATTTCCATTTGCATCAGGATTTAATGCTGGATATGTATTCCCTTCTTCATCGGTTTGCAGGACATATTTAACATTGAGCATGTTCAATACGCCCATATTCGCTTTATAGATATGATACTCGAACAGGTCCTGCAGGGCAGCCGGTTTGGCGGCGTGATAACCCCCGATTGATTGGTGATAATAAGAGGTGCGGGCGCCATTGAGTCCTTCTTCGGGATCGTAGACCCTGAATACCCCTTCATCACTATCGATCTGCTTATCGGCCGCCGTTTCGGGAAATGGCTCGGACATGGTGCGTTTGGTCACAAAATCTTCCTTGTTCACATACCGTAAATCGACGCCCACCAAATCGGACATGATCAAAATTCCAAGGACTACCACCAGCACATTACGGCCGATTTTTGATTTCAGATAGAACCATATGGTAAGGGCCGCGAGGAAAACATAGATTATGGAGCGCAAAAGATCGCTGTTGTACACCGCCTTGCGATCCAGTCGTATCATTTCCGGCAATTGTTCCATTCCGGTCAACTTGAAACGCTCGTCGGAAGGGGCGGAAAAATCGAACATGCCCTTCAATAGAAAAAGTGCAATTACCCATCCCAATATCCCCAAAAATGCAATTTTCAATGCCTTGAGTTTTGCCTTGCTTTCGACGGTTGTATCTAAAAGTGCTTTTAGTCCCAAAATGCCGAGCACGGGTGCGCAGAGCTCCAGGATTACCTGAATGGAGGAAACCGCCCGGAATTTGTCGTAAAGGGGAAAGTGATCGATCATGAAATCGGTCAGCAGTCCGAAATTTTTGCCCCAGGAAAGCATCAATGACATGACTACCCCTGCCAATAGCCACCATTTGGTCCGGCCCTTCACCAGGATGAGGCCCATCAAAAATAGAAAAAAGACGATGGCTCCGATATACGCCGGCGCGGCCACTCCAGGTTGATCGCCCCAATAGAGCGGTAGGGATCCGAAATATTGCAGTGCGGTATTCTTGGGGACATCCTTATCGACCACATAGGCGAAGGTGGTCGAATTTTCCCCGAGGTCTTCGGCATTGCTGCCCCCAAAAAGTCGGGGGACGAACAGGTTCATCGATTCTGCGATCCCATAACTGTATTGGGTTATATATTCTTTGTCGAGGCCACCCAACTTATCCTTTTTATTGCCCAGGGCGTCGACGGTCAGCTCCGACTTGCCCCTAGTACTCCAATCGGCATACTCTTTGGTGGCCATGAGGCTTGCTGCGTTGGCCGCAATGCCAATTGCAACGGCAAACACCAAAATTCCAACGGAGACGCCAAAGTGTTTCAGTTCCCTTTTTCTAAGGGCATCGACCAACTGCGCCAGGCCAAGCAAAAGCACCAAAAGCATAAAATAATATGTCATTTGATAGTGGTTCGCCCCTACTTCAAGGGCCATGGCGACCGCGGTGAGCACGAAACCCCAAAGGTATTTTTTCCTAAAGACCAATACGATACCCCCAAGCAACATCGGCAAGTACCCAATGGCATGTGCCTTGGCATTGTGCCCTACCCCCAAGATAATGATCAAATAAGTGGAAAACCCAAAAGCCAAAGCCCCGAGCACGGCCAGACGGAAATCGACCTTTAGGCAGCTGAGCAAAATATAAAATCCCAGAAGGTATATGAACAGGTAATCCGCAGGCCTGGGCAAGAATCTTATCAGCCTGTCCAATTTTTTTACGTAATCATGCGGATAATAGGCGCCCAACTGATATGTGGGCATACCCCCAAAGGCGCTATTGGTCCAGTAGGGTTCTTGCCCGGTTTTCTTTCTAAAATCGTTTTGCTCTTTTGCCATACCCGTGTACTGGGCGATGTCTGACTGAAAGATGACCTTTCCCTGAAGCACCGGATGAAAGTAAGTCACTGCTACGATGACGAAGAAAACGGTAACAAAAAAATGTACAAAGAATGCTTTTAAACCACTTTTCATCGATTTATGCAGGGGTTGGTTCGTTGGTTATCCGCTAAATTAATCAATCGACTTCCTCAAAGTCGATATATTCTCCAACATTTTTGTCAGGATTGCTTTTTTGTTTGTTTTTATTACTGAAGATGGTACGATTGTATGTTTCGTCAGTAGTATTTCCATCATTTGAAAACCCACCGAATTGTTCCCTAAAACGTGCCTCGGTTTTCTTTAGTGCATAGCCAAAAAGCTTGGGCGCAAAGATCCGAAACAATATTTTAAACAGGTAATAAATCAATAAAATGATCAGTACCGCTTTTAATAAACCCATATTTTTTACACTTTAATATATCAAAAGTACAATTATCACGTTTTAAACGAGAGGCAAAAGTCTTAAAAATATAATAAAAGGTAAGGGCAAGCTGGGCAAATCACAAGTCAATTAGGACAGTATTCGATTTCGAAATTCAATTATAGATTGTCGTACAAAAGAATGGTATGCTTCTAAATTGGTACAATGTACAAACCAATCCTTGCCCGAACAGCACTTTAAAACGGTGCAATTTTAAGTGGAAACCAGTATGAAGTACTTTAAATCTTTGATCATAGCAATGCTGCCCTTTTTGGGGCTGGCCCAATATACAGATGTCATTAACTCCAATCGCCCCGGACTTTCGGTGAGTGCCTACGCGGTCGGGAAAAATGTCGTTCAATTGGAGGCCGGGCTTTTCTATGAACAAAGCGATCATTCGACCCTCAATACCCAAAGCGATATCTGGGGTACCGATCTTTCATTGCGATATGGGCTGTTGTTAGAAGAACTCGAATTGAACTGGGAAGGCACTTTTCAAAATCAGAACATCACATTCGGAAATACAGCCAGTGCGGCAAGCCTTACCGATTTCTCCAGGAACAGGATCGGGCTCAAATATTTGATTTACGACCGGTATAAAGATCCGGAACGGGACAAACCCAATCTGTATAGTTGGAAAGCCAATTATGGCTTTAAGTTGAAAAACCTGATTCCTTCGGTCTCGGTCTATGGCGGTGCCACCTTTAATTTGGGCGACAATCCATTTTATGTGGGCGATCCCACGATATCGTACCGAGCGATGGTAGCGACCCAAAGCAAGCTTACCCCTCGTTTTGTGCTGATATCCAATATTGCATATGACAGGATTTCCAGCGATTTCCCCGAATTGAGTTATCTGGTTTCCCTTTCGCATGCATTTCGCGACCCGAAATGGAGCGTTTTCGTCGAAAACCAAGGCATCAAGAGCGATCGGTATTCAGATGTTCTCCTACGAGGAGGGGTGGCCCACTTGATTGCCGATAATCTTCAGGCAGACATCAATATGGGGGCTAGTTTCAAAAATACCCCTTCACGTGTATTCGTTACGCTGGGGGCCTCTTATCGCATTGATTTTCATCAAGACAAGCCGATATCCATAGATGAACAGAATAGCGGGGAGAATGGTGGACCCATTCTGAAGAACAGCATGAAAAAGAAGAAAAAGAAAAACCGCAAGGGCCGCAATAAAGGAACGGGGGCCGAGGACATCGATTTGGGCCCTACTAAAAAACAGCTGCGACAACTGAAAAAAGACGGAAGTTAGGCGTCATAAATCAACTGTATCCGGCTTAAATATTGCTTTTTGGATTTGATACGGGCCGGCTACGGCATCTTCAGAATTAGGTCCACTAATTTCCTCCTCTAGTCAATAATCGCTAATATTGACCCTGAAAAACCCAATTCATGGTCACGATCAAAGAAGCCCTCACCAAAAAGGAAATCAAGCAATTTGTAACCTTTCCCTTTTCACTTTATAAAGGCTCCCCCTACTGGGTTCCCCCTATCATCTCCGATGAGATGGAGGCATTTGACAAAACCAAGAATCCCGCGTTCAAAAATGCAGATGCCCGTTTTTTTCTTGCCTATAAAAATGGTACTCTGGTAGGTCGGGTGGCCGCGATCATCAATTGGTTGGAAGTCGACGAACAGCAGATCAAAAAAATGCGATTCGGTTGGTTCGATTTTGTAGACGACAACGAAGTCTCCGAAGCCTTGATCCAAAAAGTGGCGGAAATCGGAACGGCGCAGCAGCTGGGATTTATGGAAGGCCCCGTAGGTTTTTCCAATTTGGACAAAGTTGGGGTGCTCACCGAAGGTTTCGACCATATTGGGAGCATGATCACCTGGTACAACCATGCCTATTATGTGGGCCACTATGAACGATTGGGTTTTGTAAAGGAAAAAGGTTATCTGGAAAACAAGTTTCCGAGTAAAAATGCAGATCCGGCCCTGTTTACCAAATTGAACGAACTTATCAAACGCCGCTATGGCCTGAGGGAAGTGAATTTCACAAAAACCAAGGAAATCATGCCCATGGCCGATAAAATGTTCGATCTGTTCAATGAAACCTATTCGAGTCTTTCCTCCTTTGTGCCGATTACAGAAGTTCAAAAGGCTTATTTTAAAAGAAAATACCTCAGTTTCATCAATCCGGAATACATTAAATTTATCCTTGACAAGGAAGATCAGCTGATTGCCTTTGCCATTGTAATGCCGTCGTACTCAAAAGCTTTGCAAAAAGCGAACGGTAAGTTATTTCCTTTTGGAATATACCATCTGTTAAAGGCCCGAAAAAATAACAAAGACGTCTATTTCTACCTAATCGGCATCCATCCCGAATACCAAAACAAGGGGGTAACCGCAATCATCTTCAATGAATATTATAAGACTTTCTCAAAAAAGAAGATTGAAATGTGTTATCGGACGCCAGAACTGGAAGATAATGTGGCGATACGACAGATGTGGAAACATTTTGATCCGGTGGTCTACAAACGCAGGGCCACCTTCAGAAAAGCGTTGGTATAAACTTATTGATTGCCTGGAAAGGTATCCCTATTCTCCCATTGCGGCCGCGACGGCTGCCGAAAGTCTTTTGTAGGTACCGTTCTCGAGCCGTTCCCGTATCGCTGAAAATGCTTCCAAGGTTTCTTGAATGTCTTCCAAGGTATGGGTCGCCGTGGGAATCATCCGTAACAAAATAAGGCCTTTGGGAATCACGGGATAAACCACAATGGAACAGAAAATACCATAATTTTCCCTTAAATCCTTCACCAAGGCCATTGCTTCCGGAATACTACCGTTCAAATATACGGGCGTAACACAGGTATTGGTATTTCCGATATTGAAGCCCTTTGCCTTAAGGCCGTTTTGAAGTGCATTGACATTCTCCCATAATTTGGCCTTCAATTCGGGCTGGGTACGCATCATGTCCAATCGTTTCAATGCGCCCTTGACGTATATCATGGGCAATGACTTGGCGAACATCTGTGACCTTAGATTGTATTTCAAATAGTTGATGATTTCCTGATCTGCGGCCAAAAAGGCGCCGATTCCCGCCATTGATTTGGCGAAAGTGGCAAAATATACATCGATATCATCTTGAATGCCCTGCTCCTCACCTGCCCCTGCTCCCGTTTTTCCCAAAGTTCCAAAACCATGGGCATCATCGACCAGCAATCTGAAGTTATATTTTTTCTTCAAGGCGACAATCTCCTTTAATTTGCCTTGTTCACCGCGCATGCCAAAAACACCTTCCGAAATTACCAGAATGCCACCCCCGGTCTGTTCGGCCATTTTTGTGGCCCTATCCAGGTTTTTTTCCAAACTTTCAATGTCGTTGTGCTTGAAGGTAAAACGTTTCCCCATGTGCAATCGCACCCCATCGATGATGCAGGCATGCGAATCAACATCGTAAACAATGATATCGTCCTTTGAAACCAAGGCGTCGATAGCCGACATGATCCCTTGATATCCAAAATTCAGAAGATAAGCTGCTTCTTTGTTCACAAAAGCGGCCAATTCCTTTTCCAATTGTTCGTGAAAATCGGTATGTCCGCTCATCATCCGGGCACCCATTGGGTAAGCCGCACCATGCTCAGCTGCCGCATCCGCATCGACCTTTAATATTTCTGGCATATTGGCCAAGCCCAAATAATCATTGATACTCCAAGTGATGACGTCCTTGCCCTGAAATTTCATTCTATTGGAAATGGGCCCCTCCAGTTTCGGGAAAACAAAATAGCCTTCGGCTTGTGATGCCCATTTTCCCAAAGGGCCTTTATTTTCTATAATCCTATCGAACAAATCTCTCATTTGGACAGTTTTGGTTTGTGCAAAAGTATTGATTTTTGCATAATTTTTACAATATTTTAAGATTAAAGAAAAAAGCAACGGACGAAATTGCCATTGCTTTAATTTATTTAGAAAGGATTTTTATTTTACCTGATGACCTGTATCTGTGGAGTCTCCTCTACTTTTTGGTTGTTCAAAAAGCCTTGGGCTTCCATCCATTGGTCGCTATATATCTTGCTCATATAACGTGAACCATGGTCCGGGAATATGGCCACGATATTGCTTGTGTTGTCAAATTTGTTTTCAGCATCCAACTGCTTCACGGCCTGCATGACCGCGCCGCAGGTATAGCCTGCAAAAATGCCTTCTTTCAGTGAAATTTCCCTGGCGGTATGGGCACTTTCTTCATCGGATACCTTGATGAATTCATCGATGACCTCAAAATCGGTGGCACCGGGTATCAAGTTTTTACCCAAACCTTCAATGCGGTAAGGATATATTTCATTGGAATCGAATTCCCCTGTTTCGTGAAACTTTTTCAAGACGCTACCAAAGGCGTCCACTCCAATGATCCTGATATCGGGATTCTGTTCCTTTAAATATTTTGCTGTGCCGGAAATGGTCCCCCCTGTACCGCTACAGGCCACCAAATGCGTGATCTGTCCGTTGGTTTGCTTCCAAATTTCCGGACCGGTAGATCGGTAATGGGCATCCATGTTCAATTCATTGAAGTATTGATTGATATAAATACTTCCTTTGGTTTCCTCATGGAGCCGCTTCGCGACCTGATAATATGATCTAGGGTCATCCGCACTCACATGCGCCGGACACACATATACCTTTGCGCCCATCGCCCGTAACATATCGATCTTGTCGGGGCTTGATTTAGAACTTACCGCCAATATACAGTCATAGCCTTTGATAATACTGACCATGGCGATGCTGAATCCTGTGTTGCCGGAAGTCGTTTCGATAATGGTGTCCCCTGGTGAAAGGATGCCTTTGCGTTCCGCTTCTTCTATGATGTGTAATGCAATTCTGTCTTTGGAGGAGTGACCTGGATTAAAAGCTTCCAATTTTGCAAAAAAGTTGCCTTTAAGTCCTTCGACAATTCTGTTCAATTTAACCAACGGTGTTTGGCCAATAAGCGCAAGAATATTGTCGTAAGCCTGTACTTTATGCTGCATAAAAGTAGTTTACGTTAATTTTGTAAGCACAAAATTTACTTTGCAAAATTACCATTTTTTTTTAATTATCCCGTTTTTCCCTCCAAATCTAGTAAAAATGCATATTCCCGGGCCACCTCCTTCAATGCCTCGAACCGCCCGGAAGCCCCGCCATGGCCTGCTTCCATGTTGATTTCAAACAGCAGTAAATTTTGGTCTGTTTTCATTTCCCTAAGCTTGGCCACCCATTTGGCAGGTTCGAAATATTGCACTTGGGAGTCGTGCAGGCCCGTTGTGACCAAAAGGTTCGGATAAGCTTGTCGGCCTACATTGTCATAGGGCGAATAGGTCTTTATGTAATCGTAAAATTGCTTGTCGTTTGGGTTGCCCCATTCGTCATATTCGCCGGTGGTCAGCGGAATGGAATCGTCCAACATGGTCGTGATGACATCTACAAAAGGTACTTGGGCCACTACCCCGTTATACAGGGAAGGCGCCTGGTTCAAAATGGCGCCCATCAAGAGGCCGCCTGCCGACCCGCCCATGGCATACAAATGCCGAGCGCTGGTGATCCCTTCCGAAATGAGGAACTTGGAACAGTCGACGAAATCATTGAAGGTATTTTGTTTGTGCAGTAATTTTCCGTTTTCATACCAAGGCCTGCCCAAATATTGACCGCCTCGCACATGGGTCAGGGCGAACACGAAGCCCCTATCCAATAAACTCAATCGAACCGTTGAAAAATAAGGGTCTATCGTGGCGCCATAGGAGCCATAGGCGTATTGCAATAAAGGGGTGTTTTCATTTAATTCGAGATCCTGTCGGTATACGACGGAAATCGGAATTCTTGCACCGTCCCGAGCAGTAGCCCATAACCGCTGTTCGCGATAGTTTTCCTTTTTGAAATGCCCCCCCAAAACCTCTTGCTCTTTTTTGAGCTGTTTCTCCTTGGTTCGCATATTGAAGTCTATCGTAGAGCTGGGCGTCGTCATTGAATGATATCCATACCTCAGGATTTCGGTGTCAAAATCCGGATTGGTGCCTACATAGGCGGTATAGGTTTCACTATCGAATGGCAGATAAAAACTGTCTTTCCCGTCCCATCGAACGATCTTTAATCGGTTCAAGCCATTTTCCCGCTCCGAAAGCACATAATAATCCTTAAAGATGTCGATGTCTTCCAGCAATACCAGCTCGCGGTGTGGAACAAACTCTTGCCAATTCCCGGCATGTGTAGCATCGTCCTTGGCCCGCATCAATTTAAAATTTGTGGCGCCATCCTTGTTGGTCAGCACATAAAAATGATCGTCGTAGTGGGCTATGGAATATTCCAGTCCCCTTTCACGAGGCGAAAATATTTTGAATTTGCCGTTGGGATCATCAGCCCTTAAAAATTGATATTCAGAAGTTAAGGTACTGTAGGAACTGATGATGATGAACTTTTTCGATTTGGTCCTATAAACATAGGTGCCAAAAGTTTCGTCCTTTTCATGATAGACCAATTCATCTTGATCTGTTGATGTGCCCAAAACGTGTTTAAAAATCTTGTCTGACCGCAAGGTCACCGGATTCTTTTGGGTATAAAAGAGGGTTTTGTTATCCTCGGCCCAAACGGCCCCGCCTGAGGTATTCTCTATTTTATCCTTGTAGATTTTGCCCGTTTTCAGGTTCTTTATTTGAAGAGTATACTGTCGTCTTGAAACAGTATCGATGGCGTAGGCGGCCATTTCGTTGCTCGGACTCACGGCAATGCCCCCCAGATTGAAGAAATCGTAGCCTTCGGCCATCGCATTGCAGTTGAACATTATTTCTTCTTGGGCGTCCAAGGATTCGCTTTTTCTGGAATAGATCGGATATTGGTGCCCCTTCTCAAATCGGGTGATGTACCAATAGCCATTTTGCTTGTAAGGTACAGACTCATCGTCTTCTTTGATACGCCCTTTCATCTCCGTGAAAAGCCTATCTTGGAAGTCCTTGGTATGCGAGGTCATTTGATGGTAATACGCATTTTCTGCATTGAGATAGGCGATTACCTCCGGGTTCTCCCTATCGTTCATCCAATAATAATTATCGATGCGCACATCACCGTGTTTTTCCAATCTGTGGGGCTGCTTTTTGGCCAACGGAGCTTTGGGTTTGGTCATCTATTTTTCTGATTGTTCACAAGCAGCCGCAAAAGTAAGACATCCCAATAGAAGTACTTATGTTTTTTCGGTAAGCGTTTAAAATGTTGGTTCGATAACAATTTACTAAGTTTGCCCTTGAACTTTAATTCAATAAAAATGTTCAATGATATGATGGGCATGATGGGTAAGCTCAAAGAAACCCAGGAAAAGATAGCCGCCACCAAAAAAAGATTGGATTCGGTGCATTTGATCGAAAAATCTTCCGATGGATTTTTACAAATAAAGATCACGGCCAACAGGGAGCTAAAGGAAATCAACATCGATGACCGATTATTGGCCGATAAGGAACAATTGGAAGACTATTTGATATTGTGCTTGAACAAAGCCATCAACGAAGCGACCATAGTAAACGAAACGGAACTGGCCGCGGTGGCCAAAGAAGGACTTCCCAACATACCCGGTATGGATGCCTTCTTGAAGTAGTGCGTTCCGTGCTTTGGCTCTGGCCCGAATGGCGGACCTACCACAAACAATAAAAAGGGCTTTCCATGAGTGGAAAGCCCTTTTTTGGTTGGTTAATTAATCGTAAATCTTCACTGATATTTTATTGAATCGTGTAGCACGAATCAACAAAACAACGAGCTAATATAATCAAGAAGTTTAAATTAATTTTATGATAACCTCAAAAAAATTTATTTTTTCTATGTTTTTATAAAAATATGGGATGAAATGTGCCTCACCATCAGGTATATCGCAAAAAGTTAACACTTTTTAAAACAAAAAGTACTTTGCGGTACCTATCTTTAAGGAAAAGATTTGGTTATGATTGAAATCAGGAAAGACGATGACGACCGCTATCGCTTTAACTTAAAGAACGCCTCAGGTAGAACCATCCTTCGCAGTGTAGCGTTCCATAACAAAGATGAAGCGGCCAAAACAGTTGCTGAATTATTGCCGCTGGTCAACAAAAATAACGGGTTCGAGCGTAAAACAAATTATGAGGGCAAATTTCTGTTCAATATTAAAAATACCAAAGGCAAAATCATTGGGCAAAGCACCCTTTTCGCCTCTGAGGCAGGGATGGAAAATGGGATCGAAACGGTAAAAAACCGCATAGTCTCAATTTCCGGCACTATCAAAAATTTATAATCCCCTTAATATTTTCAAGAACGCACTGTGCTGTTCATCAGTGTAATCAAGGTGGGTCACGATGCGCAACTTTCCTTGGCCCATACCTATGATATGCACTTCTTTCTGAAGTAATTTCTCCAAAAAAACCTGGGCAGTCATTCGGGCTTCGTCCAATTCAAAAATGATGATGTTCGTTTCAATGGGCTCTACCTTTCGGATAAATGACAACCCCTGTAGCACTTCGCCGATTTCCCTGGCCTTCTGATGGTCTTCCGCCAATCGATTGAACTGATGGTCCAATGCATAAATTCCGGCCGCGGCCAAATATCCTGCCTGCCGCATCCCCCCGCCCAGCACCTTTCTGATTCTCAGTGCGCGATCGATCATGGCTTTGCTACCTACCAATACTGACCCCACTGGGCACCCTAAGCCTTTACTGAGGCAAACGCTGATACTATCGAACATGGCGCCATAGGTTTTTGGAGATTCTTTTTTGGCAACCAAGGCATTCCACAATCGGGCCCCATCAAGATGATATGCCAACCCATGTTTTTTGCAAACGGTACGAATCCGTTCCAATTCCGCCAAATCCCAACAGGCTCCCCCTCCTTTGTTGGTGGTATTCTCAATGCAAACCAAGCTGGTCAACGGACTGTGGTAAAAATCGGGCGGATTTATGGCAGCTTCAACCTGGGGTGCCGTCATCATTCCCCGATTTCCATCGACCAGTTTACAGGAAACCCCACTGTTGAAACTTACCCCGCCCCCTTCATAATTGTACACATGGGCATACTTGTCGCAGATAAGTTGATCTCCTGGCTGGGTGTGCAGTTTAATGGCGGTTTGGTTGGTCATGGTGCCCGACGGAAAGAACAGGGCCGACTCCATCCCGAACAAGGCAGCGATCTTTTCTTCCAAAGCATTCACACTCGGATCTGCCTTAAAAACATCATCTCCTACCTTGGCGGAAAACATCGCTTCGAGCATCCCCTTGGTCGGCTGGGTGACCGTATCGCTAATCAGGTTTATTTTCAATGTTTTGTGTTTAAATTGAAAGTCATCAAGGCCAAAAGTGCCAAAATAATCATTTAATCCCCACAATCCATTCCTATGGGCGAACCATCGGGGATGGTCGCTACGGGGAGGACCTTGAATTGTTCGGGATGCCTGTAAAAATTATCGATTCGCCGCATCATCTCCATCGCATAGGTATCGTCGAGCGAAGTCAGATAAGAAGCGCTCAGCGACCTTATCCTTTTATTGGCAATGGCATTGACCTGTGGGTGAACCTTGTCATTCGCTGCCAAGTTCATCAAATGGAAAAGTACCCGGAAATTGACGATCTGCTGTACCTCTTTCAAATAAGGGTCTTTGTGCTTTTTCTCAATGGTGGCTGAGATCACCGCTCCCAAAACTTCGTCCAAACCTATATTGTCGCCATCCAAGGCTTTTTGCTGGATCAGCCTGGAGGCACGTTCAGGATGCAGCAAGAGCTCCAAGGTCATGTCTGCCGCCGTTTCCGGTGCCGCAAGGGCGTCGAACGAAACTCCGGTTCTTCCTTTGAGTGATTCCCTTGTTCGATTAAATCCTATGGCACGGGGAGGAAACAGGCTTAACTTTTCTTTCGGAATGGCGATCTGCGAGGCATCCAAGGTCTTTACAATACTGGCCAAAGCCTGTTGTTGTGCATTTTTATCCACGATTTTAACGGTAAGCTGGCCATCGCCCTTAACCGCATAGTTGTAATCCAAGCCTCCGATGACCTTTGAAACGGCTTCGGTTTGATATCGATGGAAGAAATAGAGCGGTGCAAAAACATCTTCCAAGACTGCATTGGCCTCATTTTTTCGGATGTTGTCGATCGAAAAATTATGGATGGCCACTTCACGGATTTTTAGAACGTCATCCAATTCAGTGCTCACGTTCTTCCCGTTGTCCCATAGGTGTGCTAAAACATGGGCGCCCCCCATGGGCCTCGCATCCTGATCGGAAATATATCGCAGTCCGGCTTGGCTCGCCCCTTCCAATATTTTGTTAAGGGCTTGTTTTTGATCACTTCCTTCAGGAAAATCGGCGTAGGAATAAGCCACGGTTACCTTATCCCATGCCCCGATACCGGTGGTATAAGCATCGGAAAAATCGATTTTACCATCGACCAGATGAAATTGAGGATGGGGGTAATCCATTACCGAGGCCCTGTTGTTTGTACTTGCCGCATAATTATGGGCAAATCCCAAGGTATGTCCAATTTCATGTGCGGAAAGTTGGCGAATTCTTGCCAAGGACATGGAAAGCATGGCCTCATGGTTATCGTCGCGATCTGCGAACGGCCTGTTCATCAGTGCCTGGGCGATCAAAAAATCTTGTCGAATGCGCAAACTTCCCAGACTCACGTGCCCCTTCATGATTTCTCCTGTTCTCGGATCGGTGATGCTGCTCCCATAACTCCAGCCCCGTGTCGAGCGATGTACCCACTGGATTACATTGTAGCGTACATCGAGAGGATCTACATCATCGGGCAACATCTTCAGTTGGAAGGCATCTTTGTAGCCCAAGGCTTCAAATGCCTGGTTCCACCACTGTCCTCCTTCCAGGAGCGCTGAGCGAACAGGCTCTGGTGTTCCATTGTCGAGATAATATATGATAGGCTCAACCGCCTCGCTCACCGCTGCGGCGGGATCTTTTTTCACCAACCGGTGACGTGTAACGAACTGTTTTAAAATGGGTTCCTCCACCGGAGTGGCATAGTCGTAATAGGAAAAGGGGTAGGAACCGCTTCTTGGATCGAACTCCCGCTTTTGATACCCGCCATCGGGAAGTTCAATAAAGGAATGGTGCTGTGCCACGGTGACCAAATCTGGATTCGGGGTCACCGAACGGATATGACCGCCCTTGGCGTCGCCCTTGAAAGTCAGCGTAAGGTCGAACTCGATATTTTTGGGAAAGGCCTTGGTGCGTTCCATCGCCATGGCACTTCTATCCTTGTCCAGGCTATAGGTTCCCTGATCGGCCGCTTTCAATCGCTGTATCACCCCATGGGCATCCTGCATTAAAAAATCGGAAAGATCAATCACAAATTTACCATTGTTTTCGTCCTCGATCTTAAAGCCGAACAACACCGATTTGGCAAAGGCCTGCTCTACCGATTTTTTTTCCTGCTCGTTGTCGGTCAACGCCCTATATTTGAGGTTGGGCTGTATCAGGAGCAATTTATTTCCAGCTCTTTTAAAATACACAACCTGCTCATTTCCAAGTTGTCCCCTATCCAATCCTAAATCATTGCTTCCAATACCGCTGCTCAAGGAGTACACATAGAGAAATTCCTTTTCCAGCTCTGGAACTTCCATGAATATTTTGTCGGTCTTGGCATCATAATAGAAATTAAAAAAGCCTTCGAATTTCCGGTATTCCTTGCTTTTCTCTGCAAACTGGCTATGGCCCAATTGAACGATGAACAAGGCAAAAAATAGTAATTTTACTGTTTTCATTTCAATTTTATTAGGTGCTAAATTTAGACAAAAATGCACAATATGAAATTTCTATTTGATAATCTGGAAGGAAAATGAAATTGTCATGAATCGTTTGAAATTATTAAGGGTTTTGTAATTTTACGCTTCTTTTTTGTGGAATTTCCATTATAAAAATCCCCGAAATCGTTTATCTTTTCGCTAAAAGTAAGTGGCATGGAAAAATTGGAAAACCAGATATTTTCTTCCTATCAAAGGAACCCTTCCTTGTATGATGAAATTTTTGACGAAAAAGGAGATGTAAAGGCCGTCTATCGGAAACTTTTTGAATTATACGGCGCGCACTCCATACAGGATTATGTGAAATTGAACGAAAAGGCAAAATCGTCTTTCTTTAATCAAGGTATCACCTTCCAGGTATATGGTGGAAAGGAAAGTCAGGAAAAAATATTTCCGTTCGACCTTTTTCCAAGAATCATCGATACCGCGGAGTGGGATATTATTGAGCGGGGGGCCATACAGCGCAGCAAAGCACTCAATCTTTTTCTTTGGGATATCTATCACGAAAAAAAAATCATCCGTCAGGGAATCATACCCATGGAACTGATCAGTTCGTCGGCCAATTATCTGCACCAAATGATCGGGGTCGACCCGCCCGGCGGCATTTATAATCATATTTCCGGCACCGATGTCATCAAACATAATGATGGTAAATACTATGTACTGGAAGACAATATCAGATGTCCTTCCGGGGTGAGTTATGTGATCTGCAATCGAACCGCACTAAAAAGAGCATTGTTCGGCGTCTTCAACCACTATCAAACGTATACGGTCACCAACTACGCCGAAAACCTTTTAGACCTGTTGGAAAGTGTAAAGCCAAAAGGTGTGGATGTGCCCAACTGCGTGGTGATCACACCCGGAATGTTCAATTCTGCTTTTTATGAACATTCGTACTTGGCCAAAACCATGGGGGTGGAATTGGTGGAGGGCCGCGATCTTTTTGTTGAAAACGATTTCGTTTATATGAAGACCATCCAAGGTGCCGAAAAAGTGGATGTGATCTACAGGCGAATTGATGACCTTTTTATCGATCCATTGGAATTCAAGCCCGATTCAAGCTTGGGCGTGCCCGGTTTGTTCGCCGCATACAAAAAAGGAAATGTGACCTTGGCCAATGCACCCGGCACCGGGGTTGCCGACGACAAAGCGGTTTATACCTATATGCCACAGATCATCAAGTATTATTTGAACGAGGAGCCCATACTCAACAATGTGCACACCTACCACTGCAGTAGGCCAGACGAGCTGAAATATGTATTGGACCATGTGCATGAATTGGTCATCAAACCTGTTGATGAAGCCGGCGGTTATGGCATCTCCATCGGGAACAGACTCACCAAGCAGGAAATCGAGGCGGTGAAGGCACAGATCAAGGAGCATCCCAGAAAATATGTGGCCCAACCTATTATGTCCTTATCGGTACATCCCACTTATATAGAGGATACTGAGTCATTCGAACAGCGGCATGTTGATTTGAGGACTTTTACCGTGTTGGGAAAAGACCGGGAGTTTGTGCTCAAAGGAGGGCTTACCAGAGTAGCGCTCAAAAAAGGAAACCTCATTGTAAACTCGTCCCAAGGGGGCGGCTCAAAAGACACCTGGGTGTTAAAAAAATAACCAAACTATGCTTGCAAGAGTAGCCAACAACCTATTTTGGATGGGCCGGTATATCGAACGTTCGGAACATACCGCACGATATTTGAACGTCAATTATTTTTCATCCCTCGACGCGCCTAATGCATTGTCGCAGTCCAGGCAATTTGTCTTACAGTCGATGCTGTTTATGGTCGGTGACCCTGTTGAAGATGAATCGAAAATGCTTGATGAAGAATCGGTATTATATCAGATTGGACTCGATCCCCATTTTCCCTTTTCGATCATCAACAATGTGAAATATGCCAGGGAAAATGCGAACAGTGCCCGCGACCTGATCTCTACCGAGCTCTATGAATCGATCAATAAATTTTATCATTTTGTGCTGAATTACCCAGCAGAAGTGTTCGTCAAAAATGGTCTTCACGATTTTACGGTCAATGTCGCAGAGATGTCTTCCGTCTTAAGGGGCAAAATCCGTGGCACCTTATTGCACGATGAAATTTATGCCATCATTATGATGGGCATCAATATGGAAAGGGCCACCCAGATCATTAGGATCATCAATGCAAAATATAACGATGCTTTAAAGGCCCAGGGGAGTTATGGGGATAAGTTTGGCAACAGTTTTGAATGGACCACCTTGCTCAAATGCGCCGAGTCCTATGATATGATGCGCAGGTATTACAAAAAAAAGCCCACCAGTATCTCGACCTTGGAGTTTTTGATTCTCAATCCCAATTGTCCCAGATCGATCATGAACAGTTTGAATCAAGTTTATGATCATATTCAAGTATTGGACCCCAACAAACGGTACAACAAAAATTCCACCGCCTTCTTGGTAGGTAAAGTAAGGGCGGAGTATCAGTATAAATTTATAGAAGAAATTGAGGGGGATATCCAAAACTTCATCGAAAATATCCTTAACAGTTTATCAGAGATCAGCCAAAAAATGGAAAAGGAATTTTTTGACTATTAGAATAAAGGCAATAGCATATCTTCGCACATTATGTCTTTAACATATTCTATTATCTACACTGCCGAGAACAGTTATGAACATTGGGTTCATAAGGCAGATTGGCAATTCTTGATCATCCCGGAAACCAATGTCACCCAGGAATTTGTGAATATTGAATTCACCAATTCGATCCATGCCGTCAATCATTTTTCCATCAATGGGTACGGTTTTCCGACCATAAGGATACACCCTAAACAGCAGTTCAAGGAAATCTCCTTCAAAGCCGCCTTCACTTTGCTAAAAAAAGAGGTGAATCCTTTCGATTTCGAACCACATGACAATCCCAAGGAGGCTTACAAGAAAATTGGGGAACTCGATTTTAAGGTTGATTTTGAATCGTTTTTGACCCCAACGCCCTATACCTTGATTCCGCAAAAACACCATGATATCTATCTTTTTGACGTTACAAAATCAATTTTTGAAAACCTCCAGGAATTGAACCACTGGACCTTTTTAAAGATTTATTTTAAAACGGGAGTGACCGATGTGAACACCACCGTTGATGAGATAATAGAAAAGCGTCATGGGGTCTGTCAGGATTTCTCACATCTGTTCTGTGCGATTGCCCGGCTCAACGGCATTCCCTCCAGGTATGTTTCGGGCTATCTTCATCAGGGCAATGGCTATTTCGGGGATTCCCAAATGCATGCCTGGGTAGAATCCTATGTTCCTTTTGTAGGCTGGATAGGTTTTGACCCGACCAATGATATCCTGGTCGGCACCAATCACATCAAGGTAACCCATGGCAAAGACTACAAGGATTGCTCCCCGCTACGGGGCGTAGTGCTCTCGAAGGGCAACAACGAAACCCGACATACGGTTCAGGTCTTGGGCCAGCAACAACAATAAACTTATCCAAAGCATCCCCAAAACTATAAAAGAATGCTATTTTTACGCAAAATAGAATATTCAATATGGTGACGATAGATCGATCGAAAGGACTTATTGAGCGTCTTGGTGCGTTAAGGAGGTATCTTTGACATAGATGCCAAGTTGATCGAAATAGAAAACGAACAGGAAAAAACCCTAGATCCAGGCTTCTGGGACAATCCCCAGGAAGCGCAGGAACACATGCGTTTTATCCAATCGAAAAAAAAGTGGGTAGACCAATACGAGGAGGCCAAAATTTTGGTGGGCGACCTTGAGGTTTTACTGGAATTCAGCAAAGAAGGCGAAGTTTCCGATGAGGAGGTTATGGCACAATATGAACGTGCTGAAACCGCTATTGAAAATCTCGAATTCCAAAACATGCTATCCGAGGAAGGTGACGAACTCTCGGCCGTGATACAGATAACCGCTGGTGCCGGCGGTACGGAAAGCTGTGATTGGGCCTCCATGCTGATGCGTATGTATCTGATGTGGACCGAAAAAAATGGTTTTTCGGTCAAAGAATTGAACTATCAAGAAGGCGATGTGGCCGGAATAAAGACCGTGACCCTCGAAATCGACGGCGATTATGCCTTCGGTTGGTTGAAAGGCGAGAACGGAGTACATCGTTTGGTGCGCATTTCTCCATTCGACAGCAATGCGAAGCGGCATACTTCATTCGCATCGGTTTATGTTTATCCATTGGTGGATGACAGTATAGAAATTGACGTCAACCCAGCAGATATTGAGATTACCACAGCACGATCAAGCGGGGCTGGCGGTCAAAATGTCAACAAAGTGGAAACTAAGGTACAATTGTTCCACAAACCCACCGGAATCCAAATTTCATGTTCCGATTCAAGAAGCCAACACGACAATCGGGCGACGGCCCTTAAAATGCTGAAATCGCAATTATATGAAATCGAACTCCGCAAGAAAATGGAAGCCCGTAAGGAAATAGAATCCTCGAAAATGAAGATCGAATGGGGCTCACAAATCCGCAATTACACCATGCAACCTTATAAGCTGATCAAAGACGTACGCACCGGAGAAGAAACCAGTAATGTGGAAGCTGTAATGGACGGCGACATCAATAACTTTCTAAAAGCCTTTTTGATGATGACAGGTCAAAAATCGGAAGAAAACCAATAGTTTAGCACCTGAAAGCGACAAAGCAAGAACGTTTATCCGTTCCAAGATGATATCATAAATACCAACCGACAATCCCTAATTTTAGCGAATGTCAAATCAGCACGGGCCACATCCACAATCAAGCTATTTCAATGATCAAGATATTGCATAATCCACGTTGTCAGAAATCAAGGAACGCACTTAGCCTGATATCCAAATCGGGGGAAGCCGTTCAAGTAGTCAATTATCTTAAAGACATTCCCACCAAAGCAGAATTGCTTCAAATTATCGCACGATTGAACATGGCCCCAGAAGCCCTTGTCCGTAAAAATGAGGCGCTATGGAAAGAGAAGTATAAAAGCCTAATATTTTCGGGCGATGAGATCATCGACCTAATGCTCGAAAATCCAAAATTGATCGAACGTCCCATCATAATCCATGGAAATAGGGCAATTATTGGACGCTCTGAAGCCATAGTTCGAGAATTTATGAAAACTTTATGAGTTGATCAACACCATTTCGGATGGCATTGATGTCATTCCTAACCCCCACAAACAGGGGGCTTTGTAAATTTTTTACGCATTCCTGATTTGTTTTGTTTAGCGTTTATTTGATTTTAACAAACAATTAACCGAGCCGGTTTAAACCTTAGTCTAATTTTGAAGTCTTACACCATGAAAACAATTTTTAATTTGAATCTCAACCCTCTTTTAATCCTCTTGTTTATGCTTCTAATGGCTTCGCCAGTTGCCAATGCCCAGTACGGTTACGGTAATAATGGGTATGGATCCAGCAGTGGTTATGGATATGGATACGGCAGACAGCGCAGTGCCATACCCCAAACACAGGAAACCCAACAAGCGCCCGAACCCAAGACCGCCGAAGAACTGGTAGACGGTGAGATGCCCGCGATCACGGAAGCCCTGGAATTGAACGATTTCGAATCTGCCGTCTTGAGCTCTGTTTTGAAAAAATATGTACAGCAACGTATTGAAATGCAGATCTTGAAATTGGACCCTGACAAAATGCGGGAGGGTATGGAAAAAATTACCTTGATGCAGGATGAGGAGCTGAAAGCCGGACTCCCCTTGGAGAAATATGAAGCTTTTGTGGAACTGCAAAAGAATGGCCTGCAAAAAACCCAAAAGGAAAAGAAAAAACGAAAAAAGAAGAAATCAAAATCATAAGATGAAAAAACTGTTCCCGCTTGCCCTACTCCTCTTTACCCTAACAAACTTCGCTCAAGGTCCACAAGCGCAATCACCGATAAAAATTACGGGAACAGTATTGGACAATGATACAGGACAGCCCTTGGAGTATGCCACATTGGTATTGCAAAGTGTGGCAAATCCAGATAAAATCACCGGTGGTATCTCGGACGCCAATGGAAAGTTGGTAGTGGAAGCCGCCCCTGGCAACTATAACGTTAGCATAGAATACATTTCCTATAAGTCTGTAAAGTTTAGCAACCGCGACTTTACGAGCTCAACCGATTTGGGTACCATCAAATTAAGTTTGGACGTGGCCCAATTGGAAGGGGTGGAAGTAGTCGGAGAACGGACCACGGTGGAAGTTCGATTGGATAAAAAAGTCTACAACGTCGGAAAAGACCTGACCAACAGTGGGGCCAACATCAGTGATGCGCTCAACAACATACCATCGGTTACCGTAGACGTGGATGGGGTCATCAGCCTGCGTGGAAACGATAACGTAAGAATTCTGATCAACGGAAGGCCCTCCGCTTTGGCGGGTTTTGGTTCTACCGATGCCTTAAGGCAGCTACCTGCCGATGCCATTGAAAAAGTGGAAGTCATCACCAGTCCCTCTGCCCGCTACGACGCCGAGGGAACAGCTGGAATCTTGAACATCGTACTGAGACAAGAAAAGACACTGGGCTTCAACGGATCGATCAATACCAGTGTGGGATTTCCCATAGCCAGTCAAATCACTTCGAATGTCAACCTTCGCACTGATAAGTTCAATATCTTCAATACCCTTGGGTACACCTTTCGTGAGCCGCCTGGCAACGGGTTTTTCGACAATAGATATTTTGCGGGAGCCTTCGATCGGATCATCGAAGAAAGGGATATTGAGCGCAGGGACAAGGCCTTTAACGTCAATCTTGGCATGGAATACTTTCTGACCGAAAAATCTTCCCTGACCGGTAGTGTCTTCGGGCGCTTCTCAGATGAACAGGACGTTACGGCCAACAACAGTGAGCGGTACGTTTTAGGGGAGGTAGATAGCCGTACCTTCCGAAGGGAACAGGAAAACGAAGATGATAATAACTATCAGGTTTCCTTAAATTATACCAACAACTTTAATGATGAAGGCCATAAACTGACCACGGATTTTCAATATTCCTATGGGAAAGAAGATGTTCCTACCACCATCGTCGAGAACAATACCTTCCCAGACAACAGACTTCTTGCGAGTGAACGGGTTTTTGAAAATGAAGTGCAGAACGAATACTTGATACAGACCGATTATGTTTTGCCCATTGGGGATTCGCAGTTTGAAGCCGGTTTTCGGGGCGATTATGAAGAGACCATCACCGATTTTAAATTGGATACATTGAATCAGAACACCGGCCAATTTGAAATCAACCAAAACCTGACCAATACCTTTGCCTACGATGAAAATGTCACTGCCGTTTATACCCAGTACGGCGATAAATTTGGGGATTTTTCATTCCTATTGGGGCTCAGGTTGGAAAATACCCAATTGAAAGGTGCGGTCACCTCCGAATTCGATGCCGCTGCCCTGCAGGAATTATTGGGCGAAGAAGTCGCATTGAATTTTGACAAAAATTATCTGGGCCTTTTCCCCACCTTGAACCTTATATATGAACTCAACGAAAAGGAAAATATTTCCTTAGGATATAACAGAAGAATAAACAGGCCCCGCGGTTTCTTTATCAATCCGTTTCCCTCCCGATCGAGTAGGACCAATGTTTTTCAGGGCAATCCAAATCTAAATCCGGCTTTTGCCAACGCCTTTGACATTGGGTACTTAAAAAGATGGGAGAAATTAACGCTTACCACCTCGGTATATTATCAAAAGGAGACTGATTCCTTTGAAAGGGTGCAGGAAGAAACGGGGGAAGTTACAGCCGACGGCATCCGCATCATCAGATCCATACCGATCAATTTATCCGACAATGAGCGTATCGGTGCAGAAGCAGCGGTGCTTTACAATCCAGAAAAATGGTTGCGGCTCAACGGCAGTTTCAACTTTTTTCAGTTCAACAGCTCAGGATTTTTCAATGGGGTCGATTTTGGGGCCAAAAACGTGAGCTGGTTCTCTCGTTTCAGCTCCAAGGTTTCCCTTCCCGGCAAGGTAGACTGGCAGACCAATGCATTTTATCGCGGCCCATCACAAAACGCACAAACCGAAAATAAGGGCATCTTTTCATTGGATTTGGCCTTCAGCAAGGACGTTCTGGGCGATAATGCCACTGTATCATTGGCCGTGAGCGATTTATTGAACTCGAGAAGAAGGCAATCGTTTACCAGTACCCCGTTTTTTACATCGGACAGTGAATTCCAATGGCGTGAAAGACAGTTCACAGCATCGTTCATTTACAGGTTCAACCAGAAAAAGAAGGCGGAGAGGAACAACCAACGCAACGGCGGTGATGACGATGGTGAATTTGAAGGTGGTGGAGCAAAGTAGAAAAGAAAAGGAGCCTAATGGCTCCTTTTTTTATGCGTCTCGAGCGGCACGCTTGGCCGCACGTTTCTGTTTAAACATCTCCATCAAATTCCCGAACAACCAATAAGGCACAACAAAGGTCAACAAAAATATCATCAGCCAAAAACCTATGGTCAATATGGTCAAAAAGGCAAGAAATCCCAAATACTGATCGAATTCAAACATTTTTTATAATTTGATTCCACAAATATACTTTGAAAATGGCGAATCAGACAAATCTAATCCCAAAAAAAACCTTAGAATCCAATTTTCAAATCGGCGGTTCATAATTAATCCTTCAAACCATTACCTTTGTTTACCTATAAAAATGAACGATCATGAACTTCAGAATTGAAAAAGACACCATGGGTACCGTTGAGGTCCCAGCCGATAAATATTGGGGCGCGCAAACAGAGCGTTCCAGAAACAACTTTAAAATCGGTCCATCGGCATCAATGCCCTTGGATATTATATACGGTTTCGCCTATCTAAAGAAAGCGGCAGCCTTCACCAATTGCGATTTGGGCGTGCTCACAAAAGAAAAAAGGGATTTGATCGCTAAGGTATGTGACGAAATACTGGCGGGTAAATTCGATGATCAATTTCCCTTGGTCATATGGCAAACCGGTTCGGGCACGCAAAGCAACATGAACGTGAACGAAGTGATTGCCAACCGGGCCCACGAAATTGCCGGAAATAAGATAGGAGAAGGCGAAAAAACGATACAGCCCAACGATGATGTTAACAAATCACAATCTTCCAACGATACCTTTCCCACGGGAATGCATATCGCAGCCTATAAAAAGATAGTGGATACCACGATCCCCGGAGTGACCCAATTGAGGAATACCCTTCACAAAAAATCGCAGGAATTCGCCAAAGTGGTCAAAATAGGACGAACCCACCTGATGGACGCCACTCCCCTAACCCTGGGGCAGGAATTTTCAGGCTATGTGGCCCAGCTAGACCACGGACTTAAGGCCTTGAAAAATACCCTTGACCATTTGAGCGAAATGGCTTTGGGTGGCACAGCCGTGGGGACAGGACTCAATACCCCCAAAGGATACGACGTACTTGTGGCAAAATATATGGCATCGTTCACGGGCCTGCCCTTAAAAACCGCCAAGAACAAATTTGAGGCACTTGCTTCCCACGATGCGATAGTGGAAAGCCATGGGGCACTCAAACAATTGGCCGTATCACTCAACAAAATCGCCAATGATATCCGCATGATGGCTTCCGGTCCGCGTTCGGGAATAGGCGAAATCATTATCCCTGCCAATGAGCCGGGCAGCTCCATTATGCCGGGAAAAGTCAATCCCACCCAGTGTGAGGCCTTGACCATGGTCTGCGCACAGGTCATGGGCAATGATGTGGCCGTTACGATAGGCGGTACCCAGGGCCATTACGAATTGAATGTATTCAAGCCGATGATGGCTGCCAATATATTGCAATCGGCACAACTGTTGGGCGATGCCTGCGTGAGTTTTGATGTCAATTGTGCGGTTGGCATTGAACCCAATTTTGGGGTCATCAAACAATTGCTCAACAACTCCCTGATGTTGGTCACCGCCCTAAATACCAAAATCGGGTATTATAAGGCTGCGGAGATCGCCAATACGGCCCATAAGAATGGTACCACCTTAAAAGAGGAAGCCATCAATCTGGGTTATGTGACCGCGGAGGACTATGATGATTGGGTAAAACCGGAGGAAATGGTAGGCGCAATGCTTTGAAATTGAAAAGGGACAAAAATAAAAAAAGGGGCCATCGAAAACGATGGCCCCTTTTAAGTTTAATGGACAGTGTTTATTTCAAGGTGAACTTGGAAGTACCCAATAACTTTAATTTGTCATCGTATACATTCACCATATAATTTCCTTTTTGAAACTCGCCAGCTGGCTTGTTGATATAATCACAAACATCCAAAGAACGGTTTTCATAATAGAAGTTAGTGCCTTTACTGTAAGTTACAGAAGCACCGGAATCGGTTGATTTCGAATAGCTCTCTCCCAACACATTTCCTTGTGGATCAAGCACCTCCATATAAAATTCCCTGTCACCGGCCTGTGCGATAACGTTATCGGCCACGGTAAAACAAATCTTGAATTTATCGGTTGCTTTTGCCCTTTGGGTTGAAACCATTTTACCAGTACCTCTTTCCTTCACCGCATCAACGGTAAACCTGGAAAGGTTCAAGGCAGATCCCTTTTCAACCACATCGGCCAATTGGGTGTTCTGTACCACCAAAGAATCATTAAAAACAGTTTGCTTTGTCAACTCGGTGAAAGTACTGTCGCGTTGCATGGTGATCATGGTATTCGACCTGGTCAATGAATCGACCCTTTTTAACAATTGCTCACGTTCCTGTGTCAAGACCGCAACTTGTCTTCTGTATCTTGAAAGTGTTGAAATATCAGCTTTCATTGTTTTTACAGAATCGATGTATTTTGCGATGTTATCGCGAGCCGTTACCAATTCTTCGTTGGTGGCATTGCTCTCCAAAATAGCCTTGTCATATTCAGACTTTAAGCTATTGAGGTCTTCCATCACCAACTCCTTCTCTTGGGTAAGGGCCAATGTGGTCTTCTTTTTGTCTTGGTAAAGGCTTACGGTGTAAATGATGGTTCCTAATAGTACCACCCCTAGCAAACCGGCCAAAACTTTTAATCCGTTGTTGTTCTTTGTTTCAGTCATAGTGTAAAAAATTAATTGCTTTTTTAAATAATGTGATTGTTTGTATCCCTCTATATACGGTAAGGTTCCCCGTTTAGATTTTTTTAATCAAAATAATTCGTTCGGGCAATCCATGGAATTACAAAAATCTTAACTTTAATCGCCTTTAACATTTCCATTCCCGAGCATGTCGCTAAAAATTATTCCATTCACACCGCAGCATGCAGCGCGCTTCAGGGACCTCAACCTCGAGTGGGTTCAACGCTATTTTTATGTGGAACCCATGGACAAAACCCTGCTCGAAAATTGTAAGGCAGCTATCCTCGATAAGGGCGGCCATATCTTTTTGGCACAGCTTGGCAATGACATTGTGGGCTGTTTTTCTTTTATCAAAATAAGGGAAGAGGAATATGAATTGGGGAAAATGGCCGTTGAGCCAAAATTTCAAGGCCATAAAATCGGTCAGGCCTTGATGCAATTTGCCATCGATTTCGCCCATGAGAACAATTGGAAAAAAATCAGCCTGTACTCCAATACCAAATTGAACAATGCCATTTATATTTATCGCAAATATGGATTTAAGGAAGTGCCCCTTGAAAAGAATTTGCCCTATAATAGAAGTAATATTAAAATGGAATTGGTTTTGACATCATAAATAATGAACAGAACCGTAACTTTGAACAAAAAAAATGAAAAATATAAAAATTGTCCTAGTTGCCTGTTCTTTCCTTGTCATGGCTTGTAAAGATTCTGGGAAAAAGAAGGATGGTCACCCAATGGATGCTGCTCAAGTTTCAACATCGGTGATTTCTGAAGCTTCCGAAGTATCTTCGACCCCTGTAAAAATTATTCCCATAGAACATGCCTCGGCCGTACTTGAATGGGGCGGTGTAACCGTTTATATCGATCCCGTTGGCGGTGCAGCCGCCTTTGCCGGACAAAAACAGCCCGATCTCATATTGATCACCGACATTCACGGCGACCATTTTAGTCTTGAAACGCTGCAGGAACTGAATACCGCAAAGGCAAAAATAATGATGCCGCAAGCTGTGGCCGACCTAATGCCGGCAACATTTACCCCTGAAATAGATGTGCTGAACAATGGGGATGCCAAGGAACGATATGGAATCAATGTTGAGGCCATACCCATGTACAATTTAAGGGAGGAAGCCAAGGACTTCCATACCAAGGGCCGGGGAAATGGCTATGTTCTGAGCATGAACGGGGAACGTATCTATTTTTCAGGGGATACGGAAGACATTTCCGAAATGAGATCCCTAAAGAATATTGATAAAGCCTTTATGTGCATGAACCTTCCTTATACGATGACAGAGGAAAGTGCGGCCGCTGCCGTTTTGGAATTCAAACCCAAGCAAGTTTACCCTTATCATTATCGTGGACGACCCGATGTAAGCGATGTCGCGAAATTCAAGGCCCTGGTGAATGCGGGGGATCCCAAAATCGAAGTGGTGCAATTGGATTGGTACCCCAAAGAAAATTATTAGGGGTAAATGTAACAAACCACGACAATGAAAGTCCAATAATGGAACAATACAAAAATTCATTAACCCAAATGGAAATTTAAATGAAAATAGGTACATACGGTCTGGCTTTCGTATTGGGAGCCATCTGCTTGATGGGGTGTAAGCAAGGTGAAGTGAAAAAAGAGACGGCAGCACAGTTCAAGGTTCCCGTCGAGTATTATAAGCTAGACAACGGTTTAAAGGTAATTCTCTCCCAAGACAAGACGTCCCCCACTACCATTGTGGCGGTCTATTACAATATCGGCTTTCGCATCGAACCCAAAAATCGGACAGGCTTCGCACATTTGTTTGAACATATGATGTTCCAGGGATCCAAGAATTTGGGGAAAATGGAATTCGTGAAATTGGTACAGGAAAATGGTGGCATCCTCAATGGATCGACACGATTCGACTTCACCAATTATTTTGAGATCGTACCCTCCCATAAATTGGAAACCATGCTGTGGGCGGAAGGGGATCGTATGCGGGGCCTGGATATTTCCCAAGAAAATCTGACAAACCAACAAGGCGTGGTCAAAAATGAAGTCAAGGTCAACGTGCTCAACCAGCCCTATGGGGGCTTTCCCTGGCTGGATATGCCTCAATACGCCAACACAAATTGGAACAATGCCCATAATTTTTATGGGGACCTGAAGGATTTAGACTCCGCCAATCTGGAAGATGTCGACAGTTTTTTCAAAACTTTCTATGCACCCAACAATGCTGCCCTTGCAGTAGTTGGCGATTTTGAGTTGGAGGAGACCAAGGCCTGGATCCAAAAATATTTTGGGGATATTCCTGCAGCGGTGCTTCCTCCTCAACCCGATATATCAGAACCCAAACAAACAGAGGAAAAATCATATATAAAGAACGATTCTTTGGCCAACAAGCCCGCGATTGCTTTGGCCTATCACATGCCGGCAAGAAATACGCCCGAATATTATGCCATGGGGCTTTTAGACCAGGTCTTGTTACAAGGCGATAACAGTTTGCTCGCGCAAAAATTGGAGAAAGAAAAGGGGTATACTTCCAAAGTCAGTGGTGGAATCAATTATCTGGGCAACATGTTCAATTACAAGGGTCCTATGCTTTGGATGTATGATTTGACCTACGACAAGGAAACCTCAAGGGAAGAAATTCTAAATGCGATAGACGAAGTAATGAAGGGCTTAAAAGGGAAGGTTTCCCAAGACATGATCGATAAGGCCATTGTTAAAATTCGATCCCAATTGTATGATGATATCGGTGGCACCTTTGGTTTGGGCAGGGCCGATCTTCTGTGCAGTTTTGCGTTGTTCGATGACCGGCCGGAACGAATCAACGAACTGGAAGAGGAATTCAAAAAAATTACCCCGGAAATTATTAACAAAACAATCGATGACTATCTGGTGGATACAAACAGAACCATCCTAACCATTAATCCCCTTCTTGCCAGCAACGATAAAGCGCTATAACTATGAAAAAACTGTTGATATTTCTCACTTTAATCATCGGTTCCAACCTTGGGATCCTGGCCCAGGAAAAGGAACAGCCCCCTATGGGCGGCACCCCCAAAGATTTCTCGCTGCCGAACAAAGAGGTGGTTGACTATGACAATGGCGTAAAATTGGTATTGGTTCCCTATGGATCCATTCCGAAAGCCAACATAAGTTTCAGCATTAAGAGCGGCAATATAGACGAGGCCGAAAATCAGGTGTGGTTATCCGATCTGATGGCCGATTTAATGGAAGAAGGGAGCATCACCAAAAGTGCCAAAGAAATTGCCGATGAAATGGCTGGAATGGGCGGTAATCTCAATATCTCGGTCGGACCCCATACTACTTCCCTGAGCAGTTCCGTACTCTATGAATTCGCCCCAAATGCCATTCGCCTTATGGCCGATGTACTGATGTATCCCAAGTGGCAGGAATCGGAATTGAACCGACTTAAAAACGACATGAAAAGAAACTTGTCGGTTGATTTATCCACCCCGCAGTCACAAGCCACCAAGGATTTTTTCGCATCCCTTTACCCAGACCACCCCTATGGCCGGGTGTATCCTACCGAAGAAATGATCGATTCCTACACGGTAAGCGATATTAAAAAGTTTTATGAAACGTACTATGGCGGCTTGAGGACGACCATCTATGTAGCCGGCAACTTCGATGCCGTGGCCGTAAAAGAAGCGGTTGCCGCGACCTTATCGCAATGGCGTAAGGGAATGGAGGCTAAATACCTGGTTGCCCAACCGGTCACCAATGGTGCCGTAAAAATAATCGATCGCCCCGGCGCCCCTCAGTCTACCATTTATTACGGATTACCGGTGGTGGGGCCTTCAAGTGAAGATTTCATTGCCTTGGACATTACGAATTCCCTTTTGGGAGGATCCTTTGCGTCTCGAATTACCAGCAATATACGCGAAGATAAAGGCTATACCTATTCTCCCTATAGCGACTTAAAGGCAAACTACAAAACGGGCGTTTGGTATGAAATGGCCGATGTTTCCACCGAGCATACCGGTGCCGCGTTGGCCGAAATCAACAAGGAAATCAACAAATTGCAGAACGAACCCCCAGGGCAGGAAGAATTGGACGGTATCATCAATTACGAATCGGGAATCTTCATATTGCAGAACTCAACGCCCAATGGCATTATTGGACAGCTTGTTTTCCTGGCCACCCACGATCTTGACGAATCATTTTTAAGCAATAAAGTGAAGAACATGCATGCGGTATCACCTCAGAAGGTACAGGAAATGACAAAAAAATATATCAGGCCCGAAAACATGACCCTTATTGTGGTGGGGGACAAGTCAAAAATAGAAAGCCAGCTCCAGGAAACGGTCCAAAGTCCTTTGAAACAATAACAGTTACAAAAAACTCCCGTCGATTACGGGAGTTTTTTTTATGCTATTGCCTTACCGAATCAATTTTTTGTATTTGAGCCGTTTGGGAATCATGTCGCCTCCCAGTCGCTTCTTTTTGTTCTCCTCATAGTCCGAAAAAGATCCCTCGAAAAAGTAAACCTGAGAATCGCCCTCAAAGGAAAGGATATGGGTGCAGATCCTATCCAAGAACCAACGGTCGTGGGATATCACCACGGCACATCCCGCAAAATTTTCCAATCCTTCTTCCAAGGCACGAAGCGTGTTGACATCAAGGTCGTTGGTGGGCTCATCGAGCAGGAGCACGTTGCCCTCTTCCTTCAAGGTCATCGCCAAATGCAAACGGTTGCGTTCGCCACCAGAAAGCATGTTCACTTTTTTGTTCTGTTCACTTCCCGAAAAATTAAACCGGCTCAAGTAGGCCCTGGAGTTCACTTGCCGCCCGCCCATCATGATCAGCTCCTGTTCCGCACTAAAATTTTGCCAGATGGTCTTTTCAGGATCGATGTTCGAATGGCTCTGATCGACATAGGCAATTTTTACCGTCTCCCCCATCTCAAAAGTGCCGTTATCGGGCTGCTCCTCCCCCATGATCATTCTAAAAATGGTCGTTTTTCCTGCACCATTGGGTCCTATTACCCCAACGATTCCTGCCTGGGGCAATTTGAAGTTCAGATTTTCATACAACAATTTCTCGCCATAAGCCTTGCTTACCCCTTTGGCTTCGATCACATTCGTTCCCAACCTAGGGCCGTTGGGAATATAGATTTCCAGTTTTTCATCCAATTGTTTTTGGTCTTGGCTCAATAATTTGTCATAATTGTTCAAACGCGCTTTTTGCTTCGTCTGTCTTCCCTTTGCACCCTGTCTTACCCATTCGAGCTCCCTTTCCAAGGTTTTTTGACGTTTGGAAGCCACCTTGCTTTCCTGTGCCAGGCGCTTCGCCTTTTGATCGAGCCAGCTTGAATAATTGCCTTTCCAGGGGATGCCCTCCCCGCGGTCCAATTCCAATATCCATCCCGCGACATTGTCCAAGAAATAGCGGTCGTGCGTCACGGCGATCACCGTCCCCTGATAGGTGGCCAGGTGATGTTCCAACCAATGTACCGATTCGGCATCCAAGTGGTTGGTGGGCTCATCCAATAATAAAATCTGGGGTTGTTGCAACAAAAGGCGGCATAAGGCCACTCGCCTGCGTTCTCCTCCCGACAATATCCCTATTTTCTTATCCGGTTCAGGGGTGCGCAAGGCATCCATGGCAATTTCCAATTTGGTATCCAATTCCCAGGCATTGGAAGCATCGATTTTATCTTGGAGTTCCGCTTGTTTGTCCATCAACTTCTGCATCTTATCCGGATTCTCATAAACCTCAGGCAAGCCGAACATATCATTGATCTTGTTATATTCATCCAAGATGGCCACGGTTTCGGCAACGCCTTCCTTTACCACTTCCAGTACCGTTTTATTTTCATCCAATTGCGGTTCCTGTTCTAGATAGCCCACATGATAGCCCGGCGAAAAAACCACATCGCCCTGATAATTCTTGTCGTCTCCGGCAATAATTCTAAGAAGTGTTGATTTGCCCGAGCCATTGAGGCCCAGAATTCCAATTTTTGCTCCATAGAAGAAGCTGAGGTAAATGTTTTTTAAGACGGGCGTATTGGCGTTTTTGTAGGTCTTGGTGACCCCCGTCATTGAAAAAATAACTTTCTTATCGTCGGACATAAATTATGATGCTGGATTTCGATTGATTAAAGCCTATGATATCCTTTGAAATAGGGTGACTTTAGGGGAGATGTAGCCTATACCCTACCCTTCAAGGCATTGAACACCCATGATATGGCAAAAAATCCAATACCTACTGCTGCAAAGCCCCAACCGGCGACATCGTCATAACGAAAGGCACCAAGTGCGATTAGCCCACAGCCCACTACAATCATAATAAAGGTGGCCCAGGCGAGTACGGTATTTTTGTTCATTCCCATTTTTGAATCGATTTAGTTGCGATTGGTCGTAATTCCAAATATCGTAAATTTTCCAAGAAATGTTGGCTACTGGCAAAAACTTTATTGTTCGAATGGGAATACAATGCCCGCTTGGTTGCGCACCCTGTCCATCAGTTGCATCAGGTCGATACTCTGTTGATGGCCCCAAAGTGCACTTTGAAGTTTGCCACGCTGCAGGCATGCGTGTACTTCGGCAATTTCGTGGGCATATCCCTTGCCGGTTGTGGGCAATTCGTATCGCTCCTGTGTATCGGAGACTGCCAAGGTCAGCCCATGGGCTTCATGCCATCTTGGGTCCAGATAAATGGAGCCCTTACTCCCTGAAATTTCAGCTTTCATCTCAGAAGTACTCGTCAGACCGCTATACAGTATGGCTTGGGCCCCGGGATAATTGAAAATCATGGAAGTCTGCACTTCGGCCCCAGTCTGATAGAAATTGGATACCGCTCGAATCTCTTTCGGCATGCCCAAAATAAGATAGGCAAGAAAAATGGGATAGATTCCGATATCCAAAACAGAACCCCCTGCCAAATCGGGGTTCAGCAGCCTGCCTTCCTCATCGCGGTCGAGCGCATAAAAGGCAAAATCGGCATGCAGGTAAGCTACGGATCCGATTTTTCCTGCATCGACAAGTTCCTTTGCTTTTTGTATGGCGGGATTGAACCGGCTCCACATCGCTTCCATCAGAAAAACCTTATTCTTCTCGGCCGCTTCAATCATTTTTTTCACCTGGAACATATTGATGCCCAAGGGTTTTTCGCATAGTACATGCTTGCCGTGTTCCATCGCTTTTACGGCCCATTCAAAATGGCCCGTATGCGGGGTGGCGATATAAATCACATCTATTTGATCCGATCTTAGCATCTCCCCGTAGCTGCCAAAGGCATGTTCCGCACCATATAAGTCGGCAAATTCCTTTGCGCGTTCCTGGTTTCTGGAGGCCACGGCCACCAACCTACCCCCTTCGACCAAACTCAGATCCTTGGCAAAACTATGTGCAATCTTTCCGGGAGCGAGAATACCCCAGCGTACGAATTCCTTCATTCCAAGTTTCAATTTTCCCAAATGTAATCAATTTTACTACTTATCTTTATGCACAATACTGAAACCAAGCCCAAGATGGATATCACCTTCAATAAAAATGAAGACTACAATAAAATGCAGCTTTCCGATCTACGCAACCGATATGGAAAGGTAAAACTCGGCGGTGGAAAATCGCGATTGGAAAAACAAAGAGCCGAGGGGAAAATGACCGCCAGGGAACGCATCGATTACCTGTTGGATAATGATCGGGAAGCCATTGAGATAGGGGCCTTTGCCGGAGACGGAATGTATGAGGCCCAAGGCGGCTGTCCGTCGGGCGGTGTCATCGTGAAAATAGGTTATGTCAAGGATAAACTGTGCATTGTTGTGGCGAACGACGCCACCGTGAAAGCTGGTGCCTGGTTTCCGATTACCGCTAAAAAAAACCTTAGGGCCCAGGAAATTTCGATGGAAAACAATTTGCCGATTATTTATCTTGTCGACAGTGCCGGAGTATACCTTCCCATGCAGGATGAAATATTTCCCGATAAGGAGCATTTTGGTCGAATATTCAGAAACAATGCCATCATGAGCAGCAAGGGAATTACACAGATAGCAGCTGTAATGGGCAGCTGTGTTGCCGGCGGGGCCTATTTGCCCATCATGAGCGATGAGGCCTTGATCGTCGACAAAACGGGCAGTATTTTCTTGGCCGGCAGTTATCTTGTCAAGGCCGCCATCGGAGAGCAGATCGACAATGAGACCTTAGGTGGTGCCACCACCCATTGCGAAATCAGTGGCGTAACCGATTATAAGGCCAAGGACGATAAAGATGCGCTGGACAAGATCAAAAATATTGTCGATAAAATCGGGGATTTTGACAAGGCGGGTTTCAGCAGGATCGAGGCCCAAAAACCCAAGCAAGATCCAGCGGACATTTTCGGCATCCTGCCAGCCTCGCGAACCGACCAATACGATATGTTGGCAATCATTGAACGATTGGTCGATGATTCCGATTTTGAACAATATAAGGAAGGTTATGGCAAGACGATTCTTACCGGGTATGCGAGGATCGATGGATGGGCCGTGGGCATCGTGGCCAACCAACGCAAGGTGGTAAAGAACGCGAATGGGGAAATGCAGTTCGGCGGGGTCATTTATTCCGATTCAGCGGACAAAGCCACCCGTTTCATTGCCAACTGCAATCAAAAAAAGATCCCTTTGGTATTTCTTCAAGATGTCACCGGTTTTATGGTGGGCAGTAAAAGTGAGCATGGAGGCATCATCAAGGACGGTGCAAAAATGGTCAATGCCGTCAGCAATTCAGTAGTTCCCAAATTCACCGTAGTGATCGGAAACAGTTATGGGGCGGGCAATTATGCAATGTGTGGCAAGGCCTATGACCCAAGGCTGATCGTGGCCTGGCCCAGCGCCGAACTGGCAGTGATGAGTGGTAATTCAGCGGCTAAAGTGTTGTTGCAAATCGAAAAAGCCTCCCTTAAAAAGAAGGGCGAGACCATTACCGATAAAAATGAAAAAGCGCTGTTCGATAAGATCAAGCAACGTTATGATCACCAAATTTCACCATATTATGCCGCGGCGCGACTTTGGACAGACGCGGTGATCGACCCACTCGAAACGCGCCAATGGATTTCCATGGGCATTGAAGCGGCAAACCATGCCCCGATCGAAAAGGCCTTTAATATGGGCGTGCTACAGGTTTGAGTCAAAAAATGGCCTTTACGGGTTTAGCACTGAAAAAAGCTCCCTGTTCACATTCAGTTCTGAAAAATCGAAAACCTTGGTTACCCTTCGTTGCGATGGTGTCCCATAGTCATAATACACCGTAACCTTGAAAGTGGTGGGTTCAAAACTTTTGTTCCCCAAGTACTTCAAATTGATGCGCCAACGGCCTGAAAGACTTCTATCGATCAAAAATTGCTCGCTGGAATACCCTTTTGTTTTCTCATCCAAGATAAGGGCTTCGTTATCCTCCATTGTATGGCTCCATATCAAATATTGGTTTTCCGGGTTCACGAACTGCAGATCGAACTCCGCTTCGCTGTTGTTCCATTCAATCAGTATCCTGATGCCGGCGTAATCGCTGGCTTCCTCTTGCGATGCGGCACCGCCAAGAGATGAAGCCTTCACTGTCATCAAGTTGTTGTATTCCGTTCTGATAATATCATCAATTCCATCGAGTGCACCTTTGACGGTATCCAGTCTCCGGGAGGTTTGATACCTGGCGTACAATCCCAAGGCCTTGGTATAATTCGCGGTTAGGGTATACATATTTGCCAAATCCCTATAAGACTGCGCATACCTTGGTCTCATTTTAAAAATATCGATATAAAGTGCCAAGGCATCTTCCAATTGGTCGGTTTCTTCGTAGGTATAGGCCAATGCCTTCAAAGCGACGGGATTATCGGCATATTGGTTCCTCATCTCCTTCAAAATGGCCCCGTCTTTCCCAGCCGTATTCCACTGTTGCTTGAAAAGCTCGGCCGATTCCAGATAAAAATAAGGAGAACTGCCATAGATTATTTTTTGTTCCCCGTATATAGCCTCGGCCTCCAGCAAAGTCTTGGCCGCACGCATATCCTGGATATATTTTGGGGGCTCCCGTTTGGCGTACTTTTGAACACTGCTTTCATCGAAAACGTTATTGCGCAACTTGGCCTGATCATACGCCTTGTTCGAACCCGGCTCACGCATGATATTAGATCCTTTGGTATTGATGACGATCACACCGCCCGCCGCAATGTTGCCGTACCTTGTAACCGCAGCCAGACCCGGTAGCACGGCGACCCTGTCGATGTTGTCGATAATAAGAAAATCTGGGGTAGAGGTGAACACGTTGCCATCTACCTCGAAAATGGCCGGTTTGGGATTGTTGGCTGAACCGCTGCCCCTAATAAAAAGTCCTCTCCCTGAAGGTCCTCCACCGGTTTGGGAACTCCCGTAGTCAACAATACGTGTGCCCGGAAGCTTTGTTTGGAGGGCAGAGAGGATATCGATTGCGGCTGGGTTCAATTCCTTTCCATCAATTATGTTGACTGCATATCCAGCATTTTCGGTGTCAAGATACCCAAAACTGGTACGGATGATGTTCTTGTTGTTTCCATAATCGATGAACATTTGCTGCTGGTTTTGTTGTATCTTTTGTTCAACGATGACTTCATCCAACGCTTCTATTTTTGGCTCCATTTGAATATTCAGTACCTTGGTGACGTCTTCCACGATAATTTCAACTGTCTGCATTCCAACAAAGCTAAAAACCAAAACGTCGCGCGGCCTGGCCTGAATGGTGTATTTCCCTTTCACATCGGTCTGTACGCCCTCAGAGGTGCCCTTGATACTGATATTTACCCTGGGCAAGGGTTGGCCATAATCAGTGACGATGCCACTGATGTTATTGGACAAGGATTGGGAGGTTGCTTCGATCGATAATGAAAGCAAAACAAAGAGAAACAAGAACTTTTTCATTTTAAATCAAAGGTTAGAAGTTCGGTACAAAAAATGCCTCTGGGAACGACATGCGGGGGGCCGCTTGGTTCACCTACTTCAAAACCACTACAGTATGAACCCGCAGTGGTATTCGGGCGTAAAATTTGTGTCTGGACAGGCTAAATCTTATAGGCGCTTTTTAGGAAAGACCAAAATGAAACATCATCGCCCCGACAAAGGTAACAAAGATAAAATTTCAATCAGAAAAGACAAGACACAACAGCAAGTATATATTTTTTTTAAAAATTCAGTTGCCTACCAAGGCGCTGCTGATGGTCAATGGAAAAAGCGCTTGGTTCACCTGTTTTGTCTGCAAACGGTAGAGCCTTATTTCCTTGCGTTGTGAGGTCGTTCCGTAATTATGGTAAATCGTAGCTTTGAGATAGGTGGGCGTTAAACTTTTGTTGCCCATATACCTGATGTTCACCTTCCAAGTTCCCGGGAGGGAATTATCCAAAAAATACTCCCCTATCGAAAAACCCTGTGCTTTCTCCAAAGTCAGCAATTCGGAATTTTGCTCCATGGTATGTTTCCAAGTAAACTGTTGGTTTTTTGGGTTGACGAACTGAAGTTCAAACTCGGCATCGCCATTATCCCATTCAAACACCAAACGGGTGCCCTTAAACGCCTCTTCGGTAACATATATCTTCTTGCCCGATTTCGCTACAAGATCATTTTTACCCAATCGCAACAGGTTATTGAATTCTCTATCGATCAAAGGTGCAAAGTATGCCTCATCGGCATTGAGAAAACCTTCATCCAAAAGGTAATAATACCGGGCAAAAAGGTTGGCAGCCCTTTTAGAATCACCTATATCACGATAACTATTGGCCAAATCGAGATAGGACTGTACATAATTGGGCCTCAAAGTGAAGATATCCTTAAAGATTTTATGGGCCAGTTCGTATTGTCCCTGTTCTTGATAGGCATAGGCCAATGCCTTGAGCGCTGGCGCATTGTTATACATTTTTTCCATATTTGAATCGATCAACTCGTCCGCGAAACCGCTTTGAGCCCAGCGATCCGAAAAATATCTGTAGGCGTCAACATAAAAACCGGGGTTACCGTTGTATTGAAGCGCGCGATCCATATACACTTTTTTGGCTGCCTCGAAAGTGTTGCTGGCCTGTAATTCCTGAAGATATGTAGGCAAATCTTTTGCCAGCTCCTCCTGCGTCAAAACCCTTCCCGTGACCATATTGTTCCGCAGTCTGGCCTTATCCTTCAATGCGCCGGAAGCAATCGAAGTACTGCCTGCCTTAGTGTTGATCACCACCACCCCCCCGGAAGCGATACCACCATAGGACGTTCTGGCTGATAAGCCCGGTAAAATCGCCAATCTTTCAATATTGTCGGGCAATATCCAGAGTGGTGGGTCATTCAATATTTGGCCGTCAACGTCAAACACTGCAGGTTGACCGCTTGATATTGAACCGATACCGCGAAAAATTACGGATCCACCACTTTGGCAATTCCCGCTGACCAGGATTCCGGCAAATTGGCCCCTAAGCAGGTCTATGATGCAAAGCCCAACTGCATTGATTTGGTTTTCAGCCATGATGTTCACCCTGAATGCAGAAGTTTCGCTGTTGATGAAGCCATAGGCCGTCCTGATGATATTGGGGTTCGATTCATATTCTTGTTGCAGTTCGAGCTGGGATTTTCTTCGGCTTTTGGTCACCACCACCTCATCCAATTCCTCCACATCCGGAAACATCGTAATATTTAAAATACGCGTGACATCCTCCACCAATATTTCGATATTGCGCATACCAGGGGAAGCATAAACAATGATATCCCCAACCTTTGCTTCGATCGAATATTTGCCTTGCGAATCGGTGCCCAACAAGGATGAAGTGGCACCTTTCAGGCTAATTTGGGCGTCTGTGATCGGGTTTTGGCCGTCGGATATCGATCCGGAGATGATTTTGATCCTTTCTTGGGCGAATATGGTACCCACAACAAGAAAGCATAACAGGGTTATCTTTTTCATAGCACTTATTTTTTTACTAAAAATTACAAAATAAGTGGAAATCAGAAGCCCTTTTAGACAAAAATTAACAGTAGTTGATGGCTATAGAATATGGTTGTTGGCTGCTACTTTTCTAATTTCCCAGTTGATCTTTGACTCTTGGGATCAGCAGAAGTTCGGTCTGTCTTCCATTTACATAGCGGAATCCTCCTTCACCGTAATACCCGGCTTCCTCGAGCATGATACGTATATCCCTTTTCCATTCGGGAATCGTGATGGTGGTATTCAATTCAATGGCATAGACCGTATTATGATTTAAAGGATAATTTTCACCATCATCTGTCATCACGCCCCCTTGCGCGTCCCACATCCCAATGGTGGTCCCCGCAGAATGGCCATAAAACCCCAGAGGATGCGTATAAATGGACGGCCTTAAGCCTGCCTCCTTTGCTTCCTGGAGCGATTTGGCCAGAATATCATTGCCGGTTTTCCCGCCAACCATGTTATCGGTCAGGAAATCCTGCACCCGATTCCCGTCATTGAGTCCGTTTTTTAAGAAAATCGGTGCTTCCGTTTCCTGTGGCTTCAGCACATAAGCCAACTCTTGACAATCGGTATTCAATCTTAAGTAAGTAATGCCAAAATCGCAGTGCAACAGGTCTCCTGGCAAAATGACCATATCTTCCGGCCGACTGGAAAAGGAATACAGATGGTCCCCCAATTCTTCACTGCTCCTCTGGATATCCACAGTAGGATGAAACCAGGTTTCAAGCCCTAGATCCGTCACTTTTTGTCTCATCCACCACTCAACTTGTGAAGTGGTCGTAATGCCCGGCGTGATCACTTTTTCAGAAAAGGCTTCCGCGATGATGTCATGTGTAATGTCTACCAATTGGTCGTATATCACCATTTCCCTGTCGGTCCTGGTCTCTATCCAGCGCACGGCCAATTGTTCTGCCGAAACAACCTTGGGATGGTATTTTTTTGGAAGTTTCTTCATGAATTCATCGTAGTCGGTTTTATCAAGGCCGTCTGCTATATTATGATCTTTGGAAAAGTTGAGTCCGATTTTTTTGGGGTTGCGTTCCTCGATTAATTGTACCAATCGGTTCCACTGATCTGGTTCTTTTTCCTTGTCCCATGCCGATTTGATATTGTCTCCAACGTCATAACGTGCCACGGCCAACTTCTCGATGCTGTTTTGGGATTTGTTTCTATAAAAAAGCAGAATGGTCCTTCTGCGTGCGTTCAGCCAGGTAGCCGGCAACATGGTACGCAAAACGGGATCTTCGTTGTATTCCCTCGAGATCACGATCCACATATCAATTTCGGTTTTGTCCATCAATGACGGCAATAATTGATCGAATCGTTCTTTAAGTATGTCATCAATTATTTTGGCGCGTTCCATTTCCGGAATGATTTGTTGGGAATAGACCGTCGACGAAAGCAAAAGAAGCGCAATAATAACTACATTTTTCATAATCCTGTTTTGGGGTTCTAAAATAGAAATTAATCTGGATTCAAAAAGTATTCTGGTTTAAGAAAGAGAACGAATCAGATTCGCGATGGTTTTCTCTCGCTGTACCTTGCCGTTTCCAGTCTCCTCAAACTTGGCAAGTTGATAGACTTCTTTCGGCATTTCGTATTTTTCGATATTTGGCGTTTTGGCCAGGTGATGTAGCGACATCACAGCCTGGTCTTTGCTTTCCAAAATCAAAACCAGCTTTTGGCCCAAACGGTCGTCTGGCACTCCTGCAATCAAGAACCTACAATCGATGCCAGGGGATAGTTTGTATTCGATCTGTTCCGGATTGAGCTTGATACCTCCTGAATTGATGATGTGATCGTACCTGCCCAACCACACGAATGCTCGCTCAGAAATAAGTTTCACCATATCATTGGTAACCAAGGGATTGTCTAGCAAACCAGGCGCTTCAATGACCAAACAACCGCGTGAATCTTGTGAAAAAGTAATGTTGGGCAAAGCATGGAAGCATTCCATTTCGCCTTGCGATGGTTCGTGTGACGCCAAAACATGGTTCACTTTTTTTACCGCCACATGGCTGACGGTTTCGGTCATCCCATAGGTCTCATAAATATTGGTCGTCTTTTCTTGAACTTGTCTTTTCAATGGCGCAGAAATGGGAGCTCCGCCAACAATCAGCGTTTTGATAACTTCCAAATCGTTCAAGGAAGATTGCAATTGTAGGGGCACCATGGCACAAAAATCATATTCTTTCCGAATCCCGGTCAAAGGACTCGAGGAAGGTTCCACGCAATCGATATGAAGACCGATGACCATGGCCCTGACCAACATCATCTTTCCCGCGATATAGCCTACGGGAAGACACATCAAGGCAGCATCCCCTGGCTGAAGCCCAAAGAATTCGGCAGTGGTCAATGCCGATTTCACCATTTTTTCCTTCTGCATCAAAAACGTCATGGGTTCGCCGGTAGAACCCGAGGTACGCATCGCAATTTGTTCCTTATTGTTTAACCAGTCCATCAAAAAATCACCTATCTGCTGCTCAAAGGGGAGGCCTTCTTTCACCAGACTATAGGCTACTTCCGGTAATTCTTCCTTGGTGTACGAATGACCATTTAATTTGAACTTGGGATGTATTTCATGAAAGTTCATTGGTGTCATTATTTAGGTTGGGATTTACCATTTCCATGGGAGCATCGGTTTCGGGCGGGATCAAACGACCAGTGAGTCGACCCTTCCAGTCGCTCCATCCATATTTTTTTGCAAAGATGAACAAGAGTATGGGATACACGATCAAGACAGGTGCCAGCACATCCCATCCCAAGACCGGGTCAGAAATGTCTTTATAGATCGAATGGGTTTGGAAGGCCGACCAATCGGAGGTCAACAACAGCGCCCCGGTCAGGTTATTGGCGGCATGAAAGCCCAGGGCCAGTTCCAAACCTTCGTCCATGAGGGTCAGTATCCCCAAAAATAATCCGGTTCCGATATAATATATCATAATGCCATATCCCAATTTCTCGACTTCCGGATTGGCCAGATGCAACAATCCGAAAATCACCGAAGTGATCAGGAGGGGCACCCATCTGTTTTTTGCCAATAATCCAATGCCCTGCATCGAATAGCCCCTTAAAAAATATTCCTCGAAACTGGTCTGAAAAGGGATCAAGGTCACCGCGATGACTGCAAGGATAAGAAAAGGCATCAATTCAAAATTGAGTTCGTAATCTTCAGGAGACAGGAACACATCGATCAGGGTAAGCGCAATGGAAATGCCGGCCCATAAGCCAAACGAATACCATATGCGCTTCCAATCGATTTTTTTTCTGGAGGTGGTCAAGGAAACAATCCCTTGCCCATGAAGCAATTTAGCGGTTAAAAAAGTCGTGATCAGGGCAATGGCAAAGGCAAGCAACATCAGGAACAAGAAAGTGTTCGACCCCAAAAGATCTGACATTTCCGTGATATCCGTCGGAAGGTCTGCCAAATGTTCCACTTTGATAATTATGGCCACCATCAGGGGAATCATGCCCACCAGCTGCCACCCCATAAAAATCAAAAACCAGCCTAAAATATACCGCCAAAAATCGTGTTTTATCGTATAGCCTTCCTCTATGTACATAATTCCCTTATCAAATTAGATTTCCAAATTTTATCGTTCCTATAATAAAGTTTTCCGTTTTCCACAGTGAGCGGGCTTTCAAAATTATTGGTGTACAAGGCCCCGGTACCCAGGCCTTGAGGCAACGGACTGCGAAGACCATATGTGAATTGCGCAATGGCATTCAGGCCAATATTGCTTTCAAGGGCGCTGGTGATCCACCAGCCGATGCGATGTTTTTTTGCAAGCATGATCCATTCCATACATCCTTTAAAGCCGCCCACCAGACTTGGTTTTAAGATGATAAATTGCGGTTGTACGGTTAGTAGCAATTTTTCCTTATCCGTTACATGATTGATTCCGATCAGTTCTTCGTCAAGGGCAATGGGCAATGGTGCAGTGCTGCACAGTTTTGCCATTTCCATGATCTGGCCTTGTTTTATGGGCTGTTCAATGGAATGTAGGTTTAGTTTGGACAACAACTTCAATTTGCCCAAAGCCTCCTTTGGTGCAAATGCGCCATTGGCATCGACCCGAAGTTGCACTTCATCTGCCCCATGTTTTTGACGGATTGCTTTCAATATCGACAATTCGGTTTCAAAATCGACAGCGCCTATCTTCATTTTGATGCAATGGAAACCGCTGGCCAATTTTTCGCGTATCTGTGAAAGCATAAATTCCTTATCGCCCATCCATATAAGTCCATTGATCGCAATGGGTGCTTCCTTTTCGGTAAAATCGGAGGGGAAGAGCTCGAAGGGATCGGGAGACCGCAATGATAGGAAGGCCTGTTCGATCCCGAATTGAATGCTAGGGTATGCCATCAGCCTTTGCCACAACAAGGCCTCTCCCAGGTGGATGTGCTCACAGGTCCACTGCAGTGTATCTTCATAATCGACCACATCATCAATTGATAATCCCCGTAAAAGTCCACATTCCCCGATCCCATATTTTCCTTCGGCTTCCAAGATGATAAACCAGGTTTCCTTATGGGTAAGCACGCCCCGGGAGGTTCCGCTCGGGCGCTTAAAATCTAAAATATACTTTTTGAATCTGGCTTTCATCTAAACCTGCAAATTTAGCTATATTTTAGGTGTTAAAAGCAAGTGATGGCAGAGTTAGAAAATAAAACGGTCTGGATTACCGGCGCTTCTTCCGGAATCGGTGAAGCCCTGACCTATTTGTTGGGGCAAAAAAATTGCAATCTCATCCTTTCGTCAAGGAAAGTGGAGGCTTTGCAGGCGGTAAAAGACAGATGCAAGGTTCCGGGGAAGGTGTATATCTTGCCCCTAGACCTGGCGGCATTCGATACCTTGGAACAAAAAGCGGAGGAGGCCATTTCGGCTTTTGGGTCGATCGACCTTTTGATCAACAATGCCGGGATCAGCCAGCGTTCCTTGATCCTTGATACCGATTTTTCGGTATATCAAAAACTGATCGACATCGACTATCTTGGTACGGTCGCCATTACAAAAGCCCTCTTGCCCCATTTCATCGGAAGGAATAAAGGACATTTTGTTACGGTCAGCAGTTTGATGGGCAAGTTCGGGTCTCCCTACCGTTCCGGTTATTGTGGTGCAAAACACGCCCTTCATGGTTTTTTTGATGTATTGCGCATGGAACATGCCAAAGACGGCCTTCTTGTGACCATGATTTGCCCAGGATTTGTACAGACCGATGTCGCCAAAAATGCGTTGACCGCGGATGGCAGCCGGCAGGAGAAAGATGATGTTGCGACACAAAATGGCATTCCGGCAGCTGTTTTTGCCCAAAAAATGCTCCGGGCCATAGAACAAGAAAAATATGAGGCCTATATCGCGGGCCGTGAATTGATTGGAATTTACCTGAAACGTTTCTTTCCACGGCTTCTTCACAAAGTGGTATTGCGAAGCCAGGTAAGGTAAGTCGGCCCTATTTGAAATTGAACCAAAAACGCACGCCTTCCGTGGTTTTGTCAACGTTCAATTTGGTCTGCAACTGGTTGGCCAAACGGTTCATCAGGCGAATTCCCATGGAAGAATTGGCGCGTTCCTCGGTATCTTCAGGCAATCCCACGCCATTATCGGTATATTCGAAGAATCCTTCCTGATTTCCTATTTTTCGAATATGGATATATATTTTGCCATTTTCATCGTCGGTGGGGAAGGCATATTTGAACGAGTTCGACACCAGTTCGTTAAGGATCAAACCAAAGGGAATCGCGCGATCGATGTCGAGCTCCACATCTTCGGCGTCGATGGTAATGTTGATATTGTGACCGCCTTTTTTGTAGACCGACTGTACGCTATTGATCAGACTTTCGATATAACCTTGCATCTCGATCACCGATAGGTCTTCGTTTTGATATAGTTTTTGGTGGATCAACGCCATGGCTTTCACCCTGCTCTTACCTTCCTCCAGGGCTTCTATAGCAGCCTTGCTTCGCGTATTTTTGGTCTGTAGACTCAACAGGCTCGATACCATTTGTAAATTATTCTTCACCCTGTGGTGTATCTCTTTTAAAAGGGAATCTTTCTCCACCAATGAATTTTCAATGATATGTTTTTGCTCGGCGATAAGCCTTTGGTTCTTGATACTCCTCAGGTAGGCATAAACCATTGCGGCAAAGCCCAGCAAAGTAAACACCAAGGAAATGAACACCAGATTGTTCCGTTCATCCTTGGCGATCATTTCATTTTGTGACGCTTCAAGGGCCTGACGTTGTTCCTGCACCATGGTGCGGGTGTTTTCCAAATCTTCCCCGACCACTACGCGCAACTGTTGCAATTTTATCGACGAATCGCCCGACCCCAAAGAATCGATGATACGTTGATTTTTTTTGAGATAGAAAACCGCATTGGCATAGTCCTGTGTTTTGTCGTAATAGGCAGCGAAGAGACTGTTCCTTTTAATGACATTTTCAATCTTCACCGGATTCAGGTTATCGCTTAAATAATCGGTCGCCTTTTGAAAATCGTTCAGTTGAAGATAACAATCCGCAATTTCCAAGCTGTTCTCCACCAGATCCGAAGAAACCTTGCCCTTATTGTATTCCTTGATGGTTTCGATACTTCTTTCCAGATAGGGAAGTGCTTCTTTGTATTGCTTCAATTGGGTATGGCACTTCCCAATATTGCCCTCGATGATGCCTTTTAGAAGTTGTGCTTCCGAAAGCCTATTATCGGTCTTGGCTTTGGTGACATCGTTAAGGTATACATTCAAAAATCCCTCCGCCTTTTTGTAGGTACTCAGGGCGGTTGGTGTAGACTTATCCAATCTTAGGAAGTTACCGACATTGTTGTAAAATACGGCCTGGCCATAAAAATCCCCGTCATCAACATTCTTTTTCTCATCGATATAATAATCGTCCATCGCTTTGCGATAAAATCCCAAGGCAGAATAGATATCGTAATAGGAAACGTTTTTGGTAATGCCCAGTTTTCGTTTTTCTTTCCTGATCTCTATTTGTTCGGCATAGAATTTCAACTTGGCATAGCTGTTGTCCATGAGGTCCAACAGAATGGATTTTGTCTTTAAATTGAGTTGTTCCTTTGTTTGGTAGAGTTCTTTGGAGATGGCCAAGCTTTTGTCATAATCGCCAAGATCATGGTAGACCTGTGACTGCATCAGCATATAATTGAGAATATCGAGCGAGTCTTTTTGCTTATTGGCTTCGACCAGATATAGGTTTACCTTATCCAACCAATCGTAGGCGGAATTTTCCCTATAGCGGTTATGGGTACCGAAGAAAAAATCAAGACGTTTTTCCGAATTCGATTCTTGTTGAAAGGTCTTAAAAACACTTTCCGTTGAAGTACCCGATTCCTGTGATCTGGTCGAAACAACGGTCACGACCAAAAGCAGAACGAAAATTGTCTTGAAAAGTAATTTTTTCATATCGCGTTGACATCGCTGCGACAATACGGCCACAACCATGCGAATTAACCAAAAGCCATTATCGGCCTTTTCGGGCCGTATGGTTTAAATGTTTCAAAAATATCGCATTCACCCCGAATCATTTTATAATTGTTGTGTAACAACCCATTTCTGTGGTGAAAAGTGCTTATTTGAAGAAAGTTCGATTTTGAACGAACAAAAAGTGCATTTTATCGATCAGGTCCTGTAGGTCAGTCACTACGGAAGTATTGATAATTCGTCTAGAAAACAACTATCAAGGCATTGGAAAGGTTGGTCACCGATAAAACTTACAACGCCATATGCTCTTGAAAAATACCCTTGTCGACAGTCATCGAATTCGGGCATAAGCGCCCCGAAGCAGCACTACCGTTTCGGAAACGGATCACTACATCAAGAATTCATGGCCGAAATAATGAATTCCTTGAATTCCTTTGAGATCGGAATCAACGTATTGTTGATCAAAATATCCTTTGAATTGATCGCGTCGATGTGGTCTACGTTTACAATATAGGACTTATGAGCGCGGTAAAATTTATTCTTGGGCAGCTTTTCCAAGTAATCCTTCAAGGGAGATCTTACCAAGAATTTTTTGTCGACCGTATTGACTTCCAGATATACGTTGTCTGCTTTGATAAATTGGATATCCCCAAACTGGATCCTATAATACAGATGTTGTTTTTTTACAAATATGGAATCCTTCAATATTGAGTTGGATACTGCTATATCTTCATCGTCCATGGCATCGCCACCGGATGTTTTTGAGCTGGAGATAAAGTTGGAAAGGGCTATTTCAATGGACGTGTACAGATCTTGTTGTTCAAACGGCTTTACCAAATAACCATTGGGTTTCACCGTTTTGGCATTCTCCACTGTGGCCCGGTCTGAATTTGACGTCACAAAAATAAATGGGATGTCATAATTTTCCCGAATGTGTTTGCCCAAATCGATACCGGTCTTATCCGAAGCAAGGATAATATCGATCAGCACAAGGTCTACTTCCTGTGTCTTCAACACCTCTTCGGCCTGTTCGTAGACAATCACGTTGTCCACGATCTCATATCCGATTTCCTCCAGCATCGATTGCATGTCATCGGCAATGATCACATTATCTTCTACGATAAGTATTCTAATGGGTTGTTCCAAGGTAAATATGGTTTTGGTGAATCGTATTCAAAATTACGAAAATTTATGATAACTCATCAACATCAATATGGCCAACAAAAAAGTACTCAAGGCCAATTTTTTTAACTCAGGGTCGAAAACTTCAGGCCTATCGATGTTCACTACCCTTTTGATATGCAAGAAAATCGGTGCGAAGGCCAATATGGGTAGATATTGGTACATGTGGTTCGCCGTTAACAACAAAAAAATAAGTATGGAAAAAAAGGCAGCGCACAACAGCGCATAATGATATCGTTTTGCCTTTCCCAGCCCGATCAAGACCACAATGGTATTTTTAGCTGCCTTTTTATCCGTGGCATAATCGCGCATATTGTTCAGGTTGAGCACGGCAGTGCTCAGCGTGCCCATTGCAATTGCTGGTAAAAGCGCGGTAAGGGTCAAAAATTTTGTGTAGAGGAACATACTGCCCAGAACGGCCAATAGACCAAAAAAAAGAAATACAAAGAGGTCGCCCAAACCTTTATAGCCATAGGCCGATTTTCCTACCGTGTATTTAATAGAGGCCCAAATACTGATGATTCCAAGAAAAAAAAACAACAGCAATAAACCGATGTTCTTAAATCCGAAGGCGACATATATCAGGGTCACGATCAATATCAGATTGATCATAACACTGATTACGATACCAGACTTCAGCTCGTTTCGCGATAACTGTCCACTTTGCAACATCCGGGCAGGTCCTACCCTGTCCGCGCTATCGGTACCTTTTACCCCATCGCCATAATCGTTGGCAAAATTGGAGGTCACCTGAAAGCCAATCGTGGTGAAAAGGGCCAAAAATAGGATAAGGAAATCGTTTTTGCCGTAAAGATTGGCCATTGCCGTACCTGTGATGATCCCGGAAACGGAAAGGGGAAGGGTTCTTAACCTAGCCGCTGAAAGCCAAGCTTTGGTTTTTGACACTAAAAAGGATCTTCGATTTGAATTCGCTTGCCATCTTTGTAGGAAGCCACGAAAGCGTCTTTAAACCCTATATCGACCAATTGTTTTCTAAATCGCTGGGCCTCCTGCAGGGTTTCAAAATTTCCAAGGGAATAAGAGTAAAAAGGATTGGTTTTGACGAACATGGTATTCGTTAAAGCCTCCGAAGCAAGGGTCATGTTATTGTCGACAAAAGATTTGACCTGTACCGAATATATCTTTTCTTTTTGTAGGAATTCCTTGGCAAGGTAAAACTCCTTGACCAAGCTCAGCTCCTCATTTTGCTGCTTGAGATTGTCGATACGCGATTTAATCGCGTCCAAACTGTCAATGGAGACCAACAGATTGCTGGGTTTTTCATATTTATTGGAACTGCTCAATCCTGCAGTAAATGAGGTGATTGCCAAAGTGCCGATGAGAAATAGACCCGTAACCCCTGCCAAGACATTGCGCTGAATTTTACTGCGCTTCAATTCCTTGTTCTTGAATTTTATCTGATCTAAAAGTCGTTCATTGATGATCTGGGCCTTATCGATGTCTTTGTGCAATTCCAGCAAATCGCTTTCTTCTATAAATGGCATGTGCAGTGCGTTTTAGGGGAAGGTTATCTCGCTAAAGTTAACCAAAAACTTGGTAATGTTAATTAAAAAAAGACCAATTGTTGCAAAAATAGGTTTTTTCGTGGTTTATATGCGATAAAACGCTGTTAAAAATAAGCATAGACTTGATATTCATCGGTTTAGCTATGCATCCGAAAGCAGGTATATGCCATCATTTTTAATGTCGATCTTCCTGGCCTTATAAAGGGTCCCTATCCCTTTTTTGAACGTTTTTTTGCTCATTTCCAATTGCTTGGTGATCTCTTTTGGGTCTGATTTATCGTGCAATGGTAAAAATCCGCCATGATGCTTCAAGGTTTGATAGATCTTATCGGCAGCAGGCTCCAAAACTTTCTGCCCGAGAGGTTCTAGACTGATATCGATTTTGTTATCCGGCCGAATGGTTTTTACGTAGCCCTTCAATTTGTTCCCTACCGCAATCCTTTTAAAGATTTCATTGGAATATACCAATCCCCTATGCTTGTCATTGATGATGACCTCCCAACCCAAATCGGTCAATCGAGTCACCATAAGATCGACTTCTTCCCACGGCTTTACCGTGAGGTCATCGTTGCTCAGAAAACGGTCTATCTTGTTCGACCCCACCAGTCGGAAGGATTGCTCATCCATGTAGCAGTGGATCACATACCATTGTCCTTCCTTCATTTTATCGCGTTGTTCCCTGAAAGGCACAAAGAGATGTTTCTCCAGGCCCCAATCCAAAAAAGCCCCGATTTTATTCACCTCGATCACCTTCAGGAATCCAAAAGTATTCCTTCTTACAAAAGGGGTTAGGGTAGTTGCCACAGGTCTTTCTTCATGGTCTAAGTAACAGAAGACGTTCAGCTTGCCACCTATCTCAAATGTTTTGGGCACATACTTGTTGGGCAGCAATATTTCCGCCCCCGTTTCACTCGACAAAAAAAGCCCTACGCTGGTGTCCCTAACGATTTCGAGGGTATTAAAATTTCCAAGTTCGATCATTTGACAAAGGTAATTCTAAAATAAAAGGAATGACAATAATTGACCAGCCTAGTTCATTTGGTCGTTTTCGGGCGATGGGCGCCAAATTGGCTACCTACCGATCCGAAGAACCTTTCGGTCATAAAAAAGGCCATTCAAATCCTGAATGGCCTTTCATGAAGTGTTAACCCCTTTTATTTATAAACTGAAGCCTTTTTGAAGTGCTTGCACAGCATATAGTATACCACTGCCCTGTGCTTGTTCCTATTTGAAGAACCATATTTTTCCATCACGGTTTTAACTGCGGACATCAATTCGGGCCCCTCTTTCAGTCCCAATTTCTTGATGAGATAATTTTTCTTTACGGTCTCCAGTTCTTTATCATCCGAGCCAGATACTTTGGCAGCATCTGCATTGTAAATGGCGGGACCTAAGCCGACCGCAACTTTAGTAAGCAATGCCATATCAGCGGCTTCTCCAAATTTAGCTTTGATATCTTCTGCATATTGCTTGATTAAATCGTCTCTCTTACTCATAATATTTAAGGTCTTAAGGGTTAATGTTTACTGCAAACGAAGATATAAAATCAAAATAAGCAAGCAAAATTTTATTGTTCATTAATCTAGGTGTTTTAATCTCAAGGAGTTGCGGTTTCAGTGAAGGGGAATAAAAATGGCCCAAAGTGCTTTCCAGTTCCTTTGCCTCGGATACGATTTGATATCCCAAGCCGTGCATTTCACACAATTGAGAAGCGTCTAATGCATGTGTTGTTTCGAAGAATGTCTCGAATTTTTCAGTATCCTCTTTTCCCGGTAAGATCCTGAAAATGCCCCCGCCCCCATTGTTGACCAAGATGATGCGGAAGTCGGGGCGGATGTATTTGTTCCATAGGGCATTGCCATCGTAAAAAAAACTCAGATCACCGGTAATCAACAAGGTAGGTTCCTTGCAATAATATGCGGCTCCTATTGCCGTGGAGGTACTGCCATCGATACCACTTGTGCCCCTATTCGAGAACACCCTCAAGGAAGGATGCAACTTAAAAAGTTGTGCATAGCGCACGGTTGAACTATTGGCCAGTTGCAGCTGTCGGTTTTCGGGAATGCCTTTCAGGACGTGATGAAATGCCAGCAGGTCGGAAAAAGGAATTTGTTTCAAATAAGCGTCCCGTTTCGATTCCCCTTCCATTTTAATGCTGTTCCAGAACTGGAAATAATCGCCTGTTCCCTGAGACGTGAACTGGAAAAGACCCTCAAAAAATGTATTGGCGCTGCATTTAAAATGATGGGATAAACAGAAATAAGTGTCGTTGGCCCGCAACGGATCGATGTGCCAATGGTGCTTAGGCCCATATTGGCGCAAAAAGGCCTTTATTTTTTTGGAGACGACCATCCCTCCAAAGGTGACCAATACATCAGGTCGTAGTTTTTCAAAAAGCTCGTCTTTTAATTCCGATTTTTCTATCGGGGCAATGATACTATCGATGCTCGGAAAAAAATCGGGATGGTATAGGTTTGAGGTCGTCTCGGTAAATACCACAACCGTAGGGTCCTTGGCAAGTATTTCCATTAAGGCCTGATCGGCAGTACTGGGTGGATTGACCCCAACCAGCACCATTTTCTTGGAGGCAGCGTTCCATAGCGCTCCAAAGGAGGCCATATTTATGGGGCTATCGATATTTTCGACCACCAAGGGCACGACCATGGGTTCAATCTCTATTTCACTTTCTAAACCATAGAGCGGCTCTTCGAAAGGAACGTTGATATGTACCGGTAATGATGAGGTCAGCAGTACGTTAAATGCAGCGTTCAACTCGGCATCATTGTGGTGCTGCACTTCCTTTTGGGCACCGGCAAGGCTTATATTTTCCAACCATTTGGGCCTGTATTGCTTTATCCTATCCAACGCATGTACCAAATCTTGTTTCAAATTGGCCGAATAGCCAATATGACGATCAAAAACATGGTCCTGCCGTATGGTTTGTCCGTCGCCCACATCGATCTTATATTCAGGTCGATCTGCCGAAATCACCACCAATGGAATTTGACTGTAGTAGGCTTCGGCAATGGCTGGATAATAGTTCAACAATGCGCTGCCCGAGGTACACAACAATGCCACCGGCTCCCGCAAGAATTGGGCCATTCCCATTCCAAAGAACGCGGCGCAGCGTTCATCCACAATACTCATACAATTGAAATAGGGATCTTCTGAAAAACCGATGATCAAAGGGGCATTACGAGATCCTGGGGATATGACAACGTTTTTAATCCCCCTTGCCTTGCAATGCAGAACGACGGTTTGTGCAGAGGGAATACTGGAGTGCTTCATCACTGCAAAAATACGACGCAAAGTGCTGCCAACCCAATCTTGGGCAAAAAACTATGCTTCGGATAGTACTTTGATCATGGTAAGGCTTTTGTTGACCGTTTCCTCCCATTCCTTCTCCGGATTCGAATCTTTGGTAATTCCGCCACCGACATAAACGATGGCCTCGTTCGAGATCAATTGCATACAGCGCAGGTTCACGTAGAGCGCGGTGAACGGCTTGAGCGATCGGTAAGCCCTGTTTTCAATATTTTTTCCGTTGGGTGCCCTATATTTTTCCTGCAGCATATTCAATTCCCCTAAATAGCCCGTATAGTAGGTCCGATCATAGGATTCGTTCTGAAGGATGAACTTTTTGGCTTCCTCCATGGGCAGGCCACATACAGCCGGTGTTGGATGCATCGCCTGGATCAATTCCTTCAGCTCCGTGTTGAGGCTGCCGGTAATTCTGGTTCTTAAATGCCATAAACTCCCTGCAAGTACCGATTCCAAACCAAAGATTTTCAAATCCGTCACTTTATCAGCCAATACGTTTTTGATATATTCGGTGACCATGGCCTGTTCTTCGAGTTCTTTCCTGCCCCAATCCGGTTTTTCCGGCCCAATGGCGATTTGGGTCCCTGCCAATGACATCGTGGTGAACCTGCCATTTTGTAATTGTAGTAATATCTCGGGCGTAGCGCCCAACCACATGCCGATTTTAGGATGAAACCATAAGTAACAAAAGGCCGAGGCATAACGATCGATCAAGGTTAGAAAGAGTTGGAGCGGTGGGGTCGCGTTGGGCAATTTGAGCGCTCTGGATAGCACCAATTTATCGATGACCCCACCATCTATGACAGACTTTGCCTTGTTGACCAAGGCGATATGGGCTGCCCGATAGCTGTCCTGTTCATAATGTTTGGTTTTCGACATAGGGATTGCCCGAGATTTTGTAGGTTGAACTAGGCTGATTTTTTCGTCCAAGGACATCAAAACAGCGGGACTTCTCCCATCAAAAGGAGCGAACACAAAACCGCTTTCGGAATAATCGGCCACGAAATTCAGCGTATCGTTGTGCTGTAAAATAGCATGCACGATATTTTCGTTGGGCTTTCGATAAAGTACAAAAGGAAGTTGTTTGGCCAATTGGACTTCCAATTTTTCCAGAAATGCTTCCAATATTTTATTTTTTCGGTAAAGAGATGGTAGTGAGTTTGCAGACCGAAACGAGGTTGTTTTCAGCATCGGTTATTTTGATATCCCATAATTGGGTAGTGCGGCCTCTATGTAAAATGATCGCCTTTGCAAAAACCTCCCCCTCTTTTACGCTGCGAACATGGTTGGCAGCAATTTCAATGCCCCTTATCTTTTGGTGCGCCGCATCCAAAAAAATATAGGATGCCATACTGCCCACACTCTCTGCCAAGGCCACCATGGCCCCGCCATGAAGTACCCCATCGGGCTGGTGAACGCTGGCATTCACCGGCATCTTGCCCACCAAATAATTTTCGCCTACCTCCACATACTCAATCGATAAGGTCTCCATCAATGTGTTTTTGGAAGAATTGTTGCAGACCGCTAGAATTTTCTCCTGAATTTCATTCATGTATTCATTTTTTGTAAAATTAGGCATTCCCTAAAAAACTAAAGCACTTATCTTTGGATGGGCCGATTGATATGAATTATTGAAACCGAAGGATATTGCCTAGCCTTCCTTCAAAATCCAAATTGATAAAAGTGCGCCGTTCGACCATGAACAACTCGGAACATCAGGTAAACTACCGAACCGTCAATACGTATTCTACCTTGAATGACCTTACTCCAGCAACCGAAAATGTTTGGGTGGTCTTTCACGGCATCGGTTATCTGAGCCGTTACTTCATCAGGTATTTTGACAGCCTGCCGGAAGCTACAAATTATATTATTGCGCCACAGGCCCCTTCCAAATATTACTTGAACAACGACTATAGAAATGTAGGTGCCAGTTGGCTTACCAAAGAAAACACGGTTGTAGAGACCAAGAACGATCTGGCTTACCTCGAAGCCGTTATGGAGCGAGAACATATCCCGGATCGCTGCAGGTTGATCGTTTTCGGCTTCTCGCAGGGGGTTTCCATCGCCATGCGATGGTTGGCACAACGCAAGTTGCCGTGCCATCACTTGGTGCTATATGCCGGCGGTATTCCCAAAGAGCTCCAAGCTTCAGATTTTGCTTTTCTGATGGAAGCCAAGGGAAAAATTACCTCCGTTGTTGGCGATTCCGATGAATTTTTGACCCCGGAACGGCGCGATGCGGAAATGGAAAAACTGAAGCGACTGTTCCACGGGAAGGCAAAATCGGTCGTTTTTAAAGGCGGCCATACATTGAACAAAGAACTTTTATCCGCATTGATCTGATGGAACTTGAAGTGATTTTGGAGAACGACCATGTGAGGTTAACTCCCTTAAAATTAAATAATTACGAAAACCTACTGGCGATAGCCGCCGAGGACCGATTGGTACAATACTCCCCTTCCGATATTGCAACGCCCGCTGGGCTAAAGGCCTATGTTGAAACGGCGTTAAATCACCAAAGGGAGAAAACCGCGCTTCCGTTCATCGTTTATGACAAACGCAGTCGTTGCTATGCCGGTGCAACCAGATATATGAACATTGGATGGCACAATAAGGTGCTTGAAATTGGATCTACATGGATCGGAAGGGAGTTTCAGGGCACAGGACTCAACACCCAGATGAAATTATTGATGATCGACCACGCTTTTGATACCATGGGTTTTGAAAAAGTGGAATTCCGGATCGATGAGCGAAACCTCCGCTCCCGCGGGGCCGTTGAAAAATTGGGAGCCGTACTGGAAGGTGTCTTGAGGCGAAATGTCTATTTGTTGGATGGTTTCAAGCGAAATACCTGCTGCTATGGTATCTTAAAAGAAGAATGGAAAGGAAAAACATCCGCTAACTAAAATCTCCCTAATGCTACAAATTGCACAAATAAGTCTATTGGTCAAAGATTATGATGAAGCAATCGCTTTTTATACGCAGAAATTGGGTTTTGAGCTTTTGGAAGATACCTTGTTGAATGGAACAAAGCGTTGGGTGGTAGTGAGGCCCAAGGACAGCGATGGGGCAGCGTTGCTTTTGGCCAAGGCGGACAGCGATGGGCAATTGGAGACTATAGGCAATCAAACGGGGGGGCGGGTTTTTCTTTTCCTTCACTCCAATGCTTTTGAAAAAGACTACCAACACATGCTTGATCATGGGGTTGAATTCTTGGAAAACCCGAGGGAAGAAACCTATGGTACCGTAGTGGTATTTAAGGATTTATATGGTAATCTATGGGATCTCATCGGGGCGAAAACCCGTGATGACCAACAATAACCTAGTAGAAGCGGTCAAGGATCAGTGTTCGGCCGCTACCTTATCATTTTCGTAGTAAATGATTTTTCTTGAGGTATATGCATTTTCAGGCTTGATGATTTGCTTCACCCAGTTACCGGTTCTTTCGTTATCGAATTGGTAAACGAATTCCTTTACCGCGGTTTGCTTGCCCTTTACAGTTTCGCTCTTCGTTAAATCGCCTTCCTCATTGTAGGTATATTTTGTGTTCGAAATGGCGCTGAATTGGGCGGTATTCCCATCAAACCCGAACTGGGTTTCTTCAAGCAGTTTTCCTCTGGAATCAAAAATTTCTTCTATGGCTTTGTTGGGTACACCGTTGAGAAATTCTTTGGTCAAAATCACTTTTTCTGTGGATTTGTTCTTGGAAATCCGTTCCGAGCTGCGAATCGACTTTTGCAAAACGCCGTTCAACAGATAGTCTACCGTATTTTCATTTTTTAGGCTGCTGTATTCCAAGAGGGTCTCATCGTTACCATTATTGTTGGCCCTAATGATCTTAATCAATTTGCTATCGCTATCAAAATGGTATTGGTACTGGTCCAGAAACACCTTGTCGTAGGAAACTATTTTTTCGGTAACCACTTTGTTCTCGGTGGTATCTATGGTATAAAAATTAGCGATACTGGTAGATCGATCGAATGCTTTATCCCTATAATTCTCCAATCTTTTTTCGGCCAGCTCCCCTTCTTTATAAAAGTAGTAGGTAATATCATAATCCGTGTCGTTGTATCGGGTCACCGATTTTGTAAGTCGGCCTTCCTTATCGAATTCATATTCCTCCTTGCCATAATCCGTCGTGATAAAACATGACTTGACCTCTCCTTTCAGGTCAAAATCCACAGTCGTAAAAATTTTGATTTCCTGCGCTTCGCAGATGAACGGGGCTATCAAAAAAAGGCAAAAAAGTAAAAAGGGGTATTTTATCATCATGGCACAAAATTACCTTTTATTCAACCAATCAGAAAACAAATCCGCTGTCAAAAACAAAAAGGGACAGCTTAAACTGTCCCTTTTCGATGAAATACCATCAATATGTTGCATTGGGTTACTTCACTTCCTCAAAATCAACGTCTTCAACGTTATCGCCTTCCTTTGCGCCCTCAGCTGCCGTGTCTTGGCCATTTGAAGCCGCACCTGCCTGCTGGCCTTCTGCCTGTGCTTTGTACATTTCCTCGGAAGCCACTTTCCAGGCTTCGTTGATTTTATCCAAGGCTGGTGTGATCAAGGCCACATCCTTGCTTTCGTAGGCCTTTTTCAAATCCTCCAAAGCAGCCTCTATCGGTTTTTTCTTGTCATCGGACAATTTCTCGCCAAATTCCTTCAACTGCTTTTCGGTCTGGAAAATCATGCTATCTGCTTCATTCAGCTTATCGGCCGTTTCCTTCGCCTTTTTGTCGGCCTCGGCATTGGCTTCCGCCTCCGCCTTCATCTTCTTGATTTCTTCTTCGGTCAATCCTGAAGAGGCCTCGATCCTGATGTCTTGCGATTTATTGGTGGCCTTATCGGTAGCGGAAACCTTTATGATCCCGTTCGCATCAATATCGAAGGTCACCTCAATTTGGGGTACGCCCCTTTGCGCAGGGGGAAGTCCATCTAAATGGAATCTTCCAATGGTTTTGTTGTCTGCCGCCATGGGACGCTCTCCTTGCAAAACATGGATTTCAACGGAAGGTTGATTGTCTGCGGCGGTAGAGAATATCTGCGACTTTTTCGTAGGGATCGTGGTATTTGCGTCGATCAATTTGGTCATTACACGTCCCATGGTCTCGATACCCAGTGATAAGGGGGTAACGTCCAATAAGAGCACGTCCTTGACATCTCCCGTAAGAACCCCACCCTGAATGGCTGCACCAACGGCGACCACTTCATCGGGATTTACTCCTTTGGAAGGTTTCTTTCCGAAAAATTTCTCAACGGCTTCCTGTACTGCAGGAATCCTCGTGGAACCACCCACCAAAATAATTTCATCGATATCGCTTTTAGATAGGCCAGCCGCCTTTAAGGCAGTTTGGCAAGGCTCGATCGTTCGTTTTACCAAATCTTCAATCAATTGCTCAAATTTAGCCCGGGTAAGGGTTCGGACCAAGTGCTTCGGTCCGGAAGCCGTAGCGGTTACATAGGGCAAATTGATTTCGGTCTGTGCGGAAGAAGACAATTCGATCTTGGCTTTTTCTGCGGCTTCGCGCAAACGCTGCAATGCCATTGCATCATCACGCAAATCGATGCTTTCGTCTTTTTTAAACTCGGCAGCCAACCAATCAATGATTTTCTGATCTACATCGTCGCCTCCCAAGTGGGTATCTCCATCGGTGGCCAAAACTTCGAAAACGCCATCTCCCAATTCGAGAATGGAGACGTCATGTGTACCACCTCCGAAGTCGAACACAACAATTTTTTGATCGATACTCTTTTTATCAAGGCCATAGGCCAAGGAAGCTGCAGTAGGCTCGTTGATGATACGCTCCACGACCAAACCTGCGATTTCACCGGCTTCTTTGGTTGCCTGACGTTGGGCATCGTTAAAATAAGCGGGGACGGTAATCACCGCCCTCGTTACGGTCTGGCCCAAGTAATCTTCTGCGGTCTTCTTCATTTTCTGAAGAATCATGGCAGAAAGTTCCTGAGGTGTGTAGAGGCGGCCGTCAATATCTACCCTTGGGGTATCATTGTCGCCTTTGACCACTTTATAAGGAACCCTATCGGCTTCTTTTTTGGATTCTGAATATTTATTCCCCATAAATCGCTTGATGGAGTAAATCGTTTTGGTGGGATTGGTTACCGCCTGCCTTTTGGCTGGGTCACCCACTTTGATTTCACCACCTTCCACAAATGCGATGACAGAGGGTGTTGTTCTTTTTCCTTCGGCATTGGGGATAACGACTGGTTCGTTACCTTCCATCACTGAAACACAGGAATTGGTCGTTCCCAAATCTATACCTATAATTTTGCTCATGCTATGAATTTTATATTAGTGCCTATCTTATGGTGTCGCCATGTGAATGACAAACAACATGCCAAGAGACAAAAACTGACAGGATGTCATTTTAAGTACCTGCAGGGCAGGTGCCGTAGGGGTTGAAATTGCCGATTTTTCAGGGGACATCGCAAAAATGGAGGACATCGTCAAAAAATCATCCATCCAACTCAAAAGATATAAAATCAACCACCATAATATCTTTGTACCTTAGGGAACTAATTGGGAATACAATAAAAAAAGCATGGAGTGCATCAGTATTTTTGACATGTTAAAGATCGGTGTAGGTCCCTCCAGCTCGCACACTCTAGGTCCGTGGAGGGCTGCCGAGCGATGGATTTCAGAATTAAAGGCCTCTAAAATTTTTGGCGAGGTTCAGCATATAAAAATACATATATACGGTTCGCTTTCCCTAACGGGTAAGGGCCATGCGACAGATTTGGCCATTATGCTGGGGCTATCGGGCGCCGACCCCGAATATATTCCCATAGGGGATTTACACGCCACTGTGCAAACGATTCTGGAAACGCAGCTTATTCACTTCAACAAGGAAAGGAAACTATCGTTCAATCCTGCTTCGGATATCGTTTTTCACAAAAAATTTCTTCCGTTCCATGCCAATGGTTTAACGTTCGAGGCCATGTTAACATCGGGCGAAACAAAATCAAAAACCTATTATTCGATCGGTGGCGGTTTTGTGGTGGTGGAAGAACGAAAAAATGCGAAACGGAACATACAGAGTTTTAAGACTTTTCCATTTCCGATCGAGAAAGGGACCGAACTGCTCGCATACTGCCTACAGGAGCAGAAAAGCATTTCCGAAATCGTACTTGAAAATGAACGCTCTTTGCGGGACGACCAGGAAATAGACACCCGCATCAACCGCATTTGGGAAACCATGTTGGAGTGCATGTATATCGGTTGCCATACCCAAGGGAAATTGCCGGGCGGACTCAACGTCAATCGACGCGCCTATGAAATGAACAAAAGTCTTTTGGGCGGCATCCAAAGCTACGGTAATCCGAAGGAATGGTTGGAAACCATAAGGGGAACGGAAGTGAAATTCAGGCAAATATTGAAATGGGTGAGTTGTTTCGCCCTGGCAGTCAACGAAGTCAACGCTTCCCTTGGTCGGGTGGTGACCGCGCCAACCAATGGCAGTGCAGGCGTAATTCCAGCCGTACTGATGTACTACATGGTGATAGAGAACCATGATGCAGGATTTGAGCATGTCAAAAGATTTCTTTTGGTGGCCGGGGAAATTGGAAGCATCTTCAAAAAAGGCGCTACCATTTCTGCCGCGATGGGTGGCTGTCAAGCCGAGATCGGGGTCTCTTCTGCCATGGCCGCAGCTGCATTGACAGAGCTTTCAGGAGGTAGTCCGGAGCAAGTGCTCATGGCCGCCGAAATAGCCATGGAACATCACTTGGGCCTTACTTGCGATCCCATAGGTGGCTTGGTGCAGATTCCCTGCATTGAACGCAACAGCATGGGGGCCATCAAAGCGATTAATGCCGCCGAACTGGCGTTGGGTTCAGACCCAAAAGATGCAATCGTACCCTTGGACAAGGTGGTGCAGACCATGTGGGAAACCGCCAAGGACATGAACTCGAAATACAAAGAAACTTCTGAAGGCGGACTGGCGGTCGGGGTATACTTGACGGATTGCTGATAGCCCCCCAAGTCGTGGCGCTTTGAAATTAACCGTCGTCCAAATTATTTTAGTGCTAATCGCCCAATTATTATTAAATTTAGGGAATTCAAAATCCAACTCAAACCCGTTTATATCATGAGCAAACCAAAAGAGACAAAAACAATACCCTCACGAAGGCAATTTCTTAAAAAGGGAGCCATTGCATCCACCATTTTTATCGTACCCAGACATGTGTTGGGCGGGGTGGGCTATTTGGCGCCTAGCGATCGCCTGAACTTAGCCGCCATAGGCGCAGGGGGTAAAGGTGCCAGTGACATCATGAACGCCTCGGTCAAAGGTCGTGAACAAGTGGTGGCCCTTTGTGATGTCGATTTTTCCGGAAGCGCAAAACGCTCTGTGGAAAATTTTCCAAAAGCGAAGTTATACAGTGATTTCCGTGAGATGCTCGACAAGGAAAAGGGCATCGATGCAGTAACCATCTCGACTCCAGATCACGTACATGGCCCTGCGGCGGTGCGTGCCATGGAAAGGGGCATACACGTCTACGTGCAAAAACCGATGACCCACAACATAAGGGAAGCCCGCTTGCTGACCGAAATGGCAAGAAGTAAAAAGATCGTCACACAAATGGGCAATCAAGGTGGTTCGAACGCACTTTTGGACATGGTTCAAAAATGGGTTGATTCTGGAGTGTTGGGCAAGATTTCCAAAGTGCAGATATGGACAAACAGGCCCGTATGGCCGCAAGGTTATGCCATGCCCGAACCCGACGAAAGTTTAAAACCAAAAGACTTGAATTGGGATCTTTGGCTGGGACCCGCACCCGCCAGGCCCTATACTCCTAAGTTGCATCCCTTTAATTGGCGGGGCTGGTGGGATTATGGCACAGGTGCATTGGGAGACGTAGGTTGCCACTTGATCGATATCCCTTTCAGAACGCTCGGACTAAAATATCCTACCGATGCCGAATGCAGCGTGGGTTCGGTATATACGCAGATGTGGAATGCGGATTACCATCCTGAAGGTTGCCCTCCCTCTTCCTATACAACCCTGCATTTCGGGGCCACTGAAAAAAGCAAATCCCCTATTGAAATGACCTGGAGCGATGGTGGTATCCGTCCTGCGCACCCTGATATTATTCCTGCGGATAGTGATATCGGTGGAAGGGACAGTGCCAATGGCGTATTGATCATCGGGGAGAAAGGCATTATCTCCACCAATATCAATGACAGCTCTCCCCTGATGCCTAAATTATACCTCAACGACGGTACTACCGATTTCGGTCCGGAGACCGAAGATGACATAGAACCTGAATATGGACATCAGCGCAAATGGGTCGACGCTTGCAAGGCCGGTTTTGGAAGTGCGGAGCATTTGGCCCTTACTTCCTCCTTTGATTACGCCGGGCCCATGACGGAAACCGTGCTTATGGGTAATTTGGCCATTCGCAGTTATATGTTGCAAAGGGAGAACAGTCAGGGAAAAATGGAATTCTTTGCCCGCAAAAAATTGCTTTGGGATGGCGAGAATACGCGCATCACCAACCTGGAAGAAGCGAACCAGTTCGTGACCCGTACCTACCGCGAAGGCTGGAAAATTTAATAGATTCCGGCCAACAAACCGGAAGGCCATCCCTACCTATGTGCAATAGGTAGGGATGGCCTTCTGATTTTGGCAAGCCTCCATAAATCGAGGTCGAAATGGGTCGAAGAAAGCATCCTTGCACCGGTCAATCACAAACGACATCGCTTGTAACTTAGTGGAAAACAAGCTAATCGGATACTCTTGGGGTAATCACTATATTTCTAAAATCAATGGGGCCATGATCACCCTGAATCAATAAGGGTCCGGGCAATCCTTCCTGGCTATCCAATGCCCCTCCCGTTATCCCAGGGATAATTTGGTCGGTAATGATGGCAGTTCCATTGGCCACAACGGATACCCTGTTCCCGATCAGAATAACATCGTATTCCTGCCACTCCCCTGCCTTTTTGGCAACCATTTCATTGGGGGTCAAAAAACCGTAGATACCGCCAAATTCAGTATCGAGCGGTTCAGGTGCGTTGCCGTCCATGATCTGTAATTCGTAACGTCCCCGTAGGTATATGCCGCTATTACTTCCTTCCGGATATCTAAATTCAACGTGCAATTTGAAATCATTGAATGATTCGTCAGATACAAGATTGGCGCCCGATTTTGGACTTTTCAAAATGCCCGACTCCACCATCCACTGGTTCTCCCCCATAGCATGCCATCCGCTTAGGTCCTTTCCATTGAACAGGTTGATGGGCATGCCCCACTTGGGATTTTTCTCGAAAGGGAGTACAGGGACCCGCGATGCCACCCAATTATAGGTCTTACCATCGGGATATCGCATGGTACCTTGAAGTGCGTCGCCGTTTTGTGTACCTTCAAAATCCATGCTGTTTTCTCCAGGCTCCCACTGGGGTGGGATCGAAAAATTGAAACTACCATCTGCCACCTTTATTTCGGCCACTGGTCTGGCGCTTCCAAATGCATAAACAAATCTACCCACCAAGGTGTGGGTGCCGGAATGACGTACCTCCAACCACGATGGCAATTCTTTGCCCTCATAGCTGATGACCATATCCCACCTGCCTTCCAAGGGATTGATCTGTTGTGCACTTACCGTAGCGATCGCCGCGAACAGCAAAAATGGAATTGATCCTAAAATTTTAAACGTGGTATTTTTCATGATACTCCAAAAAAAAATTAAAGTTGTTTGATATAAATTCAGTGCTGATCTTGGGTCATTTGCAACCTTCCTTTCGACGGGTATCGATCAGATAAATGATCTTCCACTGTTCTTGGTCTTTCACCAGTTGAAAGGAATTGACCCCACAATGGTGAAAAACGCCATTGAGCGAAAATTCATAAGGCGTCCAAGCGTTGGCCATGGGGCCGTCGACCTGGATGGTAAAACTTTGGATCACCTCTTGGAACTGAGTGGTTTTGGGGATACCCACTATCGATTTCAAAAAATCGGAAAATGCTTCAGCTTGTACTTCATTGTTCCCCAAGGAATCGGTTCCGATCGATTGCAAAATGATATTTTGATCAACGGTTTCCTTGATCATCAGCGAATCTTGCCTGTGAAAACCCTCAAAGAAGGTCATGATGGTTTCTTTGATGGCTTCTTGCTCCGAATCCTGCGCCGACAAAGGGGATAAACAAAAAACGAACAAAACGGCAAAAACGATTTTCATGGGTCTGGATTTGCTCAAATGTAAAATAAATTTGGAAGTATTGGGATAAATTCAATCTACACGAACCGAGCCCCTAGGGAAATTGGCGTTTTTGATGGTTTGTATCCACAGTTCCTCACACAAATGTGAAAGCCAAAAACAATTTCCTTACTTTTATCCCACTTAAAAAAGCGCAAATGTCAACTGCCAAAAAAGAATATAAGAGAGTCACCGTGAAGTCGTTGGTGGAAATGAAAAAAAACAAGGAAAAAATTTCCATGCTGACGGCCTACGACTACTCCATGGCAAAAATTGTTGACTCAGCCAATGTGGATGTCATTCTTGTAGGGGATTCGGCCAGCAACGTCATGGCGGGACATGAAACGACCTTGCCCATTACCTTGGACCAAATGATTTATCATGCCGCATCGGTAATAAGGGCCGTTGACAGGGCCTTGGTCGTTGTCGATATTCCGTTCGGAAATTACCAGAGCGATCCCAAGGAGGCACTGCGTTCGGCCATCAGAATCATGAAGGAAAGCGGGGCACATGCGGTAAAACTGGAAGGTGGTCTAGAGATAAAGGAATCGGTAAAACGAATCCTAAATGCCGGTATACCGGTGATGGGACATTTGGGATTGACACCACAGTCTATCTATAAATTCGGAACATATACGGTGCGTGCCAAAGAGGAAACCGAGGCCGAGAAACTGATGGAAGATGCCAGTTTGCTTGAAAAATTGGGCTGTTTCGCCGTTGTGCTGGAAAAAATTCCGGCATCCCTTACCAAAAAGGTTTCAGAAAGCATTTCGATTCCCACAATTGGCATAGGGGCCGGAAAATATGCCGACGGGCAGGTATTGGTCATCCATGATCTACTTGGGATGACCCATGAGTTCAATCCCCGTTTTTTGCGGAGGTACATGAATTTGTACGAAGATATGGGCCATGCCATTTCGAGATATGTCACCGATGTGAAAAGTCAGGATTTCCCCAGTGATGAAGAACAGTATTGAACCGGCTAAGAATTTGAATAAAAGGTTGGTTCAAGCTTTATTTTAATGATCACCGATCTTAGCTGGACGATTAAGTTGACTGTTGGTATACCCTATTTGTTCATCCATTTGGGCAATCACGGTCAATACCCATATTTTCACACTAAAAAAATGGCTTACCATTGGAGTCAAAAATAATTTCGGATCACAAAAACCTTTTGGTACTCTATGAGGACAACCACCTCATCGCGGTGAATAAACGACCGGGCGATATCGTTCAGGGCGATAAAACGGGCGATGATCCCTTGAGCGAGGTTGTGAAAACCTATCTCAAAAAAAAGTACGATAAACCGGGCAATGTTTATTTGGGTGTGGCCCATCGACTGGATAGGCCTACTTCAGGGGTCGTGGTTTTTGCAAGGACCTCAAAGGCATTGCCAAGACTTAACCAGTTATTTGCTACAAAAGAGGCCCATAAAACCTATTGGGCCATTGTTAAGAACAGACCCGAGAAAGAGCGGGATAGGCTCATCCACTGGCTAAAACGCAATGCGAAGCAGAACAAATCATATGCATATGCGCATGAAATACCCGAAGCCAAAAAGGCCATCTTGGAATATAGGGTAGTCAAAGAACTGGATCGTTACTATTTTTTGGAAATCGAATTGTTAACGGGAAGGCACCACCAAATAAGGGCCCAATTTGCGGCAATAGGTTGCCCGATCAAAGGAGATCTTAAATATGGTTATGATCGCAGTAACAAGGACGGGAGCATCCATCTGCACGCAAGACGCCTTTCTTTTGTGCATCCCGTAAAAAAAGAGCCTATGGAATTTATCGCAGCCCCACCAAAAGATCCAATATGGGATGCCTGTTGCGCTTTAGGATCCTAGCTTATTCGCACTTGGGAAACGGTTTTTGGAAGTCGATTATGGCCCCGGCTCATTTTCGATAGGCATTGACGCTTTCGATGACCACGGAAATTAAGATAAGCGCCCCGCCAAACAAGGTCGACCAAGAAGGGATTTCGGATAGGAATAGAATGCCAATCAATATGCCATAAACTGGTTGTATCCCGCTTATGATGCTGATGGCGGTAATGGAGAAGTGCCTGAAGGTATTGATAAACATGGTATGTCCCAAGGCCGTTGTGATCAGGGCCACCCCTACCAACCCTTTCCATTGGAACTGCATCGGTCCCAAATCATAAAGAAAATAGACGGGCAACAACACGATGCAGACCACGACCATCTGATAACCCATCAGGAGGGACCCTTGGTATCGGGCTACTTTTATTTTTAAAATGAGGTTCCGGAGTGCATAACAAACTGCCGAGATCAGGCCGAAACCTATGGCCAAGTTGTAAGAATGGCCCAAATCGGACTTTGGGGCCAAAAACCATATGCCCGTAAGCACCAAAAGAGCCAAGACCAAATGCATACGCTGAAACTTGGTTTTTAAGAACAACGGTTCCAAAAATGCGGTGATGACGGGATAGGTGAACAACGAAAGCATTCCTATGGCAACGTTGGAGAGTTGCAAAGCTTTGAAATAGGCCAACCAATGGAAGCACATCAAGAGTCCGGCCAGGGCAATGGGAAATATATCTTTATTTTCTAAGGAGAAATTAATTTTGCGCCATTTGCAATATGCCAGCAGCAATAGCAATGCCAAAATCGCCCTCACCGCAATGGTCAGTGGAATAGGCAAGGTGATAAACTTGCCAAACGGCCCGGATGTGCCCAAGAACAACATGGCCACATTGAGCTCCACTAAATTTCTCACCGTAAAAGCTGGTCTGCTATCCAAGGATTATCGGGTATGTGCCATCGCTTTTTCCCTGATGATTTGGGCCACAGGCTTACGCTCTAAATGACTTTCCAACCAAGAAATGATATCAAGATACAGGAAAGCCCGCTTTTCATAGGGATGGTCCTCATATTTCTTGAGCTCCGTATGCAATTTCTGAAATTCATTTTGCAGTTCATGGGGGTAAATGTTACCCAAATTCCTTAAAAATTTGATCATTTCCTTTTGAACGGCATGTAGGTCGTTCATCTTCAACAAGAATTTGTAGGTACTCCTCAACTGAACTTCCAGATGGTAATCCATCCCTGCTTCATAATGCGCCACCAAGCTCAAAACCCTTGCGAAACACAGAAGATCTTCCCGCATTTTAAGGTTCTTGTTATTGATGATTTTTTTCAAATAAACGATACAGGTCTTGTTATCTCCCGTTCCAAAATACAAGCAGGCGATCTTGTAGTAGAGCACCATGATATGATGGGCGTCGATCCGCTCTTTGTGCTTATTGATGCCATATTCAATAATCTTTACCAGGTAAAGCCCTTTGTGAAAGGTGCCTTCCAAGAAGTGCAGGTTTAACTTGTTCGCATTGAGGTACAGGAAGGTCAGCGATGCAATATTGTCGTTTTTTGGAAAATCGGCACTGCCCACCACCCTTTCCAGGTTTTCGAGGGTTTGCCTGAATTGTGAGCTGTATTTCACGTAGAATAGCGATTCGAGCAAATAATGGTTCCCCTTCAGAAAGAAAACGGGGTTCAAATAGATCTGTTCTTTGTGTTCATAGAAAAGATCTACCCATTTGCTGGCATATCGAAATGAGGAGAGAAAATCCTGAACCAAAAAGCTGTACCATAAATGGGCCTTGTACAACCATAGCTTTTCGCGGAATCCCAGGTCCTGCAGATGGTATTTTGGCAAATGGCTTTCAAAATAATCCTTAACCTTCTGGTAATCCTCATCGCTCTGTACATATCCCACTTTTAACATGATGCCATACAGTTGCAATGACAGGTTCGAGAGCTTGCTGGTCATCACGTTCATCGCCGATAGTTCTTTGGCCTGAATGGCCAGTTCATCGGCCCGATCAGGGATGCTCCGGGTAATGAACTGGGTTTCGATGATCTTTTCCAATTCCACTATTTCATAGGCGATGTTCTTCTCTTCATTCTCGATGGCCGTGGCTTTTGCCTTATCCAATATTTTCAAACTCTGTTTGTACAATCCCTTTTGATAGAGGATGGTGGCAAAATCGAGTTGTTCGCGAATTTGAAGCCTAATGGTCTGGTTGACCGGGTTCAGCCTCAAACTCACCAATATTTGTTTGTAAAGATGTGCCTTCAGGTTCGATAATTGGGCCTTTTTTACAATACCGCTTTCCAAGATGGCCTTTTCATCATATTTTTTCACCTTGTCCATCATGTTGAAAAGCGCCAAAAACTTGGCATCTGTGTTCACGCCCAACCGGCCCACATAGAGCTTGAACTGTCTCTTTTCAGACTTGGAGAGCGATTTTACCAGTACAAACAGGGCGTCTTTGTGGGTATTTGTCATCGTAATAAAAAGCGTTTAACCATTTGTAAATCAAATCATTGAAATACCATGCAAGTAATTTAACGTTGTAAATGTTTTTTTGTAATTTCGAGCGTTGTGGCCTCTTAGACCTAAATTCGTAGAGGGTACCTAAAACTACATAAATATAATGAGCAAAGATAAGGTAGATATTTTTGATACTACGCTGAGGGATGGTGAGCAAGTACCGGGCTGCAAATTGGATACCGAACAGAAATTGATCATTGCAGAAAGACTGGATTATCTGGGCGTTGATATTATCGAGGCAGGTTTCCCGATTTCCAGCCCAGGGGATTTCAACTCCGTGGACCAAATTTCAAGATTGATCAAAAACGCAACCGTTTGCGGATTGACACGAGCGGTAAAAAAAGATATAGAGGTAGCGGCGGAAGCCTTAAAACATGCTAAAAAACCTAGAATACATACCGGTATCGGCACATCCGATTCCCATATCAAACACAAATTCAATTCCAATAGGGAAACCATCATCGAAAGGGCGGTCGCGGCAGTGGCCTATGCCAAAACATTTGTGGAGGACGTGGAATTCTATGCTGAGGATGCAGGCCGTACCGAGAACGATTTTCTGGCACGTGTTTGTGAAGCGGTCATCAATGCCGGGGCCACCGTGCTAAACATACCTGATACCACGGGCTATTGCCTGCCCGAGGAATACGGGGCCAAAATGAAATACTTGAAAGAAAATGTGACCGGCATCCATAAAGCCAAATTATCCTGTCATTGCCACAATGATCTGGGACTCGCCACTGCAAATTCGATTGCCGGGGTAATCAATGGGGCGCGACAGATCGAATGCACCATAAATGGAATTGGCGAACGTGCCGGCAATACGGCTTTGGAAGAGGTGGTCATGATTTTGCGGCAACATCCCTATTTGGGCCTTGACACCAACATCAACAGTAAATTATTGTACGACACCAGTCAAATGGTCTCTCAAAATATGGGGATGATGGTACAGCCCAATAAGGCCATCGTTGGCGCCAATGCATTTGCCCATAGCTCAGGCATCCATCAAGATGGGGTCATCAAAAACCGGGAAACCTATGAAATTATCGACCCTTCGGATGTCGGGGTCAATGAATCCTCAATTGTCCTAACCGCACGAAGTGGAAGGGCAGCGCTTGCCTACAGGGCCAAATTGGTCGGCTATGAATTGACCAAATTACAGCTCGATGAGGTTTACCAGGAATTCCTCAAATTTGCCGATCGTAAAAAAGAGATTTTGGACAGTGATATACATTTGATCATTGAGGCCACCGGACTGAATATCGAAAGCGTTTCCTAATGCAGCTGCAAATCGCCCTTCTAGGTGGGGATGGCATTGGGCCAGAAGTAGTGGCGCAGGCCATAAAGTGCTTAAAGGCCGTCGAAGATACCTTTAACCATAGGTTTATATACAAAAAGGCCCTATTCGGCGGAGCGGCCATGCAAAAATTCGGGGTTCCCCTGCCCGAACAAACGCTGCAGATCTGCAAAGATTCAGATGCGATTCTTTCTGGCTCCATTGGGCTGGCCAAATACAACAAGGACCCAAACGCCAAAATCAGACCGGAACAGGGATTGCTCCAGATACGGAAGGAACTCGACCTATTTGCCAATATTCGGCCGGTGAAAATATTCTCCGAGCTCATCGGCCATTCCCCGCTAAGAAAAGATATCGTTACGGGAACCGATTTTGTGATTTTCCGGGAACTAACCGGGGGAATCTATTTTGGGGAGAAAAAATTGAACGCTGACGGCACGGTGGCTTCCGATCTTTGTGAATATTCCGAATACGAAATCAGCCGTATCGCACATCTGGCCTTCAAGGCGGCTAAAAAAAGAAGAAACAAGCTCACCTTGGTCGATAAGGCCAATGTGCTCGAAACTTCGCGACTATGGCGAAGGGTGGTCACCTCTATTGCGCAAAGCTATCCCGAAGTGACGCTGGAGTGCCTTTATATCGATAACGCAGCGGTGCAACTGCTGCTGCGGCCCTCAAATTTCGATGTGATTCTGGCAGATAATATGTTTGGCGATATGCTTTCAGATCAAGGCAGTGTGCTCATAGGGTCTCAAGGCCTGTTGCCTTCCGCTGCGATCGGTGCGCAACATAGTATGTTCGAACCGGTACACGGCTCCTTTCTTCAGGCCGTAGGCAGAAATAAAGCCAATCCCGTGGCATCCATTTTCAGTGCCGTCATGTTATTGGATCATTTTGGACTGAAGGAAGAATCGAATGCCGTTTACGGGGCCATTCGTAAATCGTTCAAGAAAAAAATCGTGACCCCGGATATTTTGGGCAGCAGTAGATATGGGACCGATTATGTAGGCGATTTTATCGCAAGCCAGATTACCGACTCCGATGAAGACCAGAACATCAATGAATATAATATCGGTTTGGGAAAATCGACGATCATTTAACCCCGTTCGCGGCTATTCCGACAATAACTGCTTCACTTCATCATCGAATTCCTGTTTGAACACTTCATATTTTTCCCCTGTTGCAGGACCGTTGAATCCAGTATGTATTTTTCTGACCTGACCTTTCTTATCCAGAAAAATGGTTGTGGGATAAGACAGCACATGGTTCAGCATGGGCAATTTTTCTTGGGCCTCCCCTTTATCGGAAGATCCAAATTGGGCCAATAATATGGGATAGGTTACCCCAATCCGGTCTGAGAGCCTTTCAATGCTTTTAAAAGCGCCAGCCTCGGTTTTGGCATACTCAAAAGCAAGGGCCACGATGGCCAATTCCTCATTGGCGTTTCGTTTGATGTAGTCGACCAAAAACTTGGTTTCGTCCAGACAATTTGGGCACCAGGTACCCATCAATTGTACCACCATTACTTTCCCTTGAAACTCGGGATCATCGATGGAAACCAAATTACCTTCGGCATCCGGAAACTTGAAGCTGAAGCTATCGAAGCCTTCTTTTAAATAGGTCAGGGAATCCGGACTCGGCAATTCGTAATCCATATTGCGGTTCCCCACAAAAGTTTCCTTGGAATGGTTGCCCGAATAAAAATGGCCCATCATCACACCCTCGTCAATTTTCGCCGTAAAGAGAAAAGCGTGCGCGCCATCAAAAGTGGAAAGTTTGAGGGAATCGCCATCTACGATGCCTTCGAGATACCTGTAATCTCCTGTGGTGGTCTGAAAGGTGCCGGTCACCTTGTTACCGTTCTGGGCAAAAACCCCTTTCCCCAAATAAGCATCATCCGTACCTGCTTCGAACACCGTCTCCCAAATCCCCGAAACATTGGCTGTAGGCTCATTCTTAACCTCAAATCGTTCCGTTTGGCCATAAATGGCCTTAAACGGAACCACCCGCTCCTGGCTTTCCTTAATAAACTTGCCTTCTATCCGGTCTTTCGTAAATGTTCCGGCGATATAGCCTTCAAAAACAGGGGTTTTAATGATGATCGAGTCGCCTTTGATGGTGACCTCATCGACCGATATCAACTCTTCAGCGTTGGTTATTTCAATGGCGTACTCCTTTGGACCCGATTGAACGAGCCTAAAGTTGAAAGGGAGCATCTGCCCATCCATTACAGCCAGTTCGCCACGCCAGTTACCTGTTAAAGGTGCTTCCGGTTTGATGCCCTCACAAGCCGTGACAACCAATAACAATAATAGTACAACCCTTAATTTGTGCATTGAAAATAATTTAAATGAATTTCGAAATAACGATTAAAATCCCACACAAAAAAATTAAAGTAAATCGGAAGTAAAGCTGTTGACGTTCTAAACGCATTGTTTTATCTTTACGGGCGTTAAAACCGACCAATGAACATTTCATATAACTGGTTAAAACAGTTTCTGCACCTCGATTGGCCTGCCAAAAAGACCGCGGAACTGTTGACCGATCTTGGCCTGGAAGTAGAGGGCATATCTGCCTACGAATCGATACCGGGAGGCCTGAAAGGAGTGGTTGTCGGTAAGGTAATCGACTGCAAAAAACATCCGAATGCGGATAATCTGAAATTGACCCTTGTAGATATTGGTCAACACGAACCGCTACAAATCGTTTGTGGAGCGCCGAACGTCGCTGCAGGCCAAAAGGTGCCTGTTGCGGTCATTGGAACGACCCTGTATCCCAATATGGGAGAGCCCCTCACCATTAAAAAAAGTAAAATCAGGGGTGAGGAAAGCCATGGAATGATATGTGCCGAAGATGAACTTGGGTTGGGCGATGACCATAGCGGCATCATGGTGCTTCCCGATTCCCTAAAAGTAGGCATGCCATGTGCTTCCGTTTTCGAGATCGAAAACGATGAAGTCTTTGAAATAGGGCTAACCCCGAACAGGGCCGATGCCATGAGCCATTACGGGGTGGCCCGCGACTTACGGGCTGGATTGAAACAAAGGGAAATCTTCAAGGAACTGATTACTCCATCGGTGAGCAAATTCAGTGTCGATAACCGCTCCCTGCGCATGGAGGTCGAAGTTGAAAACAAGGCCCTGGCACCGCGTTATTGCGGAGTGACCCTAAAAAACCTGATCGTTCAACCCTCTCCCGATTGGCTTAAAAACAGGTTAAGCGCCATTGGAATAAGCCCGAAGAACAATCTGGTGGATGCAACGAACTATGTACTGCATGAATTGGGACAACCGTTGCACGCCTTCGATGCAGACCGAATATTTGGCAAGAAAATAGTGGTTAGAACAGTGCCGGCAGGCACAAAGTTCATGACTTTGGATGGTGAAGAAAGGGTATTGCACGAAGAAGACTTAATGATCTGCGATGCAGAAAAGCCAATGTGCATTGCAGGGGTATTTGGTGGCATCAATACCGGGGTCACGGAAGACACCACTTCGATTTTTTTGGAAAGCGCCTACTTCGATCCCATATCCATTCGAAAAACGGCCAAACGTCATGGACTTAGTACAGATGCCTCTTTTCGTTTTGAACGGGGAATAGATATCGATAACGTGGAATATGCCCTAAAGCGGGCGGCCTTGTTGATCAAAGAAATCGCCGGAGGGAATATTTCTTCGGATGTGGTCGACCTTTATCCCAATAAACAGAATGGCCATCAGGTCTTTCTTTCATTTTCAAAGATCAACAAGCTCGTAGGACAAGAAATTCCGCCAGATACCATCAAATCCATTTTGGCTTCACTGGAAATACAGGTAAAGAATGTGACCGAAAGTGGTTTGGGCCTCACCATTCCCTCCTACCGGGTTGATGTGCAGCGAGAGGTGGACGTCATTGAAGAGATATTGCGCGTTTATGGCTACAACAATATCGTATTCCAAGAGAAACTACATGCTTCGATCGCCCCAATCTCCAATCTGGAAGACCATCGGCTACAGTCTATCATTGGGTCGCAATTGGCGTCTGCCGGTTTCTTTGAAATACTCACCAACAGTCTCACTTCTCCCAAGTATTTGACTGGGGCCAGCGGTATTAAATCCAAGGAATCGATTGGGATACTGAACCCCTTGAGCGAAGAATTGTCGGTGCTTCGGCAATCGATGCTTTTCAATGGCCTCGAGGCCGTATCGTTCAACACCAACCGAAGAAACCATAATCTGAAACTTTTCGAATTTGGCAAAACCTATCACAAGTTGAACACACTGCGAGAGGAACACAAACACCTAAGTCTGATCATCACAGGAAACAGAACCGAAGACAGTTGGGCCATTGCGAACAGAAAGTCTGATTTCTTCTATTTCAAATCGATCGTTGAAAATGTCCTGGTCCGCCTCGGTATTGAAGTGACCGATTCGGGAGTGGCAGAAAACAAGATTTTTACCGAAGGGGTCGTTTTACGGGCCAAGAAGCGAAATTTGGTTGAATTTGGGACCATCCAGAAAACAATTTTAAGAATGTTCGACCTTAAACACGAGGTCTTGTACGCCGACTTTAATTGGGATAACATCAAGGACCTTGCTGGGAAAAAGGAAATCGTTTTTAAAGAAATACCCAAATACCCCGAAGTTAAGAGAGACTTTGCACTTTTGTTGGACAACGCGGTCACTTATAGGGAAGTCTATGAACTCGCTCAGCAAACCGAACGAAAGTATCTTAAGGATATGAGTCTATTCGATGTTTACACCGGAAGCAGTCTGCAGAAGGGAAAAAAATCATATGCGATCAGCTTCACCCTCCGAGACGAAAAGAACACGCTCACTGACAAGCAGATCGATAAAATTATGAAGAACCTCCAACAACGCTACGAGCAAGTATTGAAGGCTGAGCTGCGTTAAACGGCTTAAATCTTTTCCGGGAGGATCACAGAATCGATTTCATGGATAACCCCGTTGCACTGATTGGCGTCCGCTCTTGTAATCATGGCCGAGTTGCCATTACCGTCGGTCAAAACGATATTTATTCCCATCATGGTCGCTACGATCTCATCGCCCTGTACCGTGGTAAAACTGGCCTTCCCCTCTCCCCTGCACATGGCCCTCAAAATAGTGGCTGCGGAAAGACTTCCGGCAACGATGTGATAGGTCAGCAAAGACTGTAGTTCTTTCTTGCTTTCGGGCTTCATCAGATCGGCCACCTTTTCCTTGGACAACTTGCCAAAAGCCCTGTCAGAGGGTGCGAAAACGGTAAACGGACCGTCTTCGTTCAATATCATATCGAGACCTGCCGCCTTGAAGGCCGTAATCAAGGTATTATAATGTCCGTTGCTTTCAGTATAGCCCGTTATTGATTTTTGCTGGTTGGAGAACTTGGTTTGGGCATAGGCTTTTTGGCCGACGAATACAGACGATAACATCAATATAAGCAGGCACAGGGGGGGCTTTGTGCTATTCATGGAAAATAGATTGTGGGGTTAACTCAACTCAGACCATCGGTGAACCGATGGTTTGATCGACAAGATACAATATCTGCCGATTTTCAATGATAATGGGGAGGCGACTTCATATAATTTAACATATTTTTAACATTCACCGGTCTTTCAAAAAATCGACGACATTTTCATTTTAAGTAACTTTGACTTCATTGCTAAAGAAAAGAAAATGTTATTGAAAAAAACAAACATCGAGGAGAAGCTCGAGCGTTCGAGATTCAAGGACGGCCTGTCCGAATCGATTCTCGAAACGGTCAAGAAAATTCTCAAAGAAGATGCGGACAATCGTGATCGCATTGAAAAAAACCTCAGTGGACCTGGTTCAACGGTCACCAATGCCTTCAACTTTGAGCTTTTGGAAAGCGACAAAATCTATCACTTGAGCCAAATCAAGACGATCTGTATCGATTACAGATTGAGATTCTTGGATTCGAAATACTTTAAGGGGAAGATTCCACAAGAGGCTATTTCCAAAATCAAAAACCTCGAAAAGGCTCATGACCTGGAAGTCAAAGGATTCAAGATTGTCGCGCCTTCCAAGTTGTTCAAACTGGAGGATAAGGACGATCCCTTATTGTTCGCCCCGATCGGGAACGATTACTTTTATCTGGTGCACAAATGGGGGAACGACCTACATCCGTTGAGAAAGCTATTGGTATGGCCATTCAAGAATATCGTGAACTTGGCATTGCTGGTCATGGTCATCAGTTATCTGCTCACCGCCCTGATACCGGAGGGCCTGTTTTCAAAAGAAGGATCTTCCACAGAATTTTGGATCATTTTTTTCTTTATGTTCAAAAGCATGGCCGCTGTAGTCATCTTTTATGGATTTGCCTTGGGTAAAAATTTCAATCCCGCCATCTGGAACAGCAAATACTTTAACGTTTAGGTCTGTTTAAAGCAAAAAAAAGCGTCCCGATGTTTCGGGACGCTTCCATAATTTTTTGTCGTCTTACTTGACATGGATATCGTAGGGTACGCCTTCCAATGTCAAATGGTCTATCAATGCAGGTTCGGGTATGGGCTTGATCCGAAGCAGCCCTCCTTTTCCGGAACCATCCGATTTTGAATAGCCCACGAGCAGATAGCCGTTTTTCTCATCGAAACCTACCATGGTGGTGGTTTCTATCTTAAATTCTACCGTGCGTTGCACCTCGGTCAAAAAGTTTTCATAGGCATACAAGACGGTCAGGTTTTGACCGAAATCATAAACCGCTGGAACCAATGGATATATGCTGTTTGTTCCCGGAGGCATCTCATAGTATAACTTCCCTTGATCATCAAAATTGTTTAAACTGGATCCCGCAAAATTGGGTTCTTTGCCGCTTTGATAATTTACATACTGAACCGCAAGGGTTTCGCTGTTCAATAAGGTATGGAGTTCTTCGTAGGCGACGATCAAATTGCCCGTCTTGTTTTTAAAGATGCCTTGGGCATTGTAGCCAAGGTTCACCTCGATCAGGAAGCCATTGGTAGCGGCCTCGAACACCATCAGCGCATTTTCATCGGTGACCTCCTCGTCAAGGACCAGCACGAACAAACGGTTATTGGCAAAGGTGAGCCCGACCGGTTTTTTTAGCAGCGGAATATCGACAGGTGCCGCTTCGCTGTTCCTGGCGATCACCCGCACAAAATAAGTCGTCAACAATGGGGAGACTTCAAGGGCATAGGCCACGTAGTAGGAAGCGTTCGACGCCGCAACCGCATTTACTTGCAGGCTGCAGATGCCCAAATCTGAAAAGATCGCCTTTTCGGCAAAGGTATCGGATTCGTAATTGTAGTTGATCAGCATACCACTGCAATCACCCGTTCGTTGGTACAGGGTGATTTCATTTCCATCCTTAAAGTCGAGTTGGGGAAGCGCCGTCGTTTCAAAGTTGTTCCCAGAAGTAATGACAGCCATCGATTCTTTGTTTGCCTCAAGGGACAAACCAATAAGCGTCCCTTCTTGATCGAGCAGCAATTGGTAGGCTGCGTCGGCGCCAGGATCTTTGATGATGTTGTCTTCCGTTGCCCCATCGGATTTACTACAAGAAATTACAACGAGGCATACCCATAACAGGCAACATAGTTTGTAGGCTTTCATGATGTAAAAATTTGGGTGTCGGATGTATTACACCGGAACGGCGTACATTTTTTCGCGCAATTCCTTGATGGAACCATCAGACATATAATCATCAAACGTCAAATGTCGATCAATGTTGCCTTTAGGTGCCAATTCTATGATCCTATCTGCCACTGTTTGGGCAAATTCATGATCATGCGTCGTAAAAAGAACAGTCCCTTTAAAATTCTTCAACGAATTATTGAATGCCGTAATACTTTCCAGATCTAAATGGTTGGTAGGCTCATCGAGCATCAACACATTGGCACGCAGCATCATCATGCGGCTTAACATGCACCTTACCTTTTCCCCACCTGAAAGTACGGTACATTTTTTAAGCGCTTCTTCCCCACTGAACAACATTTTGCCCAAAAACCCTCTGATGTATACCTCTTCCCGTTCTTCTTCGGTCTTGGCCCATTGTCGTAACCAATCGACCAGATTGATGTTTTGGGTAAAAAACGATGCATTGTCGGCCGGCAAATAGGATTGGGACGTGGTAATGCCCCATTGATATTCACCGTTTTGGGCTTTCAAATTCCCGTTGATAATTTCATATAAGGCCGTAGTCGCCCGAGAATCCTTGGAAATGACGGCGACCTTATCGCCCTTGGCCAAGTTGAAGTCAACGTTTTGGAACAATACCTCCCCGTCATCGGATGAAGCGCTGAGTCCGCTTACGTTCAAGATTTGGTCTCCCGCTTCCCGATCTCTATCAAAAATGATAGCAGGATACCTTCTGCTCGATGGCTTGATATCTTCTATTTTAAGCTTTGACAACATTTTTTTACGGCTTGTGGCCTGCTTGCTCTTTGCCACGTTCGCACTGAACCTCATGATGAATTCCTGCAGTTCCTTGGCCTTTTCCTCTGATTTTTTGTTCTGTTGGGCCCTCTGCCTTGCGGCCAATTGGCTGCTTTCGTACCAAAAAGTGTAGTTGCCGCTATAGAGGTTCATCTTCCCGAAGTCGATATCCGCAATGTGGGTACAGACCGCATCCAAAAAATGCCGGTCATGGGAAACAACGATGACGGTATTGTCATAATTGGCCAGGAAATTTTCCAACCAGCCTATGGTCTCATAATCCAGGTCATTGGTAGGTTCGTCCATGATCAAAACATCGGGATTGCCGAACAAGGCCTGGGCAAGAAGTACCCTCACCTTTAATTTGGAATCCATATCGCCCATCAAGTTATAGTGCATTTCCTCTGCAATCCCCAGATTTGACAATAGTGCTGCCGCATCGCTATCGGCGTTCCACCCGTTCATTTCCTCGAACTTCACCTGTAGTTCTCCGATCCTGTCGGCTTTGGCGTCGGAATAATCAGCGTAGAGCGCATCGATTTCCTGCTTGATGGTGAACAATGGTTTGTTGCCCATCACCACGGTCTCAAGAACGGTGGTCGTATCATGGGCATTGTGGTTCTGTTCAAGAATGGACATGCGTTTTCCGGGCTCAAGGTGCACGTGCCCGGAGGTGGGATCTTGTTGACCGGAGATGATTTTCAGGAAGGTGGATTTACCGGCGCCGTTGGCTCCAATGACACCATAACAATTGCCTTGGGTAAAAGATACATTTACCTCGTCGAACAAAATCCTTTTTCCGAACTGCACCGACAAGTTGGATACCGACAACATATTTCTCTATTTTAAAATTCGTGCAAAAATACGGAAAATTAGTTCCATTGACCAATAATCTTATATTCGGCGCAGGCTGTCGAAAGATTAACGAAGTCGGCCAACATTTAACTTGCCATTAACAGCGAGGGGTATCATGCTTCCTTAATTTTGTATGCTATCTGGCTGATTTCGATTTATGAATAAATATTTACTTTTCTTCTTCCTTGTTTGGTTAGTGGGGTGCAGTAAGGCGGACAAAAATTCCAAAAATATTTTCTTTGCCGGAGAAATCGTAAACCCGACAAGTTCCCATATCGTACTTTTCAATGGCGATAAGGTCATCGATTCGGCGCGGCTCGATGATCAAAACAGATTTTCATTCACATTGGATTCATTACAACAAGGGCTTTACCATTTTAGCCATGCCCCCGAGTTTCAATACGTCTATCTGGAACAGGGCGATAGCCTGATGGTCCGTTTAAACACGGCGGATTTTGATGAATCACTTGTTTTTTCGGGCAAAGGGGAAGAAATAAATAATTTTCTTTTAGAGCTGTTTCTTGCCAATGAAGAAGAAGCACCTTTTATAGATTCCTATTTTGTTTTGGAAGCCAAACAGTTTGCGCAAAAAATAGACTCTTTAAAACAAGCCAAGCTCGATATGCTTGCCGAGCTTTTTACCGACGGTTCGGTTACGGCAAAAGAGCGTTCCATCGCCAATGCCAGCATTGAGTATAACTACAATACCTTTAAGGAAATATATCCCTTTAAGCACAAAAGGCTGTCCCATAATGGGAAGATGGAAGCGTTGCCGGCAGATTTTTACGACTACCGGAAAGCCATTGATTTTGGAAATCAAAATTTCACCTATTTAAGACCATACTACACTTTCATGCTGAACCACATACAGAATTTGTCCTATATGGATTGTTCGATGGATTGCACCAATGAGGGCATGGGCATAAAAAACCAACTGCATTTCAATGAGCACAAGATGCACTTGATCGATAGCCTGATCGTAGAAAAAGAATTGAAGGACAACCTTTTCAGGTACGTTGCATTTGACTACTTATTGCATGTGCACGATTCCGAGGAAAATATCAGTGCTTTCATCAACACCTTCCATGAACTTTCAAAAAACAATAGGCATATCGATGAAATCGAAAATCTGTTCAACGGTATAGAGAACATAATGCCAAGCAAATCGATTCCCAACATTTATGTTTCCAAGGTGGATGGGGATACCATTTCGCTTCGCGATATTTCGAAAAACGGAAAAACTGTTTTCTACTTCTGGTCAGGTAACGAGAAAATGCATTTTGATAAAATCTCGGAAAGGGTTGCCTCTTTATCGGCTGCCAAACCGGATTATAAATTCGTAGGCATCAACATCAGGACCTCTGAAGGCATGTGGAAAAACATGTTGGAAATGTCGGAACTCGATAAGGAAAACCAGTTTAGGGCAGTTAATTTCGAATCCTTGACGAATGCCCTGATCATCAATAAGCTCAACAAATGCGTGATTACCGATAAGGGTCAGATCGTTGATGCTTTTTCGGATATCTATAGTGCATTTTGAAATGCGCCAGGCAGCATCGCGCCAAAGCATTATCCCCTTTTCCCGTAAAAAAACAATAACCCCTAATTCCCTTTTTTGTAATCTGCCAAGAATTGTGCCAAGCCACTGTCGGTCAAAGGATGTTTTAAAAGTCCTTCAATGGCCGACAAAGGTCCGGTCATCACATCTGCGCCCAATTTCGCACAGTCGATGATGTGCATGGTATGCCTAATGGAGGCCGCCAAAATCTGGGTTTCAAAGGCGTAGTTGTCATAGATCAAACGTATCTCTGCGATCAGGTTGAGTCCGTCTGTTGAAATATCGTCCAGTCTGCCTATGAAAGGCGAAACATAGGTAGCTCCGGCCTTTGCGGCCAACAAAGCCTGTCCAGGAGAGAAAACCAAGGTGCAATTGGTGCGGATGCCTTTATCTGTGAAATATTTCAATGCCTTCACGCCATCCTTGATCATTGGAACCTTTACCACGATCTGTTCGTGCAGTTCTGCCAATTCTTCCCCTTCCTTTACCATGGCTTTGAATTCCGTGGCAATGACTTCGGCGGAAACATCGCCATCCACAATTTTGCAGATGTCGACATAGTGTTTTAAAATATTGTTGCGGCCCGTAATCCCCTCTTTTGCCATCAATGACGGATTGGTCGTAACTCCATCTAAAACGCCCAAAGCTTGGGCTTCACGAATTTGATCTAAATTGGCGGTATCAATAAAAAATTTCATCTCTTTCCTTTGTTTAGTGTTTTGGGTAATCGGTTGGCCACGGATGGATTTCCTTCTCGCAAAACTACAATTTATAATGGTTTAACAAGATTTTCTCGAATACTTTCTGAGGCAATATTTTCTTTAAAAATATCGACAGTTTTTGACTGAATGCCCCAACCCTATAATGGATCTTGGGGTTTTTTTCGTTGATGATCATCAAAACCTTTTTGGCTACCCCGATCGGGTCTTCGCCTTGTTCGACGCTTTCATCGATACCGATCAAGGCCTTCCGATATTGTATGGCATAAGGGGAGTGATCCGCCCTTTCAACATGATATCTCCCCGCTGCAATGTTGGTCGCAAAAGCGCCCGGCGCCAAATTGGTTATCGCGATCCCAAAGTCTTTAGTCTCCATCCGAAGCGCTTCGGTAATGACTTCCAATGCGGCTTTCGAGGCACTGTAAACACCCCGGAACGGCAATCCCATGTATGCGGCTATCGAGGTAATGTTTATGATCAATCCTCCGCCCTGCTTGCGCATTTGCGGCAAAACTGCCTTGATCACCTGTAATGGCCCATGAAAATTGGTTGCGAACGCGTTCAATATTTCTTCCTCAGGGGTTTCTTCCAAAGGACCCGTAATGCCTACCCCTGCATTGTTGATCAAGACATCGAGGCGGCCTTCCTTTCCGATCAAGGTCGCGACGGCTTTCTTTATTCCTTCAGGTGACCTTACGTCCATTTCCAATAAGGGAAAGGCTTCAAAATCTGGATATTTCGCCAGACTTCTGGTGGTCCCATAGACCTTGAACCCTTCCGACCTCAAATAGGTGCCGATGGTTTTGCCTATTCCTGAAGACCCCCCTGTAATAAGAACCACTTTGGTTGCCATAAGGTTGCAAATTAACAAATAAATCGCTTTTTTGGTGTGGGAAAATAAGGGAATATGTTCACTTCAGGGCATAAAAAAATGGCAAGCTACCTACATCGCACCGCTACGACCATATACCCTTGCTGCGTTCCCGCCCTGGGGGATTCTACAGGAGCTGGTCGTGTAGGACTTGCCACTGGCAAAGATACAACCTTTTTTAATTCTGGAAAGTTCGTTTTACATTCTAAATTTTATGGATTAACTTGCCCATTTTATAGGGAATGGATGACCATAACTTGGAATCACAGTGGTTTTTGGTGATTTCATTTTGGATTGTAAAATAGTTACGAACATGAATTTGATGAAACTTTTTATCTTGAATTCGCTCGTCATCATGGCGATGTCTTGTGGCGACTCGGCAGGAAAAAAGAATAAGCTTTTCGAGATCCAACTCAGTGGCACTGAATTCAAAAAAGGGGAAACCATCCCAGTTACCATCAGAAATAAGGAGAATCGGAGTATTGAAGCCGTGGTATATTCCATAGGAGGTCAAAATCTGCCCTTAAGCAATGGCAATATTGTTTTGGACATCGACCATTTGGGAAATAAAACCCTGATGGCCAAGATCGAATACGATGGGACAACCACCGAAGTCTCAAAAAACCTGCGCATATTGGCACCATCGGCCCCGGAAATCTATACCTATGAAATTGTCAATGAATTTCCACACGACATCAAGGCCTATACCCAAGGATTGGAATTCCATGATGGCGTGCTGTACGAGAGCACCGGACAAAAGGGGAAATCCTCGCTGCGCAAGCTCGATTTCAACACCGGCAAGGTACTCCAGCAAATTAATTTAGAACCGGCCTATTTCGGGGAAGGCCTCACCATTTTAAACGGTAAGATTTATCAACTGACCTGGCAAAATGGGACCGGGTTCATCTACAATCTTACCGACCTTCAAAAAATAGATAATTTTAAATACGGCAACAGCAAGGAAGGCTGGGGTTTGGCAAATGATGGTCAGTATTTGTACAAGAGCGACGGTACCGAGAAAATATGGTTGCTCGACCCCGAGACTTTGGTGGAAACAGAATTCATTGAGACGGTCACCGATAAATCGATATTCAACAAAGCCAACGAACTGGAATATGTAGACGGAAAGCTCTATGCCAACGTATATCAGAAAGAAAGCATGATGATCATCGACGCCAAGAGCGGGGCCATCGAAGGGGTGGTCAATTTTGGCGGCTTGAAGGAAAAGGTGACCCAGCATGAACTGCTCGACGTACTGAACGGGGTGGCCTACCATCCCGCCCGAAAGACTTTTTTCGTGACCGGAAAAAATTGGGATAAAATGTTCGAGGTCAACATAGTGAAAAAGGAATAATGCCCGATTTTGAACAAACCATAGTGGTCAAGGAGGAAGACCTTGACGATTTGAACCACGTGAACAATGTGCGCTATCTGCAGTGGATCCAGGACATTGCCAAAGCACACTGGCAAAGTCTCGCGCCAGAGGCGTTGCGGCGATCGGTGGCCTGGGTCGTGATGCACCACGACATCACCTATAAAAATGCGGCCAAACTAAATGATGAACTCCGATTGCTTACCTACATCGAAAAAAATCGAGGAGCTATATCGGTACGGGTCGTGGAGATTTATGATCGCAAAACAGAGGCGCTCTTGGTGCGATCGAGCACCAAATGGTGCCTGTTAAATGTCGAAACCTTTAAACCGATCCGGATACCGGATGACATTATGACTATTTTTAAAAGAAACTAGACCGCAAATTCACGGTAAATTCAAACAGGCCTAACCAATCAACAACCTACAAAAGCTGATGCGGCGTCGATATACCTTCATTTTAAGCCTATTGGTCATCATCTTATGGAGTTCGTGCCGTAAAGATTTTGAATACGCACCCAGTAGCGGAAACCTCAGCTTTTCGAAGGATACCGTTTTTTTGGATACCATCTTTACCAATATCGGCAGCAGCACCTATGCCTTGACCGTATATAACAAGACGGGCTTCGATATGGAGATTCCGTCCATCCGCCTTGGACAGGGCCAACTGAGCAACTATAGGTTGAACGTCGATGGCATCCCTGGAAAGGAATTTCAAGGCATCCCACTTCGTGCGAGGGACAGTCTTTTTATATTCATCGAAACCACCTTTGATATCGGCCAGGACAACGGCGCCACTTTTTTGTATACCGATGCCATACAGTTCGATAGCGGCTTGAACCTACAGGAAGTTGCACTGGTTACCTTGGTGAAAGATGCCATATTTCTATATCCTCCGTCCGATTCGAACGGACAAAAAGAAACCCTCAACCTTGGTTTTGATGACAACGGGAATGAAATCCGGGTCGAAGGCTTTACTTTGGGGAACGATCAGCTCAATTTCACCAATGAAAAACCCTATGTGATCTATGGTTATGCCGCGGTTCCGGAAAATGCCACTTTAACAATGGCGGCGGGCACCAGGGTATACTTCCACCAAAATTCCGGACTTTGGGTGCGGCCCACCGCCAGCCTGCATATCAATGGAGAGCTCAGTACCGACAGCCTGCTGTTGGAAAAAGAAGTGGTTTTTGAAGGGGATCGCCTGGAACCCCGTTTCGAAAATATCGCCGGGCAATGGGGCACCATTTGGATGGCAAAGGGCAGTACCGACAACCGAATCGATCATCTCACCGTTAAAAATGCGACCGTCGGATTATTGGTGGAAGGCGATGGAAGCCTCGCAGCGCCTACGCTATCGATCAGGAATACCCAAGTTTATCATTCGGCCAGCGTAAACCTATGGGCCAAATCAGCCTGGGTCGAAGCGGAAAATGTGGTTCTGGGCAGTGCCGGCAACACTTCCCTATACTGTAATTTAGGCGGTAAATATACTTTTGTGCATGCCACGATCGCCAACTTCTGGAACCGTGGACTAAGGAGCGGTGCCGCCCTTCAAATCGATAATGAGTCTCGTTTTCCTTCAGGGGAGATGGCGTCGGCCGATTTGGTGGAAGCCAATTTCGTGAATTCGATCATCGATGGCAACAGCACGTTGGAACTGCAACTCACCAGCAACCAAACCAACGCCTTTAATTTTTCGTTTACGAACTGTTTGATCAAAATCGATACACGGGCCCCTGCCATTTCGGGCAATGGCCTGTACGACTTTGGAGATCCCACACGGTACGCACAGGTTTTGTTGAACGCATCGGCACAGTTTGTCGACACGGGCAAGAACGATTTCCGGCTAGGCCCTGATTCCCCAGCCATCGGTACGGCCCAGGAAGCCGCAGCCCAATTGGTACCGATCGATATTTTGGGGAATAACCGTACACTTGTGCCCGATATGGGTGCGTACCAATCTATCTTTCAAGATTAATTCAACAAGCTACACCCTTCATGAATCAAGGGTATTTTTCAACACTTACAAGAATTATTGTTTATAATTTTATTTTTGAAGGAAAATACGCTCAAAATTCCTTATTTTCAATCCATTACAGAAAAAAACCATAGTTTTTCTATGGGAAATCTGTAATCCCGTTTCAGGAACTCTTGCTAATTTGCAGTTTAAATGAATGCTTTGATGGAGTATACTTATCTCATCATAGATTCCGACGCCACCTCTAATTTGCAATTACGGCATTTCTTGGAGGATTATGGTGACTTTCAATGCGTGCAACTTTCAAGGAACAGTGATGAGGGCTTGAACGCCATCCTCAAATATTCTCCCGATCTGGTCTTCGTCAACCTTAACGAGCAGGCCTATGAATATTTTCACATGGTTTCGGATCTCCATCAATATGTGAAGGATATTCCATTGATCATCGGTATCTCCCAAAGCAAGGAGTATGCCTATCAGGCCATCAAAAGCAATTTTTTTGATTATTGGCTGCTCCCTTATAACGAATTCGACATACGGAAATCGCTTTTAAAACTCAAAAAGCGCGCACCAAAAGAAGTCGAGCCGCATACGATCTGTTTGCAATCATATCGGGATTACCAATATGTCAATACCAATGACATCCTGTACCTGCAGGCCGACAACAATACGACCGAATTCGTAATGGCCGACGGCTCGGTGATCAACACCTACAAAACATTGAAGTCATTTGAACAACAATTGCCCAAAAATTTCGTTAGGATTCATCAGAGCTACATTCTGAACACCAACTACGTGGCCCGCATCAATTATGGGAAGGCCATCTGCAGTTTGAAGGGCCGCAAACAACCCCTGCCCTTCTCCAAATCGTACAAAGGCAATGTAGACCTGCTTAAAAAACTGCTGTCAAAAAACAGCATTTCCGCACAGAATTGATCAAATTCTAGCAGAACCCTGCCATCTACCCCGTAAACCCCTTCATATACCCTGAACATTTTAAAGGACTATGACCCCTTTCTTCCGTTGAGTAGTTTAGTACCACAACAATTAATAAACTCAAAATACTCAAATTATGAAAAAAGCAATCTTAGTTTTGGCAGTGATAGCGATGAACATGGGCATGTATTCTTGCACCAACGATTCCGGATCGGAAGATCAGGCACTTTATGAAAACCTGAATACCAATGCAGGGGATGGGGATCATGTCCTAACACGGAAATGGTAGCGGTGGCAACTAACACTCGGTTAACTAGAAATAAAGCAAAGCCTTAAATATCCTATTTAAGGCTTTTTTTTTATCTTGTTGTTAAGACGCTATGAAAACCCATCTAAATTGAAAAACCGATTCAAAATCATTTTTTATATAGGGGCACTCTTTGCAATCATGGCTTGCCAAAAAGATGGCAAAAAAAATGCATCTCCTGGCAATCAACTTAATGCAGATAGCGTGTCGACATGGATCAAGAAGGCACGCGATAATTCTTTAACCCTAAAAGAAAGGGAACGTTCGATTCAAAAAGCGGAGGTCTACACCAACTTAATGCCGAATGACTCCAGTAAACTGCGCAACTATGTCCCGCATCCAATGGACCTATATGGATATGAAGGACTCGCTTTCCTTTAGAAGAACAAATAACATAACACGAGAACCTTGCTTTAAATTTAAGTGATTCCACTCGCTTGGCAAATGCCCATTGGGATCTTGGCCCATTTCTTAAGAACAATACTGTATCGCTTAAAGGATAGTGCATATTATCTATTATGCGATAGCTCAAGAAATATTTAAGGTATTGGATGATCCATTAAATGCGGGTAATATGTTATACCAAATGGCATCAACTCAGAATGAAATAAAAGATTATACCGGGGCAGAAATTAATGTGGTAAAGGCCATTGAAATTTTCAAAGAATTAAACGATAATGATCGTCTTTATGATTGTTATAATCTATTGGCTATCATATCAAAAGACCAGAAAGAATATCAACAGGGCGCTTGGACTATTATAATACCGCAGAATCACTATCTCGAGAAAATTGATGACAAAAAAACGAACCAAGAAATACTCAACAATAATATCGGCAGGCGTTTACCAGGAGATGAAAGACTATCCGAGGGCAATTGGCTATTTTGAAAAAGTACTCGAAAAACGATAGTGTTTTTTACAAAGATCCTCGATTATACGCTAGGGCCCTGAACAACCTGGCCTACAACCGGATGAAAGCGGGCCAATCTGGAGGGGGTGGAACAACAATTTCTACAGGCCCTCCACATCCGCGACAGTATTGAAGATGCTGCCGGCATGGCCGCCAGCCATTATAATCTGGCGGAATACTATTTGCTAAGGCAAGACTCCCTTAAGGCCCTTGAGGAAGCAAAAGCGGCAAAACTATATGCCGAAAACAGCATCAGCAACGACCGCCTCCTGCAATCGTTGGGGCTGTTGGCCAGGGCAGATCCCAAAAATGCCGTTGGTTATTCCCAGGCCTATATACAGCTCAGCGACAGCCTGCAACAATTGGAGCGGCGCGAACGCGACAAATTTGCCAGGATCCGTTTCGAGACCAACGAAACCATAGCCCAGAACAAATTACTGGCCCAACAGAAACGCCTGTGGACGGGCATCGCCCTCACCCTTCTGCTCTTGGCGGTGGCCGCTTACATCATCATCGTGCAACGTATCAAAAACCAAAAACTGCGCTTTCAAAGGGCACAACAGGCCAGCAACGAGAAGATATTCAACCTGTTGTTGTCTGAAGGCCAAAAACTGGAAGAGGGCAAGAAACTGGAACAGAAACGCATATCTGAAGAACTGCACGACGGCGTTCAGGGCCGGCTGCAAGGGGTACGCATGGTCTTATTGGGCCTCAACAAGCGAACCACCCCAGAGGCGATTGCCGAGCGGGCCGAGGCCATCAAGGAATTGATGGACATTCAGGAAGAAGTGCGCAGCATTTCGCACGAATTGAGCAACGCCGCTTACCAAAATTTGCCTAACTTTATCAATAGCATTCAGGAGCTTTTGAAGGGCTTGGAAATTTCGGCCCACTTGAAACATAGTTTTGAATACGACCGAAAAACCGATTGGGACGCATTGCGGGGCGATTTGAAAATTAATTTGTACCGCGTATTGCAAGAAAGCCTCCAAAATTGCGTTAAACATGCAAAAGCCCAACACATTTCCCTTGCATTTATGGTTGAGGGAGGAAATTCGTTGCAGGTAACCCTTAGGGATGATGGCCGCGGATTTGATGTGAAAAAAGGCAAAACCGGAATTGGATTGAGGAATATTTCCGCCAGGGTAAGTAAAATGGAAGGGAAGTTGGACATCGACAGCCAACCCGGGAAGGGCACCACGATAACGATTACCCTGCCGATCCGCAAATTCGACGAGGAAACCGGCGTCAACATTGAACGAAGTTTACTAAGGGTTTAAGATCATAAGCTATGGACGGAATAGTAAAAATTTTGGCGGTCGACGACCATCGGATGACCGCACTGGGCTATAAGTATATTCTGGAGGATGCCACCTTTGACGGTTTTATGGTGAAGGTAGATGTCGCCAATGGTTATGAAGAAGGCCAGAAAAAAATCGAATATTCCCTTCGATCTGTGAAATACGACATTATTTTGTTGGATATCCAACTGTTTCCCATGGAGGCAAAAGACCCAAGAACAGGGGAAGATCTGGGCAAATTGGCACGTAAACTTGTTCCCGATTCCAAAGTGGTTTTTATGTCCTCCTTCAGCGACAGCTACCGCATCAACAGTATTTGCCAGGCAGTAAACCCCGATGGCTATATGGTTAAATCGGAAATCGATGAACCCTCGCTGGTCGATATGGTAAAAACGGTCATGACCAAGCCGCCCTACTATACCCATTTGGCACTGGTCGCCGCCAGAAAAAACATCGCCCAGACCTTCAAGGTCGATGAATATGACCGCGCCATCCTCTACGAATTGTCCAAAGGCACAAAAACCAAGGATATGACACATGTAATTCCGTTATCCCTGGCAACCATCGACAATCGAAAAAGGGCCCTCAAGAGCAATTTCGGCATCCAAGATAAGAACGACCTTGCCCTGATCGACGAGGCAAGAAATCGCGGTTTTATCTGAAGCTATCGCGATAATTCTTCCGATTCTGGAAAAAAACCTAATTTTTCTAAGGTTTTTCTCTAACATACCCTCACAATTAACTTCTAATTTTATCGTTGATAACTGTTGAATTGCCTTTGGTATGCCATCTAATTTAGACCATTTCAAAAACCAACCAAAAAGTGTCATCGTGGGAGAAAACGATGTGGTTGGTTTATTGGCCTATAAGCGTGCGCTCGAAAAGTTGTTTTTTTCGGAAGTCTTGATACGAAACAATGCCTTGGAAGGGCAGTCGGTTCACCTTTTGATTGAATTGGTCTGCCATTTCGACCTCTTGGAAGGGGTTACCCATTTGAAGCAAGGTCTGTGGGGCCAAGCCGAAGGCAAAAATGCCAATAATAGGAACGGCTCAACTTTCGGCAAGCTTTTCAGACAACTTCAATCGAAGAACAATTTCCATATCGAGATTGAGGAATGTTCCATCATTTTCAACAATTGTAATGTCGTGATCCATAAAATATACGACCAAAGCATCCCGGAACAATTCGATGATATTCTGTCCAATTTATCCAATCACTACAACAAACTGTTCAAGAATATTGGGGAACTACCTTATGAAATATTTATCCCGGTTTTGGAGGAAACACGGGATACTGCCGCTTGTGAACATATAGGTAACCTCAAATACCAATTGAGCAAGGAGGTGCGAAACAATGATTATAACAAATATTGGGGACTCTATTTTTACTCCGAGCAAGATGCCCTGATTTATGATTTGAACCAGTCTTCTATGATTTCGGGCCTGCTTTACATGTTGAACCTTTAGATTTTTTTCAAGGTTTAGCCATTGAATAACGGCAGTCCTTTCATCATCAGGTTTACCTTCTTTTTGACCCCATGTAGGATGTTTTCATTATCCGGATGCATCAATACTTCATCGATATACCCAACAATTGTAGCCATATCGGCCTCTTTTAGGCCCCTTGTGGTGATCGCGGCAGTTCCGAATCGAATCCCTGAAGTCACGAACGGCGACTTATCATCAAACGGAACCATGTTCTTGTTGGCAGTGATATCGGCCTTGACCAATACACTTTCGGCATCTTTTCCCGTGATGTCCTTATTCCTCAAATCGATGAGCATCATGTGGTTGTCCGTTCCTCCGGAAATGATATGGTATCCTTTGGCCACAAAAGCGGCAGCCATGGCAGCGGCATTTTTCTTCACCTGTAACATATAGTGCAGAAAATCATCGGTAAGCGCCTCTCCAAAAGCGATGGCCTTGGCCGCAATGATGTGCTCCAGAGGGCCGCCCTGGTTTCCTGGAAATACCGCCAAATCCAACAGTGCAGACATTTTTCTCAGGCTACCGTTCTTTAGTTTTATGCCAAAAGGGTTGTCAAAATCGGCCCCCATCAAAATAAGTCCGCCCCTAGGGCCCCTCAAAGTCTTATGGGTGGTGGTGGTAACGATATGGCAATGGGGAATGGGATCGTTTAATATGCCCTTAGCAATGAGGCCCGCAGGATGGGCGATATCTGCCAATAGCAACGCCCCCACACTGTCGGCAATGGTCCGGAATCGTTTAAAGTCCATATCCCTCGAATAGGCAGAAGCCCCGGCGATGATCATTTTTGGTTTTTCACGAAGGGCAATTTCTTGGATATTATCGTAATTGAGTACTCCGGTCTCTTCTTCGACCCCGTAAAAAACCGGATTGTACAAGCGGCCGGAGAAGTTGACGGGTGAACCATGGGTCAAGTGCCCTCCGTGTGACAAGTCAAAGCCCAATATGGTATCCCCCGGCTGAAGGCAAGCATGATACACGGAGGCGTTCGCCTGAGACCCGGAATGGGGCTGTACATTGGCATAGGCCGCACCGAACAGTTCCTTGGCCCTGTCAATGGCGATCTGCTCCACTTGATCCACGATTTCACAACCCCCATAATAGCGTTTTCCGGGGTAACCCTCCGCATATTTATTGGTAAGCACCGAACCGGCTGCTTCCATTACTTGCGGACTGGTAAAGTTTTCTGAAGCGATGAGCTCGATACCGGCTGTTTGACGTTCTTTTTCTGCGGTGATGAGGTCGAAAATCTGATTGTCGCGGAGCATAGGCGTGGTTTCTGTTAAATGAGTGGCAAAAATACGAATTGAAGGTTGTTAATTGGTATAAAATAATATATTTGGTAATGAATTTATCAAATACAAATTAACAATTCCCATATGCCCAATTCCACCAATGACCCGCAAAAAAAAACCTGGTTGCCCGTAAAGGTCGATTCTGATTTTCCAATACAGAACATCCCGTTCGGCGTTTTCTTGACCCGTGATGATATCATCACCATCGGGACAAGGATAGGAGACCATGCCATTGATCTGGGTGCGCTGCATCAGCTTGGCTATTTTGATGGGATTCCGCTGACCGATGATATCTTCCTGCAGGACACCCTCAACGATTTTATCTCCGACGGCAAAAAGACTTGGCGATCGGTGCGCAATCGTATCAGTGAGATCTTCGATGCCAAGAATGGCGCTTTGAGAGATCGGGAAGATCACAAAAAAATCGTGCTCTTCTCTATGGAGGAGATCGAAATGCAGCTACCGGTGCAAATAGGTGATTATACCGACTTCTATTCGAGCAAGGAACACGCCACCAATGTAGGGACCATGTTCCGGGATCCCGAAAAGGCGCTGATGCCAAATTGGTTGCATATCCCTGTAGGGTATCATGGAAGGAGCTCCACTATCGTGATCAGCGGTACCCCGGTCAGAAGGCCAATGGGCCAAACCTTGCCTACAGGTGAAGAAACACCGATTTTCGGCCCTTCCAAACGTGTCGACTTTGAATTGGAAATGGCTTTTATCACTACCGACGCCAATGCGCTGGGCGAGCCCGTACCGGTGGATGAGGCCGAGGATTACATTTTTGGGATGGTACTTTTTAACGACTGGAGCGCCAGGGACATCCAAAAATGGGAATATGTGCCATTGGGACCGTTTTTGGCCAAAAACTTTGCCTCGAGTATCTCTCCCTGGATCGTTACCATGGATGCACTATCCCCCTATCGCGTGCCCAGCACGCCACAAAATCCGAAGCCCCTTCCCTATCTACAACAAAGGGAAAAACATACCTATGACATTCATTTGGAAGTCGAAATTGCACCTGAAAATACCAAGCCTACCGTGGTTTCAAAATCCAATTTCAAGTATATGTACTGGACCATGGCGCAACAATTGGCACACCATACCGTGAACGGATGCAAGATCAACAGTGGCGATATGTTGGGCAGTGGCACCATTTCCGGGCCTACCCCGGATTCGTACGGCTCCATGTTGGAACTGGCCTGGCAAGGCACAAAACCCGTTGTGCTCAAAGGTGGCGAAAAACGCACTTTCATCGAAGACAATGATACCGTGACGATGAGGGGTCATTGCGAAAAAGATGGGATGCGCATCGGTTTTGGTGAGGTCAAAGGGAAACTTCTTCCTGCTTTTCAGCCCAAAAAAAAATCTTGATAAAAGGGTTTTTTAGCTGATAAATACGATAGTTGAACGTTTTGCGTTATGTAAAAAAACAATTTTGGCACGGCTGTTGAAATTGTAATGGCAAAACAGTAAAAACCATCGTCATGAAGAAACTGCTACATTTTGTAATTATAGCAATGCTATTGATTGCCTGCGGAGGCGTAAAAAAGACCCAAGAAGCCCTAAATACAGGTAATTATGGCAATGCGATCAACAAATCGATCGTAAACCTGGTCGATAACAAAACCAAAAAAAGCAATCAACCCTACGTATTGCTGTTGGAAGAGGCCTACAAAAAAAATACGGAGCGTGAACTTCAGAACATCGCTTTTTTGGAAAAGGATGGCAATCCGGCAAATTATGAGACCATTTTCCAGACCTATTCCAATCTAAAGAGCATCCAGGACAGGATTCAGCCCTTGCTGCCTTTGCCCATTTACGATGAGAACAGGGATGCCCATTTTTCCTTCAAAAAATACGACGAAAAACTTTTGGCATCCAAAGGCAAGCTTTCCGACTATTTATATGACAATGCTTCCAATTTATTGGACAATGCTTCGAACAAGCAGGATTTTCGACAAGCCTTTGATGATTTCAAATATTTACTGGAAATCAACCCAGGGTATGGCGATGCCAAACAAAAAATGGAAGAAGCCTATGACAAGGGCCTTGATTATGTAAAAGTGGCCATGGTTAACCATACCGAGCAAATTGTGCCCGTAAGGCTCGAGGAAGAACTGCTCAATTTCAATACCTATGGTTTGGACGAATTATGGACCCGGTATCATACCAATCCGCTGCCGAATGTCAACTATGACTATGCCATGCAAGTCGCATTGAGACAAATCAATATTTCCCCCGAACAGGTGAGCGAAAAACAGATCATCAAAGAAAAGCAGGTGAAGGATGGTTACCAATATGCCGTTGATAGCAATGGAAACGTGGTAAGGGATAGCCTAGGAAACGATATAAAAATAGATAAGTTTACCACCGTTCGCTGTAATTTTTACCAGTTTACCCAGTTCAAAACCGCTCAGGTGACAGGGGTGGTCAGTTTTACCGACTTGGACACAAAACAGGAGATCAGTTCCTATCCCTTGTCGAGCCAATTCGTTTTTGAGCATGTGTATGCCAATTACAATGGCGACAAGAGAGCCCTTGAAAACGACTTGGTCGCCATGCTCAACTTGGCCGCCGTACCCTTTCCGAGCAATGAGCAGATGGTATACGACGCCGGAGAAGATCTGAAATCGACGTTAAAGAATATTTTGGTGAGCCAAAGGTTCAATTGATAAAAAGGGCCATAAGCCGATCGGTTTATGGCCCTTTTTATTCATAAATACCGTTCCAATTCCATTGCCGTAATGGCCCCATGTGAAGCATGGCCAACCACCACCCCATTTCGAACAACCAGCAACTGCGGCGATTGATGCATCACCCCAAGTTGATGGGCCACTGCGTTCGACACAGACCGATAGGCATGAAGGTCCAGATAATAAAGGTCTAACCGACCTGCTTCAACATCATAGCCACTTCCGAACATATTCATCACCATTCTGCTGATACCACAACTGGTGGAATGCTTGAAAATAACCTGCGTTCTATTGCTAGACGCTTTTATAAGTTCGTCCAATTGGTCCAAGGATTCCAGCGGTATCCAGGGAACTGTTTTGGCCTCCTTTTTTTCCGCTTCGTTTTTTCTTCCGAACAAGCTATCGAATACCCCCATTTTGTAATTTTATGCAGTAGGTCGACTTTTTGACCTTAACTTAACAACTGCCTAAATGTCTTGTTGTTTTTAAATTTTAGCGCCATTTTGTCGGTCTTCAACTATTGGTAAGATTGTTGACCATATTGATCTAAAATTGAACGCTAACGCAAAAATACACCAAATGAATTTAAACAACTTTACTATAAAATCGCAGGAAGCCGTTCAGCAGGCACAGCAGTTGGCCCAAGCTTTGGGCCATCAACAAATCGAGAACGAGCATCTTTTTAAGGCTATCCTGGAGGTCGACGACAACGTAGTGCCCTTCATTTTAAAGAAACTCAACGTTAACCTACCCTTGCTCACCCAAGTCTTGGAAGCAGAAATTGCACGCTTTCCCAAAGTTTCGGGCGGAGAGCTTATTTTCTCACGTGAAGCGGGAAAAACCTTGAACGAAGCCAGCATCGTGGCGAAAGCCATGTCTGATGAGTATGTGTCGATCGAGCACCTTTTGTTGGCCGTTTTAAAATCAAAAAGCAAAATCGCCCAAATATTGAAAGATCAGGGCGTAACGGAGAAAGATCTGAAAGCGGCCATTGCGGAACTCAGAAAAGGAGGCAAGGTTACCTCCCAAAGCGCAGAGGAGAGCTACAATGCCTTGGACAAATATGCAAAAAACCTGAACGAACTGGCTGATAGTGGCAAACTCGATCCCGTCATCGGGAGGGATGAGGAAATCCGCCGGATTTTGCAGATCCTTACCCGTAGAACAAAAAATAACCCAATGCTGGTGGGCGAACCCGGAGTGGGCAAAACGGCAATCGCAGAAGGCCTGGCACACAGGATCGTACAAGGCGATGTGCCCGAAAATTTGAAAGACAAGGTCATCTACTCCCTCGATATGGGCGCATTGATCGCCGGTGCCAAATATAAAGGGGAATTCGAGGAAAGATTGAAAGCGGTAATCAAGGAAGTCATTTCATCCGATGGTTCAATAGTGCTTTTCATCGATGAAATACATACTTTGGTCGGTGCAGGAGGTGGTCAAGGGGCCATGGATGCCGCAAATATCTTAAAGCCTGCTTTGGCAAGGGGCGAACTGCGGGCCATCGGGGCGACCACGCTTGACGAGTATCAAAAGTATTTCGAAAAAGACAAGGCCTTGGAACGTCGTTTCCAAAAAGTGATGGTCGATGAACCCGATACCGAAAGCGCCATTTCTATCTTAAGGGGCATCAAGGACAAATATGAAGCACATCATAAGGTACGCATCAAGGATGAGGCAGTGATCGCCGCAGTGGAATTATCACAGCGCTATATCACCAACAGGTTTTTACCCGATAAGGCCATCGATTTGATTGACGAAGCAGCCTCCAAGCTGCGCATGGAAATCAATTCCAAACCTGAGGAGCTCGATGTTATGGACCGTAAAATAATGCAACTCGAAATTGAAATCGAAGCCATTAAACGGGAAGACGACCATGCCAAGTTAAAAATGCTCAATGTTGACCTCGCCAATCTGAAGGAGGAGCGTAACCAGGTATTTGCCCAATGGGACAGTGAAAAATCGGTGGTCGACAATATCCAAAAAACAAAATTGGATATCGAAAATTTCAAAATGGAAGCGGAACGTGCCGAACGAAACGGTGATTATGGGAAAGTAGCGGAACTGCGTTATGGAAAGATCAAGGAATCCCAGGAAAAGTTGGACGCCCTTCAAAAAGAACTGCAGGAACAACAAAAGACCGGCATTCTGATCAAAGAAGAAGTCACCTATGAAGATGTGGCCGAGGTAGTCGCCAAGTGGACGGGGATCCCGGTCACCAAATTGATCCAAAGCGAAAGGGAAAAACTGCTGCGATTGGAGTCGGTATTGCACCAGAGGGTCGTCGGCCAAGAAGAAGCCATAGAGGCCGTTTCAGATGCCATCAGACGCAGCAGGGCGGGATTGCAAGACCCCAAGCGCCCCATTGGGTCGTTTCTGTTCCTCGGGACCACTGGGGTAGGTAAGACCGAGTTGGCCAAAACACTCGCTTCTTACCTCTTCGATGACGAAAATGCCATCACCCGGATCGATATGAGCGAATATCAGGAAAGGCATTCGGTGAGCCGCTTGGTCGGCGCCCCTCCGGGATATGTAGGTTACGATGAAGGCGGACAGCTCACGGAGGCCGTTAGAAGAAGGCCCTATTCGGTAATTTTGCTCGATGAAATCGAAAAAGCGCATCCCGATACGTTCAATATCCTCCTGCAGGTGCTCGATGAAGGCAGGCTAACCGATAACAAAGGCAGGGTGGCCGATTTCAAGAATTCGATCATCATCATGACCAGCAATATGGGCAGCCATATCATTCAGGAAAAATTCGATGCCGTAAAGGATATCTATAGTGCCAGCGAGGCAGCACGGGTTGAAGTGATGGAGTTGCTGCGCAAAACCATCCGTCCGGAATTCTTGAACAGGATCGACGACATCATCATGTTTACCCCCTTGAGCAAAAAGGATATGACCAAAATTGTAAAACTTCAGTTGGAGCAGTTGAAGAAAATGTTGGACAAACAACATATTACCATCGATGCGACCGACGAAGCGGTCACCTATTTGGCGAACAAGGGTTTTGACCCTCAGTACGGGGCCAGGCCCATCAAACGGGTCATTCAACGCGATGTGCTGAACAAGTTGTCAAAAGAATTGCTCAGTGGCCAAATCAAAGCAGACAGTATCGTATTGATCGACGCTTTCGATGATGAATTGGTCTTCCGGAATCAATCCGAATTGGTCGAATGACCCCAAAACGATCGAATACCGAACCCTATTGATCAAAAAGGCGGCCTATTGGGCCGCCTTTTTTTGTTGATCATATATACCACACAGTATATAAATTTTTTATATTAGCGTCAAAACCAACCAACCATGTCGACCAAAGCCGAAAGAACCACCGCATACATTATTGAAACCGTAGCGCCCGTCTTCAATAAGCACGGCTATGTAGGAACGAGCATGAGCGATCTTACGGAAGCGACCGGATTGACCAAAGGGGCGTTATACGGCAATTTTGAAAACAAGGAGGCTCTGGCATTGGCGGCATTTGAATTCAACAGCAAGCGCTTATTGGCCGCAATTGACCATCAATTGAACCATTCTGGCACAGCAATGGACCGCATCTTCAAATTGACCCATTTTTACCGCACCTACAATGAATTCAACGAAGAGTTGGGGGGCTGTCCCATTCTCAATGTTGGCGTCGACGCCAGGCACAACAACCATAAACTCAGCGCCGCCGTCTGTGAAACCATCAAGGAAATAGAAGGAAAAATAGCGCTTGTTCTGGAAAATGGGGTCAACAACAATGAGTTGAGGCTTCCGGTAACGCCATTGCAGTTCGCCAAACAATTTTTTACCATGATCCAAGGCGCCGTGGCCATGAATACCATCACCGATGACCGAAAATATCTGTTGAACACGATTGCTTATCTCGAGCAATTGGTCAGAAGGGAATTCCAAAAATTTTAAGGACCATCATTCCGCGATTATTGGCCAACTACCCTGAAGATCCAGGTTTTGTCCGGATACCGCCCATTGAGCTTGCCATCTCTCGCCTTTCTGGCTTCTTCCATGGTATCATAACGTCCTAAATAAACATAGTTGTAATTATTGAGCTTCCTGCGGAACGATTTGGGACCTAACCCTTTGTCGGTCATATTTTTCATGAAGGCTTCATAGTATTTCTGGGTGCCAAATACGTTGGCGATCAAGTAAAAACCGGGCTGCAGTCCTTCTTCGGTGGCTACCTCCTCATATTTTTCGTTGGCCTGGGCCTTGACCTTTTCCGGTTGCTGGGCCAATTTCGCTTGTTCTGCCTGTTCTTTTTCCAATGCCACGGCCGCTACCTGGGCCTTGCTAATGGAATCGAGCTTGCGTTGTTGCTCCATCTGTTGTGCCAATGCCAAGGCCTCCTCGGCTTGTTTGATGGAATCCCTTCTTTTTTGGGCGTTCAATCTTTCCGCTTCTGCAATGGCTTCCTGTTTTTTGGTCGTTGCCAAGGCCTCACGCTTTTTATTCTCATTTCTTAGCGCCGCCTCTGCGAGCGCTTTGTCTTTCTTCACACTGTCCAAGGAATCTTTGCGTTGCTGCTTCAGGTTATCGGCAATGGCCAGGGCTTCTTCTTTTTGTGCTTTCACCTGTGCTTCTTCCGCTTTCTTGATCCGGTCTTTTTCCAATTTTTCAACCGCCTCTGCCTCCTTTTGGGTAAGCTTTTCGGCCTCTACGATAAGTTCTTCTTTCTGTTCCAAGGGTTCTTCCGGAACTTCCTCTTCGAATTGCGGCCCGATATGGTAGGCGAGCATGATTTCAAAAGTGGAGGATTTACCTTCCAGCGCACTATCGGTACCGAATTCGATCAACGCCCCAAGGGATAATTTTTGGATGAACCTGCCCCCTCCTCCCACCGAAATACCATAAAAACTATTGTAGCCGGCCTGGCCCCAAAACTTATCGGTAGAATATAAAGTGCTCAATCCGATTTGGTTATCTTGATCCGGGATAGATTTCCAATAGAGCGCGGGCCTGAATACGGAAGCCGGATCGGCTCCCAATTGAAAGTCGTAGGACCCGTACATGGAATAAATGCGTTCCTGGGACGTAGACTGTCTTTCTTTGGTCGTAAAATTATAATCGAACAAGTTCTCGGAAGCAAGTCCGATGCCCAGCCTATCCCACATCAAAAACAATCCAGGGGCCGCTTGAAGGATAAAATCATCCGTGACCCTAAATTGGGGAAGCGGACCGGGAAGATTCACAAAAAACCGGTCATCGGCCAATTGTTGCTTAAAACCAAAAAGGTTCAATCCCATGCCCAAACTTATTGTCGGACTCAATTCATAGACATAAGCATAATTCACAACACCCCCCGTATTGTTAAAAACCCCGGTATTATGCTGAAAAAAGGAGGCCCCCACAGCGGAATTTCTGTTCAATTTTCTGGTATAATTCAAAAAAAAGGTCGTGGGATCGGCATCGATCTGTTGCCATTGCCAACGTGTCCATATTGAAATTGATTGCGGATTGTTTCTGGTAACCGACAAGGCGGGATTAAAAATACTGGAATTGTACTCTGTCAGGTTATGCTGCCGTAAGTCTACGGGAAGCCTGACCTCTTGCGACCAAGCCGTACTGCCCACTAATAAAATAAGAAGTATCTTACCAAATCTTGTCATACGCAAAAAAACAAAAAACAATAGGTTTAACATACTATTTTCGTCTTAATTTTGTTAATTAGTATGAAATGTTTTCAATTACCGAACAAACATTCAGTTAGGGGGGTTTGCGTCACGAGTAAAGTCGTTAAATGTACAAAAATCCAATGGATTGAAAATCAATAACCATAACCAATGAAACTGATCAAAATACTCTGCTCCTTTTTTTTCCTTCTTTTATTCGTGAATTGCAAGAACGACCAAAACATTGGGGAAATTTCAGCACCCGCGAGCGTATCTACTTTTTATTTTATTCGACATGCCGAAAAAGATAGGAGCGATCCAGGAAACATTGATCCGGAACTCGATCAAACGGGGCTGGGAAGGGCAATGCATTGGGCAGAAATTTTAAAGGATATTCCGCTTCAGGCGATTTACAGCACCGACTTTGCGAGAACTTCGATGACGGCCGCTCCAACATCGGTTAAATTGAATGTCGATGTGCAGTACTATGATCCCCAAACCATTGATGTGGCTCAATTCAAACAAGACAATTTGGGCAAAAGTGTTTTGGTGGTGGGCCACAGTAATACCACGCCCGATTTTGTGAATAAAATGATCGGGGAAGAGAAATACCCTGCCATGGATGATACCGACAATGGAAGTCTTTTCATTGTTCAGATCATCGATGGAGTTCCGACCTCCCAAAGGTTGCATTTCAGTTGCAACTGCCCTAAACGAAAGTAATGCTTCGCCACTTGGCTGCATGATCAATAAATGGAGCCCAACAATAGCGACAGCGCCATTGTGACCATTATTGTTCCCCAATACGATAATTGTTGCTATTTTTGCGGGCCATGCAGCAACCGAACATCAATATAAAAAACAAAAGGGCGCGATTCGAATTTGAGCTCCTCGACCAATTTAAAGCGGGCATTGTCTTGTCGGGTACTGAAATTAAGTCAATTCGCCTGGGGAAGGCTTCCATCGCCGAAAGCTTTTGTGAATTCAACGAGAAGGGCGAGCTATTCGTGATCAATATGCAGATCGATGAATATTCGCATGGGTCGCACTATAACCATAAGCCCAAAGCCGAACGAAAATTGTTGCTGAACAAACGGGAACTCCGAAAACTGGAGAAGGAAGTCAAAACATCCGGACTCACCATTGTGCCCTTGAATGTTTTTTTGGACGAACGTGGCAGGGCGAAAATGAACATCGCCTTGGCAAAGGGAAAAAAACTCTACGACAAGCGTGAAACCATGAAAGACCGGGACAACAAAAGGGAACTCGATCGGGTCAAGAAACAGTTCAACAAATAACCCGAACCGTCTTTAATTTTTGTCTTCCAACAAGGGTACAAAACGAAAGGAACCAAACTCCTTTTTCTCAAATTCCTTTTCAGATTTTCTTTCGAACAAGGTCATGATCTGATCATCCACGCCTACGGGAATAACCAACCTACCTCCTATTTTCAATTGAGCCATCAATGGTTTCGGCACTTCCGGGGCGCCGGCCGTAACAAGAATCGCATCGAAGGGCGCGTCTTCCGGCAACCCTTTGTAACCGTCGCCAAAAATTACTTTTTTAGGCCTATACCCCATTTTTTCAAAGAAAATCTTGGTTTTTTTAAAGAGTTCGGACTGCCGCTCAATCGTGTACACTTTAGCTTTGTAATGCAACAGCATCGCGGTTTGATACCCACTTCCAGTTCCAATTTCAAGGACTTTCTGGTTTGGCTTTAACCGTAAGAGACTGGTTTGAAAAGCCACTGTATAGGGCTGTGAAATGGTTTGATCCGCTCCAATGGGAAAGGCTTTGTCTTGATAGGCATGGCCCTCGAAGCCGCTATCTATGAACAGATGCCTAGGAATTGATTTTATGGCCTCCAAGACCTTTTGATCGGTGATTCCCTTCTCGAAGAGAATCTCGGCCAATTGGTTCCGCATGCCGCGATGCTTCAAGGTATCTTTCATCTGGCCCATGATACTATAATTACGGTAAGACAGAATTTCGGGACTGAAGCGGGATAATGATTGGCTTCGTATGTAAAAACACTCATTTCAAAGGTTTGGTTTTGTGGCTAAAGTTAGGGAAGTAAAACAATAATTGGAAGTGGTTTTTCGGTTTCACATCCAAGAAATTCATGGTCGTTAAATTAGGGGTCGGCAGCGCCACAATATCTGAATTCGCAAAAGAAACAGAAACAACCTCGGCGAAACCGATAAACTCCCAAAGTATCCTTATTTTTGGGCAAAGCAAAAATTTATGTTGAAAGTTGGCGTCCTCGGCGCGGGACATTTGGGAAAAATTCATTTACGCCTGCTCAATGAGTCGATGAAATATGAACTGATCGGTTTTTATGATGCCGATGCCATCAATGGAAAAAAAGTAGCTGCCGAATTCGGGTATACCTACTTCGAGAACATCAACCAGCTCATCGATTCGGTGGATGTGGTAGACATCGTCACCCCCACCCTGTCGCATTATGACTGCGCCAAAAAAGCCATGGCAAAAGGCAAGCATGTTTTTATCGAAAAGCCCATCACCAACACCTTGGAGGAAGCCGAGGAACTCATCGCGCTGAGCCATAAGAACAACATAAAGGGGCAAGTAGGCCACGTAGAGCGGTTCAATCCCGCATTTATGGCGGTCAAGGGCAAAATCCACGACCCGATGTTCATAGAAACCCACCGATTGGCCGAGTTCAATCCGAGGGGCACAGATGTACCTGTGGTACTGGATCTGATGATCCATGACATCGACGCGATCCTGAGCGTGGTACAATCCAAGGTGAAAAGGATCAATGCCAGTGGGGTCTCCGTCATCAGCAACTCCCCGGATATAGCGAACGCACGAATAGAGTTTGAAAATGGGTGCGTTGCCAACCTTACGGCCAGCAGGATATCCTTAAAAAGCATGCGGAAATCGCGATTCTTTCAAAAAGACGCCTATATTTCGGTTGACTTTTTGGAAAAAAAAGTAGAAGTGGTGAAGATGAAGGATGCGCCCCAAAAACCCGGGGATTTCGACATGATATTGCAAAATGCCGAAGGGGTCAAAAAACAGATTTATTTTGAAAACCCGGACATCATCCAAAATAATGCCATCATGGACGAGCTTGAATCCTTTGCTGATGCCATCAATAATGACAAGGTTCCCGTGGTAACCTTGGAACAGGGGACCAATGCCCTTAGAGTAGCTTTACAGGTAATAGAATCCTTTGAAAATGACTGATATTAAAAAAATTGCGGTAATCGGTGCGGGCACCATGGGCAATGGCATTGCCCATGTCTTTGCACAACAAGGCCATCAAGTGAATCTTATCGATATTTCTGAAGCCAGCCTAAAAAATGCCCTCTCTACCATATCCAAGAACCTCGACAGGATGTTGGACAAACAGCAGATTGCCCCACAAGTTAAATTGGATACGCTAAAGAATATTTCGTTACATACCAGACTATCCGAAGGCGTGGGAGAAGTAGATCTTGTCGTGGAGGCAGCCTCCGAAAATATCGATGTTAAAAAAGGTATTTTTGAGCAGTTGGACAAGTTTTGCGGGGAGCAGACCTTTTTGGCAACCAATACCTCCTCCATCTCCATTACCGCGCTCGCAGCGGCCACAAAAAGGCCAGAGCGGGTAATCGGTATGCATTTCATGAATCCGGTACCTCTTATGCCCCTTGTCGAAATCATTAGGGGGTACAATACATCGGATGCGACGGCCCTTGCCGTGATAGCACTGGCAAAAGCCATAGGAAAAACCCCAACGGAAGTAAACGATTATCCAGGATTTGTCGCGAACCGTATTTTGATGCCGATGATCAATGAGGCCATAGAAACCTTATACCATTCCGTGGCCGGGGTAAAAGAAATAGATACGGTGATGAAGTTGGGCATGGCCCATCCGATGGGTCCCTTGCAATTGGCCGACTTTATAGGGCTGGATGTTTGTCTTTCCATACTGAATGTGATGTATGAAGGCTTCAAGAATCCAAAATATGCCGCCTGCCCCTTATTGGTCAACATGGTGGGGGCGGGCAAATTGGGCGTTAAATCGGGAGAGGGTTTCTATGATTATTCCGAATCGAAAAAAGCCGTTAAAGTGGCTACGAGATTCGAATCCTCCAGCGTCGATCCATCTTAAATCTTGCTTCTGTCAATAATCTATTCCAGGGTTTGGCGAAGTACCATCAAGCACATGATTTGGCACATATAAAACCATTTAAGGCAATACGACCCACCAAGGACAAAGCGGCCTTGGTGGTTTCACGTTCCTATCAATCGTACTCAAGAAGGGAATTGAATTCGGTATTGTCATTCAATCCTTTTTCTTTCTTGCATATCATCAATCCGGGCTACAAATTTTCCAAAAAGGTAAAAGGAAAAGAACGGTTTCAGTTGGTACACAACCGCTATTTGGAATTTCTTGAAAACAATACTTTTCTGAAGGATGCCCAAAACTGTTTTTACCAATATCAATTGGAGGCCGATGACTTTAGTTGCTGTGGTTTATTTTGTGCCATCAGTGTGCGTGAATACAGGAACGACGCGATCAAAAAACATGAAGATACCATCGAAAAACGGGAATCGCTTTTTGCGGAGTATTTGGAAACGGTAAAATTCAACGCAGAACCTGTTTTAATGACTTATTCCAAAAATCAGGAGGTTTCGGAAATATTAGGAAAGGTAAGGACGAACGAACCCGAATACTTTTTTACCACCACCGACAGGGTCACCCATCGGTTATGGGTGATATCGGCACATGAAACAGTTACGAAACTCCAAAAAGCTTTTGAGCAAATACCCCATCTCTACATTGCGGATGGGCACCATAGAAGCGCTTCTTCCAGCTTGCTGGCCGCGAACATGCAGAAAAACAACCCAAACCATTCCGGAAAAGAACCCTATAACTTTTTCATGAGCTATCTCATTCCGGAGTCGGAAATCAATATCTTCGAGTATAGTCGGTTGGTAAAAGATTTGAACGGATTATCGAAAGCAGCGTTTTTAGTGAGATTGGATACCCATTACAGAATTGAAAATCAAGGAAATTTATCCTATGTCCCCCATCAAAAACACCATTTCAGCATGTATCTTGAGGGCGAATTCTATGCCCTATACCTCAGAAAAAATGGCTATAGGTTCACGGATGCCCTGAGCCGGTTGGATACCCAAATACTGCTGAAAACCATCTTGGAACCCATTTTGGGAATCCGAGATTTGCGCAATGATAAAAGAATACATTACGGTTATGGGAAGCACAATGCAATTCAGATGAAAAAAAATATTGACCAGGGAAAATTCAAAGTGGGATTCGGGATGGTCCCCATCAACATAGATGAAATCAAAGCCATTGCGGATGCCGGACAAATCATGCCCCCAAAATCGACCTATATAGAGCCCAAACTCAGAAGTGGAATGACCATTTATGAATTATGAAGCACGATACGCCCCATTTGTTTTGGAGGATCGAACCCATGACCGAATCCATAACCTTATGAAACCCATATGATGTCCATCAAAGAAAATTTGGAAAAAATAAAAGCCGAGCTGCCCGAATCGGTTATCCTGGTCGCCGTTTCAAAAACAAAACCGGTCAGTGACCTGATGCAGGCCTATAATGCCGGCCAGCGCATTTTTGGGGAGAACAAAATACAGGAGATGACGCAAAAATGGCAATCGATGCCCCAAGATGTTCAGTGGCACATGATTGGCCATGTGCAGCGCAACAAAGTGAAATACATGGCAGAATACGTTTCCCTGATCCATGGTGTCGACAGCTTTAAACTCTTGACGGAAATAGACAAACAGGCAAAAAAATACCAAAGGTTAATCCCCTGTCTTTTGCAGGTACATATCGCAGAGGAAGAAACCAAATTTGGCTTCGACGAAAAAGAGCTTTTCGAAATGGTCAATTCAACGGAATTTGAGATGCTCAAAAACATAGAGGTCATTGGATTGATGGGGATGGCCACATTTACCCAGGATAAAAAACAGATAAGGAAGGAATTCAAGAGATTAAAGGCCATTTTTGATGCCTTGAAAGTACAATTGCCCGACCTTAAAGAACTTTCGATGGGCATGAGCGGAGATTTCATAATCGCCCTGGAAGAAGGAAGCACCATGATACGCATCGGAAGTAGTATCTTTGGGGAACGCAATTTGAACTAACAAAAAGGAGGGGAACATAGATGTACGCCATACTCGATATCGAAACCACAGGAGGTAAATACAATGAAGAGGGCATTACTGAAATCGCCATCCACAAATTTAACGGCCATCAGGTGGTCGATCAGTTTATCAGTCTGATCAATCCTGAAAAGGACATACAGCCCTTTGTGGTCAACCTTACCGGAATCAACAACAGCATGCTACGTACCGCTCCAAAATTCCACGAGGTGGCCAAACGCATCGTAGAAATAACCCAGGATACGGTATTGGTCGCCCATAATGCACAATTCGATTATCGCATCCTAAGGACGGAATTCAGGAGACTGGGCTACAATTTTGAGCGCAAGACCTTGTGCACGGTTGATTTGGCTAAAACCTTGATTCCAGATGCGGAATCACATAGCCTGGGCAAATTGGTTAGGGCCCTCGGCATTCCGGTAAGCGATCGTCACAGGGCGAACGGTGACGCCATAGCTACTTTAAAATTATTTAAACTTTTACTTTCAAAGGATACAGATAAAACAATCATCAAGAATATTATACGAACTGAAACTACAGGTGAATTATCCCAAAGGCAACTGGATATCGTAGAGGCATTGCCATCGGAAACAGGCCTTTATTATTTGCACAACAAGGACGGGGATATCATATTTTTGGGAAAGAGCAGCAACATCAAAAAAAGGGTGAACCAACATTTTATCAAAGAAGGGGATCGAGCCAGGCGCTTGCAGAAAGACACCAAAAAAGTCAGTTTTGAAAGAACCGGGAGCGAACTGGTCGCTCTGCTCAAAGAACGGGAAGAATTGTTACGGCACCGGCCCATTTTCAATCAGCCTCTGCCAAAAAATGAATTTTCCCATGCCTTGTACCAATCGAACAACGAACAAGGTTATATCACCTACGCCATCGGGAAAGTGGAACAATCCAAATCGGATCTGTTGCGTTTCGGCAGTATGGCCGCTGCTGAAAATTTTGTGAGACATATCAATGAAGAATTCCAACTTTGCCTCAAGTTGACGGGGCTTTCACAATCAAAACATGCTTGCTCATGGCATGCCGAGGGGTTATGTCTTGGCGGCTGCATCAACAAAGAGCCCGTTCAAGCCTATAATGAAAGGGCCCACAAAGCATTGGCGCGCTATAGCTTGAATAAAAGAAATATGGTCATTATCGACAAAGGCCGAGAAATAGGTGAACATTCGGCGATACTCATAAAAAACGGAACTTTTCAGGGGCTTGGTTTTTATGATCTTAACCATCAAATCAATAATATTCATATCTTGGAATCAATCATCACTCCAATGAAAGGGGGTCATTATCCAAGGGAAGTCATTGAACTTTATATCAGAAAGAAAAAACATTTAAAAATTTTAGAGTTGCATTAACGCATTGAAAGCAGATCTATCAAATAAAGGGTGGAGGTACAAACTCCATGAAATCATCTACGGGACCCATACCCCCGCAGGAAAGCTGTTCGATATCATTCTACTGATAATGATTCTGTACAGCATTATCATCGTCATGCTCGAAAGCGTTCCCCGAATAGACCAGAAATATCATGAATTCCTGGATATTTCGGAATGGGTGGTGACCATCCTGTTCACGATTGAATACATACTGCGGGTCGTTTGTATCAAACGCCCCATGAAATATGTTACCAGTTTCTTCGGGGTCATCGATTTGTTGTCGACGATACCCAAGTATTTATCCTTTTTTATCGGAGGGTCACAGTTTATGACCGCCTTCAGGGCCCTGCGGTTGCTCAGGGTGTTTCGTATCCTTAAATTGGTCCGCTTCGTCGGCGAGTCTAACAACTTGGTCCGTGCCCTAAAGGCGAGCAGGACCAAAATCTTTGTTTTCGTTTTTTTCGTGCTGATCGTTTCTGTTTTGTTGGGGACCATCATGTACATGGTCGAAGGTCCCGAACATGGATTCAACAGCATTCCGCACAGTGTTTATTGGACCATAGTTACCTTGACCACAGTAGGGTACGGAGATATTTCCCCGGAAACGGCATTGGGGCAATTCATCGCCACCTTTATCATGATCATAGGTTATGGCATCATTGCCGTACCTACCGGCATCGTATCCGCAGAATACACAGCCAGAAAGCAAGAGGATAAAGATGTTGATGAAGGTCGTTCCTGCCAGAACTGCGGTGCGGAAATAGTGCGGAGCGATGCAGACTATTGCAGAAAATGCGGGGAAAGGCTTAGTGAAGATTGATGGCAAAAAAAGTACTCATCGCCATCGTTGGTCCCACCGGAATCGGTAAAACGAGATTAGCGGTCGCATTGGCAAAAAGGTATGGTACCAGTGTGATTTCTGCGGACTCCCGACAATTTTACAAAGAGATGTCGATCGGTACCGCCGTACCTTCCAAAGCGGAACTGGAAGCGGTACCCCACCATTTCATTCAGCACAAGAGCATCTTGGAGGACTATTCAGTGGGGGATTTTGAAAGGGATGCCATTCATTTGCTTGATACCCTCTTTGGGCAGAATGGAGTGGTCGTCATGGTCGGCGGCAGCGGTTTATATGTAGATGCTGTAATAAACGGTCTCGATTCATTTCCCGATATCGATCCCGAAGTGCGCCAAAGGCTCAACGAAGCGTTGCAGACAAAAGGTCTGGCCCACCTGCAGGAACAATTGCGGACTTTAGACCCAGAATATGCCGAAAAGGTCGACCTGCAAAATCCGCACAGGGTCATCAGGGCTTTGGAGGTATGCCTTGGGACAGGCGGCCGCTATTCGTCATTTTTGGGCATAAAGAAACCTGCGCGGCCTTTCGAGACAATGATCGTTGGATTGACCACAGATCGTAAAACGGTATATGAACGCATCGAGGGTCGTGTCGATCAAATGATGGACCAAGGACTTTTGGAGGAGGCAAGGCCTTTGTTCCCTTTCCGTGAAAAAAACGCCTTGCAAACTGTAGGATATAAAGAAATTTTTCTGTTTTTGGAGGGCGAATGTGAATTGGATTTTGCGGTTTCCGAAATCAAAAAAAATAGCCGAAGGTTTGCCAAAAGGCAACTGACATGGTTTAAAAAACGTGAAGGGATCATCTGGCTGGAGGCCATGGACCCGCTAGAGACCAATGTTGAAAAGGTTTCGGAAAAGCTACTCAAAAAATTAAAGGATGGATAAAACATATCTCTTTTTCGTGATGGGCGTCTCGGGCTGCGGCAAATCGACCATAGGCAAATTATTGGCTGAAACTTTGCAGTATCCCTTTTTTGATGGGGATGATTACCATCTGGAGGCCAATGTAAAAAAAATGGCCGCAGGCCATCCTTTGACCGACGGGGATCGTATGGGCTGGCTGGCCACCTTGAACCAATTGGCCAAAAAACATCGTGAAACCGGAGCCGTCATCACCTGCTCCGCGTTAAAGGAATCGTACAGGCTGCTTTTGGCACAGCAGCTGTCGGAACAGGTATACTTTGTTTACCTCACCGGAAGTTTTGAATTGATCATGGATAGGCTGCAACAACGAAAAGGGCATTTTATGCCCCCTACCCTATTAAAATCGCAATTTGAGACACTTGAACCTCCCATAGGTGCCATAGAAGTGTCCATAGATAATCCTCCTAAGGAAGTGGTCTTGGAAATATTGGCCAAGGTAAGGGCGCATTGATTAAAAAAAAACATCCGCGCGAACGGATGTTTCAAATTGTTTGAACGGGAAGCAAGCTATTCTGCTTTGACGACCAGTCGAAATCCTTCTCCGTGAATATTCAATATTTCTACCGTATCATCACGTTTCAGGTATTTTCTAAGTTTGGCAATATATACATCCATACTCCTGGAGGTAAAATAATTGTCATCCCTCCAAATTTTTGTCAATGCCAATTCCCTAGGCATCAAATCGTTTTCATAAAGGGCCAAGAGGCGTAACAATTCGTTTTCCTTTGGGGAAAGTTTGATGGCTTCTTCATCTTTATACTTTAGGAACCTCAGTTTGGAGTTGAGGTGAAAGCCTCCTATTTCAAATTCAAATTTCTTACTGTCAACCAATGTGTTGGATGACTTTCTTTGAAGTATAGCTTTCAATTTCATCAAGAGTACTTCAGAATCGAATGGCTTGTTCAAATAGTCATCGGCCCCTGCCTTGTATCCTTTTAGAACATCTTCCTTCATGGTTTTTGCCGTGAGGAACACGATGGGCACGTTTTCGTTTTTCTCCCGAATTTCCTTGGCAAGGGTGAAGCCGTCCTTATAGGGCATCATCACGTCGAGGATGCAAATATCAAAGGTGTCTTTCTTGAACTTTTCGAATCCTTCCATCCCATTTTTGGCCAAAGTGACGTCAAAATCGTTCATCGATAAATAGTCTTTAAGAACAATGCCGAAATTGGGATCGTCTTCCACTAAAAGTATTTTCTTGTTTACTGTTTCCATAATTTTTTTAAATTAAAGGCATTTTTATATAGAAAGTGCTGCCTTTTCCTTTTTCACTTTCTGCATAGACCTCCCCTTGGTGGTCCTCAACGATTTTCTTCACATAAGCAAGACCAAGGCCGTGGCCTTTTACGTTATGAATATCGCCTGTTGGTTCTCTATAGAATTGCTCAAAAACCTTTTTCAGCACCGTTTTGCTCATCCCAGCCCCCTGGTCTTCTATTTTAATGACGATAAAATTTTTGGCCACTTCGGTGTGCACATCTATTTTAGGGGCTTCAGGTGAATACTTTATCGCATTGTCGAGTATGTTGACGATGACATTGGTAAAATGCATCTCGTTTGCCAATACCTCGCAACGTTCCGCATCGAAATGCGTATTGATATAGCCTTGTCTATCCTTGACGATAAGTTCAACATGATTGATGGCATCTTGCACGATTTCATGTAAGTTGACCCTGTCCTTGCTGATATCGAGTTGGTTTTTTTCCAGTTTCGAGATACGGAGCACATTCTCAACTTGGGCGTGCATCCTTTTATTTTCGTCCCTGATCATTTGTAAATAACGCATCACTTTCTCCTTGTCGTCAATAATCTTGGGATTTCGAATGGCCTCAACCGCTAGATTAATTGTAGCGATCGGCGTCTTGAATTCATGGGTCATATTGTTGATGAAGTCAGATTTGATTTCTGAAATCTGCTTCTGTTTGATCAGCTGATAGATGGCGCTGGAGTATGAAGCTACAATTACCAAGGTAAAAACCAGGGATAAAATCGCCATGCCCAAAATGGATTGGATCAAAAATCGTTTCTTCGTGGGGAACGTCAACAGCAAAGAAAAGTCGGTATCCCCATCACTGTCCTCAAAAATCGGTGCCTTGTAAAGGGTGCTGTTGGCAAATTTAAATTTTGGGGATTTGATCTTGGTGGGCAAGCCTTTGCTGTAGATGCCGTATTCGTAAGGTATATCCCAATTGCGTTCGTTTAGCTCCCTGTTGAGCAGCAGTTCGATTTCCTGTTTTGAAACCCTTTGGTGAATGGGCACTTTTTTTGCATACTCACTGAAAACATCCTCAAAGGCCGCCTTATCAATACTGGATAAGGTTCCGATTTTCTCCAATTTTTGGATCGGGTTCAATCGATAATTCTTGCCATCGATATCATAATCTTCCCTAAAGATCGTTTTCGTACGCTTGCTGGTAAAATTTTTGATGGTAGTGGTGTCTTCCCCATTACCGTTGTCAAAGAACGTGGATGCAATATTATAGTCCTCCTCTAAAATACCATGCGAATAATATAGTATTTCATTGGAGTTGATGTCCCGATCAATAAAAAAGATGTTTCTTAGACTGGAAGATTTAGGTTCTCCTATACTGTCTTTTAAATTAAGATAGCGATCAAAGTAATCTCTGGTCTCCCGCTGTGCGATCTTATCGGTAACCCTGGCCAAGACCTGCGAGACAGCATTGGCAAATTGTTCTTCCTTATCCTCTACAGACTTTTTGATCCAAAAACCCTGGACAAAAATTATCCCTATCAGGGATAAACTCATCAGAACAACCAAAAGAACAAATAACTTCTTGTTCATCTTTTGAGCTAAATTAAAGATTTAACATTTAGTTTATTCCACGTTTAACCAAACCTTAACAAATATGTTAAAATTTTATTCCGCTGCGGAATCGTCGAGGAGGGCGAGATGAATCGCTTGGACTTTTTTCAAGGTTTTTGAACGATCCCGATTATCAATCACAAAATCCGATAAGGGTATTTTACGCGCATCGGGCCATTGATTGTCCATCCGCATCATAATTTGGCTTTTCGATATCTTATCCCTTTTTATAACACGCTGTAAACGAGTGCTTTGCGGAGCAATAACCAAGATGATGGCATCATAAAATGCCTCCTTCCCGTTTTCAAAAATGATGGCCGCTTCCTGAATGACGTAAGGCGCAGCCTGATCTTTCATCCATGATAAAAAGTGGTTCCGTACGGCAGGATGGACAATGGCATTCAGCTTTTTCAATAAATCCTTGTTTTGAAAAACTTGGTCTGAAATGAAGCTTTTGTTTAAGGTATTGCCTTTGTAGCACGTACTTCCAAATAATTCAATGATTCCGTTTTTTACTATTTCGGATGACTCCATTATTTTTTTGGCTTCCTTATCGGAATTGTAAACTGGGACACCCAAGTCGGTAAACATCTTAGCTACCGTCGATTTTCCACTTCCTATTCCCCCTGTGAGTCCTATGATCTTCATTCCCGCTTCAAAATAAAGTCTGCTTCATTATCGATAATTTCTGCCGTGTACACCGTTAATGGCCTTTTGCGGATAAATAGCCTTAGTTTTTTTTGTTCTGGAGAGTCCAAGGTACCGTAGTCGGCAAAAACTTGAAAATCGGAAGCCGTGATTCCTTTCAGTTCCTCCAGTTTGGCTTTGATCAATATCTTGGCCACTTCCGGAAAGGTTTGTATTACTGTGCCCTGGGGCAGGTTCAAGACCTGAATGGGCACATTGATGACCTTTTCCGAGAACTTCGCCACCTTGCCTTTTATTTGTACTGTTTTGGTCGAATATTTGGTGTTCGTCAAGGTATCGGGTTTGAGGAGGTTGACCTGAATTGAAAAATCTTGCTGCAGGTCGTTGAGCTCGAGCGTTTCGGTGGTCACGGAAACCAAGGTATCTATTTCATTTTTAGGCCCGCTGACGGTAATTTGATCTGGAATGATCTGTAAAGGCCCATCGAGCAAATGGTTTTGTGAAAAACTCAAATCTATGGCCGATCGCACGGGCACATTTTTGATCATGACCTTATAAAACTTAAAAAAAAGCGTGTCTCCATCGGTATCCAGTAACTTGACCCCTGTTGGTAGCTGTTGTTCCAACTGTCGTTTGGCTTCTGTAGGACTGATATAGAACAAAGCCGCTTTTTTCTTTATATTGGTCAGATCCATCTTAAACTTTTTGTCTCCAAGATTGATGGCCAACAATTGGAACCCTACAGCCTCCAATTTTACTTCCATGATGTTTTTGGACGCTTTGGCCATCATTAAGCTATCCGGCGGATTTAGATAATCCAATTCCAACACAATGGAATTGGGGTATGAATTAGACAGCTTGCTCACGAACCAGGCCAATCCTGAACAGAGCAAAAACAAAAAGAACAATTGCACCTTTCGTTTTTTGAGGACATTTTTGACTTTTGGTATCAACCCGATTTTGCTGTTTTAAAAAATAACTTCGGAAAAATTTCCTGAGGTTCCTTCTTGCTAAAGTTAAGTAAGATGGTCGACAATAGAAAGCCATATCCATACCCCGTGAACTGGATCGCTACGGCCAAAACAGCACGAAGGGCGATACTGATATCCTTTGTTTTGAGCAGCGCATCGATCAAGATAGCCACAAAATAGATCGTATAGAGCAGGATGGGAAATATCACGCCAAAAAAGACCAATACTGATGCAACAACAAAACCCAAACAAAAAAATGTGGGAAACCAATAGGTGGGTTTGGCCGTTCCACGGTGCCATTTACTGAGAATGGGGCGAACCATGCCAAACTTGTTCACTTGTACGTAAAACTTTCTCCAATCGATACGTCTCTTATGATATACAAAAGCTTCCGGGATCAACTTGGTATCGAAACCGTTTTCCCAAATACGAAAGGTGAGATCGGGGTCTTCGCCAGGATGTATATTTCCATACCCTCCCACTTTTTCAAAAGCAACCTTGGAGATTCCCATATTGAAGCTCCTCGGCTGAAACTTCCCCATGGCCCTTTTATGCCCACGAATGCCTCCCGTGGTGAGTATCGAGGTCATTGCATGGTTGATTGCCTTTTGAACCTTGGAAAAGGATGGATGCGCTGCATCGGGTCCGCCAAAACAATGCACAAAATGTTGTCGTAGCGACCTATCAACCGATTCCAAATACTGTTCGGGCAAGATGCAGTCCGAATCCAAAACGAGAAAATAATCACCCTTGGCCCTGTTCATCCCATAGTTTCTGGAATCGCCGGGACCCGTATTTTTCTTTTCCAGATAAGTGATCAGGAGTTTTTCCTTGAACTTATCGACCACACCCCTTGCACTCATCGAAGAGCCATCTTCCACGATGACCACCTCGAAGGGTTTGACATAGCTTTGTAGCATAAGACTTTCAAGCAGTTCCTCGATTTCGTCGGGCCTGTTATAAACCGGGATGATAAATGAAAAATAAGGTTCCACCAGAGATCAAATATAAAAGCCATTCCCATCAGGAAATGGCTTCAGAAAACGTTAGCTCACACTATTTTGAAAATTGCTCGATCACTTCCTGACTCACGCCGGTATTCGAAAAGCCCCCATCATGAAATAAATTTTGCATCGTTACTTTTCGGGTGAGATCGGAAAAAAGGGTTACGGTATAATTGGCACAGTCATCTGCCGTCGCATTGCCTAGGGGCGACATTTTTTCGGCAAAGGAAATGAAGCCATCGAAGCCCTTCACGCCCTGTCCGGCAGTGGTTGGGGTCGGGGATTGGGATATCGTGTTCACCCTTACTTTTTTCTCCTTTCCAAAGAAATAACCAAAACTACGGGCTACCGATTCCAAATAGGCTTTGTTGTCGGCCATGTCATTGTAATCGGGGAAAACGCGTTGCGCCGCCATGTAGGTCAGACCCACGATACTGCCCCATTCTTTCATGGCATCGGCTTTGTATAAACTCTGCATCACTTTGTGGAAGGAAAGGGCCGAAACATCCCATCCTTTGGTCGTGAAATCATATTTCTCATCGGTATAGGACCTTCCTTTTCGAACATTGATCGACATGCCGATGGAATGGAGTACAAAATCGAGTTTACCCCCAAGAATCTCCATCGATTTGGCTACCAGATTGTCAAGATCTTCCTCCAAGGTGGCGTCGGCCGGAACGATTTGGGAGCCCGTTTTTTTGGCCAGTTCGTCTATTTGTCCCATCCGCATTGCAATGGGCGCATTCGTCAACACAAAAGTGCCGCCTTCTTCATGTACCCTTTCTGCGGTTTTCCATGCTATGGATTTGTTGTCCAATGCCCCAAAAATGATTCCTCGTTTTCCTTTTAATAAGTTATAGGCCATCTTGCAAATATGTTTTATCGGTTACAGTTCAAAGATATTAAAAATTAGATGCGCTGCAGGTCTTATGGCGCTTTAGATCATCCTTGGATGGTATTGGGGCTTTTCAAACCGTGTATAGAACGTTTTATAGGGAAGGGCTGCAGGGACCGAAGATTTGCCCTAGCCTGATGTTGAAGACCGGAAGGAGCTAATTCAGCAATTGCCGGGCATGTGCCATGGCGGAATCGGAAAGTGATTTTCCGCCCAGCATTTCTGCCAGCTCCACTACCCGCTCATCCGCTGACAATTTTTTCATCTGGGTAAGGGTCGTATCGCCGACCTCTTCCTTGAAAACTTTATAATGATGGTCGCCTTTGGAAGCTACTTGTGGGAGATGGGTTATCGAAAATACCTGCATGCGATGGCTCATCAGTTGCATAATGTCGCCCATTTTGTTCGAAATTTCACCCGAAACCCCAGAATCGATTTCATCGAACATCATGGTGGGAAGGTTTTCGTAGGTGGCCAAAATTGATTTTATGGTAAGCATGATCCGTGAAAGTTCCCCTCCAGAAGCCACCTTTTTGAGTTCGCCGAAATGGGTGCCCTTATTGGCCGAAAACATAAATTGCAAATCGTCTTTCCCATTATATCGAAAATCCTGGGCTTCTTGCAGTTCTATCTTGAAGGAAGCGCTTGGCATTCCCAAGTCACTCAGGTTCAATAACATGCGATCTTTCAGAATGGGAATGGCCTTTTCCCTGTTTGCCCTTATTTGCAGGGCTATTATTTCCAATTCGCCTTTTTGCCTTGTCAAGCTACCTTCCAAAACCTTGATATTGGCATCCATATTTTCGGTAACCCCAACTTTTTCGGAAAGTTCTTCCTTGATGGCCATCAATCCCGCTACATCGCTCACGGCATGTTTTCGTTGAAGGTCGTACAACAATTGGAGTTTGGCATTCACTTCTTCCAGCTGTTCCGGATCGGCCTCGGCCATGGCTTGAAAGGATTGCAGTTCTTCTGCAATGTCTGATGATTCTATGAAGACAGAGCGTATGCGCTCGTTCAGTGAGGCATATTGGCTCCCATATTGTGATAGTTTGTTGGAAATCAGCTTTAGATCGGTCAACACATTGATCACCCCTACCTGATCATCGTTCAACAGTTGGTGCCCTTTGGAAAGCAGTTCCAAAATGGTCTCGATATTGTTCAACTGGGCGTATTGTGCTTCCAGCTCTTCCTGCATGCCTAGCTTCAGGGAAGCATTTTCCAATTCCTGCAACAAGAAGCTATTGTAATCGTATTCCTTATTGGCATGCTGTTGAAGATCGAGCAAGCGCTTCAGTTCCTTGGCCGTACTTTGGTACAAGGTAAGCTGCCCGGCATACTGTGCCAACAAAGCACCATTCTCGGCCAGCGCATCAATGACCTTGAGCTGAAACTCATTTTCGGTCAGTCTTAGGGTCTGGTGCTGGGAGTGCACATCGATCAAGCGATCGCCCAATTCGGTGAGGATATCCAGGGTAACGGGGGAATCATTGATGAAGGCCCTTGACTTGCCGCTGGGTTGTATTTCCCTTCTAATGATGGTCCTGGGTTCGTATTCCAAATCGTTCTCCGAAAAAAACGCCTCCAACCCATAATTTCCCAGTTCAAACTCGGCCTCTATGACGCATTTCTGGTCTTTGTTCCGCAGTGCGCCAAGATCGGCACGTTTCCCCAAAACCAATGATAGGCCGCCCAAAAGTATCGACTTTCCGGCCCCGGTCTCCCCCGTAATTACGGTAAAACCATCGGTGAAGGCAACGCTCAATTGGTCGATAAGGGCATAATTACTTATGGACAGCTTAACCAGCATTCAAAGTGGATTTTGAATGGTAAAGATAACCTATAAGAGGGAAAAAAGAGAGGTCAATATTCAATTTCGTTCCAAGTTCCCGAATACAAAGGAGCGATGCGATTCAAGGTTTCCTTCAACTGAACAACATCCATTTTGGGGCCGTCTGAAAAGATGTTTTGGATCTCATCCGATTTGGCGTCGAAAAAAGTCTGGATCAAAAAAGCGTTGGGTCGGCGTTTGATCATGGTCTCGAACAATTTCATGGTACCTGCGATGACCTGTTTGCCGGTGCTGTTGTTATCCCCCAGCACATCCATCCCTTTGCGGTGATAATTGTACATGGCAACGCGATATTCCCGATAGGTGTTTGACATTAGGTTATCGACCAGTTCAAATCGACTTCGGTCGGTCGATTGGCTCCAACCCGCGGCATTGCTCCCTTGGGCCTGGGTGACAATTTTTTGGGCAACCCTATAGTAGTCGTTGCCGCCTTCCAAGGAAAAAGTATCGGCATCCAACCCTAAGATGACGTAAACGTAATATGAAATAACGCTGACCAAATTGGACTCATATACATTTTCGTTAAAGACCAGTGGCTGAAACTCGATATATTCAAAGTCAAAATCATTGTCCTTGTAATTGAATATCGGGGTTTCATATGAAGTGTTATAAACGGGCCGGGAAGATTGAATTTGAAGGGTTCCTTTAAACCTGTTGGAGTCAAAATTGGTAATGGTGATGAACATTTGGGCATTGATTTTTTCATTTTCCTTGAACGCCCTATTGGTCCATTTATTCTTATTCACAAAATCGTTCAGGGAGCGCTCCAACGTCTTGAAAATTTGTTGGTTGGTCTGTGATACCTGATCCGAATTCACCGTGATGGTACAGGTGAGTTCTTGGGCCTGGAGTAGTTGACAGGTCAGTAAGAATAAAAATGGAATTAAGATTTTACGCATGAAGCCTGCTTATCAGTTCTGTCCAAATGTCCTTGGCCACTTCGGCCTTGGTTTTTAAATCAAACGTTTTTATCGACAAATTCTTATCTATAAATTGAATTTTATTGGTAGGAGTGCCAAAGCCCGCACCTTCATCATTTAAGGAATTAAGGACGATGGCGTCCAAGTTTTTCTGACGTAACTTCCTTTTCGCATTTTCGACTTCATTTTCGGTCTCCAAGGCAAATCCGACCAAGAATTGGTTCACTTTGGCATTTCCGAGGGCAAGCAGGATGTCTTTGTTTTTTACCAGTTCCAAGGACAGTTCGGCTTCGCTTTTCTTGATTTTTTGCTTGGACATGGTCTTGGGTCTATAATCGGCAACGGCGGCGGCACAAATGGCAATATCCGTGGTCGCATAATGATTGAGCGTCTCCCGATACATTTCCTCGGCCGAAACGACTTTGATCAACTCGATGGTCTTGTTCCTGGGTACTAAATTCGAAGGGCCTGAAATCAAAATCACCTTGGCGCCCATGTCGGCCGCGGTTTCTGCGAGCTCATAACCCATCAAGCCTGTTGAATGGTTGCCGATGAAGCGAACTGGATCGATGGCCTCATAGGTGGGGCCCGCAGTAATGAGCACCCTTTGGCCAGCAAGGGGCAATCCTTTGGCAAAGAATTCAACGATTGTGGAAACAATGGTTTCGGGCTCGGCCATCCTGCCTTCTCCATGCAGGCCACTGGCAAGCTCTCCAGAGGCGGCCGGAATCAAAATATTACCGAACGATTTCAATTTTTCCAACGAAGCCTTGGTGGTAGGATGTTGGTACATATCAAGATCCATGGCGGGCGCAAAGAAAACCGGGCATTTTGCCGAAAGATAGGTCGCCAATAGTAGGTTGTCACTATTGCCGTTCGCCATTTTCGACATGGTGTTCGCAGTTGCGGGGGCTATCACCATGACATCGGCCCAAAGTCCCAGATCCACATGATTGTTCCAATCGGTCAAATGGCCCTCCGACTTTACAAAAGAGGTCAAAACAGGGTTCTTGCTCAAGGTCGCAAGCGTTAAAGGGGAAACAAAATCACCGGCGCTCCGGGTTAAAATTATTTTAACCTGAGCGCCGGCTTTAATGAGTAAACGTACGAGGAAGGTAGTCTTATAGGCGGCAATACCTCCAGTGATGCCTAAGAGGATGTTTTTACCGGCCAACATGAGCTTAAGCGTCTTTGTCGGTATTCCTGTAGTAAATTTTATTGTTCAACCACTCCTCTACGGCCAGTGCATGAGGTTTTGGTAATTTTTCGTAAAATTTCGAAACTTCGATCTGCTCTTTGTTTTCGAATACTTCCTCCAAACTGTCGCTATAGGTTGCAAATTCTTCCAATTTCTCCAACAATTCCTTTTTTATTTCAGAATTGATTTGGACCGCCCTTTTGGCTGTGATCGAAATCGCTTCATAAATATTGTCGGTTTCCTTATCAAATTTGTTCTTGTTGATGGTCACCGTTGAGACGGGTGCCTTTGAATTTTTTAGATCGTTCATAGTTTATGGTATCTAATTTATTTATTTGGCATCCACGGGATACCCTTCCAATTCTTTGTTGATTTTTTCCAATAGGTTATCTGCCTTTGCGGCAAATTTGGTGTCCGGGAATTGTTTCTTTAAAACGGCGTATGCTGCTTTTGCTTCTTGGAAACGCTTGGTTTTTAAACTTTCGAAACTGTTCATGGCGAACTCCGTTGCGGTTTCAAATTTATAATAGAGCGCTTCTTCCCTAAAAACGGATCCCGGAAAATCAGAAATAAAATTATCGAACGCGGCCAGTGCCGGGGTCAGGAAGGTAAAGTCGAACTTGCCAAGTTTGTTGAACTGCCTTGCAATTTCATAAGCCTTGCGCTCTTTTTTGGTGGTGAGTTCCTTCGCCATTGCGTTCGCCTCATCGAAATATTCCGATTCGGGATAAGCGTTGATAAATGTCTGTAATTTAGCCAGGGCCTTGTCGGTGTCGGTCTGGTCGAGGGAGTATACGGGACTCAGTTCATAAAAACTCTTCGCCCCCAAAAATGATGCTTGCGCAATTTTATCGCTCTTTGGATATGACTTCACGAACCTTTCGAATTGATAGCCAGACATGTTGAAGTCTCCCCTTTGGTAGTAAGAGTCTGCAAGAAAGAACATGACCCGCTCTCCCTGGGGTTTTCCGACATACTTCGGGGCTATTTGCTCCAAGAGCCTATTCGCCCTTTTCATATCGCCCGCTTCGTAATACTTTTCAGCTAGGTCGTACTTCGCTTTGATGTCTTCGTTTTTGAGTACTTTTTGGTACTGGCTGCACGAAGCCATCAAAATGATCGACAGTAAACTGATATACCTTCCCATTTTAAAAAACATTTTGCAAAATTAGGGATAATCGGTGGATATAAAAAACAATTTTGAAGCAGCTAAAATAAAACGTCGGTAGCCTTTTTCGGTATGTTTTGGCGCAGATTTAACAGCAGCTGGGCAAAGCAATGCCTTAAATGTAACCGATTTATGCGGTTACCGCTTCCATCCCGTGAACAAAGGCCGCGATCTTGTTTTTTAGCTGGGGAGTAGCCTCCACCAAGGGCAGTCGCACCCATGCCTTCCCATAACCAACGATCTCCAACATCGCTTTTATGCCCGCCGGATTGCCTTCCCGGAAAATCAAGTCCATTCCCTCCAACATCGCTTTATGGAGTTTTAAGGCCTCGTCCGTGCGGCCTGCGAGACCCAATGCGATCATTCTTGAAAAAACCTTGGGCAGGCCCTGCCCGATGACTGAAATAACGCCTGCACCTCCGGTTAGGACGGTTGGTAAGGCAGTGGCATCATCTCCGGAAATGACCAGAAATCCTTTGGGTTTGTTTTGTACCAGTCGTGTGATCTGATCCATATCGCCGCATGCCTCCTTAATGGCTATGATGTTGTCGCAATCAACGGCCAATCTCAAGGTGGTTTCGGGCAACATATTGCTTCCCGTTCTACTGGGCACATTGTAAACGATCAAGGGTTTCGGGGAACCCTTGGCAATGGCTTTGAAATGCTGGTATATACCTTCCTGGGTAGGTTTATTGTAATAGGGGGAAACCGACAATACCGCAACGAACTCCGATAGGTCCCATTCCAATAGTTCCTCAATAACAGCGGCCGTATTGTTTCCGCCCACCCCCAAGACCAATGGCAAACGGCCTGAATTTGCCGCAATCACGGTATTGACGACCAAAAGCTTTTCCGACTTGTTTAAAGTGACCGATTCCCCGGTGGTGCCCAAAATCACCAAATAATCCACCCCACCGGCTATACAGTAATCGACAATGCCCTTCAAGGCCGATACATCTATCGACCTGTTTTCCTTAAAAGGGGTCACCAAAGCGACGCCGGTTCCAATCAACTCTTTCATCTTATCACCTTAAATTTCATCCAATACGCTCAAGTACTTTTTAAGCTCTTTTTTAAAAATTGAAAACTCCTTCAAGGGAACATCCAAAATAAGGTCATTAAAATAGCTGTCAATCTCTCGAAATCCCACTCTAAAACGGGCTTTGGCCTTTAGACTCATCAATTGCATCAATAGATTGTCTTCTTTAAAATAGTTTACCAACAAGTCATAATCACGGCTCAAAAACTCCAGGGCGTAACTGTTTTCGATCGCTCCGTGCCAACCTAAATCCTTATCGGAAAACACAGGTGTGGAATAGGGCGAGTTCTTGTCATAATAACTTTTATACCCTATGATCTTAATGGCATTGGGCCTTAAAGAAAATTCCTCTTGCAATTGATAGAACAGATCGGTATTCTCAAAATGATCGATGTCGACGATACATCCTATGGAAGAAATGCCATGACTCCTTTCTATCGGCGCCAGAGGCTTCTTCAAGGCTTCCCTCAAAAATTTGGCCGCTGATTTTTGCTTGAGCTTATCTTTTATTCCCTTAAACATGTATTTTTACTTTTGTTAACCTTCCCTATCGCAATCGACGCTGGTTCAGTAAGGGCGGTTACTACAAATGTAAAGAATATGATCCCATAATGGGAGGCTAAGTTATAAAGGAAAATGATTTTAAAAATACAACATTTTGTTATATTTATAACATTATTAGGGGTGTTCTCCTGCCAAAGGCAGCCACCGAAGCTTTCCGAAATATCGGGCAAGCAATTGCCCATTGCCAGCTCCCTATTGGTCGATGATAGCGTCGATGCCTTCATCGCACCCTATAGAAACAGATTAAACGCCGTACTCGACAGCACTTTGGCCATAGCGACTACCCCGATCACCAAAACCGATGGCGCCTACAACAGCAGTTTGGGCAATTTGATGGCCGATATCGTATTCGCCGAGGCGAATCCCATTTTTAAAAGGCGTACCGGTCATCCTATTGATTTCGTCTTGCTCAATTTTGGTGGTCTTAGGGCCCCTATAGCACCGGGCAAGGTGACAGCACGAACGGCCTATGAGGTCATGCCCTTTGACAACAGCATTGTCGTGGTCAAATTAAATGGAAAATCGATCCTGAAACTGGTGGAGTATCTGATTGAATCCAAAAAAGCACACCCCATTTCGGGCATTCAGGTCGTTTTGGATGCCAACAACCACCCTGTCAAGACCAGCATCCAAGGCAAGCCATTCGATGAAGGAAACGACTATTTCGTGGCCACATCAGACTATCTCCTGGATGGAGGCGACAGTATGTTTTTTTTTAAGGAGGCCATGGAACATACCGATATGAACTACTATCTACGAAACGCGATGATCGACCATTTTAAAAAAGTGGACACTCTTGCCCCGATGGTAGATGACCGATTTTATAAATTGAAGTGAGATGAGGCGGAGAACTTTTATCAACAAGGCAGCAACCTCTGCGGCATTCGTGGCCCTGGGAGGCCTGTCGACCAACGCTTGCGCCGCAAAAGGCAGAAAACATCTGACCGTTCTCCACACGAACGACGTGCATAGCCATCTCGACGCTTTTCCCATCGACCATCGGGAATATCCCAATATGGGCGGATTGGCCAAAAGGGCCAGCTTGGTGAACAGCATCCGTCAAGAAAATCCGAATACCCTTCTGTTCGATGCGGGCGATATTTTTCAAGGCACGCCCTATTTCAATTTTTATGGAGGGGAATTGGAATTTAAATTGATGTCAATGCTCCAATACGATGCTGCTACCATAGGCAACCATGACTTTGACAAGGGCATCGAAGGACTTTTGGCACAAATGCCATATGCCAAGTTTGAACTCTTAAGCGCTAATTACGATTTTAGCAACACCCTTATGGACGGACATGTAAAACCCTATAAAGTTTACTGGGTAGATGGACTTAAAATAGGCGTATATGGACTTGGTATCGCCCTCGATGGACTGGTACTGCCAAAATTGTTCAAAGAAACGAAGTACTTAGATCCCTATGAAATAGCGACAGATTGTGAATATGAGCTAAAAGTCAGGCAAGCTTGCGATTTGGTAATCTGTCTGTCACATATGGGTTATTCTTATTCGGATGAAAAAAGACCCGATGATCTTAAATTGGCCTCGAGAACAAAAAACACCCAATTGATCATTGGGGGACATACCCATACTTTCTTGGAGAAACCCACCATTGTCGCCAATGGAAATGGTGATGATATTCTTGTGAATCAAGTGGGATGTTACGGCATTTACCTTGGCAGAATAGACCTCTATTTTGAAGATGGGGGTAGCATCGCCACCGAGGGAACTCGAATCTTGATATCTTAAATCGACGCTCATGAACGCCTTGGTTTTACGCAGAACCGACTCAAAAAATCCGGATTTTATTGCGATGGTCGCACTATTGGATGCCGATTTGGCCGAAAGGGATGGGGAGGACAATAAATTTTATGCCCAGTTTAACCGAATCGACACCTTAAAGTACACCATTGTGGGCTATGATGATGGCATCGCGGTGGCTTGCGGCGCCATAAAACCTTTTGACTCCGCCGCAATGGAAGTAAAACGAATGTATGTTGTGCCCACCTTCAGGGGCAAGGGCATTGCGACCAGAGTTTTAAAGGAACTTGAACAATGGGCAAAGGAACTGGATTTTGAAAAATGCGTACTTGAAACCGGAAAAAGACAACCGGAAGCCATCGCGCTGTATCGAAAAAATGGCTATTCTATCATTCCCAATTACGGACAATATCAGGGTGTCGAGAATAGTGTCTGTTTCCAAAAAAACGTATCTTTCAATCCTAAACCAATATAAAATGAAAAATCTAACTTTGATCGTACTGCTATTGGCAACCTCTTTGGCCATATATGCACAGGATACGCCAAGGGAATACTACCAATTGAAGACCTACATATTTGCCAACGAAGAACAAGTGAAAATGACGGATGACTATTTGGCGAATGCCTTTTTACCGGCGCTGAAACGATTGGGAATAAATACCGTAGGGGTTTTTAAACCAAGGGCAGTTGATTCTTTGACGCCTCAAGTAACCTATGTCTTGATCCCTTTCAAAACGCTTTCACAATTCGAAGGTTTGGATGCGGCCCTTGAAAATGACCAACTTTACAAATCCGCAGGCAAAGATTATATTGAGGCTGCATATGACAAGCCCCCCTATCAAAGAATTGAATCGGCCATTTTGAAGGCATTTGTGGATATGCCAAAAATGCAGGCTTCCCCCTTAGAAGGCCCCAGGAAGGACAGGATTTACGAAATGCGGAGTTATGAGTCGGCCACTGAGGCCCTTTATAGGAACAAAGTAGACATGTTCAATGCAGGTGGCGAAGTGGCCCTTTTCGATAAATTGGGCTTCAATGCCGTTTTTTATGCGGAAGTCCTATCCGGTAGTCAAATGCCGAACCTGATGTACATGACCACTTTTTCGGACCAGGAAAGCCGCGATGAACATTGGAAATCTTTTGTCGACGCTCCAGAATGGAATGTCTTAAAGGAGATGCCAAAATACCAGAATAACGTATCGAGAAACGATACCAGGTTTCTTTATCCCACCGAATATTCCGACTATTGATAAACCCGCTCGAAGAGATACGGTTCCCTTCGTACATGGTGCTTTCACGTCCAAAAAGGAGTTTCATGACCTATTGTGGATGAGTGGTGCGGAATCCTGATCCGGCATAAATTCTTTCGGTCGTTCCAAGAACAATGGATTATTATTTCGATTATATTGGCCAGACCAACAGCCGCAGCCATTAAATGGATATCAAGCCAACCGTACAGCGATTGTATTCCCTTGATGCCCTAAGGGGATTCGATATGTTTTGGATCATTGGCGGGGAGGAAATCTTTCACCGGATGGCGGAAATTACCCAATCCCATTTTTGGCAGGTTATTTCCGGACAATTGCAGCATCCAGATTGGCATGGTTTTGCGGCATACGACCTTATCTTTCCCTTGTTTCTATTTTTGGCAGGTGTTGCCACCCCTTATTCCATCGGGCGTAAGTTGGAACAGGGCACCGATCGCCGTAGTTTGTTGTTCCGTGTGATTCGAAGAGGGCTCTTGCTGGTTCTTTTGGGGATTATTTATAACAATGGGCTTGAATTGCATGCCTTCGAGGAGATTCGATTTGGAAGTGTTCTGGGACGCATCGGACTGGCCTACATGTTCGCGAATGTCTTGTACCTTTATTCGAACCAAAGGTCTCAGGTGATCTGGTTCATAGTGCTTCTTTTGGCTTACTGGTTGCTTCTGGCTTTTGGCTCTGCCCCTGGGTTCCCAGCCGGGGATATGAGCATGGAAGGCAATATGGTCTCTTATCTCGACCGGATGATCATGCCGGGTAAGCTCTACCATGGCATACATGATCCGGAAGGTTTCGTAAGCACCATTCCGGCCATTTCCACGGCGCTTCTGGGAATATATATCGGCAATCTGCTTAGAAATACACATTCGGAAAACAAGATTAAAACGGTGATACTGATGACCGTTATTGGGATTGGATTATTGATCTTGGCCCAGTTATGGAACCTCTATTTTCCGATCAACAAAAACCTATGGACCAGTTCCTTTGTTTTGCAATGCGGCGGCTTCAGTGTGCTGTTGATGGCCCTCTTTTATTTTATCATCGATGTTTTGGGCCATCGCCAATGGGCGTTTTTCTTTAAGGTGATAGGGATGAACTCCATTTTGATCTATATGTCGGGTCAATTCATCGATTGGGAATACACTAACAATGGGTTTTTTAAGTGGATCGGCCAGCTGATCGGAAATCCATGGAACGCGGTGGCCATGGCTATGCTGGTGGTTGGGGTCAAGTGGGCATTTCTTTACTTTCTATATCGGAAGAAGGTATTCTTGAGGGTATGAGCCCTATTTCGAAAAGTATGAGTTGATGATTTCTTTTCGTTCCGCCTCCAGGCCATGGCTTGGAAATTCGCGATTCGCCCTTTGGTACCAATACCCTGCATTAAACGCATCTCCCTCCCTGCGATGCAGATAGGCGTGGATCCAACTACCCTCCAAGGTGTCTAAATCCTGGGCAATGTTATGGGCCGCCTCCCAATTTCCCTTGGCATCGAACCACATTGCCTTTAAGCCCTCGGGCCAGGTTGCAGGCGGTCGGGAATGCTTTAATCCCGCTTCAAACTCCGATGCTATGCTATCGTCGAACATAACGTCCATTGCTTTGATGGATAATTCCTAAGGATATTGGCCAAGCCCCTTCAAAATCGATGAAAAAGCCGTAATCGTTGACTTGGAGGCCTTCCGGAAACTCAGGGTCTTAAATGATATGCCTTCGGTTGCACAAAGGCCCTTATTCCCTGGGAAGACAAAGTTACGCCAAGGCCCGAGTTTTTCCTGCCCGACCAGGGGACATTTGGACTCACCCTATCACAACAGTTCCAATATACCGTACCGGTATTCATTTGCTCCAAAACCTGCATGGCCCTGTCCTTATCCTGGGAAAAGACAGCAGCCGTTAATCCATAGGGCGTATCAAGCATCAGATCAACCGCTTCCCGGTCGTTTTTGACCTTTTGGATGCCGATGATCGGGCCGAACGACTCCTCCATCATTACTTGCATGCCGTGGTGGCAATTGACCAGGACAGTTGGCTCAAAATAATTGCCCTTCCGCTGTATTTGCTTTCCTCCAGCCAATAAAATCGCACCTTTGTGCAGCGCATCGGCCACCTGATTCTTAAGCACCTGAAGCTGTTGTGGCCGCGTCAGTGGCCCTATGAAAGTATCTTCTTCCAAGGGGTTTCCTATGGTATATGATCTTACCTCAGCAGCAAAGGCCGCTACAAAATCATCATAAATCGCCTCTGCAACATATATTCTTTCCACGGCACAGCAACTTTGTCCGTTATTATAGAATGCCCCCTCCGCCGCATTGATGGCCGCCTTTTTTACATCCATAACGTCTTCCATCACATACAAGGGATCCTTACCCCCCAATTCCAACTGAACGGGGACCAATTTGTGGGCCACTGTTTTGGCAATATGCTGTCCGGTACCATAAGATCCAGTAAAGAAATACCCATCGAAATCTTCCTCCAACAGCATTTGACCCTCATTGCCAGATCCTATAATACATTGAAAAACATTTTTGGGCACCCCGGCGCGATGGAGGAAGATTTCAAATTGTTGGCCCGTCAAGGTGGCAAATTCGGAAGGCTTATAAGCTACCGCGTTTCCTGCCGTCAAAGCATATAAAAAGACATTGTATCCCACATTGTAGGGGAAATTCCATGCCGATATATTTGCGATCACCCCGAGGGGCTCATAACGGACCAGTTCATGGGTTTGACCCGAATCGACCATGGTTTCCTGTAACAACCATTTCTTGGCATGCTGACTTAAATGTGCGATCCTGTTTTGGGCGCCTTTGATTTCATTCAAGGCCTGCTGTATCGGTTTTCCCGTTTCAGAGGTCAGTATGAGGGCCAGTTCTTGTCGGTTTTCCTGAATCAATTCCCCAAAACGGACCATACATGACAAACGATGGTCGAGCGTTTGCTTGGCCCATTCTTTTTGGCCTTTTTTTAGCATTGCCACCTTTTTTCCGATTTCGACTTTGGTATCGGGTTTTAAAGAGGTGATGACTTCGTCGGTGGCTGGGTTCTTAATTTCCATTTTATGATTTGACATGTTTCAAAAAAGCTTCCAATAAAATATCCGCATCGATCAGCTCATTGCCCAGGGTGGGCGAAAATTCGGGATGCCACTGCACTGCCATCACTTTGCCCTCTGGCTCTTTATCATAGCCGAACGCCTCAATGGTTCCGTCCGGCGCCCAGGCCAATACCTCCAAATCCTTCCCTAAATCTTTGACGGACTGGTGATGCACCGTATTCACGCAAGGATCAACCGTCTCGCTATACAATCGATCCAAAAACTTGCCCTCGGCAAAAAGTACGCCATGTTTCAAAGTATCATAACGTTCTGCCGATCGATGGTCGATGGCTTTCGGGTTTTGGGTTGATGTATCTTGGTACAGGGTGCCTCCAAAGTAAACGTTCATCAATTGAAGTCCACGACAGATGCCCAAAACAGGTTTTGAATGTTTGATCGCAAAGTCTAAAATTCGCAGTTCGTAAGCATCCCTATAAGCATCGCCCTTCCAGGTGCCAATAGGTTTCTCGCCGTAGCTCTCGGGGGCCAGATCGTTGCCGCCCTGAAATATGAAGGCATCCATTTGGGCAAGGATCTCCAAAAGATTTTCCTGGGCAACATCGGGAATCAACACCGGCAATATGCCCTTTTTTGCTACATATCGGCCCATATCATTTTCCAGATAGCTAAGCGATTTTCGGGAAAAAACGGGTCGCTGGGGATCGGGATACATAAAACATGCAGAAATTCCTAACTTTATCATACTTTCTGACTACAGGGCTTTTTCATAAAGCGATTTAAAATCTTGCTTTTGTACCGGCTTCGGGTTCGAGGGGTGGCAAAAATCGGCCTCGGCCAAAGTGGCCAGATCATCGAGGTGCTCCGCCTTAACACCAATACCGTTTAGTTTGGTAGGCAGGCCCAAACGTTGGTTCAATTCAAATAGGTGGGCGATCAAGGCATTTCCTTTATTGCTGCCCAAACCAAAAGCCCAGGCCATATCGTTAAAACGATTTTCGAAACCTTCGTAATTGAATTCCATCCCATAGGGTAAATTCACCGCATTGGCCAACCCATGGTGCGTATCCAACAAACTGGAAAGCGGGTGCGCCAAACTATGCACGATACCAAGTCCCTTTTGGAAAGCAACTGCTCCCATAAGCGATGCCAACAGCATTTTTGACCTTGATGCCACATCGGGTTTATGGGTTGCGGTTTCCAGGGCGTCCGCAATCAACTTAATGCCCTCTAATGCAATGCCGTCGCACATGGGATGAAACCCCTTCGCCAAATAAGCCTCCATATTGTGCGTTAAAGCGTCCATGCCCGTGGCAGCGGTAATAAAAGGAGGTAACTCCATGGTCAACAAAGGGTCGGCAAATACTATTTTGGCCAGCAGTTTCGGACTGAACAGTATCCTTTTCTTTTTGGAAACGTCCTCGGAGATTATGGCGCTCCTGCCGACTTCGCTGCCTGTACCTGCCGTTGTGGGAACGGTGATAAAATGGGGAACCGGTTCCGTTACATATCGATCGCCTCCGATAAGGTCGTCATAATCGAAGAGGTCCCTTTTATGATTGACCCTGAGCGCAATGGCCCTGGAAACATCAAGGGCAACCCCTCCCCCGATACCAACAATACTATCTCTTTGTGTTTGGTGGTAAGTGTCGCCCCCGTGCAGCACATCCGATTCCACAGGATTCTTGTGCATGTCCTTATAGACTTCGACCTTGAGTCCGTTTTTTTCAAGCGCGTTGACAATCTCCCTAAAAAAAGGCAAGTCGGCAACCGTGGTGTCGGTGACCAACAAGGGTCTTTTTAACCCTTGGCCCTTTAAATAAGGGGCAAGTTCTTGAATTACCCCTGCACCAAAGCGAATGGTGGTCGGAAAATTATACTGATACGTTTTATGAATGTCGAGCATACCTACTTTATATGATTTCAAAATATCTTTTGGTTTCCCAGTCGGTCACTTCTGCAGAAAACCGCTTCCACTCCCATTCCCTGGTTTTTGCAAAATGGTCAACGAAGCCGGAACCAAAAAGTTCTTGGGCAATCTTCGATGACTTCATTTTATTGGATGCGGCCAGTAAATTGGAAGGGAGTACCCCATTTTTCAAATCCTTATAACCATTTCCCTTTGTTGGCGGGACCTCCAGTTTCAATTTATGTTTTACACCGTACAGTCCACTGGCCAGGCAAGCGGTCATCGCCAAATAAGGGTTGACATCGGACCCAACCACCCGATGTTCGATTCGTGTCGATTTTTTTCCGGTGGTCAAGATACGAAGGGCGGTGGTGCGGTTATCATGGCCCCATGTAAGGGTTGTTGGAGCCCATGCGCCTTCCACCAGGCGTTTGTAGCTGTTTATCGTTGGCGCCATCAAAGGCAAGATGTCCGGCAAGCAATACAATTGTCCCGCTAGATAGCTTTTCATCACATCGCTCATCCCATCCTTGGAATTGGCATCGTAGAACAAATTTGCTTTTTTGCCATTATCCCATAGACTTTGGTGGATATGCCCGCTGCATCCAGGAAGTTTACTGGTCTGCTTGGCCATGAAGCTGGCGATAATACCGTGTTTCCCTGCAATTTCCTTTACCGCGGCTTTGAACAAAGACGCCCTGTCTGCCGATTCGAGTATATCGCTGAACTGGATGGCGGCCTCGGTGACACCCGGGCCAGTTTCGGTATGTAGCCCTTCCAAAGGCACCCCATACCCTTCCATAAGATCAAAGAGATCCTGGAAAAAATCGCTGTTCTCCGACATCCTCAACAGCGAATACCCAAACATGCCAGGGGTAAGTGGTTGTAAGTTCTGAAAATCCTTCTCATGTATTGTGCTGGCCGTTTCCCTAAAATTGAACCATTCGAATTCCTGGGAAAACATTGGAGCAAAACCCATGGCCTTGGCCTCACTTATCGTTTGCTTCAGGAGGCTACGCGGGCATATTTCGATCGGTGGGTTATCCCCCCCGCTAAAGTCTGCCAGAAAGAACGGCGTATCTTCTTCCCACGGTATATTTCTGAAGGTGTTCAGGTCAAGGGTAGCTTCCAAATCGCCATAGCCCGTATGCCAGCCTGTCAGCGAAATATCGTTGTCATATGCGCCGTCGGCCATGTCCCAACCGAAGACCACGGAGCAAAATCCAAATCCGTTTTCGATGGCCGAAATAAATTTGTCGCGGTGCATGTATTTGCCCCTCAGTATCCCATCCACATCAACAATGGCCACTTTAACCTTTGAGCTTTTCCCTTCCTTAAGTCTGGTAATGATCGCGTTTTTATCCATACTGTTAAGATATTACATTTTTTTGTTTAAGAATATCAAAAAGTAGAGATAGGAAATCCCAACAATGCCGAAGAAAATCAAGGCAAGACCTTGATTGTAGTAGGTCATGGCGATAAAGGCAATCGAAGCAATGACCAATGCCGTTGCCGGAAACAAGGGGAACAGGGGCACCTTAAAGGGGCGTGCCATACCGGGCTCCTTTTTTCGAAGGGCGAAAAAGGCCAACATCGATACGATATAGAGGGCCAATGCCCCAAAACAGGCTATGGTTATAATTTCGCCGGTCTTTCCCGTAAATAGGGTGATAATGCCCACGACCATATTGGCAATAAGCGCATTGGTTGGTGTTCTGAACCTCGATTGAACATTGCCCAAGTAAAGCGGGGCATAGCCTTTACGGCCAAATTCGAAGGTTGCCCTTCCTCCGGCAAGGATGATACCATGAAAGGAGGCGATCAAACCCAGAAGACCAATTCCTACGAGCAACTTATACAGTATATGGTCGCTGTTGACCACGTAAGAAAGTGCGAGCGGGAGGGGAGAATCGGACGCCAGGGTACTGCCTACGGGGTAAACGACGGCCTCCCACCCAGCGACCCCGACCGCCGATGTAAAGGTGAGCAGACACAGGATCACTAGGGTCAATATGGCCGATCCGAAGCCGATAAGGATGCTGCGTTGGGGATTGATGGCTTCTTCGGCCACGTTCGCTACCCCTTCTATGGCCAAAAAGAACCAAATGGCAAAAGGGATTGCGGCAAAAACCCCCGAGAAACCATGGGGCAGTGGGTTCGATTGCAAATTGGCCAGTTCAAATTCGGGCAAGGTAACCCCTGCAAAGATCAACAATTCCACCACCGCCAAAACGGTAATTACCAGTTCAAAAGTGGCGGCCAATTTCACGCCTAAAATATTAATGACGGTAAAGATCAAATACGCCCCTATGGCAAAGAACATCAAATCGATGGATGGATATACCAAATGCAAATAGGCCCCTATTGCTGCGGCTATGGCAGGAGGGGCAAAGACGAATTCAATATTTTGGGCAATGCCGGCCACAAAACCAAGATGTTTGCCAAGACCCCTGTTGGCATATTCAAAAGCACCTCCCGCCCTAGGTATGGCGCAAGCCATTTCGGTATAGCTGAAAGTGAAGGTCACGTACATTATGATGATGAAAAAGGTGGCTATGGCCAGGCCATAGGTTCCCCCTTCGGCGAGCCCCAAATTCCACCCGAAATACATTCCGGAGATCACATAACCGACCCCCAGCCCCCAAAGCATCAAGGGGCTTAATGCTCTTTTTAGTGCTACGCCCATAATCTTGTTTTAAACTTAAAGATTCGATCACTTCCCATTACTGTCGAAGCATACTTAAAAAATCCTGCTCTGTAATGATGGGTACGCCCAACGATTCGGCCTTTGCACGTTTGCTTGGGCCCATATTGTCTCCCGCGACCAAAAAATTGGTTTTGGAGGAAATGCTGGAACCGACCTTGCCCCCATTGTCTTCGATGTGCTTTTTGAGCTCGTCCCTTGACACGGTTTCAAAAACGCCTGAAACCACGATGGTCTGTCCCTTCAATATATCGGTCTGGTTTTCCAATTGTGCCTCGGAAAGCGAAAATTGAAGGCCATGTACTTTCAGACGATCGATAATTCCAACATTGGTCGGATTCTGGAAAAATTCGACCACACTATGTGCGATCCGCTCCCCAATTTCATATGTGGCCATCAAATCTTCGACCGAGGCTGCCCTCAGGGCATCGATATTTTTGTAAGTCTTGGCCAATTTTTTGGCAACCGTTTCTCCAACAAATCGAATCCCCAAAGCGAACAAAACCCTTTCAAATGGAATATTTACGGAGGCCGCTATACCCTTGATCAGATTATCGGCCGATTTTTCAGCCATCCTCTCCAAGGGCAATACCTGAACTTTCGTCAATTCATAGAGATCGGCATAGTTTTCTATCAACCCTTCTTTATAAAGCAGTTCAACCGTTTCACTCCCGAGGCCTTCAATATCCATTGCCTTGCGTGAAATAAAATGTTGAATTCTGCCGGTAATCTGCGGAGGGCACCCATAATAGTTGGTGCAGTAGTGTTTGGCATCACCCTCATTTCGGACCAGCGTGGAATGGCATTCCGGACATTGGGAAATATATTCGGTGGGTGTGGAACCCATCGGTCTTTTGCCCAAATCGACCCCGATGATCTTCGGGATGATCTTCCCCCCTTTTTCCACAAAAACGGTGTCGCCCTCACGAATGTCCAATTTTGCTATTTGATCTGCATTGTGCAGTGAGGCCCTTTTTACGATGGTACCCGCCAACAAAACCGGTTCCAGATTGGCAACGGGTGTGATGGCACCGGTTCGCCCTACCTGAAAAGAGATTTCGTTCAAAACCGTGGATACCTGTTCGGCCTTGAATTTATAGGCCAAGGCCCAACGTGGGGATTTCGCAGTGAAACCCAATTCTTCCTGTTGCCGCAACTCATTCACCTTCACGACCACCCCGTCGGTATCGTATGGTAGTTCATGTCGGTGCCGCTCCCAATACGCCACGAATTCGAGCACCTCAGCAGTTGATTGGCATCGCTTGGCCCATTTGGGAATCTTGAAGCCCCATTCCCTGGCCTTTTCCAACATTTGGAATTGGGAAGTGATTCCTAAATGCTCTCCGGCCAGGCCATAGGGAAGACAATCCAAAGGCCGCTGGGCGACCAATGTGCTATCCTGCAATTTGAGACTGCCGGCCGCAGTATTTCTTGGGTTCATGTAGGGATCTTCCCCGTTTTCGATGCGTTCGGCATTCATTTTGGCAAAACCATCGAAGGGCAGGACAATCTCGCCACGGATTTCAAATTTTTCAGGATATGTGCCTTTTAATTGCAATGGGACCGTTTTAATGGTCTTCACATTTGCGGTAACATTGTCGCCCTGTACCCCATCCCCCCGCGTAAGGGCACGCACCAATTTTCCTTTTTCGTAGCGTAAGGCTTATCGAGGCCCCGTCGTATTTCAACTCGCAGGTATAAGCCACTGGCACATCTCCAAGGATTCGCTGAATACGTTTTTCCCAATCGATCAAGTCTTCCTTGGAATAGGAATTATCTAGCGAGTACATCGGATAATCGTGGGCCTCGGTCTCGAAGATTTTGGTGACTTCCCCTCCTACCCGAAGGGTGGGCGAAGTAGCGTCGTACAGTTCGGGGTGTTTCGCCTCCAGTTCCTGCAGCTCTTTGAGCTTCATGTCGAATTCATAATCCGAAATGGTAGGTTGATCGAGCACATAGTAATTATAATTGTGCTGTTGCAAATCTTTCCGAAGGTTTTCAATTCGATCCTTCTCGTTCATTGGAGATTGTATTTTATTTGATCCACTGAGGCAGCGGATCGATTCATGACCATCAACTCTGGAGACCGCCATTGGCTTTACTTAAGCCGGGCCTTCAACATTCGGTCGTTTCCGAAAATGTCTTTTCGCAGTTCAATATCCGTAAAATTCCGATCATCCAAAAGCGCTTTGGTCTCCTTCGACAAATATTGATTGATTTCCAAATAAAGACAACCGCCATGACGGAGATGGCGTTTCGAGAAATCGACAATGGCGCTGTAAAAAACCAAAGGATTTTCATCCGGGACGAACAATGCCCTACCGGGTTCATAGTCTTTTACGTTCGAGCCCATATATGGTTTTTCAGATTCCCGAACATAGGGGGGATTGGAGACGATCAGGTCAAATTTCCGTGCCAGCTGAGGCTGCAGTAAAATATCGGCCTGTTGAAATTCAATGGATACCTCATTGTCTTTGGCATTTTGTGCTGCCAACTCAAGCGCCTTTTCAGAAATGTCGATGGCGCATACCTCCGCGGCGGGAAACAACTTGGCAAGGACAATCGCGATACAGCCTGTTCCGGTTCCAATATCCAAAACGTTTGGTCGGCCTCTTTGCGGTGGGGTTGCATCCCAATCGGATAAGATCAAACGCACCAGGTCTTCTGTTTCCGGCCTGGGAATCAAAACCGCTTCGTTCACCATGAAATCCATTTCCATAAAATGGGCCTTGCCGATAATATACTGCACGGGTTTTTGCAATTTTAGATCGCTCAAGGCTTCGAACATGGGCTGTTCTTCCTCCTTTGAAAGGGTGAGCAAGGGTTGCATTGCAAGTACGAAGCGTTCCAACCCTAGAAAATGCATGATCAGCATATGAAAAAAGCTATCGACCTCCTCCTTTGGATAGATGCCATCCAATTCTTTGTGGAAAATGGTCTTGATATCACTTAACCGCATGGCATGGATTTTAAAGTTTCATAGCAATTCGAAAAAATGAGCAAAGAATCTTCAGGTCTTTGAAAGCAATCGCTATAGGTCTTTTATCATCCAGACCGGACAGGAATAATGTCCGGTATTGCCCATAGGCCGGTCTAAATAGGTAAACCCTTTGCTGACATACAAACGCTGTGCGGCTTCCATATAGGGCATGGTTTCCAGATAACATTTCTCAAAGCCGAAATATTTAGCCCTTTCAAGACACACCTCGATCATCCTGCTACCCAAGCCCCTACCCCTGGCTTCATCCAAAAAATACATTTTCTGAAGTTCACATACATTTCCCTCAAAGTTTTCCAATTGGGCCACGCCCGCGCAGCCCAAAATCATTCCGTTTTCTTCTACGACGAAATAAGTGGCCTTGGGTACATTATAATTCTCGAACATATGATCAAGTGCTTTGTCGGCATAGGCCGTGCCCACTTTTGGAACCCCAAGATCTGCCAAAACTTTTCTGATGACCTTCGCTACCTGCAGGTTGTCTTCGGGCTGGATCTCCCTAATCACCGCCCTATCCATTGAACATAAAAAATATCATGATTAATATTCTATTTTTGTCGCGTGAAGATACGTGAATTGCCCATAATCGTAAAATCGCAAATACGCTGAAAGTGAAGTCATGCCCATAAAGAACCCTCCGCATAGCATTTTGAACAATCAGGACGAGACTTTTATGCTTCGTTGTGTGGAAATCGCCAAAAATGGGTTGGGCACCACAGCACCCAATCCGATGGTAGGCTGCGTGATCGTTCACGATGGCCGCATCATAGGCGAAGGATATACCAGTGCCTATGGTGGTCCGCACGCCGAAGTCAATGCCATCCATTCGGTACGGGATAAATCGCTCTTGATGAAGGCTACCTTATATGTTACCCTTGAACCCTGTTCGCATTATGGAAAAACGCCGCCATGTGCCGATTTGATAGCACATCATAAAATCCCCGAAGTGGTCATCGGCCTCCAGGATCCCCATCAAAAGGTCGCTGGGAAAGGCCTCCAGAAACTCAATGATTCGGGTTGCAAGGTCTCAATCGGTATCTTGGAAAAGGAATGTAGGGAACTCCATAAAAGGTTTTTAACCTTTCACGAGAAGCGTAGACCCTATATCATCTTAAAATGGGCCCAAACCCTTGATGGTTTTATGGCTCCCTTACCAGACAAAAGGGCAAACGATCCGAAACCTTTTTGGATTACCAATACCGTCTCTAGACAACGCGTACATCAATGGAGAAGCGAAGAACAAGCCATCTTGATCGGAACCGACACCGTGCTGGAAGACAATCCCAAACTCGATGTACGACATTGGAAAGGCAAGAACCCCATCCGCATCGTCATCGACAAAGAGCTTCGCATCAAGGGCCGCTATCATGTACTTGACGGCAGTATCCCTACCCTCATGGTCACGCAGCAGGCCAGCACCGCCGCCTATCAAAAGGGCATCGATTATGTTGTGTTGGATTGGTCGGAAAATATAGCAGTTGCGCTCTGTGCAGCCCTATATGAACGTCAAATAAGCAGTGTTCTGGTGGAAGGCGGTGCCCAGACCCTCAATCGTTTCATCAATGCCGACCTATGGGATGAGGCCAGGGTGTTCACTGGTGCCCAGACCTTCTATCAAGGGTTGGAGGCCCCAAAGTTTTCAGGCATACTGAGCACCACTCAAAAAATCGGACAAGACACCTTAAACTACTTTAGAAATGATTAAAAACATCATCTTCGATTTTGGCGATATTTTCATCAATCTGGATAAGGGGGTCATTGTTCGCGAAATGGAACGATACGGAGGACAGCCGAACTTGGGTCCGGAACTCCATGCGCTCAATGCGCAGTATGAAATTGGCGCGATCAGCTCTGATGACTTTTTGTTGGAATTGGTTTCGGTCTATCCAAAAGCAACCAAAACCGAAATCGCCCAAATCTGGAATTCCATGTTATTGGATTTTCCCGATCATAGGCTCGAATTCATCGAAAAATTGGCGCAAGAGGGCAAGTACCGGCTATTCTTGCTCAGCAATACCAATGCACTTCATATTCCGCATGTACAAGTTATCATGGGGGCAAACAAATTCGACCGGTTCAAAAACAGTTTCGAAAAGTTCTATTTGTCCCATGAAATTCACCTTCGGAAACCCCACATGGAAATTTTTCGTTTTGTGCTCGAGGAAAATGGATTGCAGGCCAAAGAGACCTTTTTTGTGGACGATACAAAAGAAAATACCGAAGCCGCACAAAAACTGGGTATCCGGAGTTGGAACCTTCAGGTGGGTCGTGAAGACATCGTTGAACTAAAATCACGACTCTAAGATGTTCCCACTAAGCATGTGTGTGCTTTTCTCAAGCGCCTTGTTCGTCATATTCAAGCTTTTTTCCAGATACAAGATCCAGACCCTTTACGCAATCATCACCAATTATTTTACAGCCAGTTTTTTCGCCACTTTCTTTTATGATGGCACGATCAACTATACAGCACTTCCTGCAAAACCATGGTTTTTGGGCACATTGGCATTGGGCGTGCTGTTTATAGTCGTCTTCAACATCACGGCCAAAACCTCACAGAACCTGGGCGTTTCCGTGGCTTCGGTTGCAGCCAAAATGTCGTTGGTCATTCCGGTAATGATGGGCGTGCTCCTTTATGGGGAAACATTGGGCACCTTGAAGGTCATCGGGATCATACTGGCCTTGGCCGCGGTCTACTTCGCATCGATTAAGAACAGGACCATCACCGTAAAAGTGGAAACCTTGCTATTGCCACTATTGCTCTTTATGGGATCCGGCTTGGTGGATGCAAGTATCAAATTTTTACAGACCACTGATATGGCGACCTCCGATTTCCCTTTATTCTCCACTGTGGTATTCGGGGCGGCAGGCACAACCGGTATCGTTTTCATTCTGATCAGAAGCGTCCGTCATCCCTTAAAGTTAAATCCGAAAAATCTTGTTGCCGGCATTGTTCTTGGTTCTTTCAATTATTTCACCATCCATTTTCTACTGATGGCCCTTGAAAACAAAGCGCTGAACAGCGCCTCGATCTTTACGATTATCAATGTGGGCACAGTGTTGTTTTCTACATTGATGGGCATCCTTCTTTTCAAGGAGCAATTGAGCATGAAAAATTGGGCCGGTCTTGGTTTGGCGGTCATAAGCATCATTTTGGTCGCTTTATTTTGATGGAGCAGCCGTTATACAGCTTTAAAACGATAAAGAAACCATCCGAAGTGGTATTGTTCAAGGAAAAGAGAAGCAAATTTTTTGGCCATGCCTTTCCTTTGACTATGGAGGACCAGGTGAAGCCCCACCTCGAAGTACTTCGAAAAAATTATCCAAAGGCGAACCATATCTGCTATGCATGGCGTATAGGCGTCGATGGAGAGCACTATCGCACCTATGATGACGGGGAACCCAGGAATACTGCCGGCGCCCCCATTTTAGGGCAATTGAACGCTTTTTCGCTCACCAACGCATTGGTGGCGGTTGTTCGCATCTTCGGAGGGACCAAGTTGGGGAAGGGCGGCCTGATCACCGCCTATCGCAGCACGGCAAAAATGGCGTTGGAAGCCTCCGAAACCATTGTCAGTGAGCTTGAGGACCAGTACCTGGTGATGATCGACTATAGGGGTATCGATCAGCTGATGCAACTTGTTAAACAGCACGGCTGGAATATAGTTTCCCAGAAAATGGGCAGTGTTTGCGAGCTGAACCTTGGGGTGCGAAAACAGGATGCCGCCCTGCTCGGAACACTTCTTTCGGGTATGACCGGGGCGCATCTTACAAGGTTGACATGAACTTTTGACCAATTGGGGTATAAAATAGACTCCTTGTCCTCGGTTACATTTTAATTTTTTCGAGCAAAAATTTCGGACAGCGGATCGGGCGTTTGCTGTTCATATCGATAAACACCAAAACGGTGTTCGCCTCGACCAAAATTTCCCTTGCTTCGTTATAAATTTTATAGTCGAACTCTATCCTTACGGATGGGGTCTTTTTCAACTTGGTATCGACGAACAACAGGTCATCATAAGTGGCAGATTTTTTGAAATCCATGCGGAGGGAAATTACGGGAAGCATAATGCCATTTTCTTCCATACTTTTGTAGGAAATTCCAAGCGACCTTAACCACTCTACCCTTCCCATCTCCAAGTATTGCGCATAATTCCCGTGATAGACCACGCCCATTTGATCGGTTTCGGAATAGCGTACCCGAAAAGAAAATTCATTAAAATCCATATTCTTTGGTCTAAAAGATTTATATTTAAAGAAGTACAAATCAACGACCGAACATGGTGAAAAAAAATCGGAAATTCAATGGTAATACATTTTTTTTTTAGCTTTTTTGTTCACATATTTGTCCCACTTTGAAAAGCAGGTCCGCTCCGTCCTGATTTCGTCCTACTGACTGTTAAAATACTAACCAACAAAATAAGAGAACTTTAGAATGAGTGTTACTGCTAATTCCGTATGGAACAATTGTTTGGCTTTTATCCGAGATAATATCCAACCGCAGGCATTCAAAACATGGTTTGAGCCTATCAGGCCCGTTAAGTTGTCTGAAAATGCATTGAGCATACAAGTGCCCAGCAAGTTCTTTTATGAATGGCTCGAAGAGCATTACGTAAAGTTGTTGAAAGTAGCGCTCACCAAGGAATTGGGGGAAACCGCAAAATTGGTGTACATCATTAAAATGGAGAACACCTATGGCAATAGGGAGCCCTTTACGGAAAAAATTCCAAGTTCCAACAGAGGAAGTATGACGCCTCAGGAAATGGATGTGCCCATCAAGTCAAAAAATCCGGAACTAAAAAACCCTTTCGTAATTCCTGGCATCAGGAACATCAAAATAGAATCCCAACTCAATCCCAATTATAACTTCGACAATTTTTTGGAAGGGGATTCCAACCGTTTGGCGAGATCCGCGGGGATGGCCGTGGCCAACAAGCCTGGCGGCACCTCTTTCAATCCTTTGCTCATCTTTGGTGGTGTTGGTCTGGGCAAGACCCATTTGGCGCATGCCATCGGGGTAGAGATAAAGGATAAGTATCCGGAGCGCACGGTGCTCTATATTTCTGCGGAAAAGTTTACCCAACAATATATTGAATCGGTCAAGAAGAACACCCGGAACGATTTTATCCATTTTTACCAACTTATCGATGTGTTGATCATTGATGACGTGCAGTTCCTTTCGGGCAAGTCGGGTACCCAAGATGTTTTTTTCCACATCTTCAACCATTTGCACCAAAACGGAAAACAGGTTATCCTGACCTCAGATAAGGCACCGGTAGACATGCAGGACATAGAACAACGGCTATTGTCGCGTTTCAAATGGGGCCTTTCGGCCGAACTGCAGACGCCTGACTATGAAACCCGGGTATCGATACTCAAAAACAAATTATACCGAGATGGGGTTGAAATGCCCGATGAAATCGTCGACTACGTCGCAAAGCATATCAAGACCAACATCAGGGAACTCGAAGGTGCCATCATCTCATTGATAGCACAATCCTCGTTCAACAAAAAGGAAGTGACCCTGGAACTGGCCCAAATGGTGGTCGAGAAATTTGTGAAGAATACCAAACGTGAGGTCTCCATCGATTATATTCAGAAAGTGGTTTCCGATTATTTCGAAATGGATGTCGCCACTCTGCAATCCAAGACCCGTAAACGGCACATTGTACAAGCAAGGCAATTGGCCATGTTCTTTGCTAAAAAATTTACCAAGGCTTCATTGGCCAGCATTGGTTCTCAAATAGGAAAAAGAGATCACGCCACGGTGCTGCATGCTTGCAAGACCGTAGATAACCTGGCCGAAACCGATAAACAATTCAAAAAATACATAGACGACCTGTCCAAGAAATTCTCGTAAAAAGTTATGGTTACGAAAGTTTTAATGGTATGTCTCGGTAATATTTGCCGTTCCCCAATCGCCGAAGGCGTTTTGCGCGCTAAGGTCGACCCGGCTTTGGTGCAGGTAGACTCGGCAGGCACGGGCAATTATCATATCGGAAAAATGCCTGATAAACGAAGTGTTGCGGTAGCTTCCAGATATGGAATCGACATTAGCCAACAACGCTGCAGGATAATCGTTCCCGACGATTTGGATTTATTTGACCATATCTATGTCATGGACAAAAGCAACTACCAAAAAATCCTTAGCATGAGCCAAAATCCAGCCCACCGGGCCAAAATAAAGCTGTTGATGGCGGAAGTGCCAGATCAACCAAGTGAAGTACCAGATCCTTACTATGGAGGTGTCGATGGCTTTGAGCGGATATATTGGATGATTGATCGGGCTTGCGAAGCGATTGCCCATAAATTTGAGACAAAATCAAACTAAATGGCAAAAGAAACCGGTAAAAAGGGCAAATTATACATGATTCCCACCACTTTAGGGGAAACAGAACCCTTGGAAGTCTTGCCCATTTCGATCAAACGGGCCATTGAAAATATCGATTACTATATCGTTGAGAATGAAAAATCGGCCAGGCACTTCATCAAAAAAATAAGTCCTCGAAAATCCCAACCCGATCTTTCTTTGGAGACGCTCAATAAATATACCGAACTTGAGACCATTCCCAATTTGTTGAATCCCTGTTTGGAAGGGCACGATATTGGTATTTTATCGGAAGCTGGCTGCCCAGGCATTGCAGATCCGGGTGCGGAGGTGGTGAAAATGGCGCATCGGCTGGGGATACAGGTGGTGCCTCTGGTAGGGCCCTCTTCCATCGTATTGGCACTGATGGCCAGTGGCATGAATGGTCAAAATTTCGCCTTTAACGGCTATTTGCCCATTGAATCGACCGATCGCAAGAAAAAGATAAAACAGCTGGAACGCATCGCCAAAGAGGAAAACCAAAGCCAGCTCTTTATCGAAACCCCCTATAGAAATGATAAATTATTGGCAGAACTGATCAAGACCCTCGGCATGACAACCCTGCTTTGTGTGGCCTGTGACATTACGCTGTCAACCGAATTCATCGCGACCAAACCCATTGCCGAATGGAAACATGTCACGGTAGAATTGCATAAAAGGCCCACGATATTCATCATTTCGGCTTAGAGGCCATAACATTTTGGATGCCAATCCAAAAAAAAAATGAACCCCGGCATAAGTGCCAGGGTCCATTCCATTTCCATATTTGATTCCCGTCCTAAACGGGAACAAAGTCTTGCCCCAAATACCGCATTTGATATACAGGCCTTAAATCTTCGGATTTTTTTTGGGTGCAACATGCGAAAGGTCATACCCTGAAAATTTCCGGATATACAAGGAAACCGCCGAACCATAAGCATCGGTGGTATCGATTTGACCCCATGAACGCAGGTATTTCTTAACGTTGCCCGGACCGGCCAAATGTGCTGCGGCCAACATGCCCGACTCGGTTATTTCCACCCCGGCAATGTGCTTGCCGACGAATCGCTGGATATCCTTGCGCAAGATCCATTTGTTTCGCGACATATTGGTGTAAAATACCTTCTCTTGAAGCTCGGGATCGTTCAGGAACCGGGTCGTATTGTACACGCCCATCAGCTGCAGGGTGCCGATACCGAACTGGTATTTCCCTAGATAGCCCAAAGTGTTCATTATGAAGTAATTGCCCTGTGATTCTTTGAAAGCCAATGCTTCCTTAAAACCGACATAGGAAGTTCCCAGAAAAGGAGGAGCTTTTAGGTTTGAAGTGAAAATCGCTAATTGTTGGGGGAATAAACATTCTGTTGGCTGGGTGACCCTAAGACTTTCCGGAACACTGACATTTGGCGCTCTGAAGCCAAAAGCCGTAAAAATCAACAAAATTACAAGTGAACAAAAAAAGAAGACACATCTTCCCATATCTTTTGTTTTCTTAAGACTTACGGCCAAAAAAGAGCCTGCTTAAATTTCACTGGTCAAAGATATGTCCGACTTGGGTCAGGATTCCACAATGATTCGTTAAAAATATACAATTTTAGTTAACATGTGCCAAAGTTGGGACCAATTGCCTATCTGTTTATGCCTTGTGAATTTATCCATTGGATATACTGCACCTTATTTCGGTTGTGCTGCGCCAAGTCCTTTGCGAATTTATGGTAACCGAAGTTCTCCACATTGGCGACCATGTATAAATAATCATGTTTTTCAGGATTCAAAACAGCTTCGATTGCTGAAATATCAGGCATGGTGATGGGCCCTGGTGGCAATCCGGAGTATTTGTAGGTATTATACCTGGAATCCAGTTCGAGGTCTTTGTACAACACCCTTTTGATGACCGTATCGAAATTATGGGTGTGTTGCTTCAAGGCGAAGATCACGGTGGGATCGGCCTGTAAGGCTATATTCTGTTTCAATCTGTTCAAATATAGTCCGGCCACCCTCGGGCGCTCGTCTACCTTGGCCGTCTCCTTGTGCACTATCGATGCCAATGTAACGGCTTGTGAAGGGGTCAAACCTTGGGCTTTGGCTTTGGATATCCTGTCTTCCGTCCAATATCTTTTGTATTCCTGAAGCATCCGGTCCCTGAACTTTTCGGCAGAGGTGTTCCAAAAAAATTCATAACTGTTTGGAAGGTATGGTATCAGTTCATTGGCCTCATCGAGTCCATTTGCACTTAAAAAATCGGGATCTTTCATCGCCTTCAGCAACGCCAGGCTATCGGCTTCGATCTGAACGGCTATCCGGCCCGCTAAATTTTCCAATCGTTCCTGATTGTTGAAGGAAACATTGATGGGGATATTGTTGCTTCGCAGTGTATTGATGATTTCGTTGTTGTTCATTCCCTTTTTTAGGGCATATTTCCCCGCTTTTACGTTCGCCGTATAACCCTTTCGCACCGCAAGTTGCTCAAAGGTGGCCATATCTTTAAGATAGGGCTCGAGCAATAGGGAAACCTGTCCGAATTCGGCATCGGACGGGATATAAACCAACTCTTCATCCGTTGTGAACTTTGTATTGGGCGAAAAGATGGCATGGTATACCTTATAGGTAAAAAAGCCGCCGGCCAATAGGCCCAGCATCACAATGGCAAACAATATTTTTTTGAAGTACATGGCTAAGCGTGTATTTTTTGGAACAATATTTCATCTTTATAGGCTCCATGATGGAAAATCCAATCTTTTTTGATGCCCACTTCCCGAAAACCGATTTTTTTAAAGAGGTGCACGCTCGCTTGATTGTCTGCGCCTACATTCGCAAATATTTGACGCAGGTCTAACGAAGAAAAAGCATAGTCCAACAGAAGGGCTATCGCTTCAGATCCGACCCCTTTGTTGCGCTCATGGGTTTCCATCACAACGATTCCGATGCCCGCACGATGGTTTTTCGGATCAAAATCAAAAAGATCGATCAGCCCAACCATCGCACCATCATGCTTACAGATGGCCAATCTCAACTGCTTCACATCGTATATATCCCTATGTGCATTGTCGAGATATTGTCTCAAGACGTGTTTAGAATAGGGTGTAATGGTACCGCTGATTTCCCAGATGTTCGGGTCGTTTTCCAAAAGGTATAGGAACTCCAGATCATCCGGTTCCAAAGCCCGAAGGTAAACATGTCTTCCTTTTAACCTTTCCATTCGATTTCCCCTTTAAAGACCATTTCGGCCGGCCCGATCAGGCACACATTATGGTACCCTTTCGAATTTTCATCAAAACGCACTTGAAGTTCCCCTCCAACTACTTGCAATGTAATTTTATTCGATTTGGTGTTGTTCATATGGTGCATGGCCAAGGCCACCGCGGTTACCCCTGTACCACAGGAAAGGGTTTCATCCTCCACCCCCCGTTCATAGGTCCTTACCTTGTATGAATCGGTACCGACAGCTTCCACAAAATTGATGTTACAGCCTTTTTTTCCATAAAGCCCATAACGCAGTTTGGCCCCTTCCGCTCGCACATCCATGTCTGCCAAGTTTGCCACCAATTGCACATGGTGCGGGGATCCCGTATCCAAGAACAGGTAGTTAGGCTTCTGTTTGATTTCCGCGACATCCTGCATCTTTAGGCTCACTCTTCCCATGGCATCGATACTCGCTTCATGAAGTCCATCAACGGCACGGAAAACGGTACTTTCACCAATCATGCCCAAATGTTTGGCAAACGCTACCATGCACCTTCCTCCATTGCCGCACATACTGCCGGGGTGGCCATCCGAGTTGTAATAGACCATGCTGAAATCGACCTCGGAATCGGTTTCCAACAAAATCAAACCATCTGCCCCTATTCCAAAATGTCTATCACAAAGAAATGCGACCAGTGCCACTTCCTGCTTAGGAAAGTGTTCCCCTCGGTTGTCGATCATAATAAAATCGTTACCGGTCCCGTGATATTTATAAAAATGCAGCAGCATAGGTCGAAATGAAGTACAAAGATAGGATTTAATTTAAGGAAAAATTGGCCGTTAAAAAGTCGTTAAACTCAAAAATCGGGCACGGAAATCGATTAATTTTACTGTTGAATTATAAAATCAAATTTGACTATGAGAAAAATTGGCAGCTTACTTTTGGTTTCCATTTTTGCCGGCGCGGTAACTTTGGGGGCTTATAAACTCTTTTTTGAAAATACCCAATACGCGCTATTGCCAGCTGAGACCGGGGCATCAGTTTTTAACACTAGTCTTACCCCAACCTCTGCCAAAGGTGCGGGAATCAATGAAGTTGATTTTACCGTGGCCGCAGAAAATACCGTCAACGCGGTGGTCCACGTAAAAAATGTGACCGCTAATTCAGGCCCCAGAAGTTTGAGTGACTTTTTCTTCGGCTCACAATCAGAATCGAGGCCCCAGATTGGCGTAGGATCAGGGGTCATTATTTCGTCTGACGGTTATATCGTTACGAACAACCATGTGGTCGCCAATGCAAGCCAGTTGCAGGTGACCCTGAACAATAACAAGAGTTATGAAGCCGAACTGGTGGGCACCGACCCCAATACCGATATTGCCTTGCTTAAAATAACAGTTGACGAAAAATTACCATATCTGGCATTTGGCGATTCTGACAATACCAAAATCGGGGAATGGGTGTTGGCCGTTGGCAACCCTTTTAATCTAACCTCCACGGTTACCGCAGGCATCATCAGTGCCAAGGCCCGAGATCTTGGAAGAAACCAATCGTTCATCCAAACCGATGCGGCAGTGAACCCCGGCAACAGCGGAGGAGCCCTTGTAAATACGAACGGGGATCTGGTGGGCATCAATACCGCGATTTCATCCCAAACGGGATCATATGTCGGTTATTCCTTTGCTGTCCCGAGCAACATAGCCAAAAAGGTAGTAAACGACATTTTGGAATACGGCAACGTATTGAAGGGAATTTTGGGTATCAGTACCCCACAGACCAATACACCATATGCCATGGAAAATGGTATCGATGAAATTGAAGGGGTATATATCAGTGAAATTCAGGAAGAATCGGGTGCAGAGGCTGCCAAATTGCAGGTGGGCGATGTCATTAAAATGATCGATAATGTAAAAATCAGACGCTTTCCGGACCTTACAGGCTATTTATCGGCCAAAAGACCAGGTGATGTGGTCAACGTCACCGTGGCCCGTAATGGGGACGAGCTCACCATGCCCGTAAAATTGACCGAGTTGCAGACTATTGATCTACCCGTTATGGGATTGACCGTAAAAAACCTAACCGAAAATGACCGCAAGATGTTCAAGACCAAAAAAGGGGTGAAAATTGTAGGCGTACCTGAAACCTATAGGGGCTATGGTCTTGAAAACAAAATTCTGATCTCCGTGGATGATGAAGATATCGACGACATTCAGGATGCCAAAGTACTTTTCGGTAAAATATCAAGATATGGCAAAACCAGCATCACCATGCTGAATGAAAAAGGGGAACGTGAAAGGTTGATCTTTCAATAAGGTCCTTCTGCATTGAACAGGAACGCTCCAAAAGGGGCGTTTTTTTTGTTTGCTCCCCAAAGAATCAATCATTTCTGTAATTTTACAATCAGCCCCCAGCAACAAAACCGTAAAAAATGTCACAGATCAGCACCTACGAAAAAGAATTGGCCTTCCAAGCAGACCGCAGAAAGGCAACTACCGAGTTTATCAAAATCACCAGTGATTTATGGTACGACAAATCCATTGAGGTGGTATTGTTCAAGAATCAAGTCATCGATAAGAACGTGAGCGATATCATCAACCTGCATGAATATGCCGGTGCGTTCGTGCAAAAACCGATTTCTATTTTCGACTCTGTGGAAATACTTAGGGCTATCAACGATATGCCACTTCCCCCATCAAAATTGGATATCGGCAAGTTGACCTATGAATACCATTCCGATGATAATGGATATGACGAGGTCAAGGGATTTGTAATCGACAAGCTCAAAGGCGCCAACAAAAGCAAAATCCTGGAGCCCAAAGATGTGGTACTCTTCGGTTTTGGAAGAATAGGCCGATTGGTGGCCCGTGAACTCATGGCGAAAACAGGTAAAGGAAATCAATTGCGATTAAGGGCCATCGTTACTCGGGGACCCATTACAGAGGACATCCTCGAAAAACGGGCAAGTTTGCTGCGTACCGACTCCATCCATGGCAAATTCATGGGTACCGTGAATGTGGATCTAGACAACATGGCGTTGGTCATCAACGGAACCACCGTATTTGTATTGAGCGCCACGGCCCCAGAAGAACCGGACTATTCTAAATTTGGAATTTCCGAAGCCTTGATCATCGATAATACCGGCGCTTTCCGAGATCAACGCCAACTCTCGCGACATCTCAAGGCAAAAGGGGTTTCAAAGGTTTTGCTCACCGCGCCCGGAAAGGGGATGCCTAACATCGTTCACGGAGTCAACCACAACGAACATGATCCCGATACAACCCATCTATTTTCCGCCGCTTCCTGTACTACCAATGCGATCAGCCCTATTTTAAAAGTCATCGATGACTCGCTGGGCATTGAAAAGGGTCATTTGGAAACGATACATGCTTACACCAACGACCAAAACCTCATGGACAATATGCATGGCAAGCACAGAAGGGGAAGGGCGGCCGCCTTGAACATGGTCATCACCGAAACCGGTGCCGGCGAGGCTGTTGCAGAAGCTTTGCCAGGTTTGAGGGGCAAATTGACATCAAATGCGATTCGCGTTCCGGTTCCCAATGGCTCTTTGGCCATCCTTAACCTTCAAGTGAACAACAAGACCTCCATCGACGGGGTAAACACCATTTTAAAGAAATATGCTTTGGAGGGAGATCTTGTCGAGCAAATCAAGTATTCCTTGAGCAAGGAAATTGTATCCTCCGATATAGTAGGCACCTCTGCCCCATCCATATATGACAGTACGGCCACCATTGTGTCCAATAATGGAAAGAATATCATTCTATATATTTGGTACGACAACGAATATGGCTATTCACACCAAGTGATACGATTGGCCAAATACATCGCCAAAGTTCGTCGGTTTACCTATTATTAATAGAGCCATGTTTGGTTTTGGATGCAGTCCACAACTATGATTTCAACCATTTTAGGATGTGATGCACATGCAATAAATTGAAAGGAAACCTGTCTTTCAACGGCTAAAGTCCCATTTTTTTTCGTAATTGGTTATAATGGCTTACTTTAGTCCACTCTAAATCCTATTAAATTAATTACAACTTAGCACCCACTCAAAAATGAAAGGTTTAAGAATATTATGTATTTTGACCACCTTGTTGACCCTTAACCTACAATTTGCACAAGAGGCTGCAGCACCGGAAGAAAACTTATCGCTGGACAATGGGCCGATCAGTAGTCAGTTCGATTATATCTTTACTAAATCAGGAAACTACAGGGCCGATGGCGTTCGCTACGAGGTAGTTAGAGAAAGCAATCTCTACAAATTACGGAAGAACGTACTTGATTCGCTTACGGCCGTAAACAAGATTACGAGCGAATTGCAAGCCACCATCGCGGGTCATGAAACCACTATCGTTTCCCTGAACAATAAATTGGAGGAGACCACAGGCAACCTCGCGGCTGTCAGCGATGAAAAGGACAGCATGTCTTTTTTGGGCATACAAGTGGCGAAAGCCACCTATAATTTTATACTGTGGACCTTGATTGCCGGTTTGCTGGTGATGTTGTTGTTCTTTATCTACAAGTTTAGAAATAGCAATATCCTGACCCAGGAGGCCAGGACGAGTTTATCCGAACTGGAATTGGAATATGAAGACCATCGCAGAAGGGCCTTGGAAAGGGAACAAAAGATAAGCAGGCAATTACAGGATGAAATCAACAAGTACAAAAAACCCAAATAAAAACTCCGCAAGGAGTTTTTTCTTTTCCCATGGTCGATATCATTAGAGCAAACCCGAATCACCTTCCCCTGATATTACCGCTTTTCGATGCATACCGGATATTCTACAAACAACCTTCGAACCTCGAGGAAGCCAAGAAATTCCTACGCCAAAGGCTGCAGCACAACGAGTCTGTGATTTTTTTGGCCATGCAGGGAAGCCATGCTGTTGGATTTACACAATTGTACCCATTGTTCTCGTCGGTATCGATGGCTCCTGTATATCTCCTCAACGATTTGTTCGTTATAGACGCCCTTAGGGGCAAAGGTGTTGGGGAATCCTTGCTCAACCATGCCAAGGACTTCTGTAAAACATCCGGTTTTAAGGGCCTTGCATTGGAAACTGCCATTGATAATCCGGCACAAAAGCTTTATGAAAGATTGGGTTGGCAAAAGGATGTGCATTGTTTTCATTATTTTTGGACGGCACAATAGCAACCAAATCACTCTCCCTCATGCGTATCGACATCATAACCGTGCTGCCAGAACTTTTAAAGAGTCCGTTCGAAGCCTCGATTTTGAAACGGGCCATTGACAAGGGCTTGGTAGAAGTACATTTGCATAATTTGAGGGATTATACCGACAATAGTTACAACCAGGTTGATGATTATCAGTTTGGTGGTGGGGCTGGAATGGTACTGATGATCGAACCCATCGATAAATGCATCGACAAACTCAAAGCAGAGCGCCATTATGACGAGCTGATCTATATGACACCCGATGGCGAAACCCTGAACCAGAAAATGGCCAACCAGCTGTCGCTCAAGGAAAATCTGATCATTTTATGCGGTCATTACAAAGGGGTAGACCAAAGGGTGCGGGATTGGCTGATCACCAAGGAGATCTCTATCGGTGATTATGTGCTGTCAGGGGGCGAGCTAGGGGCAGCGGTGCTCTGCGATACGATCATTCGACTTATACCGGGAGTGCTCGGCAACGAAACTTCGGCCCTTACCGATAGCTTCCAAGACAATTTACTTGCGCCCCCGGTATACACCCGACCTTCAGAATACAAGGGCATGCAGGTGCCCGAAATATTGTTGAGCGGCCATACGGCCAAAATTGAGGAATGGAGAGAGGAGGAGGCGCTAAAGCATACCAGGGAACGCAGGCCCGATCTTTTGCAATAACCCATCATCCCCAAGGCAAAATTTTGTGAAAATCGCTTGTTGGTTCTAATATATAGACTATTTTTGCAACCTGTTAAATTAACCTCTGACGAGAATCGTGAATGTTGATATTGACCAACACAGAAAATCATAACCATGGAATCATTAATAAATTTTGTAGAGAACGAGTTTGTCGCCAAAAAGGAATTTCCGAATTTTTCTTCCGGGGATACGATAACCGTTTATTACGAGATCAAGGAAGGTGAAAAAACACGGACACAGTTTTTTAAAGGCGTGGTGATCCAAAGAAGGGGATCTGGTTCAACGGAAACCTTCACTATTCGCAAAATGTCGGGAACCGTAGGTGTGGAGCGTATTTTCCCAATCAACATGCCCGCATTGCAGAAGATCGAGGTCAACAAAAAAGGAAAGGTTACGAAGAGCACGAATCTTCTACTTCAGAGGCCTTACCGGCAAAAAGGCAAGAATCAAAGAAATTCGATCGTAGTGCCCACAAAAAAAACGAAGCTAAACGTCCCTTTTTCAAGGGACGTTTTTTATTAACAATTGTTCATATATCGCGTTGATAAGGTGTTGATTTTAAATTTGTTAAATAATTGTGTTTTCAAGGATCATTCCCTTATCTTTAGATGTGATTAAAAAACGGTTCTATCAAGAATCATCGTTTAATCGCTATAAAGTTCACGTTATTTATACTGTCGTTTCAGTTTTGACCAAAAAAAGTGGCAACACGATTTAAGGAAAAAACGATCAAGGTGCCAAGGGATAAAACCCAAAAGCAAAGCTTTGTGAAATCATGCGGCCCAACTGAAATTTCGATTTCACCAACGGCTCAAATGTTTTAGGGCGGTGGGAAGAAGTACATACTTGAACCTTGATTTCAGGATTGGGGTCAAAAGTATTTCAAACGTGGAGATAGTGGTGTAAATGCAATCAATGGTTGCGGTTTTACTTTAGGGTGAAACAAACAGTTTACCAGCTATTTCAAAAAAGCCATGTCAATGTATCCGTACAATGATATGGCTTTTGTTTTTGCAACCCTTCCCATACTTTCAAGGCCGTGATACGATGGTAATAACCCGATCATTTCATCTCAGGTAAAGTTTGGTCTCCTCCCCTTTTTTTGTACCATAAATTGTATATTTGCCCCTCACCGAACAAAAACAACCAACGTTAATGCCCAAGATTTACTATACCCTTACGGATGAAGCGCCTGCGCTGGCCACCCAGTCTTTTTTACCCATAGTGAAGGCCTTCACGAAAACTGCGGGAATCGATATTGAAACCAAGGACATCTCCTTGACAGCGAGAATAATCGCCGCTTTTTCCGATTTTATTGAACCCGCCCAAAGGCTGGCAGATGATTTATCGATATTGGGGGAAATGGCCAAAGATCCAGATGCCAACATCATCAAATTGCCAAACATCAGCGCCTCGATACCTCAATTGAAGGAAGCGATAAAAGAACTGCGGTCTAAGGGTTACCTTCTACCCGATTACCCGGATCAGCCGAAGGATGAAAAAGAAAAAGACATAAAATCACGTTACGATAAAATTAAGGGAAGTGCCGTAAATCCGGTGCTAAGGGAAGGCAACTCAGACCGTCGTGCCCCAAGGGCGGTAAAGAATTATGCCAAAAAGAACCCCCACTCCATGGGCGCTTGGAGCCCAGATTCAAAAACCCATGTCGCCACCATGGCATCAGGTGATTTCAAGGCGAACGAAAAATCGTTGACCGTCCCCAATGCCACCGCTGTGAAAGTCGCCTTGTACACCAAAGACGGCAGCGAAGTGGTACTCAAGGGAAAAATTGACCTTTTACCTGGAGAGATCATCGACGCATCGGTATTGGGCAAGAAGGCCCTGGTCGCTTTTTTGAAAGAGCAGGTCGCCGATGCCCAAGCAAAAGGCGTCCTTTTTTCGATCCATCTCAAGGCCACCATGATGAAGGTATCGGATCCCATCATTTTTGGCCATGCCGTAAAGGCCTACTTCGCCGATGTTTTCGATCAATACGGAAGCATTCTTGATCGGGCCGGCATCAATGCCAATGATGGGATGGAGAACCTGTTGACCAAAATCAAGGAACTTCCCCCACAAGAAAAACAAAAAATAGAAGCGGCAATACAACAAGATCTTCAGACCGGTCCGTCCCTTGCCATGGTAAATTCTGAAAAAGGCATCACCAACCTTCATGTCCCCAGCGATGTGATCATCGATGCCTCCGTACCCGCCATGATTCGGACATCCGGCAAAATGTGGGACAGCAAAGGAAAATTACAAGATACCAAAGTCGTTATCCCGGATAGCAGTTATGCAGGCATTTACACCGCTACCATCGATTTCTGCAAAAAACATGGAGCCCTGGATCCCAAAACCATCGGCTCTGTAGCCAATGTTGGGCTCATGGCACAGAAAGCCGAAGAATACGGTTCCCACGATAAAACATTTGAAATCCAAAAAAATGGGACCGTCAAGGTCATCGACCTGAACTCGGGTGCCACTCTTCTTGCCCATGAAGTTGAAACGGGAGATATTTGGAGGATGTGCCAAGTAAAAGATGCCCCGATCCAAGATTGGATCAAATTGGCGGTTTCCCGTGCCAGGGCCACCAACGACCCTACCATTTTTTGGCTTGACAAAGATCGTGCACATGATAGGGAATTGATCAAAAAAGTGAACCATTACCTACCTGGCCTCGACACCAAAGGATTGGATATCCGTATCCTTTCCCCCATCAAGGCCACCGAATTTACGCTGGAACAGATCACACAGGGCAAAAACACCATTTCAGTTTCAGGAAACGTGCTAAGGGATTACCTTACCGACCTTTTTCCCATCTTGGAAGTAGGTACGAGCGCAAAAATGTTGTCGATCGTACCCTTGATGAATGGCGGCGGGCTTTTTGAGACCGGGGCCGGCGGCTCAGCACCCAAACATGTTGAACAATTTCTCGAAGAGGGCCATTTGCGTTGGGATTCATTGGGCGAATTTTTGGCACTTGGGGTTTCGCTCGAATTTTATGGTGAAAAATACGGCAACCTCAAAGCACGTATTTTGGGCGACGCCCTCGATAGTGCAACGGAAAAGTTCCTCGACAACAACAAATCACCTTCGAGAAAAGTGAAGGAATTGGATACACGCGGAAGCCACTTTTATCTGGCGCTGTATTGGGCCGAAGCCTTGGCCACGCAGAACAAGGACCAAAAATTGAAATCCATTTTTGAGAAGATTGCAGGGGCCATGAAAGCGAGTGAAAGTAAAATTGTTGCCGAGCTCGAAAATGCCCAAGGAAAGGAACAACATATCGGTGGTTATTACCAACCCGATATTGACCTGATGAGCAAGGCCATGAGGCCAAGCCAGACCTTCAACCATATCTTGGAACAGATCGAAGGCTAGGTCAATACGAAATATGATAACAGGCCCCCGGTTTAAAAGCGGGGGTTTTACTTTCCCAAAAAACTGTTAAGCTTTTTTATGTGCGGTCTAACCCCATTACTTTTGAAAAAAAATTGCATTTGATGTTCCCTCGCACGAAAATTGCTGTGGTTCTGGCTTTCTTTTGTTTTGTAATTTCTTTCGCACAACAAAGATTTACCATAAGCGGCACCGTCACCGAAGCTTCCAGCAACGAAACACTGATTGGGGTCACCATCGCAGTACCCGAGTTGCAGACCGGTGTGACCACCAATGAATACGGTTTTTATTCCATTACCCTCCCCGAAGGTACCTATAGATTGCAGTTGAGCTATTTGGGTTTTCAAACCATATCGCAAGATTTGGAGTTGACCTCCAACCTGCAGATTAACTTTCAGATGATCGAAGCAGCGGAACAGTTGGACGAAGTGGTCGTCACCGAAGATGTGGAGAAAATGGATGTCAGGACGCCCCAAATGAGCGTCAATGCCCTTTCGGTCGAAACCATTAAAAAAATCCCGGTCATATTGGGCGAAGCCGATGTCATCAAGTCCATTCTGTTGCTACCCGGAGTTACCAATGCAGGCGAAGGGGCTTCTGGATTCAATGTAAGGGGAGGCTCGGTAGACCAGAACCTTATTCTATTGGATGAAGCCACCATTTTCAATTCCTCCCACCTGTTCGGATTTTTCTCCGTTTTTAACCCGGACGCCATCAAGGACATAAAATTGTATAAAGGTGGTATCCCAGCGCGTTATGGCGGCAGGGTTTCCTCGGTCCTAGATATTTTTCAAAAGGAGGGCAATAGTAAGGCATTCAAGGTCAATGGCGGACTCGGTGCCGTAGCCAGTCGTTTACTGGTGGAAGGCCCGATCATCAAAGATAAGGCCGCTTTTTTGATCGGGGGTCGTGCCTCCTATGCGCATTTGTTCCTCCCTCTGTTCAATCAAGACAATACGGCCTATTTTTACGACCTGAATACCAAGATCAATTTTAATCTCGACAGTCGTAACAGTATCTATCTTTCTGGCTATTTTGGACGGGATGTTTTTGGTATCAGTGGCACGTTTGAAAATACCTATGGTAATGCCGTCGGGAATTTTAGATGGAACCACCTATTTTCCAACAAGTTGTTTTCAAACCTTTCCCTGATTTATTCCGACTATTATTACGGGTTGAAATTAGACTTCGTTGGCTTCAACTGGAATTCCGGCATCCGAAATTTCAATTTGAAATATGACCTGAAACATTACGTCACCGATAAATTGCAGGTGAATTATGGGGTGAACAACATATATTACCAATTCAATCCCGGCAAAATAGAGCCCAGTAATAGTACTTCAGGTATTATAGAAGATCAATTGGTGAGAAAATATGCCAATGAACTGGCCGCCTATATCGATGTCAAACATGACCTGAGCCCCAACTTGAGCCTTGGTTACGGACTCCGATGGAGCAATTTCATAAGACTGGGTCAAGATGAGATCAATGTGTACGAAAATAATGAAGCCGTATTCTTTGATCCTGCCCTTTTAATCTATCGGGAGGCAGTCCCCATCGCCACGGTAAATGCTAAAAACCAAACGCTGGCAACCTTCAACAATCTCGAGCCAAGGGTCTCTTTGTCCTATACGCTGAATACCGAGAGTTCGTTGAAGGCCAGTTACACCCGATTGGCCCAGTACCTTCATTTACTTTCCAATACCAGCTCCCCAACCCCCTTGGATGTTTGGACTCCAAGCGGGCCTTTTGCAAAGCCGCAATTGTTGGATCAATATGCCTTTGGATATTTCAAAAATCTCGGAGGCGGAGATTACACACTGGAAACGGAAGTATTTTACAAGGATATCCAAAACAGGATCGATTATATCGATGGCGCAAATCTCATCGCAAACGACGCCATTGAACAGGTAATCTTAAATGGTGAGGCAAGGGCCTATGGCCTCGAACTGCTGCTTCGAAAAAATGAAGGGCGTTTCCAAGGTTGGCTGGCGTATACCCTATCAAAGTCGGAGCAGCGTACCCCCGGCAGAAACGGAAGTGAAACCGGGATAAATTTTGGGGAATGGTACAACACGCCATACGATAAACCACAGGATATTTCCTTTTACGGGAGTTACGGGCTCAATGAAAAATGGAGCTTCAATTCGAATTTTGTGTTCCAGACCGGACAGCCAACAAACTATCCCATAGGGCAGTTCGAATTTCAGGGCCTGAGCATTCCTTATTACGGTTTGCGCAACAAGGAAAGGTTGCCCGCTTACCACCGTCTCGATGTAGCGGCAACCCTTACGCCAAGGAAGAACAAAGGCAGAAAAAAACAGGCAGAATGGGTTTTCAGCATCTATAACCTGTACAGCAGAAAGAATGCCGCTTCCATCAATTTTAGAAGAAATCAGGATACCGGAGCCAATGAGGCCATACGTACTTCCATTTTTGGAATCGTGCCGGCCGTGACCTATAATTTTAAATTTTAACAGGATGAAAAAGCAAATACTCCTGATCATCGTTTTGGGATTGTTGCTCGGATGTGAAGATGTCATTGAAGTGACCGTGCCAACGGATCGATCGAGATTGGTCGTTGATGCCCTCCAGCGCATCACCGACACATCGCAACCCACCACCGTTTTTCAATTGAGGGCCACGCTGAGCAGCTCGTTCTTCGGGCAAATTGAGCCCGCTATTTTGGAAGAAGCTACCATTACCAATGAACTTACGGGTTTTTCAGCGGTCTTACAGGAAAATGAACCTGGGTCGGGATTCTATGAAGTGGCTTTGGATACCCGTTTTCTATTGGAGGGAGCGCTCACACTATCGATTGTCTATAACGGGGAACGCTATTCGGCCACTTCCCAGTATGTGCCGACCGTTCCCATCGATTCCCTTATCCAAGGAGAGGGCGGCCTGTTCGGGGGAGATGAAACGGAGGTCATTGTTTCATATACGGATGCCCCTGATAGGGTTGACTTTTATCTGTTCGATTTCGATTTTAACGAATATTTGGTCACCGAGGATGAATTCTACCCAGGCCAACGATTTGAGTTCTCCTATTTTTACGATGACGGTTTGGAAGCGGGTAGGGAAATTGAAATCGATATTGTCGGTGTTGACAAATCCTTTTATGACTATATGAACCAAGTGATCGTACAGGCCGATGGTGGTGCACAAGGACCCTTTCAAACACCCGCTGCAACCGTGAAGGGCAATTTTGTCAATAACGATGATGCGCTGAACTTTGCGCTGGGGTATTTTGCCGTATGCCAAAGCTATTCCCAGCGATTGGTCATCGAGTAATGTCATGACCCTTGAATGACCACCCGAGGAATGGAGCGCGCTATTCACCCAATCGGGCCAGAAAATCCCCGACCTTTTCCCGTATCAACCGCGCCGCATTCGCCATGCTATAGGACGCATTCATCTTCTTATCCTTAATCTCGATTACTTGGCTGAGACCCATGGTTTTCCATTGCAGCTCTTGAAGTTCCAGTTTTCCGCAGACCGCTACTACCGGAACCCCGCATCTTTTTCCCAGTGCGGTGACGCCTTTGATCAGTTTGCCGTTCAAGGTCTGTTGGTCGAACTTACCTTCACCTGTGATGATGAAATCGTAAGGCTGGGCCATCATCTGTGCCTCGGCCTTGGCGAGATCCAACATAAAATCGGTACCTGAAACAAAGTTGCCATCAAAGAACGCCTTCAATCCGTATGCCGCTCCTCCTGCCGCCCCAGAGCCCGGAACCTCGGCAACATCTTTGCCGAGCTGTTTCGAAACCAGCCCTGCCAAATGCCTTAAACCCTTGTCCAACACATCGATTTCAGCATCGCTGGCGCCTTTTTGCCTGGCATATACAAAGGCAGCCCCATTGCTGCCGAACAAAGGATTGTCAACATCATTGACAGCATAAAATTGAACCTCATTCAATTGGGGGATCACCCCTGCCCTATCGATCGTTGCGATCCTATTCAGATGTCTCCCTATTGGGGACAACCGATTGCCTTCCTTGTCCAAGAACCTATAACCCATGGCACTGGCTATACCAATTGCCGCATCATTTGTGGCGCTTCCTCCCAAACCGATGTATATTTTTCTGGCACCCCCAGATAATGCATCTTTAATCTGCAATCCGGTTCCATAAGTGGATGTGTCCATGACCTTCCGATCGGTCGGTCGGAGCAGTTCGAGGCCGGAAGCCGAAGCCAATTCCACGTAAGCGTTCTTAGCAGTGGCATCGAACAGATAACGGGCTTGCATTTCATTTCCAAGGGGGTCTTCGGTATCGACGAAAATCTCTTGGCAAGGCAGCTGTTTGGCTATCGCATTCAAAAAACCGTCCCCACCGTCAGAAGCCAATATGGAATGTATCTCGGCCTGGGGAAAAACATCTTTGATGCCCCTATTCATTGCCTGCATGACTTCCTCAGCGGTCAAAGAGCCTTTGAACTTATCTGGGACCAAAAGAAAACGCTTGGGTTTGGACATGGAAATCAATAGTTTAGATGTAAGAAATATAGGGCTTAATCGCTACTTTTGAAAAAAAAACTGTCAGTCCGACATGAATACGAATAAAGAAATGCTTTTGAAGGGAGTTAAATGGTTGGGCTATACTATCGCACTGATGTTTACTGCCCCTCTCACATTATACCAAGCCTTTAAAAATCAAGAACATCCTTTTTACATCCCTGTGTTGGTGGTAGGTTTGGCATTGGCCATCGGTGCCGTGGCAATGGGCTTCAAAAGTATCAAGACCATCGTTGACGCCTTTTTCGGCAAGAAGTGACTCCTAAAGAAGTTTAAATGGCCATAGTACGAAGGAATTGCTCGCCACCCGGTGTTCGTTTGGGTCAATCATTAATTCCTGTCTCCCTTGGCACCCCATTTATCTGTTAGGGTGGCGTAATCGAAATCGAGGACCGATTCTTGGCGCTGCAAGCGATCGGCGGAGAATGCCCTTTGCAAAATATCCTCGATAAGATAATCCTCGTGAACCCTTTCGGGATGAAATTCTTCTTTGAGGCTTATCTTAAACATTTTGGCCGTGGTATTGTACCAAAAGGCACGCCAGCCACTGCGCAATTCCTTCACCAGGTCGAACGAGGTGGTGCCGGTTTGCCGATGGATCAGCTTCACCAAGATTTGACCTTCGGTACGTGTTAATTTTTTCAGTTCCTCCGAAAACTCTTCCTCGATAAACTTCTGCACTTTCTTGGTGTAGCGCCTTTGATGCCGCGGCTTTTTTATTTTGGAGATACTATCGTTCAGTTCCACCAAGCGTTCGGCCGCCATTTTGGCGTAGGGATAAACCTTGATGGTCTTTCGCCTCAATATATAGTAACGCAGTTTTGAATCGTAATCGGAGAATTTTAGATCCCCAAAAACAAAGACTTCTTTAAGTGCAATCGAACTTTGGAAGATGGAATCGCCTTCGATGATGATCATCGATTCGGCCAACGAGTCGATCGGCTCTTCTTCAACCTGGGACCATAGCAGATTATTGATCAATAGGACCAATCCAAAAAACAAAAGTTTTTTCATCATCTTCATCATAGCAAAAAGCACTCCAAAATTAACGATAAATACGCATGCTTATTATTAAAGATTAGTGAATATTACTAAGTTTGCATTCATAAAATATTGACCATGCCGGACAAGAAGATACTTACCAAAAAATCGATTGCTTTTTTAGAAAAATATTTGAACAATGCCGCTCCTACGGGTTATGAATGGGAGGGGCAGAAGCTCTGGATGGACTACCTCAAGCCCTACGTAGACACTTTTATTACCGATACGTACGGCACGGCCGTCGGGGTAATCAATCCCACGGCGAAATTCAAAGTGGTCATTGAAGGGCATTCAGATGAGATTTCATGGTACGTGAACTATATCACCGATGACGGCCTGATCTATGTGATCCGAAATGGGGGTAGCGATCACCAGATCGCCCCTTCCAAGTGGGTGAACATTCATACCAAAAACGGTATCGTCAAAGGTATTTTTGGATGGCCTGCCATTCACACCCGGGAAACCGCAAAGGAAGAGGCGCCAAAATTGGACAATATTTTTATCGATATCGGTGCAAAAGACAAGGCCGAAGTGGCAAAAATGGGCGTTCATGTTGGCTGTGTGATCACTTATCCCGACCAATTCCAAATTTTGAACAAGAACAAATTTGTTTGCCGGGCGATAGATAACCGCGTGGGAGGCTTCATGATAGCCGAAGTGGGCAGATTACTCCATGAGAACAAGAAAAAATTACCCTTCGGATTGTACATTACCAATTCGGTGCAAGAGGAAATCGGCCTTCGCGGTGCAGAAATGATTACCCAAACGATCAAACCTAATGTGGCCATCGTGACCGATGTTTGCCATGATACCACGACCCCGATGATCGAGAAGAAAAAACAGGGCCTTACCGAAATTGGGTCCGGACCTGTGATTTCCTATGCGCCGGCAGTGCAGAACAAATTGAGGGAAAGGATATTGGAAGTCGCCGAAAAGAAAAAAATCCCATTTCAGCGTATGGCATCCTCCCGTCATACGGGCACCGATACCGATGCCTTTGCCTACAGCAACGGCGGTGTCGCTTCGGCCTTGATCTCATTACCCTTGCGTTATATGCATACCACGGTGGAAACCGTACACCAAGACGATGTTGAAAACGTAATCCGTTTGATCTATGAAACTTTGCTTTCCCTTAAAAGTGGGGAGACATTCAGCTATTTTGATACCGTGGCCCAAAAGAAATAACCGGTAGTCATCAGCATAACATTCATGTAGGATTCCACATTATTGGACCATTGGGCCGGCAAATGGCTTAGCCTTAAGGATTATGTTCTTTAGAACGCAAAATCGATGTTATGGACGAACTGGTCGACATCTTGGATGACAAAGGAAATCGTACTGGAGCAACAGCGATGAAATCGATGGCCCATCGGAAGGGCTTGTTCCACCCCACCGTGCATATTTGGTTTTACAACCAACACGGACAAGTACTGCTCCAACAAAGGGGAAAAGACAAGGAATCCCATCCGCTGCTTTGGGATGTTTCCGTGGCCGGGCACGTAGGCGCGGGTGAAAACCTTGAAGATTCCGCCCTGCGGGAAGTTTTTGAGGAAATAGGCCTTACCATCGAAAAAAAGGACTTGGAAAAGATAGGGGTCTTTAAATCGGTTCAAAAAATAGGCGCTGCACAGACAGATTGTGAATTCCACCACACCTATTTAAGTGAACTGCGGGTAGCACTGCAACAGCTCAAAAAACAGGAGAGTGAGGTCGCCGATCTTGCACTGGTTCCGCTCACCAGATTAGCCGAAGAAACCTGGGGCATGGCCAACCCTAAAAAATACGTACCCCACGGCACAAGCTATTACAAAACCATCGTTAAAGCCGTAAAAAACAGATTAAAATAGTTTTAGAAATTCTTCCGGCCGGTCCAAACTGTAGGTAGTTTGGCCTCCTTCCTCCATGTCTTTGACCACAAAGGATCCTTGGGCCAACTCTTCTTCCCCGATCAGGATAACATATGGCACCTTTCTGTTATGGGCGTATTTCATTTGCTTTTGCACCTTGGCATCAGTGGGGTATAAATCGGCCTTTTTACCCGCATTTCTCAGTTGACCAACCAGTTTAAGGGCCACAATCGCTTCTTTTTGGCCAAAGTTTACACATAAAACGTCGAGTGAACGATCGATGGCTTCAGGAAAAAGTCCCAGTTCTTCCAAGACCAGATAAATACGGTCCAGTCCGAAGGAAATCCCCACCCCGCTAACATCCTGTAGGCCGAATATTCCCGTGAGATCATCATAGCGACCTCCACCACCTATGGAACCCATTTGAACGCCCTCCGGTGATGCCACTTCAAAAATTGTCCCCGTATAATAATTGAGCCCTCTGGCCAAGGTCACATCGATATTGAGTCGGCTCGATTTCAATCCCAAGGCCTCCACCGTTGCACATATGAATTCCATTTCCAAGATGCCCTTGGTGCCCTCAACCGATTCTTTAAGAAATAGTTTCAAGGCTTCCAACTGCTCTAGGTTGCTTCCTTGAAGCGAAAACAACGGACTTGCTTTCGCAATGGCCGATTCGGAGATGCCCTTGCCCAGCATTTCGGCTTTGACCCCTTCAACACCTATTTTATCAAGTTTGTCGAGTGCGACCGTAAAATCGACCAATAGATTCTTTGCACCAATGACTTCGGAAATACCCGAAAGCACCTTGCGGTTATTGAGTTTGATCTGGACCCCAGCCAGGCCCAGTTCAGCAAAAACCGCGTCATAAAGCTGGATCAATTCAACTTCCTGTATTAGGGAATTCGCTCCGACCACATCGGCATCGCACTGATAAAATTCTCGAAAACGTCCTTTTTGAGGCCTATCGGCCCGCCAAACGGGTTGTATCTGATACCGTTTGAAAGGAAAGTCGATCTCGTTTCGGTGCATGACCACATAACGCGCAAAAGGTACGGTGAGGTCGTACCTAAGTGCCTTTTCCGAAATCTTGCCGGCAAGTGACAAGGCGTCTTTGGAGCGATAGGTCTGCTCATCGACGGCGCCCAAAAAATCACCCGAATTCAAAATCCTGAATATCAAACGGTCCCCTTCTTCCCCATACTTGCCCAATAGGGTTTCCGAATTTTCGAATGAGGGCGTTTCTATGGGGAGAAATCCAAAGCGCTCAAAGTGTTTTTTGATCACCTCGATGATGTAATTTCGTTTGATGACCTCGGTGGGCGAAAAATCGCGGGTACCTTTTGGCAAACTTGGTTTTTGAGCCATTTATTTAGAGTCTAAAGCTATTTTCCAGTCGGCGGGTTCATAGTACGCCAGTGTTGATGGACTTCCTGAATTATTGAACAAATATCGGCTTATCCAATCACTTTATCAAACCAAGAATACAATTCGCCTTTGGTGATGACCGCGCCTTGTTCGATCAGGGTAAACTTATCGACATTTGGATCGGCAGAATAGGCCTTCGACGCGGTAAGATATTCCACGAAATCGGATTGCCAATTTTTCTTGAACCAATCAAATCCGATGTTGGTAGTAAGGTCTATATTGGGATTCGCCACTTTGACCGATATCAGTTTCATCTGCTTTTTGGTGCAATGAAATAGATGCATTTGCTGGGCGGAGAGATTCTCAAGATAGACGACCTTGGCGAGCACCCCTTCCCAGATCAAATCGCTGAATACATCCAATTCCTGTTCGGCTACCTTGGGCCGCTCACTTTTGATCTGCTGCCATTCCTCCGCAGTAACCGATTGGGTGGCCAAAAAATTAATGAATTCCTGCTGCAGTTCTTCCAACTGTTCTTTGGTAAGCCTTCGATACTTCATTGTTGTGTAAATAATAAGGCCGCACAATTCGTGCGGCCATAAAGTTCAACAGTTTGAACCGATCAATTAAAAATATAACGCACCCCTAACTGGGCCCTCCAGCGCGATAGCACACTGCTATTCGCCGTAAAGGTGTCCTGTCTATTGGGGTCAAAGGTATAGGTGGGTGTATTGGTTGCATCAACGCTAACACCCAACAATTGATCAAAAGTTGGTTCTTGGACCACGCCCCAATTCGAATTGATCAAGTTGCCTATGTTCAGGATGTCGATGCTCAACTGGATTTTGTTATTATCGTTCAGATCGATATCCTGTAGCGCCTTAACATCCCAGCTGCTTCTCCATGGCGCCAAGGCTCCGTAGCGTTCGGCATACTCCCCTCTCCTGTCATTAAGGTAATCATCTTGTTGGATAAAGGCTTCAAATGCCTCTGCCTGTCCGGGACCGCTGAAATTCATTTGCCCCAGTTCCGATGCCGTAGGGATATAGAGCAGATCGTTGATGCTCGATCCATCATTGTTGATATCCCCGCCATAGATATAGTTATAACGGCCACTTTTGGCATATTCAAAGAAGGTGGAAATCGTCGTGCCTGTCTTGAATTCCTTAGAAATTACGCCGATTATCCTATGATTGTCACCATATCGCGAGAAAGAGAGTACGTCATTGTTGGCATTTCCCACGATGGCATTCCCAGCAAAAGCATCACCGGTGATTTCGGCGTCGACTGAATTCACCTCCTTCGCGTTCAAGAAACTATAGGCCAATTGGGCATAAAGCCCGTTATCCCATGTTTTTTGGGCTTTCACGGATGCATTGAATATCCTCCCCTTATCGGAATTGGTAAATACGTAGGCATTTGTAGGACCTCCGAATATCTGCGATTTGTCACTATTACTGTATACGGCCCTATTGTCTACCCCGTTAAGCGTGGCTGATGGCGCTTTTAAGCCCCAGTTTTGCACGTTTGCCGCATTGACATCTTTGGTATAGGCGACATCAGCTGTCAATATCACATCGTTCTCCAGGCGTTTGTCCAATCCGATATTCGTACGCCATACCTGTGGCCATTGAAAATCAGGATCCACCAACTGGTAAAAGAAGAAATCGACCCCCTGCACTTGATTTCCGAGCCAAACAAAAGGAAACCGTCCCGTGAAAAGGCCCGAACCGCCCCTGAATTGCATAGTCCTATCATTTTTAACGTCCCAGTTGAAACCTACTCTTGGGGAAATCAACCAATTGGTGCTTGGCAATGTCTCCGAATCAAGAAAAATGCCTTGGTTCGTTGCGGGATCAAAATATTCAATGGAAGGGATATAGGTGCCTGAAGCACCGCCCTTTCGCTCAATATTTTCCCTGATTTTTTCAGTGGTATCGAAATATAGGGGCCTGTCGAACCTTACACCATAGGTAAGTTTGAAGTTTTCCGTTGCATCCCATTGGTCTTGGGCATAGAACGACAATTGACCAACATTGGTCTCCGCCAACGCCCAACCGCCCGGATTACCCACTCCGTTTGCTTCCAAGGCGTTATATGCGCCGATAGCATCATCAAAAGCCTGTTGCAACGCTCCAGAACTGGCGAATGTTGGGAAATCGGCAATGGTGGTCGTTGGGAAGAAAACGCCTTGAGCACCATAAGCCCCCAAATTGAAAGAGTTGTCAAACTGAAATTTTTCAAAGGAAAACCCGATCGTAAATGTATGGTTCCCCTTATAAAAGTTAAGGTTATCAGTTATTTGAAATACTTTTTGATCCAGGGTATTGTTGATGGAAAAGGGCTCGTGGCCTGCAATAATATAGCTTGAAGCCCCCGCTGCGTCTAAAATTTGAAGGCTGGGTGCAGGGGTGGAGAATGGATTTCTAAAATCGTCGAAATGCGTATAGCCGATTTGCAGTTTGTTGCTCGCATCATCTGAAAGCGTGGAATTCAATTCAAGTTGTACCGACCGTATTTTATTGTTGATTTCGTATCCAGCGTTTTCGAACTGCAGCGTCTGGGTATTGGGTCCCCTAAAAGCGATCGCATTTCTGTTTGCTGGTTTGCCTTTTGAAGCATCCAAGAAATTATAGATCAGGGCCAGCCGGTTGTTATCGTTGATGTTCCAATCCAATTTCACGATACCCTTGGTCGATTGTTGATCAAAATTAAAGCCCTCATATCTCCCTGGGTTATAAAATAGATCATTTCCCTGAGCATCCTGCCCGATCACTACCTGTCGCAATAAATTGTCTACCAATTGAAAATCGGAGACTGTGACCCTCGATTCGTTGATGGCACCAGATCCCGTATTGGGGACAAAACCGTCCGTGCCCAATTCGGTAAGATCATCCTTTTCAAAATTGACGAAGAAAAACAGCTTGTTCTTCACGATCGGACCGCCAATACTAAGTCCATATTGCTTTTGTTCCAAGCCGGTCTTGAAGACCTTGTCTCCGTTGATTTTGCCCCCCGTCAAATCATCGTTCCTAAAAAACCCATAGACGGTGCCATAAAATTCATTGGTGCCACTTTTGGTCACCGCATTGACCGAAGCGCCTGTAAAGCCTGACTGTGTCACATCATAAGGGGCGGTGGTCACTTGAATCTGATCGATGGCATCCAATGAAATGGGTTGTGCGTTGGTTTGTCCGCCTGGAGTTGCCGCATCCAATCCAAAGGGATTGTTGAAAATGGCGCCGTCCAATGAGAAATTATTGTACTGGTCGTTCCGCCCGCCAAAAGAAAGTCCTGAAGCCCCTGAAGATGCCGATGGATCTAACCTGATGAAATCGCTGGCCGATCTCGAAATCGTCGGCAAACGGGTCAATTCCCGCCTTCCTACACTGGTCTCAGCCCCGGTACGATCGCTTCCGAAAGTCCCGGCCTGATCGGAGGTCACTACCACTTCGTCCAAATCTTGGGTAGCGGAAACCAAGCTAACTTCTATATTGAAGGTTTTGCCCAGGGTCAAAAATACGTCTTGCTGCGTTTCTGTCTTAAAGCCGACATAGGAAATGGTAATCTCATAAGGACCGCCAATACGGAGGTTCAGCATGTTGAACCTGCCATCTTCGTTTGTGATGGCCCCATACTTGGTCCCCGTTGGGGTATGAATGGCCACGATATTGGCGCCCAACAATGGTTCGGCACTTTCATCCAGGACAACCCCTTTGATATTCGAAGTCGTGGTCTGTGCATTTGTAATCCAGGTGGCCAAAAAGAATGACATCACTAAAAGTAAATAATTCTTCATTTTACGGTAAGTTTTATAGGATTGAATAAGAACTACAAGATAAATAAAAAAAGAGCCATGCACGCATAGCTCTCTTTGATTTTTGTTTGTGTTGTGGCGGCAAGTTTATTTTTCTGCCACTACCTCAAAAGTCATGTCTACCACTACCGCTCTGTGTAGTCTGATCTGCGCATTGTAAGGCCCGGTGCGCTTCACGGCTCCGCCTTGAATGTTGATGAATTTTTTATCCACTTCATGTCCTGCGGCCAGCAACGCTTCTGCCAGGTCACCATTGGTCACTGAACCGAACAATTTATCACCTGCGCCTGTTTTGGCTGCAATCTTGATTTCCAATTCTTTGATCGCATTGGCCATTTTGGTAGCTGCATCCACAATCTTCTTTTCTTTGTGGGCACGTTGCTTCAAATTTTCGGCCAAAACTTTTTTTGCCGAAGGGGTTGCCATGGCAGCCATACCGCGTGGTATTAAAAAGTTTCTTCCGTAACCGTTCTTCACATTGACCACATCGTCTTTAAAACCTAAATGCTCTACGTCTTGTTTTAATATAAGTTCCATGATGTTTTTTAGTTTATTTTAATAAATCACCAACATAGGGCATTAGAGCCAAATGGCGCGCCCTCTTCACGGCCTGTGCCACTTTTCTTTGATATTTCAATGAAGTCCCGGTAAGTCTTCTAGGAAGTAATTTTCCTTGTTCGTTCACCAACTTGATCAAAAAGTCAGCATCCTTGTAATCGATGTACTTGATACCCGATTTCTTGAAGCGGCAGTATTTCTTTTTGGTGTTGGTTTCGATATTGAGCGGGGTCAAATATCTGATTTCCCCGTCTTTCTTTCCTTTTGCTTGTTGTTCTATTGTTGACATACCTTATGCTTTAGCTTTATTCCTGGTTCTTCTTTTTTCCGCCCACTCTATGGCGTGTTTGTCCAATTTTACCGTTAGAAAGCGCATGATACGCTCATCCCTTCGGAACTCTTGCTCATAAGGAGCAATGACCTCGCCCGGACCGGCAAATTCGAACAAATGGTAAAAACCACTTTTTTTGTGCTGAATAGGGTATGCCAATTTCTTTAGGCCCCAATTTTCTTTGGAGACCATTTTGGCTCCATTCTTAATTAAGAAATCCTCGAATTTCTTAACTGTTTCCTCTATCTGAACATCAGATAGAACGGGATTCAAGATGAAAACAGTTTCGTAATGGTTCATATTTAAATTTTAATTTTAGGAGTGCAAAAATAGGAATAATTGCGACTATTCACAAGAAAACATAAAATTCTTCGTTATAGCTTCATATAATCATAAATCGAACTTAACCTAAACCCAAACTTATGATCATTGCCAACTACACAGAAAACCGCTCATTGTTTACATCTTTTGTTGCAGTTAAGTGTGTTTTTTCGGTAATTTGACGATGATTTAACCCCACAAATCAACCCATTTATGAAATTAAGAAGTATAATCGTAGACGATTCGTCAATGCAACGAATGGCAGTCGCGAAGCTGGTGAACAACCATCCAAATCTAGCTATGGTGGCGGAGTACAGTAATGCGATCGAAGCCAAAAACGGCATCAAAAACAATGAAATCGACCTTATTTTTCTAGATGTTGAAATGCCCATAATCAGTGGGTTCGACCTTCTTGAATCCCTAGAAAACAGTCCACAGGTCATCCTGATTACCGGTAAGCCCGATTACGCCCTTAAAGCCTTTGATTATGATGTGACCGATTATTTGCACAAACCCATCACCATGGCCCGTTTTGATGCATCGGTAAAACGTGCGGTGGCCAAATATGAGCAAATGCACAAGGTGAACGAAGATGAGGAGCATATCTTCGTGAAAAGCAACCTGAAGAAACGCAAGGTAATCCTGAGTGAGATCAAATGGATCGAAGCCCTTGGAGATTACATCAAATTGGTTACCGACGAAGCCAACATTGTAATTTTATCCACAATGAAATCTTTCGAAAATCAGTTGCCTGAAGACAAATTTTTGAGGATCCATAAATCTTATATTGTCAACTTGGAAAAAATCGAAAAATTCAACAGTAAAAATGTTGAAGTTGGTGGCCGATCGATACCCTTGAGCAGAAATAAGAAGACCGAATTGGCAGAAGCGCTGAGCAACGTCTAAGAATTTACAACATACATCTCAAAAAACCGTGGTCCTTGTAGACCGCGGTTTTTGTTTTCCGGCCATGCCATTCGGCTGCAGCAAAAATTCAAAAATGCACTCTGGGAAAAAAGGTGCTTGAACCGGGACCTATACGTGGTCGACATTATAAATCACCCTCACCGAGCGGTACTGCGATATGGCGTTAAAGGATTTTTCGATTCTTTTGATGCCTTTCTTTGTTTTGGCCAACGACCGATCATGGTTGATCTTGACGATGACATTCTTTAAATATTGATTTCGGATACGGGCCACCGGTGGGTATTCCGGACCTAAAACCCAGCCGCCCAAAAGGTTTCTAAGCGCTTGGGCGAACCACTCGGAGGCTTCGTTCAGCCTGTTGAATTCTTTGTGCTTAAAGGTAATCTTTATGATCCTGTTGGCAGGAGGGTAATGGTACTGTTCCCTTTCATAGGACTGTTCTTTGTACATCCCGTCATAATCGTGATTGGTCACCTGCTGTAAAATCTGGTGATACGGGTTATAGGTTTGAATGATCACCTTTCCCCTTTTCTTGGTACGACCCGCCCTTCCGGCCACTTGGGTCAATAGTTGGAAGCATCGCTCATGGGCCCGGTAGTCTGGAAAATTGAGCAACGAATCGGCATTCATGATGCCCACCAGGCCCACATTGCGGAAATCCAGGCCCTTGGTAAGCATTTGCGTTCCGACCAAGATATCGGTTTCCTGTTGTTCAAATGCGTTTATGATTTTTTCATAACCGTGTTTTCCTCGGGTGGTGTCCAGATCCATACGGCCCACCTTTGCATCGGGGAATAGGGTTTCGAGTTCTTTTTCCACCTGTTCCGTACCAAAGCCCTTGGTATCGAGCGTAGGGCTTCCGCAGGCCTGACAACTTTCGGGCAAGGCCGTATGATGGCCGCAATAGTGGCAGCGCAATTGTTTTCTGGCCTGATGGTATGTAAGGCTCACGTCGCAATTGGGGCATTGTGGGGCATGTCCGCATGTGGTACACTCCAATATCGGTGCATACCCTCTTCGGTTTTGGAATAAAATGACCTGCTCTCCCAACTGCAAGGCGTCGGATATCTCGTCGCGTAGGCGTTCGGAGAAGTGCCCGTTCATCCTGCGTTTTCTTGATTGCTCCTTGATGTCTACCAATTCCATCTCCGGCATCAATACATTTCCGTACCGGTTCTCGATCTGGGCGTAACCATATTTCTCCCTTTTTGCGTTATAGTAACTTTCGATACTTGGGGTGGCCGAACCCAAGAGTACTTTGGCACGATGCATGTTTCCCAACACTATGGCGGCATCGCGTGCATGGTACCGCGGAGCCGGGTCGAACTGTTTGAACGAACCTTCATGTTCCTCATCTACAATGATCAGACCCAGATCTGAAAATGGTAAAAACAAGGCCGACCGGGCCCCGATGATCAACTGGGCTTTGCTTTTCTTACAGAGTACATTGTTCCAAACCTCTACCCTTTCCTGAACGCTATATTTGGAATGGTATACCGAAATCCTATCGCCGAAATACGCCTGCAACCTGGTAATCAATTGGGTCGTCAAGGCAATTTCCGGCAGCAGATAAAGTGCCTGTTTGCCCGAATCGAGGCAGGCTTCCAAAAGTTTTACATAGACCTCCGTTTTTCCCGACGAGGTAACGCCATGGAGCAAAGTGACCTTTTCCTTTTCAAAATGGGCTTCGATATGCTGCAATGCAGCTTGTTGGGACAGGTTCAATTCCTTTAATCGATCTGGTTCTCCATCCCCATCATAGTTCACGCGATCGACCTGCAGGTGATATTCCTCCAAGATGCCCTTATCGATCAAGGATTTGACCACCGCTGTGGAAACCCCGCTTAATTTTTCAAGAGCCGATATTTTAATCGGTTTTGTGCTGACCGATTTTAGTTGGAACAAGGAAAGCACAACCTGACTCTGTTTGGGGGCCCTTGACAGTGATTGCAACAAGGCTTCCAATTGGGTCTCGTTCGCGTATGCCATGCCCATTTGAACGTACCGCACCAATTTGGGCCTGTACGCTTCATGGATTTCTTCCTGTAACAGGATGACATTTTTGTTCAGGAGGCGGTTCAAAACGGGTAAAACATTTTTACGGTCAATGATGGCACCCACTTCCTGCACCTTTAAAATCGGCTGGTGGAGCAAGGCCTCGTAGATCAAGAATTCATCATCCTTGAGCGTGCCCTCGTCGATTTCGACATGCTCATTTTTTAAGATCAAGGTTTCGCTTTCCAACAAAAATGCGCCGGGCATCGCACTTCGAAAAACCTCCCCTATGCTGCACATATAGTAATCTGCGATCCATTTCCAGTGCTTTAATTGAACCTCGTTCACTATGGGCACTTCATCGAGGAGCTGGTGTATTTCCTTCGCTTCATACACCTCGGGTGGGGTAGTATGGATTTTAGCCACGAGAGCGGTGTATATCTTTGATTTTCCAAAAGGTACTGCAACCCGCATCCCCGGCAGCAAGTGGGCCGCTTCGGATGGGGATACCGTGTAGGTAAATAACTTTTCTAAAGGAATGGGAAGTATGACATCGATAAAATGTTGCATGCTGGTCTACCTTCTATCCATCAACGCGTAGCCACGTTTGTGTCCTGTAAATGAAGGCGAGATAACCCCTTACTTTGAGTTCATCAATATTGTCGGGATTGAGCCATATCCTACAGCGAAAGGTCATCGCCTGTTCAGGATCAAAAAGGGTATCGCCCTTATAAACACCATCTGTTGTTTCACGTGCCGCATGAATGACGGTCATGCCCAATATGGGCTTGTTCTTTTGCTCCCCGTCACATTTGGTACAGAGGGAATCTTCCTTGCCAAATTCAAGTATTTTCTGGATATGGCCGTACATCAGGCCATCCTTTTCAAAAATATTGATGATGGCTTTAGGGTTTCCTGTGCGGTCGTCTATGGTCTTCCATTTTCCGAAAATGCTTTGGGAATGGCCCACAAAACTCCACAATACCAGCATGAAAAATAACATCTTAAACATCATTCGCATCTTTTTTGTAGTTTTTCCTGAGCCAGTTCAACGAAGCGTTCAATTCAAAACCCAGTAGCAAGATATTCGAATTTAACCATATATATACCATTAATATCAATAAACCGCCCAATGCGCCGTACAATTCGTTATATCGGGCAAATTTCTCAACATAGACCCCAAAAAGATAGGAAGTCAATAGAAAAAGTAAAGTGGTCATCAACGCCCCGGCCGAAAAGAATTTGGCCTGTTTTCCTTCCCTGGTGCCAAAATAATACAGGGTGGCCGTCGTGAAGTAGGAAAGCAGGATGAAGAACAGGTATTTGGCGAGCTGAACCCCTATAATATCCTCTTTCCCCAAGACATAGCCACCTGTCCTGGCCGCGAATTGATTGAGGTACCCCAATACATAAAATTCGAAATAAATAAAGGCCACAAAACCAACTATTAGAAAAATGGAGAGAATCAAACCCACAAAAAGGGCGAACAGGTATTGTTTGAAGATATTTCTGTTGAGGTTCACATGATAGGAGTTTTCGAATCCCCCAAATATGGCATTGACCCCATTGGCCATCAAAAAAATCGACAGCAAGAAAGTGGAAGACAACAATCCACCGCGCTTCTGGTCCTTGATCTGTTGATAGATCTCACCGAAATAATCCCCAGTCGCAGATGGAAAAAATGACTCCAGAAAGGTTTGGAACTGAAAATCAAAATTGGCATTTTCCAAACTGATATAGGAAACCAAAAATGGCACCAAGGTGACCAGAAATATCATCAGGGGGAAGAGCGCCAGAAAAAGACTGAAGGCGATGGCACTGGCTCTGGTAGACAAGGCACCCTCAACAATTCCAAGGATATACATTTCCATCAGGTCGTATATCGACAAACCCTCGAAACCGGGCAAACGAATATTCTTCAACAGTTTTACCAACCAATTGATGATCGGTATTTTCTCCAGTTTTTTTTCAATTTCAACCGACATCTAGACCGCTTTTAAACTAAGGTCCATGTTATATACCGAATGCGTCAACGCCCCTGACGAAACATAATCAACCCCACACTCGGCATAGTTCTTCAATGTTTTTTCATTGATGTTCCCGGAAGATTCTGTTTGGCAAAAATCCCCGATCAGGTTTACCGCCTCCCGGGTCTGCTCAAAATTGAAGTTATCTAGCAAAATACGGTAAACAGGGTCCGATTCTAATATTTCCCTTACTTCATCCATGTTTCTTGCTTCCACGATGATCTTTAGATTCAAGCCATTGGCATTTAGGTATTGGCGCGTCATGGAAATCGCTTTGGTAATGCCTCCTGCAAAGTCGATGTGGTTGTCCTTTAACATGACCATATCGAAGAGTCCGAACCTATGGTTCTCCCCTCCCCCGATGGTAACGGCCCATTTTTCGAGTGCCCGGATCCCTGGAGTGGTCTTTCGGGTATCAAGGATTTTTGTATTTGTGCCCTCCAGAAGTTTTACAAAGGAGGCCGTTTTGGAGGCTATCGCACTCATGCGCTGCATGGCATTCAGTACCAGTCTTTCCGCCTTTAAAATGCTCAGTGACTTGCCTTCCACGAAAAATGCGATATCCCCGTAATCGACCGCCGAACCATCGGCCATCAAGATATCGACCTTCAAACCAGGGTCGACAAAATCAAAAACCTGTTGCGCAAACGAGATACCTGCGATTACCCCTCGGTCTTTGACCAATAATTTGGCCTTGCCTTGGGCGGTGGCCGGGATACAGGCCAAACTGCTATGATCGCCATCCCCAACATCTTCCCTGATGGCATTTTTAATGATCAGCGCTATTTCGTGTCGAAATTGTTCTTCGGAAATCATACATGTTTTTTGATGCTGGCTAAATTACTAAAATGTTTGTGGTTTGGGTTATGGCCCATGACATCGTTTCCCTAAATCGCGTTCCTTTGTCAAGAATAATTCAACATAAGAACGGTTCCAAGAATAAAACGGATTTTAAGGCATGAAATTGCTGCTTGGCGGTGCAATTGCATTTTCAGGATCCAATAATCAAATTTACCTTTGTAACATGACCATTAAATTGATCGCAATAGGAAAAACCGATAGTCGGCATTTGCAAATCTTGATCGAAGAGTACGAAAACAGATTGAAGCATTATGTCAACTTTGAATTGGAGGTGATCCCAGATGTGAAAAATGCCAAAAACCTGACAGAAAATCAACAGAAGGAAAAGGAAGGCGAAACAATCTTGAAAAAAATAGGCACTTCGGAGGTATTGCTGCTGTTGGATGAAAGGGGCAAGCCCTATAGCTCGGTCGATTTTGCGGCGTTCTTACAAAAGAAAATGAATATGGGGATCAAGCAGTTGGTTTTGGCCATCGGAGGACCTTACGGCTTCAGCGAAACGGTTTACCAACGTGCGCAGGGATCGATCAGCCTTTCGAAAATGACATTTTCACATCAAATGATACGTTTGTTCGCAGTGGAGCAAATATATAGGGCCTTCACCATTTTAAGAAATGAACCCTACCACCACCAATAAACCTAATGGCTAGATCGATTTAATAGAGCACCCTGAATTTGATCGTATTATCAACCCTTTTTAGGGCCTTGATCACATCCTTGTTATATTCCTTGTCCAGATCGGTGATCACATATCCCACTTCGTTGTCGGTGGAAAGGTATTGTCCGGTGATGTTCATTTCGTACTTCGCGAGTACCTCGTTGATCTTTGCCATGATACCCGGTACGTTTTTGTGGATGTGGAGGAAACGATGAGCATTTGATTGTTTCGGCAACCTTATGTTTGGGAAGTTGACGGCATCGACCGTATCGCCGGCATTGATATAATCCATTATCTTTTTGGGCACAAAATCGGCAATATTGCGTTGGGCCTCTTCGGTGCTACCGCCAACATGGGGGGTGAGAATCACGTTGGAAAGTCCTTGTAAAGGCGTTTCAAATTGTCCGTTCCCACTGGGTTCCTCTGGATAAACATCTACTGCCGCACCTGCCAATCTTCCGCTTTTCAAGGCATTTGCCAGCGCATCCACATCTACCACAAAACCTCTCGACAGATTGATCAGCATGGCGCCATGCTTCATTTGGTTGATTTCGCGTTCCCCGATAAAGTTCCTGTTCGCCTTGTTGTCATCGATATGCAGGGTCACCACGTCCGAAACAGAGAGCAAATCTTCCAGGGTATTGCATTTGATCGCATTGCCCAGGGCAAGTTGGTCGTTGATATCGTAATAGTAAACACGCATGCCAATGGCTTCCGCGAGCACTGAAAGTTGCTTACCTATATTTCCATAGCCCACAATACCCAGGTTTTTCCCCCGAACCTCACGTGAACCGGAGGCAGTCTTTTGCCATTGGCCGTTATGGATTTCCGTACTCCTCGGAAAGACACTACGCATGAGCATAATGATTTCCCCAACCGCCAGTTCAACGACAGAGCGCGTATTGCTATAGGGCGCATTAAAGACCACCACCCCCTTTTTCCTGCAATACTCCAGGTCGATCTGGGTGGTGCCGATGCAAAATGCACCCACTACCAAAAGCTTGTTGCCGGCATCGAGCACTTTTTGGGTGACCTGTGTTTTGGAACGTATTCCCAAAACATGGACTCCCTTAATTTTTTCGATCAGCTCGTCCTCCGATAGGCTATTTTTAACCAATTCTACGGAAAAGCCGTCATCCGACAGGTTTTCGAAGGCAGCGGGATGCACGTTTTCGAGCAATAAAATCTTGATCCGGTTCTTCGGGTAGGAAATATTTCGGGGCAGATCGTTCACAAAAAGGAACTCATCCAGATTGGGGGTCACATGGTCGGCGTTATTGGTGGCCTTTTCACGGTGCACATTCTCGGTATAGGCGAAGAACTTATGTGCGATGCCTGCTTCCCGCATCACATAATCGCTATATCCATCACCGATGACCTGAACTTCCCCTTCCAGGTTCAAACGCTTGAAACACTCAATTTTTCCATTATGCGAGGCCAGGACATTCTCGGTATCAAAGCCAATGATGTTGTCTGCTTCATCAAATTCAAAGGTATTTGCAAAAACCCTTTCGGAAGGAATATTGTATTCTTTTACTATGGGATCGATGAACTCCTTAAATCCACAGGAAATTACATAGATATCATCTGAAAACTTTTCGAAAAACTCTTTGTTCGATTCGATCGATTTGGATATTTTTTGGCGCAATTCGGTCACCAAGCCCGCTAAATCGGATTTGTTCGCCTTTAAGAGTTTGATCCGCCTTTCCAAAGATTCCGTAAAAGAAATGTCACCATCGATACCCAGATTGGTTATTTTCTGAATTTCACGGACAATGTCATCGCGGTTCGATTTGCCTTGCAGCGTCATTTCGGCCAAAACGTCAAGTGCCTCCACCCTGGTAAGGGTACTGTCAAAATCGAAAACGTACTTCCTGCCCACCTCTGTCATCCTTTAAAAAAAATTAAGTGGTAAAAATAAAGATTAATTCCGACCGATTTTTGGAATGTTATTAAAATTTGTTCAGACGGCCCTATGGGGCTAAATTTATTAGGTTTTTGACTGGGATAGTGACAAAATATAGATTTGCAATCCTTTGCCCAGGCAGATGCCGGGCGGAATCAAGCCCAATTCGGATCAAAGTTTGGTGTAAAGCAGGCCTGTTCCTATCGCAATACCAAAACTTAACAAAGTTCCGATGAGGATGTATTCGGTGAGTTTGCGATTGTTGCTTTCCTTGAGATCATTGAATCGAAATACCGATTTTGCGGTAATCAGCAAACCTATGGCCTCCCATCGCCCCAAAACCAGAAAGATCAGCACAAAAAGACGTTCAATAATGCCGATATACTTACCTGCATTGGAAAGTGATTCGTGATCCAATTCGATCTGATGCGACATGCGTTCCAAAAGCTTCTCCATGATTACAGCCGAAGGGAATGTGACAAAAACCGTTGCCGTAACCAAGGCCCAGTCGATTTGTTCCAAGAGTTCCCGGGAATGGCCCAACAGGTCGCCATAATAACTGCAGACATAAAGCACTGCCAGGTGGAATAGTTGATCGATAAAAAAGGGAATACTGCGATTTTCGAACCAAGGGGTGGCATAAATCTTAGCCAAATCGATCAGATAGTGGGATATCGTAATGAGCAGCACCAATTTCCAGTAATCGATATCCCAAAGCAACACCATCGCAACCACAAAATGCAGCAGCACATGAAAATACAAATATTTTGAGGCAACCCTTTTTTCCTCCTTATCCCGCACCCATGATTTGGGTTGCAGGAGGAAATCCCCTATCATATGGGCCAGCAGCAGCTTTAAAAACAATATCATTCAGTGCTATCTTTTATGGTTAGCGCATAATATTCGATCAGCGCAAATACCAGATCTAAACGTGCACGTTTCTGGCGCTGGCTTACCGCCGATTGCCGAATACCCAACTTTTGGGCCATCGCCTGCTGTGCCGCATTGGGATCGTCCATGGCCAAGGCCACCATTTCAGCTGAAACGGTACTCCAATCATCCATAAATCCCAAGGCCAGCTTCAACATGAGGTTCAGGGTACGGTCGTAGGTCCCGTTTCCAGAGGCAATACATAGATTGACCTTGTCCTGTTTCAGTGTTTCAAAGGTTCGTCCCGAACGCTGGTAGGCGGTTCCGTTCGATTCGCTTACACTCCTGCCTTCATAATTTATTTCACCGATGCCGATACCCAGGCGAACATCGAGGCCCTTGACCGATTTTATGACGGCCTTCAAGTGGATGGCCACTTCCAAAGCCATCGCCGGCGAGACTTTGAGCTGAAATTCGTCGCCCCTGTAGATTTCCCAATCGGTAGGGCTCTTTCCAAGTCTGGAAAGGTATTGTTTCAAATTGGCCAGCCACTCCGAAGAATGGGCGTCTTCCGAATTGATGATGTCTCCGGTAATGATGGCTACTTTCATTTTATAAGTAAAAATGCTAATATATTAAATTATAAGCTAATATGCTAATATTTTGATATATAAGTTATTGGGCTAATAGTCAAAGTGCAAGATTCCCCTAAGAATTAGAACCATCGACGTACATTCACGCAATATTGTTGATACGCTTTTCCGAACAATTTTACCAGCGCCTTCTCTTCAGCGCTGATCTGAAACCGGTTCAAATAGCCCACAAATCCTGCGGCGACCAAAGTGTTGAAGGCATTCCCTAAATATAGGCCCCAGGCCAACAGAACCATCAACATGGCCAAATACATGGGGTTCCTGGAATATCTATATATACCATTGGTCACCAACGAAGAAGTCTTGGATGGACGGGCGGGATCTGCAGTGGTTTTCATCCTGAAAAATTGAATCAGGGCAAAAAGGCCGATGACAATTGCCATGCCCAACAGCGCTTTCATCAGGTAGCCACGGCCAAAAAAGTCGAAATGGCCTATGGGCAGAAATTCCGCGAGCAGGTACATCAAAATCCCAAAACAAACAAAAACCAAAGCGGGCGGTAATTTCAATTCCATGTTCTAAAATTAGTATTTTTGATCATATGCAATTGGTTTTTGCCACCCACAATCAAAATAAAGTCAACGAAGTAAAAAAATTACTTCCGTCCCATATCCGTTTGGTCTCCCTGCAGGAGCTGGGCTGTACCGAAGAAATTCCAGAAACGGCCTCCACCCTGGAAGGGAATGCCAAACTGAAGGCCGACCACATTGCTGAAAAGTACGGGCTTCCATGTTTTGCTGATGATACCGGGCTGCTTGTCGATGCCCTCAACGGAGCTCCAGGTGTCTATTCTGCCCGTTATGCGGGCGAACAAAATAACGCGGAAGACAATATGAACAAACTACTTGCGAACCTGACCAACATCAGCGACCGAAGGGCGAGATTTAAAACCGTTATTGCACTGAACCTGAACGGTGTTACCCAATTTTTCACAGGGACGGTGGAGGGTACCATCACCCATCAAATCAAAGGGGTACTGGGTTTTGGCTACGACCCCATTTTTATGCCAGAGGGTTATCATGTTACCTTCGCGGAACTGCCAACAGAAACCAAAAACCGTATCAGCCATCGGGGCAAAGCCATGGAAAAGTTGCTAGATCATCTAAACAATGTCTGTCTCGATAAATAGTTGTACCTTTGCCGCTAATTTTAACGCCGCCGGTATGGCAGGTGTTGCGCTGAGTCCAATGGGTTATACACGATAATCGCTCTATGCAACACACATATTCGCGATTAAGTATAACTTATTATGACAAAATTTGAAGCACTGGGACTGCAGAAGTCCCTATTGGATGCTGTGGCCGATATGGGGTTCGAAACCCCATCCGAGGTACAGGAAAAAGCGATTCCCATTCTTTTATCGGGTGAAGTAGATCTAGTGGCCCTGGCCCAAACAGGCACAGGAAAAACGGCTGCATTCGGCTTTCCGCTGATTCAAAAAATAGATGGCAACAGCAAAACTACCCAAGGATTGATCTTATCCCCCACCCGGGAACTCTGTTTACAGATCACCAATGAAATCCAGCTGTACGCGAAGTACGAAAAGAATATCAACGTAGTGGCCATTTATGGCGGGGCAAGCATCACTGAACAAGCTAGACAAATCAAAAGGGGAGCCCAGATCGTCGTCGCTACACCGGGGCGGATGAAGGATATGATAGGGCGCAGACTGGTCGATATCTCCAAAATCGACTATTGCATCCTGGATGAAGCCGATGAGATGTTGAACATGGGCTTCTATGAGGATATAAAAGATATCCTATCGAACACCCCGAAGGAAAAGTCGACCTGGTTGTTTTCCGCGACCATGCCCTCCGAAGTATCGGTCATCGCCAAAAAATTCATGCGCAGTCCACAAGAAATTACCGTGGGCACCAAGAATTCGGGAGCGACCACCGTACAGCACGAATACTATGTCGTGGGAGGCCGGGATCGATATCCTGCCTTAAAAAGACTGGCCGACGCACATCCCGATATTTTTTCAGTGGTATTCTGCAGAACAAAAAGGGATACCCAAAAGGTTGCTGAAAACCTGATTGAGGACGGCTACAACGCCGGCGCCTTACATGGCGATCTAAGCCAAAACCAGCGCGATATGGTCATGAACGCCTTTCGGAAAAAGCAAATCCAGCTCTTGGTCGCCACCGACGTGGCCGCAAGGGGTATCGATGTCGATGACATCACCCATGTGATCAATTACCAATTGCCGGATGAAATCGAAACCTATACCCACCGCAGTGGGCGTACGGGCCGAGCAGGTAAATCGGGTATTTCCATGGTGATCATCACTCGAAGTGAAATGCGCAAAATACAGGCCATGGAGAAGAAGGTGCAACAGAAGTTCATCGCCAAAAATATTCCCACAGGTCCTGAAATCTGTGAAATCCAGCTGTATCACCTGGCCAATAAAATCAAGGATACCAAAATTGACAAGGACGTTGAAAACTATCTTCCTGCGATCAATGATGTACTTTATGGTATCGACAGGGATGAACTGATCAAAAAAATCGTGTCCGTAGAATTCACCCGTTTTTCGAACTACTACAATAAAACCAAGGATTTGAACAGTAGCGATTCAAGAGATCGTGGCGAAAGGAGTGAACGGGGAGATCGCGGTCGTGATCGTGATGATTCCTTCACCCAGTCGAACAATGGCTCGGTACGTTATTTCATCAATGTTGGGGAAAAGGATGGCTATGACTGGATGTCCCTTAAGGATTTTATACGTGATACAGCCGCCCTTGGTAGGGAAGATATTTTTAAGGTAGATGTAAAGGATAGTTTTTCCTTCTTCAATTCGGAAGCCGAAGTTACCGACCAGATATTGACCACCTTTACCGAATTTAAGGTCGATGGCCGTTTTGTGAACGTGGAGGTTTCGAAAAGTCCAGGTGGTGGAGGTGGATCACGACGCAGTGGCGGAGGCAAGGACAAGGGCCGAAAAAGGGATAAAGCCAAAGATCGGGGCGGCAAGCGCTCCCAAGGTTTTTCAAAAAGTGGCTCAAAAGATTCGGGCAAGAAAAGAAGCAAGCGCAGAAGCGATTTCTTTTAAACCTTTGCCCCAACAACTCTGTTAATTCTAGATTAAAAAATACGCTCCGGCGTATTTTTTGGTTATGTTTGACCTTCTTATTTCGTAGATTCCTCGAATGACAAAATTCTTGCATTGTGTTTTCTTGCTGATTTCCTTTATGGCCTTTTCACAAGACCCTGTGGATGGGGTGGAAACCAAAGAAGTGACCGCAATGGTCATCAATGCACAGACCGATGAGCCTTTGGAAAGTGTGCACGTGATCAATCTTAACGAAGTTGTAGGCACCATCACCAATGCCGAAGGCCGTTTTACAATCCGGGCAGCGGTGAACGACACGCTGTATCTGTCCTACCTCGGTTTTAAAACCCAAAAAATAAGGGTTACCAATGATATGTTCCGGTTTGAGAATACCAAAATCAGCCTAACGGAACTGGCCTATGCCCTGGAGGAAGTGATCGTCACGCCTTACCAACTCACCGGATACCTTGAAATTGATGTAAAGAACCTGCCCATCAATACCGCCTATCAATATAGCATTTCCGGCCTCTCGGTAGGTTATGAGGCAGGAAACAAAAACCCGAGTGCGGTGACCAAGGTCTTGGGTGCCATCCTCAATCCAGCAGACCTCTTGCGAAATCTATTCGGAAAAAAACCAAATCAGATGCGAAAACTGAGGCAAATGAAGGAAGATGATGAGATACGCAATTTATTGGCCAGTAAATTCGACAGGGAAGTTCTCATGGAATTGCTACAGGTCGAGAAGCTCGATATTGAGGATATTCTTAACAACTGCAGTTACTCCAAGTCTTTTATAACCACGGCGAACGATCTCCAAATCTTGGATGCCATCAGCAGTTGTTATGAGGAGTTCAAGGTATTGAACCGCAAAAAATAAATTTTCTAGTTCCCCTTTCATTTTATAGCTTTAGCGCATGAAACGAACACACCATGCTGTGTTCTCCCCAAGATTGCTTAAAGCCATATTCATGACCAAGACTTTTGTAAGCCTTTTTGCCTTGTTCCTTTTGTTTTCCTGTAAAGTGGAAAACAAAAAGGCCGAACCGGCCACAAAGACCTTAAATGATACTATCGCCGCGGCACCGATTAAAAAAACACCCTTTTTCTGGGAAGGAGCCAATGTCTATTTTTTACTTACCGATCGATTTTTCAACGGCAATCCAGAGAACGATCTAAACTACGACAGGGTCGAGCCCACCGGTCTTCTAAGGGGCTTTATGGGCGGTGACATTCAAGGCATCACTCAAAAAATCAATGAAGGCTATTTTACGGATTTGGGTATTAATGCCATTTGGTTTACCCCGGTTGTGGAACAAATTCATGGTGCCACTGACGAGGGTACGGGAAACAGTTATGGATATCATGGCTATTGGGCCAAAGACTGGACGGCTTTAGACCCGAATTTCGGCACCAAAAAAGATTTGGAAATATTGGTTAAAACCGCTCACGAAAAGGGCATCCGGGTCATTTTGGATGTAGTGCTCAACCATACCGGTCCGGTAACCGACATGGATCCGGTATGGCCCGAAAATTGGGTTAGGACAGGCCCTGTCTGTGAGTTTACCAACTATGAGAATACCACCGCCTGTACTTTGGTCAAAAACCTACCGGATATATTGACTGAGGCTGACAATGCCGTTGAACTGCCCGACGCCTTGTTGGCCAAGTGGAAAGAGGAAGGCAGGTTGAGCAACGAGCTGGATGAATTGCAACTTTTTTTTGAAAGGACGGGTTACCCTAGGGCACCACGATTTTATATCATCAAATGGCTGGCCGATTATGTGAATGATTTGGGAGTGGATGGCTTTCGGGTCGATACGGTAAAACACGCGGATGAAAAAGCATGGAGTTCCCTTTACGAGGAGGCTTCACGAGCCTTCGAAACATGGAAAAAGAGGAATCCCAATGCCGTATTGGACGATAATGACTTTTTTATGGTGGGGGAAGTATACAATTATGGGATTTCCGGAGGTCGTGAATTCGACTTTGGCGATCGAAAGGTTGACTATTTTTCCAATGGATTTTCCAGTTTGATCAATTTCGAATTGAAAAAGGACGCACAATTGCCCTACGACGATATCTTCAACAAATACAGCACCTTGTTGAACACAAAATTGAAGGATAAGAGTGTGCTGAACTACTTGAGCTCCCATGATGATGGCCAGCCTTATGACAAGGAGCGGAAAAAAGCCATCAGGGCGGCCAACGTCCTTTTGCTCACCCCGGGTGCCTCTCAGGTTTATTACGGGGACGAAACCTCCAGAAGTCTTGATATTGTGGGTACGGAAGGGGATGCCACCCTAAGGTCTTTTATGAATTGGGCCGATCTGGACAGTTTGCCGCAAACCAAAAAAATACATCAACATTGGAAAAAGCTCGGCCAATTCAGAAGCAATCATCCGGCCGTAGGTGCTGGTAAACACCAACGCCTTGCCACCAAACCCTATGTTTTTAGCAGGTCTTTCGTGAAAGACGAATTTAGGGACAAAGTCGTTGTGGGCCTAGAACTGCCCAAAGGCAAGAAATCGCTTTGGGTGAAAGGTTTTTTTGGTGACGGCACCAAATTGTTCGAAACCTATTCTGGCACCGAAGTGGAAGTTAAAAATGGAAAAGTGCTGTTGGACAATGAATTTGATATTGCCCTTCTGGAGCTGGCAGAATAAATTATTTCTGCGAATGCAGGCCCAGTCTGTTCCCTTCCGAGTCTTTGATCAGCCCCATAAAACCGTGCCCTCCACCTATTTCCTTTTTGGGTTGGATAATCTTGCCCCCTGCAGCCACTACCCTACCTAATTCGGTTGCCACATCGGCACATGAAAAGTACAAAAGGGCACCGGCCTTATCACTTGGCTCATACATTTCGTGTTGAACCAATGAACCGGTAGCTCCCATCTTATCGGGTGCCATAGGGAACCAGCCCATTTTGAAGCCTTCCAGATCATGTATTGAAATCGCAATACCGAAAACCTTCTCGTAAAATTTTTTGGCCCGTTGCATGTCCGTGACAGGAATCTCGAACCAACCTACCATATTATGATCCATAGGATATCTATTTAAATGAATACGATCAAATTGCTTATGGAATTAGGGACGCTCCAATTTGGACTTCAAATTTCGCATACCCTCCTCAAAATCCTTACCCACCATTTTATCCATGCTCACAAAAATGGAGATCAGGCTCATTGGAAATTTGTTCTTTCCCGAGAAACCCCACACTACCTTGCTCTTTCCGCTACCCGCATCTTCCACCTGTAGATAACAGTCTGAGGTGGATTTCCATGGTTTTAGGAAACGCAGTTCCGATTCGATCCGCTTCCCATTGATAATTTTCTTGATTTCCTGTTCTCCCTCGCCCACATCTTTGTTTCCTTTCCAATAGCTCAGCGCCCCCACTTCGCCGTCTACCCCGCTGAATTTTTTCTCCATATTGGGGTCTTTTTTGGCCCATGGTGACCAATCATCCATTTTCTTCAACGATCTTAGATAATCGAAAACCTCTGAACGGGGCCTTTCGATTTCCACTTGGCGCGATACGTCATACGATTTTGGGGCGACCATTGCCAAAACTGCAATGACCACAATCACTGTAGCTAATATGATTAGAAGAGTATACATTTGTCTGTCAATTGGTTAGTGCTGTCCTAAAGATAGTGAAATATTCATTTCAATCCGTGATAACGCGCCAAAACATCATCGATGCTTCGTACCGATTTTTTGGTCCATTCCAGTCTTTTTTCCAATATTTCAGATTCACTAAGGCGCCAGTTGAGTTTCGTGTTTCGCAATTGTATAGTCAACTGTTGCAAAATGATCGCCGCAGAGACAGAGATGTTCAGACTGTTGGTAAATCCGAACATGGGAATGGTGATGAAGCCATCTGCCTGTTGCAAGATCTCCTTGCTCAAACCCTCTTTTTCGGTCCCAAAAAACAGGGCTATTTTGCTTTCCAGCTTAAAATCATTCAGGTTAGTAGCATCCGGGTCGGGGGTAGTGGCCACAATACGGTACCCATTTTCCTTTAAGGTGTCTAAGCAAGTGTTGGAACTGTTGTAACGTATGACATCAACCCATTGCTGTGCTCCCATCGCAATATTTTTATCCAACCTCCTGCCAAACCGACTTTCGATAACGTGGGCGTCTTGAATGCCAAAAACCTCACAACTTCGAACAACCGCACTGCAATTGTGCATTTGGAAAACATCTTCCATGGCAACGGTGATATATCTGGTCCGTTCTTCCAAAACCTCCGCGATCCGGGCCTTTCGTTGCGGCGTAATAAAACCTTCCAAATAGGCCAAAAGATCCAAGTCTACCATGTCCCTAAAGTAATAAAAAGTCTATTTTTAGGTATCAAAAAAAAGGATAATGAAAAAAATTGTGGTCTTGACAGGGGCAGGGGTCAGTGCCGAAAGTGGTCTCAATACCTTCAGGGATTCCGATGGCCTTTGGGAAGGCCATGATGTCATGGAAGTTGCCTCTCCCATCGGCTATGCCAAAAATCCGGCATTGGTGCTCGACTTCTACAACCAAAGAAGGAAACAGCTGAAAAAAGTGCTGCCCAATGCGGCCCATGTGGCTTTGGCCCAGCTTGAACAACATTTTGAGGTACACGTGGTCACCCAAAATGTAGATGACCTTCACGAACGCGCGGGCAGTACCAAGGTAGTGCATTTGCACGGCGAACTCTTAAAAGTACGCAGTACCGGTAATGAGCAGGACATCCGTGAATGGCACGATGATGTGCGCTTGGGTGATGTATGTGCATTGGGTTATCAACTGAGGCCACATATCGTTTGGTTCGGGGAAATGGTGCCTTTGCTGGAAGAGGCTGCCAGGCTGGTGCAAAAAGCCGATATCATGATCATCATCGGCACTTCCATGCAGGTCTACCCGGCGGCCAGCTTGGTACATTTTGGCCGTAAAGACGTACCGATCTATTTTATCGATCCCAAGCCGAATATTGCGGCCACTGATTTTGAACATTTGACCATCATACCTGAAACTGCGGTGGTGGGGGTGCCTCCCCTGGCGGACCGATTGATTGCCGGGTTGGTTAAACACCAATAATGCACTATCTACAACGTTTTTGGGCGCCAACAGCCGTTACCATTTCATTTTAAATCAGCGATTTGTTACATTGTACCCCAACCCTATCAATTGTTTTGGAACCTTCAGAAATCAACCAACTTTTAAGCGAGGTTGACGCTTCACGACAAAAGCGTGCTAAGCTGGCGGCCATGGTCTTCGATAATCCCGAGCTTATAGGTTGCCTCTTCACAAAAGCTTTTGAGATGAGCGATCCATTGTCGAGTAGGGCCTGCTGGGTTTTGGAAATCATCGCGAAAGAACGCTTTGATTACCTCTTGCCCTATTTGGATGACTTTGTACCGAAATTGGCCCTGTTCCATCTGGATTCCTCCATCAGGCCCATGGCCAAAATCTGTGAAAAATTGACCGAGTCGTACTTTTCCAAAACTGTGAATGAAACCCAAAAAGTAGTTACGGAAACGCATTTGGAACAAATAACCGCTGCCTGTTTTGATTGGTTGATATCGCCACAGAAGGTCGCCGTACAAGTGTATGCAATGAGCTCTTTGTGGTGTATCGGGCAAAAGGTCAACTGGATACATCCCGAACTAAAATTGATCTTGGAACGAGGATATCCGCTGGGAAGCGCTGCCTACAAGGCAAGGGCACGGCGCATCCTGTCAAAATTGGGTAACAAAGGTAAAAAGGCCTGCTGAAAATTACTTCAATTGTATTCCATGACATTGAAAAACGATGCCATTCGGAGATAATAAGTATCTTTGAAACTTACAAAATTTCCAAGCGAACCTGGCATGTCTATAAACCACTTGAACGCTATTTCCCCCATTGATGGGCGTTATAGAAACAAAACCGATAAACTGGCCGATTATTTTTCCGAAGAAGCGCTGATCAAGTACAGGGTTCGCGTGGAAATCGAATATTTTATTGCCCTATGTGAACTTCCATTGCCGCAATTGGCTTCCTTTGATACCCAAAAATTTGGAGCACTAAAAGCCATCTTCCTCAACTTTGATCATGATGATGCCTTAGCGATCAAAAAAATCGAAAAAACCACCAATCATGACGTAAAGGCTGTGGAGTACTTCATCAAGCAGCGATTCGATGCCTTGGGCCTGGAGCAATATAAGGAGTTCATACATTTCGGATTAACTTCCCAGGATATCAACAACACTGCCATACCCCTCTCGTTGAAAGAAGCGATGGACGAAGTATACCAGCCATTATTTTCGCAATTGTTGGAAAAAATTTCTGGCTTGGCAGACGAATGGAAGGCGATACCGATGTTGGCAAGAACCCACGGCCAGCCTGCTACGCCTACCCGCTTGGGGAAAGAAGTGGCCGTTTTCGTCGCGCGTTTAAAAGAACAGCACCATTATTTGGAGAAAATTCCAAATGCCGCGAAATTCGGTGGCGCTACAGGCAATTACAATGCCCATCACATCGCCTACCCAGAGGTAGACTGGAAGGCTTTCGGCCGAAAATTCGTGGAGTCAAAGTTGGGATTGAAACAATCGTTTCCCACCACCCAAATCGAGCATTATGATCATATGGCCGCTTTGTTCGATGCCCTTAAACGCATCAACAATATTGTTCTCGATTTAGATCGCGACTTTTGGACCTATGTTTCCATGGATTATTTTAAGCAAAGGATAAAAAAGGGGGAAGTGGGATCGTCCGCTATGCCCCATAAAGTCAATCCCATCGATTTTGAGAATTCCGAAGGCAATTTGGGTCTTGCGAATGCCGTGTTCGAACATTTGTCAGCAAAACTACCGATATCAAGGCTTCAACGCGATTTAACCGATAGTACCGTGCTCCGCAATATCGGTGTTCCGTTTGCCCATACGCTAATCGCATTTCAATCGACCTTGAAAGGATTGGACAAATTGCTGCTCAATAAAGAAAAATTGGAACAAGATCTTGAGCATAATTGGGCGGTGGTCGCCGAGGCCATTCAAACCATCCTGAGAAGGGAGGGTTATCCGAACCCTTATGAAGCTTTGAAAGGGCTGACCCGAACCAATACGGCCATGAACCAGCGATCAATTTCAGATTTTATCGATTCCTTGTCGGTTTCCGATGCCATCAAATCGGAACTCAAAGCGATATCGCCCCAAAATTATACAGGCATTTAAAGCGTATTCATATAGAAAGCCCCATCCCGAATATCTTCGGAATGGGGCTTTTAAATTTGGGAGGTCAGTGGATTATTCCTTTATAAAATCCCCGATGGCACCAAGTCCCTCACCTTTATAATCCGATTTTTCAATGGCTCTAAGGAATTGCACCAAATGGGCGGGGTTCATGTCCTTGCCCAAAACCCTTACCAGCATAAATCCTTTGTCGTCGCTATCGCCAAAGATCACTACCTCATCTATGGCATCCTCATCACCGAGGTATTTGATGGAAGCTTTGCCGTAAGAGGTATTGATTTTCATCAATTCGGTGAATTTTTCGTTTTTGAGAATGGCATTGACCTTGTTTTTTTCGGCCGTAAATTCAACCGTATTGGCTTCATTGCGTTTAAATGCCAGCACATTGAGTTTTTTTAGTGATGCCATAGCTTCCCGCTCTTCGGTGGTTAGATCGGCCTGATCCATGTTAAGCAGGCTCACGGGCAGATCAATGGACATGAAATTGGGGTTCTCCGCATTGTCGATGTAGTATTCCTGCAGACTTTGTGTAGAAGAACAGGCCATGAACATCGTTAAAACAGTCAGGGCCACTATTGATTTTTTGATTTGCATCTGCTTGATTTTAAAGTATTCCGTTATAGGACAATACAACTCGAAATATTATTTTCCGTCTTTTTTACCCACTTTGTTCAATTCGTTGGGAAGGTTCATTTTTTTGGTGAGCGCGCCTATCTTGTCCAAATCCAGGTCGCCGTTCAATGAAACCAAAACTGTTTCAAATTTTCTCCCATGGTCCCCAGTTTCGTTATTTTTAATACCGGAAACGAACATCAGGAGTTCGGTGATATGATTTTCATCCCTACCATTTTTTACATAAAACTTCACGTTGGTACCTTCGTCCTTAACCCGCATAAGTTCTTCCATTGATCCGGACTTCAAATATTTCTGAACGGTGCTGCCCATCTCATTGCCAATGTTTTTGTCCTCGGTAAGAAAAACCCTTATGCCTTTCAGACCTTTTGCGATTTCCATAAAATCCTTTGATTCCGGGTCATCCTCATCGATACCTAAGGCACCAACCAGGTCGATCATGCCCTTGTTGATAATTACAGCGCTCACCTGATCCATATTCTCATACTTATCGAAGATCGATTGTGAGCATAACATAAGGGGCGCAATTGCGAGAGCGATACTAAAGATTACTTTTTTCATGATTTTCGTTTTTGATTGATTGATAATTATTGATGAATATTTTTTCGTTGATCCCCATTTTCAAAGAATCCAAAATACGGTTTGTATTGACTTGGAGCACCGACCTTGTCGGAAATACAGATCAGTTCTTCTTTCCCGCTTTGTTCAGTTCCTCGGGAAGGTTCATCTTTTTGGTCAGGGAACCGATCTTGTTCAAGTCGATGTCACCCGTCAGCGACAGGAGCACGGTTTCAAATTTTCGGCCATTTACCTCCAAATCCACATTTTTTATGCCCGTAACGAACATGAGCAATTCACTTACGTGATCTTGGTCCTTTCCGCTTTTGATATAGAACTTTACGTTGGCATCCTTGTCTTTCACCCGCATCAATTCTTCCAATTTGGCAGATTTAAGATAAGATTCCACAGTGGCCTTCATATCGGCCGAAATTTTAGCGTCCTCTGTGCTGAAAACTTTCAAGCCGTTGAGGCTCTTCGCGATGCTCATAAATTCTTCTGCCTCTGGATCATCGACCTCCACGTCTATTTTGGACAAGAGGTTGAACATACTTTTATTGACCACAACCGCGCTTACGTTATCGAGATCTTCGAACCTATCGAAGACCGATTGTGAGAATCCAAGCGCAGGCAAAACCGTCAATAAGGCTATAATTGTTATCTTTTTCATGGCTTTCATAGTTAATTTTCGTTATAAATTTTTTGTTTTGTTTTTTCAAATTGTTTTAAATAGGCCACCTTTTCTGTCCCCTTATTGAAGTTTTGTGCAAAAAGGTCGAGGGCCTTCTTGGTTTCATAATAAGCGAATTCGGCTTCCTTCCTATCTTGGTATTCCTTGCCAAAATAGACTCCGAACAGCAAAAGGGCCAAAGCTGCAACGGAAATCCATTTATAGATGGCTTGCCTATGCCATATTGATCGGGGTATAGGCAGCTGTTTTGTGAATTTTTCTTCTTTGGCTTGTGCAAAATATTGGAACATGGCCGCATACTGCTTCAGATGCGGAGCCACCGTATCTTGGGCAAAATATGCCTTTAAATGGTCTTCTTCAGCGACCGTAGTGGTGGCCTCAAAATACTTTTCCAATAACTTTTCGATCTTAACCAATTCCATAACTGTGTTTTTGTACCAATTTTTCCCTAACTGCTTTTCTTGCCCTCGATAAGGCTACCCTGACCGCTGTGGGCTGCATATCGAGCATTTCCGAAATCTCTTCAAATTCATATTCCTCCACATCCCGCAATTGCAATACCAGTTTTTGTTGTTCCGGTAATTCTTCCATTATTTTTTGCACCCAATCGACACTATCTCTTGCCTCCAGTTGTTTTTGCAAGGATGCATTTTCGTCCTGGTAATTACTGTGGACCAATTTGAGGTTGCCTGCTTGTTTCGACTTTAAGCGATCCAAACAAAAATTCTTGGTCATGGTCATCGCAAAGGCCTCCACGTTATTGTAGGACATGAAATCCTTATTTTTCGTCCACAATTTCAAAATTACCTCTTGGGTGGCGTCTTCCGCCTCTTCCTTGGAGACCAATAAACGTTTTGCCAACCTAAAAAGTTTATCCTTAAAGGGCATCACCACATCTAAAAATTCTAGTTGGTCCATGCTAGGTCGTTCGATAATTGGATGCTCATTTCCGGTTGTTCAACAATAGGAAGACGACGTATAACGATTTTTGTTACAAATAATTTTTTTATACTTATTATGTATCTAAATTCGTGCGCTCGATCTTCCCTCGATTCGGCTAGTTTTACCCTTAATTTAAATGGACATTAACTTCGCTAATCATTGAATTTATGAAAAAATATGTAGTTTCTTTGCTCGCTATGGGCATTATTCTTTTCGGATGTAGCAAGAATGACAATAACGGCGACACCATGCCTGACCCGGATCCAGATCCGGATCCCACACCCTTTGTTTGCAACGCAACAACGCTTCGTGCAGAATGGTCATTGGATGGCGGCGTTACCTCTGAGACAGCTGCGGACAATCAATCCGTAACCGTGGATGCCCGAACTGGAAATGATATTGTAATTGGGATGAAACCAGACGGGATAGCTTTTACCGTTACTTACGATGGCAATGAGGTATACAGCGGTTCTACGGCATACCTGCTTGGGGTGGCTAACCTGACAGACAGCGGGGATTATGTAATAAGAATAAACCAGGAATGCGCCACAACATTAACCCTTAATGTGGAAAATGGTCCTTGTGAAGACGGTTCCCTTCGATCTGAGTGGTCTCTTGACAACGGTGCGAACTATGAAGAAGGCAATAGTGCTGAATCTTTCACTTTGGAGGCCCAAACCGGTGACGAAGTGCGCCTCAGCGTCCAGCCCAATGGCGTACTATTCAGCGTTACCTATCAAGGCGCAGAGGTCTACAATGGTATTGGGGATTTCATCCTTGGCGTGGCAGACCCATCAGACAATGGGGATTACATCCTCAATTTTGGTGAAGATTGTTCCACGACAATAACGCTCAATGTAACGCCGGTAACCTGCGATGCCAGTACCATCAAGGCCGAATGGTCGTTTGATAATGGCCAAAATTATATAGAAGCACCCGATGACCAACCGGTTACATTGGATGCTACGACAGGCGACGAATTACGTCTCAGCATGCAACCGAACGGGATAAAATTCACCATCACCTATGATGGTGTGGAGGTACATAATGCTTCAGGTGATTTCATTCTTGGAACAGTAGACCCCTCAGATAGTGGGGATTATGTCATCAATTCCTATCAGGGCTGTACCACAACCATCACGCTTAATGTGACCGATCCAATTTGTGACGGCACCACCCTGCGTGCAGAATGGTCGCTGGACAATGGGCTAAATTATATTGAAGCACCTGATAATCAGCCTGTAACAGTAGATGCCTTTGCCGGCGATGAAGTACGTCTAAGCATTAGACCCAATGGGGAGCCCTTTACGGTTAGCTATGATGGTGTAGAGGTGTACAGCGGTACATTGGATTATATCCTTGGGGAAGTGGACTTGACAAACAGTGGTGACTATACCATTAGTACTCACCCTACTTGTTCCACTACCATCACGCTCAACGTTACCAATATCACCTGTGACAGTACAACCTTGCGTGCAGAGTGGTCATTGGATGGCGGAACCAGCTTTCAGGAAGCACCTGATAATCTTTCCGTAACCGTAGATGCGAATATCGGCGATGACGTCTTTTTAAGCATGGTACCCAACGGGATACGTTTTACAGTAACCTTCGAGGGCGTAGAAGTTTATAACGGTACCGGGGATTATGCACTTGGTGTGGTAGATGCCACAGACAGCGGGGAATATATTATTACTTCCAAACAGGGATGTACAACCAGCGTTATGCTGGATGTAAATTGAGAATGGTTTGGCGATACAATCCCTTGGACCCAAATAACGATCATTAGCAACACAAGTTGTGGTAAGATCATATTGGCTTAGGAGGAATGGAACAAATTGCAGGTGCAAATGCACCTGCAATTTTTTTTGCCCATTAGCGAAATCAATATTTTAAAGTTGTATTTCAACAACATCCCAAAGACCCTGTTAGGCATTATTGCTGTATCTGGGTGTTCTTCTGTCACGAAATTTCAGCCCACAGCAATTACAAGGCCTTTTAACTTCATTCAATTAGGTACAAGAATTGGGTTTTGGTATGGAATTATGGTTTAATTATTATTAAATCGTTGCTGCAATATTTCTAGCAATGGGTGGAAGTACGTCGAAAATCGTCACAAAATATTCATTATTCCTATTTATGTTGGTAAATTAGTCAACCATTTACCAATGAATGTTCGTATATAATTTGCTTGTTTCTATGAAATACCGTGCTTCCCTTTCATTTTGGAACAGTTATTGACATAAGAGATTCGAAAATTGCCCAAAAAAAATAAAAAATTGCAAGTACCTGTCGTTGATTGACACTTTAAGTTTTTGAAACACAGTTTTTGATCAAAAAAAAGAAAAAGAAAAATGAAAAAGTTATTGTTACCGTTCCTCACTTTGGGACTATTGTTGACCAATTGCAGTAAGAATGATGAAATAAACGTACCTCCTGCCCCGATTTCTGAAGAACCGCAGGAGACCGTTGACATAGTCGTTCAAGATTTTATGTGGCAGACCATGAATGCTTTCTATTTATGGCAGGAAGAAGTTGCCGATTTGGCCGATGATCGTTTTGCTTCACAAGAGGATTATGAGGCCTTTCTGGCAGAAACACCAGACCCCGAAGCATTTTTTTATGACCAACTGCTCATTCCCGATGACCGCTTTAGCGTAACCGTTGAAAATTACAAAGACCTGGTAAATTCGTTGGCAGGAATCTTTACCAGCAATGGTTTGGAATTCGGGCTGGTTCGGTTCTCGGACAGTGATGATGTTTTTGGCTATGTGCGCTATGTAATAGCGGGTTCGGATGCCTCCACAAAACCTATAGGGAGGGGCGATATCTTCACGGGAGTCGACGGGCAGACCTTGAATATCAACAATTACGTAGACTTATTGTTCGGCAGCAATGCTTCCTATACCTTGAATATGGCCGACATTGTTGACAATACCATCACCCCAAATGGGGAAGAAATTTCGCTTACAAAACAGGAAAACCTAGTCGAAGACCCTGTACTGATATCAAAAGTACTTGATGTTGAAGGGCAAAATGTAGGCTATTTGATGTACAATCAATTTACGGGGGAATCAAGTGACCAGTTGAACCAGGTATTCGGAGATTTTAAGGCCGCCAATATCACCGATTTGGTTCTGGATCTGAGATATAACCCTGGCGGCAGTGGATCAACCGTTCAGGTGTTGGCCAGTTTGATCTATGATACCAATACCTCGAATCTGTTATGGAAAGACAGATACAATGCCAAAATCGAATCCGCGTTCGGCCCCGGGGAATTGGATAATAATTTCGTGAATTCAACGGGCACTGCGTTCGGCAATATGAACGCGCCTTTGAACAATTTAAACCTAAGCAGGGTATTTGTGATTGCCACAAGGGGATCGGCCTCCGCAAGCGAGCTGGTCATGGTTGGCTTGGAACCATACATCAATGTGGTGCATATAGGTGAAACCACGGTTGGAAAAAATCAGGGGTCCAATACCTTCGTGGATGACCCGGCAAACAACAACTTTTATCAGCCAGACCGCGAGGATCAAATCAATCCGGATAATCAGTGGGCCGTTCAGCCTATTATCATTATAGTTGAAAATTCAGCAGGTTTTTCGGATTACTCAAACGGACTGATCCCTGATATCGAATTGGAGGAAGACCTTACCAACTTGGGTATTCTTGGAGACCCCAATGAACCGCTTTTGGCAAGGGCTATCCAAGAAATTACCGGCGCAAGTGCCAAGGTTAGCTTTGATGTCAACTATCCGATACATTTAATGACCAGTTCAAAAATGTTCAAACCGGTTAAAGACAACTTGGTCTTGAACAAATTACCAACCACCAAAACCAATATCAAAAATTAAACATGTAGAACAAATAGATCATAATTATCATTCATATGTCCCCAAAACAATTCCCATTGAAAAAAATGCTAGGTATTATGTCGTTATTCTTGGTGCTTTCTTGCTCCAAGGACAATGACCTGAATATTCCGAAAACCGTTTCCCCCGACCCCTCCGCAGGTGCCGATGTTCAGGACTTCATGTGGAAGGCGATGAACTACTGGTACTTCTGGCAGGACGACGTCCCCGATTTAGCCGACGATAGATTTCCCGTGAGCGCGGAAGGCACCAAACTTTATACAGAATTTTTAACCTCGGAGGAAGATCCAGGCGCTTTTTTTGACAATAAGCTACTTTTTAGCGAGGACCGTTTCAGCTATTATCGAAGTGACTATAAAATATTGACCCAATCGCTTTCCGGGATTTCAAAAAGCAACGGCATGGAATTTGGGCTGGTGCGTTTTTCAGGGACTGATGATCTTTTTGGTTACGTCCGTTATATTGTACCTGGATCCAATGCGGCCACCAAAACCATCAAAAGGGGCGATCTGTTTACAGGTGTGGATGGCCAAACCTTGAACCTCGATAACTACATCGACCTGCTCTTTGGTGACAATGATAGCTATACGCTCAATATGGCCACCATTCAAAACAGCACTGTGACTCCGAATGGGGAGGAAATCGACTTGACCAAAACAGCCAATTTAAGTGAAAATCCTATTTTCCTGGATAAGATCTTTGAAATCAACGGACAAAAAATCGGGTATTTGATCTATAATGGATTTGTCACGGAATATGACGAGCAACTCAACGATGTGTTTGGCCGTTTTAAAGCTGGCGGAGTTACGGAATTGGTCATTGACCTTCGATATAATCCAGGGGGTTTTGTCAGTTCGGCGATTATATTGTCCAGCTTGGTTTATGGCACCAATACCAGTGACCTTTTTCTGAAGTACAGATATAGCCCCAAAATCCAGCCCCTTTATAACGATAACCAACTGAATCGTTTCTTTACCAATAAAACAGGTGCAGGGACCAATCTCAATTCCCTTAATTTGACTAAAGTCTATTTTCTAGACCACCAACAGTTCAGCTTCGGCCAGTGAATTGGTGATCAACTGCCTTGCACCTTATATGGAGGTAGTTCAGATCGGCGAAAGCACTCGGGGAAAAAATGAGTTTTCGATCACTATGGTCGATGATCCGGAAAGTAACCTGGGCCCATGGGTCTACAGTCCAGCACGGGAGGCCAAGATCAATCCTAAAAACAAGTGGGGCCTGCAGCCTTTGGTAGGAAGAAGTGAAAATGCCGATGGCTTCTCCGATTACACTGCGGGTTTGCTACCAGATATCGAATTGGAGGAAGATTTGGAGAATTTGGGCATTTTGGGCGACCAGAACGAACCCCTTTTGGCAAGAGCCATCCAAGACATCACAGGCGTTTCAGCCAAATACGACTTTACCGTGGCCATGCCCGCAAAAACAATGACCAGTTCAAAAATGTTCACCCCCATAAAAGATAACATGTTCGAGGACAATCCCTTAAATATCAAATGAGAATTATCCGATTCAATTATTGAAAAAACCACCGCTCAAAATCGGTGGTTTTTTTTTGATGGTTGATTGCCAATTTATAGCGACAACGAAAGTCCAATGTTGAAATTTCTTCCCCTGGTCGTGTAACCAAAAACCTCGGTATAGCTTTCATTGAGAAGATTATCCGCCCTAAAGAATACTTTCATTTGTTCCAAAGGTAACTCCTTAGAACAGTAGAGACTTATCAACGAAAATAAAGGGAGATCAACATCTTTAAAAGTAGTAAAATCTGTATCGGTTCTCGGCCCGGTGAGGGCGTAGTTCACCGAGAGGTATGTTTTCTTTGAAACTGAAAACCCCAAATCCAGGTTAGCCTTATGTTTTGGTAGCCGTATGCCCGCATCCCCCATGCGTTCTGTAAAAGTATAGTTACACATAAGCTGTATTTTTTCCATAATCTCCCAATTCAATTCCACCTCAACACCCTGGGCCAATATTCGGTCAATCGCATTTCGATACACCGCATTTTGACCATCGTAAAAAACGAAATTCTCTTCCCTCCTATTAAAAAAGAGGGTGCTGATCCGCAAATTGTGATCCGCCAATTCAATACCTGCCTCCAATGTTTTATCAATTTCAGGCTCCAAGTCCGGATTTGCTCCAAAAAAACCATAAAGCTGGGTCAGTGACGGGGTGACATATGATGTTGCGTAAGAGCCCAGTAACTTCAAATAACCCCTGTGGGTCGCAAGGGTATACGATGGGTTGAAATTGTAAACCAAATGCGACCCATATTCAGAGTGATTGTTCCATCTCAATCCCATATTTAGATTCAGGCCCAGATTGGAGATTAGAACCATATTTACATATGGGTCTAGAATTGTGATGTCTTCAGAGGCGCCAAATTGGGCAGTATCCTTGATGTAGTTTAGGCCAATGATAGAATACAAAACCCCATTCATATCATACTTATGGTATAAGTCGGCCACTACATTCTTGCCACTGAATATATTGGGAAAATCACTTATATTCTCTGATCGATAATCAGTTAAGGCAAAGTTGAAGTTTAGTGATGTTTTCGAAATAGGAAATGCACTTTGAAGTCCAACCCTTTTTTGTGTACTTCTGAATTGAAAGAGGGCATCGGTGAACCCAAAAGCATCATCATAATCGGTTTTTAAATGGGTTGCATTGCCATAAATAAAAACATTCACGCCTTCTCGGGAATGATATCCTATTTTGAAATCGGTACTGTAGGTTGAAAAAGCATCTGCCTGGTTTTCTGGTGTAATTACGGCTGAGAGCCCATCAGCATATCTATTGGCAAATACCGTTTGATAGGTAAATCTACCCAAAGTACCCCCAAAATTGGCATTGTTCGCGGATTCGGATAGGTTATAATTTTGATTTTCTGAAGTCTGGTTGGTGCCCCAACTTGTATTAAGATTTAGCGCAGCCCGAGCTTTAGGCGCTTTTTTTGTGACCACATTGATGACCGCAGTGGCCGCATTCGCACCATAAAGAGTACTTGAGGCTCCCTTTATGATTTCAATCGATTCTATATTGGCGATCGACAACAGCCGTAGATCATATTCTGAGGAAGAAGATGCTGGATCGGAAACCCGAATACCATCGATAACGACCAAAACTTGACGGCCCCTTCCGCCCCGGGCGAATAGACCGAGTATTGCTCCTTCCCTTCCCCTGCTGCCATTGATTTCAATTCCGCTTTTTAAATTGATGATCTCAGCGACATTCTGCCCTTGGTAATGTTGCAGTTCCTCTTGGGAAATTTTGATTACTGTCTTTCCCGAATGTTCCCTTTTCAATGCAAAGCGGGAATCACTTACGACAACTTCATCCAAGATTGTGGGTTGGAGCGTGTCATTTTGCTGTTGTGCCGCACTGACGAGGCACAACAAACCATTGGCACATAGGCTGATAAGGAGTTTGTTCATTGGTTTCAACGAATTATAAGGGCATAATATATGCTGGTCACCATTCCTAAACCTTTATCCCGAAAGTTTAACAACGACTTTTGAATTTGGCAGGTCTCCTGACTTGCGTACTGCCATCGACCTTCCCATTTGGCGAACAGGATTCGGACCAAACAGTGGTATTCGAAGAAAATGGCAGCCATCCTTACTTATTGAGAAGAAGGACAAAGCTTACAGTTGCGGGAACAGTTCCAGAATTTTTGATTTTAAAACCCCAATACGTTTGTAAACCATCAAGGCTAAAACCAATTCACTGGATTCCCTTTTAATTCCAATCCGCTTTCAAAAGAGGACAGAAACCAAAATTCGCTTCCAAATTAAACAATTAATGCATTTTTTCAAGGTAAAGATGAAATAATACTACTTTTGAAAGGCAATCAAATTTTACCCTTGAAAAAAATAGTACTCTTTGTTTTGATGGTTTTTCTTTTGGCATGTCAGAGGAAGCCAAAGTCCGTATTTTCCGCAGAGAACACTCAGATTACCCGTGAAGCAAGACATGCCAAAGGTTTTGAACTTGAGCACCTGGACTCTGGAATAACGCTCCTGAAAATTACCTCCCCATGGTCCGATGCCGGTTCGACACTTACCTATGCTTTGATCCCCAAGGATAAACTGGAGCATTTGTCACCCTTTGCCGAACAATACGATGCCATTGTCCCGGTCCCGGTAAATCAGATCGTGGTCACCTCCACAACCCATATCCCTGCCTTGGAAGCCCTGGGAGTTGCCGATCGATTGGTGGGCTTTCCGGAGACGAAATATGTTTCTTCAGAACAAACAAGAAAACGGATCGATGCCCATTTGGTGAAAGAGCTGGGCAACAATGAAGCCATCAATACCGAAATGCTATTGGCTTTACATCCTGAATTGGTAGTAGGCTTCGGTATCGATGGGCGAAATAAGGCCTATGAAACGATTGAACGATCTGGAATTCCAGTGGTATACAATGGTGACTGGACCGAAGAAACTCCGTTGGGAAAGGCGGAATGGATCAAGTTTTTCGCAGCTTTCTTTCAAAAAGAAACATTGGCAGACAGTATTTTTCGTGAAATCGAAAGTTCCTATGCAGCGGTAAAGGCTTTGGCGGCAAAGGCGAAATCAACGCCTACAGTAATGAGCGGTGCCCTTTACAAGGATATTTGGTACTTGCCCGGGGGTAACAGTTGGGCCGCGGTATTTTTAAAAGATGCGAACAGCGATTACTTATGGGCAGACAATCAAGATTCAGGAAGTTTGGCTTTGAGCTGGGAATCGGTCCTGGAAAAAGCCCAACAAGCCGATTTTTGGATATCACCCGCCCAATACACAACCTATGTCGACCTAGCAGCCGGAAGCATCCATTACAAGCAATTCAATCCGTATCAAAACAAAAAGGTCTACACTTTTGCCAAAACATTGGGTTCAACAGGTGGCATGATTTACTACGAACTTGCACCGCAACGGCCCGATTTGGTATTAAAAGACCTGATCGCCATTTTTCATCCGGAGCTATTGCCCGACCACGAATTTTTCTTTTTTAAACCCTTGGACTAATTGGGGCCTTTTTACACATATCGATTCTCGTTTCTTATAGTGCTGGTCGCTTTGATCTTAGCCCTGGTGCTGAATATTAGCCTAGGATCGGTGACCATTCCATTTGGAGATACTTTAAAAGCGATATTTGGCGGTACTTTGGAGAACCGTTCATGGCAATATATCATTTGGAATTACCGGATTCCAAAGGCCTTAACGGCAGTTATGGTAGGCAGCGGGCTGGCCTTGAGCGGGTTGCTGATGCAAACTTTTTTCAGGAATCCTTTAGCGGGCCCTTTTGTCTTGGGTATTAGTTCCGGCGCCAGTTTGGGCGCTGCGATATTGGTTATGGGAAGTTCCGTATTTTCGGGAATATGGGCCCTGGGTTTGGTGAACGACATCTCCCTCGCCTTGGCATCGAGTATCGGTAGTTTTCTGGTATTGATGGCAGTGATGGTCGTCGCTTCAAAAGTGAAGGACACCATGGCCCTGTTGATCATAGGTTTGATGTTCGGCAGCATCACCGCAGCCATCGTCAGTGTCCTGTCTTATTTTTCAGATGCCGAAAGGTTGCGGCAATATATCTTTTGGTCCTTCGGGAGCCTTGGGAATCTTTCATGGTCTCAGCTCTCACTGCTCTTTGGAATTTTAAGCACGGGCAGTGTCATGGGCATTTTGTCGATAAAGGCCTTGAACGCCCTGTTGCTGGGGGAAAATTATGCCAAAAGCTTGGGGGTCGACCTGAAAACGGCGAAATATATGATCATCATCGCCACAGGGATTTTGGCAGGGGGCATCACCGCATTCGCAGGACCCATAGCATTTGTAGGATTGGCGGTACCGCATTTGACCCGACAAATATTCAACACCACCGACCATAGCATCCTCTTGCCAGCCGTTTTGGTGTATGGGGCCGTTTTGATGCTGCTCTGCGACACCGTGGCCCAATTGCCCAATTCGGCTAATGTGTTACCGATCAATGCTATCACAAGTATTTTAGGGGCACCCGTGGTCATATGGCTATTGGTCAGAAAACGTAAAATGGTATTTTAGTGAATCGAAAGGGAGACAAAGAGATGAACAGGGCTGATCAGGAAAGTTCCATCCTAAAGGCTGGGTCACTGGCAATCGGTTATCAAGGCCATGTGGTGGCCAAAGGCATTGATTTTGATCTGCATCCCGGGGAATTGATGGCCATAGTGGGCATTAATGGGATCGGAAAATCTACCCTTTTGCGAACCTTGGGCAGTGTTCAATCAAAAATCTCGGGAAGTATCGAAATCCATGGAACACCCTTGGAACAATTTTCGCCAAAAGACTTGGCACTTGAGATCAGCGTCGTTCTAACAGAACCCGTTGCCTCCAAAAACTTGACCGTTTTTGAGCTGGTCGCCTTGGGCAGGCAACCCTATACCAATTGGTTGGGCACTTTAACCAAGGAGGATCATCAAAAAATAGACCACGCCCTTTTGATATTGGAATTGATACCCCTTAAAAACAATAAGTGCTATGAACTGAGTGATGGCCAACTGCAACGCGTGATGATCGCGAGGGCATTCGCGCAGGATACTTCGCTTATTTTGTTGGATGAACCCACGACACACCTTGACCTCTACCATAAGGTGAAAATTTTAAAGCTGTTAAAGTCAATATCAAAACAGACCCGCAAAACCATCGTTTTTACGAGCCACGAAATCGAATTGGCCATTCAGCTCTGTGATAGCATGCTGCTCCTGAATGGGATGGAGAACCCCTTCGGACCACCGTGTACCTTGATAGAACAGAAGGCCTTCGATCAGTTGTTTCCCTCTGATACGGTTACATTTGATGCGAAGACGGGCTCTTTCCGTATCGAAAAGTAAAAACAGTACGACTTACAATTTTAATGTCAAACCCGTATCTTTACTACTAGTATTTTAGGACAAGGATGAGCGAATATTTGATTTTTTTAGGACTGGGATTGCTTTCCCTGGCTGTGGGTTATCTTTTGGGCCATTATATACAAGGGCTGAAGACCAAATCTGGCTTGAGCGATCTGGAAGCGGAAGAAAAACAGCTTCTTTATCGGGTTTCCGACCTGGAACAGCGGCTGTTCGCCATGGAGGACCAAAAAAATCAACTACAGACCGAAAAGGAACGTTTGGGCAACCAAATCGTACGCTATGAGGCCGATATGGAAAATTTACAGCTGAAGAATGAGGAACAGAAGGAAGAAGTAGAAAAACTACAAGTGAAGTTCACCAAAGAGTTCGAAAACCTGGCCAATAAGATTTTGGATGAAAAAAGCACCAAGTTTACGGAACAGAATCAGTTGAACATCAGAAACATACTGAATCCCTTGCAAGAAAAAATTCTTCTGTTCGAAAAGAAAGTGGAAGAAAGCCAAAAAGAGAATATCAGCATTCATTCTGCCTTGAAGGAACAACTATTGAACCTGCAGAGCCAAAACCTTAAAATAACACAAGAGGCCGAAAACCTCACCAAAGCCCTTAAAGGCGATAGCAAGATGCAGGGCAATTGGGGGGAACTGGTGTTGGAGCGTGTGCTTGGAAAAATCGGGCCTGGAAAAAGATAGGGAATACAGCGTGCAACAGAGTTTTACCCTTGCCGATGGCACCCGGGTGCTTCCCGATGTGATCATTCACCTCCCCGATGGCAAAAAAATGGTCGTCGATTCAAAAGTCTCGCTTACCGATTATGAACGTTATGTGAATTCGGACGATGATCTTTTGAAAGACAAATTTTTGAAAGACCATGTGAATTCGCTGAACAAACATGTAGATCAACTTTCCGCAAAAAAGTACGAAGACCTCTATGAAATGGAAAGCCCTGATTTTGTACTGATGTTCATCCCCATAGAACCTGCCTTCGCCATAGCGCTCAACAGCGACAATTCCCTTTATAACAAGGCCTTTGAAAAAAATATCGTTATCGTGACCCCGTCGACATTGTTGGCGACACTGCGCACTATCGATAGTATGTGGAACAATGAAAAGCAACAGCGCAACGCCATTGAAATCGCCCGGCAGGCAGGGGCCCTTTATGATAAATTTGAAGGCTTTGTTGGCGATCTCACCAAAGTGGGCAAAAAAATGGACGAGGCGAAATCTGAATATAAAGGCGCCATGAACAAATTGGTGGAAGGCCGTGGCAATATCATCAACAGTATAGAAAAATTAAAAAAGATGGGCGCCAAAACAAAAAAATCGCTCCCCCCATCCGTTCTGAAGCGTGCCACGGAAGACGATTTCGAAGAAGAACCCAAATTGGAACTATAAAATGAAAAAAATATTGATTTTGGGATTGGCCATTATAGTGGCGCTGTTCTTTGCGGTATATGCCTTTATCTACTATGTGCCCTATAGCGATGGCATCCGTTCGGGAGAATTGATCAAAATCAGCCATAAAGGGGTGCTCATCAAAACATGGGAAGGGGAAATCAGTCAGGGAATATCCGGGGCACAGATCTTCACTTTTTCGGTTCTGGACAAGGATCAGGAGGTCATCGAACAATTGAAGGAATTTCAGGGCCGCTACGTAAAACTGCACTACATCGAACGTTACGCCACCTTTTCCTGGTTGGGCGATACCAAGTATTTCATCACCAAAGTGGAGCAGGAAAAATCGCCCCATTTCAACAATTGATCATGAAAACCTTTAAAACAGCGCGTGAGTCCCGTATTTCGATCACGGAATTAATGTTGCCCGCTCACTCTAATTTTGGGGGCAAGGTCCATGGGGGCCATATTCTCAATCTGATGGACCAAATTGCCTTTGCCTGCGCCTCCAAACATTCAAGGAGTTACTGTGTCACCGCCTCGGTGAACCGTGTCGATTTCCTACATCCCATTGAAGTAGGCGAATTGGTTACCTTGAAAGCCTCCGTAAACTATACGGGCACGACCTCCATGGTAGTTGGCGTTCGGGTGGAATCGGAAAATATCACAACGGGCAAAAAAAAGCATTGCAATTCTTCATACTTTACCATGGTCGCAATAAGTAAAAATGGTATTGGAATTGCGGTGCCGGGCCTATTGGTAGAAGATACACAGGGTATCAGGAGATTTGTGAGGAGTAAGTTCAGAAAGGAGGCCTCGAACCAGCGCGACAGCCGATTCGATGAATCCAATTTTGACGCGATGGCCCACCTCAAGTTTTTGGAAGACGAGAATATCAAGGTTGCCCTTAAGTGATGTCTTTTGCGGCTTCACTGTCCATAAACCATAGCAAACTTCCTGAATTAGGGGTCACTAAACTTGCGGGCAATTTTTCATAACCGGATTCCCGCTGCAAAATTTGCCGCACCCTCCCCGATTTATTTTCGCCCGTGACCAAAAAGGCAACCGTTTTCGCATTATTGATGACTCCTCCGGTAATCGTAATCCGCCGTTGGCCCGTATCGGGATGCGTTGCCACCTCACAACAATTTTTGGAATCCCAAAGGGCAATTTCATAAGGAAATATCGAGGCCGTATGGCCGTCGTCGCCCAGTCCCAGAATGACCAGGTCAAATTGGGGAAGCCCATTTGCAATGGGCAAAGTGTTCTCCAAAACATGGGCATAACGCGATGCTTCCTTTGAGGGCTCCTCTTCACCCCGAATTCTATGGATATTGTCCTCCGGTATGTCTAATTTGGAAAATAGATGGGTTTGGGTCATATGGAAATTGCTCTCCATATCGGAAGGTTGCACGCATCGTTCATCGCCCCAATAAAATTGAACTTTTCCCCAATCTACAAGATGGCCATGGTTTTTGGCCAGTTCATCAAAAACGATTTTTGGGGTACTGCCCCCCGACAGGGCGATATGCACTGTCTGGTTCGAATCGATCAAAGTTGCCAAATATTCGGCAAATTCCTTGGCTACCCCTGTCTTATCTTTTGAGATTTTCAATGTCATGGTCCGTTCAATAAAAAGCTTGGAAAATGGGTTTATAACCTGTTATGTAAAATCAACTTATCACGCAGAAGCCGGGATCATCGGCCAAGTTTTCACCTGGGTTGCGCCAGATGGAATTGCCCTCGAGCAGGTCATCAGCATTCGCGGGACCCCAAACTCCGGCCGAGTAACCATAAATCTTGACGTCTTTGCCCTTTTTCCAGTAATCCAATATGGGATCGACGAATGCCCAAGCGGCTTCCACTTCATCGGCACGGGCATATAGGGTGGCATCGCCTTGCATCGCATCCAAGAGCAAGCGTTCGTAAGCCTGCATCACGTGGGTCTCTGTAAGGCTGGAATAGTAAAAATCAAGGTTGGCGCGTTCCACTATGAAGCCTTGGCCCGGTACTTTCACGCCGAATTTGATCAAGATACCTTCATCCGGCTGAATACGGATGATCAATTTATTGTCCTTGCTATCCATCCCCGAATTCTTAAAAATCTGATGATGGGGCGATTTAAAATGGATTACCACTTCGGTGACCTTGGTAGGCATCCGTTTTGCGGTTCGTACATAAAAAGGAACATCGGCCCACCGCCAATTGTCGACAAAAAATTTAATGGCAGCAAAGGTTTCGGTGGTCGATTCAGGATCTACCCCTTCTTCTTCCCTATAACCTTGCACTTTTTTACCATCGATGTTTGACGATATATATTGTGCCCTGATGGTGTTCTCGCGAAGGGTTTCATGATCTTTCATGATGCGCAGCGATTTCAGCGCTTTGAGCTTTTCGTTCCTGATTTCATCCGCATTCGCGCTCAATGGAGGCTCCATAACCACCAAGGCTACGATCTGGAGCAAATGGCTTTGGAACATATCGCGTAAAGCTCCTGATTTATCATAGTAGCCGCCTCGTTTTTCGACGCCCCCACTCTCCGCGTTGGTGATTTCCACATGATGTATATAGTTCCGGTTCCAAAGGGGTTCGAAGATACTGTTCGCAAACCTGGTAACCAGCAAATTCTGTACGGTCTCCTTGCCCAAATAGTGGTCGATACGGTAGATTTGGGATTCGTGAAAATAAAGATGTAAACCGTCATTAAGGGCTTTGGCACTTTCCAGACTATAACCGAAGGGTTTTTCAACGATCAGTCGCTTCCACCCCTTGGATTCATCTGCCAGCCCTTGATCAGCAATGTTCTTTGCAATGGCTTCGTAAAGACTGGGCGGGGTCGACAGGTAGAAAATAAAATTCCGATCCGTACGATAGCGCTTGTCCAGTTCCCCGATCCGCTGGGCCAGCTTGCCATAGTCGGTATCATAATCCTTCCCCAGGTCTGCATAAAATATCTTTTCGGAAAATGCCTTGACGTGGCTTTTGGTTTGGTCTAAATCCCCTTCTTTCAAAAAACCACTTTCGAGGACCACCTTTTTCCGAAAGGCCTCATCGCTCAGGTTCGATCTGCTCGCCCCGAGTACTACAAAATTTTCAGGGAGATGGCCTTCCTTGAACAAATTGGCTAAGGCGGGAATCAGTTTTCGGGCGGTTAAATCACCAGATGCCCCGAAGATAATGAGCATTTGATTTGCTGTTTTGGCCATATTGCTTTCATCACTTAATTAGGTGCCATGAATATATTAAAGCTATTTGAGTTTATCGATCGATAACCGAGAAAACTCGGTAATTTGATTTATTTTTGATTCTTTCGGTAACTTGAACGTAACATAATGGAGCAGAAATACGATTTTGGATTGATAGGTTTGGGCGTGATGGGGCGCAATTTTATTTTGAACGTGGCTGACAACGGATTTACTGCATTTGGGCACGATACGGATTCCGAAAAAGTGAACGCCCTCAAAGAAGAAGGGGGCAATTTGAGCAAGGTAGATGCCAGTACCAGCATCAAAACATTTGTACAATCCCTGAAACAGCCCAGAAAAATCATGCTGCTCGTACCCGCTGGAAAAATTGTGGACACGGTGATAGAAAGCCTGTTGCCGCAAATAGATCGAGGGGATATGATCATCGATGGCGGCAATTCGTTTTTTACCGATACCGATCGCCGGGAAGCTTATTTGGAAACCCGGGGCGTATACTTCTTCGGTGCAGGGGTCTCGGGAGGTGCGAAAGGGGCCAGAAAAGGACCCAGTATCATGCCCGGCGGATCCAAAAGTGCCTACAAAGCAGTGCAACCCATTTTCGAGGCGGTGGCGGCCAAATATCGAGGAGAACCCTGTGTGGCCTATTTGGGGCCCAAGTCGGCCGGAAATTACGTTAAAATGGTGCACAACGGCATCGAATACGGCTTGATGCAGTTGACCTCGGAAATTTATGACCTGCTGCAAAAAGGAGGCAATTTGGACAACGACCAACTGCATAATTTGTTTAAAAAATGGAACAAAGGCCGGTTGCAATCATTTTTGATCGAGATCAGTTCGGAAATATTTTTACAAGAAGATGATCAGGGCGCAGGCCGGTTGCTCGACAAAATATTGGACAAGGCGAAACAAAAAGGGACGGGCAAATGGACCTCTCAGAATGCCATGGATCTCGGGATACCCATACCCACTGTAGACATCGCCGTGAGCATGAGGGAGATTTCCGCACTGAAGGAAGAGCGTATCAAGGCAGACGCCTTGTACGATAGGCCCAAAATTGAAAAATTGCCCAAGGAAGAGCTTGAAAAATTGACCGAGTCGGCCTTATATTTTGCCTTTATCATCACTTATGCACAGGGCATGCATCAATTGGCGGAGGCCTCCAAAGAGTATGGATACCAGCTCAACATGGCGGTAATCGCGAAGATATGGCGGGCCGGATGCATTATCAGGGCAGGCCTGTTGGCCGATATTGCCTTGGCTTTTGAAGCCGATCCGACCATTCCTAATTTATTGCTGTCCCCGGCTTTCGTTGAAAAAGTGCGCGGTACCGTAGCCGCTGCCCGGACTTTGGTGGCTTATGGGGCCAAGAATGGGATACCTTTGCCGGGCCTTTCAGCTTCCCTCACTTATTTTGATGCCTATACCGGATCGCGTTTGCCTTTGAACCTTATCCAGGCCCAACGCGATTATTTTGGCTCACATACCTATGAGAGGCTCGATAAAGAGGGAATCTTCCATACCGAGTGGTAATTTCTCGCCAGGTGTTACAAGAAGAAGTATAGACTGAACATGCAGTTATTGGATGGGGCAACCCGTCCAGGGATTGTTGAATAATCAAAAGACAGCATTCAATGTCGCATTGGCGTATCCGCCAATAATTGATCCCATCCTAAATTATTCCGGATTGCTGCCTTTATTTGCTCAAATACATTTTCCGACGCCCATATAGGTTATAGAATTCGTCGTCCTTGAGACTATCGATGAAAAGGATACTCTCACCGGTGCTCTTCATTTCAGGGCCCAAGTTTTTGTTGACATTGGGGAACTTATTGAAGGAAAACACCGGTTGTTTGATGGCATAGCCCTCCAACTGCGGATTAAAATTGAAATCCCTCACTTTCTTCTCCCCGAGCATCACCTTGGTCGCATAATTCACATAAGGTTCCTTGTAAGCTTTGGATATGAAGGGGACGGTGCGGGAAGCCCTTGGGTTGGCCTCGATAATGTATACAATATCGTCCTTGATGGCAAACTGTATGTTGATCAATCCTACCGTATTGAGCGCAAGGGCAATTTTATGGGTGTGGTCTTTGATTTGCTGCATCACGAATTCGCCCAAGTTGAAGGGCGGCAAAGTGGCATTCGAATCCCCGGAATGGATTCCACAGGGTTCTATATGCTCCATGATGCCGATAATGTATACCTCTTCCCCATCACAGATGGCGTCTGCCTCCGCTTCAATGGCGCCATCCAAATAATGATCGAGCAATAATTTATTGTTCGGTATTTTTCGAAGAAGGTCTACCACATGGGCCTCCAATTCTTCCTTATTGATGACGATTTTCATCCCTTGTCCACCCAACACATAGGAAGGCCTTACAAGCAATGGGAAACCCAGTTTATCGGACAAGGCAAGGGCCTCATCGGCCGTTTCTGCCACCCCGAATTCGGGATATGGAATGTTATTGTCTTTCAAAAGGTTCGAAAAGCTGCCCCGATCTTCTGCCAAATCAAGCGATTTAAAGCTGGTTCCGATAATCTTGATGCCATACTTGTCGAGCTTCTCGGCCAGTTTCAAGGCCGTTTGTCCACCCAACTGCACGATGACCCCTTCCGGTTTTTCATGTCTGATGATATCATAAATATGCTCCCAGAATACAGGTTCGAAATACAGTTTGTCGGCTGTATCGAAATCGGTAGATACTGTCTCCGGGTTACAGTTGATCATGATCGTTTCATAGCCACATTCCGCAGCTGCCAATACCCCATGTACGCAACAATAGTCAAATTCGATACCTTGGCCGATGCGGTTGGGCCCGGAACCAAGGACCACAATTTTCTTTCGATCGGTGACCACACTGTCGTTTTCCACATACCGTTGGCCATCCGCGGTTTCGATCTCGGCCTCGAAAGTGGAATAATAATAAGGCGTCATCGCCTTAAATTCGGCGGCGCAAGTGTCGACCAGTTTATATACCCTATTGACATTCAGCTCCACTCTCTTGTTGTACACCTCACTTTCGTAACAATCCAACATATGCGCGATCTGTCGATCGGCAAAACCTTTTTGTTTGGCTTCCAGCAACAATTCCCTGGACAGGCTGGCAATGGTATACTTTGAAATTTCCTTTTCCAATTGGTACAATTCCTCATATTGTTTCAGGAACCACATATCTATCTTGGTGATTTCATGTATCCTGCTCAACGGAATGCCTATTTGTATGGCATCATAGATCACGAAAACCCTATCCCAGCTTGGGATGGTAAGTTTGCTGATGATCTGTTCATAATCCCGGTATCCTTTGCCGTCTGCTCCCAGGCCATTTCTTTTGATTTCGAGCGATTGTGTTGCCTTGTGCAATGCTTCTTGGAAAGAACGTCCGATGCCCATCACCTCCCCTACCGATTTCATCTGCAGGCCTAGCGTACGATCCGATCCTTCGAATTTATCGAAATTCCACCTTGGAATTTTAACGATCACATAATCGAGGGTGGGCTCAAAAAGGGCTGAGGTCGATTTGGTGATTTGATTTTCCAGTTCGTTCAAGTTGTAGCCGATCGCCAACTTGGCGGCAATCTTTGCAATGGGATAACCCGTAGCCTTCGAAGCCAGGGCAGATGAGCGGGAGACCCTTGGATTGATTTCGATCGCGATGATATCTTCCTTCTCATCAGGACTCACGGCGAACTGAACGTTGCAGCCACCCGCAAAATCCCCTATACTGCGCATCATCTTGATGGCCATATCGCGCATTCTTTGATAGGTCCGATCCGATAGTGTCATTGCCGGGGCCACGGTAATGGAGTCTCCCGTATGGATTCCCATGGGATCCATGTTTTCTATGGCGCAGATGATGACCACATTGTCGTTGTGGTCTCGAAGCAGTTCCAGTTCAAATTCCTTCCAACCCATCATCGCCTTATCGATCATCACCTCGTGGATCGGGGAAATTTCAAGTCCCCGACTCAGTAGTTCATCAAAATCTTCAGCTTTATAAACAATTGACGCGCCTGCACCCCCAAGGGTAAATGAAGCCCGGATCACTAATGGAAAGCCATATTCCTGGGCGATTTCCTTACCTTTCAAAAAAGAGGTGGCGGTGGTTTGAGGCGCCATGCCGATGCCGATTTTCAGCATCAATTCACGGAATTTCTCCCGGTCTTCGGTGATGTTGATCGCATCGATGTCTACCCCGATGATCTCAACGTTAAAATCGTCCCATATTCCTTTTTCACCCGCTTCGATACAAAGGTTCAAGGCGGTCTGGCCACCCATGGTCGGTAATACCGCATCGATCTGTGGATGTTCTTTCAATACTTCGATAATCGATTTGGTCGTCAGCGGTTTCAAATAAATATGATCGGCCATGGAGGGGTCGGTCATGATGGTTGCCGGGTTGCTATTGATCAGGATGGTCTCGATACCGTCTTCGCGCAACGAGCGCAAGGCTTGCGAACCGGAATAATCAAATTCACAGGCCTGTCCTATCACGATGGGTCCCGAACCAATGATCAAAATCGACTTTAAATCTTCTCTTTTTGGCATTTACTCTCTTTTTTAATAATTATGGGACAAAAAAAAGGTGCTACTTTCGGAAAAGTAACACCTCAATATTTTAAAAATTTCGTCATTATTTTTTGTGTCTCGGGTCAGAGGATACGGTTAGTTTTTTTCTTCCCTTGGCCCTTCTTCTAGCCAGAACTTTTCTGCCATTCGCCGTTGCCATGCGTTCCCTAAAACCATGTTTATTTCTTCTCTTCCTTTTGGAGGGCTGATATGTTCTTTTTGTACCGGGCATTTTTTTAGACCTTTTTTGTTGTTTCGACTCGATTGCAGACTAACCCGCAAAACTGGGCGCAAATATACAAAGAGTTTTCGCTTTGGCAAATCCTATTTAAAAAATGTTTCCAATTGTTTTTCTTACTTTTGCAACGTTTAAAAAAATCGAGCTGTCATTGCGATGAAATCTACCTTGTACGTCACATTTTTCCTCTGTTTCGGCCTTATGGGATTTGGCCAAAGCACCTTATCCTATCACTTGGAAAAGGGCGATGTGTTTACCATTTTGCAAAAGGCGCACCAAGTGATCACTCAAACCATGGAAGGCACGGAACATGAAATTACCAATGATATAGAAGGGGTTTTGGAGTTTAGGGTTCTGGGTCAAAAGGAGGGCAATTTTGAAATCGCGCTTACCTTCAAAGACCTCAACATGAAGATGACCTCCAGTTTGCAAGGTGAAATGATGAATGTGCGGGCCAAAGAAGTGGAGGAGGGCGATATGCAGTCCCGTATTTTTAATAGCTTGCTCAACAGTCCCGTTCAGATTACCCTTGCAAAAACGGGCGACATCCTTTCGGTCATGGGCGGCGACAGCTTGGTCGCTAAAATGGCCAAGGCCTCAGGGCTTACCGATGAATACTCCCTGGACCTGATTAAAAAGTCGCTCGGTGACGAATTCGGATCGGAAGCCATGGCGAACAGCTATGAACAAATGACTTTTATTTATCCCAATAAAACTATTGAGCTAGGTGATATTTGGGAAAATTACTATAGCGGCAAACTAAGGGCGAAAAATAAATGGGTGTTGAACGGCCTCGATGAAAACCAAGCCGAAATTGGTGGAACGGCCCAGATAGACATGGATGTGACCGAACCCGGATCTACGATGAAACTCGAGGGTTCCCAAGTCACCGAAATCACCACGGACCTCAAGTCGGGTTTCATCGAAATGATGAAGGTGGAAGGTCGCTTAGAGGGCACCGGGACGGTAGTTCAACTGGGAGCGCAAAAGATTCCGACCGCCATCAGAACAAGTATTACTTATCAATTAATAAAATAATACCATGTTTAATAAAAACATCAAATTGGTCATTGCGGGCTTGATCATCGCCTATGCGGTTTACCAATTCATTGAAGGCAATATTGGCAACGGCATTTTCTTGATCTTGCTATCGCTGATTTTCGTATTTCTCTATTTCAGAAATGAAATGATTTTACTGGCTTTTCTTAGAATGCGAAAACAGGATTTGATCGGCACCCAAAAATGGTTGGATAGGATCAACAACCCGGCCGCCGCACTCACAAAAAAGCAACAGGGCTATTTCAATTACCTACATGGTATTATCCATTCACAAAAAAACCTTACCGAAGCTGAAAAGTATTTCAAAAAGGCGCTGAAGTTCGGATTGACCATGGATTATGACGTCGCCATGGCCAAATTAAGCCTTGCGGGCATTGCCATGCAAAAACGTCGAAAGCGAGAGGCCACTACCCTATTGCAGGAAGCCAAAAAATTGGACAAGAACAATATGCTTACGGAGCAAATCAAGATGATGCAGCAACAGATGAAAAAAATCTGAGTTGCCGCTGTCCTACTTCCCAAATTTATAGTACCCCTTATTTGGAATTTCCAAGGTATATACCTTTTTGGATTGATTGGCCAAATGTGGCTCTCGAAGCCAAGGATTGTGCCTTTTCAATATCTTGTAGTTGATTTCGTATTTGTTCGCAAAATCGGCAAAACTCAACACCGGTTCGGAGACCTCGACTTTAAAGGTAGGCACGGCCGAATACATATCCTTGGGATCCAGGTGGAAGCCATATTTTTCCGGATCGTTCAAAATCTCCTTGATGGCCATAATTCGAAATACATAACGCCCGGTCTCCTCGCCCAAAAGCAAGTCATAATAGTTTTCGGCCTTCTGGATGCCCATAAATTTATCGATCGCTGCGGGTCCGGCGTTATAGGAAGCAGCGGCCAGTGTCCAGGTCCCGAATTTCTCCTTTGAATTTAGAATATACTTACAGGCCACTTCGGTCGCTTTTTCCAAATGGTACCTTTCATCCACATTGTCGTTCACCTCCAAGCCATAATCCTTGCCGGTTCCCTTCATTATTTGCCAGAACCCCGTCGCACCCGCCGGAGATACAACATTTTGCAATCCACTTTCAGCCAGGGCGAGGTATTTAAAATCGTCAGGAACCCCATTTTTGGCAAGAATGGGTTCAATCACCGGAAAAAATTTATGGGCCCTTTTCATCAACAACAAGGCATTGGATTGCCAATAGGTATTGACCAAAAACTCGCGGTCTACCCGCTCCATCACCTCAGGATCGTTCAATGGAACGGATTCCCCGGCGAAGTTTAGGTCCCCGGGAATGTCGATGGCCGTGATACGGTATCCCTCACTGGGTTCGGGCGTAACATCCCGTTCCGCTACATCGGCGGCATCGACAGCATTGCCTTGCACTGCAAACACCAGCGTACTGATTACGAAAAATACGCCTAAGAGCATCAAAATATTTTTTATGGCCTTCATGATTTTATTTTTCTTTTATGGTAAAGGTATTAATACAACTGGCTTATTGCAAAATAATTGTAGGCAGATGTTCATTGAACCATTTTGCCCGATGAATGATCATGGTATGGCTACCATTCTTAACGACGATGCAATCTTTGATGTTTCCTATGGGAAACACGGCATCCTTTTCCCCATGGATATGCACCAGTACTTCGTGCTGTTGGGTTTGACGCCAGTTCACCATTTGGTCGATTGACCAGTCGATGTAATATCTGTCGCGTATGGATAGGTACTCCTCATAAAGTTTGAGACGTTTGGTGACGATCTCGCCGAAGGCATATTTAGTAAGCAGTTCAATATTGTTGACCAAGCCCGTGGGCAATAGCTTATGAATCTGGGTATATTTTGCAAAGATCATGCGTTTCGGTAACTCCGACTCATGCTTCACGCTCGAAACCACAATTATTTTCTTGGTTTGGATAAATCGCCCCATCTCTTGAACCAAAATACCCCCGAACGAAACCCCGACCAGAACAGGGTTTTTGTGCTTCACCTTTTTTGACATTTCAAGGGCATAGGCCGAAATGCCCATTCCCTCCGAGGGTATGAACCACTCCAGTAGATGCATCTCAAATTGAGATTTGGGGAGATCGATGTTTTTAAAGATGGTTGGGTTTGCAGCCATACCGGGCATAAAATAAACATGGATTTTATCGTCTGCCATAGGAGGATGCTTCTTATTTGGTTAGGAAATTAGCATTTTTTTTACTACTTTTGTATAAGATTGCCATTATACACTCATGTTTTAACTTATGTGAGCTATTATCAGAAATTACGATACGGGAACATCGTAATTTTTTTGTCTAAGACCAATTTTAAACTCAACTATATGAATGAAGTAGAAATTAAGGACAACAGTTTCTTGCGCCAATTTGAAACTAGGGTAGACGGCCATTTAGCCAAGATTGAATACTCCTCCCAAGAAAGAAAGGTGTTTTTGACCAAGTTGGTTATTCCAGAAGAGATTATAATTGAAGGCTTCAAGGAACAGTTCATCAAGTCTGTTTTGAACCACATTCAAGAAAAGAACTTGAGAGTCGTTCCCACAAGTCCACAGATCGCAGGGTTTTTAAGAAAGAACCGGCAGTACAAGGAGATGCTCCCCGTAGGCATCCGAATCTGATCAAAAGGTTAGGCCTCCCAAAAAGGGAGGTTTTTTTTTGCCTTTATTTTCTGTTCCATAAATTCAAAACGCACCAACCCATCTTCGTCAATCGTATCGAGCTTCACCTTATGCAAGGTGTTGATAAGATCAGGATTCCAGGGTGCCTTTACCCTGATGTAGTTTTCCGTGAATCCAAAAATATAGCCTTCCCTGTTTTCCCCTTCAAAAAGCACCGTTCTACAACTTCCCAGTTCTCCTTCATAAAAGGCCCTTCTTTTTTTGACCGATAGGCCCCTCAACATCTTGCTCCGCTTTTGCCGTACTTTCCCAGGTACCACGCCGGTCAAATGGGCTGCCAATGTGTTGTCCCTTTCTGAATAGGTGAAAACATGCAAATAGGCGATATCCAGGTTATTTAAGAAATGGTAGGTTTCCATAAAGTGTTCATCGGTTTCACCTGGAAAACCGACGATCACATCAACCCCAATACAGGCATGTGGCATGGCTTTTTTGATACGCGCCACCCTTTCGGCATAGAGATCGCGAAGATATCGCCTCCTCATCAACTTGAGCATGGCATCACTGCCGCTTTGCAGCGGGATGTGAAAATGGGGTACGAAAGAATTGCTTTGGGCCACAAAATCGATGGTTTCGTTCTGCAGCAGATTTGGCTCGATGGACGAAATTCTCAATCGGTTGATCCCCGGTACCATATCGAGGGCCCGCACCAGATCGAGAAAGGTGTGTTCATGGCTTTTATTTCCGAATTCGCCTTTACCATAGTCCCCGATATTCACCCCGGTCAAAACGATTTCCTTGATGTCCTGGGCGGCAATTTCAGCGGCATTCCGCAGTACGTTTTCCAGGGCATCGCTTCTCGAAACGCCCCTGGCCAGAGGAATGGTGCAATATGTGCATTTATAATCACAACCGTCCTGAACCTTTAAAAAAGCCCTTGTTCGCTCCCCGATGGCATAACTGCCCACATAAAAATCGGCTTCGGTGATTTCGCAGGAATGCACCTCGCCAAAGTCGTTTTTGCTGAGGTCATTGAGATAATCGGTAATCTTAAATTTTTCCGTTGCGCCCAAAACCAAATCCACTCCATCAACTGCAGCCAATTCTTCGGGTTTCAACTGCGCATAGCAGCCGATGGCCGCTACAAAGGCCTTTGGATTGGCATTTAAAGCCTGCCGTACGACCGTCTTAAAGCGCTTGTCGGCATTATCGGTCACCGAACAGGTATTGATGACGTACATATCCGCTTCTTCCGAAAATTCGACGCGTTCAAAACCCTTCTCCTGAAATCCCCGTGCAATGGTCGAGGTTTCAGAATAATTGAGCTTACAGCCCAGGGTATGAAAAGCTACCTTTTTTTTCATGGATGCCAAGTGCGTTTTTAAGGATTGCAAAGATAAGCAGTTTCGTTGGCAGAATTGTCGCCAATGCCATGCATTTTGGATAATGGGGCTATTTATTTGGATGCACCGAACACTAACCTTGAGCTCCGGCTTCGGCTTTGACGGATGGCCGACCCTTCATTTACCTGCCAATAGGAAGTATAGCGGGCGCCATCAATAATTCCTATATTTTTGAGTCAATTCGAATACGGCTTCCAGAATCCTTGCCTCTTTTCCATCAAATTCAACGCCCCTTCTTGCCATCATGACCTTCGCAGCCTCAAAAGCCTTATCGGTTGGATAGGTCGAGAAACCCGAAGCCCCTCCCCAGCTGAAGCTGGGCACAAAATTTCGAGGAAATCCGGGCACGTAAATATTGCAATTTACCCCGATGACGGTCCCTGTATTGAACATGGTATTGATCGCCGTCTTGCTGTGGTCGCCCATCATCAAACCACAAAACTGAAGGCCGGTCTGCTCAAAACGCTCCGTGGCATAATCCCACATGCGTACTTTGGCATAATTGTTCTTGAGGTTGGAGTTGTTGGAATCGGCCCCGATATTGCACCATTCGCCCAAGACGGCATTTCCCAAATAGCCTTCGTGGCCTTTGCTGGAATACCCGAAGATGACCGAGTTGCTGATTTCCCCACAGACCTTGCCATAGGGGCCCACGGTAGTGGCCCCGTAGATCTTGGCACCCATCTTAACGACTCCGTGGTCGCAAAGGGCAAAAGCACCCCGAATAAGGTTGCCTTCCCATACCTCTGAATTTCGGCCCAAATATATGGGGCCCTCAGTGGCGTTCAGTATACTGAATTCGACTTTGGCCCCATCTTCCAAGAAGATGTTTTTGGCATTGATCAAATGGTTGGTTTTTGAAATCGGAGCACTTTTTCGGCCCGCTGTAATCATCTCGAAATCGGCCTGAAGGGCCTCCCCGTTCTTTGAAAAAATATCCCAGGTATGCTCAATGCGCATGACCTTCCCATTGAATTCAATGGCCTTGTATTTCGTGAAATCAACTTCCTCCTGGGTGTCCTTGGTAAAAAAGGCGATCACTTCCTCACCATGAAAAATTGCCTCGTTTTCACCTAAAGCTTCCACCAGGGCAATCAATTCGCCATTGGGCAGATAGGATGCGTTGATAAGGACATTTTCCTCCATTTCCACCATGGGAAATTTTTCTGAAAGGTACTCCTCTGTGAGGGTGGTCGTGGTGGTTCCCAGGTAATGCTCCCATTTATCCCGGATGGTCAAGATGCCAACCCTTATGTCGGCCACAGGCCGTGTAAATGTAAAGGGGAGCAAGTGGTTCCTAACGGTCCCATCGAAAAGTATATAGTTCATGACCCGGTTGATTTATGTCAAAAATAACCAATATGGAGTGAAGCTGGAGGAGAAATTTAAATTAATGCCCTGTTCATTGGGCCAACCCCGTTGCTCGGGCAACCGACCATCTGACAGTTAATACCAAAAAAAAGCCTCCGAAATTCGGAGGCCTAGATATTTTGATAGGATTGGTGTTATTATTCTCCCTTTGCGGCTTTATCCTTCACTTCGGATTTTGCCGACTTTGCGGGCTCCACTTCCTCTGCGGCTGGAGCGGCTTTCTTAAATTTATCGTACTTGTTCTTGAATTTATCGATACGGCCTGCAGTATCCAAGAATTTTGCCTTTCCGGTATAGAAAGGGTGTGATGTTCTGGAAATCTCCAATTTTACCAAAGGATATTCAACCCCGTCAACTTTAAGGGTTTCTTTGGTATCTGCGGTAGATTTGGTAAGAAAGACATCGTCATTCGACATGTCTTTAAAGGCTACCAATCTATAATTCTCCGGGTGTATGTTTTTTCTCATCTCCAAAAACTTTAATTCTGCTGAAATTCAGGCTGCAAATTTAAGCAAATTTCACAAACCAACAATTTTATACCTCAAAAAATAATGAAACAAATTATTGTATCTTTAAATGTAACAATTTCGCCAAAAAATCAACTAACCTTTCAAACTTCTAAAAGTTATTTAAAATGGAACAAAATCAACCTAAAATTGGAAAATTTTCATGGACTTTCGGATTACTTCTGGGACTGGCAAGTGTGGTTTTCTCGTTCATGCTGTATACCATGGAAATGCATTACGAACAAAGCTGGCCCGTTCAGGTCATCGGAATTCTAATGACCGCGGTAGCCATTGTGATTGCTGCCTCACAATTCAAAAAGGCAAATTCAGGATACCTAAAGGTGTCGGAAGCATTGAAGCTGGGCATGGGGATTGCCTTGGTTTCTGCCATCATAAGCCTTATTTATTATGCCTTGTTGACCAATGTCATTGAACCGGATTTTATGGACAAGGCCATGGATATCGCAAAGGTAAAAGCCCTGGAAGAGAATCCCAAAATCACCGATGAACAATGGCAGCAGGGCGTGGAAATGCAGAAAAAATTCGCTTGGTTGGCCTATCCTTTCATTTTAATTTTCAGTATTATCATTGGATTGGTCATCGGATGGATTACCGGTCTGGTCATGAAAAAACAGAAGCCGGACGCTTAAATTTACTTACTTTTGAAAATATTTCAGAAGTAACGCATGAACCTGTCCATCGTCATTCCTCTGCTCAACGAGGAAGAATCTTTAAAAGAACTTCATGATTGGATCGCATCGGTAATGCGATCCAATCGGTTTTCTTATGAGATCCTGTTCATAGATGACGGAAGCAGCGACAGGTCTTGGGATCTCATCAAGGCTTTGTCGATTGAAAACCCTGATGTAAAGGGAATCCGATTCCAGAAAAATTATGGCAAGTCACAAGCCCTGCACGCGGGTTTTAAGGCGGCAGAAGGCGAAGTAATCATCACTATGGATGCCGATCTACAGGACAATCCAGAAGAAATTCCCGAATTGTATAAAATGATCAGGGAAGAAGGCTTTGATCTTGTCTCGGGCTGGAAAAAAAAACGATACGATTCGGTGGTTTTCAAGAACCTGCCCTCAAAACTGTTCAACTGGGCGGCACGAAAGACTTCCGGGGTGCGGTTGAACGACTTTAATTGCGGCCTTAAAGCCTACCGGAATGCGGTGGTGAAGTCGATCGAAGTCTCGGGAGAAATGCACAGATACATTCCCGTTTTGGCAAAGAGTGCAGGTTTTGCCAACATTGGTGAAAAAGTGGTGCATCACCAAGCAAGGAAATATGGAAAAACAAAGTTTGGCATGGAACGATTTATCAATGGCTTTTTGGATTTAATCACGGTTTGGTTCGTTTCCAAATTCGGCCGTAGGCCCATGCACCTTTTTGGAGCTCTGGGGGTCTTGATGTTTATCATTGGCCTCGGGTTTGCGCTTTATCTCGGAATCGACAAGCTATTTATAAACCCTACCGGCCGATTGATCACAGATCGTCCCCAGTTTTTTATCGCCCTGACCGCCATGATCATTGGTACCCAGTTGTTCTTGGCCGGCTTCCTGGGCGAAATACTGGTACGCTCGCGAAAAAACGAAACCCGCTATACCATCGCAGAGGAGCTGAACCTTTCCCAAAAACAAAAAGAATATTCTTCGTAATTTTATTGTATAAAGAAAGCATAATACTATGGATGCTACCCTTAAAACAGCCAAAGGCTGGCTTAGCGATTTTTTCGATGAGAAGACCAAGCGTGAAGTCGAAAACCTGCTCAAAAACGACCCGGAAGAACTCAAAGATCGTTTCTACAAGCACATGGAATTTGGTACGGGTGGCATGCGTGGTGTCATGGGAGTCGGCACCAACCGAATCAATAAATACACTTTGGGCAAAAGCACCCAGGGCCTGAGCAATTATCTTAAGAAAGCATATCCAGGGGAACAGGTAAAAGTAGTTATTGCCTATGATTGCAGGCACAATAGCGACATTTTGGCCAGAACGGTGGCAGAGGTGTTTTCGGCCAATGGCATCAAAGTTTATCTTTTTTCGGCATTGCGCACCACCCCCGAACTTTCGTTTGCGGTAAAATATTTGAAATGCCATGCCGGCATTGTTTTGACGGCCTCCCATAATCCGCCCGAATACAATGGCTATAAGGTTTACTGGACCGACGGCGGCCAGATCGTTCCCCCACAAGACGGTGAGATCATTGCAGAAATAAACCGTCTTTCTTTTGAGGACATCAATTTTAAAGCTTCCAATTCCCTGATACAATTGATCGACAAGGAAGTGGACGAGGCTTTTATTAAGGCTTCCCTTTTGAACGGAGATTTCAAGGCCAAGGGCAAGGATAATTTTAAAATCGTTTTTACTTCCCTGCATGGCACTTCCATCACCGCCATACCCGAAGTATTGAAACGCGCCGGTTATAAAAATGTGAACGTCATAGCTGCACAAGCGGAACCCGATGGCAATTTCCCTACGGTAAAATCCCCGAACCCCGAAGAGCCTGAAGCGTTATCCATGGCCATCAAAGAGGCTGAGGCCACCGGTGCGGACATGGTGGTCGGTACCGATCCTGACGGAGATCGTTTGGGTATAGCCGTCAGGAACTTGGAAGGAAAAATGGAGATTCTCAATGGGAATCAGACCATGATATTGATGACCAAATTTCTTTTGGATCAACGCAATAAAGAAGGTTTTTCAGGGAACGAGTTCATCGCTTCCACCATAGTCTCCACACCCATGATGGAGAAGATGGCACAATCCTATGGCGTTGAATATAAAAACGCCCTTACCGGATTCAAGTGGATCGCCAAAATGATCAAGGATTTTCCAAATCAGTATTTTGTGGGAGGCGGGGAAGAGAGCTTCGGTTATATGGTAGGAGACTTCGTTAGGGATAAGGATGCCGTAACCGCTACCCTACTCGCCTGTGAGATCGGGGCACAGGCCAAAGCCAATGGCAGCTCTTTTTATAAGGATTTGATCGATTGCTATGTGAAATATGGTTTTTTCAAAGAAAAATTGATTTCCTTGACCAAAAAAGGCATTTCAGGAGCGGAAGAAATAAAGCAAATGATGGTCGATTATAAAGAACAACCCGTGAAGCAGCTCGACGGTTCTCCGGTCATCATGGTCGATGATTACAATACATCGACCTCAAAACATTTGATGTCAGGGAAGACCACCAACATCGATATCCCAAAATCGAATGTATTGATCTACACCACCGAAGATGGCACCCGAATGGCGGCAAGGCCCAGCGGGACCGAACCCAAGATTAAATTCTATTTTAGCGTGAATGCGCGGTTAGACAAGGCGTCGGACTTCCAAAAAGTGGGAGCGCAATTGGATGCAAAGATCCACCGAATCCTTAAGGAACTCAAACTCAATTAATGGATTATTTTAAAAAAATCCTCCGTTTTGCGAAACCCTATCGCAAGTACGGTTACCTGAACATCCTATTCAACATACTTTATGCGTTGTTCAGTGCGCTCTCGTTCGCGGCACTGATTCCCATGCTGGAGGTTTTGTTCGACAAAACAAAACAAGTAACCGCTCCGCCCAATTTTGAGGGAATCGGCAAGTTGAAAGACTATTATCTCGACTATATGAACTATCAGGTGGGACGCCTTTCGCAGGAGGACCCCATGAACGGGCTCGTATTGGTTATAGGTCTGGTACTGGTGCTGTTTTTGTTCAAAAACATCTTCAACTATTTGGCCATGTATTTTATCACCTTCTTAAGGAATGGGGTATTGATGGATATCAGGAACAAATTGTACCAAAAAATCACCGATTTGCCCATTTCGTATTATTCAGAGAAGCGCAAGGGCGACATCATAGCCAGGATCACCTCCGATGTTTTGGAAATCCAACATTCCTTTCTTTCGGTGCTCGAACTGATCGTCAGGGAACCCCTCACCATCCTGTTCACCATAGTGATCATGTTTTTGATCAGTGTGAAACTGACCATCTTTGTATTCATTTTCATCCCTGTGTCAGGGATGATCATCTCGTCTATCGGCAAATCGCTCAAGCGACAATCAGACAATGTGCAACGCGAACAGGGGCAGTTTTTATCGATCGTCGAGGAAACCCTTGGTGGACTCCGGGTGGTGAAGGCCTTTAATGCCGAATCGCACTTTTATCAGATCTTTAAAGCTTCCACGAAACGGTTCTTCGATTTTTCAAACCAATTGTTGAATCGACAGAATTTAGCGGTGCCATCAGGTGAATTTTTGGGGATCCTGGTCATCGGTGTACTACTATGGTTCGGAGGCAAAATGGTATTGGTGGAGGATACCCTTGATGCCTCCTCCTTTATTGCCTATATGGGCTTGGCCTATAACATCCTGACCCCTGCAAAATCGATCAGTAAGGCGGCCTACGGGGTAAAAAAGGGCAATGCGGCCGCGGAAAGGGTGCTGGAGGTTTTGGAAACCGAAAATCCGATCAAGGATGCAGCGAATGCAGTAGAGAAAAAAGATTTCGAAACGGCAGTGCATTTGGCGAACATCACCTTTCAATATGAAGAAGATGCTGTACTGAAAAATTTCAGTTTGACCGTTCCGAAAGGTCATACCGTGGCCCTGGTAGGCCAATCTGGCAGTGGGAAGAGCACCATTGCCAATTTGGTGACCCGGTTTTATGATGTGAACGAAGGTGAAATTCAAATCGATGGCATCAATATCAAGGACATCTCCAAGACCTCGCTGCGCAACCTTATCGGCCTGGTGTCCCAGGATTCTATTTTATTCAACGATACGGTCAGGAACAATATCGGACTGGGCAAGCAAAACGCCGGTATGGAGGAGATTATCGACGCGGCGAAAATTGCCAATGCCCATGAATTTATCACGGAACTTCCGGAAGGCTACCACACAAATATTGGTGACAGCGGCAATAAATTGAGCGGGGGACAGAAACAGCGGCTCTCCATTGCGAGGGCTGTATTGAAAAACCCCCCGATCATGATCTTGGACGAGGCCACCTCCGCACTCGATACCGAAAGTGAGCGATTGGTGCAGGATGCCCTGGAAAAGATGATGCGCAACCGAACTTCCATAGTCATTGCGCATAGACTCTCGACCATTCAGAGTGCCAATACCATTGTGGTGCTCCAAAAAGGGGAAATCGTGGAACAAGGCTCCCATGCCGAACTTTTAGCCAAAAACGGAGTCTATAAAAAGCTGGTTGACATGCAATCGTTCTAGCGCGAGGTGCCATACATACTTGCCATGTCTCAGTAGCTGTGACTTCGGCTTGACGACCATTTTGCCAACAGTCCTGACAATTTAGGTTTGCGGTTGGTTAAACCTTTCGCTAAATTTAAGGTCTTATCAACAACCTTACTACCGAATCAGTTGCTAACGGAACAAACATTAGTATACCAACTAAAAGATGGGAATACCCGGGCATCGGCTTTTGAGGTGTTGGTCAATACTTATAAAAAACCGTTGTATTGGCATATCCGCCGTATTGTGCTAGATCATGATGACACGGATGACGTGCTCCAAAATACCTTTATCAAGATCTTTAGAAATATAGAAGGTTTTAAAGGGGATAGTAAATTGTACTCATGGATGTATCGCATAGCGACCAACGAGGCACTCAGTTTTCTAAAATCAAAATCGAAAATATTGGGTCAGGATCTGCAGGGATACCAAGAAACCATGGCCAACAATTTGGAAGCCGATGTTTATTTTGAAGGAGATGCGATACAGCTCAAGTTGCAAAAAGCGATCGCCACGCTGCCAGAAAAACAGAAATTGGTGTTCAATATGAAGTATTTCGAGGAATTGAAGTATGAACAAATTTCGGAAATTTTGGAAACCTCAGTGGGCGGACTAAAAGCATCCTACCATTTGGCGGTGAAGAAAATTGAAGCCTATCTAACGACAAATTAAACCTTTGGCACTGAACGCAGTCCTATAAACAAATGAAGGAATTGAATAAGAAGAATCCTTATAAAACACCAGAAGATTACTTTGAGGGCTTTACGGGCCGTCTGATGGGGAAAATCTCCAATGAAGTGGGCCGTTTACCTGAATCGGAAGGCTTCTCCGTACCCGACGGTTATTTTGATCATGTACACCGCAATATAGCACAACGGTTGGCGGAACCCTCGGTCAAGGTAATCCCGCTGCACCGGTTCCGTAAATATTATTATGCGGCGGCAGCGGTTGCGGCGGTTGCGCTGCTTTATTTGGGCGTACAGTGGAACGCGCCCCAAGAAATACGATTTGAAGATTTGGCCAACTCCGATATTGAAAATTATTTTGAAGTCAATGAATTTGGCCTGTCAACCATAGAAATCGCGGAAGTCATCCCCGTAGATGAATTGGAGATCGGCGATATTTTGGAGCGCCGACTGAATGAAGAAAATGTACTTGATTATTTGAACAATAATACGGATGAATTTGAAGAATTAAATCTAAACAATGATGAATAATATCAAACGTGTGGTGTTTATGGCCTGTTTGCTTGCCGGTATGGCCATCAACGGACAGCACAGACCAGACGGCGATAAGATCAAAGCCTTAAAAGTAGCCTTTCTTACCGAAAAACTGAATCTCAGCAGTCAAGAGGCCCAGGCATTTTGGCCCATTTACAATGAATATGAGCAAGAACGCGAAGCCTTGCGCAAAAAAGAACGCGTTCAAATCAAGGAAAAAATAAGGAATGCCGACGCCCTTTCCGAAAAAGAGGCTTCCGATCTTTTAAGCCAGTATATCAGCTTCGAGGAAGAAGAAGAGGTACTGGAACAAAATTTCCTGAAAAAGATGGTAAAATTGATCTCTGCCAAAAAAACCTTGATGTTGCTGCGGTCGGAAGAGGAATTCAAACGTCAGTTGATCAAACAATACCGTCAGAAAAACGGAGGTCATCCTTAAAAGATAGGGCTTTTACCGAAACGTAAGTTTTGCGATGCGATTCCGTCCCGCCGCATAAGCCACGGAATCATTTAGCGGCCTAAAAGTGTAAAATGGCTCCGATGATAATTTTTTCCAATGGTTTCCAGAATCGATGGTGTAATAAATACCCGTAATGCCCGTGCTTATCAATTCCCTGCCTTCGCCATTGGGCAAAAACCGCACACAGCTCTGATACCCCGGGTCTAGCTGGTCTGCCACGATTTTCCAAGTTTTCCCTCCGTCAACGGTCGCTACCTTATTTGCGCTTTTATTCGCGGGGTCGGTATAATCGCCCCCTATCGCAAATCCCAAATTTTGGTCATAAAAATCAATGGAATAAATGCCCTCCGTAGGCGCTTGTTTTCTCATGGGCGTCATGAAAACTTCCCAATGCCTCCCCTTGTCGGGCGAATGCAATATGCGCCCTCCCGTGGTCCCGATCCAAACCCGGTCCCCAATGGTTTTTATATTGGTGTTGCTGGCCGCGAATGCCCCTTCGTTTTCCAATGCTGCGGGCAATTGGGAACAGGGCAGTTTCGACCAACTGAAACCTCCATCCCTGGTGACGACAATACTCAGACAACCCTTCATACTATCCCCAAACGCGATGCCTTCGCCATCGTTCCAAAAGGCCATGGCATCGTAAAAGACCCCTTCCCCATCTTCCTTATATACCAGGTCCATACCTCCATGATTCCCCGTTTTATACAACAAGGCAGGATTTCCGACCGATAGCATGAAGAAATCGTTGGCGGTATGGGCCACGGCACGGAATTCGGGAACAATGGTGTCAAATCGCTGTACATTGGAGCGCAGCTTTCCTGATTGCAGATCGATCGTGCCAAAAACGCCCTTGTCGGCAGCGAACGCCAAGCTGTTGCCCATGATCTCGATGGCCCTTATACTCAACGAGTCTTCATAGATGATTTCGATATCCACAGCAGTAAAAGGTTTTCGTTTTTCTTCGGGGTTGCAGGAAAGTATGAAACAAAAAATCAAAAAAAGCAAACTGCGTCGCATGGGCATAAAGTTTTTCAAAAGGTAAAGGAATCCTAACGAATACCATACCTTTGCAGCCTTAATTTTTATAATGAAATTACACAGAAACCTGGTCTTTGCAGTGGTCGACGCACTCAACTTCATCTTCAATGAAGGGGAATACGCCGACAAAGTGGTCGAAAAGGTGCTCAAATACGATAAACGCTGGGGCGCTCGAGACCGCGGTTTTATTGCCGAGACCACTTACGACATGGTACGCTACAAAAGGCTTTACACGGAAATAGCAGAAGTGAAGTCGCCCTACACCAGACCCAAATTGTTCAGGATGTTTGCGGTTTGGGCAGTGTTAAGGGGCATAGCGCTTCCCGATTGGAAACAACTGGAGCCCGTTCCCGCCAGAAAGATAAAAGGGCGGTTCGACGAGCTCTCGAAAATCAGAAAATTCAGGGAGTCGATTCCCGACTGGCTCGATGAACTTGGGGAAAAGGCCTTGGGTGAAAAACTGTGGACGTCCGAAATATCGGCGCTCAACCAACAGGCCGAAGTGGTGCTGCGCGCCAATACCCTAAAAACAACCCGTGAGCAATTGCGAAAGGCCTTATTGGATGAGGGTATCGTTGCGGAACCCATCAAAGGCCATGTCGATGCCCTTAAGTTGGAAGAACGGGCCAATGTGTTCATCACCGCCGCCTTTAAAAATGGGAATTTTGAAGTCCAGGATGCCAATTCACAACTGGTGTCGGAATTTTTGGAGGTAGCCCCTGGCCAAAGGGTCATCGACAGCTGCGCCGGTGCAGGCGGAAAAACGCTTCATTTGGCCGCCCTCATGGAAAACAAAGGCCAGTTGATCGCCCTCGATATTTATGCAAACAAACTCAAGGAACTCAAAAGACGGGCCAAAAGAAACGGGGCGCACAATATCGAACCGCGACTGATCGATTCCACCAAAGTGATCAAAAAACTTTATGGCTCCGCCGACCGAGTCCTTATCGATGCGCCCTGTACGGGGATGGGGGTCCTGAGAAGAAATCCGGATGCAAAGTGGAAAATGCAGCCCGAATTTTTGGAAAAAGTGATGCTGACCCAGCAGGAAATCCTCTCAAGCTATGGCAAAATGGTCAAATCTGGGGGAAAAATGGTTTACGCCACTTGTTCCATTCTCCCTCAAGAAAACAACCAGCAAGTCGTGAAATTCCTTGCTTCGGAAGAAGGCAAAGATTTTAGTTTGGAAGAAGAACGTAAATTATACGCCTCCAAAACCGGCTTTGATGGGTTTTACATGGCGAGATTGGCGAAGAAGTAATCAACAATGCATTGAAATTCTGTTAACTATTCGCAAAATATCTTTGGGTAAAAAGATGTAAATTTGACCTTTCTTAAACCAAATACCCACACGGTTCATGATTCACTTTTTCGGGGATGCGAGCACCAAGATTTTTGCGGTTCAGACCGTTGGCGATCTTACTAAGGAAGACAACGATAAACTCAGCTGGTTGTTCGGCAGCCAACCTAAAATAAATAGGGCGTCAATCGACGCCTTTTTTGTTGGACCAAGAGCCGCAATGGTTACGCCCTGGAGTACCAATGCCACTGAAATTACCCAAAATATGGGGATTTCCGGGATCCTCCGTATCGAGTCGTTTCAAGCAGTCGATTCAGATGATATTGGTTTTGACCCCATGCTCTCGCAAAAATTCCCGAAACTGACCCAAGAGATTTTTACGATTGATGTACGCCCCCAACCGATTCTGAAAATAGATGATATCGCTGCCTATAACACACAGGAGGGTTTGTCATTGAGCGACGATGAAGTTGCCTATCTGGAACGGCTTGCCGAAAAAATGAAGCGAAAGCTCACCGATTCCGAGGTTTTTGGCTTCAGCCAGGTAAACTCGGAGCATTGTCGCCATAAAATCTTCAATGGCACCTTCGTGATCGATGGCAAGGAAATGCCCCATTCCTTATTTCAATTGATCAAGAAAACGGCCAAAGCGAATCCAAATAACATCATCTCCGCTTATAAAGACAACGTAGCTTTCCTCAAAGGGCCGAAGGTGGTGCAATTCGCCCCAAAACGGGCAGATATGCCCGATTATTATGAGGAAAAGGAATTTGAATCGGTCATATCCTTAAAAGCGGAAACCCATAATTTTCCCACTACCGTTGAACCCTTCAATGGGGCGGCAACCGGTTCGGGTGGTGAAATCCGGGATCGATTGGCCGGGGGAAAAGGATCTTTGCCCTTGGCGGGAACTGCGGTTTATATGACGGCCTATTCCCGTTTGGAAACAGATCGCGCTTGGGAAAAAGGCCTTCCCGAACGCAAATGGCTTTACCAAACCCCTGTGGATATCTTGATCAAAGCATCGAACGGCGCCTCCGATTTTGGGAATAAATTTGGCCAACCTTTGATTGTGGGCTCCGTGTTGACCTTTGAACATAAAGAGGCTTCAAGGCGATTGGGTTACGACAAGGTGATCATGCAAGCTGGAGGAATTGGCTATGGAAAAGCAGAACAAGCCTTAAAAGACAAACCTAAATCGGGCGACAGCATCGTTATTTTAGGGGGAGACAATTACCGCATCGGGATGGGCGGAGCGGCCGTCTCCAGTGCGGATACGGGCGAATTCAGCGCTGCCATCGAACTCAATGCCGTGCAGCGATCTAACCCGGAGATGCAGAAAAGGGCAGCCAATGCCATCCGTGGTTTGGTGGAAAGCGACCATAACCCGATCGTATCCATCCACGATCATGGTGCCGGCGGACACCTCAATTGCCTTTCCGAATTGGTGGAAGACACGGGAGGCAGCATAGACTTGGACAAATTGCCCATAGGCGATCCTACCTTATCGGCCAAGGAAATCATAGGCAATGAATCCCAGGAACGCATGGGGCTGGTCATTGGAAAAAAAGACCTGGCGTTGCTCGAAAGGATTGCCGAAAGGGAACGTTCCCCCATGTATGCGGTGGGCAAGGTGACCAGCGATCATAGGTTTTCGTTCGAATCGGGCCTTACCGGGGAAAAACCAATGGACATGAATCTCGAGGACATGTTCGGAAGCTCTCCCAAAACGGTGATGACCGATGTTCACATCAACCGTGGGTACGGTCCCTTGATCTATAAACTGGAACATTTTCACGACTACCTCGAACAGCTTTTGCAATTGGAAGCGGTGGCTTGTAAAGATTGGCTTACCAATAAGGTGGACCGTTGTGTAGGTGGCCGTGTTGCCAAACAACAATGTGTGGGGCCGTTGCAGCTTCCATTGAACAATTGTGGGGTTATGGCCCTGGATTTTAAGGGAAGGGAAGGGATTGCCACCAGCATTGGACATTCCCCGATTTCCGGCTTGATCGATCCCGAATCAGGCAGTAGGAACAGCATCGCGGAAGCCTTGACCAATATAGTTTGGGCCCCCTTGATGGAAGGCCTGAAATCGGTGTCCCTCTCCGCCAACTGGATGTGGCCCTGCAAAAATGAAGGGGAAGATGCCCGTTTGTATCGAGCCGTTGAGGCGGTTTCCTCCTTTTCCATTTCACTTGGCATCAACGTGCCCACGGGGAAGGATTCCCTTTCGATGAAACAAAAATACCAAGATGGGGAAGTGCTCTCCCCGGGAACGGTGATCATTTCCGCAGCGGCCAACTGTTCAGACATTACCAAAGTTGTGGAACCGGTGTTCAAAACGAATGGTGGGCCGATCTATTATATCAACCTCTCCAAGGACGATTACAAATTAGGTGGATCTTCCTTGGCGCAAGTTTTGAACAGCATTGGAAATGAAGCCCCCACCATTTTGGATCCCGCTTATTTTGGCAGGGCATTCAACGCCATTCAGGAATTGATCAAAAAAGGGCAAATCGCCTCGGGCCATGATGTGGCATCCGGCGGTTTGATCACCACGCTGTTGGAAATGTGTTTTGCGGACAATGATCTGGGAGCCGACCTTGATCTGTCACTTCTTGGCGAGGCCGATACCATCAAATTACTTTTCTCTGAAAATGCCGGCCTGGTTTTTCAATCCAATGCTTCGGAAACCGAAGGTTTTTTGACCGATTCGGGCGTTGATTTCATCAAGATAGGGCAAGTGGTTTCACAAAGTAGCCTTACCCTTAGGAACGGAAGTGTAGAAATGGGTTTGAACATCACATCGTTGCGCGATACATGGTTCAAGACGTCCTTCCTTTTAGATTCGAAGCAAACCCGATCGGGCTTGGCCAAAGAGCGCTTCCTGAACTTTAAGCAACAGCCTTTGCGCTACACCTTCCCGGAACATTTTACCGGCCATCTTTCCGCACGCCCTGCCGGGGTAAGGCCCAAGGCCGCCATTCTCCGCGAAAAAGGCAGTAATTCGGAACGCGAAATGGCAAACTCCATGTACCTTGCCGGTTTTGAGGTAAAAGACGTACATATGACCGACCTTATTTCAGGTCGGGAGACCTTGGAAGACATCCAATTGCTGGGGGCCGTTGGCGGTTTCTCGAATTCCGATGTGCTGGGCAGCGCCAAAGGATGGGCAGGAGCCTTCAAGTACAATAAAAAGGCAAACGAGGCCTTACAAAAGTTTTTCGCAAGGCCCGATACCTTGTCCATCGGGATCTGCAATGGCTGTCAGCTGTTCATGGAGCTTGATCTGATCAATCCAGAGCACAAAGTCCATGGTAGGATGACCTATAACGATTCCGGCAAACATGAGAGTAACTTCACTTCAGTCACAGTTCAACATAACAATTCCGTGATGCTATCGACGCTTGCAGGGACCACGCTTGGGGTCTGGATTTCACATGGGGAAGGAAAATTTGTGTTGCCCCAGACCGAAGACCGGTACTATATCGTTGCGAAATATGGTTATGCAGCATACCCTGCCAACCCCAACGGCAGCGATTATAACACCGCCATGTTGTGCGACCGCAGCGGTCGCCATTTGGTGACCATGCCCCACATAGAACGATCCACCTTTTCTTGGAACTGGGCGCACTACCCCGCCGAACGACAAGATAAGGTATCACCATGGCTGGAAGCTTTTGTCAATGCCCGGGTCTGGATAGAACAACACCCTCATCTTTAAGGGAAAGACCAAGAATATTTGGGATTGCAATTCTACTTGAGAGTTTTTGTCGTTTTGGCCGAGCCATTATATTTGAGGATCGGCCAACACTGGGAAATAGGGACCCCCTTTAACATATTTCCAAGAAATAGATCGTTCTCTTGAGGACCTTATAATCAGAGCGCGTTTTTATTGATGGTTCCATTTTATTATACCGTTCCCTTTTCTTATTTTGCAGTGACCAGATAGAACTATCATATGCAAAATATCACCCGTCTCTTCGACTTCCCCTATTACCAATTGGCGCAATACGATCTCAAGGAATGCCTAGTCACCAAATACGAGGGCCAATGGGTGGCCACTTCCACCAAGGAATATATCAATAAAGCCAATGCGATCAGTCGTGCCCTACTTCGCCTTGGGGTAAAACCGAACGATAAAATTGCCTTGATATCAATGACCAATCGCACGGAGTGGAACATTATGGATATCGGCATTCTTCAATTGGGGGCGCAGAACGTTCCCATCTATCCCACCATCTCCCAGGAAGACTATGCCTATGTGCTCAACCATTCCGAATCGAAATATTGTTTTGTATCCTGCAGTGAAATCCATGAAAAGGTCAAGGCCATTCAAGATCAGGTGCCTTCTTTAAAAGGCGTTTATTCCTTCGATCAACTCTCAACTTGCAAAAATTGGAAAGAATTGCTCGAATTGGGGGCCGATACCGCCAACCAAAACGAAGTCGACAAGTTAAAGGATGCCGTGAAGCCAAGCGATCTGGCCACCTTGATCTATACCTCGGGCACTACCGGAAGGCCCAAGGGGGTGATGTTATCGCACAGCAACGTGGTGAGCAATACCCTGGAAAGTTGCAAGCGGCTGGCCATTGAATACGGCAAAGCCAGATGCTTGAGTTTTCTGCCTGTATGTCATATCTATGAGCGCATGATGATGTACCTCTATCAATATGCAGGGGTTTCGATATATTTTGCCGAATCGATGGAGAAGATCAGCGACAACCTCAAAGAAGTGGCCCCTCATGTGATGACAGCGGTGCCGCGCTTGCTGGAAAAGGTATATGACAAGATTATCGCCAAAGGCACGGACCTGACAGGGATAAAGAAGAAATTATTTTTTTGGGCTGTGGCAGTGGGGTTGAAATACGAACCATATGGCCAAAACGGCTGGTGGTACGAGCAGCAATTGGCCTTGGCCCGAAAGATAATTTTTAGCAAATGGAAAGAAGGCCTTGGTGGCAACCTCTCCCTCATTTCTTCCGGCAGCGCTGCGCTCCAGCCCAGACTGGCTAGAATTTTCAATGCCGCCGGGATGGGCGTCATGGAAGGTTACGGACTTACGGAGACTTCCCCGGTAGTTTCGGTGAACGATATGCGCAATGGTGGATTCCGAATCGGCACTGTTGGTAGACTGCTCGATCGTACCGAAGTGAAAATTGCTGTGGATGGAGAAATATGTGTTAAGGGGCCCCAAGTGATGATGGGCTACTATAAAGACCCGGAGAAAACGGCGGAAGTGATGATCGATGGCTATTTCCACACCGGCGATATCGGGGAAATAGATGCTGACGGATTTTTGAGGATCACCGATAGGAAAAAGGAAATGTTCAAAACCTCCGGCGGGAAATATGTAGCGCCACAATTGCTTGAAAACCGTTTTAAACAATCGCGTTTTATCGAACAGATCATGGTCGTGGGTGAGGGTGAAAAAATGCCCGCTGCCCTCATACAGCCCGATTTTGTGTTTTTGCGGGACTGGGCCAAGAAACATCAGCTTGCTTATTCTTCTGACGCTGAAATGATCAAGGACCAAGTGGTTTTAGATCGTTATCAGGAAGAAGTTGATTCGGCCAACGAGAGTTTTGCCAAATGGGAAAAAGTAAAACAATTTCGACTTACCCCTGAAATTTGGAGCATAGAAGGGGGGCATTTGACCCCAACCATGAAATTGAAGCGAAAAGCCATCAAAGCGATCTACATCGACCTTTACAATTCCATCTATCAGCATTCTTAAATGCCGACTTCCTAAATTCCCGAACGGAAATGGCAAATATTCCCTGGGATTGATATCCAAAGGTTTTGTTGTTTCAACGGTTTGACATACCCCGGTTTCCCTTGAAAAATTTATAAATATATTATGCATGCATAATATATTTTTGGTATATTTGAAAGCCCACAACAGAAAACATGAAGGATATTACGATCGATTATGCCCTGCGAGCCACATGGCAAGCAGTGGCCCGAATGTACAACGAAGAGGCCAAAATCTTTGACTCAACCATGGCGGTCGGTTTCACCTTGCTGAGCATCGATCCCAAAACGGGCACTCCTTCCACGGCATTGGGCCCCAAAATGGGAATGGAAGCTACGAGCCTTAGCCGTATCTTGAAGAGTATGGAGGAAAAAGGGTTGATCGAACGAAAGCCTAATCCGAATGATGGTAGGGGCGTCTTGATCTATTTAACCCCTTTTGGGTTGGAAAAAAGAACGGACTCCAAAGCAGTGGTCCTTCAATTCAACGAGGCAGTGAAAGCGAGCGTATCCAAAGACAAGTTGGATTGCTTTTTTGAAGTGATGGATACGATCAATCAACTGATCGCTGAAAAGGCCATCTATAATAAGGTTACGAAAACAAATTAACCAATACATTAATGAACAAGCACATTAAAAAAGTAGCCGTTATCGGTTCTGGCATCATGGGAAGCGGTATTGCCTGCCATTTTGCCAATATCGGGGTCGAAGTACTCTTGCTCGACATCATACCCCGAGAACTTAGCGATAAGGAAATAGCCAAAGGGTTAACCTTGGAAAACAAAGGGGTCAGAAACCGACTTGTTAACGAATCTTTGGCCAATGCCTTGAAATCAAAGCCTTCCCCTATCTACCATCAAGATTTTGCCCAACGAATCACCACCGGGAATTTGGAAGACGATATAGCGAAAGTCGGATCGGTGGATTGGATCATTGAGGTGGTTGTAGAGCGGTTGGATATTAAAAAAATAGTATTCGAAAAACTCGAAAAGCATAGAAAACCAGGAACCCTTATTACCTCCAACACCTCAGGTATCCCCATCAAATTCATGAGCGAAGGTCGAAGCGATGACTTTCAGAAAAATTTTTGCGGGACCCATTTTTTTAACCCTGCGCGATACCTGAAATTGTTCGAAATCATCCCAGGTCCGAAAACTTCCCGGGAAGTATTGGATTTTCTGAATGGCTACGGGGAAAAATTTCTGGGCAAAACATCGGTGGTCGCTAAGGATACCCCGGCTTTCATCGGCAACCGGATCGGAATTTTCAGTATCCAGAGCCTATTTCATATGGTCAAGGAAATGGGACTTACCGTTGAGGAAGTCGATAAATTAACGGGGCCGGTCATCGGCAGACCGAAGTCGGCTACCTTCCGAACCGTTGACGTTGTGGGCTTGGATACCCTGGTACATGTGGCCAACGGTATTTACGGAAACTGCAAGGACGATGAGCGGCACGAACTGTTCAAACTGCCCGATTTCATCGAAACCATGATGGAAAACAAATGGCTAGGCAGCAAATCGGGACAGGGGTTTTATAAAAAAGTGACCGCGGCCGGTGGTAAGAGTGAAATCATGACCCTTGATTTGGATACGCTGGAATACCGCGCCAACAAAAAAGCCAGTTTCGCCACTCTGGAAGGTACCAAGACCATTGAAAAGGTCATCGATCGTTTTAAAATATTGATCAAAGGAAAAGATAAGGCAGGCGATTTTTATAGAAAGAGCTTTGGGGCCCTATTTGCCTATGTATCGCAAAGAATCCCTGAAATTTCCGACGAGCTATACAAAATAGATGATGCCATGAAAGCCGGTTTTGGTTGGGAACATGGCCCTTTTCAGATTTGGGATGCCATTGGTCTGGAGAAAGGCTTGGAACTGATCAAAAATGAAGGACTTGTGGCGGCCGATTGGATAAAAACCATGAAAACAGCTGGGGTCAGCTCATTTTACAATGTAAAGGAGGGAGCCGGCTATTACTATGACATTCCCAAGAAATCGTTCCAAAAAATCCCTGGACAGGATGCCTTTATCATTCTAGACAACATCAGAAAATCCAAGGAAGTCTTTAAGAACAGTGGCGTTGTGGTAGAGGATCTGGGCGATGGTATTTTGAATGTTGAATTTCAATCTAAAATGAACACCATAGGCGGTGACGTCCTGGCCGGACTCAACAAGGCCATCGATTTGGCCGAGAAAGACTTTCAAGGACTCGTGGTGGGCAATCAGGCGGCGAATTTTTCCGTTGGCGCGAACATAGGAATGATTTTTATGATGGCCGTGGAGCAGGAATACGATGAGCTGAATATGGCCATCAAAATGTTCCAAGACACCATGATGCGCATGCGCTACTCCAGTATTCCAACGGTTTCAGCACCACATGGAATGTGCTTGGGCGGCGGTTGTGAACTATCCATGCATGCCGATAAGGTGGTCGCTGCGGCGGAAACCTATATCGGTTTGGTCGAATTTGGCGTAGGCGTGATACCCGGAGGTGGCGGTTCCAAGGAAATGGCCTTAAGGGCCTCCGATACCTTCAAAAAAAATGATGTGGAGCTCAACGTCCTTCAAGAATATTTCTTGGCCATCGGAATGGCAAAGGTATCCACCTCGGCCTATGAGGCCTTTGATCTGGGTATCTTACAGAAAGGTAAGGATATCGTTGTTGTCAACAGAGACCGACAAATCGCCACTGCGAAAGCCTATGCAAAATTGATGGCCGAATCGGGCTATACGCAGCCCCCTCGGCGCAAAGATGTAAAGGTACTGGGGAAACAGGCCTTGGGCATGTTCCTGGTAGGCACCGATTCCATGGAAGCGGGCCATTATATTTCCGAACACGATAAAAAAATCGCCAATAAGTTGGCCTACGTCATGGCGGGCGGTGACCTCTCCGAGGCCACCTTGGTCACAGAGCAATATCTGCTCGATTTGGAACGGGAAGCCTTCCTATCACTATGTACCGAGAAAAAGACCTTGGAGCGCATTCAACAGATGCTCAAAACAGGCAAACCTTTAAGAAACTAATCTATGAAGACAGCATATATCGTTAAGGCATACAGAACCGCAGTGGGCAAGGCGCCCAGAGGGGTGTTCCGTTTTAAAAGGCCCGATGAACTCGCGGCGGAAACCATCGAGCACATGATGAAGGAAGTGCCACAGCTCGACAAGAAAAGAATTGATGATGTCATCGTAGGCAACGCAATGCCCGAAGCGGAACAAGGCCTCAATGTTGCCAGATTGATTTCGCTCATGGGATTGGACATCGACGATGTTCCCGGGGTCACCGTAAACCGTTATTGTGCTTCCGGCATAGAAACCATTGGCATAGCCACAGCTAAAATTCAGGCCGGAATGGCCGACTGCATCATTGCGGGCGGGGCGGAAAGCATGAGCTATATCCCCATGGGGGGGTATAAGCCGGTTCCCGATTATGCGGTGGCCAAAGAAGGGCATGAAGATTATTATTGGGGCATGGGCCTGACTGCGGAAGCGGTGGCGCAGCAATTCAAAGTCTCAAGGGAAGACCAAGATGCCTTTGCCTTTAACTCCCATCAAAAAGCGCTAAAAGCGCAGAAGGAGGGCAAGTTCGATCAACAGATCGTGCCCATAGAAGTACAACATACCTATGTGAACGAAGCCGGAAAAAAAGAAACCAAAACCTATACCGTAAATAGCGATGAAGGGCCAAGGGCAGACACCTCCAAGGAAGTGCTTGCCAAATTACGCCCGGTTTTTGCGGCAGGAGGAAGCGTTACAGCCGGAAATTCATCGCAAATGAGCGATGGTGCCGCCTTTGTTCTCATCATGAACGAAGAAATGGTAAAGGAACTTAAATTGGAGCCGATCGCCAGATTGGTCAATTATGCCGCCGCAGGGGTGGAACCCCGTATCATGGGTATCGGTCCGGTAAAAGCCATTCCCAAAGCGCTCAAACAAGCAGGTCTGAAACAGGATGACATTGAATTGATCGAACTGAACGAGGCCTTTGCATCCCAATCGCTCGCGGTCATCCGTGAACTTGATCTTGACCAGGATATCGTCAATGTCAATGGTGGCGCCATCGCTTTGGGACACCCCTTGGGCTGTACCGGTGCGAAATTGTCGGTACAACTCTTCGATGAGATGAGAAAGCGCAAGATGAAGGGTAAATACGGCATGGTTACCATGTGCGTCGGAACCGGACAGGGGGCCGCCGGAATCTTCGAATTTTTAAATTAGAAAAAAGCAAGCATTATGAGTACTACGACACTTAAAAAAGAAATATTACGGGGCGGACAGTTTCTCGTAAAGGAAACCCAATGCGAGGATGTTTTCACCTTGGAAGATCTTTCGGAAGAACAAAAAATGATGCGGGAGAGCACCAAGGAATTCGTTGATCGCGAACTTTGGGCGCATTGGGAACGATTCGAGAAAAAGGATTACGCCTTCACGGAAGCCTGTATGAAAAAAGCCGGGGAACTCGGACTTTTGAGCGTGGCCGTACCAGAGGCTTATGGCGGACTCGGAATGGGTTTTGTATCCACCATGCTGGTTTGTGACTATATCTCAGGAGCTACCGGTTCTTTCAGTACGGCCTTTGGGGCGCATACAGGAATCGGGACCATGCCCATCACCTTATACGGTACCGAAGCCCAAAAACAAAAATATGTGCCCAAATTGGCCACAGGGGAATGGTTTGGGGCTTATTGCCTTACCGAGCCCGGTGCGGGATCGGATGCCAATTCCGGGAAAACCAAGGCGGTGCTGAGCGCCGATAAAAAATTCTATAACATCACCGGGCAAAAAATGTGGATTTCCAATGCGGGATTCTGTAATATGTTCATCGTTTTTGCCCGGATTGAAAATGATAAGAACATTACCGGCTTCATTGTTGAAAACGATCCCAAAAACGGCATCACCCTAGGCGAAGAAGAAAAAAAATTAGGCATCCACTCTTCCTCTACCCGACAGGTATTTTTCAATGAAACCAAGGTGCCGGTAGAGAATATGTTATCGGAGCGTGGCAATGGCTTCAAGATAGCCATGAACGCCCTGAATATCGGCCGCATCAAATTGGCGGCAGCATGCTTGGAAGCACAACGCAGGGTAGTGACCGAAGCTGTCAAATATGCCAACGAAAGGATACAGTTCAAAACGCCGATCATCAACTTTGGTGCCATCAAGGCCAAAATAGCCATCATGGCCACCAACGCCTATGTTGGGGAAGCGGCCAGTTATAGGGCTGCCAAAAACATTGAAGACAGGATCGCAATACGTGAAGCTGAAGGCAACACCCACCAGGATGCCGAGCTGAAAGGCGTAGAGGAATACGCCATCGAATGTTCCATCCTAAAAGTGGCCGTTTCGGAAGATTGCCAAATCACCACCGATGAGGGTATCCAGATTTTTGGGGGTATGGGCTTCAGTGCCGACGCGCCGATGGAATCGGCATGGAGGGATAGCCGTATCGCACGGATCTATGAAGGCACCAACGAAATCAACAGAATGCTGGCCGTGGGGATGTTGATCAAAAAGGCCATGAAAGGCCATGTAGATCTGCTTGGGCCTGCCACAAAAGTCGGTGAAGAACTGATGGGAATACCCTCTTTCGAAACTCCCGATTTTTCAGCGCTTTTCGCAGAGGAAAAAGACTTGGTCGCACGCCTTAAAAAGGTGTTCTTGATGGTAGCTGGCAGTGCGGTGCAAAAATTTGGGCCCGAACTGGAAAAACACCAACAGCTGATGTTGGCAGCATCCGATATCCTGATCGAAGTGTATATGGCCGAATCGGCGATCCTTAGGACCGAAAAAAATGCCAAACGTTTCGGAGAGTCTGCACAGGCCACGCAGATCGCCATGTCAAGGCTCTATCTCTACGATGCCGTGGATACGGTCATCCGCAAAGGGAAAGAAGCGATCGTATCGTTCGCGGAGGGCGACGAACAACGCATGATGCTCATGGGACTGAAACGTTTTACAAAATATACCAATAACCCCAACGTCGCTGCTTTAAGGGAGCAGATAGCCGATAAGGTAGCTGCGGAAAAAGGTTACACCTTTGACTAATTCAGATTGATTGCTTGATTGCAGAAGAAAAACCATCCGCTTGGCGGATGGTTTTTTATTTGTTTTAGAACGTCCAACCCCATAATTTTATCCGATGAAGAACGAATTATTAAAGCAGGTCTACTCCCCGGAAGACTTCAGGAAACGCGGGCATCTTTTGGTTGATGAACTGGCAGACCACCTCTCCAAGCAAATTCATGAAAGTGATGCGCCTGCCCTATGTTGGACACCGCCTTCGGAAGCACTTCAATACTGGACGGATTTCTTGGACCATGGGGACGAACGCAGCTTGTTCCCCAACATCATCGAACGCACCACCAACATACACAACCCGAAATATGTGGGCCATCAGGTGGCCCCGACCGCCCCGATAACGGCACTCTCGGCAATGGTTGGCGCCTTGGTGAACAACGGGATGGCAGTCTATGAAATGGGGATGGCTCCCTCGGCGATTGAAAGGGTCGTTACCGATTGGCTGTGCCATCATATGGGTTATGATCGAGAAGCGAGGGGATTTTTGACCTCCGGTGGTACCTTGGCGAACCTCACTGCCCTGCTTTCGGCGAGAAAGGCGAGAGTGTCCGATGATATCTGGAACAAAGGCCACTCCAAGGCCCTGGGGATCATGGTCTGCGAGGAAGCACATTATTGCATCGATCGTGCCGCCAAAATTATGGGACTGGGAGAAAAGGGAATCGTTAAGATTCCGGCAAGGCCCACCTACGACATGGATACTTCCCTTTTGGAGGAACACTATCAAAAAGCGTTGGCCAATGGCATCCATATCTTCGCCATTGTCGGGAGTGCACCATCTACGGCAACCGGTATTTACGATGATCTTCGGACCATAGCCAAATTTGCCAAAAAATATGATCTGTGGTTTCACGTGGATGGGGCCCATGGCGGGGCAGCCATTTTTTCTGACAAATACCGCCATCTGCTCAGTGGCATCGAAGATTCGGATTCTGTGGTGGTCGATGGACACAAAATGATGATGATGCCCATCATCACCACGGCCCTACTGTTCAAAGATGGCAAAAATGCTGCGGCGACCTTCAGTCAGAAAGCGGATTATTTATTGACCCAATCGGAGGATGAGGATTGGTACAACTCGGGCAAGCGTGCCTTTGAGTGTACAAAGACCATGATGAGCATCCATTGGTATACCCTTTTGAAAACCTATGGGGAAGGTGTTTTTGACCAATACCTGACCCCGCTTTTTGATCTTGGACATGCGTTTGGGGAACTTATCAAAGCGCATCCACATTTTGAACTGGCGGTAGCGCCGATGTCGAACATCGTTTGTTTTCGATATACCGATGACGCGCTCGACCAAACGGCCCTGAACGCCATCAATGCAAAAATAAGACTACAGCTTTTGGAAGAAGGCAAATTTTATCTGGTACAGACCCAATTGAGGGGCAAACACTATTTGCGGACCACGCTCATGAATCCCTTCACCACCCTGGCCAATCTGGAAGAGCTGTTGGAACGTATCGTCGCAAAGGCCATACCAACATAGCAGGACAACATATCCCGGTACTTACGTTAAGGCAGCACGTTTAAGTGGTTTAAATTTTCATTGATTCCATGATCTGTGCCCCGCTTTCCTTCCTTGAAAAATTGATGGCACATTCAATCAAGGCAAGGTGGGAATAGGCCTGTGGAAAATTCCCCAAAAGTCGTTTGGACTTGAAATCGATGTCCTCGCTGAACAGCCCCAAATGGTTGCTATAGCCCAGGAGCCTTTCGAAATGGGCCTTGGCCTTTTCTTCTTCCCCAATTTTGAACAAGCTGTTGATGAACCAAAAGGTACATATGGTAAAAGAGGAAGAAGGCAAACCAAAATCATCCTCATTCTTGTATCGGTATAAGAGTCCGTCATGGCTCAAGTCCTTTTCAATGGCCTTCACGGTACGCACATATTTTGGATCCTTTGCATGGATAAATCCGTAAGATTCCATCAAAAGCACGGATGCATCAAGATAGTGCGACCCGTACGACTGGGTAAACGCACCCACTTCGGCATTCCATGCATTGGCATGGATATCGTTCTTGATTTCCTGCTCGAGCGCGGTCCATTTCTCTAATTTTCCGGTTTTGCGAAGTATGCGCGCTATTTTGATCGCACGGTCGATGGCCACCCAGCAGAGCACTTTTGAAAAGGTGAAATGCCGGTCTTCGGTCCTGAATTCCCATATGCCCTTATCGGCTTCTTTCCAGTGATTCGACACGATCCACACAATACCCTTGGTAATGCCCCAAAGCTCCTCCCCGTTCTCGATGTCGTTGCTGTATTTGGCCAGTTGTTCATAGATCACGTCCATCAAAATACCGTAGATGTCGTTCTGCTTCTGTTGATAGGCCGCATTGCCGATACGCACGGGCTTCGAACCCTTGTAACCACTGAGATGGTCCAGGGTTTTTTCGGTCAATTGTTTTTCCTTGTTGATACCGTACATGATCTGTAGTTTCTCATCCTTGTCGGGTATCAGGTCGACGATAAATTGAAGGTACCTTCGCGCGACGTTCTTATGGCCCAATTCCCCAATGACCCTGATGACCATGGAAGCATCTCGGATCCAGCAAAACCGGTAGTCCCAGTTGCGGACCTCTCCTATGGTTTCCGGCAAGGAGGTGGTGGCTGCGGCCAATACCGCCCCTGTCTTGTCATAACTCAAAAGTTTCAAGGTGATGGCACTGCGACTTATCTGTGAATTGTACTGCCTGTAATTCGGGGTTTTACTGCTCCAGTTGAGCCAATACACCTTGGTGCGTTCGAGTTCATTATAGACCTTCCGGCGGGAAGGCAGTAAAATTTTCTCGTTGTAGCCCATTAGAAAATAACCATCCTCGGTTAGCTTGATTTCACGACCCTCGACAACGGCATTTTTATTGAAGGAAGTATAGAGGAAAACGGTATCGAATTTTTCGCCTTGGGTGAGGCTGACCACAAAGTTCTTTTTGACATGGGTATGGGTCGTTCCAATGGCATATTCCAGTTTCGGGTCGTACAATATCCTGAATTTAGGTTTTCCCGACAGATGTTTAAAGTATCGGATGATCTCGGGAGGGGCGTTGTACCCGCCACCTTCCTTGCGGTAACGCGGCATGAAATCCCTGATCTCAAATGCATTTTTACCATCGGTGAAATGTGTGATCAGGATCGCAGTGTGCTTTTTATACCGCTGTTTGATGGTATACCCCTCCCCTACCAGAATTTCAAAACTGCCTCCAATCTTCTCGTCCAATAATTTGGCAAAGACCGATGAAGAATCGAATTCGGGCAAACAGCACCATTCCAACGCTCCCGTTTCCGAGATCAACGCAGCACTCCTACAATTTCCAATTATTCCATAGTTTAAATTGTCCATTTCGCAAATTTCTAAAAGTATACTCGGGTTCAATTGCTTTTGCCCTTGATTTTGACGAAATTTAGAGAAATAATGTTCAAAACAAGGGAAAATTGCGAATAAATGGGTAAAACTATCATAATCTCAAATAGACTGCCGGTTCAGTTACAAATCAGCAATGGTGGCATCAATGCCGTGCCCAGTGTCGGTGGTCTGGCCACAGGAATGAAATCGGTACACAAGGGAGGTGATAGCCTTTGGATTGGATGGAGCGGCCTGACCGATGAAGAAACACCGAAAGCATTGGTAAAGGATATCGATAAGGCACTGGCAGCCCATCATGCTGCAAAGGTCAACCTAACGGATAAGGAAGTGGAAGGGTTCTATTACGGTTTTAGTAACCGAACCATATGGCCCTTATTCCATTACTTTTTGGAATATTCGGAATTTGAGCTCGATAGTTGGAATACCTATAAGGCGGTGAACCAAAAATTCGCTGATGCGATTTTGGAACATGCCGAAAACGATGATACCATATGGGTTCACGACTACCAACTGATGTTGGTTCCCCAAATGGTCAGGGAAAAGAAGCCCAATATCGCCATTGGGTTCTTCCTGCATATTCCCTTCCCGTCATTCGAAATATTTCGTACCCTTCCTTGGCGAAAGGAGATTCTGGAAGGCCTTTTGGGGGCCGATCTGATCGGTTTTCATATCTATGATTATGAGCGTCACTTTCTGAGTTCGGTCAGGCGCTTATTGGGTCTTGAAGTGAGTTTTAATGAAATTTATTTGGACGACCGCGTGATTAAGGTCGATTCGTTCCCCATGGGCATCGATTATAAAAAATTCAACGAAGCGGCCAAAATCCATCAAAATACCCATCCCGACCAGCGATCAGAACTGCAACAACGCCTCGACCAACATAAAAAAAGTGATCCGGAGGCAAAATTTTTGTTGTCGATCGACCGATTGGATTATTCCAAAGGGATTGCGAAACGCCTCTACGCCTTTGAATACTTTTTGAACAAATATCCGCAGTACAAGGAAAAGGTACGCCTGGTGGTCTTGGCGGTGCCCTCAAGATCGAACGTGCCGCAATACCAATTGCTGAAGAAAGAAGTGGATGAGTTGGTGGGACGGATCAACGGAGAGTTTTCCACGGTAAGTTGGACTCCGATATGGTACTTCTACCGGTCTATGCCGTTTGAAAATCTTATCGATCTTTATACCTCGAGCGATATCGCTTGGTTGACCCCATTAAGGGATGGCATGAATCTGGTCGCAAAGGAATATATCGCGACAAGGACCGATAAAACGGGGGTTTTGATCTTGAGCGAAATGGCAGGCTCGGCCAACGAAATGAACGAAGCCCTCCTGATCAACCCGAACAATTTTGAGCAGATCGCCGATGCGCTTTACGAAGCCATCAACATGCCCATAGAAGAACAGCGGTCCCGAAACGCGGTTTTGCAGCAGCGATTGGAGCGCTACAATGTCGAGAAATGGGCAAACAGCTTTATGAATTCCCTCCAGGCCCAAAAAAATAGGGACGCTGCCAATGTTTCCAAAAAGTTGAGCGAGCGCCTCTTGGCGCCAATCCTCGATCGATTTGGCAATTCTGAAAAACGGTTGTTGTTTTTAGATTATGACGGTACATTGGCGGGTTTTCATGTTGACCCGAAAAAAGCTTCCCCTGATGAAGAATTGTATCGGTTGCTGGATGCCCTGAGCCAACAAAAAAATACGGAATTGTTCTTGGTCAGCGGGCGGGATAAAGACACCTTTGAAGACTGGTTCCTCCACAAAAAATACAACATGATCGTGGAACATGGCGTTTGGATCTCCAGAAAAGGGGAAAAATTCAAAATGTTGGAAAACATTAAAAATGATTGGATGGAGAACATTCGTCCTGTATTGGAATCCTTTGTAGACCGCACCCCCGGCAGTTTTATAGAAGAGAAGAATTTTTCGCTCGCATGGCACTACCGCAAAACCGATCCCGATTTTGGAAATCTGCGCGCCTCAGAACTGAATACGGTGCTCACCAGTTTGATCGCCAACGACGATCTTAGCGTACTCAATGGCAATAAGGTGATGGAAATAAAAAGCAGCAATGTGAACAAAGGACGGGCAACAGCCCGTGTTTTGGGCGAAGGGGATTATGATTTTGTTTTCGCCATCGGGGATGACTGGACCGATGAATTCATGTTCCAGGAACTTCCGGAAGAAACGGTTACCGTAAAAGTGGGGCGACAAAAAACCCATGCACGGTATTATCTTGACAGTATCAAGGAGGTTCGCGGACTGTTGCGTAAATTCGTTGAATAGCCAATCATGGGAAGCAAATGAAAAAACTACTGCTGCTGAGCATCGTTTTTATCTGTTCAGGGTTACAAGCCCAGCCCGGTACCGACGTCTTTCTTCTGGATCTTGAGATGACGGCGAAAGGAATTGCATTGGGGACGCCCCAGAATATTTCCAATTCCATCGGCTATGACAACCAACCCTCATTTTACAATGACGACATTATAATGTTCTCTTCCACAAGGAACGGACAGACCGATATCGCTGCATACCAACTAAGTGATGCTTCTCGCTCATGGCTTACGGAAACCCCGGAAGGAAGCGAATATTCCCCCCTTAAAGTCCCAGGTAAAAATGAATTTTCTGCCATTCGTTTAGATCTAGACGGTTTGCAGCGTCTCTATCGATACGACTATGCCACGGGGAAACCCGAACGTTTGTTGAACGATCTTAAGGTAGGATACCATCTATGGTACAACAAGGATATAGTGGTTTCGACGGTGTTGGTAGAGGATCGGATGGATTTGGTGGTGTCTCACTTAACGGATCAAACCCATTATACCTTTCAAAAAAATGTGGGGCGGTCATTGCATAAAATTCCAAATACCGACCTGGTCAGTTATATCAGTAAAGAGTACGGAGACTGGGAAATAAAATCGTTGAACCCCATTTCCGGTGCTACCGAGGTTATCTGCAAGACCGTACCCCAAAGCGAGGATATGTGCTGGCTGGTCGACGGCACCATTTTGATGGGCCATAACGATACGCTCTGGAAATACAATGCCAAAAAGGACGAACAGTGGCAGGCTCTCAAGACTTTTGACGCACACGAGATCGATCACATCACCAGACTGCAGACCAACCCAAATGCCACGAAACTTTTATTGGTGGCCGACGATCCCGCCCCATTCCCGAAGAAAGAATAGTCAATAACCCCCTATAGGTTGAAACCAAAGCCCCATATCCTGCCGGTCATCATCGTTGCCCAATTCGCCTGCACCAGTTTATGGTTTGCCGGCAATGCCATTGTTGAACCACTCATGCTCAAAACCGGGCTGGGCCAAGAAATCATGGGCTATGTGCTTTCCTCAGTGCAATTTGGGTTTATCTCTGGTACTTTGGTTTTCGCACTATTGATGGTTGCCGATCGGTATTCCCCTTCGCGGGTATTTATGATCTGCGCCTTGCTGGCCTCCATGTTCAACTTCATGCTTCTTTCGTATTCGATATCGAAAGGGTTGCTCATCTTGGCCCGGTTTGGCACCGGTTTCTTTTTGGCAGGCATATATCCGGTAGGGATGAAGATTGCCGCGGATTACTATGAAAAAGGCCTGGGAAAAGCCTTGGGCTTTTTGGTAGGGGCTTTGGTTTTGGGCAGTGCCTTTCCATTTCTGGTGAAGGGATTGGCTTGGGGCCAAGATCAAAATACGGTTATTTTGAGTACTTCCGGATTGGCCATTTTGGGCGGTTTGATACTCTGGATACTGGTACCGAACGGGCCGTATCGCAAGCCCAGCACAAAATTGGTGTTACGGGCTGGCCCAGACCTGTTCAAAATCATTGGTTTTCGTAGGGTGGCTTTCGGTTATTTCGGACATATGTGGGAACTCTATGCCTTTTGGGCATTTACGCCCTTCGCGATACAGACCTACAACGATATGCACCAAAGTACGCTTCCCATGGCCATGACCACCTTCGCCATCATTGCCATGGGAAGCATTTCCTGCATTTTGGGCGGACTGCTTTCGCAAAGGTATGGCAGTCGAAAAGTAGCCTTGTTCAGTTTGGCCCTTTCCGGTTGTTTTTGTTTGGCATCGCCCTTTATTTTTTGGTTGGCAGCACCACTCTTCATAGCAGCTTGGGTAATCTGGGGAATGGCAGTGATTGCCGATTCGCCACAATTTTCAAGCCTGGTGGCGGGAAGCGTGCCGCTTCATTTGAAGGGTACGGCACTGACCCTTATGAACTGTATTGGCTTTGGCATCAGTATCGTCAGCATTCAGCTCCTTTCATTGTTGTCAGACCGTATGGGTCCCAACTACCTTTTTCTGGTTTTGGTCTTGGGTCCGGTTTTAGGTTTGATGGGGTTAAAAGCAAAGATCCCTTAACATATTTTTAAGAATTTTAACTGATAGATCAATGTACTTTAGGCTGTACAAAAAAATATAAAATGAAAAGATTACCGATTATTGCCCTTTTGTTATTGGCATGCAATGCCTTTTCCCAAACCGATACGCGAATTTACGATATCATTGATGCCATATCTTCCGAACGAATCCAAAGCGATGTCACCACCCTGGCTAATTTTGGCACCCGTCATACCTTGAGCGACACCCTATCCCAGACCCGGGGAATCGGTGCAGCGAGAAGGTGGATCAAAGCTGAATTTGAAAAGACTTCCCAAGCTTGCGGTGGTTGCCTTGAAGTCTCCTACCAAAAAAACCTGGTCAATAAGGGCGATAACGACCGTATTGTAAAGGATGTTTGGGTGGTTAACGTGGTGGCGATCCAAAGGGGCAGCAAGTATCCGAACCGGTTTATCGTGATGAGCGGTGATATCGATTCAAGGGTGAGCGACGCGAACAATTTTACTTCCGATGCCCCGGGGGCCAACGACAATGCAAGCGGGATGGCCGGCACTTTGGAAGCGGCAAGGGCCTTGACCAAATACAAATTTGAGAACAGCATCATCTATACCGGACTATCGGGGGAAGAACAGGGCCTTTTTGGCGGCAAAGGATTGGCGGCCCATGCCAAAGAACAGGGTTGGGAAATCATTGGCATTTTCAATAACGATATGATCGGTAATATCACTGGCGTCGATGGCATTGTGAGCAACGTTGATTTCAGGATCTTTTCAGAACCGGTTCCCCCCACCGAAACGGAAAAGGAACGCTTGGCAAGAAGATTTTACGGGGGCGAGGTCGATGGTATCTCAAGGCAATTGGCACGGTATGTGCACCAAAATGTAAAGACTTATATGCCCGAAATGAACCCGATGATGGTTTACCGTTTAGATCGATTCGGGCGTGGTGGCCACCATCGACCCTTCAATGACGCGGGTTTTGCCGGCATCCGAATCATGGAGGCCCATGAGAATTACACCCAACAGCATCAAGATATCCGCACCGAAAACGGAATCGCTTACGGTGATGTGCTGGCGCATGTGAATTTCGGATACGCCAAAAAACTCACTGCGGTAAATGCCATCAATTTAGCTTCCCTTGCATGGGCGCCGCCTGCCCCGAAAGAGGTTAAAATCGGCGGCATCGTGGAGGCTTCGGCCAAATTCCAATGGAGCAAGGTAGCGGGTGCCAAAGGATACAAAATATACTGGCGCGACACCACCTCACCTACTTGGGACCATAGCCGTTTTGTGGGTGATGTCGATCAATTTACTTTGGAAGGCATCGTCATCGACAACTTCTTTTTCGGTATTGCCGCAGTTGGCGAAAATGGTTTTGAAAGTCCGGTCGTTTTTCCAAATGCCATCCTTAGATGATCTTATCATAAAACGCAACTTATGGATACCAAATTTCCGTTATTTATACTCTTTTTGGCCATGGCGGCCTTTTGTCGGGGCCAAGAGTTTACCCAACAAGACAGCCTGCGGGGCAGCATCACCCCGGAACGCGGCTGGTGGGACCTCAATTATTATCATTTGGATATCAAGGTAGATCCCGATCATAAATATATTTCGGGCAGCAATACCATTCGCTATAAGGTGCTTGAAGAAAAACAGTCGCTTCAGATCGATCTGCAACCCCCGCTAAAGATCGATCGGGTGAGCCAGGACGGGGAAACGCTTACCGTTGTCGATAATGGAAATGCCCATTTTATCACCTTGAACAAACCACAGAAAAAAGGCGATTTCAATGAGGTGGTCGTTGTCTATTCCGGCCATCCGAAAGAAGCCGTTCGCGCGCCTTGGGACGGAGGATTTTCCTGGAAAAAAGACAAAAACGGGAAGCATTTTGTCGCGACTTCCTGCCAGGGTTTGGGCGCCAGTGTTTGGTGGCCCAATAAAGATCATATGTACGATGAAGTAGACAGTATGGCGATCAGCGTAACCGTTCCCAAAGGACTGATGGATGTCTCCAACGGCCGTCTTCGGAAAATCGAGGAACAGACCGATACCAAGACCTTTCACTGGTTTGTGGCGAACCCGATCAATAACTATGGGGTCAATGTCAATATTGGTGATTATGTGCAATTCGGGGAAACATATCAAGGCGAGCAAGGACCTTTGACGATGGACTATTACGTGTTAAGGGACAATCTGGAAAAGGCCAAGGCACAATTCAAACAAGCGCCCATGATGATGGAGGCTTTTGAACATTGGTTCGGCCCCTATCCTTTTTATAATGACGGTTTTAAATTGGTGGAAGTGCCCTATCTGGGGATGGAGCACCAAAGTTCGGTAACCTATGGCAATCAATTTCAAAATGGCTATTTGGGAAGGGATCTCTCGGGCAGTGGCTGGGGTTTGAAATTTGATTTCATCATCATCCATGAGGCGGGTCATGAGTGGTTCGCCAATAATATCACCTATAAAGATATTGCCGATATGTGGGTACATGAAGGATTCACCTCTTATTCGGAAAATCTATATCTCGATTATCATTTCGGCAAAGTGGCCGCAGAGGAATATGTCATCGGGCTGCGCCGCAACATAGCCAACGATCGGCCCGTAATAGGGCAATACGGCGTGAACCAGGAAGGCAGTGGGGATATGTACTATAAAGGCAGCAACCTGCTGCATATCATTCGGCAGCTTATAAACGATGATGAAAAATGGCGTCAGATACTGCGTGGTTTGAACAAGGATTTCTACCATCAGACCGTCACCACCCAACAAATCGAAAACTACATCAGCGAAAAATCGGGAATAGACCTCTCCAAAGTCTTTGACCAATACCTCAGAACGACCATGGTTCCTATTTTCGAATATCAAATCGGGGATGGCAACGTTCTAAAATACCGTTATACCAATGTGGTAGATGGCTTCGATATGCCGATACGCGTTTATATTGATGGGCAAGCGCAATGGCTATATCCAACCACGGCATGGAAAACGGAAAACGCCGACCCCAATGCCAGCACTTTTAAGGTCGATCGTAATTTTTATGTCGAAAAGAAAGAAATCAAATAATGCCAAGAACAAAGCAAGGTTTTTGAGATGTTCGATCCATTATTGATTATCGGTATCGGGTTGATCTTTCAACTCGAAACGCCATTCATTACAACTTACGTCCAGGTGTATAGGGTGCCCCGGCAGCTTCTAGGGCGGCTTCCAAGGTTGCGAGTCGATTTAAATAGTCGACCAGATTTCCTTTGAACGAATCATAATCGGCTTGGCCGATTTCTAAGTCCATTTTTTGGGTTTCTGTTGGGTTTTGACGTGTTTCCCAGTGGCCATTGGCCACGCCTCCCACCCTGGATTGAATGGAAGGTACCGTTGCTTCATTGAATCGTTGGCGAATCGGGTCGCCATATAAACGTTCTTGTAAGCCTGAAAGACTTACCTCCAAAGCCTCCAGACCTTCAAATAGCGAAGCTGGTGCTTTTGGGGTTTCCAGCAGTGCTGCCCTCATATGTCTTAACCGATCGTCAGCTTCGCCCATTTTTCTTCCGGCACTCGAAATTTGCCTTGAAAGCGCACTTGTTCTTTGTTGAAATTCGGCCACTGCACCGAAATCTGTGCCGGCAACTGTGTTCGCCACAGGTTTAACCGTGAACTCCCGTGCGGCACCCTGAGATTGTAATTTTCCATTTTGGGCAATAAAAAGTTCCGCTGTATATTTTCCGGGGGCAACCAAGGGGCCTTGGGCATCCCCGGCCCAAGGTGGTTTGAAATCGGGCTCGCTCAATTCGATGGGATCGGGTGCGGGAAGTCTCAAATCCCAATTCGTTCGTTGCAATCCCTTCTTGGCCGTCCCTTTTACCCAACGTATGGCACTGCCATTGGCATCACGCACCAAGAGCATTACCAAAGGTTCATTTTCATTTGCTTCTTCTTTCAGTCGCTCCCAACCCGGAAACGGAATACTCAGATTCTTTTCCGTCAATGCTTTTTCGGAATCCTTTCGCTGCTCCTTTGACGTTTTGGGCAATTCATGTAAATAATAGGTAAAAACAGCGCCGAAGGGAGGATTTTCCGTAACAAAACTTGTAGAACCTTGACTTGGCATCCCTTTGGCCTGCATCGGCACGCTGGGAACATACCACCAAGCGTCCCGAACCTTAAAAAGCGTGTTGCCCTTTTGGTCGATCGCGTTGCTGAGTTCCCTCAATGGGGCGTAATCATCCAATATATAAAAACCACGCCCAAAAGTGGCTCCAACCAAATCGTTGTCCCTCTGGTGCAATTCCAAGTCCCGGAAGGCGATGGTAGGCACTCCACCATCCAACTTAACCCAATTCAATCCCTTGTTTGGGGAAAAATAAATGCCGTATTCGGTTCCGATAAAGAGCAGGTTTTCGTTGACATGATCTTGTTTCAAAACCCACACAATGGTCCCGGAAGGCAAATCTCCCGAAATCGATTTCCAGGTGCTGCCCCGATCGGTGCTCATAAAAACATAAGGGCTGAAATCACCAAACTTGTGTGCATCCGCAACGGCAAAAAGCGTATTGGCATCATGGCGGGACGCCTCAATATCATTGATAAACGAGCGTGCCCGTACGTTGGGAAGTGCACTACATTTGCGCCAATTCTGGCCACCATCTTCGCTTACATGGATCAACCCGTCATCGGAACCCGTGTAGAGCAGTCCTTCGACCTTTGGAGATTCCTCGATGGAGGTCAGGGTTGCATATTTCGACATGGCGCCCGTATCGTATAAAGCATCGGAACTCCATACCCGATTGTCCATGGTCTCCAACTCGTAGCGGTTCGTATTGGTCGTTAGATCCTTGCTTATGGGCACCCATGAATTACCCTTGTTCTCACTGCGCCATACCCTTTGGGATCCAAAATACAGACGGGCATTATTGTGCGGACTGATCAGTATAGGGCTGTCCCAATTCCATCGTTCGGGTGCGTCACCGGGCGCCGCTTGGGGCTGGATGTTCAATACCTCCTCACTGCTTCTGTCCAAACGATGCAGTAGCCCTTGTTGAATTTCCATATAAACGGTATTTGGATCTTTGGGGTCAAATGCCGAGTCGTATCCATCGGCTCCCAGCGGCACATACCAATCCTGATTTCGCACTCCTTCGGTATTGGTGGTTCGTGAAGGACCGATCAATGTGCCCAGATCCTGCGCCCCTCCCACAATATTGTAAAACGGTTCCGTATTATCGAGGCCCAGTTTATAGAACTGCGAAATGGGTAGGTTCGGAAAATGCCGCCAAGTGGTGCCCTCGTCAAAAGTTTCATAAAGCCCGCCATCGGTCCCAGCCAGCAGATGCTTTCCATTTTTGGCATCAATCCACAAGGCATGATTATCACTATGCTTCTCTCGACCCGTTCCCAAAACCTTGAATTGGCCGCCACCATCTCGAGTGACATGTATAAAAACATCCATTTGATATACCAAATCCCGATTTTCGGGAGACGCTTCGATTTCCTGATAGTAATGTGGGCCCGTTCCTCCGGAAGTATAGCTGTTCCGTTTTTCCCAACTTTCGCCCTTGTCCAATGAACGATAAAAACCTTTTTCCCCTTCACTGGCCTCAATGGTGGCATAGACCAGATAAGGATCGGCCGGAGTGACGGCCAAACCTATTTTTCCAATATCGCCTTTTGGCAAACCCGTTTTGATCTGCCGCCAACTTGCCCCATTATCGGTTGATTTATAAATTCCGGATTTGGGACCCCCTGCCAACAGTGACCAGGTTTGTCGTCGGCGCTGATAGGCCGCTGCATAGAGTATGTCGGGATTCGAGGGATCAAACTCCACATCGGTGACTCCTGTATTTTTATCGATTTCAAGGATCAGGTCCCAGGTTTTGCCACCATCATTTGACCTATATAATCCCCGTTCGCCACCGGAAGCCCACAAAGGTCCTTCCGCAGCTACGAATATCACATCGCTATTTCTTGGATCAACCAGAATTTTACCGATATGCTCCGATTTGGCAAGTCCCATCTGCTGCCATGTAGTGCCCCCATTCGCACTCCGATATACCCCGTCGCCCCACGCCACATGACGGCCACTAACGTTTTCTCCAGTGCCTACCCATATCACGTCGTTGTTGTTCGGGTCAATCGTCACCGTACCGATGGAATAAGAAGGCTGATCGTCGAAAATAGGTTTCCAAGAGATACCACTATTGCTGGTTTTCCATAAGCCCCCAGAACCGACTGCCACATACCAAGTGCTTTGATCATTCGGGCTTACGGCAATATCCGCGATACGACCGCCCATAAGTGCTGGGCCGATGCCACGTAGTTGTAAAGCGGATGCGGCTTCCGAGAGTGTTTTTGTTTTTTGGTCTTGGGCACCGATATCTTGGAGCTTAAAAAAAAAGACTGCAATGAGGGTCAAAATGGCGGTGATGGCATTCTTCGGCATATCGATTTTTTTTGATCTATAATTTTTTGTCCGGTTTTGCTATAGGGATAAATATTCTATGGGGTAATTTAGGGAATCTGGAGATGGGTTTAAAATGTAAGCCGGCATTTTTTTATAGGATTTTTTTTAATCGGGTTCAAACCCAACTGGTTGATGACTACCAAAGCCATACTCCATCGTTTTCACCAAGTGAGATCGGATATAAGTGGATTGCGGATAAAATAGGATTATTTGTTATGTGATGTTGTTATCCATTGGGTATCCTTCAAAATAGGGGTCGGCCCCGCTAAGGCAGGGTAAACCGAAAGCTTGAAAAGGGATACCCCAATACTTCAGGTCGACCGTGATCTATTTCTGGAGCAAAAAAAAACGGACAAGATCTATTACCTTCCCAATAAACCTGTCGCTGAAAGTGGGAATATTAAAAAATGTGAATACATTGGTCTTGATTTTAATATTGATGCCATTGTTTGCCCAAAAAAAACCGATTATCGATCGAATCGAGCCAGGATCTTGGTGGACAAAAATGCAGCACCCTAAATTGCAACTGTTGGTTCATGGTAACCAAATTCAAGACCTTTTGCCCGTAATTGAATACCAAGGGGTTAACCTGGAAAGCGTCATCACCGTCGAAAATCCAAATTACCTATTTTTGGATTTGAGCTTAGCCCCTGATGTCTGTCCAGGCATTTTTAACATCGGTTTCCAACGGCATGGAGAAACCGTTTTTACCTATCGCTACGAACTGAAGACTCGGGAACCTGAATCCCGCATGCGGGAGGGATTTTCCAATAAAGACATCATGTATCTGATCACGCCCGATCGATTTGCAAATGGGTCGAGCGACAACGATAAGGTTGATGGCATGAGGGAAAAACCCAACCGCGAGGCTAAAGGGGGCCGGCATGGAGGGGATATCCAAGGTATCATAGATCATTTGGATTATCTTCACGACTTGGGCGTTACGGCCCTCTGGATCAACCCCGTTCTGGAGAACGATATGCCTGCCTACTCATACCATGGCTATGCGACCACCGATTATTACACGGTAGACCCCCGTTTTGGCACGAATGCAGATTACCTAAGGCTTGCCGCTGAAGCTAAAAAAAGGGGCATTAAAATCATAAAGGATTTGATCGTCAACCATTGCGGTCTATACCATTGGTGGACAGGTGACGAACCAACCGCCGATTGGTACAATTATCAAGGTGATGGAGAGAAACCGCTGACTTCCCATAAAAGGGTAAGCCTTTCCGATCCCTACGCCACAAAATCCGACATCGAAATGCTATCGGACGGGTGGTTCGTGCCCACTATGCCCGACCTCAACCAAAAAAACCCTTTATTGGCGAACTATTTGATCCAAAATTCGATTTGGTGGATCGAGTATGCCGATTTAGGCGGGATAAGACAGGATACCTACACCTATCCAGATCCCGGATTCATGACCCAATGGTCGAAGCGTATCATGGAGGAGTATCCCCAATTCAATATTGTGGGAGAAGAATGGTCGGTAAACCCGGCCATCGTTTCAAGATGGCAGGCAGGAAAACAGAACAGCAACGGTTATGTTTCCCATCTGCCCTCTTTGTTCGATTTTCCGTTGCAATTTGCAATCACCGAATCGCTCAATAAAAAAATAGAACGGCATACAGAATCATTCGACCCGCTCTATGAAATGTTGGCAAATGATTTTCTCTACCCAGACCCTTTTAATCTGGTGGTGTTTTTAGACAATCACGACATGCCCCGATTTATCGATCAGGTACATGGAAATATCGAAAGTTTTAAAATGGGCCTAATTTATTTGTTCACCACCAGGGGCATTCCACAGCTTTTCTATGGCACCGAAGTAATGTTGGGGAACAAAAAAAACAGCAGCGATCATGGCCTGATACGTGCCGATATGCCGGGGGGATGGAAAAACGATAAGGTCAATGCCTTTACTGGCGAAGGCCTTACCGCGGATCAAAAAGACATCAAGGATATGGTTGGGAAGCTCGCCCGGTTCAGAAAAAAAACGCCCGCGCTTCAAAACGGAAGTTTAAAACATTATGCTCCGCTCAAAGAGGTATACGCCATGTTCCGATTCGATGAAGCAACCATGGTGATGTCAATTTTCAATAAAAATGGCAATGCCACTGAAGTCGATTTAACCCGTTTTGCCGACTACCTTAAAGATGCAAAAACGGCAACAGATGTGGTGACCGGGGAATCCTTCGATCTGTCAAAAGGCCTCTTGGTGATACCTGGGTTATCCGCCATGATGCTGACTGTTGATCCCTAGTGTTTTTTTTGGTGGATGATGCATGAACGAGATAACAATTGAATGTAAGTCAATGAGAGCAGCCGTATTTGAAGCTTTTAAAGGTGCCATTACCGTGAAGAACGTGAAAGATCCCGATCCGCACGCTATGGGTGTCGTTGTAAAGGTCGAGGCCACAGGGCTATGTCGCAGCGATTGGCATGGCTGGATGGGTCATGACCCAGATATAGCCTTGCCCCATGTGCCGGGACACGAATTGGCAGGCACTATTGCCGCAGTGGGAAATCGGGTTCGGAATTTCAGGGTCGGCGATCGCGTGACGGTACCATTTGTCTGTGGCTGTGGAAGCTGCCCCCAATGCGCTTCGGGAAACCATCAGGTTTGTGACCACCAATCCCAACCGGGATTTACCCATTGGGGTTCCTTTGCGGAATATGTGGCTCTCGATAATGCCGATACCAATTTGGTGAAACTTCCAGAAACGATCAACAGTGTGACAGCGGCATCGCTGGGATGTCGCTTCATCACGGCTTACAGGGCCATCGTTGCCCAGGGCCGGGTGTTTGAAGGTCAGTATGTGGCCATTCATGGTTGCGGTGGCGTGGGCTTGTCGGCGATCATGATCGCCAAGGCGATGGGCGCCAAAGTAATAGCCGTCGACATTAAACAAGAAACGTTGGCACAGGCCATAGCATTAGGGGCTTTCGCCACGGTCAATGCTTCAGCTGATATCGACGTGATCGGCCAGGTCAGGGAAATGACCCAAGGCGGTGCCCACGTTTCCCTCGATGCCCTGGGCAGCGCCACGACCTGCTACAATTCAATAGGCAACCTTCGAAAAAGGGGCAAACATATCCAAGTTGGCTTGATGACGGGCGATCATCGGCACCCAAAGGTACCGATGGACCGAATATTGGCGGACGAGCTTGAAATCCTTGGAAGTCATGGTATGCAAGCTTACAAATATCCCGAAATCTTCGACATGATCGAAGAAGGTAAATTACAACCTGAGAAATTGATCGGGGGTACCCTCTCCCTGGAAGAATCGACCCTAGCTTTGCCCAAAATGGGTCGTTTTGAACACCAAGGAATATGGGTGATCGACAGTTTCTAAATAGATGTATCGGGTTCGATAATATAGCATGCCAAGTCCAATAAAAAAGGCTTACCGGTTGCGGTAAGCCTTTTTTAACAAATGCCCATTGGCATTATTTTCCGCTGAACTTTACGTTCATTACCGCCATTTGCCCCGGCGCTTCGCCTTCTTTAGGGGTATAGACAAAATAGATTTCCTTGGCCTTGATGTCCCTGGGCTTTTCCATATTGATCATCACCATGCCACCGGGCTGTCCGGCTACGGGTGTTGGCATGCTGCCTCTCCCCAACAATTCGCCATCAGGCGCATTGAGCCGCATTTCAAAATCAACGCCTGATTTTGGCGCCGCTTGCCAACCTGCGGTAATCATTGCCGAGTTTACCCCTTTTAAATCGATATCGTCCATAGCGAACCATCCTGGCCCATCGGGCAACAACAATAGGTTCATGCCGTTAAAGGCAATCGGAGAAAACCCTTGCGCTTTGGTAGCTGTACTGAAAGGTACGGTACTGCCCCTCAAGGAAACCGTCCTGGCCCCGGTCAACGGGCGTACCCCATTGTTGCCCTGATCGGTGTAGCTCGCGCTGATCACCATGACATTATCGGTAGGCGAAGGCTTGGGCACCAAGCTACCGGCCAAAGGCAGTGATTTCTGCTTCACTCCCGTATCGGCCAACGAGCGAATGTACAGGGCGATCTGTCTGGCTTCCTCGGTGGTCACATTCGGATGGGCGGGCATCACTACTTCGCCCCATACCCCTGATCCCCCGGCGATGATTTTCTTTTGAAGGTACCCCAAGGCCCTCCTGTCATCTTTATATTTTTTGGCCACATCGGTATAATTGGGACCAATGGAGGCCTCCGCTTCCTTATGACAGGTCTTGCAATCGAGTCCGAGCGTTAGTGCCTTCCCTGTCACTGCCGCAGAAACTTGTTGGTGGCCCAATGACATGTTCACCTCATCCATGCCTTCCAAATAATCCACGGAGACAAACACGTTGGCTGGATCTATGGTCTCGTTGCCATCTGGGTCGGTAACCGTAACTTTATAGTTCACCGGTTCGCCGGCAATAAAAAAGGAAGAATTTCCCCCTTGTAGGTCAATCACGATTTCAGGCCTGCTGTTCCCGGCCACGATCGTGGTGGCTGTACTTTTCGCCATGGCGCCTTTGTCGTCTTTTGCTTCCACCGACAGGTTGTACTCCCCTGCCTTATCAAAGGTAAAGGTGATTTCTGGAGCCGTGGTCTCTTTGGTTTCCCCATTGCCAAGATCCCAGATATAGCTTACTGGATCATTTTCGAGGTCAACCGCTTCCACCTTGGCCGTTACCGTCAATGGGAATTTACCGGAGGATTTGTCCACGATCATATTATCGATTACTGGTGGTCTGTTGCCCCCGTTGTATTCGATATAGCTTAAGCCGGAATCGTCATTTTTGGAGAACCAACCGCTGCCATATTCCAACAGATATACCCTTCCATCGGGGCCCATTTCCATATCGATCAAATTGTTCAATTTGATATCCGATGCGAAGGGTTCCATTTTATTGAAGGTGCCATCCTCAAACAAGGTCACGGCCATCATCCAACCCCGCATCCACTCATAGATGATCACTTTGCCATCGTAATAAGAGGGCAATCCGCCCCCGTTGGGGTACATATCGGAATAATAGGTTGGTCCGGCCATCGCGTTCCTGCCGCCCGCTCCTACTTGGGGAAAATCAGGGGTATCGGCATAGGGATAGTAAATATATGCCGGTTGTGCCGGCGGCAACTCCCTTAAGCCTGTATTGTTCCTTGAATCGTTGATCGGTTTTTCGGGATCAAATGCGGGTCCGCTTTCGCCGGTTTCATAGTTATAGGCATGATATGGCTTATTGTTCCCTATGAACAGTGGCCATCCAAAATTGCCTGCGGTGCGGGCCTGGTTCATTTCGTCATAACCCCTCGGGCCTCGGGTTTCAAGCGAGTCTTCACGGGCATCAGGACCTACTTCGCCCCAATACAGATACCCTTTTTTGGGATCTACCGAAATACGGTAGGGGTTGCGATGGCCCATGGTATAAATTTCAGGACGGGTTTTCTCCATCCCCACTGGGAAAAGGTTGCCCTCTGGAATATCATAGCTGCCGTCCTCGTTTACTTTGATCCTCATGATCTTACCGCGAAGATCATTGGTATTGCCCGAGGAACGCCGGGCATCGAACTGTTCATGGTCAGGAGTGTCGTTCAAGGGCGCATAGCCGCTACTGACATATTTTGCATCTTTTTCATTGAACGGGGTTGAATTGTCCCCGGCAGAAAGGTATAGCAGGTTTCCAGGGCCAAAAGCGATCGATCCACCGGTATGGCAACATATTTCCCTTTGGCTTGCCACATCGAGGATGACTTGTTCCGAGGCCAGGTCAAAAACACCATCGACATATTTGAAACGTGACAATCGATTCACCCACGCATCGCCGGTAGGGGCATAATAAACATAGATCCAATGGTTGGTCGCGTATTCGGGATCTTTTTGAAGCCCCATGACCCCTTCCTCGGCATTCACGCCCGGGGTGTTCAAGGTTTTGGAATATACATCCAAAAGAGCCACTTGGGTGAGTTCTTTGGTATCTGCCTTGTACAACATGATCTCTCCCCTTCGTTGCGCAATCAGCACATCGTTGTTCGGCAGGACCGTCATCTCGGTAGGCTCGAAAAATTCGCCTCCGACCAAAGCCACTTTTGAGAAACGGTTCGCATCGGGAGGGATCTGGGTGACGGCCTTGCCATAGTCCAAATTCTCGTTTTTACCAATCGCATATTGAATGCCGCCCAAAAGATGTTTCAGGAACAATTCTTCCTTATAGCTCTCATCGGTATGTCCGGCACCGGTATAGAAAGCCCTGCCTCCGTCGAAGTCGTGGTACCACGCTATCGGATGAAAATCCCCGTTGGTGCCCCCCTGGTAGGTAGATTCGTCGAGGGTCATCAAGACATTGACTTCGGGATTGATGTTTTTATAGTTGTAGAGTTCATCGGTACGGTGCCAAACGGTATCGGTAAAAAATTCCGTGGCGATAAAGTTTTTATCCTTGATGATAAAATCGGCTTCAGGGGTACCGGAAGGATGGCTTTGAAACTGGGCCCCGACCAATTTGTTGTACCATCCCCAATCATATTCGGTATCCGCCGCGGCATGAATGCCCACAAAACCACCGCCAGCTTGGATATAACGTTCGAAAGCGGCTTCCTCCTTGGCATCCAAAATATTGCCGGTCGTACTCAAAAATATGATGGCAGAATACTGTTTTAAGTTGTCTTCATTGAACAATTCGGGATTTTTGGTCGTATCGACCACAAAACCATTTTCGTTCCCCATTTTCTCGATGGCGGCCATTCCAGCAGGAATGGAAGCATGTTTAAAGCCCATGGTATTTGAAAATACCAGTACTTTGGGCTTTCCTTCCCTTTTATTGCTGCAGGAAACGATCAAGAGCCCAAGGATCAGGGCCAATACATAAAAAATATTTTTCATAGGTGATTCAGATTAAATGATCAAAAATTAAGTTCTAAATGTAAGGATAACTCAAATTACTTTTGTACTTAAGAGGTCATTATGTACTTATTTGGTCTTAAAAGTTAGGAAATCGCTTTATTCTTAACAGTCTTCTTCAATAAACCCAAGTCAAAATGATGGTTCTTATCGAAATTCCATTTGAGACAACCCTGCACCCAAGTCGACTATCTTTTGTTTTATACCAAGGCCAAGGCAAAAGCATATGGTACATCGAAAACGATCAAAACGAAAGGTTACAAAAAAAAGGGAACGAACTTAGCCCATTATAAAGAAGGGTTGCCGATCCAAGGCTGTCAACACTAAAAAGCATTAGTAAATTAAGCCTTATCTTTGGGCAAAGTTTTTGTTTTCCCAACTAAGCAAGCGTGTCCTCGTTCTTAGTTGCCCAATTGCCGGAGCAGTTTGAAACCATGTCAAAATTACCTAAAGAGTATCAGTTTCTAGATCTGTCTGACTATGGCAGGCCCCTTGGAAAAGCGATAGCCCAATCTTTAAAAAATACCGCTGCAACCCCTATCCACATCACGCTTTCCTTCGTGGTCGCGGGATTGATCGCCATCATATGTATTTTGCAGCAGTTTTACTGGGCCACTGCGTTTTTCTTGATCCTTAAATCCATATTGGATGCAGCGGACGGGGAACTGGCCCGAATCAAAAAAACACCCTCTTATACCGGCAGGTATCTTGATTCTGTTGCCGATATCATCTTGAACCTGCTCATATTGATTGCGATATGGCATGTCACCGACGGGTCCATGGGCTATACCTTACTTGCCTTTCTCGGTATACAATTGCAGGGTACCCTGTATAATTATTATTACCTGATCTTGCGCAAAAAATTTAATGGGGATACCACCAGCAGGATTTTTGAAAGCGGGTCGCCAAGAGCGATGAAAGGAGAGAAACAAAGTGTTGTAAACTTCCTCTTTGCGGTGTATAATTTCTGCTATGGGACCTTTGATAAAATCATTCATTATATGGACAGCAAAGCGGTGGTAGGTAAAAAAATACCCAATTGGCTCATGACGGCGGTCTCCACTTTCGGACTGGGTTTTCAATTGTTGATCATCGGCTTGATGCTGGCCTTTGACCTAAAACAATATATCATTCCCTTCTTTATGGGGTATTCTATCTTCATTATCATTTTTATCGGTATCAGAAAACTTGTGAATCGATAAAAATTCGTTAATTTTCATATCCCTTGACAACGCTGGCCGACCAAACGAAACGGTCGCCCCACCATAAATAAAAACGAAATGAAAAAAATAGCCGTTCTGGCGATGCTATTGATGTTTTGCGCTTGTAACCAACCCAGCAAAAACATTAGTGCAACAGCCATTTTGATTGCCGATGTTTCGATCGTGGATGTGCGATCGGGCTCCATTTTGGAAAATCGACAAGTGGTCGTCGATTCCGGTAAGATCGTTAGGATCGCAGACCGCATCGATCATACCGATTCGTATCCCCAGAAGATCGATGGCAAGGGAAAATACCTGATGCCCGGCCTTGCCGAAATGCATGCCCATATCCCGCCGCCCACCACAGATCCCAGACGGATCGAAGAAACCCTGTTCCTTTACCTGTCCAACGGCATTACGACCATTCGGGGCATGTTGGGCGATCCCGCACATTTAACCTTGCGCGAAAAAGCCAAGAATGGCGACATTCTAAGTCCGAGGATTTTTACCTCGAGTCCGTCTTTAAACGGAAACTCCGTGCCTTCGAAAGAAGTGGCCAAAGAAAAGGTGACGGCATATCAGAGAGACGGCTATGATTTTCTGAAAATCCATCCTGGCGTACCCTTGGAAGCCTTTGATCAGATCGTTGCCACGGCCAATGAGGTAGGTATTCCCTTCGCCGGCCATGTACCGGTAGCCGTCGGTATTCGGCATGCCCTTGAAAGCAAATACGCCTCCATTGATCATGTAGATGGCTTTTTGGAGGGACTCGTTCCCGAATCGGCAGGGGTTGACCCTTCCGACAACGGCTTTTTCGGCTATGCCTTTACCCCTTTGGCAGATACCACCAACATAGACGGGCTGGTGCAAATGGCAAAAACGAACAAAGTATGGATCGTACCTACCCAAAGCCTCTTTGAGAGATGGTTCGCCCCGATTCCTGTAGAAACCTTACTCGCGCAGCCCGAAATGAAATACATGCCCAAGAGCATTTTGGCGAATTGGGAACGCATAAAAAGGGAGACCATGGCCGATGTAAGTTTTACTGAGGCACAGTGGCAGCAGTTCGATGCCATCCGTAAAAAACTCATCCATAAATTACAACAAAACGGGCATGGAATGTTACTGGGTTCGGACGCGCCCCAACTTTTCAATGTCCCTGGATTTTCAATACACCATGAAATACAGGGGATGCTCAATGCGGGACTCACCCCTTTGCAGATCATTCAGTCGGGAACCATCAATCCGGCAACATATTTCAACAGCTCCGATACCTTCGGCGAAATCAAGGAAGGGATGCAGGCCGATCTTATTTTGGTCGATGCCAATCCGCTGGAAGACCTATCGGCCCTCCAAAAGATTTCCGGAGTCATGGTGAGGGGCAGATGGCTCGATAGCAAAACCATAGCCGATAAGTTGTCGGAGATCGAGGAACATGCCCATGAGGAATAAATATTTACCTTGCCCATACCTTGGCAAGATGGCCTTTCATTTTAAAAAATCAACGGCTCAAGCTGAACCGATCAAAATATAGGAGCCGCGCCAACCGATAATTGTATCGGCTAGAGAAGGCATTAAGGAATCTTGTAGGGACAGCGGCGATTATTGATGTTACCGTTCCCTAAGCTGTAATAACCACCGTTCAAAGTGCGGAAATGGAAAGATTTGAAGTTTCAAAGTAACTCGCCAAATGCCAAAGTAGTCCTAAAACAAAACCCATACGAAATGAACATATCATCAATATTTTATCGCACCAGTACTATGAACAACATCATTTGCTTTATGATTTTGCTTGGCACTGCAATAGGTCAGGGTCAAATGCTTTTTAAGCCCGACCGTGTTTTTGATGGCGCCACGGTGCACCCCGACTGGGTGGTTCTGGTGGAAGGCGAAGTGATTACCTATGTGGGGTCGCCGACCGGATTGAAAACCCCAAAGGGAACCCAAGAAATGCCTTTGAAGAACATGACGTTGATGCCCGGCATCATTGAAGGGCATTCCCATCTTTTGCTACACCCTTATAACGAGACGGACTGGAACGACCAAGTGCTCAAAGAGTCTCCTGTGGAACGGGCAATCCGGGGTACGGTACACGCCAAAAATTCTTTGATGGCCGGTATCACCACTGTACGAGATCTTGGATCCGAAGGCGCGGGTTATGCAGACGTATCGCTTAAAAAGACCATCGACCAAGGAATAGTGGCCGGACCCAGAATGCTTGTTGCCGGACCGGCGATTGTGGCGACCGGCGCATATGGGCCAAAAGGGTTCCATGATGGGGTAACGGTGCCCCTTGGTGCTGAAGCCGTAAGCGGTGTTGACGAAGCGATAAGGACTGTGAGACGACAATTGGGAAATGGGGCCGATTTTATTAAAATCTATGCCGATTACCGTTGGGGTGCCGGGGAACCCTCCCAGCCCACATTCCTTTCCAGCGAAATTGACGCGATGGTCGCCGCGGCAACCAGTGCTGGGAGATATGTGGTGGCCCATGCCAGTACCCCCGAAGGTATGCGACGTGCCATTTTAGGCGGGGTAGAGACCATTGAACATGGTGATGGGGGAACTGAGGAAATTTTTGGACTGATGAAGGAGCGGGGCATTGCCCTTTGCCCTACCCTGGCCGCTGGTGATGCCATTGCACGTTACGGTGGGTGGAAAAAAGGCATTGATCCGGAACCCATTCGCATTGGGGAGAAGCGGGCTTCTTTCAGACGGGCATTGGATTCTGGGGTGACCATTGCTTTTGGCGGTGACGTTGGCGTATTTTCCCATGGTGCGAACTATCTTGAAATGGAACTGATGGTCGATTATGGAATGTCGCCCATGGAGGTCTTAAAGGCCGCGACCTCGGTCAACGCCGAGGTCTTTCACCTGGAAAAATTGGGGAAACTTGAAAAAAATTACTTGGCAGACCTGATTGCCGTCCCTGGTGATCCCACCAAAAATATCGAGGCCATGCGCCAGGTGAAACTGGTGTTGAAAAACGGGGTGGTCTATAAAAATGAAGTTTCAAATTGATCGTTCATGGCCAAGAACGATGAGCAGAGTTATTGGACCCAACGCTATATCGATGGGCATATGGGTTGGAATATCGGCTATCCGTCGACCCCTATAAAAACTTACGTAGACCATCTCAACAACAAGGATATTTCCATTTTGATCCCGGGTGCCGGAAATGCCTATGAAGCGGAGTATCTATGGGAACAAGGCTTCCGGAATGTCGATGTGCTCGATATTGCTTCGCTCCCTATTGAAAAATTCATGCAAAGAAATCCAAGCTTTCCCAAAAATCAATTGTACACAAAGGATTTTTTTATGCACCAAGGGCAATATGACCTGATCTTGGAACAGACATTTTTCTGCTCCCTGATTCCCTCAGATAAAAATAGGTTCGCCTATGCCGAAAAAATGGCCCAATTGCTCAAACCTAGCGGTAAATTGGTGGGTGTATGGTTCGATATTCCATTAACCTCGGACATGGAAAAAAGGCCTTTTGGCGGTGATAAGGCTTTATACCTCACATATCTCGAGCCCTATTTTTCGGTCAAGAGCTTTGAGCGATGTTACAATTCCATCCCGCCAAGACAAGGCCATGAGCTTTTTGGCATCTTTGAAAAAAAAAGGTGCTGAAACCGCCATTTAAACTATCGATATTGCCCCTGTGGCAGTCAATCCTTTGGGCCGGTTTTCGGTTATTCGACAAAAGTCTTTATATTTCCGCCCGTTAAACCAAAATGTTCCCAATGTTCAAAAATTGTTTCCTCCTCACGGTGCTTTTTGCATCCCTGACCACTTTTTCCCAAGATTTCAAAATGGAACTCCTGCAAGACCTCAAGCCAAGAAATATTGGTCCAGGGGGGATGAGCGGGCGTGTTACCGCGATCGATGCCGTGAATGACGACCCAGATGTGATGTACGTTGGTACAGCGTCGGGCGGGCTTTGGAAATCGACCTCTGGGGGTATAAAATGGGATCCCATTTTTGACAAGGAGGCCACAGCCTCTATCGGGGCCGTGGCCATTCAACAGTCGAACCCCTCGGTAATCTGGGTGGGCACTGGCGAAGGCAACCCCCGGAACAGCCTCAACGGAGGTTATGGGGTTTATAAGTCACTGGATGGCGGGAAAAGCTGGACCTTGATGGGGCTTGAAAAAACCAGGCACATCCACCGCATCAAGATCGATCCCATGAACCCCAATACGGTTTATGTGGGGGCCATAGGTTCGCCTTGGGGCGCACATCCCGAACGGGGCGTTTTCAAGACCACCGATGGGGGCGAGACCTGGGAGAAGGTGCTTTTTGTGAACAACAGCACAGGTGTTGCCGATTTGGTGATGGATCCCACCAATCCCAATAAATTGATTGCAGCCATGTGGGAACACAAAAGGGAGCCTTGGTTCTTTAAATCCGGGGGAGCGGGAAGCGGACTTTACATGACGCACGATGGTGGTAAAAATTGGAAAAAATTAACGGAAGATGATGGGCTCCCCCAAGGGGAACTAGGTAGGATCGGGGTCGCCATTGCGGCCAACAGGCCCAATATTGTATATGCCCTGATCGAAGCCAAAAAAAATGCCTTGTACAAATCGGAAGATGGTGGTTTTAAATGGAAGAAAATCAACGATAAGGATGACATCGGCAACCGGCCCTTTTACTATTCCGAAATTTATGTCGATCCCCAAAATGAGAACAGGGTCTACTCGGTGTTCACCTATATCAACGTATCGGAGGACGGGGGCAAAAGTTTTGCCGAGTTGATGCCCGCCTATCGTGCCGATAATGGCGTGCATCCCGACCATCATGCCTGGTGGATTCATCCCAAAAATGGCCAGTTCATGATGGATGGCAACGATGGGGGCATGAACATTACCAAAGATGGGGGCAGGTCGTGGCGTTTTATCGGCAATTTGCCCGTAGCCCAATTTTACCATATCAATACCGACAATGAATTCCCATACAATGTGTATGGTGGATTGCAAGACAATGGTTCTTGGCGGGGGCCCGCTTATGTTTGGAAGGCCCAGGGCATTCGCAACAGCTATTGGCAGGAAATCGCCTTTGGAGACGGTTTCGATGTCGTCCCAGACCTTGAAAATTCTCAATATGGCTACGCGATGAGCCAACAAGGATACGTTTCAAGGTACGATCATATCACGGGCAACAATTATATCGTTCGCCCTACCCCGCCCGATGCGGAAACCAAATTGCGGTTCAACTGGAACGCGGCCATCGGTCAAGATCCATTTGATCCGGGCACGGTATATTTTGGGAGTCAATTTGTTCATAAAAGCAAGGACAAAGGCTTGACCTGGCAAGTGATATCCCCTGATTTGACCACCAATGACCCCGAAAAACAAAAGCAAAGTGAAAGTGGCGGGCTCACCATGGACGCCACCGGCGCGGAGAACCATTGCACCCTCTTGGTGATCGAGCCATCACCCATCGAAAAGGATATGCTCTGGGTCGCTTCAGATGACGGCCGAGTGCATTACACCCAAAACGGTGGCACCACCTGGACAGAGGTAACTCAAAATATAAAAGGCTTACCGTCAGGTAGTTGGATTCCACAGATTAAAGCATCGAATAAAAACAAAGGGGAAGCCTTGCTCGTGGCCAACAACTACCGCCGGTTCGATTATACGCCCTATGCCTATCGTACCAAAAACTATGGAAAATCGTGGGAACGAATTGTGGATGCCGGTGACGTGGGCACTTATACGCTTTCAATCGTCGAGGATCTGGAAAACCCCAACCTGATTTTTTTGGGCACCGATGACGGGCTCTTTATTTCGTTCGATGCAGGCGTTGTTTGGCAAAAATGGACCGAAGGTTTTCCAACGGTTTCCACCAAAGACCTGGTGATCCATCCCAGGGAACATGATCTGGTGATCGCGACCTTTGGCCGGGCCGTTTGGGTCTTGGATGACATACGGCCATTGAGGGCCTTGGCGGCCGATCGATCGATCCTCCAAAAAGAAATCAAGATCTTTACCCCTCCAATAGCCTATCAAGCCTCCTATCAGCAGCCTACAGGAAGCAGGTTCGGTGCGGATGCGGAATATAACGCGGAAAACAGAAAATCGGGGGCCATGCTCACCTATTATCTGCGGGAAGGACGGCAGAAGAAAGATCCTGATATCAAAAAGGACAATGATTTGGTCGTTACCGAGGATATGGAGACCGCAACGGAAGGCGGCAAAACTGAAGTTGTAATGGCTGAGGAAGAAAGCGAAACCACCTCAGCGGCCAAACCGAAAACAAAAGACTCGCTTTCGGTGATGATCTTTGATGGGGAAAGACTGATCCGAACCATGAAATTCAAAACTCCGGAGAAGGCCGGATTTCATCGAATTTACTGGGAAATGGAAGAAAAGGGCCCCGATCGCCCTTCCAGAAAACTGAACAAGAACCCAAGGGAGTTTGGAGGCATAAACGCAAAACCGGGCATATACAAGGTGAAACTCGAAATGGGCGAAACCACGGATGAAACCCTGCTGGAAGTGAAATCAGACCCTAGATTGGATATTTCGAGGAACAACATTGACCAAGTGCATGAAACTTCAAAGAAATTGGACAGCTATACACAGCTCGCTGCCGATGCCACAAAACAATTGGTCGAAAGCAAACTGATTGCGGAACAATATCAAAAAGACCTAAAAGCATTGGATGAAAAGCAATATAAAGATCAAATCGACGCTTCCAAAGACATGGTCAAGGAAATTGATTCCCTGATCGATAGGTATTTGGGCAAGGAAGATAAAAGGCAAGGCATTACCCGCAATCCTGAAATTACGGTGATGACACGCATTTATGACGCAAGGAGCTATGTGGGCAGCAGGCAATCGGGCATTACCGAAACGGAAAAAAGACTGCTTCGGTTTGCAGAAGAGGAGCTCCAAAACACCCTCCAAAAAACAAATGCGTTCTTTAACGAATCATGGAAAGATTATAGGAAAAACATGGAAACAGTGAGCGCATCTCCGTTCAAGGAGGTAAAGATCTTTACGGTGCAATAGTGAGGAAACTCCCAAAACACCGATAATGCCTTTGTCGGAGCTGATTTTTGATTGGGTTGGGGTGCCTCCCGACCAGCATGGGTTGCTTAGCTTTAAACCTTATGATTTTGCAAAAAAATCTAGTTGCTTACCTTCGCAATATGAAATATTTTAAAAGATACCTCGTCTTGGTTTCTTCGATTATGGCGCCTTTCGCCGTAGCCGCCCAGGAAACCGGGGAAAACGAATTGGGTTCCTGGTTCATGTACTTCGGCACCAACACGATTGCCGAAAAATGGAGCGTCCACACAGAGGTGCAGCAGCGCTATTACGAAATGGCCGGCAATTTCAACCAGCTGCTCCTTAGAACGGGCATGAACTACCATCTCGATAGCGATGCCATCGCTACCTTGGGTTATGCCTATATCGCAACCGACGGTACTTTTGAGGAGAGCGCTACCGATATCGATGCCAGGGAACACCGAATCTTCGGGCAGTTTATACTCAAGGACCAAGTGGGCAAGTTCGCCTTCGAGCATCGTTACCGCTTGGAGCAACGCTTTTTGGATTCCGGAACAAACAGCAACACCGAATACCGGGCGCGTTATCGCCTTCAGGTCACCCTGCCCTTGACCCAGGTTTTCTTTCTGAACTTCTACGATGAGATTTTCCTGAACCTTCAAGGGAATCCCTTTGGGCAAAACCGTTTGTACGGGGCTTTGGGCATAAAAATCGATCCTGCATTGAGCGTTCAGGCCGGTTACCTTAAAAATCATTTTACGGGCGCGCACTTTGACCGGTTGCAGTTAGGTATTTTCTATAATCCCGACCTAAGGGACATATTCCAAAAAAAGGCAAATGGGACTTCAAAAAGTAAACTTTAAAAATGCATCGGGACAATCCTTGGTAGGGCGATTGGAACTACCTCCCGATAGCCATCCCCATAACTTTGCCATATTTGCCCATTGCTTCACCTGCAATAAGAATTTCACTGCCACAAAGAACATCGCAAATGCGCTTTCTTCCAGTGGGTTCGGGGTGCTTCGGTTCGATTTTACGGGATTGGGCGATAGTTCCGGTGACTTTTCAGAAACCGACTTTTCTGGAAACGTTGAAGATTTGGTGGCGGCCGCCGATTTTTTGGCAAAAAATTATAGGGCGCCGACCTTGTTGGTAGGCCATTCTTTGGGCGGTGCCGCCATTATTTTTGCGGCGGCGAAAATCAAATCGGTAAAGGCATTGGCCACCATAGCTGCGCCATCAGACCCTGCCCATGTGCAACAACTGATCAAAAGCGACCTTGAGGAAATCATCGCGAAAGGAAAGGCCACGGTGCGTTTGGCGGGAAGGGATTTTACCATTAAAAAAGAATTCCTGGATGATTTGCAACAGAAATCGCTGCCAGAGGCGGTAGGACGCTTGCGCAAGCCCCTATTGATCTTGCATTCTCCTCAGGACAAGATCGTTGGCGTTAAAAACGCGGAAGATATTTATCGCTCTGCCCGACATCCGAAAAGCTTTGTTTCTTTGGACGGGGCAGACCACCTCTTAACGGATAAAAAAGATTCCCGTTATGCGGGAAAAGTCATTGCGGGCTGGGCCCAACGTTATCTCGACCTACCCGAAGACCCTCTTTTGCAAACAGATCAACAAGTGGTGGCAAGTCTCGATTCAGAAGATGGCTTTACCACTACGTTGAAGGTGGGCAAACATTATTTGACCGCTGATGAACCTATCGAAGCAGGCGGCAACGACTTCGGGCCTTCTCCTTATGAATTGTTGTCTGCTGGGCTTTCGGCCTGTACGGCCATGACGGTTCAAATGTACACCAAACGAAAAGGGTGGCCATTGGAAAATATTGAAGTGCACACCTCGTATGGCAAATCCTATGCTATTGATTGTGAAGCCTGCGAATCGCCACAAGCCAAGATCGACACTTTTCAGCGAGAGATAAAATTGACAGGCGCGCTAGACGATGTTCAAGTAAAAAGAATCCTCGAAATAGCCGATAAATGCCCGGTACATCGAACACTACAAAGCGAAACCCAAATTATCACCAAATTGATCGAATAAGTGGTCCCGGCCAACAAATCTATTTAAGAATAGATTGACAAGGTTATCTATATTGCTTAACTTTAGGGCTTACAAAAATTGGAACCTATGAAAATATTAAAAGTCTTGGCGATCGGATTGACAGTGGTTGCCACCTACAGTTGTAAAGAAGTGAAAAAAGAGGCCAAAGAGGCCGGGGATGAAATGGAAAATGCCGTAAAGGAATTGCAGGAAGTGAAGGTCGAGACGGTTAAATTCGCGATGGAGCCTAAAAGCGACAGCAATGTGAAAGGAGAGGTAAGCTTTACCGATGAAAACGGACAGGTGAAAATGACAGCGAACTTCACTGGGCTCACCCCAGGGGAGCATGCAATCCATATCCATGAAAAGGCCGATTGTTCGGCTGCCGACGGAACCTCGACCGGGGGCCATTGGAACCCGACCAACGAACCCCACGGCAAATGGGGCGCAGCCGAAGGTTATCACAAAGGGGATATCGGTAATTTTGTGGCCAACGCTGATGGCACGGGATCTGTTGAATTCGATACCGATCAATGGTGCCTTGGATGCGGTGACCCCAATAAAGATTTGATCGGTAAAGGCGTTATCGTCCACCAAGGCTTAGATGACTTTACCACCCAGCCCACTGGAAATGCGGGCGGTCGTATCAGCTGTGCCGGAATCATTCAATAAAATAAAAACAAGATATCATGGACCGTCTTCAAGGGCGGTCCTTTTTAATGTTGCACCGCTACCCTTAAACAACGCATGCAGTTAGAGCTACTGATCGAACGTTTTCAACAAAAAGATACCCAAGCTTTTGGGCGCTTGCACGAGATGTATGCCCAAAACATCTGTGGGGTGATCAATACCATCGTAAACGATGAAGTTCTCGCACAAGAGTTATGCCAGGATGTATTCGTGAAGGTCTGGAACAATGCCCACACCTATAGTGCCGCAAAAGGCCGTTTTTTTACGTGGCTTTTAAATATAGCCCGGAATACGGCCATTGACGAAGTACGATCCAAGTCCTATAAAAATCAAAAAAAGAACCTCTCGGCAGATTACTTCGTAGGTATGCTTGAAGAGGATGATGGGAATGAGCCAAGGGTCGACCCAAAAACACTTAAAAAACTGGTCTTAAATCTAAAGGAAAAGTGCATTCAGATCATCGAGCTTTTATATTTTAAGGGATATACACAAAAAGACGCCGCCAAGGAACTTCAGATTCCCTTGGGGACCGTAAAAACCCGTAATCGGGCGTGTATCTCGCAAATCAGGGAAAACATGAATCTATAGCATGGATGTAGAGAAATACATATCTTCTGGTATACTGGAACTCTATGTAGCCGGACTGCTTTCAGAAAAGGAAAATCTGGAGGTGCACCGATACGCCATGGAATACCCTCAAATAAAATCGGAGATCGAGGCCATTGAAGCTGCGGTCATGGCCGTGGCTCGAACCGCTTCCCCCGATAAGAAGATTTCCTTCGATGGCATTGCCGGGCGTTTGCAAGGACCCAGGGAAACCAAAGTGGTTCCCTTAGAGGCTAAATCGGGCAATTGGACCACCTATTTGGGATGGGCGGCATCGGTAATGTTGGCGATCGGGTTATTTTGGATGTACACCGAAAATCAAAAACTACGCTCTGAAAATGAGTTGGCGGAGAAAAACAACGACATGCTCGAACAACAAATTGCCGACGCCAACCTGTCGCTCGAAAACACCCAAAACCTTTTGGCCCTGCTGCGCGACAAGAACGTGAAAGTGGTTCCTTTGGGCGGTCAGGAAGTATCCCCTACCTCCTACGCCAAAGCGTATTGGAACAAGCAAGATCAAAAACTTTTTATAGATGCAATAGGCCTACCGGAGCCTCCGGATGGAATGGTGTACCAGGTATGGTCGCTTAAGCTGAATCCGCTTACGCCCACCAGTGTAGGCCTGTTGGAAGACTTCCAAATGGACAATAATAAGGTATTTGCCCTCAACAACCCCAATGATTCCGAAGCTTTCGGAATTACCTTGGAACCTGCAGGGGGAAGCGAATCCCCCAATTTGGAACAGCTGTATGCCCTAGGGGCCGTCACTTCCTAAGCTTTGACTTTGGGCCATTGCCTTTCCGCCCAGATTATCATATACATTCGAAACAACTCCTGCAAAAGGTTTCGAAAATGCCGAGAGGTTGAAAGCAAACATCGCAGAGGCTCAGGCAAACTAGGCCGGGTCTTGATAAGGCGTGTTCAGCAATTTGTCGTGCAGCGATTTTAATTTTTTTGGAGGATACCCAAAATTGAACAGAAGCAGCAATAACATATTGGAAAGGTTGATGCGCAAATACGAGTTGTGATCGTATTTTCTTGAAGAAACGATCAAGTCGTTTTTGATGATGGTGTAGGGTACGCTTTTTCGCTTCATCCTTTTGAAAAACTCAAAATCTTCCATCAAGACCTGGTTCTCGTTAAATCGGCCAATCTCGTCAAATACGCTTTTTTTGATAAAGAGACACTGATCGCCGCCGCCCGTAAAGAGGCCCTTTCTGGCCGTAAATGAACCATTGATTTTCAGTAAAAGACTGTCATTATCGAATCGATAGGAGAAAAAACCGGCCTCAAACCCCTGTTCCATGGCCTTGGCAATGTCAGTGAAGAATGCTTTTGGCGGCCGCACGTCGGCATGTAAGAACACCAAAACATCACCCTTGGCTATGGCCGCCCCATGGTTCATTTGTACTGCCCTACCCCGTTTCGGCGACTTGACAATATTGAACGGCCTTTCTTTGAGGTGGTAATCTGTTTCCTCCCCATTTACAGCATATAAAGACAAGATGATCTCCGTTGGTAACCTGCTTTCCATCGATGCCAAAAGGGGCAGCAATTTCTTGATGTTCTCGTTTTCTTGGTAAGCTGGTATAATAACTGAGATCATGGTCCCAAAATAAGATTTTTTACCCACTTAGGCTCAATAGCCCATGAAGCAAGTTATTGACATAAACTTATATACACCATGTCTGAGAAAGTTTTTTTCGATTCAACGACTAATCGGTCGTTAGCTTATTGATAGGTAGCTACATGAAACGAAATCACAATCCAAGAACTATGGCCATTCGAAATATTTACAAAGTATTGTTGTTTTCTTTATTCTTTTTGGGTTATACTTCCCACAGGGGACAGTCGCAAAGTACGGAAGTTGCAAAAACGGACTTCAATTTGCTTTCCGAACAATTTTTGGTAAAACTAAAAGCGAAGGAAGACACCAAATCCATTCGAGATCAACTTGCTGGGACCACCCTTGCCGATCTTGCTGCCAGCTTGGATACCGATGCGCAAAAGCTGGCCTTTTGGGTGAATATTTACAATGGCTACATTCAACATGTCTTATTGGAAAATCCCGAATTGTACAACGACCGTCGTTCTTTCTTTGATATGGAACAGATTCCGATCGCGGGTACCACGGTATCGTTTTCCAAAATAGAACACGGCATCATTCGAAAATCGCAATGGCCGTTGGGATTGGGTTATGTAAGAAAATGGTTTCCGGATAAATTCGAAAGAAAACTAAGGGTAGACAAAAGGGATTACCGCATTCATTTTGCCCTAAATTGTGGTGCCAAAGATTGCCCGCCAGTGGCCATCTATTCGCCGGAACACCTTGAGGAACAGTTTGAGGAAGGCACGAAACGGTACTTGACCCGCACTTCAACCTATGCTGAAGGGCAAAACGAGGTGGCTGTCACTTCCCTGTTCAATTGGTTCAGGGGCGATTTTGGGGGCAAAAATGGGGTAAAACACATCTTGAAAGAGGTTGGTATCCTACCCAAAACCAAAAATATCGATCTGGTGTACAAAAACTACGATTGGACCTTGTCCTTGGACAACTTTATTGAACTTTAGCCTCTCCTTGCCCGCTTGCGGAAACCCTCGGGAAAAGGGAAATGGCTGATGGGTTTGGGTTGCCATTAAAGATTACCAGGAATCTTGGCTGTATTGAACAGACTTCCCAAAAGTCTATTTCTTGCTATCGAGGGTTTTTTTTAAGGCTTTAGAAGCCGCAAAAACCTTGTACAACAATGCACACATGATGGTTATCCAAAGAAAAAACAGAAGGTATTCCATAGCGTTCCAGGAATTAGTAATAAGGTTAAGTAAATCTTCAACAAAAATTCAGTAACACTTGGGGCGTCAGAATCTTAAGGTTGCTCGTATTGGGTAAATATAATGGATCATCCCATAATATCCTAAAAGCGATGGGGGAAAGTGAAGTGGCCAAAAAAAAACACCATGGCCAAATGGCCACGGTGCTTTTCAAACAACCAACCTAAAACACCACTGAAAATGAATTTTTGTGAATTTTCAAATGCATTTGTTCGAGTATTGCTACAGCCTCGATATGGGCTCCGCCATCTGTGGGCCCAGTTCATAGATGGCCCCGTTCAATTCTTCTTTTAACTGCGTGGCCCGGGCATGGTTTCCCGAAGCCTTGTAAATTTCAGCGATACGGTAATGTATGCTGGGCTCCGCCGATTGGCCCTCGATATGTTTCTCCACGATGTGGAGGGCTTTGGACAATTCGCCCATTTTAAAATAGGTATAGGCCAGCAGGCTGTACGATTCCGGAGTAGGCCTGTTGTCGACCTCCCTTTTCGCCAACCCAAGGGCTTTTTCAAATTGCCCGGTTCGATCCAGATATACCGAAATGTTGTAGGCGTTGTACATGTCGCCATAAGCAGGATCTTCAATCAGTTTCAAATACTTGTCGAGATTGACCAGACTTTCCCATTGATCCCCTTGATATTCAGCAATCTCCGACTTCAATAGGTAGTAATCAGGAGCATGATGGTTTTCAATGATCGAATCGAGGATACGCATGGCCTCATTGGGGTTCTTTTCGTAGGAAAAAACGATCCATGCAATTCCTTTTTTGGCATAGTCGTTCTGGGGGTCGATGGCCAGCGATTTGAGATAATGATCATAGCTTTCCCCGATACGTCCGGCGTGCCCATAGTAATCGGCTATATTGGTATTACACCATAACATCAGATCCTTGTTTTTGGCGCTTTCGGCCTTGGCCAAGGCCTTCTCCATCAATCGGATGGTCTGATCCAAATCGCCTAGATGGTCGTTCCATTTTGCCAATCGAATGAGGTAGCCAAAATCGGAGAAGTTGGCGATACTGTCTAAATAGGATTCCGCCTCACCATAATTGCCCAATTCCATGTGAAGGTCGAACAGCAAGCTGTGCGTTGCGTTGACATCACTACCCAGGGTCCTTGCCGAGTCGGCCAGCACCAATGCTTCCTTAAAACGGTGTTGGGAAATATAGTTCCTCGCGAGGGCGCGGAAATAGCCGGCTTTGCCAATGGCAGCAATCTTTACGGCTCTTTGCAAGGCCTTTTCGGCTTTTTTCAGATATTGGATATCGCCTGTTTGCTGAAAATATCGGTTGTATTCGCCACCTACGATACCAAAACTCAATAGTTGCATACTATCTTCTTTGATTTTGGAATTCCATAATTCAAAATACTTGGAAGTGGTTTTCACCGGTTCCGATCCCAGGAAAACGTTATAATCTTCATTGTTGGAAATCAATGTGCGCTCCTTTTCATTGCATGAGATAAAGGCCAAAAGGATTGCCATCATTAGTAATTGTTTCATCTTTTCAATTTTTTAGGGATGATCGTTTTAATTAAAAGGGGAGGACTTTGGGCAATCCCCCCCCTTTTTTACTCCTTTTTCATAGACTTATTGAGGAGCCCCTAGATAAGGGAAAGTAGTAGCTATTTCTGCAGTGATCCCGACCCCGTCGGAGGTGAGGCGTGGCAAGTCGGCCATCCCGTCCCCGTTGGTATCTTGCCCGCTGAAGCGATCGCCGGTATTGCCGCCGAACAGCAAAATCAGGGACACATCGATAATATCGTCATTGGGATTTCTGCCTGTCAGGGCCACTTCATCACCGTCGGGCACCAAAACACTGCCATCCATGTTGGCATCGGTACCGGGGTCAAAATAGGTAGTGGGCAGATTGGGTGCCACTTCCAGAACATCGGAGGCCAAATAGCCTGTAAGCGCTGCCGCGTCGAGGCCCAGAATGTTGTTTTCGTAATTCACGGCCATGGGATCTAGTCCCAAAAGCTCGGCATATACATCATGGTACTGCTCTAAGCGTGCTTCGTACCCCGCTTGAAAAGTAGCGCCCATTTCGGAAGGGATAGCAACATTTTGAGCGTCTTTCACACTGGGTTGCCCCTGTATATCAAATCCCAAAACTGTATTGATACCAGGTCTTCCCATATGGTCGACCTGAACAAATGTCCCTGAGAAATCCGGATCTCCACCTTGCGCGTCGCAAGGGGCACAGGAAGACCCGCCACAGTCGATCCCGGTTTCGGTCCCATTCATGATTCCGTCGGCACAGGTTGCCTGGACCATATCGGGCATTCCATTGTCGTCTTTATTGCATGCCGCCAATATCGTTAAAGCGCATAGGCTTAATAACAAGTGTTTCATTTTGAATTGTTTCATTTTTTCTGTTTTTAAAAATTTATTATTGTTTTTTGTTCGTGGTCACCCAAGTTTTGTAAACGTTCAGTCCCAAGGCGTTCATTCCTGTGGTTTCGCCCAAAAGGCTGTTCGGTATTTCCACAATGATCGACATGGTATTGGCACCGGCAAAGGTGTTTTCAGCTTCCCCAGCTGGTTTGAATCCCCCGGGAGCCATGCCACCTTTCACCGCATTGAATTGGAAAAAGTCAAAAAAGAAGGGATCCTGACGGGGCCCGGCAAACAGAGACACCCCATCTGCAGTAGTTTGGGTAATGGCCGTCGCAGCTGAAATATCGACACTCCCCAAAGGAGAATCGACCAGCACCTGGCCAGAGGTTCCGGTTTGTGAAGGGGCGGCCGGACCAAAAAAGTACATTTTCCCATCTCTTGGAATGGCCTGAATGACCAGGTCTTCCACCAAATCATTATCGGTATCGATATTGATTTCGGTTAGCACGTCTTCGTCAAAGGTACCGTAAGCCAAATCGGGCAGTACGTTCGATTGCATATCGACGATAAAAACGGTGTTGTCTGAACCAGGTGAAGGTTCGAACGCAAAAAAGTCCGCGATATCTGCGGTGGTTCCCATGGAGGAAGGGGCGTCGATGTGATCAGCCGCTATCAATGCGATACCAACCACTACCAGGGATGAGATTCCAATTAAAAGCTTTGTTTTTTTCATTTTAAATTGATTTAAATGTTAGATGAATATTTCAACATTAATTACGAGGTTTGATCTGGAGGGTTTGGTCTTAAATGTTAATTTTTTGTTAAAGAAATTCAACGGCCCAAATCCTTGAAGTTTGTCCATTTTGAAGTTGGAACAGAGGTGTTAAGCGGCGCATGGAGGAATTGCAGTACGGTGCGCACGGTCAGGGGAACAGAACCCAAGGGCGGTAATTAGTGGGGCCTCTTATTCGATATAAAGTGTTTTTGCAGTATTTTCGCGCCTTAAACCCATAAGCACGATATGAACCCCTCCTCTGCCGGTTGGATTGAAAAATTCGGATCGCTGGTACATGATCATCAGCATGCATATGCCGATTTTCGGGATTTGTATACCGGACTCAAGAAGACCGGATTCGTATATGGACTCAATACCAAGATTCCCCGTTTCATCAAGGTAGAACATAGCCTTACGGAAGATGAGAAAGCAAAAATAAACTTGCTCACTGCTTTATACTATACCTATCGGATAGAGCTCGAGCAAACCGATTTCACGGTCTTTATGAATAAGATCTTTGCCTTTTACAAAGACCTCAACCGCAATCAAATTTCCTTTATCAGCCAACTATTCACCGGTAAAAAAACCTCTGCCCGATTGGAAAAGCTGATCGACTCCAGGGTATACCTTGCCGACAATGTCATCAGCAAGACCTTTAACAGCATTATTACCAATTCCCTCTTGTTTATCGATGTGCTGCTTTTCAAGCGTTATCTCAAAGAGGTGACGGGCATGCAACAACGCGCCCAAATCCTCGAATACATCACTATCAACATTACCTATCACGCCCTCAACGCCAAGGAAAAAAACAAGAGCGATGAGAAATTGGCCCAACTTTTCGCTTCAAGTCTGACCTATATCGATAGTGAGGCGAAGGATTTTGATGGTTCCTATCGCGAAATGCTGCTGAAAAACCACAGCCTTTGGGAAAATCATTATTTTCTTGATGTGGCCTGTTTAACGGTTTGGGAAGACCAATCCCTCGACTACAAGGAATCCGGATTTATCTTCGGCATCGGGAAAGATCTCGGTTTCGAGGAAAAGCAGATAGCCCTTTCTTTGGATGAAATCACTTCCTTTTTTGAAAAGAACGCGAAGCATATCCCCTTTTTGAAAGACAAGAATCTGGCCTTGCAAGTGTATGACAGCATGTCGAAAATCGTAAAAAAATTGATTTTACGGAATAGCAAACGTCTTCAAAAAGAGCTCTCGGATAGCAAAGAATTGGTGGCCCTTATTTCCAAAGCCACCACCAAAGACCTCAGTCCTGAAGAAAAGAAAAAAATGCAGTTGCAGTTGATCGACATCTTTAAGAGCATTCCCTCCCTTGCGATTTTTATTCTTCCCGGCGGTGCGGTTTTATTGCCGATTTTTATTAAATTAATACCGAAGTTATTGCCATCGACTTTTGATGACAACCGTATTGAAAAGTAGGTTATTTCTTACTTTTTAAGTACTATAAGAAATATCTATAGCTAATGTTATTATCTTGTATACCAGATATTTAAATGCCATTATTCTAACCATGACTTGAAGTCACGTACCCTTTCCCTGCTTACGATTATTTCCTGCTCCGAAAACCGGTTCAACTTGATTTGGAGCCTTGAATTGGTGTAGGAAACAATGTCTTTGATGTGATGTACATTGATATAAAATTTCCGACTGATCCGAAAAAATGTTTTGGGTTCCAGTTCGGTTTCGAGGTTTTCCAAAGTGGTCTCCAATAAATAATTTCGGCCATCGGCCGTGGCGGCATAGGTGCCTTTGTTCTCACTATAAAAACACTCCACCTCGTCGGCATTGATAATTTTGAGGTGCTGCCCTACCCTGACGGTAAATCTTTTTTTGTATTCCCTTTCCAAGGGGTTCACCAATAATTTTTTGATGTCCTCAAAATCCAATGCCAGTTTTTGCGCTGGGGGTTTCAGGCTTCTGAATTTTTTAACGGCTGCTTCCAGTTCTTCGTCATCGATGGGTTTCAACAAATAGTCGACACTATTCAATTTAAATGCCTGTAGGGCATATTCATCATAGGCCGTCGTGAAGATGATGGCGCTGCGAACCTCGACCTGCTCAAAAATCTCGAAGGAGAGTCCATCGGAAAGCTGAATGTCCAAAAAAATAAGGTCTGGGTGTTGGTGTTTCCCAAACCAATCAACGGCCTCTTCCACCGAATACAGTAGGGTGGTCACTTCTACGCCCAGATCTTCCAAAAGTCGTGCTAGGCGTCTTGCGGCCGGTTTCTCGTCTTCAATGATGATGGTTTTCATAGTCTTGGCTAGGTTTTGGCTTTCGTTTCGCGATTATTGATCTTCTTCCATGAACTTGCGCATCTGCCGTTCTTCCCATCGTTTTAGGAAGTTCGATTTGCCCCTGAACACAAAAAAGGCAGCAACCAACAAAATAAGGCCCCATAAGATGGGTACGAAGAAAATGTTCCATTCTACCCAATTCAAAACGTCGGGATCCTTGATTCCTTTGGATTCGACCCATCGCAATAGGTTCCCTTTGAGCAACAATATCAGTGCGCTCCCCAAAACAAACAAAATAAGGTGGGCATAATAATCCTTGATGCGATCGATTCTTTTTCGTGCCTTGATATAACTTTCCATCTCTTTTAATTGCTTTTCCATTATTCAAATCTTTCCGCTTCCTTGCGTTCTTCCTCCATGTACTTACGGATCTGGCGCTCTTCCCAATCCTTGTTGAAAAAGGGGTTGTACGAAAATACCTTGGCGGCATGGAATGCTAGACCGATGCCCCAAAATAGCCATACCGCGAAGGTACCGAAATCAAAAAACGCATCGGTAAAGGCTTCCCCGTTCTCGACATTGCGTACTATTTTAGTAATACTGATGACCGAATTCACCACCAAATAAACGGCAAAGTGCCAGTAAAAACCCTTGAGCTCTTCCACCCGTTTCTTCGCCCTGAGCTGCTTGTCAATATTATTGGTTTCCATTTTTGATGTTTTTATTGATTTGTAATTGAACCTTCTTGTGATAATCACTCCCACCGGTTTCGCTGGTCATCATTGTTCATATACTCTTTGATCTTGCGCTCCTCCCAATCCTTTCCGAAAAAAGGGTTGAGCCCAAAAGTTCTGATGGCCTGAAAAATCAGCCCCAGACCCCAGCCAAACGCGGCCCATAAAAACCAGGGATACCGCCATTCATCAAGGTAATAGTTCAAACCTCCCAAGAAGGAAATGACCACAACGTAGGAGATTAAACTGGTATAGAATTTTTTTACGCATTCTACGCGTTCCTTGGCGCGCAAGTACTTGTTTTCTTTATCTGAATAGTCCATTTTGTTACATTTTATTTGTTGAACCAAATTTCCGGATCTTTGACAATCTATCTAAATATGATTTTCTGAATTGTTTATTTTCAGGGATGGATCGTATCCTTTCCATTCCGGTTCATTTTAATGGAATATGATTTCCCGACGATCATTGGTTCCCTTAGTCGGTCAGAATCGATCATCCTCCATATATTGCCGCATCTTCCTTTCTTGCCATCGTTTGCCCCAGATGGGGTGGTATCCATAAGCCTCCATGCCGTGGGTGAGCAGCCCGAATCCCCAACCAAGGGCAGGGAATATTACCCAGAGAAAGTCGGAAGTGTTCAGGTTCACGACCACGAGGATGGGAATCACGATGCAATAGGAAATGAGATTTCCATAAAACCCTTTAATTTCCTCCACCTTCTTCTTGGCCCTTTCATATCTTTTATCCTCGATAAAATGCTGTTGCGATTCCATGACAGAAACCTCCCGGGTCAACATGGGAAGCTGCACACTGAATTCGGAGGCCGTTTTGAGAATCTGCACCTTTTTGTCGGTCAATATGCCGTAACGTTGTCGAATGTTCTGTAACCCCACACCACTACTTTTTTTGACGACCTGTTTTTCCTGAAGGTTGTTTTTCACCACCAGTACGCCATCCTGTTCGAATACCTCGATATGAAGGGGTTTTTGCTTGGTGACAATATTGTGTTTCACCGCATTTTCCAACAACAATTGAAGGGATAAGGGTACGATTTTCGCGTCAGGATTGCTGCTTTTATCGGGAATCTCAAATATGATACTGTCCTCAAACCGCATCTTCAACAATCGCACGTAGGTCCTGGCAAATTCAAATTCCTCATCTACGGAAACCAGATCCTTGTTTTTTTGTTCGAGCACATATCGGTATACCTTGGAAAGGGAAGTGGTGAATTTTTGGGCTTGTCGGGGGTCTTCTTCTATGAGGCTGGTCAAAACGTTCAAACTGTTAAAAAGAAAATGGGGATCCAATTGGTTTTTCAGGGCGTCGAATTTCGCAGAGGCCGTGCCCGCGATGATTTTTTGTTCCTTGACCTTGTTCTCTTGAAGATGTTTATAGTACCAAATCCCATAAAAAATCAAGGATACGGTTATCGCAATGATCAGGGAACTCGTATAATAATTTGCCTGTTCATTGCTCAAAAAGGCCTGCACCGATCGATCATAAACGAAAACAAACAAGATAAACCGGGAAAGGAATATGCCCAAGACCGAAAAAACAACGTTTCCTGAAATACCGATAAAAAAACGTTTGGCCGTAAAAAGATCTTGTCGATACCGGATCAAGAGATATTGGATCCAATAGGCATTTACGAAATAGAGGATCATCGAGAAAATCATGTTCTCGTAATACTCCCGCCATGCTATGGAAAGGTCGAAACCGCCTTGGAACTCTCCCATGAAATATAAGATGGCGATCACCACAAAATAAATCAAGGTGCCGATGACTACGGCCCTGATCAGATGTCTTTTAAAATTTTGCATGCAGTGCTATTGGTTTCCGCAGTTTTGCAGGGCAGCTTCGGCCCTTTCCTTTCCCCAGTTCGGATGAAAGGGACGCTCTGGTTTAAAGTTAGCAAAAAGTTGTAAAGCATGCTCCAAATCTTTGCAATAGGGTGTGGTATCCTGTCCGAAATATTGGGCCGAGCCCATGTCCCATGAGGCTTTGGAATAGACCACCCTCGGGTTGTCGGGTGCCAGTTTCAGTGCCTTTTGGTAAAGGGCGACGACCTTTCCCGAATAGTTCATGCCATAGGTGGCCCCATCAAAGGCGACCCAGGCCGTATAGATCATGGCCTGCTGCACGAGTATTTCTGCTTCGTCAGGGGCGATGGCCAGGGCGATATCGACGTATTCTTGTGCTTTATCCAGTTTTTGGGTCAGTTTTTCCTTATCGGTTTCCCCAAAAGCGCCGATGGTATTGATTTGTGCCACATAATAAAAGGGAAGCCAATTGTCTTGCTCCACCGAGGAGATGCGCTCAAACAAATTCGCTGCTTCAATGGTATTGCCTTCTCCCCATAAAGCAAATGCCTTCTGCATTCCTTTGGTATAGGAGTCCTGCGCAGCTGTAAACGTAAAGCATAGTAAAAGGGATACTTGGAAAAGGATTTTCATGATATTTTGACTTTAAGGTTGATGCGCCAAAACTATGGCATCATCCTCGGCCCTTAAAAAGTCTTCAACCGAAGTGTCGATTTTCCCGGATGGATCGTCAAGAAATCTGTGGTTTCACTTCAATAAGCCATGATGAAAAGAAACCCCTTTCCCAAGTTCATCGATCATGACAGGGTAAATTCGGGTAGTTTGAGCAGGGCACCGCCTTGCAGGGCCGATTCATGAGCCAGTATGCCCACACAGGTGATATTGGCCGATTGTTTGGCATTGGGATAGGGCGATTGCTTTTTGATCAGTGCATCGACAAAGGCATGCACCAAATGGGGATGAGACCCCCCATGGCCCCCGCCCTGGGTGAAAGAAAGGTGTTGGTGTTCTTCCGAATCATAAACGCCCTTGGTGGTGAAATGCTGTATTTCTTTGGGCAAAAGCTTAGCAAAATCGGGACATTCCACTTCCTCGGGAATTTCAGGTTCTGGTTTTTTGGCGGTATGCATGACCAACGGACGGCCCTCGATCAAAGGCCATTCCACCGATTTTTTTGATCCATAGACCTCAAAACTTTCACGGTACTGCCGAGCCACATCAAACAGCGATCGGTACACCTGGGCACCCAGATCGGAATTGCGGAATTTGATATGGGTGGTCTCCACCGCAAACGGGGAGTTGTAATGTGCGATAAGCTCTTTTCTAATGGTTCCGGATCCAAAACAGGAAACGTATTCGGCTTCCCCTCGGGTAAGGCCCAGAACGGGCCCCACACAATGTGTGGCGTAGTGCATCGGTGGCAATCCGGGCCAATAATTGGGCCACCCGTCCATATCTTGCTGGTGGCTCGCCTTTAAAAACTGTATTTTGCCCAGTTCCCCCTTTTCATAGAGTTCTTTCATGAACAGAAACTCCCGGGCATAGACCACGGTCTCCATCATCATATAGGTTAGACCGGTTTCTTCGGTCAGCTTTACGATTTCGGCACACTCGGCCACCGTGGTGGCCATGGGCACAGTACAGGCTACATGTTTGCCCGCCTTTAGGGCAAGGATCGATTGCCTTCCGTGGTCCGGAATGGGCGTGTTGATATGTACCGCATCGATTTCCGGATCTTCGAGAAGCGATTCAAACGAGGTATAGCGTTTTTCGATCTTAAAAGCATCGGCCAACGCATTCAGCTTGGACACATTGCGCTGTGATATGGCCACAAGCCGGGCATTTGGATGTTTCTGGTAAATAGGGATGAATTCGGCACCAAAGCCCAATCCCACAATGGCAATCCTTATTTTTTGTGCTGTCATTTTTTCTGTTTAGGTATGGAATGTGTTCTTCAAAAATTTCAGTCCTTCGGTGGCAAATTCATCCTGGCTGTTGGCCAAATTCTTCCAAATGCACACCGCTGCGGCCAACTCCTTGATTTCAGGGGTAAAGCTTTCAATGATAATGGCGCCTTTGTAGTCGATCGCCGCAAGTCCGCTTTGAAAATCCTTCCAGGGGGTCAGGCCTGTCCCGGGAATGCCCCTGTGATTTTCCGACACCTGCACATGGATCAATCTGTTTCCCACGGTTCGAATGGCCTCCGCAATATTTTGCTCCTCAATGGTCATATGGAACCCATCCAACAGCACCGCTGCGGCGGGATGGTTGATATCTGTCACCAATCGCATCACGTCTTCCGCAGTATTGACCAAATCCGATTCGAACCTGTTCAAGGGCTCAATGGCAATGGAAAGGCCATGTTGCTGGGCCATTTTGCAAACTTTCCCCAAATTCTTGACGGCCCTTTCCCATTCGATCTTTCGCTGTTCGCCGGGGACCATTCTCGCCTTGCCCACGGCCGAATACATGGGTCCCGCCAAAAATTTGGACTCCCAGATCGTGCAAAATCCGAAACATTTTTCGATATATGCGAAGCAATTCCCATGAACTGCGGTATCGTCATGTGTCAAATCCTTGGTATCGCCAAAAACACCGCATACCACGGCCTGCAGATCATTTTCGATCAGTGCGGCCTTAACGGCATGGGGATCGATCAGGTCAGGGTCTTCCACCGGTATTTCAACCAGATCGAACCCCATGGCCCTGATTTTTGGAAACAAGGCAACGGAGGCCGTGGAAAAGGGCGATTGCCATAACCAAGTACTTACCCCAAATTGCGTTTTGTTCGTCATACTATGCTGCTTTTGTTACCCCTAAGTATTAAAGCGCGGTCCCGACCACTTTCATCGTTCCCTGCATGATGCGCCAATGTCCTGGAAAAGTACAGATATAGGGATAGATGCCCGGCTCGCTGGGGGCTGTGAACCGCAATACCACTTTTTCCTCCGGATTGATGATGGCGGTTGCGAACAAGACTTCCGGTAGCTCCGGAATATAGTCCATTTCAGCCCCTTTGGGATCCGCCGCCAAAACATCGGCGGCCGCGCCTACTTTCTCTTTGGCCCCTTTGGCGACGATGACCAGGTTGTGTTGCATAAAATCGGTATTCTCGAAAATAAGTTCCACCGGTTTACCGGCCTCTACCACAAACTCGGTGATATCGTATTTCATTTCATTTTTCAAGGTCTTGATGTTGATCACTACCGCGCCTTCGACCATCGCTCCAAGGTCGCCTTCGTTATTTCCCAATTGGGTGATGTATTGGTCGACAAATGTTTCGGCCAAGAGATGCCCGTTCAACATCCCTTTTTGGCTATCGACCACCGCCCCCGTACCAGGCTTATAATTGCGATGTTCCTTAAGAAATGCGCCAATAAAGCCATTGACATTTTTCGAGGCGGCCAAATACAGTGCCTGTGAGAGCCATTTGTCCTCTTGAACCTGCCGTTCCTTGCTCAGATCATAGAGAATTTCACCCAATTTCCCTGAAGCATTCCGTTGAGAAAAATAAAGCAGGGCGGCCAATCGAACACCGGGTTCCGGATCGTGCAATACCTGCGAAAGCAAAATCGCTTCGTCTGTTTTGTCATTTTTGGGAAGGATCTGGATGGCCGCTTTGCGAACGGGGGCAGCGCCATGGAACAGTGCCCCTGTGACCACGGCTTCCGTCTCATTGCCCGGCACAACCAAGCCGAGGCCCTCCAAGGTCCATAATGCGTGCAAAGCTCCTGTATTCATTCCCTCGCCATCCACTGAAGGATCATTGGCCATACCATATAATTCGGTCGCCAACGTCTTGTCGCCGTTCTCGACCAACAACCGTTGTGCCGTCATGCGCCAAAACAGGTTGTCGTGCTGGAGCGCCTCCACCAAGGCTCGGGGCTCATCTTTGTCCAAGACCATCACCGTATCCTTCGCCATTGATTTGGGGACTACCCGCCAGATACGGCCTCTGGCCTTGTCCCTCAAAGGATTTTCATAGGCGTTCCCTGGCCCGTTCTGGGCATCGTAACCGCCCCTTTCCACACTGGGCGTAGGATTGTGCTGCACGATAAAATTGTACCAATCCAATACCCAAACGGCACCATCCGGGCCCACCTTGGCCTCCACCGGAGAAACCCATTCATCCGAACTGGCCAACAGGTTGCCCCCATCGGCTTCCAAATAGCCGGCACCATCTTCCTTGATTTTTGCGATGTGCACCACCCCGCCCGTAGGTTCGCAGACAAAGGCGACCTTGTTCCAGTAATGGTCCGGAAATGCCCGTGCCGTGTAGAAATGATGCCCGGCTGCTGCCGTGAATCCCCCAAATACATCCACCTGCCGTACATTGGCCGTGATGGGCTGCATGGCATAATGTCCGTCGATTTTGGCGCTGCCCTGTATCGAAACGCCCTCGATATCCTTAAAATTTCGGTTCGGAATGCCCATAAACACACTATGGGTATTATTGGCCGTGGAGGCAAAAACCGAATTGTCTTCAGTGATGCCCAAGCCCCAGGTATTGTTGCTGGTATTGGTGAGAAATTCGAAATCGGAAAGGTCTTGATCGAACCGGTACAGTCCCTGTCTGAATTCGTGTTCGGCACCGAAAATCGACCCTTTAAAACCAGAATAGCCCACCACGCCATATATTTTGTTATCGATACCGTTTTGCAGGTTGGAAGGGCCAGCATGGGTGTCGAAAACGCCCCAACCATCGATGATCACTTCCTTGATATCGGCCTTGTCATCGCCGTTGGTATCTTTTAGAAAGAGGAAATAAGGGGCCTGGGAAACGATGATGCCCCCGTTTGAAAAGGCAAAACTGGTGGGAATATTGAGCTTGTCGGCGAAGATCGTGAACTTGTCGGCCTTGCCATCCCCATCGGTATCCTCGCAGATTTTGATCCGGTCATCGCCGGTACTCTTGTCCTCGAATACGGTATTGGGATAATCTATCGTTTCAATGATCCAGAGCCTTCCCCTCTCATCCCAGTTCATGGCAATCGGTTTTGTGATGTCCGGTTCGGAGGCGAAAAGTTCCAAATCAAAACCGGCAGGAACCTGCATCAGTTTTTTGGAATCTTCCGGCGATAATGGCATTTGATATTTGGGCGCCGGATCTCGTTTTTCATAATTTGGAATATTGGGCCTTTCCTCATAGGTCAGTTTTGGAATATCCTTTGAAAACGCTTCCCAGTTTTGCTTCACCCTGGGATCGACCGCCCAAAGAATACCTTCCTTGATCAAGTTTTTGAAACCTGGCTGGTTCCAGGTACGTTCGTCATGCCCGTAGGCGGTATAGAAAACCTTGCCCTTGCCATATTCCTTCACCCAGGTCCAGGGTTCATGGTGGTCCCCTTCAACGCGTTCCATCAATACCGTGATGTCATCGGCCATTTGATGATGTACATAGGTTTCGTCCCAAGTGGAGAATTCTTCTACTTGCTGCATTGCCGGGTGCGATTTGTCGACGATGTTGGCCTTGAAGGTGGCGGTATCATGACTGGCAAATTGTGCCCCGACCAGATCGATGTATTCCGGGGCGTTCTTAAAACAGAAACTCGCGGAATGTATGGGAATGAAGGCATGCCCCTCCGAAACATAATCCAACAAAGCCCTTTTCTGATCGGGGGCGATGCTTTCATGATTGGCATAGACGATCAGGCCGTCGTAAAGATCTAAATTGGCCTTGTTCAGATCGGTCAATGCCTCGGTATAGGTAACATTGATCCCACTTTGGGTCAGGGCGGTCGCGAGAATCGGCATATAGGCCCTGGCGTTGTGGTGTTCCTGTGCATGACCCAAAAAAAGAAGTTCAATTCTGCGCGGCGAATCATCGGCCAATTGTTTTTCGACGGAATTACAACCGATCAAGAATCCCATGAACATCAGCAATGCAAAAAATCTAATAAAATTGGCTTTCATAATAAGGGTGTAAATGTGGTAATCAATTTTAGTCAATTCTTGGAACATAAACGTACTTTCATTTATCGCATACTGATATTATTATATCATAAAATATATTTTTATTTAACTTTAGGGATAAATTAATGCATTTATTAGGAAGCCTGGTAGTCGATCCCAAGTTTTTCAAAACAACCGCGAACCTTGAAATCAGCCCTACAAAAATCACCAATTCCGCTATCCCGTGCCTATGTGGCAAAAGTGTTGGATCAGGCCATATTCGATCCAAACTGGCATTTTCATTCAGAATATCAGTTATTTCTTGTGCTTAAAGGAAGTGGCACCCGATTTATAGGCGACAACATCAAGCCTTTCAAGGCTGGCGATATTACGTTCACCGGTCCCAATTTGCCACATCTATGGAGAAGCGACCATGAACCCGGGACCATTGAAAATCATACCGCCACAGGAATCGTGGTCTATTTTCATGAAGATATCATAGGGGACCATTTACTACATAGGGAGGAGGCCATCCGCTTAAAGCAACTTTTTAAAATGAGCCTTCGCGGGGTCGATGTTTTTGGAAAAACCGCCCAAACCCTTCAGAAAATGTTCCTCAACCTCATCGCGCTGGAAGGCTTTGATGCGATTATTGAACTGATGAAGATCCTGAACTGCATTTCAAAGTCGAATGAATTGCAGCTGCTTGCCAGTCCGGGATATACCAATTCGTTGAAGGAGGGCGATACCGATCGCATGAACAGGGTATATGCCCATGTCATGAAAAATTTTCAGAAAAAGATAGCCATTTCACAAATGGCGGAACTTACCAATTTGACCCCAACTTCGTTCAGCCGTTATTTCAAGGCCCATGCCAACAAAACCTTCACCGAATTCGTGACCGAAATCCGAATCGGCCATGCCTGCAAGCTCCTCATAGAAAACAAAATGGAGATTTCCCAAAGCTGCTACGAAAGCGGTTTTCATACCCTATCGAACTTTAACCGACATTTCAAACGGATCACGAAGAGAACGCCCCTGCTTTATAAAAGGGAGTATACGAACCATTAGTTTATTGATCCAATTGCCCTAATTTTGCACGATGGTCAGAAACCTACAATTGCGCTTGTCGTTGGAAGACGAAGGACAAAAAGGGAGCTTGGAAAGAAAAGCAGCCCAACTCTTGGGGCTGTCCGAAAATGAATTCAAATTAAAGATACTCCGGAAATCGATCGATGCCCGCAAGCCGAAAATCGTGTTCAACTATAAACTGGCGGTATATATTGGGGAAGGGCTACCGGAACAACCCGAATATGAATTCAATTATAGGGAGGTGTCCAAGGCAAAGCCAGTGCACATTATCGGGTTTGGACCCGCGGGCATGTGGGCGGCGCTCCGTTGTCTGGAATTGGGGTATAGGCCCATTGTTCTGGAACGGGGCAAGAATGTACAGGAACGTCGCCGAGACCTCCGGGCGATCAATCAAGACCATATCGTAAACGAAGACAGCAACTATTGCTTCGGGGAGGGGGGCGCCGGGACCTATTCCGACGGAAAATTGTATACCAGAAGCCTGAAGCGGGGCGATGTGCGCAAAATTTTTGAAAGCTTGGTCCACCATGGGGCCACTGCGGATATCCTGGTCGATGCCCATCCACATATCGGAACCAACAAACTGCCCAAAATCGTTCAAAACATTCGGGAGACCATTATAAAATGTGGGGGCGAAGTACATTTCAACACCAAAGTAACCGATTTCATCATAAAGGATAACCAATTGAAATCCATTGTCTTAAACGACAACAATGAGATGTCGGTACAACGGGTGATCCTCGCCACCGGGCATTCTGCAAGGGACATCTTTTACCTTCTCGATCACAAAAAAATGGCGCTTCAGGCCAAGTCGTTTGCCATGGGCGTCCGGGTAGAACATCCGCAGCATATCATCGATTCGATCCAATACCATTGCCCGGGCGAACGCAACGAACACCTACCCGCGGCCGCCTACAGTTTGGTACATCAGGTAAAGAACAGGGGGGTGTATTCTTTTTGTATGTGTCCGGGCGGTTTTATAGTACCAGCGGCCACAGCGCCCGGGGAGGTCGTCGTGAATGGCATGTCGCCTTCGAAACGCAATAACCTGTATGCCAACTCGGGTATTGTGGTCGAAATCAATGTGGATGTCGACTTGCCCAAATATGAACAATACGGACCCCTAAAGGGTCTGGAATACCAAAAAGACCTCGAACGGCTGGCCTTCACTTCAGGGGGAAGGAGCCAAGTGGCGCCGGCCCAGCGATTGACCGATTTCGTAGAAGGCAGGTTATCCCAAGACCTCAACCCCACCTCCTACCAGCCGGGCTTGAAATCGGCGCCCTTGCATTCGCTCCTGCCCAGTTTGATCGGCAGCAGATTGCGGACGGGTTTCGCCGAATTTGGAAAGAAAATGAAGGGCTACCATACCGCGGAGGCCAATGTGGTCGGGGTGGAGTCGCGGACTTCATCCCCGGTGACCATCCCTAGAAATGAACATTTGGAGCATCCTGAAATCAAAGGTTTGTTTCCCTGCGGGGAAGGGGGCGGTTATGCGGGGGGCATCGTCTCAGCCGCCATGGACGGGGAACGCTGTGCCGAGGCAGCCTTGGTCGGACTTTAAAAACGATCGTGAGGGATTCCTTCCTTTAACACCTTTAACACCCTTATCACTTTATCCAAACATTCGGTGTACCTTTGCCGCTTATTTATCAAAAACATGACATTCAAAGACTTAGGCATCATTGAACCTCTCCTGAAAGCACTTCAGTCAGAAGGATATACCGTTCCAACACCCATTCAAAGTCAGGCCATTCCCATTTTGCTCAAGGGCAAAGACCTATTGGGCGTCGCCCAAACCGGTACCGGAAAAACAGCGGCATTTGCCATCCCCATCCTACAGCAATTATATTTGGCCAAAACCAAACAGCAATTGGGTCGGGGCATCAAGGTATTGATCGTTACCCCTACCCGTGAACTGGCCATTCAGATCGGAGAAAGTTTCAAGGTGTACGGTCAACACACTGGAATTCGCAATACCGTAGTCTTTGGTGGTGTGAAGCAGGGCAAACAAACCCAGGCCCTTCAAAGGGGCGTGGAAATCCTCATTGCCACACCCGGCCGTTTGTTGGACCTGATGAACCAGGGTTTTATTTCTTTAAAAGACGTCGAATTCGCGGTCTTGGATGAAGCGGATCAGATGCTCGATATGGGCTTTATCCACGACATCAAAAAAATTATTGCCAAACTTCCACCAAAACGGCAATCCCTCTTCTTCTCGGCCACCATGCCCAAGGATATCGTGGAGCTGTCGAGAAAAATCCTCGGCGATTTTGAGCAGATCACGGTAAAGCCCGAACAGACCACCGCCGAAAAAGTGGAACAGGGGGTTTATTTCGTCAGCAAGAAGAACAAGCCCAAACTCTTGGTACATATGCTCGGGGAAAAACCCAGCGATTCAGTACTTGTCTTTTCAAGGACCAAGCATGGCGCCAACAAAATAGTGAAGGTCCTCGATAAAGCGGATATCCGGTCGGCGGCCATCCATGGGAACAAATCGCAGACCGCGAGGCAAAAAGCCCTTGGCGATTTCAAGGAGGGTAAGTTGAAGGTGCTCGTCGCTACCGATATCGCGGCAAGGGGCATCGATGTGGAGGAATTGTCATTGGTGGTCAATTACGACCTTCCCAATGTCGCGGAGACCTATGTTCACCGGATTGGCAGGACCGGGCGCGCCAGTGCAAGCGGCATTGCCGTATCGTTCTGTGACAAGGAAGAAAGGCCCTATTTATCCGATATCGAAAAGCTGATCAAACAGCAGGTGCCCCGTTTGCCCGAACATCAGTTCATGGATGACGGTACAGAAGAGGAAGTGGAAACCGAACGCAGGCCACAAAGTTCGAACAACAGAAACCGATCAAGAAAAGCCAATCCTTCCCAGAACCAAAACCGCTCCGGAAATTCGAATTACAAAGGCGGCAACAACAGCAGAAGAAAATTCGGGGGTACCCGGCAGGGTTTTTCCGGGAAAAAAGGGTCATAAGGATATTCTTTCGACCATCTAAATGGTATGAATTCTGCCCAGCAGTTGTACTTTGTGCGATTTGCTCAGGGGAATGACCTTGCGTTTGATCTCGATATGGTGTTCCGCGACCACATCCAATTTAGATAGGTTGACCAAATAAGAACGGTGCACCCGCACAAATTTCGATTTGGGGAGTTTTTCCTCCATGGTCTTGAGCGTGCAGGTTATTAATTGGCTTTTCGCCTCGGTGACGATCTTGCAATAATTGCGATCGGCTTCCACATATAGGATATCCACCAATAAAATCTTTTCCATATTGCCATTGTGCCTCACAAAGATGCGGTCTTCCATGACCTCCATTTGATCTGCAAGTCGGCCATATCCTCTTTTTTCCTTGATTTGTGCCACCACCAATTCAATGGTACGCTGCAGGTTCAATTTGTTGAAAGGCTTGGTGATAAAGGCCCATGGGCGCGTTTCCTTCGCCAACGCAAAGGAGGCCTCATCGTTATTGGCCGTGAGGTAGATGATGGGGATGTCTTCAAAATTTTGGATGGCCTTTGCGGTTTCGAAACCGTTCATCTTCCCCTTGAGGTTCACATCGAGCAGCAAAAGGTCGGGCGCATTGGTCTTGGCATGCTGTACGGCCTCTTCCCCCCGCGATTCAATACCCGTCACCTCATAGCCCAAATTGGTGAGCTGCAGCGATATGTTGGCCGCGATGATCATATCATCCTCCACGATCAAGATACGGGCTGTTCCATTTTTCATCATGCTGCTTTATGGTATTGGAATTGAAAGGATACCGAAGTGCCCGGAGGGGTATGGAGCACCATTTTTCCATCCAACTGTTTTGTTAAAAGGGCAATCAATTGCGATCCGAAACCGGTGCCCTGATTTCCCATGGATGCGTCCTGGCCAACCCCGTCATCGATGACCTCGAGTTGCAGACCGTTTTCGTTCTGCATCAAGCCTATCGTAATTTTGCCATGCTTTTGGTCCGGAAAAGCATATTTCAAGGAATTGGTCAGCAATTCATTGACGATGAGTCCGATCGGGATGGCCACGTCAACATCTACCTCCAAGGGCTCCATCACCACCTCGATTGCGACCCGCGCATCGGCATCGTAGGCATCCAGCACGTAATTTGAGAGGTCCTTGAAATAGTCCTTCATTTCCACGGTGGCCAAGTCCTTGCCCATATACAGTTTTTTATGGATCATGGCCATACTTTGTACCCTGTGTTGACTGGCCCTCATGGCTTCGAGGATATTCGGGTCTTGAATCTGGGCCGATTGCAATGATAAAAGGCTCGACACCACTTCCAGATTATTTTTGACCCGATGGTGGATTTCCTTCAGCAAAAACTCCTTTTCCTCATTTTGTTTGCGGAGCAACGAATTGATCTTGAACTTATTCTGTATCGCTTTGTAAGCGAGCAACAGGGATATGGATAACAGTACCGCGGTGATGATCAAGAACGCCTGGCTCATTTTTTGTTTTTTGATCTGGCTCTCCTGAAGTTGGATGGTGCTTTCTTTGTTGGCCAAATCAAATTCGGTGCGAAGCTGTGAAATGCGCTGATCGGCCTCAGCGGTAAAAATATTGCGCTGCAGGGTGTCATAGGCCGAAAAGGCATGATAGGCATCCCGGTAGTTCTGAACGCCCGCGTAGGCATTTCCCAGGGCCGCATAGGCCTGGCTCAAATAATAATCGTCTCCAAAATCATCAGAAGCTTCCTGGATGCTTTTCTTTAAATTTTCAATGGCGGAAACATAATCTTTTCGAACAATTTCCAATTTACCCATCGACAACCACGAACGCATGGTCATGAATTTATTGTGCAACAAGGTCGCATATCTTAACGCATTTTGTCCCGCCTCCTCAGCCCTTTCGAACTCGCCCAAAAAAGCATATAGGTCTACCAGCGAAATGTAGATATCACTCAGGTTGTTATAAAAACCATAACGTTCCCCAATGATCAGGGCGTGTTCATAGTAGCGTTTTGCCTCTGCATAGTTGCCCTTGGCCAGATAATTATTGCCCACAACGTAGAGGGTGAAGTCATAATCGAGATCGGTGATGCCCCGTGCTTCGAATATCTCGAGCGATTTCAAGCCGTATTCAAGGCCGGCATCGAGCTTGGATTGCTTCCAGAAAAGGTTGCTCAAATCGCTGTATGCCATCGCAATGGCTTTTTTATCCCCCAGTTGGGTTCCCAATTGTAGGGAAACCAGGGCAAAATCAGCCGCTTTGTCCAACTGTCCCCGCCGTTCGTAAATATATCCCAACTGCGTGTTTAAAAACGGGAGATCACTTATGTTTACTTTCCCTTTTGCCGATTCCAAAACCTGCTCCGCCTTCTTTAAGGCTTCCATGCGCAATAGAATCGCCGCTTCGGTGATCTGCAGCCTTCCTTCCCAAAGTTCGTTTTTACTTGCCCTTGTTTGGGCCAAAGCCTCTTGGGTAAACGCCATGGCCTTGACCAAATTTCTGGTATGCCAGTAGTAGGCCAGGTCATTGAGGACGGAAAAACGAATGGTATCGACAGCAATTTTGGGATAGGCGCTTTCAAGCGAGTCCAAATAGGAGGCACCGAAATTATCGGTATCCACAAAAACCCTTTTGTATGGTATTGATTGGGATAAATCGATGAATTGGGCAAAAACAAGACTGCTGTTCCATAGCAGAAAAGCAAAAAACCAAATCAGTTTTATACAAAAGTGCCTCATTTCTTACTTGGGTTCTCACCTGGGGAAAATGAGTGAAGTTAAATATACAACATTATTGCTAAAATCTGTTCGATAAACAAATTGAGGCGTTCGGACAAAAATCCCCTGTTTTCGTCCCGATAGGGTTTCATGTTTGCTCAAAAAGATGATTATTTATACTTGAATTGAAGGTTTTCGTTGACGGCTTGACATAAAACCCATGATGATGAGAGTGTTATTGACCCTAATCTGCCCCCTTTTATTTTTATTGAACTCTTGTAAAGGAAAGCAGGAGGGTCAGAGCAGCAAGACTGCCGTTGCGGAACATGTTTTGGAGCAGTCAATGATGGCAGCGAGCGAAAATTATATGAAAGCTTGGGACGAGAATGATATCGCTTTGATGCGAACGATCACCATCAACGACTTCGTTCGAAAGGCCAATGGGGAAATCACTTCCTCTGACCAGAACGAAATTAGGGGGGTGATGCAGTATTGGCATACCGCCATCCCAGACTTAAATATCACTATGGACCAATTGGTGGTGAAGGACGGAAAATCATACACCTCATGGACCTGTACGGGCACGAACACCGGAAACTTCGGAGAAACCCCGCCAACCGGGAAAAAAATTAAAACTACGGGATTTACCGTACTCACTTTTAATGAAGATGGAAAAATAATCAAGGAGGATGCCTATTATGATCTGTTGGGCATGGTTGAAGGCTGGGGATATACCCTGACGCCACCCATTATGGAATGAATTAAAAAATTTACTTGTGGTGCAAGCAGCTAAACCGCTATGATTGAAATGATTGATGAACCAAAAAATTCGATAAAAATACTTTGCTCAAAAAAAAGTTTCAAAAGTCTTTAACCGTACGAACAACATAAAAAATCATCACCATGAAAAAATTCGCATTATTATTTTTCGCAACCGTGCTGTTCTTCGCCTGTCAGCCAAAAGGACCCGAACGATATGCGTCGGCCTCGCCTGAAATCGATTTGATCAAAGCACATGTCAAGGATTACAACGACGGGAATTGGGCGGCTTGGACAGCAGTTTATGCCGATACCGCCAAGGTGTACCACAACACCCTCACCCCAGCCTCCCCCCTGGAAGTGCAGGAAGGCCTGAAAACCAATCTGGAAGCGGCCTCGAGCTATAACCTGGGCGGGGATGACCAATTCTATGAAATGGTCATCGACGATGATGGCGAAAAATGGGTGAATTCCTGGGTCACCTGGAAAGGCACCCTTGCCGGCAACGGTAAGGAACTCATCATCCCCGTGCATGCGACCTACCAATTTGTTGGGGACAAAATCGTAAAAGAACATGCCTATTACGACCTATCGGGTTTTACGGCCATGATGCAGGAAATCGAGGCGAGTAAAAATATGGAGGAGCCCGAATAATTTAAATCTGTTTAAAAACAACCTGGCCGGCTCGCTTTCGAGGATTATTTTCGGGGGGAAAGAAATGCGATGGCGACCGGTCGGGTTTTTTTAAAAAAACTTTGACGCCTTTGACCGGACCTAACAGTGCGGCCATTGCTTATAAATAACAGAAACCATTAAACACAAAAACCGATGAAAAAATTACTGTACTCTTTGATGTTATTCCCTTTTTTGGTGGCGTCCCAGGCCACAACGCCCTACGCCGTCATCGAAAATGGCATGATCACAGCCCAACCCGACAAAATAGCCCAGTTCGAGGCGGGGATGGCGGCCCATAACAAAAAATACCATGCCGAGGGCATGTATGGGGCCCGCGTCTATGGTATTTCCAGTGGGCCCAACGTGGGTAAATACATGTGGGTCATGGGCCCGCTGCCCTGGAGCGCCTTCGACGGCCGGCCCGCCTTGGAAGGGCATGATGAAGATTGGACCAAGAATGTTTTGGCCTACAGCATGGCCGAAGGGGATCAAACCTATTGGAAGTTCCATGCCGCCCTGTCGAATTTCTCCAACGATTTCGATCTGAAACATTTAAGCGTGATGATGGTCGACATCGCTCCTTTTAAGGAGATGCAATTTTTTGGCATTCTCGAAAAGGTGAGCAAGGTGATGAAGACTAAACACCCCAAACAAACCTTTGGGATGTACACCAACGAAATGCCCAGTGAAAAAGACGGACGCGATTTTGCCTTTGTCGATTTCTTTGATAGCATGGCGTGGATGGGGCGTGACGATACCTTTATGAAAGATTATGAAGAAGTGCACGGCGCGGGAAGCTATGCTTCCTTTATGGAGGAGATTCAAGCATCGACCAGAGGGGTCCAAACCGAGTTGTGGGACTTTAGGGGCGATCTTAGCGGTCTCGGACCTGAAATCATAGCCGCTACCAGACAATAGTAAACATGACCAACCACCAATACTGTACCCATGATGACAAGGCCTGGCGCGATCCAGGCCTTGTTTTTGAAAAAGTCTGCAAGGCGGCAACGAAATCGCTTATAATTTGTGTAGTTTTAGTAACGAAGTAGTCAAGGTCCCCAAATGTTGATTCCCTTAAATCATGATGCCGGTTTTCCTTTTTCGGAAGATGGCCCAGTTCGCAAAAAATAATGATAAAAAAAATAGGAATCCTTTGTATTTGCCTCTGCATTAATTCGATGATCCATGCGCAAGGGCCAAGGGCCAGGGATTTGGGGGTTCCCTTTGAGGGTACTCCGGGCCAATGGAATGCGATCACCGATGTCAAGGGGGTCGAGGTGGGCCATAGCACCATTATTTCCGGAAAGGGAAAGAACAAGGTGGGGCAAGGCCCGGTTCGTACGGGCGTGACGGCCATTTTTCCCAGGGGTAAGAAATTCAGTCCGGTATATGCCAACTGGTACAGCCTCAACGGCAACGGTGAAATGACGGGCACGACCTGGGTTACCGAATCGGGCTTTTTGGAAACCCCGATCATGATCACCAATACCAACAGTGTTGGGGTTGTACGCGATGCAGTCTTGAAATGGTATGTGGCCACCGATTGGTACAAAGGGGAAGATTGGTGGTATACCTATCCGGTGGTCGCCGAAACCTATGATGGGGGCCTTAACGATATTTACGGCTTTCATGTAAAGGAAGAACATGTGTTGGAAGCCATAGGCAATGCGGGTACGGGCAAAGTGGCCGAAGGCAATGTGGGCGGGGGTACCGGCATGATGTGCCTTGGTTTTAAAGGGGGCATCGGCACCTCCTCGAGAGTGCTAAGGATCAAGGAGGCGACCTATACCTTGGGGGCCTTGGTACAGGCCAACTTTGGATCCAAAAAAAACCTGACCATAGCGGGGGTTCCGGTAGGGATCGAACTCAAGGATACCTTAAACTATATCATCAATGCCCCACCCCAATCGAGACGCCAGGATGGGGATGGATCGATCATCGTGATCGTCGCTACCGATGCCCCCCTCCTGCCCCACCAATTGAAGCGGATCGCACATAGGATCACCATTGGCATGGGCCTCGTCGGGGGCCGTGGCAGCAACGGATCGGGCGATATCTATCTCGCCTTCTCCACGGCCAATGAAAACGCTTTTAACCGCGATACCACCACAACGGTGGAAACCTTGTCGAACGACACCATCACCCCCTTGTTCGAGGCCACGGTGCAGGCCGTGGAAGAAGCCATCATCAATGCGATGGTGGCCGCCGAGACGATGGAAGGCATCAATGGGAACACGGCCTATGGCTTGCCCCATGACCTTTTGATCGAAGTTTTGAAAAAATATAAAAGAATCGAATGATATCGAACCAGTCACCGATGCTCATTTTAGGAACCGAAATCCTATGAAGAAAACTACTTTTACTATTTTGGTGATTGCAGCCCTATTTTCCTGCAAATCCCCTGCAGAACAAAAGGCCGAGATCCAAGCGTTGGCTTTTGAAAACCTACAGTCACGGATCGATTCGCTCTTCAACCAAAACATTGATGCGAATGGCCCGGGTGCGGCACTGCTCGTTTCCTTTGAGGGCGAGATGTTGATCGGTAAAGGGTACGGATTGAGAGATCTGGAAACCAAAGCGCCGATCACGCCCGCCACCAATATGCGGATGGCCTCCGTAAGCAAACAATTCACCGATCTATGCATATTGACCCTGATAGATCAGGGAAAACTGGCTTTGACCGACTCTATCTATCATTTTTGGTCCTATCCGGTGTTCAAGAACATTACCGTGCAGCAATTGATCGACCATACTTCGGGCATTGCCGATTATGATGCGGCTTTCATGGAAGATTGGGATCGCTCAAAAATCGTGGAGAACAGAGACGTTCTCGATTGGTTGGCCACCGACCCGCCACCCTTGTTCCAAGCCGGTACAAAATGGGAATATTCAAATACCGCCTATCTGGTATTGGCACTCTTGGTAGAGAAAGTGAGCGGGCAGGAATTCTCCGCCTACGCCAAAAAACAGGTCTTCGACAAAGCGGGGATGTCGCGGACGAATTTTTACAACCTGGCCAAGCCCATCGATATTCCTGAGCGTGCCTATTGTTATGAAAAGGATAGCCTGGGCGCTTGGAGCAAAGTGGACGGTTTCTTTATGAACGGCATTATGGGCGATGGTGCCGTGTACACCAGCGTGAACGATTACTTTGAATATGACAGGGCCCTACGAAACAAAACGATCGTTTCCAAAGCGTCGCACAATCTGATATTCAAACCCACTTCCATGGTATTGCCGGAGGCGGCAAAGTATCCTTTTCCCTTTTTAAAGGGAGCGGATGAACGCTATGCCATGGGATGGTTCATGACCGATGATTTTGCCCTGCATTCTGGCAGTTGGTACGGTACGCGAACCATGGTGGTGCGGGACATGAGAAGGCCTTTGACTCTGGCCATTTTTCTGAATTCGGATGATGCCGACGCGAGAACAAAACTCATCGAGGGCACCTATGCTTTGGTCGATGATTATTTGACGCTCATTGCCAAGCCATTGCCCATAGAGTAAACAAGATGCGGATCGAACCCCACATAAAAATGAACCTGCTGGTCTTACTTGGACTCTGCCTTGCCCTATGGCAATGTCAGGCCCCAAAAGCGCACGAAAAACCTCCTCATCAGCAATGCGACCATCATAGACGGAACCGGCACCGACCGCTATTTGGGTTCGGTTCGCATCGCCGAAGGTGAAATCGTTGAAATTGGGGAATTGGCCATTTCCGACAACGATTCCATCATCGATGCCACGGGCCTGGTACTCGCTCCGGGTTTTATCGATACCCATAGCCATCATAACGAGGATCGATCACGCGAAGCAGAAGCGGCGATCAGTCAGGGCATCACGACCATCATTGTGGGGCAGGACGGCTTTTCATCAGCATCCATCAAATCTTATTTCGATTCCCTGGCGGTGGTGCCCTGGTCAGTGAACATCGGCAGTTTTGTGGGGCACAATACCCTCCGTGCCGATATTATGGGGGACGACTTCAAACGCGAGGCCACGGTCGATGAAATCAATGCGATGAAGGAACGTGTCGCGACCGCCATGCAAAACGGGGCCCTGGGCTTGGCCACCGGATTGGAGTACGATCCCGGAATCTATGCGAACACCCATGAAATTATTGAACTGGCCGAGGTCGCGGCCCAATATGGAGGGAGTTATATCAGCCATATGCGCAGCGAGGACCTCCATCTGAAAGAAAGCATACGGGAAATCCTGCTCATCGGGGAGGAAGCCCATATTCCTGTACAGATTTCCCATTTCAAATTGGGAAGGAAGGGCCTCTGGGGGCAGGCCGGCACTATATTGCAGACGTTGGACAGTGCCCGTGTCAAGGGCATCAAAGTTTCGGCAGACGTATACCCTTATGAGTATTGGCAGTCGACCATGACCGTGTTGTTTCCCAAGCGCGATTTCGAGAACCGTGAAAGTGCGGAATTCGCCATCACCGAACTCACTACGCCCGAGGGCATGATCATCAGCAGGTTCGACGCCCAACCCGAATATGAGAACATGACATTGGATCAGATCGCGGCCCTTCGCAGCGAAGATGTGGTGACCACCTATATGGCCTTGATCAAAATGTCGCAGGCCAGGCCCGGGGAAAGCATCATCGCCAAATCGATGGACCTGGAAGACATCAAAACGCTTTTGAATTGGCCGCACACCAATCTTTGTTCCGATGGGTCGGCCACGGGCCATCCCCGGGGTTGGGGCGCTTTTCCACGTTATCTCTCGATGGAAACAGGGCAGACGTTGGAAGCAAAGATCCAGAAAATGACCGGCCAATCGGCCGGGAATTTAGGTTTGGAAGGCGTTGGCCTGATCAAACAAGGCTATGCCGCCGATCTGGTCCTGTTCGATCCCTATACCATCACCGACCGGGCGACCTATGAAAAAAACGATATTAGGGCCATCGGTATCGAAAAGGTGATCGTTTCCGGAAAAGTGGTCTATGACCAAGGGCAACCTACCCATTTGTATCCGGGTCGCGTGGTCAAAAGAGAAAATTAAATGGCATTCCTGTTGTAATGAACCATTCACCATTATGGGACAACAACCGGGAGGCCGCACTGCTAACCATAAAATAGGAAAACATGGGAATTTTTTGGGATCTTTTGCAACAAGACGAATTGGAAAAACAAAAAGTACAGGCCAACAGCCTGGAAGAGCGGGTTGAAATACTCGAAAAAGAAATCGATCAAACAAGGGCCTTGCTCAAAAAAACGCTGGTGGCCCTTGAAAAACACCTGCAGAAAGACATCGACGGCGATGGTATGTTGGGTTGAACCATATTTTATACCAGCAAGAATAGGGTCAAATTCCCCAAAATCATATGGTGAAGAACGAGTTGAAATAAAAAATGGGGGATGGCGGGCCAGCAATCTTTTTTAAAGCGATGGCCAATCGTCCCCTACCCTAAAATAAAGCGCTTCATTAGCCTAAATTTTAGTAACTTTCAAACTAAGGGGAAAATCTTTGAAGCGACCCCTTCAATGCCCTCCCCTTGCCCCTTTCAATGAACTTTTGATCATGATTACGAAAGTGAAGCAACATCAGCAATAAAATCAATCCTAATTTAAACCATCCATAATGAAAAAAGGCATGACCAAAGTGAGCGTATTCTATCCCAACACCGACGGGAAGAAATTTAACATGGCCTATTATTGCGAACGCCATGTACCGCTCGTTTCAAAAACCCTGGGCAAGGCCCTGAAGGGTGCAAGCTATGATCAGGGCATGGGCGGCGGGGCTCCCGGTTCCCCGGCCCCTTTTGTGGCCATAGCCCATTTGTATTTCAATTCCATGGAAGAATTCGGTCAGGCGTTTACCACGGGAGCGCCCATTTTAATGGCCGACATTCCCAATTTTACCGATATCGAACCCATCGTTCAGGTGAGCCAGGTAGTGGCCTAAACCGGGAAGTTTAAAAGATTTGTCGATTGGCTATTTGGAAGGCATTCATGCAGTTCTTGCCGCGTGGTCGCAAAAAATGAAAAATAAATGAACCCCCACCTTCAAAAAATATTGGATTTTGTTTCCAAGTCCGACCGGGTCACGGAACGGGACAGAGCTGCCCTTGCCAAAGAGATCAAGGAGGCCGAAAAGGCGATCGAGCAGCAAAGAAAGACGTTGGGATCACAGCAACGGGAACTCGAAATTGAAGCTGCCTTGGAAAGGGTCCGAAGCCGAACGATGGCCATGCACCAAAGCGGCGAGCTGAAGGAAGTAGTGTCGGTTTTGTACGGGCAATTGGATGCACTGGGTATGGCCGATTGGGGCTGCTCTATCATGATATTCGACGAACAGGCCGACCAGATCGAAAACTGGATCGCCGAATCCACGGGTTCGGATCTGAAATGTTTTGTGGTCGAGGGGCAGGGACATCCCGTATATAAGAAACTATGGCAACATTGGAAAAAACAGGGACCGCCCTTGAGGCTGCACCATACCGATGAAAAAAAGTGGGAATTCGATCGCTACTGGCTGAACGAAACCGGGTTCAGCACCTTGCCGGAAAAGGTCAAACGCTCTGTCTTGGCCGAAAGGGAGATCTTCCTGACCTATATCGGCATGCGCCATGGCCTTATAAGCGTTTCGGGCTATACGCGTGTACCTGATGAAAAGCTTGCCATCCTGCAGCGCTTTACCAAAGTCTTCGAACAGACCTACACCCGCTTCATGGATTTACAAAAAGCGGAATCACAAACAAGGGAGGCACAGATCGAAGCGGCTTTGGAAAGGGTAAGGGCCAGTGCTTTGGCGATGCACGCCTCTGAAGACCTTTGGGCGGTCACTGGTGTTTTAAGAGATCAGATGGCGCTGCTAGGCGAGAAAGATTTGGAATCGACCATTGTCCAAATTTATGATATAGAATTAGATGAATTCGAGGCATGGTATTCGTTCCGTAATCCCGAAGATCCACACGGAAAAATAATCGATGGCAAGGCGGTCGTGAAATGTGACGAAACCGCGAAGACCAGGCTAGACAGAAAAAAATATCTTGATAAAGAAACCGACTATACTATTGTCGCCGATCATAAAATGCTCAAGGAATGGTACAATTATTTGGATAAGGTATCGCCATTGGTCGTGGAGCGTGATAATAAAGGGGCCATCATCGTACCCGAGGTCCTGTACTACAACTATTCCAAATTTTCGGGGGGTGCGCTCTTGCTTATCACCAGTAACGAAGCGATGGAACCATCGAAAAACTTGCTCAAACGGTCTGCGGAAGTATTCAATATGGCCTATACCCGTTTCCTCGACCTCCAAAAAGCAGAGGCCCAGGCGCGGGAAGCACAGATCGAGGCTGCCTTGGAAAGAATAAGGGCCAGTGCCATGGCGATGCATCATTCCAATGAACTAAGTGAAGTATTGACGGTCTTATTTGATCAGTTTGATGTTTTGGGGATCAATCCGGTTTTTGCACACCTGAGCCTGATCGATCTGCAGAACAACACCTTTACCTACCGAATGACCGGGAAATCTGGAAAAAGGTGTCTCACCAAACAGGTCATCGATCTCAATGCCAGGGAGGAATGGAAAAGTACCGTGGAGGCCTTTAAAACAGCAAAACCCGACTCCGTTTCATGTTTGTATTTTCCAAAAGAAGCCGTACCACAGATATGGGCCTTGTTTGATGAAACCTTTAGTTCCTTGCCAAAAGGGGCAAAAGTATACCAGAAAGATTTCCCCGATGGCATATATAATACACAGGGATTTTGCAAATTCGGATATATCGGTTTTAATCACAATCGTAAGGCTACAGAAGAAGAAAAAGATATTGTGGTCAGATTCGCAACAGAGTTTGGTCGTTTGTACCAACGCTACCTTGATATTGAAAAAGCCGAGGCTCAGGCTAAGGAAGCACAGATCGAAGCAGCTTTGGAAAAAGTTCGGTCAGCCTCGCTGGCGATGCACCAAAGTAAAGATCTTCATAATGTTTTAGTAATGTTGTACAATCAATTGGAAGCACTGGGATTGAAGATGCACTCGGCCCAAATACTCGAATCTATTGATGATTTTAAAGAAATGCATTTGTGGGTAGTCACCAATGGTGTGGTTTATCCGGAACAGGTTCATGCACCATTCTCTAAAAATATATTTTTCAAACGTTTCAGGGAAGCAGTAACCAATGGGGAATCATTTTATACACTAAAATCTTCGAAACGCCAGAAGGATAATTTATTTCATCACTTTTTTGATAATACCATACTTAGAAATGCGCCTCAGGCAAGAAAAGACCTCATCTTTTCCAGCCCTGGTCTTGGAACATCCAACGCAATTGGAAAATATACCTCTTTGGTTATAATGCGCTATGATGGCATTTTATACAGTGAGGAGGAAAATGAAATCATTAAGCGTTTTGCCAAGGTGTTGGAACAGAGTTATACGCGTTTCCTCGATATCCAAAAAGCCGAAGCCCAGACAAGAGAAGCGCAAATTGAAGCGGCACTGGAAAAAGTGCGGTCCCGGTCCTTGGCCATGCACACCACCGGCGAAATGCAGCAGGTGGCCAATGCGGTATACGACCAACTCCAAGAATTGGGACTCGAGATGGACGCCGTCGGGATGAGCGGGGCCATAGAAGCAAAACGGGATTATGATGTCTGGATAGGAGGCGCCCCCATGGGCAAGGCCTTGCGTATTCCCTATAACAAGGACACCAAAGTTCAGCGCGATTATAATAAGGCCATAGAAGAAAGGTCCGATCTGTTTGCTAGGACCTATTCAGGCAAGGCCAAAGAGGAATACATAAACCACTTGCTCACTCACGGGGAGTTCCCCAAAGCCCTAAAGAAAAAGATGGTTACCTCCACCGCCTTTTCCACTTCCATTGCTTTCGCCAAGAATTCAGGGATACAAATAGCGCGATATACCAACGAGCCCTACACCACTAAAGAAAATGAGCTGCTGAAACGCTTTGCCAAAGTCTTTGAACAGGCCTATATCCGTTTTATGGATATTGAAAAGGCAGAGGCACAGGCCAGGGAAGCACAGATAGAAGCCGCCTTGGAGAAAGTTCGCTCCCGCACCATGGCCATGCACAAAAGTCAGGAATTGCATAAAGTGGTATTGACCGTATCACAAGAAATCAGGAACCTTGGGTTAAATATCAGTGCTGCTCATTTATACCGATTTGAGGAGGGGGATAAAGGAATAAATATGTGGATCGCAGGTGATGGTGGTATTTATCCTTATGAAGTTTACTTACCTTATATCAAGCACGAATTTTTTGATGGTGTTTATGAAGCCCGAACAACAAACAAAAACTTTTTTGCATTATCAGGTACGAGTAAAAAAGAAAAAAATAAGCTCTACCGCCATCTAATCAAAAGCACAAAAATTGAAATTTCCGAGGATAGGCAAAAGTTTGCTCTTGACGCTAAATCGTGGACTTATTCAGTTGCGCTGGGTAAGCATTCAGGAATGGCCCTTTTGCGATTTACAGAAGATGAAAAAGAAGAATTCAGTCTCGAAGACAATGAAATCCTCAAGCGATTTTCCAAGGTCTTTGAACAGGCCTATATCCGTTTTATGGACCTGCAAAAAGCAGAGGCGCAGGCCCGGGAATCACAGATCGAGGTGGCCCTTGAAAGGGTACGGTCACGGGCCATGGCCATGCACCATACCGATGAACTCACCGATGTTCTGGGGGTGTTGTTCGACCAGTTCGATTTCCTGGGCATCAATCCGGTGCTTACCCATCTTACCCTATTTGACGAAGAAAATGAAACCTTTACCCTGCGTATTGCACGTGGCGGGAAGAAACGTGTTATCGCGGAACAGCTGATAGATGTGAATGCGGTGGAAAACTGGAAAACCTCTTTTGCCAACTGGAAGAAAAGCGACCTACACGCCTTAGATTGCATTGATTATCCCCCAGAAGTACTGCCGGCTGTTTGGGAGGTACTCAATGAGGTGATGACAGCCCTCCCCGAAGGCCAGAAAATATATCCTTCAGATTTTCCGGATGGCCTCTACACCACCCAGGGACACTGCAAATATGGTTATATCGGGTTTAACCATTCACGAAGGGCGACCGAAGAGGAAAAAGATATCGTCATCCGTTTTGCCAAGGAGTTTGGGCGTCTGTATCAGCGTTTTCTAGATATCAAGAAAGCAGAACTACAGGCCAGGGAAGCCCAGATCGAAGCGGCCCTGGAGCGGGTACGGTCCAAAACCATGGCCATGCACAACAGCGAGGATGTGGGCATTACCGTGGTCACCTTATTCGACGAAGTATTAAAATTGGGTCTGGACAAAACGATTCGTTGCGGTATCGGGATACTGGAGGGCAGCGAACAAATGGAAACCTGGTCGGCAACCTCCTATCCCAATGGGCAAGTAGATTTAAAAGTGGGGCTGTTGGACATGACCTTACATCCTTTGTTGGTCGGGGTCAAAAAATCGTGGAAAAATGGGAAGAAAGGATTTAAATACGAACTAAGGGGCAAAGAGGTTGTCAAGTATTACGATGCCCTGAACAAAGCGCCGGAATATCCATTCCATGTAAATCTGAAAACACTGCCGAAAGTCGCCTACCACAATAGTTTCGTTTTTTCATCGGGCATTCTTTTTGCTTTTACGGAAAATCCGGTTTCCGATGATGCGGCGAAGGTTTTGAACAGATTTGCAAGTGTATTCGGACAAACCTATAGAAGGTACCTCGATCTGCAAAAAGCGGAAGAACAGGCCAGGGAAGCGCAGATTGAGGCGGCGCTCGAGCGGATTCGTTCCAAAGCAATGGCCATGCACAGTTCCGAAGACCTTGCCGATACCGTGGAAATACTTTATAATGAATTGGACACCCTCCAAGTGCATGCATTGAGATTTGGACATGGAAAAATGAATTCGGCCACCAAAACAGTCGAGGTGCATACGGCTACGGATTTGGGGAAAGTGGTAGGTCATTTGCCACTTGAGGGCCATCCGTTGCTGGAAAAGGTATATGAACATTTCTTGACGAAGGAAGATTTGTACTATGTACTTCAAGGAGAGGAACTTAAAAGCTATTACGCTATTTTAAGCCGCTCCATTGAAGTGCCGATACCCCCTAAGGATGCGGTACAACATGGCTATTTCTTCTTTTTGGAGGACACCGCCAATTATGCCTGGTCTGACAGGGCATTGGATGGGGAGGAACTCAAAATATATGGGAGGTTGATTACGGTGTTGAACTTGACGTATAAACGCTACCAGGAGCTAAAGAATGCAGAGGCCCGCGCCAGGGAAGCACTTATTGAAGCGGCCTTGGATCGGGTACACGGGCAGATCGCCAGCATGCGGTCTACTGCAGACCTGGAACGCATCACGCCTTTGGTCTGGAACGAGCTCAAGACCCTAGGCATCCCTTTTATCCGTTGCGGGGTTTTTATCATCGACGAGCCTACCGAAACGGTTCAGGTGCATTTATCGGCTCCCGATGGGCATTCCTTGGGGGCCATGCAAATGTCCTTCACCACCAATACCCTTACGGCCAAAGCGGTGGCCCACTGGCGCAAAGCCCAGATGTACAAGGCCCATTGGAACCAACAGCAGTTCCTCGAAAATATGCAGACCATGATCGATCTGGGGCAGATCAAGAACAAAAAAGTATACCAAGGGGCCGAACAGCCCCCGGAATCGCTGCACCTTCATTTTCTGCCCTTTACCCAAGGGATGTTGTACGTGGGCAGTTCGGAACCGCTTGAAGTGGAACAGATCGACCTGGTACAATCCCTGGCCGATGCCTTTGCCATCGCCTATGCCCGCTATGACGATTTTGCCCAATTGGAAAAGGCGAAAGCCAGGGTAGAGACCACCCTGAGCGAACTTAAGACCACCCAAAACCAACTGGTACAGTCCGAAAAAATGGCCTCTTTGGGCGAGCTTACCGCCGGTATCGCCCACGAAATCCAGAACCCCCTGAACTTCGTGAACAACTTTTCGGAAGTGAGCAAGGAGCTGCTGGAAGAAATGATGGAGGAAATGGAAAAAGGCGATGCGGAAGAAGTGAAGGCCATTGCCCAAGATCTGATCCAAAACCTCGAAAAGATCAACCACCATGGCAAAAGGGCCGATGGCATCGTCAAAGGGATGCTGCAGCACAGCCGAAGCAGTAGTGGGGAAAAGGAACCTACAGACATCAACATCCTGGCAGACGAGTACCTGCGTTTGGCCTACCACGGACTTCGGGCCAAGGACAAAACCTTCAATGCCAGCCTGGAGACTCATTTTGATGCCAATATAGGCAAGGTAGACCTCATGGCACAGGATATGGGCCGGGTGATCCTCAACCTGATCACCAATGCTTTTTACGTGGTGAAGGAAAAAAAGGAAAAACACCCGGAAGGGTACGAACCTACCGTCACCGTCACCACCCGTAAAGAAAGAAATAAAGTGCAGATAGCAGTAAAGGATAACGGGAACGGCATTCCCGATGCCATCAAAGAAAAAATATTCCAGCCCTTTTTCACCACCAAACCAACGGGGCAGGGCACCGGATTGGGCCTGAGCATGAGCTATGACATCGTCACCAAAGGCCATGACGGCCATCTTGAAGTGAAGACCAAGGAAGGGAAAGGCTCCGAATTCATCATCACCCTGCCCATAAACCAATAGACCATGAAGTTGCCAATAGCGGAAGAAAACGAAGTTCGGCAGGTATATGATACCTGGTTAAAAAGCTATCTCAACGGCGACATAAAAGTCTACGACTCCTATCTTGATCCAGAATACCGATTTATAGGTTCTACCGACAATGAAGAGTTTCTGAACAAAAAAGACACCACGAATTTCCTAAAAGCAACGGCCGACCAATTGGCAGGTAAAGCGGAAGTAAGGAACAGTGTCAAAACCGTCGAAAAACTGGGTGATCTTGTCTTTATTACCGAGCTGTTCGATGCCTATTTCCTGAACGATGCCGAGTGGGCGTACTATGGCCGGTTTCGGTTCACCTCCGCCTTACGGAAAAAGGAAAACGGCTGGCGGTTCGTCTATCAACATTTCTCCATGCCCGATGCCAAGGCCCAAGAGGGCGAAACCCTGGGCACCGAGCAAATCTCCAAGGAAAACCAGGAACTCCGTGATGCCATCAAACGGCGTACGGTGGAGCTGGAACAAAAAAATCGGGACCTGGAAATTGAAGCCTCGCTGGAAAGGGTGCGTGCCAAGAGCCTGGCCATGCAATCGAGTGATGAATTGCTCGATGCCTCCGATACCATGTTCGCAGAACTGGAAAAACTTTCCATCGATGCTCTACGGATCGGTATCTGTACCATTGATGGGAAGACCGGGGCGGCGGAAATATGGTCGCGTTCTGAAAATAAAAAATCAAAAGAAAGCAAGATTCTTGGCGTGGTGCCCAAAGGCACCCATCCTGTTTTTGATGATATGTTCAAAGCCTGGAAGGCTCAAAAAGCATCGTTTTCCAATACCCGGAAGGGTTTGGCGGTAAAAGCTTATTATGAAAAAGTATCGGAATATCTTTCCTACCCACTTCCCAAGAAATATAACAAGGAAGAATCAATAACGGCCTTCTTTTTTCCCGAAGGGTCGCTCAATGTGGTCTCTCTGCAACCGTTAGGGAAGAAGGATCATGAAATCATGCTGCGGTTTGCAAAGGTATTCGGCCAAATCTATCAACGTTTCCTCGACCTGCAGAAAGCGGAAGCGCAGGCCAGGGAGGCGCAGATAGAGGCGGCGTTGGAACGGGTGCGTTCCCGAAGCATGGGGATGCAGAAAAGTGAGGAACTTTTTGAAGTGGGTGCAGTTTTGTACCGGGAACTCTGCCGGCTCGGAGTTGAAAACCTTACCACCGGTTATGTCCTCTTTGATGAAAAAGCGCGTATAGGCTATAGTCATGGCGTAAACCCTGCAGATGGTAGTATTCGGCAAATCGCAACAGGTATGCCGCACGACGAGACCCCTGTAATGAAATCCATCGTAAAAAGTTGGAAAAAGCGGGAACCTTTGTTGATCATAGAATTGAATGAAGAGGAAACCATAAAACACCAAACCTTTATAGCCGAAAGGAGCACCAATTTTCCCCTGACTGCCGAAAAATTAATAGCTATTTCTCCCAAACGGTTGAAAATTCACACCTTGAATTTCAAACAAGGCTATTTACTGATTGTTGGCGGAACCTTGTTATCAAAGGAACAACAAGGAATGGCTGTTCGATTCGCCAAGGTATTCGAACAAGTCTATACCCGTTTCCTCGACCTCCAAAAAGCAGAGGCCCAGGCCAGGGAAGCACATATCGAAGCCGCATTGGAAAAGGTACGGTCCAGGAGTATGGCCATGCAAAAAAGCGAAGAACTCAAAGAGGTTATTCAAGTTGTCTATGAACAATTTATTCAATTGAATATCCATATTGAACATACCGGGTTTATACTGGATTATAAAAACAGGGAAGATATGCTCATCTGGTTGGCGGATGCACATGACATTCCGACGCCCCAGGTCAGCATACCCTATTTTGATTCCCCCCATTGGAACAGTTTTCAGGAAGCAAAGGCGAACGGAAAATCGTTTTTTGCAAACGAGCTGAACTTTGAAGCGAAAAACAAATTCTACAAAGATCTCTTTAAATGGATTCCTCCGTTACCGGATGATGCAGTCGAATCCATTTTTAGCCGACCCGGGCTGATTATATCCACCGTGTTGCTGGATAATGTAGGCTTGTATATAGAGAACTATTCACAGACCCCTTTTACAGAAGAAGAAAATACACTCCTGATGCGCTTTGGAAAAGTGTTTCAGCAAACCTATACCCGCTTCCTCGACCTGCAGAAAGCCGAAGCGCAGGCAAGAGAATCTGAAATAGAACTTGCTTTGGAAAGAGTAAGGGCAAGAACAATGGCCATGCAGCATAGCGATGAATTGGCTGAAGCTTCCTTTTTACTGGATAGCCAGGTAAGAGCCTTGGGCATTAAAACCAGGGGTTGCGCCTTTAATATTTATGGAGAAAATGAATCCACCGAATGGTTCAGCTCCGAAATGGGTACGATGCCTGTTTATAAAACACCCAGGGAACATGTTTTTCTTAGGTATTATGAAGAAGGACAGAAAGGAAAAGAGCTATTTATCAAATCCTATAAAGGTGATGCCTGTGCCGCTCATTACGATTATTTATGCACCCTGCCGGTTATGGGTGATGCGTTGAAAAAAATGATTGAAAGCGGGGGTTCTTTTCCCACGCAGCAAATAGATCATGTTACTTACTTTAAATTTGGCTACCTCTTATTTATCACTTTAGATCAGGTACCCGAAGCACATGATATTTTCAAACGTTTCGCGAAAGTATTCGAACAAACCTATACCCGTTTTCTCGATCTGCAAAAAGCGGAGGCCCAGGCCAGGGAAGCGCAGATTGAAGCGGCTTTGGAAAGGGTGAGGGCCAAATCAATGGCCATGCACAGTAGTGAGGAACTGTCCGATGTGATCGCCGTGATATCGGAACAATTGCAGCAGCTCAGGATCAGGTTCGATCATGTGAGCTTTGCGATCAACAGCGAGGCGGAGGATTACCACTTCTGGACCGCATTGTACGGAAAACCAAAACCTTATGAATTGAAGGTCCCTTACCTGGACAATCCCATCGCGAACCGGGCCATTGAAGTGCGGGCAAAGGGCCTGAACTTTTATCAGGATACCCTGACCCCCGAGGAGAACAGGGAGTGGCTTGAACATGCGTTCAAATATAATCCGGCCGACTATTTGTCTACTGAAGAAAAAGACTATGTCATGAGCCGTGGTTTTTCCAGGTCTTTTGCCCTGATGCCGAATATCCTGCTCGCCGTGGGCAACTATGCTTCCAAGCCCTACTCGGAAGGGGAGAACGAGATCATCAAACGCTTTGCCGGGGTTTTTGAACAGTCCTATACCCGTTTTATGGACCTGAAAAAAGCAGAAACCTTGGCCCACAAGGCCAAAATCGAAGTAGCACTTGAGCGGGTACGTGCCAGGGCATTGGCCATGCAGCAACCCGAAGAATTGGTGGAAGTGGCCGAAGTATTGCGCTACGAAATGGGATTGTTAGGTGTCGAAGAATTGGAGACCTGTAGTATTTATATCAATGATGTGAAAACCAAAAAAACGGAATGCTGGTATGCCCTAAAAGATATCCACTCAACAAAAAAGAAATTGGTGTCAGACCATTTCCCCCTTGATCTGAAGGATACCTGGGTGGGGAGGGAAATGAAAAAATTCTATGATAAGACCAAAAAACAGGTCTCGATCATAATGAAGGGAGAAGCCCGAAAGGAATGGATTCTGTATTGCGAGCAAAAATCGATCCCCTTTCGCGGTTATTACGGCGACCTAATTCCCGACCGTACCTATCACCTCTATAAGTTTACCCACGGAGCCATCGGGGCCGCCGCGGCCGGCGATATTTCCGCTGAAAGCTGGGATTTACTTAAACGGACTGCATCGGTATTTTCACTCGCCTATTCCCGCTTTCAAGATCTGACCAAGGCACGTACCGATCTACAAAAATTAAAGAGCGAAAAGCAACGGGCGGAAGACGCCCTGAGCGTTTTGAAAGCCACCCAGACCCAACTCATCCAGTCCGAAAAAATGGCTTCTTTGGGCGAGCTCACGGCCGGTATCGCCCACGAGATCCAGAACCCCTTGAACTTCGTAAACAACTTCTCGGAGGTGAGCAACGAGTTGATCGATGAAATGAATGAGGAAATGGAAAAGGGCGATATCGAAGAAGCCAAGGCCATTGCCAAGGACATCAAACAAAACCTGGAAAAGATCAATCACCATGGCAAACGCGCCGATGCCATCGTCAAAGGGATGCTGCAGCACAGCCGCAGCAGCAGTGGCGTGAAAGAGCCCACCGACCTCAACGCGCTCTGCGACGAATACCTGCGCCTGGCCTACCATGGACTGCGGGCCAAGGACAAAGGCTTCAACGTGACAATGAACACCGATTTCGACCCTTCGATCGGCAAGGTGAACGTCGTGTCGCAGGACATGGGCCGGGTGGTCCTGAACTTGATCACCAATGCGTTTTATGCGGTCAATGAACGTAAAAAACTTGGTCAAAAAGGGTACGAACCCATTGTAACGGTAAGCACCAAGCGGCTGCCTCCCCCTTTAGGGGCCGGGGACGGGGGCAGGGTCGGGGGCGGAAAAATCGAAATCTCGGTCAGGGATAACGGCAACGGTATTCCCGATTCCATTAAAGAAAAAATCTTTCAACCGTTCTTTACCACCAAACCAACGGGAGAGGGAACTGGATTAGGATTGAGCTTGAGTTATGATATTGTGAAGGCGCATGGGGGAAAGTTGACCGCGGAAACGAAGCAGGGTGAAGGGTCAGAATTTATTATTCAATTGCCTATTTGACAAAGGTATGGCAGCGGCTTAGCCTCGATTTGATATAGTAAATGGACGTCCATCAGTCGCAATGTGACAAGCAAGTGAAAAACCGAGAACCGTAGGTTTGTTCCACCTGGTAACAACGGACTTCAGTCCGTTGCAAAAGAAGGAACTTGGTGTGAGTGCCGTGGGCACGATACATTTTAATCAAACGAAATGGATACTTAGATGGCGAACACCTATCATCAAATATATCTTCAAACGGTATTCGCCGTGAAATATAGAAGGGCCCTGCTTGATAAAACATGGCGAGGCAAACTTCAGGGCGTAATTGGAAATTTGATCAATGAGACCGGTTGCAAGACCCTCATCGTAAACGGAGTGGAAGACCATATACATTGTCTAGTTGGTTTGAGACCTTCGGTTTCGGTCTCTCAATTAATGAAAACCGTAAAGGCCAAGTCATCCAAATATATCAACGACAATCAATTAACACCCGAAAGGTTTGAATGGCAGGAAGGATATGGGGTATTTTCCTATAGTCAACAAGATGTTGACAGGGTTTATAACTATATTCTGCGTCAGGAAGAACATCATAAGATCGTGTCCTTCGGAGAAGAGTATCTGAAATTATTGGAAGATTTTAAAGTGCAATATGATCAGCAATACCTTTTTAAAGACTTGTTATAGATATGTTTCGTGCCTACGGCACTCTGTGTAGGGGATGGTCATTATTAAACGGATTAAAATCCGTTTTTATAAAATATCACGAGCCGATGGCTCTTTAAAAATTGAAAATTGAAAACCGCTAAAATTTACCAACCCTTTTTTACCACCAAACCCACTGGCGTAGGAACGGGCTTGGGATTGAGCATGAGCTACGATTTCGTAAAGGCGCATGGGGGGGGAATTGCAAGTGGAGACGAAAGAAGGTGCAGGATCGGAATTTATCATTGTATTAAATGCATAGGATTATGATGATAAAAAAAAATTTGCATATCATTTTTTTAATCGGATTGCATTCTGTTTGCTTAACACAAAACAAGCCAAATAACGATTCCACAGGAAGTAAAAAAATCAATACCCTTATGCAGCAGCTTTTCCAGGCAAAAGATGACTCTAGCCGGATAATTGCCTTTGAGGAACTCGGGTTTTTTTACGCACGAGTGAATGTTGATTCTTCTTTAAATTATTACAATACAGGGCTCAGCTTGGTCAGACAAAAGTCGTATGTCTGGGGCGAAGCAAGACTATTAGCAGGCCTCAGCGGTTTAATGGAGCACCAGGGTAAATATGCAGAAGCATTCGAACTGCTTTTTAAGTCGCTTAAAATTGCAGAGGAAAATAATCTTGCATACGATATTGCAAGGGCCAACCGCCGTATCGGTGGTATATATGCTGAACTCCAGAATTATCCAAAAGCCAAAGCCTATCTTTTAAAAGCGTTACATACAGATGAAGCAAGTAAATACCTGGACAAAGTTGCTATAGACCGTTATGCGTTAGCTGATTCTTACGAGAAAATAAACAAACTGGATTCAGCAGCTTTCTATATAAACCTCGCCTTAAAACAAAAAGATCTTTTGCCATCTTTATTGCAGTATGTATTCGCAATAGACGGGCATATAAAGGTGAAGAACAAAAATTATGACGAAGCTGCCACCAGTTACAACAAAGGGTTAGAGGTGGCGCAAAACAATGGTGATTTTGTAGGTTCTTCCGAATTATGTGCAGATTTTACTGAGTTATACATAAAACGTAACCTGCGAGATTCTGCGAATTTTTATGCTTTAAAAGGATTTAATTATGGACAAGAAATATCATTTAGAAAAGGGATCATGCGCAACGGCTATCTGCTTGCTGAGTTGTACGATTCGGTTCAACCTGCTATGGCACTTAAATATTATAAACTTGCAAGTACAGCAAAAGATTCCTTATTCGGGGTAAATAATTTTCAGACCATTCAAGACCTTTTAGCAAGAGAAGATGCAAGACACAAGGAGCTGGAAGATGCAAAAACTGCCTACCGTAACAAGCTAAGATTATCAGGTCTATTAACTGGCCTAGCCGTGCTTCTGATTGTCGCATTTTTACTATACCGTAATAACAGACACAAACAAAAAGTAAATAAGCAGTTAGAGCAACAAAAAGAAGAGTTACAAAATACCTTATCTGAACTAAAATCCACCCAATCGCAACTCATCCAGTCCGAAAAAATGGCCAGCCTGGGCGAGCTTACCGCGGGCATTGCCCATGAGATCCAGAACCCCTTGAATTTCGTGAACAACTTCTCGGAGGTGAGCAACGAACTCGTTGATGAGATGAACGATGAACTCGATAAAGGAGATATTGAAGAAGCAAAAGCCATATCGGTGGACATCAAACAAAACCTTGTAAAAATCAACCACCACGGCAAACGCGCCGATGCCATTGTCAAGGGCATGCTGCAGCACAGCCGCAGCAGCAGTGGCGTGAAAGAACCTACCGACATCAACGCGCTCTGCGATGAGTACCTGCGCCTGGCCTACCATGGACTGCGGGCCAAGGATAAGGGCTTCAACGCCACCATGAACACCGATTTCGACCCTTCAATCGGCAACATAAACGTGGTGCCCCAGGACATGGGCCGGGTTATCCTGAATTTGATCACCAATGCGTTTTATGCCTGTACCGAGCGGAGTCGAGGTGCCGTGAACGAAAAGTCCTCCTTCGCCAAGGCTTCGGAGGAGGACTATGAGCCCACTGTTTGGGTGAGCACCAAGCGACTGCCCCCCCCTTCAGGGGCGGGGGGGGCGGGGTCGGGGGCGGGACAGTTGAAATCTCGGTCAGGGACAACGGCAATGGCATCCCCGAAAAAGTAAAAGAGAAGATATTCCAACCCTTTTTTACCACCAAGCCCACCGGGCAGGGAACGGGACTCGGATTATCCCTATCTTACGATATCGTAAAGGCGCATGGGGGGAATCTTACAGTAGAAACCAAGGAAGGCGTAGGAACCACTTTAACGATCGATTTACCCTTAGGATAAGGGTCCGTTTTTATGATTAACAGTATATTTACCATGACCCAACCAATTTTTACAATGATGAGAATTACCATGCTGTTCCGCCATACTTTGATCGGCCTTTTTGCAACCATGGGTTTTGCACAGGTAGGCACACAACAGATCGATCCGACCTATATCTCCATTTCCGAAGGCCTTGCTTCCACGAACGTATTTGATGTTTTTCAGGATAGCTATGGCCTGATCTGGATCGCCACCAACAATGGGCTGCAGAAGTATGATGGGTATCGGATGGAAACCTTTAAGAATATCCCGGGTAAGGCTTCTAGCTTGCAGAACAATGTTTTATGGGGCTTGGAGGAAGATGAAAACCATGATATTTGGGTCTCCAGCGATCAAGGGGTCTCCAAATATGAACGAAAACAGAACAAGTTCATCAACTATGATTTTGCCAAAATTTTCAATACGGCCGCTGGGGGCGGTCGGGTTTTCAATTTTCTCAGGGATTCCCAAAATCGATTATGGGCAGCCTGCCAGAACATGGAATTGGTTGCCTACCAGCCTAAAACCGACGAATGGGTTCGGGCCCCTTATGAGATTTTAAATGTCGATCAGCCCATTCATACAGGGGCAACCCTTGCGATTGCAGAAGACTCGAAGGGCGGCATTTGGTTCGGGTCAACCGCCTATGGCTTAATGCACATGGCAAAAAACGAAACTGCTTTTAAGCCCGTGGTTGCAGAAGAACTGGGAGGATTTAACTTTGGCGAATCC
>CAVQAW010000009.1:0-28326 GCA_963710535.1 uncultured Flavobacteriaceae bacterium
TATTGGCCGAATTTAAGTTGTATATCTGCAACAAAATTATTTCCAAGGTGCCCAGTCATCGCCTGCGCTTATGGTTCTATAGAAAAGTAATGAAATTTAAAATTGGCCCAAATTGTTCCATATTTATGAACTGTAGGTTTGATATATCTTCAGGACTGACCCTTAAGAAAAACGTTGTCATCAGTCCAAGATGCAGGCTCGATAGTCGTGGAATCCTAACCATAGGAGAAAATGTTGGAATTGCAGAGGACGTTATCATACTTACGGCCGATCATGATGTGAGATCGTCCGATTTTGAAGGCCAAAATAAAGGGGTAACAATTGAAGATTATGTTTGGATCGGCACAAGGGCCATGGTACTTCCAGGTGTTAATATACATAAGGGGGCTGTGATTGCTGCAGGTGCCGTGGTGACTAAGTCTGTACCAGCATATGAAATTTGGGGAGGCGTTCCTGCAAAAAAAATTGGGGATAGGGTAAAGAATCTCACCTATCACATTAACTATAAAAGATTTCTTCACTAACTATGGAACAATATAACTTTTCGTACAATGCTCACTAAATTTATTTACCCACTCACACTCAGGGAAAGGATTACTTGGAAAATTCAAAGCTTCTTTCCTAACATTAATGATAAAGATGTGGGTTTGTGCTTCGATAAGAAGCTAAGGCTTGATTTATCCAAACATGATGTTGGGCACAAGTCTATTATTTTTAATGGCTACTATGAATTGGATTTAACCAAGAATATAATTGGTTTGGCCAAAAAAGGAGGTGTCCTAATTGATGTAGGCGCAAATTATGGTTACTTCTCTTGTCTTTGGGCTTCTCAAAATGAAAAAAACAAAGTTCATGCCTTTGAAGCATCTCCCAGAAATATCAAAGCCCTAAACAATAATATTGAAAAAAATCGACTTAAGAACCAAGTCGATATCAATCCAGTCGCACTCGGCAAAGAGATAGGTATGCTGAATTTTGACATGGTTTTGGAGGACCAACAGACAGGTTGGGGCGGATTTTCCACTCAAATCAATGCCAATTCAATAGAAGTACAGGTCAATACCCTTGATTCCTATGCCACTGATATGAATTTAGTTAAGATAGATGTTTTAAAAATAGATACCGAAGGTGCAGACACCTGGGTACTTTATGGTGCAAAAAATCTTTTAAAACAAAAAAAAATCAAGCATATTTTTTTTGAAAACAATCCCACAAGAATGAAGCTTCTCGAAATTAAGGAAGATGACGCTACCTTATTTTTGGAGAATCTGAATTATATCGTTGAAAAAAACTCTTCCAACGATTTTTATGCCTATCCCAAATAAATTTGATTAAACTATACTTAGCCTAACCACTTTCGCAGGGATTTCATATATGATAACAATAGGAATAAACTATATAGGAGGCCTCGGCCATGACGCTTCGGCCGCATTGGCGGTTGATGGTAAAATCGAGTACGCCATTGCGGAAGAACGCATCTCGAGAGAGAAACAAGACGGAAATTTTCCGATAAATGCCATCAAGGCATGTTTGGAATACAAAGGCATTACCATGAACGAGGTTGACGAATTGGTTTTTGGCTGGCCCAAACTTAAGGGACTATTTTTCCGCAAACCTAAAACTGAACCTAAGTGGCACATTGGATGAAAGCATCCCGGCGAATCTCTTCAACTACTACCGCAGCCGAACAACCCGCGATGAAAAAGTGGCATTGGCTATGCATGATCTAGATCCCAAAAAAACCATCCATATCAATCATCATCTGGCCCATGCCTTGAGTGTTTTGCCCTATTTAAGCTATGAAGAAAGCCTCATTTTCGTAGTCGATGGGCGTGGCGTGAGTGAATCTACCTCGGTATACTTAAAAACGGGATTCAACCTCAATTTGATCAAACGAATTAACTTTCCAAATTCCCTGGGCCTTTATTATGCGGAAATGACTTCAATGTGCGGCTTCCGCAAATATTCGGATGAGTGGAAGGTGATGGGGCTGGCCCCATTTGGAAAAAAATCCTTTGATCTGGCGCATTTGATCAATTCAAAGGATGGTGATTATGACGTGAACTACGCACAGTTACTCAATGTGGAAAAATTGGATTTGAATGGGAAAGAAATCATCCGACCACATTCGGATGAGGAAGCAATACATGATGATGATCTTAAAGATTTGGCGCACTCCGCCCAGTACCATTATGAACAGACTATCTTGAATTTTATCAAATTCTATACCGATAAATACAATATCAAATCGATCGGAATGGCAGGAGGGGTGGGGCTCAATTGCAAGGCCAACGGTTTGATCATGCGGGAACTGGCATTGGAGGAATTCTTTATACAACCAGCCGCAACCGATGATGGTACGGCCATTGGTGCTGCCTTATATCCATTTTATTTGAACAAAACGCTTCAAAAAGACCACTTTTATCCTTATTTGGGCAATGAATACACCAAGGACGAAATAAAGGCGATATTGGAGAAATACCATTTGTCCTACAGCTATGTCGATGCCGTGGAAGCAGATGCCGCCAAAGAACTATCGGAGGAAAAGCTCATCGGATGGTTTCAGGGCAGGGACGAATTTGGCCCTCGGGCCTTGGGCAATCGTTCCATATTATCGGATCCCAGAACAGCCGAAATGAAAGATAAGGTCAATGAAGTGGTCAAATACCGTGAAAACTGGCGCCCCTTCGCCCCTTCTTTACTTGTAGAAGACGCTGAAAACGTCCTGCAAAACATCAAGTCTTCACCATACATGATCTTGACGGATTATGTAAAAGAAGGCTATGCTGATAAAATACCTGCCGTCGTGCATGTTGACGGTACATTGAGACCTCAAACCGTAAGTAAGGATACGAATCCGCGATATTGGAATTTGATCAATGAATTCAAAAAAATAACAGGTGTTCCAGTGGTGATGAATACTTCTTTTAACCTGAAGGGCGAACCCAATGTATGCCATCCTACCGATGCGATACGCACTTTTTTTACGTCGGGCTTGGATATATTGTATCTGGGAAATTACAAGGTTTCAAAAAAATAAATCAATCATTTTAAGGATTTACCGTGTTAGGTAATTCAAGAATTTAATTGGATATGCGGCGCTTCGTTCAAAAAGCAGGATTTGTACTTAGGAACAGGTTTTTTTTGGGTATTGCCTCCTTTTTCAGGAAGTTTTACTGGCGCATTTTGGGAATGAGAATCGGGAAAAACACCGAAATACCCCACCTTTTTGTCACTTGGCCCCATAAAGTCTCTTTAGGGAAAAATTGTCGTCTGGAACATGGAATCTATTTTAAATACGATGGCATCTGGGACAGCGGAATAGCCATTGATATCGGCGACAATACCTTTGTTGGTTCTCATTGCGAATTTAATATTACCAAGGAAATCAGGATCGGGAGAAATGGACTCATTGCCTCGGGTTGTCGATTTATCGATCATGACCATGGGTATATTGATAGGACTATCCCTATGAATCGTTCAATGGCCATAGAGGCACCAATTACTATTGCTGAGGATGTATGGATCGGCTGTAACGCTGTCATTTTAAAGGGCGTTACCATTGGAAAAGGGTCCATCATAGCCGCAGGGGCCGTCGTCAACAAATCTGTTCCTGCATATGAAATTTGGGGAGGCATTCCCGCACAAAAAGTAGGCGTACGCCCGTAACTGTTACTGCCAAAAATCGGTATAGTAAATGCAAGTCTTTAGTATAATCTTTATCTGTGGTTGTATTGAGCCTGGGCGTGACGGGGTAGGCGATTATACCAGAAGATTGGCCGGCGAATTGATGAGACTGGGCCATTCCGTGGGCATGCTTGCGTTAAAGGATTCCTTTGTAAACGAATTCGATTTCACTGATCAACTTGACGGGGAGGTGAAAATAACATCATTGCGCTTGCCCGCACATTTTGCAGAAGCAACCAGGTTACAAAAAGCATATATTTGGATTGATGAACAAAATCCGCAATGGGTAAGTCTACAATATGTCCCATATTCCTATCAAAGCAAGGGAATCCCATTAAGATTGGCCAAAAACTTACAGTTCTTGGGCAAGGGCAGGAAATGGCACTTCATGTTTCATGAATTGTGCATAGGTATGGAAACCGATGCCAGCACAAAAGACCGGCTCATCGGAATGCTTCAAAGGTATATCTTGAAATCTCTATGCGCTAAATTACAACCAGAAGCAATTCATACCCAAACGCAGGTATACCTCACCAAATTGAAAATCATGGGAATAAGGGCTAAATATTTACCATTGTTCTCCAATATACCTATAAGTTTCAATGCTTCCGGAAATGACTACAAGCGAGGATTCCTAGCAAATAATAATTTGAATTTCGTACTGTTTGGGAGCATTCAACCTGGCGCACCGATAGAAGCTTTTGTTGACGAATTGGCAGAATACCTTCAGCATAAAAATGCTTCGGCCAGTTTGGTCACAATTGGCAAGTGTGGTCAAGAACTTAAAAGGTGGACGAGGCTCTGGCAATCACATGGTTTTGCAATAAATAATATGGGGGAACAATCTGCTCAAATAATATCAAAAGTACTTTCCCAAGCCTCTATCGGAATTACAACAACGCCTTTTGCTGTAGTCGAAAAAAGTGGATCGGTAGCGGCAATGCGCGCTCACCATCTGCCTGTACTATGTGTGGCCAGAGATTGGCAACCAAAGGATATTTTGGATTGGCCCAAATCAAGGGAGGTGGTTCTTTATAGAACGGGGACACTTACGACAGGGCTTGCCGAACTTGAAGAATCGAACTATACCCATAACTCATTAACCAAGGTTACGGGCATGTTTTTGGATTCGCTAAAAAATGTCTTGGCCAATAATCAACATAATCTAAAGTGTACCTGACAAATATAAAAATAGCCATAAATGAAAGTAATGTATCCGGAGTGCTGCGCAGAAAGATACCAAAAATAAGTGCATGAAAATCGTAATTACGAATATCACAAACAATGCCAATACCCAATCGGCTGCAATAGGTTTGGAACAAGCCCAGTTGTTGGCTGCTTACTATACCACCTTAGCGGTATTTCCAGGCAATCAATTAGACATTTTGAGTCGTATTAAGGGACTTTCCGCCATTCAGCGTAGGCGTTTTAACCCTGTACTGGAGCCTTATGTAAAAATGTGTCCATGGCGAGAAATCGGCCGTTTAATTGCTACCAAAGCTGGACTCTCATCATTGATACGTTTTGAAAACGACATATTCAATATCAACTCAATAACCAGAAATCTGGATATGTATGTGGCCAAAAACATTAAAGTTGCATTTGAAAAAGGATCAATTGGAGTGTATAGTTGTGAGGATACGGCGGTGCATTCATTTCGTGAAGCCAAAAAGTTTGGAATGCTATGTCTTTATGATTTGCCCATTGGATATTGGAGGGAAGCCCACAGAATTTTGGAACATGAACGACAATCCTTGCCTGAATGGGCCGGTACATTGACCGGATTAAGTGATTCACAAAAAAAACTTGCTCAAAAAGATGAGGAATTGCAATTGGCCGATGAAATATTTGTTGCAAGCAGTTTCACCGCCAATAGTTTAAAGGCCTATCCCGGCAAGTTAGCACCAGTGCATGTCATTCCCTATGGATATCCCCCAGTTTTTGAAGGCAAGAGAAACTATCCGAGTAAAGATGATCCTAGGCCTTTAAAACTTCTGTTTGTTGGAGGGTTATCACAACGTAAGGGTATTGCATACCTCTTTGAAGCAGTCAAGGCTTTAGGCAATAGAGTTCAATTAACGGTCGTAGGCCATAAACCCCTTGAAAACTGCGCGGTTTTAGATGATGTCCTGACCAAACATCGTTGGATTCCGACCTTACCCCATCATAAAGTGCTGGAGTTGATGCGGCAAAATGATGTATTGGTCTTTCCATCGCTTTTCGAGGGGTTTGGGCTTGTCATAACAGAGGCCATGTCGCAAGGCACACCTGTTATTACCACGGAAAGAACAGCTGGGCCAGACATAATTACTCATGGCAAGGATGGATGGCTTGTTAAAGCTGGCTCCACGGAAGCGCTAAAAACACAGATTGAAGAATTGTTGATCCAGCCCCAAAAAATAGAAGAAGTGGGTAAAGCAGCCAAGGAATCGGCCCGGAATTGGGCCTGGAAAAATTATGGGGACCAATTGGCAAGTACTATTGAGAAAATTATTTAACCACATTTATTATCAAATTTTGAAGAAAATTATATTTATCAATTCCCATCCCATCCAGTATTTTGCCCCCATGTATAAATATATGAACGACAATGGTACCAAAACCTTAGCATGGTATTGCTCTGATCATTCCATTAAAGGTCGGTTGGATTCGGGATTTGGAGTTAATGTAAAATGGGATATTCCCCTGCTTCAAGGCTATGGGCATCGCTTTTTTAAGAATTATTCATGGAAACCTTCCATTGATTCCGGGTTTTTTGGTTTGATGAATTTTGGTATGATCAGGAATCTTTTCAGGGAGCCAAAATCAGTTATTGTCGTGCATGGTTGGCATTATTTTACCCTGTTTCTGATTTTAATGCTAGGTAAATTCAGAGGCCATACGATATGTTTACGCAATGATATGCCGAACAATCAAGAAGGCTATAAAAAAGGATGGAAACAGAAAATCAAAAAGTTTGGATTAAAATATATCCTATTTCCAAGAATCAACTATTTTCTTTATATAGGAAAGCAAAACTTTTTATTCTATAAGAGCTATGGGATATCTGATTCCCGATTGATATCAACCCCATTTGCTGTTGACAATGATAGATTTGGCGCAGAATATAAAAGGCTCATAAACAAGATTCATGTGATGAAGAAAAATATGGATATTCCTGTTAATGATAAGATTATTGTGTTTTCAGGCAAATATGTTGAAATGAAAAGACCCTTAGATCTGCTACGGGCCTTTAAATTATTGGATCGCACTGATTGTTGGCTGATTATGGTTGGCGAAGGTGGCCTAAGGGATTCCATGGAAAGTCTTATCACAGAATTATCATTAAAACAAGTGATTTTGACCGGTTTCGTAAATCAATCCAAAATAGCAGAATACTATGCCATGGCCGATGTCATGGTCATGTGTTCTTCATTAGGAGAAAATTGGGGGCTTTCGGTAAATGAGGCCATGAATTTCGACCTGCCGTTGGTGCTTTCCGATTTAACAGGTTGCTCCGATGACTTGGTGGAGGTTGGAAACAATGGTTTTATATTCAGAACTGGAGATTTTGAAGAATTAGCCCGCGGGCTTACCAAGGTACTCACTGAGAATGCGCTTACCAAAACAAAATCATCAAGGGAAATTATAGCAAATTATAGTTTTAACACCGTATTGACGAACCTAAAACCGTTAACCTCATAGTTGCACTTGGAAAAATAATAGTCGTTGTATTCGCTATTGTAATTTGCTGAATTGAATTTTGATCTTAAATGTGCTAATAAGACTATATGGCTTGGGGAAATACTAAGGAATCAATTAAAATAGGGATATGGCTCTATCTATTTCTATTGCTTTTTGAGGGTGCCCTTAGAAAATGGTTTTTACCGACCCTGACCGGACCCCTGGCACTGATACGGGATCCATTGGCGTTATGGTTGCTTTATGCAGCCTACAAAAATGGATTGCTTAAAGCGAACATTTTTCTTCGCAGTATGGTCTTTGTGAGCATACTGGCCATAGGTACCACCTTTATTTTAGGACATGGCAATTTGGCGGTTTGCTTATATGGCGCGCGCATCACCTTGCTCCATTTTCCATTGATTTTTGTCATCGGAAAAGTATTTGACAGGGAAGATGTTCTTAAAATGGGCAATGTGCTGCTCTATATCGCCATGCCCATGACCTTGCTGATGATCGTCCAATTCTATAGTCCGCAATCTGCCTGGGTCAACCGCGGGCTGGGCGGGGATTTGGAAGGAGCTGGTTTTTCTGGGGCATTGGGCTACTTTCGTCCCCCTGGTACCTTTTCGTTTATCACTGGCCTTACCCAATTTTATGGAGTCCTAAGTTGTTTTATTCTCTATTTCTGGCTAAAACCAGGTCTGGTGAACAGGATGGTGCTCATCACCGCGACGATTTGTTTGTTGGCAGCCATTCCGTTTTCAATAAGCAGAACCTTGTTTTATCAAACCCTCCTAATTGTTCTTTTTGCCGTATTCGCGGTGGCAAGAAAATCAAAATATGTGCCAAAACTCATTTTTGGGGCCATGGCATCGGTGGTTTTATTATGGGCATTCCTAAATACAAGCTACCTAGAAACGCCCATAGAAGCATTTACTGCGAGATTTGAGGGCGCCACCAGATATGAGGGCGGGGTCAGCGGCACCCTGATCGATCGCTATTTGGGCGGAATGGTCAATGCGATTTCAAACAGTTCGGAAGTCCCGTTTTTTGGCCATGGATTAGGAATGGGCACCAACGCCGGAGGGCAATTAATCACAGGCGAGAAAGTCATGCTCATCTATGCCGAAGATGAATGGGCCAGGTTGGTCGGTGAGTCGGGCCTATTATTGGGCCTTGCTTTTATCGCAATACGGCTTGGGCTAAGCGTTTATTTAGCCGTTAATTCCTTCAGGGCCTTGGCATTTGGCAATCTGTTGCCCTGGCTATTATTGGGCTTTTGCCTGTTAACACTCCCCAACGGCCAATGGGGCCAACCCACCACCCTCGGATTCAGCACCTTGATCGCCGGCATGACAATTGCCGCTTTTAATTTAAAGCATGAAGCTTAAAAAAATACGCTTACCACCGCATTGAATGGTGATTTATATATGAACATTGTCTTTTTTACACACCCCGATTTTCTGAACCTTCAAAGTATGCCCCGATTTACCCATATGCTGGCAGAGGGTATGAGGCAACGAGGGCATCAAATAGCCGTTTGGTCGCCCGATCCGAAAGCGATTAAAATACCGGCTCCTAGTTTTATGAAAAAGTGGCTTGGTTATATCGATCAGTTTCTTTTTTTTCCAAAAACCGTAAAGAAAAAGTTAAGACATGTAGGGTCACAAACCCTTTTTGTGTTTACCGACCAGGCCTTGGGGCCTTGGGTGCCCTTGGTCTCCCATTTACCGCATGTAATCCATTGCCATGATTTTTTGGCCCAACGCTCGGCCAATAATGAAATTGGCGAAAACAGAACCGGATGGACTGGGAAACTATATCAAAAGTTGATTCGCAACGGATATGTAAAAGGGAAGCATTTTATTTCGGTATCCAAAAAAACACAAAATGATCTTCATCGTTTTTTACCAAAAATTCCTTCGATTTCCGATGTGGTCTATAACGGCTTTCATCAATCATTTTCACCTCAAAAGCAAGAAATGGCCATCCTTGCTGTTGCCGAAAAAACCGGACTTGATCTAACTTCAGGATATATCTTACATGTAGGGGGCAACCCTTGGTACAAAAACAGAAAGGGCGTATTGAAAATATATAATGCCTTGAGGGAACGCGGGCTGTCAAGCTTGCCGTTGCTGATGATCGGTGAACCACCATCGGATGAATTGATTGAAATTCAGACAACTTCTGGTTATCGATCGGATATCCATTGGCTTACGAATATTGGAGATGACTTAGTGAAGCTTGCTTATTCAGGGGCCAGCGTTTTTTTATTCCCTTCCTTGGCGGAAGGTTTCGGTTGGCCCATCGCGGAAGCGATGGCATCAGGCTGTCCTGTAATCACAACTGGTGAAGCACCGATGACGGAAGTAGCGGCTGATGCAGGATTTTACTTAAAACGCATGCCATCCATTGCTGCTCATGTAAAGCAATGGGCAAATGAAGGTGCCGATGTTATAAATAAAGTGCTTTCATTATCCAGTAATGAACGAAAAAAGGTTATCGACGCTGGAATTCAAAATTCCAAACGATTTGACACCCAAAAAGCCCTGGATGAAATCGAAAGCATTTATCTATCTGTTTTAAAAAAATACTAGATGTGCGGCATACTGGGCCAAGTTTCTTATAAATCGAGTACCGACATCACGCTGAATCTAGATTCAATAGCGCACCGTGGTCCTGATGGTAATGGGCAATGGGAAAATGATAAGGGTACCGTTTATTTTGGCCATACAAGATTGGCCATTATCGATCCATCCCCTACGGGGAAACAACCGATGCAAGATAGTACCGGTCGTTTCACCATTACGTTTAATGGGGAAATTTACAATCATCAAAGTTTAAGGAGGTTACTTCCGGCAATCCAATGGCGAGGGAATTCCGATACCGAGACTCTGGTGGAATTATTCGCAGCACAAAATATGGCAAGTTTGCCTTTACTCAAAGGCATGTTCGCTTTCGCTATACACGATGCCAAAGACGATTCCGTTTTGTTGGTCAGGGACAGGCTCGGGATAAAGCCACTCTGGATAAAGCAAACCAAATCATCTTATAGTTTTAGCTCCGAAGTCCGATCGTTGATTGCCCAAGGGCGATTCGTACCCAATCAACTATTTTTGAACGAATATATAGGATTTGGACGGTTGCCGGGAACCGGTGCGATCATCAAGGGAATTGAATCGTTGAGTCCCGGGGGTTGGGTAAGGATAAGTGCCCATGGTCGCATTGAAAAAAGTATTTGGTGGCCCAAACCTCCCTTAACGAGAACAATCAGTAAAGACTTCGAATGAAGCCGAAGTACACGTTAAAGCTTTGGTTATGACCGCCATTCAGGAGCATCTAATTTCCGATGTTGCCGTAGGGGCCTTTTTAAGCGGCGGTATCGATTCAAGTATCGTGACCCTGATTGCCGCTAAGGAGCTCGGAAACAACCTCAATACTTTCACAGTTGGATTCCCAAAAAGTGATTTGGATGAGCGATCGATTGCACAACAGGTAGCTAAAAAGGCGGGAACCAACCATACCGAAATTATCATAGACGAAAACGATTGTTTGGAATGGGTACAACAGGCAGTGCATTGCATGGACCTACCATCCGATCGATGCCCTCAATACCTATATCGTGTCAAAAGCGGTAAGGGATAAAGGGGTTAAAGTAGCCCTATCGGGGCTTGGAGGGGATGAACTTTTTGCGGGATATCCCAGTTTTAAAAATGTGCCTTGGCTCGAATGGCTGGGTTTATTGCCCTTTGAAGTTTCAAAAGGACTTATCAACATGGCGCCGAAATCCATTAGGGAGAAATTAGGGAACCTCCCAAACTATGATATTTGGGAACTCACCCGAAATCGCAGACGGTTTACCTCCATTGAAAAATTGAAGCGTCAAGGGTTCGGTATGGAAACTTCAGCAATACCGAATACTATGCAGGGTCTTGATACGATTGGAAAGATATCGTGGGCAGAAATTCAATCCTACATGATTCCGATGTTGTTGCGGGACAGTGATCAAATGAGTATGGCAGTGGGTCTTGAAATACGGGTCCCCTTTTTAGATCATATTTTGGTCGAGGAAGTTTTAAGTCTGCCCCAACGCTATAAAAAAGGGAAAGGAGTAAAACCTTTATTGGTCGAAGCCTTTAAAAATGAATTGCCAAAGGAGGTATACGACCGTCCAAAGCAAGGATTTGAATTACCGATGAAAGACTGGATTAAGGGGCCCTTAGCCGAATTTACCAATACAGGGGTTATGGCTGCTTCCGAATGGTTGGGATTGCAAGATCCTATCGAACAGAAGAAAAATTTTGAAAGCGGATACTTACACTGGACCAGGGTCTGGCACTGGTGTGTGCTGGGTCATTGGCTCAACGATCAAAAACCCAGTAGAATAACGGTTTAAAATGGCATCCATCAAACATCAATTAAAGATATTACGGGTAATCGGGAGCATGGACCCTTCACAAGGCGGTCCTTGTCAGGGGATTCGAAATTCAATTCCAGCACTTGAAAAACTTGGGGCATATAATGAGGTGGTTAGCTTGGACGATCCACACGCCAACTTTCTGCACACAGATGCATTTCCGATCCCTGCCCTCGGACCTGCCACTGGACCTTGGGGATATGGTACAAGGTTACTGCCATGGCTTGAAACCAATCTCGGCAGGTTCAATGTGGTGATCGTACACGGTCTTTGGCAATATTATGATTATGCGGCCCAAAAGGCTGTAACTGCCCATAAAAAGAAAGGTTTGGAAGATATAAAATTATATGTGATGCCCCATGGCATGCTTGACCCTTATTTCCAAAAAGCGCCAGATCGAAAATTAAAAGCCATTCGCAACTGGTTCTATTGGAAATTCATAGAACACCGAGTCATTAATAATTCCGACGGTATCTTGTTTACCTGTGAGGTCGAACTGCGGTTGGCCCGAGAGACTTTTGTTCCTTACAAACCGAAAGCGGAGTTCAATGTCGGTTATGGCATCCAGGCGCCCCCTGCATATCAAAAAAGCATGATCGAACAATTTCGAAAAACATGTAATTTAAATGAAAATGAACTTTATTTTCTTTTTTTAAGCCGCATCGATGAGAAAAAAGGTGTCGATCTTCTGGTCGATGCTTATATCAAACATTTTCGCAAGGGCTTTCCAAGATTGATCATAGCCGGACCAGGTATCGAGAGTCCGTACGGACAAAAAGTCAAAGCAATTCTCCAGACCTCAATGCCGAAAAGGATTCCGTTATTTTTCCAGGTATGCTCTTAGGAGATTTAAAATGGGGCGCTTTCTATGGCTGTGAAGCGTTTATTTTGCCGAGCCATCAAGAAAATTTTGGCATTGCCGTCGTTGAAGCCCTGGCTTGTGGTAAACCGGTGCTCATTTCGGATCAGGTCAATATCTGGCATGAGATCATACAGACCAAGGCTGGTATTGTAGCAACGGATACGTTTACTGGAACCCTGAAGTTGATGGAAGAATGGGAAAAGCTCACCCATGATGAACAAAAAAAGATGGGTGACAATGGAAAGAAAGCCTTTGATAAGCACTTCACAACTGACAAGGCTGCCCAAAACCTATTAAACGCCATTTCACAATAGCAACCCAATAAATTAGAAATGCAGGAGGAAAATCGAACAACAAGGGTTAGGCTCAAAGATTTTGATGCCACTATAAATCTCGACCGAGGTGCCCCGAGATGGAAAGAGATTTGCTGGTATTTGACCAAGGTTCTATTTTTTATGTCGGCATTGCCCTATCCCAATAAGTTTAAAGCCACTTTATTACGTCTATTTGGGGCAAAAGTCGGTAAGGGTCTTATCATCAAACCCAGGGTCAACATTCTTTTTCCATGGAAGCTCGAAATAGGAAATCATGTATGGATTGGGGAGGAAGTGTTTATCCTGAATTTTGAGTCGCTTAAGATCGGCAATGACGTTTGTATTTCCCAACGGGCCTTTCTATGTGGGGGTAATCACGATTATAAGGACCCCGTTATGACCTATAGAAATGGGCCGATAACATTGCAAGATGGCTGCTGGATCGGGGCAGCCACCTTTGTAGGGCCCAATGTTTCCATTGGTATTGATACGGTAATCACTGCTGGTTCGGTGGTTACATCAAATATTGGAGCCAATTTGGTTTGCCGAACAATGCCAAAAGATTTTACAAGACAACGCTGGAATTAAATCTGATAGCAATGAATATTTAATAGCGGTATAAACCCATTGGAGATCATGCTGGAAATCGGACTACCCTTAAAGTTATTGTTAATAATTTATAGGTAAATTAATCAAGAAAACTTCTGTTTCTTGATTTGTTTTGTTATTATTACGGTTAACCTGTGATTGTTCTATCAATCCATGACAATTCTCGAAAATGATTTCCTATTAATTTTAAAATTAACTAATTAGCAAATTTAGAATAGTAGGCGGTCTAGTGCCGTATAACACCAAAAGGTTGGTACTCTGCTAAAATAATAGCTTATGCGGAAACGAAATTTATTGATCGGGTACAACTACTATCCTGAACTGACCGGAATTGGAAAATATAGTTCCGAAATGATAAATTGGCTAGCGGTAAATGGCTATGATTGTAGCGTGATCACCACTTATCCATACTATCCACAATGGAGTGTACAGGAGCCCTATCGCAAAAAACGATTTTGGTACAGCAAGGATATTCAAAAAATTTCATCCGGGGCAGAAATAAAGATCTATCGTTGCCCCATGTATATCCCGGCTAAACCAACAGGAATTAAAAGGATGTTGTTGGACATCACATTTTTTCTCTCCGCGTTCTTCCAGCTGGTATGCATTTTGCCACAAAAAAAATACGATTATGTGCTCACCGTGGCCCCTTCATTTCAAATTGGATTGATCGGACATTTTTATAAAAAAATACGGGGGGCCAGGCATATTTATCACATTCAAGATCTTCAAATAGAAATTGCAAGGGACCTTCAAATGATAAAATCGCCCATGCTGCTCAATATCCTATTTAAACTGGAGCGTTATATTATGACTCATTCCGATACGGTGAGCAGCATTTCGGAATCCATGGCCACCAAGATCCAAAAAAAATCGGAGAAGAAGGTGGTATTGTTCCCAAACTGGAGCAATACGGAACTGTTCTTTCCGATACCCGATCGTGATCGACTCAAGGAAAAGTTTGGATTTAATCCTTCGGACAAGATTGTTCTTTATTCGGGGGGAATTGGCGAAAAGCAGGGTTTGGAGTCCATCATTTATGCAGCCAAGGAATTTATTCAATTCGAAAAATTGAAATTCATTATCTGCGGCACTGGGCCCTACAAGGATAAACTTGAAGATATGGTCCAAAAATCATGTTTGGGGAAATGTATTCTTTTTCCCCCTTCAACCCCATGATAAATTCAATGCTTTTTTGAACATGGCGAATCTACATTTGGTGGTACAAAAAATGCAAGCCTCGGATTCGGTAATGCCTTCCAAACTAAATACCATTTTGTCTGTAGGTGGATCGGCCATGATTACCGCAAACAAGAGATCCAGGACTATATAAACTGGTCGATAAACATAAAATGGGAATATTGGTGGATGCGGAAGATCAGCATGCCTTTAATCGGGGAATAAGCGACGCCTTATCCCTTGAAAGGGAAACCCTTATGACTCGAAATGCCCACATTTATGCCGAAACCCATTTATCGCTCAACAACGTCATGAGAAAATTCGAGAATATCGCCTTACAGGATTAAGTCGGTCTGATCACGGTAGCGAAACGGGAATGGTATGTTCTTGATACTTTTTAGGTTGGAGATTTTCCAGCGGTGGATGCCCCCATGCCAGTGATTCATCGGGATGTAGTAGATAAGCCAATGTCATTATCAAAAGGATGGGCGACCACATAGGGGCGTAAGGGCATTTCCGGCCATTCCTTCAAAAGGAGTAAAAACAGGACCTCCATTATCATTGTCTCTTGCAAACCGTTTGGGTTTTTGGTCCAATTGGTTCCGAAGACTTGATTAAGAAGGCCATTTTTCCAATAATGGGCATATTGATTGGTCTGAAATCCTCCCTTTCCAAAATTCCCCATAATAGCCCCAAACAATGTTATTCCCGAAAACCATGGCTTTACTCCCTGCATTATGCACCCCGTTTCCTGTATCGAAACTGTCCATCCAAGGGATATTCGCCATTATAGGACGATCCCGTTGCTTTTGAAGTCTTAAAGAGCCATTCATTGGTATTCGGTATCCAAAAGACCCAGAGATGATATCCATCTCCCATCCCATTTTCTTCGGGCCTCCCATCAAATGTGACTAGTTGGTTTTTTTCTAAAAATGCGACGCTTAGCCATGCACCAACCCTATAGAGAGGTTCGTCATTCGCTATATTCTTTCTTTGAGCCAATATTTGTCCCTGGGAAAATTGAGGATTGCTATTGGCGTCAAAACCGGTCAGAACATATCTTTCCCAAGTTACCTCTCCACCAAGTGTTGCCTGGTTGGCAAATACCAAGGTTCCATCCCCTAACCATACCCAGTCAAAACCATTAAGTACCTTAGTCGTGGGTCTTATACCCTGCTTTGATAGTTCCGATATTATCAAGTTAGAACCTTCCGTCAATAAAAAATAGGTCTTCCCGTTGCTCAAAGTGACTGGTTCCCTTATTTTTCCAAAATTATTATTATTTCCATCCGTGATAGTATAGCCCCAATTTTTTTTCAGTTTCCAACACTTCGCAACATCTTCTTCATTGTAATCGATTTCATATTCCAAAAAATCCACAAACAATCTGGAGCCGTTGTTTTTATCTACCGACATCATGAGCCAATCCGGAGTGTACTGAATGTTTTCAATAAAGTTGCGGTTTTGGTCATAATGCATCATGCGATTGTTACCCGTATCCAATACCCAGAACGAACCATCGCTCTGGTAGCTGATGGCCGCATGGTTCTCTTGAGCCGTATAGATATCGGCATCGAATTTTCTTGTTTTTAAATCCGTAAAATAGAATTTATAATTGTTTACTTCGGGGCTGTTTTTATAGCCTCCCAACTGACCGAATGGGGTATCTTCTGCCCCGGAGATGCTATTGAAAAAACGTACTTGTTGTCGATTTCCCCCATCACATATCGCAAGTTGATTGCCATTGGGCGATAATCCGAGCGTTAAGGGTTGTTCCAGGCTGGAAAGCGAAATGATCTCCGCCCCGATACTTCCATTTGGATTCAAGGCCCATTTTGACACCTTGCCATTGCCTGAGATCATCCAAAGATTGCCGTTTTCATCCGCGGTAAGTTCCCTCGGCGCAGCGATGGAATTGATGATCTGGACTAGGGTACCTCCTGTTGTGAGATCCAAGACATGGATGGTATTCTCTAATTGTCTGGCGATATAGAGATAGCTGCCGCTGCGCGCTAGGCCGGTAATAAAGGAATTGGTGCCCGGTACGATGTTAAGTGCAGAGCTATAGGTTCTGCTGTAGGTGACCGCGATCGATTTTGAATTGGAAAACCTATGCTCTGTATCATTGGCCAATGTTGTGACAAATACAAAAGAAATATTTGCGTGTGCATCGTGCGCGCTCCAATACACATATTTCGTATCCGCACAAATGTATTTAATGACACCACCTTTTTCAAGAACCGGAGCAGTGACCTGTGGGTTTAAAATGGAAGATTTGTAGGCCGCCGTCCTTTGTTCATTGTACCCATTGCTCCAATAGATGGCATTATCGACGACGACGAACTTAAAAAACCCGGACAACCCATGATAGCGGTTCGCCCCCGTCAAATTTTTGGAGGTGTTACCGATCTTGGCCCCTTCCCATTCATATTGCACATTGTTGGATAGCACCTTAATGTCGTAGGTTCCAGCTGCTACCCTATTGCCCTCATCATCCAGACCATCCCATGCAACGGAATGGCTGCCTTTCTCCTTTTGCTCATTGCTCCATAAAGTGCGCAACAAAGTTTCCCCACGATACACCCCGGCGCTGGTGATTGACGCCTCATTAAGGGTGTAGGTCGATCCTGTACTCACCGAACTTTGGGTATCGCTATCAAGGGCATAATGGTAGTGCTGCGCTAAAACAGTGCCCGAGAACATCAACAAACAGATTAAAAACCTCATTGTCCGGATATTATAAAAGCATTGATCGCAATTTTTCGCAATAGGCCGAACCTTACGGTTCTTGGGTCACTCACTAAATCAGCTTCTCCATCGATGGTGTAGTTGATGGTAACGCCCGTGTCGGCCATAATGTTCAAGACCGCTCCGTTGTGCGCCTCCAAATTGATGGTTTCCCCAATTTCCATATTAAAATCCTTAGTGAGTGTCAATGTTGCCGAACTGGTACATTCTATGGTATTCCCTATATCGGTGGGCAGGATGTCTCTATTGAACTTGAAGGAAACAATTTTAGCTTTACTGGCATATTCCCCAGCACCTCCAGCAAGTTTCTGCGCTGTGTTCGCATGAAGGGCATAGGGCACGCTCAACAGCTCGCTGACGCCCATTAGCTCATAGTTCGTGCCCCCGTTGACATCTGCTTGTATCTCCAGGAAAAATGGACCCTCTGCCCAAGGTATCATTGAAAAATCTCCAATCGATTCCGTCCCCTTTCCAATTTCCAAGGATACCAAACCATTGTCATTGGTAGAAGTGGAATGGGTCTCTTCATAAATCACCGCTCCGGTAACCGACTTTTGCCGCAAAACCATTATAAGGTTAACCTTGGAAGCACTTACCAGACTTTGGTCCGCATTGCGCATGATGGCCTGATAACTCATTTTTTCGGGTGCTTGGGCTAAAAACCTAGTACAGCTAAGTAATAAAAACACAAAACTTAAATTCCACTTCATGGTACTAATTCTTGATTATTTTTATCGATTGTAATAATCGATCTCCTTCTATGAATTCGACAAAATAAAGAAACCATTTTTTAGCAGCGGGGGCGTAATCCTGGTTTCTTCATTGATGATTTTATCCTTAACCAAAAGCTTGCCTTGCATATCGAGGAATTGAAATTCTAAATTTCTTGTTTTTATTTGCTCTATCGAAATGATCAAATAGTCGACCATGGGGTTTGGATAGGCCATAACACTGATTATATCACGCTTTGCCAGACCGGTCAATTCATAAACCTGTTGCACACCATGGTTCACAATGGTGTTCGAAGTGGATTTCGTGTTAAAAAACAACTGACCTACGGAATAGGTGATGGAACCGTTTGCCCCATTGCCTTCCCCGCCCAAGGCATTCAGCGACTGCATTAAAAACGGTTGTTGCCCCGATATTTGTTCCTTCGAGCTTTGCTGGCCAAATGCCCCAATCGAAAAATACAATGCGGTAATTTGAAAAATAATTTTAATCAATTTCATTCAATGCGATATGGGGAAACGGGTAATTCTATACTTTTTCAGTTAATGATTTACTTTATTCATCACCTGCTTAAACTAAATTCAATATGTCGACTCGTATTGTCATTGATGAATTTGATGCCAAAAATCCGGCTGCGCCAGAATTGCTTATATTCTTCAAAATAATTCTTGTTTCAAATGCATGAACAAAAACACTGTATTTTATGGGAACGCTAAATAACGTTGGAGATTTATAATGAAATCTATTGGTTTTTTAGGCAATAAGGTTAAAAATTGCACGAAAGGAAGGTTATATGCAGGAATCAAATGAAATACCTACTGCCATTGTGTTTTTATCAACGGCATCCCCACAATCAGTTACATTCAATGGGGCAATTCAATTCCGATATCAATAAAACTGAATTGCCTTAGTTTATGTTATGTACGTTGGAAAAGCGGTTTTGGTTTCAATAGGCGCGTTCTTCACCCTGAATCACATTCAAGGCCGTTTTGTAAATGATATTCAAATCGAGGCCCAAGGTCCATTTTTCAACATAAAAAATATCCAACCTAGTGCGATTGATGATATCGGACTTCTCCACAATTTCGCCCCTATAGCCCATGATCTGCGCAAGGCCGGTGATACCCGGTTTAACAAAGTGCCTTACCAGGTACTTGTCTACCGATATTTCATAGTCCTCGGTATGGACTTCCATATGGGGCCTAGGGCCCACAACGCTCATTTCCCCCATGAAGACGTTTAAAAACTGCGGCAGCTCATCGATATTGGTCTTTCGAAGGATTTTTCCAATACGGGTGACCCTGATATCGTTTTTGATGGTCATCTTGGTATGGGCATCCCCATTGTCGACCATGGAACGAAACTTATAGCACCAAAATACTTTTCGTTTTAGTCCGTGGCGCTTTTGTTTAAAAAACACCGGTCCGGGCGATTCCAATTGAAACAAGATATATAGTAATGGGGTCAACCAAGAAAGCACCAGAACAATGACCACAGTGGAAACCGCGACATCGAAAGACCTTTTGATGATACGTGCATATTCTGCATCCAGCGGAACTTTCCTCAAATTGAGCACTGGAACATTTTCATACGATTCCAAGGACATGGCCCTCGAAAATATTTCTTTATTATCGAGTATGACTTTCAGTTTGATTAAATTATTGTCGGCGAAATTAATCAGGTTGATGAGTTGCAGATGGTTGAATTTCGAGGCGATGCAATAAATTTCGTCGATATCATTTTCCAGCAAGTACAAAAAACAATCTTCGATTTTTCCCAAATACGTTGCACTGGGAGAAGGGGTGTCTTCAAAAAACCCTCGATACCGATAGCCCAAATCTGGGGTATCGAATACTTTCCGTATTTTCTTCAGATTTTTGTCACGGCCTATCACCACAACATTTACGTAATTCCCACCACCCAAGCGATACCGTCGTCTTGCCCAAAAGAAAAAGACCCGATAACACAAAAGTGCCAAGCATAGCATGCTAAAAACAAACAGTTGAAAATCAAGGGATTCAATTTTTGTATTGGTAAACCCAAAAAGGGCAAAATAGGCGAGGCCATATACCAGATAAAGTTGTATCAGCTTATGTATTTTGGTCATAAAGCGATCCCTGCGTTCGGTGGGATAAAAATTCAATGCAAAGGTGATAACGAGCCAAGAGATATTATAATACAGAATATGGTTCCACTTTAGATAAGTTTCGGGAGTGAGTAAATATAATATGCCATTGATCAAGCATAGATGAAACACTATGGAAATGGGGATGATAAGATGGGCATTTTTAAAATTATTCATACCTCCATTCGGTTAACTGCTTCATTTGATGCCCATAGGTAGTTCCGGGCTCCCTGGCTGCATTTCGATTATAGTTTGCACGTTAAGGGCCAGCTAAAAAGGCCAATTACCAAAATTAGCCTGATACCAAACAATACCTATGAGGGAGAGAATTTTAGGTTAAGCATTGGGCTACACTAGGCTAAAAACCAAAAATATGGAAACAGTGCTGCGCGAACAACTTTACATATTAACATTAAGCGCTGAAAATATTAACATTCCGAACCGTTTATCCACAAGATCGATGAACTGCACATACCCCTAAAAATTTGGTTTGTTTTACAGTTGAAAATTCCTATAGTAATCGGAATGTGGTTTATTAAATGATCAATTTGTGTCCGGGCACCAAAATCGCGGAAGCGGCGATTACGCTATTGGAGATTTTGATGGACTCATAATGGTGGACCTTAATTACGTTCTTTTTTGAGAGCATTGATATCAGCGATTAAATCAGCTATCGATGCCCTATTGAGTCCGTTATAGATTCCCCTTATGTGTTTGTTTTTATCAACAAGGAGGAAATTTTCCGTATGTAAAAAATCGTTGATGTCCTTGGGAATCCCTAAATCATTCTCAACAAAGTATTGATTTCGTCCAAGATTGTAAATTTCATTCCTATCCCCTGTAAGCAAGTACCATTTGGTATCGATTATGCCATTCTTTTCGGCATATTTCTTTAATACCTCAACAGAATCAATTGAGGGAGTCACCGAATGTGACAGCAATAAAACATCAGAATCGTCTTTAAAGGCTTCCTGCACCTTCGCCATATTGCCCGTCATTTTTAGACAAATTCCAGGGCAGCTGGTATAAAAGAAATCCGTAACATAAATCTTGTTTTCCAAGCTCTTTTGCGATATAGTGTCCCCCAGTTGGTTCACCAGTTTAAAATCGGGTATTATATGGAAATTCTTTTCCGCTTCACTTTTGGGCTCTAACCAATGCGGGGTAAAAGATTCATCCTTGTAATAAGGCAAGTATTCCGCCCTACTGGTTTCCTCAATTTTTGCGATTTCTTTTTTTGCTTCCTTTTTACAACCCATAAGAATGGCCAAGGAAAATAAGAGTAAAACACTATAACTTTTCATCCCTAACAACAATTTCATCTTTTAATTGATAACATAAATTAGCTCTTTTCATGCCGAATATGCGTCCGTCTTTGGCTTCATAATTCACATACAACTTACCATTTTGAAGCCAGGCCTTTTGTAGACCATCTTCCTTGCCGTCAACAAGCTGTCTTGATTTGGCCAATTGCCCAGTGGGGTACCATTGGTTTTCCGAACCTTGCTTTCGCCCATTGTCATAGTTTGATTCTTCCGCTATCGCACCGTTTTCCCACCAAGTCTTATAAACTCCTTCCAACTTATTCTGATGATAATAAGACTGCACGCGAAGCACTCCGTTTTCCGACCACCTTCTCGCCACACCTTCCCTTTTGCCTTTGTAAAAACCCAATCGCTCCTCTATATTTCCGTTGGGATAACGTTTTACGGAATAGCCGTTATATGGCTGTCCGTTAAGATACCACTTGCCCTCGTTTTGATTTAAGACCAGGTCTTTTTTAGATACTTCCATAGGTGGCACTATGAACACTTCTTCTGCATAAGCGAAAGCAGTAGCATCTTTAAAAGCTAAAGTCTTTTCTTTGCAATTGAAAATTGAAAATGCCAGTAAAACTAAAAAAAGTCGTCTCATCGTTTCTGTCTAATATCCTTGATAAGGCCCCGCAAATGCCAAATATGATCCGGTAGTGGAATATATTTCGTTGATGATATGGTAGTGGTATTCTTCTTCGCCTTCGGTATATTGAGTGGCAGAGGTATGTCCTCCGGAAGCATCTAGATCGGTAGGGTATGTTCCCGTAGAATTGCATTTTCTCCCGTAAAGAAAAACACCGTCCAGTAGGATGCCTACCAAGTTTTCATCATCATCGGTAAAGGCCTTTGGCTCCAAATGATAGTGATATACTCCAGGGCCAATATGTGCTCCTGTCCAATCCAAACTTCCTGCTGCCTGGTTTAGCGCACCATTCCCTTCTTGGTCATTGAAAATCGAAGATCCGCTAACCGCAATACCGATGGTGTTCAATTGGGTGTCAACCGTGTTGCCCGTGAGGTTGGGTGTTGCATCTACTCGGATTGTCGTGGCGTTGTTGTTGCTCGACATGATGCTTGGCGTAAGATCAACATCGGGTTCATCGCGATAAAGGGCGTTGCCTTCTCCCCAATATACGGTTTCATGGTTCGGCAAGCCTGTGGTTTCTATAACCACTTCCGAACCGTCTAGATAAATGGTGGTGGCATCAGGGTTGAATGCCGCAAATGCCGCATGTAGTTGGGTAACGGTTTCTTCCCCGGAAGCATCATCGTCGATGACCGTATCATCAGTGCTATCATTGCTGCATGCGACAATAGCAATCAGTGTCATTAGGACTATAAATGAAAGGGATATAACTTTCTTTACTACCTCTTTTTTCATAATATCTTTTTTAAGTATTTATTTAAATTTCTATTTACCGTCAAAGGTCCAAAAAGTAGAGACACTGAAATGTCATAATCAGTGAACCGATTCAACTATTAAGTGAATGGCCAGATTGATTCGGCGAGCTAATTTCTTTGATGAGTGCAAAAACGAGTTCTTAACCTTTTAATTCCTGCTTCAATTTAATGGCTAAGTATTTCCGTTTTATTTCGAAGCCTTCTGCACATTGCCCAATTGAATTTGAGTTTGTAATAATTGATCAATTACACGTATTCTGAAATTCCCGGCTATCCAATAAATCCGAATAATTTGATTCTTGCCCAAAGGTTCTGATATGCTTATAATTTTTATTCTCTTCTGGCAGCAAATCAATTAAAGAAATATGTTTTTCAATAACTGGTTTCAACCGATTATCTACAATACTCGCAATCTTTATTTCCTGGGTTTTATAGGTATTTATTTCCGTCGGATACTGTGCTAATAATTCGGTTAAGGCATCGTTTTCAAGAAATTGAAATTTGTTCGAATTATTAATTGAACCCAATGCTTCGTTCCTCAAATTTGAATTCCTAAATTTTATCTGTACAATGAGGTCTTTGACCTCTTGGTTTAAATTGTTTGGATGTTGACCAACATATTTGAGCGAACCTTGCAGTGATAGTATATTGTTATTATATCGCACAATGGCACTATCCAAGACACTCAGGTTTGTATGCAACTCTTCATATAAACCTTCATAGATTTTCACTTGGACTATCCTGTTCTTTCTTGTTTCGTTCAAATCATTGATTTTCCATGCGATTAAGATTCCGGCGACAATCAATAGAATTTCTCCAAGCGCATAGACCAGGTAACTTTTTATTTTACCCAAAGCCAATAATTTTCTTCTTATTTTTCTGAATGCGTTCATCCTTAATATCTCAATTCTAAGGTTAAATATTTTTGCCCAAAGAATTCAAATTACCGGACAATTTCAAGCGCCTTTTTTTTGCCGAGAATCAGTTTTTGTGCCAAAAAGCCCAAACCCAATGCCGCTATTACAATCCAAATGATATAAGGGGAAGATAGATCGGCCTTTTGTTGTGATCTTTCAACAAACGCATTTCCCTGCACCTGCAATGCCAAGGTATGGTCATTGGCGTTGTTCAAAACAAAATGTTCTTTTCTAAAACCTTCTTTTAATAGAAATAGGGCACTTTGATTTCTATGGAATATCCTTGAAGACCTTGTTTTCAACCCTTACGGAACTGATATCCGAAGGAATGCCTTTTACCTCGAAGATCACATTGGTTTCATGCCCCAGTCTTACGGTTCCCTTCCCGAGGGTAACATTCTCACCATCATTGAAGCTGATCTCAAGATTATTCTTGATATGCTCCAACACCATTTTTTGAAACTCCTCGGGGGTTTTATAAGGAGTTTCAGCAAAATGGGTCCTTATTTCTTGCTGAAAAGCGGTCAATGACGCGCTGATCTGCAGAACCCAAATGTTATTTTCTTTCTCCACCAACATGGTGGTGGAAGCATCCGGATTGTGGGCAAAACTTGCCATGGAAAACAATCCGATTACAAATGCGAACAGTAGCTTTTTCATTTTTTTATCTTTTAATTGACGTAGGCGCCTTTTAAACCGTTTATAAAATTGTTGTTGCCGGCCTCATCTACGTGATAGTGATAACCTCTGGTATCATCTGAGTGGCCACGTAAAGTATCCAAGTCCGTTGGGGCATTGCCACTGGTGTCCAATAATTCGTAAATTCCAAAACCATCTAAAGCATAGCCGATCAAAGGGGCATGGCCATCTTCTTGCGCTATTTGTGTACCGAACCCAGTAGCGGCATGGTAGTGATACCCTTGGTGTACATTGATATGTCCACCGGCATCGTCAAAGGGAGCGAGGGTATAGGCGCCCAGTATATTGTCTACGGGTGCCGGTGCAGAAAATTCTATACCGTTCAATGCTATCCCTCGGGTTGAAGGAACACTATTGCCTTGTCCTGGAGGTCCTCCACCGCCTGTAGCAAACAAGGTGGAACTGCTTGAACGACCGGGGTAATCGGAATGGTCCAGGTTTGGGTCAGATCGGTGATATACGAAGGAAGACATTCTACACAGAAATTTTCGTATTCAGCACCTACATTAGGATTAGCGGCATTTTCGCAATCTTCCTGAGTGTCCGTTACATAAATATCGCCATTGGCATCATACATCATCCAATTGGTATCGTTGTAAAATGTGGCCATATTTTCAACAAAGGCGCCATCTACATCGTATACTTCGCCACCTTCCAACCAAATACCTCCGGCCGAAGCATCGTCAGCGATGTTGTCGGGACACCATGGACCCATTTCGTGGTCGGAGGGTGTGCTGTTGGTAACGATTTGAAAGCAATCCGTTTCGGTACCGTCAGATAAGGTACAGGGTACCGTAGTAATGGTCACATGGTCTGAAGTAAAATAGGAAGAATCAACATTGACCACTAGGGCATTGGAGACTTCATCATCAACGATAACATCGGTAGTTTCATCATTTGAATCGGAACTGCAGCTATTACAAGAAAAGAATAGAACAGCGCAACTTAAAGGTAAAAACATGATTTTTTTCATGATTGAAATTGTTTTCTGTTTTGTGTTATTATTTTACAATTTTCCTTTTCCCTATTGTTTTCTCTGACCACGTTTTGGTTTTGGAGCCTTTTCTACTTCCTCTTTAGAAAGGAAACCATCTTCGTTGGCGTCTATTTTTGTAAAGTCGTTCTTCAAAGGACCTTTTACTTCTTTTGTAGATAACAGGCCATCCTCATCTTTATCCATCTCTTTGAAAATTTCAGCGGTCGATGGCGGTTCTTTATCCGCTCTTCTATCGGGTCTATCTTGGGCTGATAATTTCGTGCTTGCGAAGAGACCTAATGCCAGTCCTATAAGTGCCAATTTTAATCGTTTAGTTTTCATATTCTCAATTTTTATGTTTGTATTTTAGACTTCAAAAGTCACTAAAAGTCGGTTGCCATTTCCGAGAAGTCAACGAATTCAGGTAACCTTTCAGTGAATGACGGTTTTGATTCTGCGAACGATGGGTTTGATTGGCGTTTTTTGCCCTATTTCAATATAGCATTGAAATTAATTTGCTTTTATTTGTGCATGAACAAGTCAAAAAGATTCTATTTCCAAGTCCTTTTATGGTTCGGAATTTGGATCGTTCTGTGGATCTTTCAAGGGAGTGGTTTAGGCTTCATCCAAGCCAATGGTCTGGCCTTTATTTTTCAAGCAATATTATTGGCAGTACTCATCTACTATGCCGCACCGGCATTGCTTTTCAAGCGGAAGTACCTGTATTTTATTGGCGCCTCCCTGATAGGCATTATCGTATTCACTTGGATTTCCTCACTTCAATTTGACCCTTTGCACCGACCACCGCCAGGAAGTCCCCCGACACAGCTCATTGAAACTCCGAAGGGACCGCCACAAATTGGACCCTCTCGGTTTTTCATTCACTTTCTCATGTTATCGTTATCTTATATTCTTGCTACTTTTTTAGAGACTTTTTGGTTTGCCAAAAAAAGGAAGAAGAGACCATTCGGAACAAAAATGAATCATTGCAAACGGAGCTTAAATTGCTTAAGTCACAGATCAATCCACATTTTTTGTTCAACGCGCTCAACAACATTTATGCACTATCTGCTATTGATTCAGCCAAAACCCAAAAAAGTATAAGTTATCTGGCGGATATGTTGCGATATGTCTTATATGAATGCGAGCAACCACTTGTATCTTTAGAAAAGGAGATTTCCTATATCGACAACTATATCAGATTATTTACATTAAAAAGCAGTAAATCGTATCCGATCACGACCGATTTCAAAGTTTTGGACAAAAACATTCAGATAGCTCCCATGCTGCTGATTCCTTTTGTGGAGAATGCCCTTAAACATAGTGAAATCGAAAAAATAAAGGATACCCATATTCGAATTGCCATACAGGCAAGTGCCTCCGAAATTGAGTTTGAAGTCGAAAATACGATCCCCGACAAAGTTTTTAACAAAGATTCGGTTGGCGGCATCGGCATAGGGAATGTGAAGAAAAGATTGGCCATCGTATACCCCGACCGACATAAATTGACCATCAATACCGAAAATGGTATTTTTAAGGTAACACTGAGGATAAGCCTACATGGAAAAGATTAAATGCTTAGTGGTAGACGATGAGGAATTGGCCCGGTCATTGCTCATATCCTATATAGATAGGTTGGACTTTCTGACATTGGTTGGATCTTTTGAAAGTCCGTTGGAAGCACTTAAGATTATGCGAAAAGAAACGGTAGATCTTCTTTTTTTGGACATTCAAATGCCCGATATCAAGGGTACCGAATTCGCTAAAATGATTCCTCCGGAAACACGCGTGATTTTTACGACGGCCTATTCTGAATATGCCTTGGACGGGTATGAGTTGAACGCCTTGGATTACCTATTGAAACCCATCACCTTTGAGCGGTTTTTGGTTGCGGTGAACAAGATACAGTCTAAAAACGAGTCCTTAGACCCAGAAAATACACTTACCATTAAATCAGGATACGACTTGTACAAAGTAAAATATGAAGATATCCTATATATCAAAAGTGATAGTGAATATGTAGTGTATTTTACCACAGATCGAAAAATCCTCAGTAACCAATCGCTCGCTTCCTTGGATAAAATACTGCCTGATGACCAATTTATGCGGGTCCATCGATCATATATCATAAATAGAAAAAAAGTTACGGGCTTAAAGGGAAAAGAGCTGCTGATCGACACCAATGAAATCCCGGTGAGTGCCCAGTACTTTGAAAAAGTGAAAGGGGAATTGTTCGGGATGTGATCATATATTATTGAAAAATCTTTTGAGTACTTCAAACGAAACTCCCCTTTAAATGTCTGCGTTTTGCGCCTTTTTAATTTATATTTTTTAGTAACTTCGCCGCACCTTTGAAAAGTCCATTTTTTTTAAAGGTTGGGTAAGAAATATTAAAAAAGCTCGCGTAGCCCATTCCGAAGTGAATTCGGAACAAGGTCTGGATAGCGCACCCCGCCATGGCGGGACGGTCACAGGTTCTGAATTTGGGACAAGAGTAGAAAGAAGAAAATTAAAACGATCAAGGTCGCGTAGCCCATTCCGAAGTGAATTCGGAACAAGGTCTGGATAGAGCACCCCGCCATGGCGGGACGGTCACAGGTTCTGAATTTGGGACAAGAGTAGAAAGAAGAAAATTAAAACGATCAAGGTCGCGTAGCTCAGCTGGATAGAGCATCTGCCTTCTA
>CAVQAW010000010.1:0-212500 GCA_963710535.1 uncultured Flavobacteriaceae bacterium
ATAAAAATGGGTCACGGCCAACCAAAAGGAATCATAGGGTGTCGCTCCCAGCCCATTGATATAAACAAAGGCCTTTCTATCCCACTGCAATAAAAAATCGAGCATCCTGGGACTTAGCTTCGTTTGATCGTACCGGTCACGTCATCCACACCTTTCTTTACCTGATCGATCTCCTTGGTAAGGTCTTTGGTAATTCCGGAAGAGATATTATCCTTCACACTATCGAAGTCTTTTTTAAGGTCGGTCACAAAACTGGTATCTATGCCCTGTTTGTCGGCACTTTTCTGGATTTCCTTCTTGATGTCTTCGGTGGCGTCCTTCAGTTGGCGCATCCCTTTGCCCAATCCCCTTGCGATATCGGGAATCTTATCAGCTCCAAAAACCATGACCACGATGAACATGATAAAGAATATCTCACCACCGCTTATGAATAAAAAATACGTCATCATCATACCACAAATATAGGAAGAAGTTTCACTGCCCAATAAAAAAAGCCCTGCGAAATGCAGGGCTTTACATAATATTTTTAGGGTTTACTTTCCTTTGATCGATTCCTTCAAACGATCGAATTCGGAAGGCGCCTCCTTCTTGGGCCAGGAATTATTGGTGGTATCGATATCCGCTGTTTCGCCTTTAGGGTCGACGATTACCTGTGTAAGTTCATTCTCGGAAGCAATGACCACCCGCACTTCCTTATCGTTCTTTCGCCATATTTCTGCAGGGTAGGTGATTTGCTGTGTGCTGCCATTGGCATAGGAATATTCCACGATCAACGGCATGGGCAAGCCTCCGGGCTTGTCATAGGTAATTTCATAGAAATATTTGGGCGACTTCACCTTGGCTCTTTCGGCCTCGCTCAGGTTGTCCATCAAAAATTCCTTCAAAGTCTGCGAGTTTTCTTGGGCCGTTTTGCCCTTTAGGTTTGGATCGGCATCTTCACTGCCCTCTTCAGCAAGATAAACTACTGGGTTTAAATCGGCTTCGTTCACATTACGCGATGCCATATACTCCCTCGTCTTCTTATTGGGCTGGTTCGAAACATAGTATTTTTTGATGCCCTTCACGCCAATGTCGACATAATCGGTGGTATAGAACCAGCCCCTCCAATACCAATCGAGATCAACGGCCGAGGCGTCTTCCATGGTTCGGAAGAAATCTTCGGGGGTGGGGTGTTTGAACATCCAACGATGCGAATAGGTTTTGAAGGCATGGTCGAACAGTTCCCTGCCCATCACCGTCTCCCTAAGGATATTGAGTGCGGTAGCGGGCTTGCTATAGGCATTGGGGCCCAACTGAAACACATTTTCGGGATTCTCCATGATCGGGGATATGGTACTTTGATCTCCGGCCATATAGGGTACGATGGCCGCCGGATCTCCCCTTCTGGAGGGGTAATTCGAATTGGGCGCGATGGCTTCCGGATATTTTTCGCCGAATTCCTGCTCGGCCATATATTGCATAAAGGTATCAAGGCCTTCATCCATCCATCCCCACTGCCGTTCATCCGAATTGACGATCATCGGGAAAAAGTTGTGCCCCACTTCATGGATGATCACGCTCAGCATACCATATTTTACGCGGTCGGAATAGGTGCCGTCTGCATTGGGCCTACCGTAGTTCCAACAGATCATGGGGTATTCCATGCCTTGGTTCTTGGCATGAACCGAAATGGCTTTCGGATAGGGATAGTCAAAAGTATGGCTCGAATAGGACTGCAACGTATGCGCAACGGCCTTGGTGGAGTATTCCTCCCATAAGGGATTGCCCTCTTTCGGATAAAGTGAAACGGCCATGACGTCCTTGCTGCCGACTTTTACCGCCTGCATGTCCCAAATAAATTTTCTGGAAGTGGCAAAAGCATAGTCACGCACATTTTCGGCCTTGAATTTCCAGGTCTTCTTTTTGTCGGAAAAACCTTTTTCCGCAGCCTCCGCTTCGGCCTGGGTTACGATGAGCACAGGCTTATCGTAGGTTTTGATGGCTTTTTCGTAGCGTTCCATCATCGCTTTGGAAAACACTTCCTTTCTGTTCTGTAAAACGCCGGTAGCATCCAATATATGGTCGGCGGGCACCGTAATGCTCACATCATAGTTGCCAAAAGTGAGCGCAAATTCACCATTGCCCCAAAATTGGTGGTTCTGCCAGCCCTCCACGTCGTTATAGACCGCCATCCTGGGGAAAAACTGGGCGATCACATAGGCCCTGTTGCCATCTTCCGGAAAATATTCGTAACCCGACCTGGCCCGATCCACGGTATGGTCGGGGATGTTATAGTTCCATTTGATACTAAAAACATACTGTTCCTTGCTCTTCAAAGGTTGAGGCATGTCGATCCGCATCATCGTGAAATTCACGGTATGGGGCAAAGGATTGCCAGCCGCATCCTTCACCGATTCGATGATAAAACCGCCATCGAAAGGTTCGGTCAGATACTTTTTGGTGAAGTCCTCCACCTTGTAATTATCGGCCAACTGGGTATCGTTTCTGAGCAAGGCCTTGGAGTCTTTGGTCCGTATATTCTGGTCCAGCTGTATCCAGAGGTATTCCAATTGATCGGGCGAATTGTTGATGTAGGTAATGGTTTCCTCCCCGTAGATATGGTGGTTCTTGTCATCGAGTTCTACATTGATCACATAATTGGCCTGTTGTTGGTAATAGTCTGGGCCCGGTGCCCCGGCAGCGGTACGATAGGTGTTGGGGGTTGCAAATTCCTCATAGAGCTGTTTGAACTTGCTTTGGCTGTAATGGCCTGGCTCCCTTTCTTTTGGAGCTTGTTGTGCAATGGCGAACATCCCACAAAGGAGAAAAGCCGCCAATGCAAAACCATGTTTTGAATTCATCATTTTTGCGTTAATTTTTAGAAGCCGGGAATTTATGATTTTTATACAGACAATTTAAAAAAATGTTACAAGTTTAACATTCCTTTATTGTGATCGCGCATGAGCACAAAACTTTTTTCTTATCTCTGATCTTAAAATGGACCACATTTTGCTGTTCCTCAAAAACATCGGTAAGGATATCGTTTTGAATTTGGATGGAAGTGGTATTTGGCAGATCGATTTTGGGGACTTCGAGGTAACAGATGAGCACGTCGAAATCATATTTTATCGCCAATAGGTCATAGGGTACCGATTCTCCGTTGACCTCAACCTTGAATTTGGCCCTTACATATTTTTCAATGAACCCGTTGGCGCCCTCCATCTCATCTTCGGTGGCCAATTGGGCCTTGACATCATATCTTTCCATCAGCACCTTCTCCATATCATCGATAAAGATCCGTGAGGTGATCTGCAGGCTTTTGTCTTTGTCGGAATAGCCCACATTTGTCACACTGATGTAAAATTTGTGGGCCACCGTAAAGGCGAAAAGGGGCAGCAATAAAAAGAGCAAGGTCTTGCGCATCGGTTTTAAGGGGTAATTTACAATCATAGCATAACAATTCATGTGCCAAAATCGATGCCTCAGTCGAGCGAATTGTTTTGGCGGTACAACATACTTCTTTTGGTCATGTATTCCCAGATCTTCAACCGATCATGGGTGTCGACCAAGGCTTGAAAATTGGGGTCTACCTCACAATAATACATGAAATCCGAAATTTTTTCCTGTGGGATTCCCAGGTCTGCGGTGATCAGGGAGTCTATATAAAATTCCCTGACACGGAGGGTCCTTGCATAGCTTTTTTCGACCTTGACCAGGTTTTTCAAGCGTTTGGTTCGACCGCTAATGGCATTGATCAGCGGGTCGAAGCTCATATAAGGGTTCGCAGTCGCGGCAAAGAGTTCCCTTTCTGCCTTGGTGACCGGTTTTACATAGGCATTGGGCAACCCTAGGGTCGAAGCGGTAACCACGGGTTCGGTAAGCAGTCGATCGGCATCGCGCGACATGTCGCCGGTGAGGTTATAGGGCATCAGTACCACCTCATCCAACTCGGTGACCGATTCTTCAAGGGGGACGGTGAAAAATTTGCTATCCAGTAGGGAAAGTGTCACCAACACTTCCTTACGCTTGTACTGTACCGCCGAAAAAACCAGGGTGTCGTTGAGTTTGGCATTGATCGAAAAATTCCCATTGGCATCGGTGATCGTCGCCCTTTTTGTTGTGGTGTTCAACACATGGGTGGCGGCCACATCCCCATCCCTACTGTAAACGCGACCTTCCAACCGTTTTTCGGCAAAAACGTTCTGGGCCTTTGCCGATATTGAGGCCAGCAACATCAGGATCACGACCCAATTACTTTTCAACATCCAAACTCTTGAGATAGGCCATACTATTGGTGACCAAGTAATCGATCAATTGAAATTCGTTGTCTTTCTTCAAAAGGGAGCGTTCGGGCGCCTTGGTATCGAGATATGCCAAAAACCCATCGATCTGATCCTGTTTCAGTTTCAGGTCCAACACGAAAAACTCATCGTCATAAACCTGTCGCAATACCTCACTGACCTTTAAGGGCGCTTTGTCGCTGTCGTCGTTGGTACTTGCCTTGAGCAGTGCCTTGAAGATGTTGACGAAATTGAGGCCGTCGGTCATGCCCCTTTCGGCCCTTGAAAGGGCTATGTTGTCTACTTCTGACGAACGGTCGGTCTCATATTCATATTTTTTGAACTGTTCGTTCTGCATTTCCAAGAACCTTGCCTGGTCTTCGGGGGTGACCACCACTTCGCTCAGCTCGGTGACTTTTTCCTGGACCTCTATCACCAGTCTATTTTTCTGGAGCAGGTCGTCCGTGATCTTCACCACCTGCAATTGGTAGTTTACGGCCGAGAAAGCCAATTCGTCCCCCACTTTCACCAAAATGGCAAAACGCCCATTTTCGTCGGTTGCCGTGGCATTTTCGGTGGTGATGTTTATCACGTTCTCATTGGGCACGTTCACATTGCGATACAGCACCTGGCCCCGCAACAGAACCCGGTCGTCCTGGGCTTGCAGCACCGCGATGGAACCGACGAGAAAGAGGAATATCAAGGAGGTAAGATTCAGAATTTTTTTCATATGGATAAATAAAATACAAGTTAGCTTCATAAAAAAAAACGCACCACTAAACTTTTGTTAATTCGTCTTCCAACACGGACGTCGGGTCATTCCTTTTGTCGATTGCAAGGCTTTTTCAGGCACAGGCCCAACCTTTGGAAAACCGTTCACCGAAGATAGGTCCCCGTTCACCTTAAACCAAATTCAATTTACCCTTTTTTGATAGGTGGGTAGCAAGATAATCTTATTTTTGTTGGTCCGGTCCCCTTTACTATAAATGGCCAAAATCTTAGTTTATGAGAACATTGGGATTATCATTGTTCATCGTTTTGTTTGTCTCCCTTACCGGCTTCGGGCAGGTAAAAATTGGGGACAATCCCCAAAATATAGACCCCTCGGCGGTGCTGGAGCTCGAGAGCACCACCAAGACCCTGATCATCACCCGGGTGACCACCGCCCAGATGGAGGCGATCGCGCCCAGTGTGGGCGCCTTGGTATACAATACCGACCTGGGCTGCGTGCATTATTACAACGGGGCGGCATGGGTGAACCTCTGTGTGGAAGGCAATGTGGCCATCACCACGGAAGCCATCGTGAATGAGGGGGGGCCGAGAACTATTGTACTTACCGTTACGCCGGACGGCAACAATTTGGAAGTGGCCCCCAACAGCATCCGCAGCGAACAGATCGTGGACGGGGGCGTGAACGGGGTCGACATCCAGAACAATTCGATCGGGCCGAACAAGCTGGCCGATAATTCGGTGAACCGCGACAAGCTCTCCGAAAATGCGGTAGGCCTCGAGGCACTGGACACCGATGAGGTGACCCTGGGCAGCTTGATCAACGATGCCGGTTTTATCGCGTTGAGCCCCGATCCCGCCAACGACATCACCGACAACGGCGGGGCGTTTTTCGACCAGCAGCCCCTGCTCGATGCCATTGCGGGGATCCAGGTATAAAAATGGGTCACGGCCAACCAAAAGGAATCATAGGGTGTCGCTCCCAGCCTATTGATATAAACAAAGGCCTTTCTATCCCACTGCAATAAAAAATCGAGCATCCTGGGACTTAGCTTCGTTTGATCGTACCGGTCACGTCATCCACACCTTTCTTTACCTGATCGATCTCCTTGGTAAGGTCTTTGGTAATTCCGGAAGAGATATTATCCTTCACACTATCGAAGTCTTTTTTAAGGTCGGTCACAAAACTGGTATCTATGCCCTGTTTGTCGGCACTTTTCTGGATTTCCTTCTTGATGTCTTCGGTGGCGTCCTTCAGTTGGCGCATCCCTTTGCCCAATCCCCTTGCGATATCGGGAATCTTATCAGCTCCAAAAACCATGACCACGATGAACATGATAAAGAATATCTCACCACCGCTTATGAATAAAAAATACGTCATCATCATACCACAAATATAGGAAGAAGTTTCACTGCCCAATAAAAAAAGCCCTGCGAAATGCAGGGCTTTACATAATATTTTTAGGGTTTACTTTCCTTTGATCGATTCCTTCAAACGATCGAATTCGGAAGGCGCCTCCTTCTTGGGCCAGGAATTATTGGTGGTATCGATATCCGCTGTTTCGCCTTTAGGGTCGACGATTACCTGTGTAAGTTCATTCTCGGAAGCAATGACCACCCGCACTTCCTTATCGTTCTTTCGCCATATTTCTGCAGGGTAGGTGATTTGCTGTGTGCTGCCATTGGCATAGGAATATTCCACGATCAACGGCATGGGCAAGCCTCCGGGCTTGTCATAGGTAATTTCATAGAAATATTTGGGCGACTTCACCTTGGCTCTTTCGGCCTCGCTCAGGTTGTCCATCAAAAATTCCTTCAAAGTCTGCGAGTTTTCTTGGGCCGTTTTGCCCTTTAGGTTTGGATCGGCATCTTCACTGCCCTCTTCAGCAAGATAAACTACTGGGTTTAAATCGGCTTCGTTCACATTACGCGATGCCATATACTCCCTCGTCTTCTTATTGGGCTGGTTCGAAACATAGTATTTTTTGATGCCCTTCACGCCAATGTCGACATAATCGGTGGTATAGAACCAGCCCCTCCAATACCAATCGAGATCAACGGCCGAGGCGTCTTCCATGGTTCGGAAGAAATCTTCGGGGGTGGGGTGTTTGAACATCCAACGATGCGAATAGGTTTTGAAGGCATGGTCGAACAGTTCCCTGCCCATCACCGTCTCCCTAAGGATATTGAGTGCGGTAGCGGGCTTGCTATAGGCATTGGGGCCCAACTGAAACACATTTTCGGGATTCTCCATGATCGGGGATATGGTACTTTGATCTCCGGCCATATAGGGTACGATGGCCGCCGGATCTCCCCTTCTGGAGGGGTAATTCGAATTGGGCGCGATGGCTTCCGGATATTTTTCGCCGAATTCCTGCTCGGCCATATATTGCATAAAGGTATCAAGGCCTTCATCCATCCATCCCCACTGCCGTTCATCCGAATTGACGATCATCGGGAAAAAGTTGTGCCCCACTTCATGGATGATCACGCTCAGCATACCATATTTTACGCGGTCGGAATAGGTGCCGTCTGCATTGGGCCTACCGTAGTTCCAACAGATCATGGGGTATTCCATGCCTTGGTTCTTGGCATGAACCGAAATGGCTTTCGGATAGGGATAGTCAAAAGTATGGCTCGAATAGGACTGCAACGTATGCGCAACGGCCTTGGTGGAGTATTCCTCCCATAAGGGATTGCCCTCTTTCGGATAAAGTGAAACGGCCATGACGTCCTTGTTGCCGACTTTTACCGCCTGCATGTCCCAAATAAATTTTCTGGAAGTGGCAAAAGCATAGTCACGCACATTTTCGGCCTTGAATTTCCAGGTCTTCTTTTTGTCGGAAAAACCTTTTTCCGCGGCCTCCGCTTCGGCCTGGGTTACGATGAGCACAGGCTTATCGTAGGTTTTGATGGCTTTTTCGTAGCGTTCCATCATCGCTTTGGAAAACACTTCCTTTCTGTTCTGTAAAACGCCGGTAGCATCCAATATATGGTCGGCGGGCACCGTAATGCTCACATCATAGTTGCCAAAAGTGAGCGCAAATTCACCATTGCCCCAAAATTGGTGGTTCTGCCAGCCCTCCACGTCGTTATAGACCGCCATCCTGGGGAAAAACTGGGCGATCACATAGGCCCTGTTGCCATCTTCCGGAAAATATTCGTAACCCGACCTGGCCCGATCCACGGTATGGTCGGGGATGTTATAGTTCCATTTGATACTAAAAACATACTGTTCCTTGCTCTTCAAAGGTTGAGGCATGTCGATCCGCATCATCGTGAAATTCACGGTATGGGGCAAAGGATTGCCAGCCGCATCCTTCACCGATTCGATGATAAAACCGCCATCGAAAGGTTCGGTCAGATACTTTTTGGTGAAGTCCTCCACCTTATAATTATCGGCCAACTGGGTATCGTTTCTGAGCAAGGCCTTGGAGTCTTTGGTCCGTATATTCTGGTCCAGCTGTATCCAGAGGTATTCCAATTGATCGGGCGAATTGTTGATGTAGGTAATGGTTTCCTCCCCGTAGATATGGTGGTTCTTGTCATCGAGTTCTACATTGATCACATAATTGGCCTGTTGTTGGTAATAGTCTGGGCCCGGTGCCCCGGCAGCGGTACGATAGGTGTTGGGGGTTGCAAATTCCTCATAGAGCTGTTTGAACTTGCTTTGGCTGTAATGGCCTGGCTCCCTTTCTTTTGGAGCTTGTTGTGCAATGGCGAACATCCCACAAAGGAGAAAAGCCGCCAATGCAAAACCATGTTTTGAATTCATCATTTTTGCGTTAATTTTTAGAAGCCGGGAATTTATGATTTTTATACAGACAATTTAAAAAAATGTTACAAGTTTAACATTCCTTTATTGTGATCGCGCATGAGCACAAAACTTTTTTTCTTATCTCTGATCTTGAAATGGACCACATTTTGCTGTTCCTCAAAAACATCGGTAAGGATATCGTTTTGAATTTCGATGGAAGTGGTTTTTGGCAGATCGATTTTGGGGACTTCGAGGTAACAGATGAGCACGTCGAAATCATATTTTATCGCCAATAGGTCATAGGGTACCGATTCTCCGTTGACCTCAACCTTGAATTTGGCCCTTACATATTTTTCAATGAACCCGTTGGCGCCCTCCATCTCATCTTCGGTGGCCAATTGGGCCTTGACATCATATCTTTCCATCAGCACCTTCTCCATATCATCGATAAAGATCCGTGAGGTGATCTGCAGGCTTTTGTCTTTGTCGGAATAGCCCACATTGGTCACACTGATGTAAAATTTGTGGGCCACCGTAAAGGCGAAAAGGGGCAGCAATAAAAAGAGCAAGGTCTTGCGCATCGGTTTTAAGGGGTAATTTACAATCATAGCATAACAATTCATGTGCCAAAATCGATGCCTCAGTCGAGCGAATTGTTTTGGCGGTACAACAAACTTCTTTTGGTCATGTATTCCCATATCTTCAACCGATCATGGGTGTCGACCAAGGCTTGAAAATTGGGGTCTACCTCACAATAATACATGAAATCCGAAATTTTTTCCTGTGGGATTCCCAGGTCTGCGGTGATCAGTGAGTCTATATAAAATTCCCTGACACGGAGGGTCCTTGCATAGCTTTTTTCGACCTTGACCAGGTTTTTCAAGCGTTTGGTTCGACCGCTAATGGCATTGATCAGCGGGTCGAAGCTCATATAAGGGTTCGCAGTCGCGGCAAAGAGTTCCCTTTCTGCCTTGGTGACCGGTTTTACATAGGCATTGGGCAACCCTAGGGTCGAAGCGGTAACCACGGGTTCGGTAAGCAGTCGATCGGCATCGCGCGACATGTCGCCGGTGAGGTTATAGGGCATCAGTACCACCTCATCCAACTCGGTGACCGATTCTTCAAGGGGGACGGTGAAAAATTTGCTATCCAGTAGGGAAAGTGTCACCAACACTTCCTTACGCTTGTACTGTACCGCCGAAAAAACCAGGGTGTCGTTGAGTTTGGCATTGATCGAAAAATTCCCATTGGCATCGGTGATCGTCGCCCTTTTTGTTGTGGTGTTCAACACATGGGTGGCGGCCACATCCCCATCCCTACTGTAAACGCGACCTTCCAACCGTTTTTCGGCAAAAACGTTCTGGGCCTTTGCCGATATTGAGGCCAGCAACATCAGGATCACGACCCAATTACTTTTCAACATCCAAACTCTTGAGATAGGCCATACTATTGGTGACCAGGTAATCGATCAATTGAAATTCGTTGTCTTTCTTCAAAAGGGAGCGTTCGGGCGCCTTGGTATCGAGGTATGCCAAAAACCCATCGATCTGATCCTGTTTCAGTTTCAGGTCCAACACGAAAAACTCATCGTCATACACCTGTCGCAATACCTCACTGACCTTTAAGGGCGCTTTGTCGCTGTCGTCGTTGGTACTTGCCTTGAGCAGTGCCTTGAAGATGTTGACGAAATTGAGGCCGTCGGTCATGCCCCTTTCGGCCCTTGAAAGGGCTATGTTGTCTACTTCGGACGAACGGTCGGTCTCATATTCATATTTTTTGAACTGTTCGTTCTGCATTTCCAAGAACCTTGCCTGGTCTTCGGGGGTGACCACCACTTCGCTCAGCTCGGTGACTTTTTCCTGGACCTCTATCACCAGTCTATTTTTCTGGAGCAGGTCGTCCGTGATCTTCACCACCTGCAATTGGTAGTTTACGGCCGAGAAGGCCAATTCGTCCCCCACTTTCACCAAAATGGCAAAACGCCCATTTTCGTCGGTTGCCGTGGCATTTTCGGTGGTGATGTTGATCACGTTCTCATTGGGCACGTTCACATTGCGATACAGCACCTGGCCCCGCAACAGAACCCGGTCGTCCTGGGCTTGCAGCACCGCGATGGAACCGACGAGAAAGAGGAATATCAAGGAGGTAAGATTCAGAATTTTTTTCATATGGATAAATAAAATACAAGTTAGCTTCATAAAAAAAAACGCACCACTAAACTTTTGTTAATTCGTCTTCCAACACGGACGTCGGGTCATTCCTTTTGTCGATTGCAAGGCTTTTTCAGGCACAGGCCCAACCTTTGGAAAACCGTTCACCGAAGATAGGTCCCCGTTCACCTTAAACCAAATTCAATTTACCCTTTTTTGATAGGTGGGTAGCAAGATAATCTTATTTTTGTTGGTCCGGTCCCCTTTACTATAAATGGCCAAAATCTTAGTTTATGAGAACATTGGGATTATCATTGTTCATCGTTTTGTTTGTCTCCCTTGCCGGCTTCGGGCAGGTAAAAATTGGGGACAATCCCCAAAATATAGACCCCTCGGCGGTGCTGGAGCTCGAGAGCACCACCAAGACCCTGATCATCACCCGGGTGACCACCGCCCAGATGGAGGCCATCGCACCCAGTGTGGGCGCCTTGGTATACAATACCGATCTGGATTGCGTGCATTATTACAACGGGGCGGCTTGGGTGAACCTCTGTGTGGAAGGCAATGTGGCCATCACCACGGAACCCGTAGTGAACAGCCTGAGTACCATTGTACTGACCCCTACTGCTGACGGCAACAATCTGGAAGTGGCCCCCAACAGCATCCGTAGCGAACAGATCGTGGACGGGGGCGTGAACGGGGTCGACATCCAGAACAATTCGATCGGGCCCAACAAGTTGGCCGATAATTCGGTGAATCGCGACAAATTGTCGGAAAATGCAGTGGGTCTTGAGGCCTTGGATACCGACGAGGTGACCCTGGGCAGTTTGATCAACGACGCGGGTTTTATCACGGCCGTCAATGTGGTGAGTCCCGATGCCGCGAATGACATCACGGATAACGGTGGGGCGTTTTTTGACCAGCAGCCGCTGGTCGATGCCATTGCGGGGAATACCGCAGCCATCGCGGCCGATGGCGATACCAATGCCAACAACGAAATACAGAGTTTGGGGCTGAACGGCAATTTATTGAGCATCACGGGCAGCAATACCATTGATTTGAGCCCTTTTAATAATACAGGAACAGACAATCAAACCTTGGCCATTGCGGGCAGTCAATTGTCCATTAGTGGGGGGAATACGGTTACCATCCCTACCGCCAATGGCTCCGATACCCGAATAATTCCCGGAGCCAATATTGGGGTTACCGGTAATGGTACCATCGCCACCCCATACCAGATTACCAACACCTTCACAGAAGTGGATGGAAGTATTACCAATGAATTGCAGGACTTGCAGTTCGACATTCCAACCAACATTTTAACCCTGACCAATCCTGCCACTCCAGGGAATCAGGTCGATTTAAGTGCTTTGGCAGGAGGTGGTGGTTCGACGGAACTGGCCGATCAGCTTACCATTGTGGGAGATGGCTCGCCCGGCAATGAATTTGAAGTTGCCGATGGGGCCATCACCACCGCCAAGATACAACCGTTGGCCCCGGCACCTGCCACCGATTATATGTTGGTGACAACTACGGCCGGGATCGTGGCACTGGGTCCCTTCTGGAGGTACGGGCAGTACCGAAGAAGCAGTGGCATCACCATAACCGGTTTGGGAAGCAATGCAGATCCTTTTAAAATAGAACCTGGTGCCAATGGCCAATTTTTGAGTACGTCGGCCGGTGCCGTGATTTGGGATAACCTGCCCGGGGGTGTGGGTGGGACTGTGGTAGCCGATAATTTAACAATAGAGGGGAATGGGGTTCTTCCCAATCCATTACAAGTACGCGATAGTGGCATAACGACTGTTCAAATAGCTGATGAAACCATAGCACCAAACGATATTCAGAACAACGCAATTACGCTTCCTAAATTAGCGGTTGGTACAGCAGCTGGGCAGCTAATGCAATGGAACGGTACGTCATGGGTTTTGGTCGATGATTCGACTTTAGGCATCACCGAGGTTGATGGGATTATTGGTAACGAAGTTACCAACACTACGGACGCCACTTTAGTCCGAAATGGTACAGGAACCGCAATAGATCCCTATACGTTGGATGTCGCTCCCGGTCAAATCACAAGTATTGAACTTGCCAATAACGCGGTTACTTTACCAAAACTTGCTGCGGGCACGGCTGCAGGCCAACTCATGCAATGGAACGGCACTGCTTGGGTGTTGGTCGATGATTCGACTTTAGGCGTTACTGAGGCGATGGAATCATCGGAAATGAGGTCACCAATGCAACGGACGGCACATTGGTACGTGCAGGAGCTGGTACAGCGGCTAGTCCTTACACCTTGGATGTTGGTGCAGGACAGATAACCGGTGTTGAATTGGCCAATAATGCAGTTACTTTACCCAAACTTGCACCAGGAACGGCAGCGGGTCAACTCTTGCAATGGAATGGGACCGCTTGGGTATTCATTGATCAAACCGCTCTGACCCTTGCCGAGGAAGACGGTATAATTGGGAATGAAATAATTAATGCAACTGACGCCACTTTAGTGCGGGCCGGAGCAGGGACTGCTGCCAGTCCTTATACCTTGGATGTTGGCGCAGGACAGATTACCAGTGTGGAATTGGCCAATAATGCGGTTACTTTGCCCAAACTTGCATCAGGAACCGCATCGGGTCAACTTCTGCGTTGGAATGGGACCGCTTGGGTACTTGTGGATCAAACCGCTCTGACCCTTACCGAGGTGGACGGGATTATCGGCAATGAAATACTTAATGCAACTGACGCCACTTTAGTGCGGGCGGGAGCAGGTACTGTAGCCAACCCTTACACCCTTGATGTAGGAGCTGGACAAATAACATCGGCAGAACTTGCCGATAACGCTATTACATCTGCCAAAATCATAGATGCATCAATACTTGGCATAGATCTTAACCAAATGGGCGCAGTCAACAATCAGGTCCTTAAATGGAACGGGGCCACTTGGGCCCCGGCCGCTGACGCTGGCGGAACCGCATATCTTGACGGAAACGGACTTACCCTGACCGGTAACACCTTCGATGTAGACCCCCTTGCCGGTGAAGTCACCGGACCTACCAACGCCACCTTAATCGCCAACGACGCGGTGACCACAGCCAAAATAGCAAATGCGGCCATTCTTGGAGAGGACATAAACCAGATGGGGGCTATCAACGACCAGGTTCTCAAATGGAACGGGGCCACTGGGCCCCGGCCGCTGACGCTGGCGGAACCGCATATCTTGACGGAAACGGACTTACCCTGACCGGGAACACCTTCGATGTCGACCCGCTTGCCGGAGAGGTCACCGGACCTACCAACGCCACTGTAATCACCAACGACGCGGTGACCACGGCCAAAATAGCAAATGCCACCATTCTGGGAGAAGACATCAACCAGATGGGGGCAATAAATGATCAGGTTCTCAAATGGAACGGGGCCACCTGGGCCCCTGCAGCCGATGCAGGGGGAACCGCATATATTGACGGAAACGGACTTACCCTGACCGGGAACACCTTCGATGTCGACCCGCTTGCCGGAGAGGTCACCGGACCCACAAACGCCACGGTAATCGCCAACAACGCGGTGACCGAGGCCAAGATCGCGCCAGGGGGCGGAGACCAGACCCACGTACCAATGCCGCTGGGACTGCCGTCACCTGGGTGGACCTACCAGCCGGCGGGGCTGACGGCTCTGAGACCATAATCAACGATAGCGGAACGATTACGGTCGCTGGAAACGGCACTGCAGGGACTCCATATATTCTTAACGTCACTGGAGCAATCGTGTCAGCGAATTCGCCATTAACTGGTGATGGAAGACCGCTTACGCCGTTAGGCATCGCCAATGGCGGAATCACAGCACCATTGATTGCTGATGGTGCAATTTCTGGAGGTGCTGGTGGTGCTATTGTCGATGGTTCTATAACGGCTTCGGATTTACAGACGGCTCTGTAGATAGACAAGAAATAAAATAGTGGAGCTGTCGCCACAGGCGAGATAGAAGATTTGACCATTTTAAATGAAGATATTGCAAACGGTACTATTGCACCCAAGCAAATTGAACATATCTGGTACCAATGACGGAGATATATTACCAGATGGTGGCATGTTATTTGGCGTGCACCTGTGAATCTGCGCTAAAAACAGGATCTTCATTTGCCAATTCGAGAACCATCCGAAGTAATATCAATTAACAAAGGCGCCCTCACAGAAATACGACCATACCGTCATTTTGGAGACCACCGTAAACCAATTAAGTTTACCCGGGGCCTAGGCCAATAAAGGACAGATTCTTGGAATTAAAGACCTTGGAGGAGCGGAAACGACCTTCAAAATCCCATATATCGATTATGACGGGAATCCCATTTTTACGACCCTCAACGGCGGGGTGCTCGGCTGCAAAGCGACGGTACCGATGGCAATTGATCAAAAAAATGGAACAAAACACTCTACAAACTGGTCCTGTTTAGTGGGATTGAAAAATTGATCAAAAAGACCCATTGAAAAAGCTGTATTACATCTTTCTTTTTGCGGGAATGGCCAGCACAAGCCCAAACCGCCCTGTACAACACGGGCAACCTTCGGGTGCACCCCAACGGGCAGATGGGCTTCCATACCGATCTGATCAACGACGGCATTTTCGACGAAAACCAGGGCCTGGTGGGCTTTTACAGCGAGACCGACCTCAATGTCATCGGGGCCTTTGCCCCTACCTTCAACGATGTGGAATTTGCCACCCTGGGAGCCACCCTTCTGGGTACCCCGGTGAACCTTACCAACAACGCCAATTTTGTGCTGGGGAATGTCTTCAGCCCCAGGGCCGACCCGAACATCAACCTTCAGTTTTTGTCCGCTGCCTTCTACAATGGTGAAGGCAACACCAACAAGGTCGATGGCTATGCCGCGGTTTCCCAACAGCAAAATTTTACCTTTCCCGTGGGCGATGAAACCCAATTACGGCCCCTGATATTGAATTCGGCAGGCGTGAACGCCTTCGCCCAATGTGCCTATTTTTCCGAAAATCCCAATAGTCCGGTGTCCATTGACGCCAGTTTCGACACCGACAGCAAACCGGCCCAATTGGGGCCCGTCGACACCCGGGAATTCTGGCGGTTGGAGGGCAACCTGGCCTCCACCATCCAGATCAGCTGGAACCTGGCCAGCAACATGGCCGCCCTCACCGATGATGTCAATGCCATCACCCCCGTGGGCTTTAGCAAGGCCGCGAACCAATGGGTGAGCCTCGGGAGTTCCGGTTCCACGGGCACCTTGGAGGACGGTTTTACCACCTCCCTGGCCTTCGTGCCGAACGATTACGAAGCAATTACTTTTGGTGCCCTTGGCGAGCCGACGGAACTGCTTGCCCTCGACAATTACCTGGTCACGCCCAATGGCGACGGGATCAACGACTATCTTGAAATCCCGGAACTGGAACAATCTCCCAATAATTTAGTGAGGATCTTCAACCGGTTGGGACTAAAAGTATTTGAACAGGCCAATTACACGGACCAATTTACGGGAATTGCCAACTCAGGTGCGGTGATCATGAATCGGGAAGCCGGACTCCCACAAGGGGTATACTACTATATCGTATCCCTGTACGACCTTGATCTTGAATTTCAAGGATTTTTATACTTGGCAGATCGTTAATTGCACTTCATAACAATTGCTTTTTTTCAATTTTAGTAAGATTTTTCCTGCCTTTTTGGTACTGGTAAAGTTACCGCAATACCCGATAAAATGGGCGTTTTCGCTGTTGAAGCACCCTCCATAAATCGGCCTTTTCCAACCTTTCTTTCTTTTTGCCAACAGATTTGCCCCACTTCACATACGGATACCCCTGCTACACATCATTTATTATAGTACCTCATGCCATACGGATAACTTTATACCATTGAATGATTGTAAGTTAAGGTTTGGCATTGCGATGGATCAACGTCGTTTTCCCAAAATTAATATCCCGAGATTCAAGCGAGCCATGACATTGAAGGACATGGACGTTACGAATCAATTCCTTCACACATGGTATCCCAAAAATCGAGGAACTCTTTCTGCATACGATCGAGCAGGAGAAAGCGATCGACCGCCTTAAAAAAGAGAACGATAGTATAACGAAAGAATTGGAGTCCCTGAAAAAGGAACTGGAAGCGATTAAAAAGTTGATGAAAAAGCCCCATTGAAAAAGCTGTATTACATACTTCTTTTTGCGGGAATGGCCGCAGCCCAAGCCCAAACCGCCCTGTACAACACGGGCAACCTTCGGGTGCACCCTGACGGGCAGATGGGTTTCCATACCGATCTGATCAACGACGGCATTTTCGACGAGAACCAGGGCCTGGTGGGCTTTTACAGCGAGACCGACCTCAATGTCGTCGGGGCCTTTGCCCCTACCTTCAACGATGTGGAATTTGCCACCCTGGGAGCCACCCTTCTGGGTACCCCGGTGAACCTCACCAACAATGCCAATTTTGTGCTGGGGAATGTCTTCAGCCCCAGGGCCGACCCGAACATCAACCTTCAGTTTTTGTCCGCTGCCTTCTACAATGGTGAAGGCAACACCAACAAGGTCGATGGCTATGCCGCGGTTTCCCAACAGCAAAATTTTACCTTTCCCGTGGGCGATGAAACCCAATTGCGGCCCCTGATATTGAATTCGGCAGGCGTGAACGTCTTAGCCCAATGTGCCTATTTTTCCGAAAATCCCAATAGTCCGGTGTCCATTGACGCCAGTTTCGACACCGACAGCAAACCGGCCCAATTGGGGCCCGTCAGCACCCGGGAATTCTGGCGGTTGGAGGGCAACTTGGCCTCCACCATCCAGATCAGCTGGAACCTGGCCAGCAACATGGCCGCCCTCACCGATGATGTCAATGCAATCACCCCCGTGGGCTTTAGCAAGGCCGCGAACCAATGGGTAAGCCTCGGGAGTTCCGGTTCCACGGGCACCTTGGAGGACGGTTTTACCAGCTCCCTGGCCTTCGTGCCGAACGATTACGAAGCAATTACTTTTGGTGCCCTTGGCGAGCCGACGGAACTGCTTGCCCTCGACAATTACCTGGTCACGCCCAATGGCGACGGGATCAACGACTATCTTGAAATCCCAGAACTGGAACAATCTCCCAATAATTTAGTGACGGATCTTCAACCGGTTGGGACTAAAAGTATTTGAACAGGCCAATTACACGGACCAATTTACGGGAATTGCCAACTCAGGTGCGGTGATCATGAATCGGGAAGCCGGACTCCCACAAGGGGTATACTACTATATCGTATCCCTGTACGACCTTGATCTTGAATTTCAAGGATTTTTATACTTGGCAGATCGTTAATTGCACTTCATAACAATTGCTTTTTTTCAATTTTAGTAAGATTTTTCCTGCCTTTTTGGTACTGGTAAAGTTACCGCAATACCCGATAAAATGGGCGTTTTCGCTGTTGAAGCACCCTCCATAAATCGGCCTTTTCCAACCTTTCTTTCTTTTTGCCAACAGATTTGCCCCACTTCACATACGGATACCCCTGCTACACATCATTTATTATAGTACCTCATGCCATACGGATAACTTTATACCATTGAATGATTGGAAGTTAAGGTTTGGCATTGCGATGGATCAACGTCGTTTTCCCAAAATTAATATCCCGAGAATTCAAAGCGAGCCATGACATTGAAGGACATGGACGTTACGAAAATGAAATTCCTTCAAACAACATGGTAAGTACCCAAATCATAAAATGATGCGTTTGAACAAGTCAATTTTAATCCTACTACTTCTCTTTGCCCAAGCCGCAATCGCCCAATTAAAGGTGGGCGACAGCCCCGACCAAATCGATGGGGCTTCGCTGATAGAACTCGAAAGCCGCAACAAGGTTTTGGTCCTCTCCAGGGTCAATACTTCCTTGATGCAAAAAATAAAGCCTTTGGCCGGGGGCTTGGTCTATAATACCGACAAGGACTGCGTATTCCAATACGACGGCAACGACTGGAAAAGCCTATGTGAAGGCTCAGGCAGTGGCAACAATAATATTTCATTTACAGATAACGGTGATGGTACTTTCACCATCAACAATCCAAGTGGCACCTCCTTTACTTCAATAGACCTCACAGGACCACAAGGACCCGCAGGGAACGACGGCGCAGATGGTGCCGTTGGACCGCAAGGACCCGCAGGAAACGATGGCGCTGACGGTGCCGATGGTGCTGTTGGACCACAAGGACCACAGGGACCCTCAGGCAATGACGGTGCCGATGGCGCTGACGGAGCTGTTGGACCACAAGGACCCGCAGGAAACGATGGTGCCGACGGTGCAGTCGGGCCACAAGGACCGATAGGATTGACAGGCCCGCAAGGACCAGCTGGTAATGACGGAGCTGATGGCGCTGTAGGACCACAAGGACCTCAGGGACCCGCAGGAAATGATGGTGCTGACGGTGCCGATGGCGCTGTTGGACCACAGGGACCTTCAGGGAATGACGGTGCAGATGGTGCCGATGGCGCTGATGGCGCGGTCGGACCACAAGGACCGATAGGATTGACAGGACCGCAAGGACCTGCTGGCAATGACGGAGCCGATGGCGCTGTATGGACCGCAAGGACCTCAGGGACCCGCAGGAAATGATGGTGCTGACGGTGCCGATGGCGCTGTTGGACCACAGGGACCACAAGGACCCGCAGGGAACGACGGTGCAGATGGTGCTGATGGTGCTGACGGAGCAGTTGGTCCACAGGGCCCAATAGGATTAACAGGGCCACAAGGACCCGCAGGAAACGATGGCGCTGACGGTGCCGATGGTGCAGATGGCGCTGTAGGACCTCAGGGACCCGCAGGGAACGACGGCGCAGATGGTGCTGTTGGACCGCAAGGACCCGCAGGGAATGATGGCGCTGACGGAGCAGTCGGGCCACAAGGGCCGATAGGATTGACAGGGCCACAAGGACCCGCAGGAAATGATGGTGCTGACGGTGCCGATGGTGCTGTTGGACCACAGGGACCACAAGGACCTGCAGGGAACGACGGTGCAGATGGAGCTGATGGCGCTGATGGCGCGGTCGGACCACAAGGACCGATAGGATTGACAGGACCACAAGGGCCGCAAGGACCCGCAGGAAACGATGGTGCCGACGGTGCAGTCGGGCCACAAGGACCCGCAGGGAATGACGGCGCTGATGGTGCCGATGGTGCCAATGGCGCTGACGGTGCAGTTGGTCCACAAGGACCCGCAGGCAATGACGGTGCCGATGGCGCTGACGGAGCAGTTGGTCCACAGGGACCGATAGGATTGACAGGACCACAAGGACCCGCAGGAAACGATGGCGCTGATGGCGCGGTCGGACCACAAGGACCGATAGGATTGACAGGACCACAAGGACCCGCAGGAAATGATGGTGCCGATGGCGCGGACGGAGCTGTTGGACCGCAAGGACCCGCAGGAAACGATGGTGCAGATGGTGCCGATGGTGCAGTTGGTCCACAAGGGCCACAGGGACCTGCAGGTAACGATGGTGCTGTTGGACCACAGGGACCAGCAGGCAACGACGGAGCAGTTGGGCCACAAGGACCGATAGGATTGACAGGAGCACAAGGGCCGCAAGGACCTGCAGGGAATGACGGCGCAGATGGTGCCGTTGGACCGCAAGGACCCGCAGGAAACGATGGCGCTGACGGTGCCAATGGCGCTGATGGCGCAGTTGGTCCACAAGGGCCACAGGGACCTGCAGGTAATGACGGTGCAGATGGCGCTGTTGGACCGCAAGGACCCGCAGGGAATGACGGTGCCGATGGCGCTGACGGAGCAGTTGGTCCACAGGGACCAATAGGATTAACAGGACCACAAGGACCCGCAGGAAACGATGGCGCTGATGGCGCGGTCGGACCACAAGGACCGATAGGATTGACAGGACCACAAGGGCCGCAAGGACCCGCAGGAAACGATGGTGCCGACGGTGCAGTCGGACCGCAAGGACCGATAGGATTGACAGGACCACAAGGACCCGCAGGGAATGACGGTGCCGATGGCGCTGACGGAGCAGTTGGTCCACAAGGACCGATAGGATTGACAGGACCACAAGGACCCGCAGGAAACGATGGCGCTGATGGCGCGGTCGGACCACAAGGACCGATAGGATTGACAGGACCACAAGGGCCGCAAGGACCCGCAGGAAACGATGGTGCCGACGGTGCAGTCGGGCCACAAGGACCCGCAGGTAACGATGGTGCTGACGGATGCAGTCGGGCCACAAGGACCGGCAGGAAATGACGGTGCCGATGGCGCTGTTGGACCACAGGGACCACAGGGACCCGCAGGAAATGATGGTGCCGATGGCGCTGACGGAGCAGTTGGGCCACAAGGACCGGCAGGAAATGATGGTGCCGACGGTGCAGTCGGGCCACAAGGACCGATAGGATTGACAGGACCGCAAGGACCCGCAGGGAACGACGGAGCCGATGGTGCAGTTGGACCGCAAGGGCCGCAAGGACCGGCAGGGAATGACGGTGCTGATGGCGCTGATGGCGCTGTAGGACCTCAGGGACCCGCAGGAAACGATGGAGCCGATGGCGCTGACGGAGCAGTTGGACCACAAGGACCGGCAGGAAATGATGGTGCCGACGGTGCCGATGGCGCAGTTGGACCACAAGGACCGGCAGGAACGACGGCGCGATGGTGCAGTGGACCGCAAGGACCCGCAGGGAATGACGGTGCTGATGGCTGACGACGTTGGACCACAAGGACCGATAGGATTGACAGGACCACAAGGACCCGCAGGCAATGACGGTGCCGATGGCGCAGATGGACTGTAGGACCTCAAGGACCCGCAGGAAACGATGGTGCTGACGGTGCCGATGGCGCAGTTGGACCACAGGGACCGATAGGATTGACAGGACCACAAGGACCGCAGGGAACGATGGCGCTGATGGCGCGGTCGGACCGCAAGGACCGATAGGATTGACAGGACCACAGGGACCTGCAGGCAATGACGGTGCCGATGGCGCAGATGGTGCTGTTGGACCGCAAGGACCCGCAGGAAACGATGGTGCCGATGGGCTGACGGTGCAGTTGGTCCACAAGGACCACAAGGACCCACAGGAAATGATGGTGCCGACGGTGCAGTCGGGCCACAAGGACCCGCAGGGAACGATGGTGCTGACGGTGCCAATGGCGCTGATGGCGCAGTTGGTCCACAAGGGCCACAGGGACCTGCAGGAAACGACGGAGCAGTTGGGCCTCAGGGACCACAAGGACCCGCTGGTAATGATGGTGCCGACGGTGCAGTCGGGCCACAAGGACCCGCTGGTAATGATGGTGCTGACGGAGCAGTCGGGCCACAAGGACCGGCAGGAAATGATGGTGCCGATGGTGCTGTTGGACCACAAGGACCACAGGGACCCGCAGGAAACGACGGAGCTGACGGTGCCGATGGCGCTGATGGCGCGGTCGGACCACAAGGACCGATAGGATTGACAGGACCACAAGGACCCGCCGGCAATGACGGTGCCGATGGCGCAGATGGTGCTGTTGGACCGCAAGGACCCGCAGGTAACGATGGTGCCGACGGTGCAGTTGGGCCACAAGGACCACAAGGACCCGCAGGGAATGATGGTGCGATGGTGCCGATGGGCCAAAGGCGCTGACGGTGCAGTTGGTCCACAAGGGCCGCAAGGACCCGCAGGGAATGACGGCGCAGATGGTGCCGTTGGACCGCAAGGACCCGCAGGAAACGATGGAGCTGACGGTGCCGATGGTGCAGTTGGACCACAAGGACCGACAGGGACACGACGGACTGACGGAATGATGGTGCTGATGGTGCTGTTGGACCGCAAGGACCGATCAGGACCCGACAGGGAATGACGGCGCAGATGGAGCCGTCAGGACCGCAAGGACCTGCAGGGAACTGATGGTGCCGATGGTGCTGTTGGACCACAAGGACCTCAGGGACCCGCAGGGAACGACGGCGCGATGGTGCTGTTGGACCACAAGGACCGATAGGATTGACAGGACCACAAGGGCCGCAAGGACCCGCAGGGAATGACGGCGCAGATGGTGCCGTTGGACCGCAAGGACCCGCAGGAAACGATGGCGCTGATGGCGCGGTCGGACCACAAGGACCGATAGGATCGACAGGGACCACAAGGACCCGCAGGAAATGATGGTGCTGATGGTGCTGACGGAGCAGTTGGGCCACAAGGACCCGCAGGAAACGACGGTGCCGACGGTGCAGTGGGGCCGACAAGGACCGATAGGATTGACAGGGCCACAAGGACCGGCAGGAAATGATGGTGCCGACGGTGCGATGGTGCCGTTGGACCACAAGGACCGATAGGATTGACAGGCACCGCAAGGACCGGCAGGAAACGACGGAGCTGACGGTGCCGATGGCGCTGATGGCGCTGTTGGACCGCAAGGACCTCAGGGACCCGCAGGAAACGATGGAGCTGATGGTGCCGATGGTGCTGTTGGACCACAAGGACCTGCAGGGAACGACGGAATAAACGGAATAGATGGTGCTGATGGAGCTGTTGGACCGCAAGGACCTCAGGGACCCGCAGGAAATGATGGTGCCGATGGCGCCGACGGTGCTGTTGGACCGCAAGGACCTCAGGGACCCGCAGGAAACGATGGCGCTGATGGTGCTGACGGAGCTGTTGGGCCTCAGGGACCACAAGGACCCGCAGGAAACGACGGAGCGGTAGGTCCGGCCGGGCCGCAGGGACCTCAGGGCGATCCCGCCACCAATATTACGACCAACTTGACCCAAAATACGGGCACTGGGGTCATCACCTATACCAATGAAACGGCTACCGCACAAACCGCCAATGTGGTAGGCGCGGAAAGCAACAACAGTATATCGGTTGGTGCCAATGGAGGGGCCTACTTTGAAAGTCCGATAAAAGCTTTCGGGAAAATAGCAGCGAACGGCAACTTAGTAAGGTCAACTCCCGGAGTTACGATCACCAAACTCTCGGGCAGTGGACATTACAGGGTTAACCTCGGCGCAGGCTTGGTCTCCGATGCCAACTATATCATCCAATTGTCGCAACCAGGGCGGGCTGGTGCCGGTAACGATGATCCCGGCATTGCCTATGAAAATCAAACCGCCACCAGCTTTGAGGTCATCATTGGCGATAATGACAATGGGGGTACAAATCGGGCCCGATATGATTCAGAATTCATGTTCACCATTTTAGATCTGTAATTCGCTATGAAAACATTGAAGCTATCGATTATTACTTTTTTGTTCTTCGCTGCGACCTATGCGCAGATCGACCCTGGCCTGGTATTGGAACTGAGCAAAGGTACCACCGCTGAAATCAATGCGATTCCAGGACCAAGTTTAGGGCTTGTCCTCTACAATACCAACGACAATGCCATATATCAGTACAATGGCAGCACTTGGGTCATCGTAGGACAAACCGGACCTGCCGGGCCACAAGGGCCAACAGGATTGACCGGACCGACCGGTGCAACGGGGGCCACAGGGCCTCAAGGGCCTACTGGATTGACAGGGCCGACCGGTGCGACCGGACCAACCGGTCCGCAAGGAATCCCGGGGGATCCTGCAACCGACGATCAGACCCTAAGCACGAACAGCAGTGCAGGAAACATAAGCATAAGCGGCGGAAATACCATTACGCTCAATGTGAACGATGCGGATGCGAACCCTTTGAACGAAATACAGACCCTGACCTTGGTCGGAAGTAATTTGTCCATCTCGGGAACGGGCGGCAATACGGTAACACTTCCCGTATTGATCAACCTTTCAACCGATAACCTCACCCAAGATCCTGAGACCAGGACTTATAATATGAACAATCAAAACCTAGGGTTCACCAATGGCAAAATGGGAGTGGGCACCACCTCCCCGACCTCCACTTTAGCAGTGGCCGGTTCCTTCTCCACGCCAATCAGGAGTACGGCGTCCAACACCACCTTGGGCCTCAACGACTTTACCTTGATCATGACGGCGAAGGACTTGATAATTACACTCCCAGCCGCCAATACCTGTCAAGGTCGAATCTATGTTCTCAAGAATATTGGTAGCGGAAATAACTACACCAATATCAACTATTTGGATGATCAAGGGTCCACCGAAACAAAACTAGGAAAGAATATTACATTTTGGCTCCAAAGCGACGGAACCAACTGGCAACATATAAATAAGTCTTAAGATGCAGCGATTCGTTTATGCAATACTATTGATATCGGCCTTAGGCGCCAAGGTCAATGCCCAAGTCGACAGTGCCTTGCTTTTGGGTTTGATCAATGCCACAACGACCGAAATGAATACCATAGTCGGTTCCATCGAAGGCTCGTTGCTTTACAATGTCGACGATAAAAAAGTATACCTGTTCAATGGCACCAATTGGGTGCAGACCAATAACAGCAACTGGTTGATGAACGGGAATAATGCCGTTTCCGGCTCCTATTTGGGCACGGCCAATGATGTTGCCATGGACATACGTTCCAACAATATCAGCGTGCTGCAATTTGGGCGAAGGCAGACTTTGGGACTGGTTCAAAGTTATCCCGATTATACCGACCCCGATCAATACATCACCTACGTCAGGGGCAATAATGGGGTTTCTGCCCTTCAATTTCAAGCAGATGCCGCCGGTTTTTACAAACCGATGTTTTACACAAATTCCGTAGGGAATTTTAGATTGAAAGGCAGTGCTGCCGGAACCGATTTCTTTGAGATAGGATCCGCTGGAACTTCCAACAACGGGGAATTCGAATTTATCATCGGCGATGACGGGGCCGAACCGTTTACGTTCAAAAGGTATGATTATAGAGACCAATTGCTCAAAGAACTGATGCGCATTCAGGGCAGTTCAGATGCTCAGGACGCCAAACCCCGCGTCGGCATTGCCACCAGTGCCTTGGCCAATTCTACCTTACAGGTCAATGGATCCCTTTCGACCGCCATAGTCACGCCTACGGCCAATTTGACTTTGGATGAAAGCCATTATACCGTGATCATCAACAGCAATATTTCAATCACCCTTCCTTCGGCAAGTGGTACAAATGGCAGGATTTATGTCATAAAAAATACGACCAATACGGCCAAAACAATCAGTACCTATATCGACCACACGGGCAGCAACGCCACTCAAATAGGTGCCCAAGGCACGCTGTGGTTACAGAGCAATGGCAGCAGTTGGAACGCCATTTCATCAGTTGGCCAAGAGGTTGTAACCAACCTGAGCCAAAATACCACCTCCGGCACCATCACATACGTCAATGAAAGCAATACCACCCAAACGGCAACGGTAGTCTCTGCAAATACCAATAACAGCATCAAGGTTGGCACGGACGGAGGGGCCTATTTAAAGATCAATATGGGTGGCCGTTGGACCAATTCGGACACGACCACCGATTTAAATGTGGACAATACCCTTGCCCCCATTTTCGGAAATGAAAATTACAAAGACGATGGCATTAACCTTTATCAGGTTAGTGGAAACTCCTTGATTGTCAGAGAGGCAGGGCGGTACGATATTCGGGCCAACCTTTCCTTAATAGGAATCAATTCTGGAGGAAGTGCGGAGCAACGCACCAATGTAAATGCCAGGATTTCCGTAAATGGAAACCCAATAGGGGCGATAGGCGCTTCGGGCTATATCCGCTGGGCCAGCAACCATGAACAAAGCAGTGTTCATATCAATGAGATATTAAACTTGAATGCGAACGATGTAATCACGATCCGCACTTATAGGGAGGCGAGCAACGGGATTGTAAATTTCAGCGGAGCCAACGAATCGAGCTTTATGATCAATAAACTTAAATAGCCACATGAAATCAATATTGTTCATCGCGATTGGATTTTTGAGTCTGGGTCTTTCTGGCCAGGAGGCGGTGCATAACTATGGCAACCTGAAACTGCATGATGAAGGCATGGTAGGTTTTCATACCAATCTGGTCAACGATGGTAGTTTTGATGAGAATTTGGGCCTGATCGGTTTTTATCGATCCAAAGGGAGCCTTACCATTTCCGGGGCCTTTGCCCCTACCTTCTATGATTTCGAAACCGCAGTGGTCGGAGATCTTGATCTGGAAGTCTCCATCAATATCGATAATTCCTTGAATTTTATTTACGGGGATATCGATACGCCCAGGGAGAATAAAAATATTTATGCCCGGCTTTCTTCCGAGGCCATTTACAACGGGGAAATGAACCAATCAAAGATCGATGGGTTTGCCGCAGTGGAAGGCCAAAAGATTTTCAGTTTTCCCGTGGGCTATGGGAACCTGTTACGACCCCTTAGACTAACTTTTCTCGATGGCGCCTTCTTTGCCAAATGTCAATATTTAGATGAGAATACCGATTTTCCGGCAAGTTTTTCGGAAGGGTTCGATACCGAAAAAAAAGCTGCCGATCTGGGCGCGGTCAACGCCGATGAATTTTGGAATATGACCACCACCGGCATGGTGCAGATCGCCCTGGGATGGAACGCCGACAAATCCTTGCCCCAAGGCATAAACGAACTAAAAAGTGTCACCGTTGCCGGATGGCATAAAACGAACGGTCGGTGGGACAATCTCGGAAATTCGGCCGTTGAAGGTACGCTGGACGAAGGGTGGGTCACCTCAAAAAGCTTCAATGCCAACGACTATGAAATCTTCAGTTTAGGATCCTTTTTCGATTACAAATCCAAAGAGCCAGATAACTATTTTATGTCACCCAATGGGGATGGCATCAACGATTTCTTTGTGATGGAGATACTTGAACAACCCACCAACAACAGTTTTAAAATCTTTAACCGGGAAGGGCTTTTGGTCTATGAAATGGAAAACTATCAAAACGATTTCCGCGGCTATTCCAATCAAATCACCAATAAAAATAACTTGATGCTGCCCCCTGGCGTGTATTTCTATCTCCTCGACATGCACGATACCGATCTACAATATCAGGGCTATTTCTATCTTACCGATTGATCGATGCTTTCCTAAAGATGGGTGCAAAATGAATTGACAGCCAAATCGAAGTACATAGGGCCATAGCCCATTGCACTGAAATGTCTTGTTGGGGCGTTCGCCCTATTGGGCATGATTTCTGAAAATACTTCTTACCTTTGGAAAAGGTCATTGGGAATCAATACTCCGGAATCCCATTGAAAATAAAAATGGCATTATGAAAAGAAGATCTTTTATCAAAAAGAGTGGTATCGCAGGATTTACGATTTCCGTTTGGCCGCAAATGGCCATGCCTTCCCAAGAAGAATACTCTGTTTTGGAACTCATGGGGAAGGAAGACATCGAGCTATATGGTAAGGGCATCAATTTGAGGAAGGAAGCCCACGATGCCTTCGTGGCCATGAAAGAAGCCGCAGCCATCGACGGTATCGATATCAAAATGATTTCGAGTTATCGCAATTTTGAGCGCCAAGAAATCATTTGGGAACGCAAATACATCCAATATACCGAAGAGGACAATATGGCGCCTTTGGCCGCCATCGACAAAATCGTGGAATATTCCACGATTCCCGGCACCAGTAGACACCATTGGGGCACCGATCTTGACATTGTCGACGGCAGCAAAAAAGTGGAGGGCGATGTACTGGTTCCGGAAAAATTCGGGGAAGGTGGTCCGTATGCTGCTTTTAAGCAATGGATGGATGCCAACGCCAACGCCTTTGATTTTTATTTGGTATATACCGATGACCCAAAAAGAAGGGGTTTTAAATATGAGCCTTGGCATTTTAGTTATGCCCCCTTGTCGATACCCATGTTAACCGCTTTTAGGGGTAAAAATATCCTACAATTGCTGGGAAAGGAAGATTTTATGGGTAGCGATCATTTTACGACCGGGTTCATCAATACCTACATACGAGATAATATCCTCGATATCAATACGAAACTTTTATAGCGGTTTTGTACCTTTCGGTATAGGGCAACAGCAGTCATCATGAGAAGAAGCAGTTGGAAAATTCGAATCGCAATAGGATTGGCGATCGTGGCCTTTGCATTCATCAAACGTTTGAGTAGCAAGGAGGAGAACCCCTATACGGGCAGGGTTCAGACCATCAACATGACCGCGGATCAAGAAATCGCGATTGGCCTCCAGAGTGCCCCTGATATGGCGCGTCAACATGGCGGACTATATCCAGATCAACGATTACAGAGCTATGTGACTACCATCGGCAGAAAATTGGTCGACAAAAGCATAGCCCGGGAAACCCCATATCAATATGATTTTCACTTATTGGCCGATGCAGAGACCATCAATGCCTTTGCCCTGCCAGGCGGGCAGATTTTTATCACCTACGCCCTTTTTTCCCAATTGAACGAAGCACAACTGGCCGGGGTACTGGGTCACGAAATCGGACATGTGATCGGGAGGCATTCGGCCGAGCGTATCGCGGAAAGCGAATTCTGGCAAACGCTGAGCACAGGTGCTTCGGTTGGTGGCGACATGGGCGACCTGGTGGGGGGCATTGGACAAAATACCCTATTGACCAATGGCCGTGGAGATGAACTCGAGAGCGACGACCTTGGGGTATGGTTCATGATTCAGTCGGGCTATGATCCCTATGAAATGATCAAGGTAATGGAAATTCTAAAGACCGCTTCGGGTCCGAACAGGGTTCCTGAGTTTCAAAGTACCCATCCGGATCCGGAGAACAGGATAGATAAGATCAAGGAATCCATTGCCAAATATCAGGGGCAATAATAAAGTTATACCAGCTGTCCTACCAATGGCGTAGCCACATCGTTTTTAAAATCCAATTTCCGCCATCCCATATATTTTCGAAGAATCATGGTCGTATGTTGCGATATTCTCGTTAAATTACCTTTACTATATTGGCAATCACATGGTTATTAACAATATTTTGTTATATTTACGAATCCCAAATACTTAAATCGCCTCAGATTTAACCCTTATAGCATACATTTAATGATTTAAATAAACTATAATGGGAACACTAGTACACTTTAGAAATCTTTACACACAAGCCTTCGAGGATTGCAAACCTGAAATGGTGGTCATTCTTTTGAAGGTCTATTCGGTTTTTTGTGCCTTAATGTTGTTCATGGCGGTCTATGCGCTTATGGACAGGGCCCTCAACGGATTTGAATTTTGACCCCTATTTATTTGCTCTTTTACGGGAACACTAACTGAGGTAAATAAATAAAAGCTAAAAACCCCATAAGATTTGTCTTATGGGGTTTTTTGATTGATGAATAAACCTAGCCTTTCAAATATTTTCCCGAATTACGGCCAGGGCCTCTTTTGCATTTGAATGTTCGGCATGTTCTTGAATGGTCAATCCCTTATCACATTTGCGATTTAGATCGGCACCATTGGCGATGAGCAATTTTAAAATTTCGACCTTGTTATAACGGGCCGCATAGATGGCCGGGGTCTTGCCCAACGATTTTTGGTTGATATCCTCTCCCAGTTCGATCATTTTTTTGACCGTGTCATAATCGCCTTGCACGATGGCCTTACAAAAGGAGTTCAGTTCAAAACCAAGATCTACCTTGGATTCAGCAGCAATGTCTACGGGGTTAGTTGCAGTTTCTCTGGCGGCCAAAGAACCGCTTACCATTGTGAACAAAACAACGGCACATGTTAGAATCGTTTTTCTCATGATGAATGATTTAGATTGATGAATAAGATTGACTTATACAAATATAGACGTCGCCTATTACCATTTGTTTCAGCCAAAACCGTTAATTCACTTAATTTTAACAGTAATCGGCAATTGATTTAACCAGAACGCCAAGCCGGGCTTAAAAAAAGGGGTTTAATGATGGATAAATAATGAAAGAAAAGTACTTTTGAATTCATATGAAGCCACAAGCCATGAATAAAAAAGTAATCTTAATGATATTGGACGGTTGGGGCAAATCGCCCGATCCCAAAGTATCCGCGGTCGACAATGCCAAAACCCCCTTTATCGATTCGCTTTATGCCAAATATCCGAATTCGAATCTACTTACCGATGGTATGAATGTTGGCCTTCCCGAAGGTCAAATGGGCAACAGCGAGGTGGGCCATATGAATTTGGGAGCGGGCAGGATCGTTTATCAAGATCTGGCAAAAATCAACTTGGCCGTCAAAAATAATACCTTGAAAGACGAGAAAGTGTTGAAAGCTGCATTCAGCCATGCCAAAAAACACAACAAACCCGTTCATTTTTTAGGCCTTTTGAGCGATGGAGGCGTACATAGCCATATCGAGCATTTAAAGGGACTCATCGATGCGGGAACCGCCTTCGGAGTGCCCGATATGTTCGTTCATGCCTTTACCGACGGAAGGGATGTAGATCCTAAAAGTGGCAAACATTTTTTGGAAGACCTTACCGATTTCTGTTCCTCCAAAACCGCGAAGCTGGCATCGGTCATCGGCCGGTACTATGCCATGGACCGGGACAAGCGTTGGGAAAGGGTAAAACTGGCATACGACCTGCTGGTACACGGCACCGGTGAGCATGCCAACGATATCTCAAAAGCGATACAGAAGAGCTATGATCTTGGGGTTACCGATGAGTTTATCAAGCCCATTGTGATGACCGATGCCCATGGAGCCCCTTTGGCGACGATTTCGGATGGGGATGTGGTGGTCTTTTTTAATTTCCGGACCGACCGTGGACGCGAACTCACCCAAATGCTGAGCCAAGCCGATTTCCATGAACAGAACACCCACAAGCTGAACCTTTACTATGTGACCCTTACCAATTATGACGATTCGTTCGAGGGCATCCATGTTGTATATGATAAGGACAACCTCTTGGAAACCCTCGGGGAAGTATTGGCAAAAGCCGGAAAAAAACAGATCCGAATCGCAGAAACCGAAAAATATCCCCATGTGACCTTCTTTTTTAACGGCGGCAGGGAAGTGCCCTTCGAGGGAGAAGAACGTATACTGTGTCCTTCCCCTAAAGTGGCGACGTATGATCTAAAGCCCGAAATGAGCGCCTTTGAAATCCGCGATGCCATTATTCCGGAGTTGAAAAAAGGCGAAGTCGATTTTGTCTGCCTCAATTTCGCAAATCCCGATATGGTGGGGCATACCGGTGTTATGGCGGCCGCCATCAAAGCATGTGAGGTCGTTGACAGTTGTGCCGGTTCAGTGATTACTGCCGCTTTGGAAAACGGCTATACCACTTTGGTCATTGCCGACCATGGCAACTGCGAAACGATGATCAACCCCGATGGTAGTCCGAACACGGCCCATACCACCAATCCTGTACCTTTAATTTTGGTAGACAAGGATCTAAAGCAGATCAAGGATGGGGTTTTGGGCAATATCGCCCCGACCATTTTAAAATTGATGGGGATTCCGCAACCCAAATTGATGGACTTGCCGGCCTTGGTTTAGACAAATCATAGATTTATTTTACCTTTGCTGCCCATGATCAAATTGAAAACACCAGAAGAAATCGAACTCATCCGTGAAAGCGCATTGGTGGTTTCCAAGACTTTGGGGATGTTGGCCTCGGAAATCAAGCCCGGAGTCACCTCCTTATATTTGGACAAATTGGCGGAAGAATTCATACGCGAACAAGGCGCAGAACCCGGTTTCCTCGGCATGTACGACTTTCCCAACACCTTGAATATGAGTCCGAATGCCCAAGTGGTACATGGCATACCCAACAACGATCCACTAAAAGAAGGGGATATCATTTCGGTAGATTGTGGCAGTCTTAAAAATGGCTATTATGGGGATCATGCGTACACCTTTGAGGTAGGCGAAGTGGCCCCGGAAACCAGAAAATTGCTTCAGGTGACCAAAGAGTCGCTATATCTTGGAATCCGTGAATTCAGGGCAGGGAACCGAGTCGGCGATGTTGCCTTTGCCATTCAGAACCATTGTCAAAACCATGGCTATGGCATCGTTCGGGAATTGGTGGGCCATGGGCTGGGCAAAAAATTGCACGAAGGCCCTGAAATGCCCAATTATGGCAAAAGGGGCAGGGGCAAGAAATTTGAAGAAGGCTTGGTAGTGGCCATCGAACCCATGGTAAACATGGGCACCCGAAACATCAAACAACTCAAGGATGGCTGGTCGATCCTTACCGCCGATGGCCGCCCCAGTGCCCATTTCGAACACAACGTCGCTATAGTGAACGGCAAACCCGAATTGCTTTCCACTTTTCAGTATATCTACGATGCATTGGGCATCATAAGCCAGGAAGAAGACGAGTTTCGGCAGAAGAAACTGCAAATGTAGCCCCTGTGCCCATGAAGCGCATCTTCAAAATCATCCTAAAAATCGTTCCAAGACCGCTATTGATCAGATTGAGTTACCTCACCACTCCCCTATTATCATTGGCGCTTAAGGGAAACATGTATACCGATCCCATCGACGGCAAATCCTTTAAAAAATTGCTCCCCTATGGCTATGAGAATCCCAGGGAAAATGTGCTCTCCCCTTCCACCTTGTCATTGGAACGCCATCGGTTGTTATGGCTTTATTTGAAAAATGAGACCGACTTTTTCAGTGCCCCGTTGAAAGTACTGCATTTTGCACCGGAACAGGCTTTTTATAAGCGTTTTCGGTCACTTAAAAACCTGAGCTACACCACCACTGACCTGAACTCCCCACTGGCAGATGTAAAAGCCGATATCTGCAACCTACCCTTTGCCGATAACAGCTTCGACGTGATTCTTTGCAACCATGTTCTGGAGCATATCCCCGACGACAAAAAGGCCATGCAGGAATTGTTCAGGGTACTTCGTCCCAAGGGTTGGGGAATTTTTCAGATTCCGCAAGACCTGCAGCGCAAAACCACTTTTGAAGACCATAGCATCACCGATAAAAAGGAACGTGCCAAAATTTTCGGGCAATACGATCACGTCAGGATCTATGGATGGGATTTTTTCGACAAACTCAAAAGCGTTGGTTTTAAGACGGAAGCAGTAGCATATGGTGCAGGCCTATCGCCGGCGGAAGTTGAAAAATATCGCTTGGCCAAAGGGGAGGTCATCCCCTTGGTCCGCAAATAAGGTTTATTCAACCAGCAGCGCCTTGAGTCCGGCAGTCATGAACTCTTGTGTTTTACCCTGCTGATCGATGTATACGATATAAGCGTCGAGCGCATTCTGCCCTGCCAAATACGCCATGGCTTCGTCCAAATCCATCGCCATAAATGCGGTGGCAAAGGCATCGGCCGTGGCACAGTTTTCGGCCAGTACGGTCACTCCTAGGGTGTTACCGTTTTTTGTAAAGCCCGTTTTAGGGTCGACGGTATGAACGAATTTTGTCCCGGTTTGCGGGTCGATACGATATTTACGGTAATTGCCTGAAGAGGCCAACGCCCTATCCTTGAGATAAATCATTATTTTGAGGCCCCTGCCTTCTTCGATCTGGGGATCGTCGATGCCCACCAACCATGGTTTCATTTTGATCCTGTTTTCACCCTTTGATACGAGTTCCCCGCCTACTTCCAACAGATAGTTTTGAACTCCTTTTTGATCCATCAACAAGGCCAAACGGTCGATGGCATATCCTTTCGCGATGGCATTGAAATCGAGGTAAACATTGGCGTTTGCTTTAGTGATTGTCCCCTTCTCGGAAATATTTATTTTGTCGAGCCCTACAGAAGCCAGTAAACTATCGACCTTCAGACTGTCCATTGCCAATTCCGGTCCGGGGCCGAAACCCCACGCATTGACCAAGGAGCCTACCGTGGGGTCGAAATACCCGTTGGTTTTATGGTTCACCTCCTTGGAACGTTCCAACACCTCTCTGAACATCTGGTCTACGACCACAGTAGTATCTCCTTGGTTTATTCTGGAGATATCAGAATCCGGGATATAGGTCGACAGGGATCGGTTGACGGCCATGAAGACCGAATCGATTTCCTTTTGGTAATCCACTTTTTGTTCGGTCAGGTATATGATGCTGTAAGAGGTGCCCAAGGCCCCCCCTACATTTTCGTTTTTGATCCATCGGTTGGTCTCAGGGGTACAGGAAACCATCCCGATCAACAGTAACATTATTGGGAAGCCCTTCATATCAAATCTCTATTAATCCTTCGTAATCGACAATATATTCCTCATTGAGGTACAGCGGCCTTTCAATGTCCGCGGCATTGGCCAGGCCCACGCCCGCATAATAGGTCTTCGCTTCGAATTTCAGGGCATGTGCCTTCATTTTTTCCATAAATACTTGATCGAAAAGCTTAGGGTCTTGAGGATAGGTAACCGTTCGAACGATGATAAAATGCAATTGCTTCTCTTTGAGGCAAACGAACTGCGGATTTTTCTTCGGTTTACTGTTCACGCCCATGAATTCGAATCCATCGGCCTCCAATTGCCGACCGACAATATTCATGGCCAACTGATATATTTCTTGTGGATTCAGTTCCCTCATCGCCTGTTTACATTAAAAAACCGATACGCTTGCATATCGGTTTCTTTTTTTACCATGGTCCATTGCCACGGTTGTTGCATCAATCTAATTGAAAACGGTAATCTCGGAATCAACCCCCGAAATCATCGAATCGGATATGCTCATCCGGAATCCCGAAATCCTCCCCCATTTTTTGCACCGCCTTGTTCATCAATGGCGGGCCACAGAAATAGAGCTCGATATCCTCTGGAGATTCATGTTTGCTCAGATAGTTATCTATCACACAGTTATGGATGAAGCCTACAAAGCCGTCACCTGGGGCATCGATGTTTTCCTTGACTTTCCAATTGTCTTCAGGCAAGGGCTCCGATAACGCCATATAAAACTTAAAGTTCGGAAAATCCTTTTCGAGTTTTTTGAAATGATCGATATAGAACAGCTCCCTTTTTGAACGGCCTCCATACCAATAGGAAACTTTACGATTGGTTTTGAGCGTTTTGAAAAGGTGATAGAGATGCGAACGCATCGGAGCCATTCCAGCTCCCCCGCCCACATACAACATCTCAGATTCCGATTCATTGATGAAGAACTCACCATAGGGGCCCGAAATGGTTACGGGATCGCCTTCCTTAAGGCCAAAGATATAGGACGAGGCTATGCCCGGGTTTACATCCATCCATCCATTTTTGGAACGGTCCCATGGTGGGGTGGCAATACGTACGTTCAACATGATTTCCCTTCCTTCTGCAGGATAAGACGCCATGGAATAAGCCCTTTCAACGGTTTCCGGATTTTTCATGACCAAAGGCCAAAGATTGAATTTGTCCCATTCGGCCTTAAACTTATCCGGGGTCTCATGTTCTTCGGGATGTGCGGTAATATCTATATCGGCATATTTCACCTCACAGGGCGGTATTTCGATCTGGATATAGCCGCCAGCTTTATAGCCCATATCTTCCGGTATCTCTACCACGAATTCCTTGATGAAGGAGGCTACATTATAATTTCTGACCACCTTGGCGGGCCATTTTTTGATTCCAAAAACCTCTTCGGGAATGGTGATTTCCATATCCTGTTTCACCTTTACCTGACAGGCCAAACGGGCTCCGTGGTTCAGTTCTTTTTTGGAGAAGTGCGGCGTTTCGGTAGGCAAGGCCTCCCCACCGCCCGAAAGCACATGGCATTCACATTGAATACAAGTCCCACCGCCACCACAGGCGGAAGGCAGAAATATCTTTTGCCCCCCCAGGGTAGACAATAAGGAGTTCCCTGAAGCGACCTCGATCTTGCGTTCTCCATTGATAGTGATGGATACAGGGCCGGAAGGAGACAGTTTTTCCTTGGTGAACAGCAAAAGGGCTACCAATAACAATAACAGGAGTAAAAAGGCGACCACGGTTATCAACATGGTGCCACCGGTACTTGCAGCTAAAATCATCTTTATTCTTTTATGGCATCGTTATAAGAGACTTCCTTCTTGGTAGCAAGCTCTTCTTCCTTGATTTCTTTTTTCTTTTCAATTTTCTTGGCGGTTGCAGGCGTCTCCACGGGAGCCTCGTCACCCCCGGTAAGCATTCCCCCGAAGCTCATAAAACCAATGGCCATTAGCCCCGTAATGATAAAGGTGATGCCCAAGCCCCTTAGTGGCGGTGGCACGTTGGAATATCGGATTTTCTCCCGGATAGCGGCAATGGCCAAAATCGCCAAAAACCATCCGATACCTGAGGCCAGGCCGTAATTGAAGGCCAAACCCAGGGTTTGTATATCGCGTGACTGCATAAAAAGTGATCCTCCCAAAATAGCGCAGTTTACAGCGATCAAGGGCAAAAAGATGCCCAATGAATTATAAAGGGAAGGTGAGAATTTTTCCACAACGATTTCAACGAGTTGCACCATAGTGGCAATGGTGGCTATAAAAAGGATGAACGATAAAAAGCTGAGATTGTACTCGGCATATTCAGGTCCCAGCCATGCCAAGGCACCGTCGCGCAATATGTATTGATCTAACAGCCAGTTCAAAGGAACGGTGACCGCAAGAACAAATATTACGGCAGCCCCAAGGCCTACCGCTGTGGTCACCTTTTTGGAAACGGCCAGGTATGAACACATACCAAGGAAGGTCGCAAACACCATATTATCGATAAATATGGATTTAAAAAATAATTCAACATGCTCCAACATAATTGGTTCGGTTTAAAGTCTCTTTTTAATTTTCTTCTATAAGGGCCTTATTGCGCGACCGCTGTACCCAAATAAGGATGCCTACAACGATCAGTGCCATGGGGGACAACAGCATAAATCCATTATTTTCATACCCAAAGCCATATAGCCCGGTCTTGGCGATGGGATCGCCCAACACCTTCATGCCCAAGTAAGGTGCCCGAGCCCAGCAACTCTCTAAAGAAGCCAACAATGATCAGAATGATACCATAACCCGCGGAATTGCCGATGCCATCCAAAAATGATCTCCATGGTCCGTTACCCAAGGCAAAGGCCTCGAAACGGCCCATAATAATACAGTTCGTAATGATCAGGCCCACAAAAACCGATAGGGTTTTGCTCAGTTCATAGGCAAAGGCCTTCAGTACTTGGTCGACCATGATTACCAGTGCAGCAACTACCACCAATTGTACGATGATCCTAATTTTAGAGGGCACGATATTGCGTAACAGGGAAATGACCACATTTCCCAAACCCAGTACGAACATCACCGATAGGGCCATAACGATGGAGGCCTTCAATTCTGCCGTGATCGCCAGGGCGGAACAAATTCCCAAAACCTGTATGGTGATGGGGTTATTATCGGTCAATGGATCGAGCAACAGCCCTTTCTCTTTTTTGGTAAGTAGTGCCATAGATTATTTGTTAGCTCTTATGGTTTCTAAATAAGGTTTGTACATTTTTACGCTTTCCTTGATCATTGCGGAAACGCCATTGCCTGTGATAGTCGCACCGGCCAAGGCATCCACCTCATTGTCGTCCTTGATGTTGTTGGTAGGGTCATTATTGCCCTTAGCCACTGTTATGCCAGCATACTCAGTGCCATCCAGAATGCTTTCGCCTGCGAAATCATCCATAAAATAGCGTTGTTTTATATTGGCGCCCAAACCAGGTGTTTCTGCCTTGTGATCAAAGTATACCCCCTGCACGATCAAGTTCTGATCCAGAGCCACGAACCCCCAAATGGCGTCCCAAAGGCCCTTACCCCGCATCGGGATGATGTAGAACTTCTTGCCATCCTTCTCCCCGAGGAACAAGGGCAATTTTCTGGTTTCCCCATTTTTGGCAGCGGTTTCCTGTTTTTTAAGGTCGATCAGATAAGCTTGGTCATTTTCCGTGATCTTGTCCCCTTCGATCACCAGTTGTTCCTGGATGTATTTCGAAAATTCACCGGCTACCTTATCGGTGGGAATAAAATTGACACTGCCCTCATCCTCGTTCTCATTGATGCCCATGGCATAAAGGATGTTCTGTTGCTTTTCCAACCGTTCGTTCTCGCTTATCTTTTCACTGAGGGCCGAGGCGAAAAAGGCCAGGAGTGAACCCACAACGATGACCATGACGGCCGCGAAAATTACGGTATAACTATTCTTATCTGTATTGATTGCCATGTTTATACGGTTTCTGCTTTTAGTTCTTGCGCCTTGCCATCACTGTCTTTCGGAAGGATCACGGCGTTTTTCAATCTTTTCAATCTTCGGTTGATGTTGGCCCTCACCACATAGTGGTCAATGGTCGGCGCAAAAACGTTCATCAGCAGGATGGCCAAAAATACGCCTTCCGGATAGGCAGGATTGAACACCCTGATCATCACCGATATCAGCCCGATAAAAAAGCCGTAGAACCACTTGCCCCGATTGGTCTGTGCACCGGTTACCGGATCGGTGGCCATATAAACGATACCGAAGGCCAATCCACCTACGATCAGATGTTTCCAGAAGTCGAAACTCATCAAGCCGTAAAACTTACTGCCCTCGCCAATCCATCCCGCATCGACCACTCCATTAAAAATCAATCCCATGGTCAACGACCCGATCACGGCACTCAACATGATGCGCCAGCTTGCAATTTTGCTGAACACCAGGAACAGGCCGCCCAAGAGTATCAAAAAAGTAGAAGTTTCCCCAACGGAACCGGGGATGAATCCGAAAAACATATCTGAAACGGAATAGGTAAAATCCGCACCCTTGTTCTGTGCCAAATAGCCCAAAATGGTCTCTCCCGAAATCGCGTCGGGTCCGCCTGCGCGTTCCACGGCGCCATGTACCCAAACCTTGTCGCCGCTCATCCAGGTGGGATACGCGAAAAACAGGAAAGCCCTGATGGTCAGGGCCGGGTTCAAAATATTCATTCCCGTACCGCCGAACACCTCTTTTCCGATGACCACCCCAAAAACAACGGCTACGGCCAACATCCACAAGGGGGTGTCGATAGGTACGATCAAGGGCACCAGCATGCCTGTCACCAGATAGCCTTCTTCCACTTCGTGCCCCTTGATGACGGCAAAGATAAACTCAACCAATAATCCCACTCCGTATGATACGACCAATAGGGGCAATACCTTGATAATACCGATCCAAAAATTATCCCAGGTCAGGAAGTTTTCGAACAGGGAGAAATTTTGCGGAAAGCCGTTAATGGCCGAATAATGCTGATAGCCTGCATTGAACATCGAAAACAACAACACCGGGACCAAAGCCATGATCACGGTATTCATAGTTCGCTTTAAATCGTCAGCACCCCTGATATGGCCACCCGAATGCGTGGTTTCGTCAGGAGAAAACAAAAAGGTATGGATTGCGTTAAAAGCGGGCGCCATTTTCTTGTCGCGGTAGTGGTGCTTTAAAATGTGCAGTCTTTTCTTAAAGGTCAATCTTTTGTCGCTCATTATTATCCTATTTCTTTATACAATAAATCCAATCCTTCCCTGATGATTTCTTGATGCGGCTGTTTCGAGATGCAGATAAATTCGGTCAATGAAAAATCCTCGGGAGCCACTTCGTACATTCCCAATTGTTCCATTTCATCCAAATCTTTCACCATACAGGCTTTCAGCAACTGCATGGGAAAAATGTCCATCGGAAATACTTCTTCATAGAGCCCGGTAACCACAAACGCCCTATGCTCCCCGTTGGTATTGGTGGTTAAATCGTATTTCTTTTTGGGCTGCAACCAGGAAAAAGTGAGTGCCCTGGTCGTAGAGATCTTATTGAAAACGGGCTTGTTCCACCCAAAAAATTCATAATCATCCCCTTCCGGAATCGCGGTCACGGTGTTGTTGTAATAGCCCAGATAACCATCCTGCCGGCTCTTTTTTCCCGTGAGCACATCCCCATTGATCACCCTGAAATGTTTGGTATTCACGCCACTGGCATACAAAAAGGTAGCGATTTCGGTGCCTATTTTGGTCTTGTAATATTGGGGTGCCTTTACCGAAGACCCGACCAAGGCGACAATGCGTTCGGCATTGAACTTACCGGTGAGCAAGAGTTCCCCGATGATGACCAGATCCTGGGGAGTGATCGTCCATACCGTTTCCCCTTTGCTGATGGGGTCAATCTTGTTGATCTGTGTCCCTACCAATCCTGCCGGATGCGGACCGGAAATTCTGTGTAAACTGATGCCCTGGAGCGAAGCCAAGGGGGAATTCGAGGATTTTCCGACAGAAACATGAACCTTCCCGGGAGTCAGCTTGGCCAGGGCCGAAATTGCGGCCTGTAATTCCTTCTCCTTTCCCTGAAGGGCAAAATCAAGGTCTGCAGCCAAGGGAGCGGTGACATAGGCAGAAATGAAAATCGCCTTTGGCATGCTATCGGGATCTGCAATGATGTCATAGGGCCTTTGCTTGATGAAAGGCCAACATCCGGCCTGCAATAGCAAGGTTTTTATTTTGGACGCGGGCGCTGTGGCCACCTCGATTTTTCCATAATCGATGAACCGCTGTTCCTTGTCGGCCAATATTTTTAGGGAGAGTATACGGCGCCTGTCACCACGGATAATTTCTACGAGCTCACCGCTAACGGGTGAAGCAAAACGCATCTCCTCTTTATTCTTGTTGTAAAAAAGAGCTTCCCCAGCGCTGACCTCGGCACCTTCCTTGATCAACATTTTCGGGGTTATCCCGTGAAAATCGTTTAGATTGATGGCGTAAACATTGCTTAAAACCGCTTTGGAGAGGGTTGGTACCGCGGCGCCAACAAGGTTTATGTTCAAGCCTTTTTTAATTCGGATGTCTTCAGACATATATGCTAATCCTTAGGTTATCAAAAGCTGGGGCAAATTTAGCATTAAAACGAATGTTTTCATAATAATTGCCCATAAATTTGGACCGTACATCGATGTTAATTTTTTAGGTACGGTTTTTGTTTACCTTTGGCCTTTAAATAGCATGTTAATGCCCATAAACCTTAAACATTTCATACTGATGTTCCTTGTTTGTCCACTGTTCGCACAGGTGCAACAAGAGGTCGATGCCCCTGCCAATATCAAGTCGATCGTATTCGTCGGACCTACAGAAGATCAGTTTCCCATTGTGCAGATCGGAGAACCCATTTATTTGGAGTTTGACGATATTTCCGCCAGTGAGCAGGACTATTACTACAAAATAGTGCATTGCGATTACGACTGGACGCCTTCCGCCCTATTGAAATCACAATATTTAAATGGTGTGGACAACCAGCGGATCATTGACTATCAAAATAGCTATACCACCCTGCAGCCCTATTCGAACTATCGGTTGACCATCCCCAACGACAACGTGAAACTGAAGGTCAGCGGCAACTACATTTTGGAAATCTATAACAACTATTACGAACTGCAGTTTTCCCGACGTTTTGTGGTGTACACCGACCTGGTGAAGGTAGGGGCGGTCGTGAAACGATCTCGGGACTTCAATTATTTGAATGAGAAACAGGTGGTGCAATTCACGATCAATGCCGGAAATTTTCAGTTGGTAAATCCGAAACAGGAGGTGAAGGTCGCCATACTGCAAAATTATTTTTGGCCCACCGCGATTTATAATATACCCCCACAATTTACTTTGGGTAACGAGCTGGTGTATAAATACGATCGTGAAACGAGTTTTTTCGGGGGCAATGAGTATCTGAATTTCGACACCAAAGACTTACGTGCCCCCAGTTCGGTGATTTCAAGAATTGAGCTCACCGACATCTATAACCACTATCTGTTCAGCGACAATTATCGATTTGACAGACCCTATACCTATTTCCCGGATATCAATGGAAATTTTGTAGTGCGCACCCTTCAGGGAGACGACAACTCGCGTGAAGCCGAATATACCCGGGTGCATTTCAGTTTGCCCTACAATGAAATATTGGCGCTTGACGATGTTTACGTCTATGGCAAATTCAACAATTATGCGCTCGACGAAGAAAACAAAATGACCTATAATGCCGACAACGGAATGATGGAAGCCCCAATCCTGTTCAAACAGGGTTTTTACAATTATAAATACGTCATCAAGCGGGAAGATGGGAACATCGATCTGAACGCGGTTTCGGGTAATTTCCATTTCACCGAAAACACCTATCTCGTTCTGGTGTATTACCGTAATTTTGGAGACCTGTATGACAGTATCATCGGCGTGGGATCTACAAATTCAAGGACAATCAGCAATTAGTCGGTCGCGGATTGTGCAAAGCGGAACCCTTTCATATTCATAAAATAACAGCTTTAAAAAAGATTTCGCACTCCCCTACCCAACATTAGGAATCTTAGATCCTTAGACTTTTTTTTCAAGCATTCGTTGGGCAAATTGAGTTTCTAAATCTGCATGCCGACCATTGGCAAAAGCATAAGGCTAGGTATGATCGGGGGAAGCGCAACAGAAAAAAATACCATTATAACGATCATATCCGAATTCGCTTTCATTTTCGCAGGCCGTTCTGTAACTTGGCTAAAGATATGGTCGTGTCGGAACCATTTTTCAATGGGTTCTAGAATTGTTTATTGCCCTAAGGGTGTCGATTGGCCGACCTTCATGGAAGCCCTTAAATGAGGGATGAAAAAAAGGATTTTTAAACAATTGTTAAATTAAATTTCCTTCAGACATTTTTATTTACTTTTAGCCCAAACCCGGGCAAATCGATATGTGATTTTTTCACTTAGAGCGCAAAGGATGATAACACAGGTAACCAAAGGAATAAAAGTTTCGGTAACGACCAGTTTTGAAGGAACTTTCTTCAAAAACTACAAGATGCATTTTGCCTACGGCTATACCATAACCATTGAAAATCAAAGCAAGGATTCGGTACAATTGACCTCCAGGCATTGGGAAATTTTTGATTCCCTCAACGAAACGGAATATCTGGATGGTGAAGGGGTAATCGGCAAAAAACCAGTGATCAAGCCGGGCGAATCGCATACTTACAATTCAGGCTGTCTTTTGGCATCGCCGATAGGTGCCATGAAGGGGCACTATAATATGGTCAACTTCAGTTCCACCGAAAAATTCAGGGTGTATATCCCCACCTTCCGGTTCAGTGCGCCCTTTGCCTTGAATTGATCGCTCCAATTCCCTCCATTTTGCTTTTTAAACGGATTCCGATTTAGTACCTTTGTGCTCATTTAGCAATCTAAAATCAAGATAATGGGCAAAGGCTTTTTCCAAGTACCAACCGCAATTAACGAACCGATAAAAAGTTATGCTCCCGGCTCCGCCGACAGGGAGGAAGTATTGCAACAGTACAAGTCTTATTTTAAGGGAAAGGTGGAGGTTCCCTTATATATAGGGAGCGAAGAGATCAAAACGGGCAAAACGCGACCGATGTCTCCCCCCCACGACCATAAACATGTGGTTGGCCATTACCACTTAGCCGATAAAAAACACGTTGTACAAGCCATCAAAAACAGCTTGTCTGCCAGGAACGACTGGGCAAGGCTCCCATGGGAACAACGCGCTGCCATTTTCCTGAAGGCCGCCGATCTTATCGCAGGGCCATACCGTGCGAAAATCAATGCGGCGACCATGATCGCCCAATCGAAAACCATCCATCAGGCCGAAATCGATGCGGCTTGTGAACTGATCGATTTTCTTCGTTTCAATGTGGAATATATGTCCCAGATCTATGAGGCACAGCCCGATTCTTCGGAGGGTGTCTGGAACCGTGTCGAATACCGTCCTTTAGAGGGTTTTGTGTATGCGATTACCCCTTTCAATTTTACGGCGATTGCCGGAAATTTGCCTTCCAGTGCGGCCTTGATGGGCAACGTGGTGGTTTGGAAGCCCAGTGACAGCCAAATCTTCTCTGCCAAAGTCATTGTCGATGTATTCAAGGAAGCAGGTCTGCCCGATGGCGTCATCAACGTTCTTTATGGCGATCCAGTGATGATCACGGAAACCATCCTGGCAAGTCCGGATTTTTCGGGCATCCATTTCACCGGATCTACCCATGTTTTTAAGGAACTCTGGAAAAAAATCGGCCAAAACATTCACACCTATAAAACCTACCCGAGAATTGTAGGGGAAACCGGGGGAAAAGATTTTATATTGGCCCATCCTACCGCAAAACCTGCCCAGGTAGCCACCGCCATAGTGCGGGGTGCCTTCGAATTCCAAGGGCAAAAGTGCAGTGCCGCCTCAAGGGTATATCTCCCCAAGTCGACTGCCAAGGAAATATTGGATTTGGTAAAAAAAGACCTGAAATCGTTCAATAAACCCGGATCACCGGAGGACATGTCGAATTTTATCACTGCTGTGATCCATGAAGCCTCTTTTGATAAATTGGCCAGATATATCGAACAGGCCAAAAAAGATAAGACCGCCGAAATCATCGCTGGCGGCAAATACGACAAATCGAAAGGTTATTTCATAGAACCGACCGTGATTTTGACGACCGACCCAAAATACACCACTATGGAAACAGAGCTGTTCGGGCCGGTGGTCACCGTATATGTCTACGAGGACAAGGATTGGGGCAAGACCTTGAAACTTATCGATTCAACTTCCGAATATGCGCTTACCGGTGCCGTTTTGGCCACCGACAGGTATGCCATTACGGAAGCCACCACAGCGCTCCAAAATTGCGCTGGAAATTTCTACATCAACGACAAGCCTACCGGAGCCGTTGTGGGCCAGCAACCCTTTGGAGGGGCCAGGGCATCGGGCACCAATGACAAAGCAGGCTCTGCCCAAAACCTGCAAAGATGGGTTTCTCCCAGATTGATCAAGGAGACCTTCGTGACCCCTGAAGATTATCGCTACCCTTTTTTGGGATAGCAGCTGGTATGGTTGTTCGAGGGCGGTAACACTTTTTTTCATACCTTAGAGGAATAACATTAACCGAAGATTAAACTATTTTAAACACCAAGAACATGAAAAAAATATCATTGCTGTTTGCACTGCTTTGCTTGACCTTCGTATCCGCACAGGACGAACTGGCACAACAAAGTGTAATAGCCCTTTTAAGCAACAATCAAGGACAGATTACTTCGCTGGCTGAGGCTTTTCCAGCTGATAAGTATGACTGGAGACCAGCGGAGGGCATTCGCTCGGTAGGGGAATCTTTACTCCACGTGGCCGGTGGCAACTATTATATCGCTTCGAAACTGGGGTTCGCACCACCGGAAGATGTGGATATGATGAACATCGAAAAAATTCAAGGGAAGGAAAATGTTATAGCCGCCCTGACAAAATCCTTCGAATTCGTTAAAAACAATTTGGGAACTGTGGAGACCTCGACTTTAGGGAACGAGGTAGATTTGGGTTTTGCCAAATTGAATGTTCTTTCCACGATGTTAATCATTTTGGAACATAGCGGAGAGCATAAGGGCCAATTGATTGCCTATGCCAGATTCAACGATGTGGCACCTCCCTGGAGCAAATAATTAAATTCCAACACTTTATTGAAAAGTCCCGCCATGTACTACTTGGCGGGACTTTTCAATTCCTATGGATCTGTTATGGCCAATGTCGACCTTGACCATATCGATGATCCCGGCCCTATACTTCAAAACTTCTCCGAAACAATATTAATGTAAATTTAACGTTAATTAATTGTAATTTTTATGTAACTTAGGATTGTTCGTTTAATTATATCAAGATGATGATGAAAGAAAAAAGTCTCCCGAATACCTACAAAAACAGCAAAGAATCGCTTTGGCACAGAGTGGAATCCTATTTAAAAGCCTATGCCAAAAAATGTAGGGATTCATATTACGGTTTGCTGAGCTTATGATTCAACCCTTGAACTTCAGGGGCAGGTAAACCAGTTTTTTAGTTTCAAAAAACGCTTCTTTAAAATGTTCGGCCAGCTCAAAGGTCTGCGCTGTCTTGTACCCTTTCAGTTCTTCCGATAGGTCGCCCCCTTTCAAATAAAGGATGCCGTTTCTTCTTTCATGAACGGATTCCTTTTTGATCCTGCCTTTTACCCAATGTACGAAGGTCGGCATCGCAGCGACAGCCCTGCTCACCACAAAATCGAATTGTCCGGTAATCTCCTCTACCCGCTTGTTCATCACGGTTACATTGGTAAGTTGCAATCCGGCCACCACCTCTTCAACTACTTTTATTTTTTTACCGATCGAATCGACCAAGGTAAAATGGGTCTCTGGAAAAAGGATGGCCAGGGGAATCCCAGGAAATCCACCCCCGGTACCTACGTCCAACACTGCCGATCCTGGCTTGAAAGCCTGAATTTTGGCTATTCCCAAAGAATGTAGGACATGGCGCAGGTAGAGCTCGTCTATATCCTTGCGCGACACCACATTGATTTTTTGGTTCCAATCTTTATAAAGATCCGACAGACGGGAGAATTGTTGCCGCTGCACATCTGTGAGATCTGGAAAGTAATCGAAAATCAATTGAACGTCCATTTTGGGCAACATTTTCGGCAAAAATAGCGTTTTCATTATCATAAAGATTTCCTTTTTTAGGAAAGTATTGGGGCTTTAAAATCCTATTTACTTTATCTTTACCAAAAGACTGCCGTACATGGAAGCAAACACCATAAGATTCTCCCGGGCCGATTCTGCCCAGTTTTTTAGAACTTTAAACAAAAGGGTCAACGATTATTTTAAGGAAAATAAACTCAAAAAAACGGGCAATTGGCGATTGCACCTGAAGTCGGCAATCATGTTCGCCCTTTTTCTGGCCCCCTATTTTCTGATCCTCACCTTGAACCTTCCGAATTGGGCGAACTTGCTCCTGACCATTGTGATGGGCGTGGGCATGGCCGGCGTGGGCATGAATGTGATGCACGATGGCAATCACGGTTCTTATTCCAATAAAAAATGGGTAAACAAGCTTATGGGGAGCAGCATTTATATTTTGGCGGGCAACGTATATAACTGGCAGGTACAACACAATGTCTTGCACCATACTTACACCAACATCCATGAACATGACGAAGATTTGGAGGCCGGTAGGATATTGCGTTTTTCGAAGCACGCCAAATGGCATCGCTTCCATAGGTTCCAACATTATTATTCGGTGTTCCTTTATGGCCTTTTGACCTTCAATTGGGCGATCACCACGGATTTTCAGCAGATGTACCGATATATGAAACGCCGTTTATCTTACGGAAAACTGCCCAGTCCGGCCTTGAATTGGAGTACTTTGGTGGTGACGAAAATATTGTATATCACCATTTGGATCGTACTGCCCCTCATTTTTGTGGAAATGGCCTGGTGGAAAATTTTGCTGGGATTCTTTATCATGCATTATGTGGCCGGGGTCATTTTGAGCGTGGTCTTCCAATTGGCACATGTCGTGGACGAGGCCGAAACCCCATTGCCCGATGAAAGTGGCTCGATGAAGAACACATGGGCCATCCACCAACTTTTTACCACCGTCAACTTCGGCACCAAAAACCGAATCGTGAATTGGTTCACCGGGGGTTTGAACCATCAAGTGGAGCACCATATATTTCCCAATATCAGCCATGTTCATTACACAAAAATTTCAAAAATTGTGAAACAAACGGCCATTGAATTTAATTTGCCCTACAACGAATATAAAACTACAAGAAAAGCCATAATTTCGCACTTCAAACATTTGAGGGAGTTGGGCAAAAAACCTGCCTTACAATACCAGTAATTCTATTTCATTTATGAATAACCATCTATCCGAAAGAATCAATAACATGGCTACTTCGGCTACCTTGGCTATGGCCGCCAAGGCGAGGGAACTGCGAAACGAAGGGAAAGACATTATCGGGTTGAGCTTGGGGGAACCCGATTTCAACATCCCCGATTTTATCAAGGAATCGGCCAAAAAGGCCATCGATGACAATTATAGCAGCTACTCCCCTGTAGATGGCTATGCCGATCTTAAACAAGCCATTTCAAACAAATTCAAAAGGGACAACAACCTGAGTTACGCCCCCAACCAAATCGTGGTTTCAACGGGTGCCAAACAATCCTTGGCCAATATTGCCATGGTGATGTTGAATAAAGAAGACGAGGTCATCCTTCCGGCGCCCTATTGGGTAAGTTATAGCGATATTGTAAAATTGGCAGATGGCGTGCCCGTTGAGGTACCCACCAACATCGATACCGATTTTAAAATGACCCCTGCACAATTGGAAGCGGCAATTACCCCAAAAACCAAAATGCTTTGGTTCAGCTCCCCTTGCAACCCCAGTGGTTCAGTGTACAACCAAAAAGAACTGGAAGGCTTGGCGAAAGTATTGAGAAACCATCCCAACATTTTTGTTGTCTCCGATGAAATTTACGAGCACATCAATTTCAGAGGCGGCCATGTGAGTATTGCGGGAATCGAAGGTATGTACGACCGAACCATAACCGTGAACGGTGTCTCTAAGGCATTCGCCATGACGGGTTGGCGAATCGGTTATATAGGAGGTCCTGCATGGGTCGCCTCGGCCTGTACCAAATTCCAAGGGCAGATCACCAGCGGTGCCAATGCGATAGCCCAAAGGGCGACCATCACAGCCTTGGAGGCCCCGGTGAGCAAGATCCAGTATATGATCGATGAGTTCCACAAAAGACGCGATATCATTTTAGGACTTTTGGGTGAAATTCCAGGATTCAACCTCAACGTTCCCGAAGGCGCTTTCTATGTGTTCCCCGATATTTCCAGCTTTTTTGGGAAAACCCTGAAAGGCACCACCATCCATACCGCTTCAGATTTCTCACTCTTTCTTCTGGCCCATGCACAGGTTGCGACCGTGAGCGGAGAATCGTTTGGAAACGATAGGTGCATCCGTATTTCCTATGCGGCATCCGAAAAAGAGCTAAGGGAGGCTGCCGCCAGGATCAAAGCGGCCCTTCAATAATCTCTTTGGGTTCAGGAAAGACGAAGTAGAAATCCTTATATGGGTCTTTTCTAGGTGCGTTTCCAAAAGTAAGGGGTCATGAGGATCAATACGGTAAAAAGTTCCAACCTTCCGGCAAGCATCAGAAAACTGCACCACCATTTACCGAGCTCAGGAAGGCTATTGTAACTGTTGAGTGGGTTTAGACTGCCAAATGCAGGGCCCACATTGCCCAAGGAAGAGGCGGCTCCCCCGATGGCCGATATGAAATCGAGACCGAGAGCCCCCAGCACAAGCGCACCGATGATGAACAACAGCATGTACAGTACAAAGAAGGCAATAATGTTATACACGATATGCTCTTTTACCGTCTTGTTGTTGTAACGTACCGGAATGACCGCATTGATATGAAGGGTACGTTTAAACTCCAGCAAGCCGTTTTTGATGATCAAGATATGGCGCATCACCTTGATGCCCCCTGCCGTTGATCCGGCCGAGCCCCCAAGAAACATCAGTCCAAAGAACAATATGGTCAAAAAGGGCGTCCATCCCGTAAAATCGGCCGTCACAAATCCTGTAGTAGTAATCACCGAAACCACTTGGAACATAGCGCTCCTGAACGCACTTTCAAAACGTCCCAAAACCATGGGGTCATAGTCGGTAATGGGCACATTGGCCTTGAAATAGATTACCAGGGCCGTGATTATGGTAAAGAGGATAATGAAGGCGGTGTAATACTTAAATTCCTCGTCCCTAAAAATTTTTTGAACCTTGCCTTTGAAGGCAAAATAACTGAGTACGAAGTTGCTGCCCGCCAAAAACATGAACAAGATGATGATATATTCGATCATGGGATTGTCGTTCCAATATGCCAAGCTCATATTTTTGGTAGAAAATCCGCCTGTTGAGAGGGTCGCCATAGAATGGTTGACAGCATCGAAGAACGACATGCCCGCCAGCTTCAAGAGCAGCGTTTCCGCTACGGTATAGCCCAAATAGATCAACCACAATCGCTTCGCAGTATCGGTGATCCTGGGGTGCAGTTTATCGGCACTCGGGCCAGGCGCTTCTGCGGCAAAAAGCTGCATGCCCCCAATCCCCAATAAAGGTAGAATGGCAATGGCCAAGACAATAATCCCCATTCCCCCTATCCAATGGGTGAGGCTTCTCCAAAAGAGGATGCCTTTTGGCATGGATTCTATATCATCCAATATGGAGGCCCCAGTGGTGGTATAGCCAGACATGGTTTCAAAAAAGGCGTTGGTGACGCTGGGGATGGCACCTGAGAAAAGATACGGCAGCATTCCGGAAAGCGACATAATGATCCAACCAAAGGTGACGATGATATAACCTTCCTTTCGCTTCACCTCCTTTTTGTGTCCTCGCGTAAAGAACATGGCCGATACTCCGATGAACATGGTGGTGATAGAAGCCACGGTAATCTCGAGCGTTGCACCGTCCTCGGAAATACCGCTTACCAATGCCGCCAGTAACATAAACACGCCATTACAGAGCAACAAAAGCCCCATAAGGTGGATTATTATTTTTGAGTTCAAATCCATTTATAAAAAAAAGCGCTCTATGGCAGGAATCACTTCGGGCAAGCAGCATACCACTACCCGATCGCCCTCCAGGATCTTAAAACCGCCCAAAGCGATAATCCCTTCGCCGTTCCTTACGACTCCACCTATGGTGGCCGACTTAGGAAAATCGAGTTCCCGTACGATCCTACCAGAGACCCTTGAACCCGGTTTTACCACGAATTCCAAAATTTCGGCATTGAGGTTGTTGAGCCGCATCAATGCGACCACTTCGCCCCTTCGTACATATCTGAAGATGTTGTTCGCCGCCAATAATTTTTTATTGATCAGGGTATCTATGCCTATCGAATGGGAGAGCTGAAAATAATCCATGTTCTCGACCAGCGCTATGGTCTTTTTGATGTTTTTTGATTTGGCCACCAAACAAGACATAATATTGGTCTCGGAGTTACCGGTCACCGCGATAAAGGCATCCATTGACTCCAAGCTTTCTTCTTCCAACAATTCCACATTACGACCATCCCCGTTGATGACCAATGCATTGGGTAGTTCATCGGCAAGATCGAAGGCCTTTTCCTTGTTCTGTTCTATCAATTTTACATTGAACTTCTTGGCACAAAGATCCCGTGCCGCCTTAAAGCCCACTTTGCTCCCCCCTAAGATCATCACATTCTTGATGTCTTCCTTCTTTTTCCCGGTGAGTTTATAAAGTTCATCCACACCTTGTTTCACCGTTATGAAATAAACCTGGTCCCCTTCCTTGAATACGGTATCTCCCCTTGGAATCACCGTAAACTGGGTCCCTGAACGCTGGAGGGCTATCGGCATAAAATGGAGTTCCGAAAATACATTTGCGGCCTCCTTTACCATTTTTCCGACAAAGGGAGCCGATTTTATCAATGACACCCCAACCAAGATCAATTTTCCGTCTTCGAATTCGTAAGTGTCGTTAAAGGCCGATTTGCTCAAGAGCATTTGTATTTCAGCCGCGGCCAACTGCTCTGGAGAAATGAGTTCATCAATGCCCAATTCCGAAAATTTGATAATGTCTTTATTGTCGATGAACTCTGTATTGGATATCCTGGCAATGGTTCGTTTGCTGCCCAATTGTTTGGCCAGCAAGCACAAGGTGATGTTCGTCGTTTCCGAAGACGTGACACCGATGACCAGATCCGAATTCTCGACCCGGGCATCGCGCAAGACCGCGACGGAGGTCGCATCGCCCCTTAAGACACGAATATCCAGGTGACTATCGGCATAGGCAAGACTAACCTTATCGTTGTCGATCAATGTAATATCCTGGGATTCGTAGGAAAGCAATTTAGCCAAATGAAAACCCACTTCACCGGCCCCGGCAATTATAATCTTCATTGATTAAGATGGTTGTGGATCCATTGGCTTTGTAACGATTCGCCATAAAGATGGAAATGCCGCTTCAACCTTAAAGGTCTTTTGCAGTTCATATTGTTTGATAAAATTTGCAATTCATGCGCCACAAAATTACACATTTTATCGGGTCTGGTCATCACCTTCCACGAATAATCAAACAACGAACAAAACTTATTCCCAACAAAAATGCCCGGCAACCGCCTATCGAAATCGTATCTTTGCCGAAAATTGCTTCCATGTCAAAAAAAGTCACCCCGTACCAGGGTTCCTCCTTGGGAAAGAAAGAGCAGGTAACCCAAATGTTCGATACCATCAGTCAGGACTATGACGGACTCAATCGTGTCATTTCCTTTGGCATCGATGTCAAATGGCGGAAGCGCGTGGTTGAAATCCTCAAACAGAAAAATCCTTCTTCCATTCTCGATATAGCCACGGGCACAGGGGATCTCGCCATAAATTTAGCGCAAACCGGAGCCGAAAAGATCGTAGGCTTGGATATTTCCCCTGGAATGCTGGCCATAGGCCAAAAAAAAGTAACCGAAAAAAAATTGGGCCACCGCGTTGAAATGGTGGTGGGCGATAGTGAAAAGCTTGGTTATGCCGATGGCAGTTTCGATGCCGTTACCGTGGCCTTCGGGGTCAGGAATTTTGAAACCCTTGAAAAAGGCCTCACGGAAATTTATCGCGTACTCCGCAAATCGGGTACTTTGGTCATCCTTGAAACATCGGTGCCCACCAGATTTCCCTACAAACAGGGCTATCATTTTTATAGCCGACGCATACTGCCATTGATCGGGAAAATCTTCTCCTCCGACAAATCGGCCTATCGCTATCTCAGTGAATCGGCATCCGTTTTTCCGCATGGGGAAGACTTCAACAATATTTTGCGCAAAATCGGGTTTATAGAGGTAGAGAATAAACCCCAAACCCTTGGGGTTGCTTCCATTTATGTGGCAACAAAGTGAGTTTATGAGGAATACCCTAATATTATTGCTGGGCCTGTTACTGGCCGGCCCATTGGTCTTCGCGCAGTTCAAGGAAAACCCGATATTAAACATAGAGAACAAGGACAAAAAATTGCTGAATTACGGCTATTTTCTGGGGTTCAACCAATACGATTTTAAATTTGACTATAAAAATGATATCGGAAAGGATATTTTGGTGGAAAAAACCTTGGGCTTCAATGTAGGTCTTATCGGCGAACTCCGTATCAATGAGTTTCTCGATCTTCGATTCGAACCTGGGCTGCATTATAATGCAAGGACCCTTTTTTTTCCCGGATTTGTAGGTGAGGAGGCCATATCCCGCAACTTCTTGAGGGAAGTAAAATCAACCTACATCAATTTTCCACTTTTATTAAAGGTCAGTGCCAAACGATTTGGCAATTGGAAACCCTTTTTGATCGGTGGGCCTTCTACCTCCCTCAATCTGGGAAGCAATGAGGCCAGCTTGGACGACAACAGCAGTGGCACCTTCCGGATGAAAAAATGGAATTACAACTATGAACTCGGGTTCGGGATCGACTTTTATTTGGAATACTTCAAGTTTACGCCTTCGATCCGGGGGGTCTTCACCATCAATGACGAACTCGTCAGGGACAACGACCCCAATAGTCCCTGGACAGGGAATATCGATGCCCTGCGCACCCGAGGACTGTTCATCAATTTTACCTTCGAATAGGTTTATGGCCCCTGTCGCTCTCCCCTTCTGATTTCATTCAACAAAATAGCGGTCGCCATCGCAACGTTTAAGCTTTCAGTGGCATGACCCCCGAATTTGGGAATACTTATTCTTTGGGTGACCAAAGCCTCCAGTTCGGCGGAAATGCCATTCGCCTCATTTCCCATCAGTAAAATGCCCGGTTTTGTCAAATCTTCGGAATATACCGGTTTTCCGTCCATAAATGTGCCGTAAATGGGCACATCGGCATTGTCGCAGAAGGATGTAAGATCCGTATACCCGATGTTCACCCCGGCGATCGATCCCATGGTCGCCTGCAAGACCTTGGGGTTGTAACAATCCACCGTATTCAGGGAACAGACCAAACTTTCTATACCGAACCAGTCACAGAGCCTTATGATGGTACCTAGATTACCCGGATCCGCGATCGTGTCGAGGGCAACGATCCAGCGCCCGTAATCGATAGGTCTGGTTTTGGGGATGTGAAAAACCGCCAAAACCGTATTGGGATGCTGCATTCCGCTCATTTGGGTGAGTTCCTTTTGTGAGACCAGCTCCACTTTAGCGGCATCGAACGACAGGGCATCTGCTTGGGTGGTGTAGATATTTTCGACCTGGTAGTGGCTTCCCAATAAAGTACTCACGGTCTTAACGCCTTCCGCGACGAACAACCCGTATTCATTTCGGTACTTTTTTTGCTGCAGGCTTTTTATAAACTTTAATTGGTTTTTGACAACCATACAAATAGTGTATTTTTGGTTCCCATGAGGAGACCATTGCGACCTAGAAAAAACTATGCTAAAATAAGCCTATTATTTTTAGCTTTCGCGGTTGCCTCCTGCAACTCGCTCCGAAGGGTGGGCGAAAATGAGTTGTTGTTAAAAAAGAATACGATTTATGCAGACAGCACCAAGATAAATGATGAATCGATTCAAAGCCTTATCCTGCAAAAGCCCAACAGTACTTTGCTGGGCTATCCCTTGCGGTTGAACCTTTATAATCTTGCGAAGAAAAACCCCGATTCCTCTTTCCAAAGCTGGCTACATAAAAAGGATAAACGCCAAGAACGCCTTGCCAACCTGCTCTCGCAGAAGCAAGTAGACCGTTTGGGAGAGTCCTTTTTGGTTAAAGGACTGAGCGAGTGGTTAAAGGAAATCGGGGAAGCCCCGGTAGTGGTGGATACTGCTGAAACCCGCCGCACCCTTGAACGCTTGAGCGCATATTATGGAAGCAAAGGTTATTTTAACAACAATACCGCTTACGAAATCGATACCCTTTCAAAAGGCAAACGTGCAAAAGTGAACTATCTGATCGAACTGGAAAAGCCCTTTTTGATCGATTCGATTTCCAGGAGTATCAGCTCCCCTGCCATCGATTCGATATATGCCCTCAATTCCGAAGCATCCTTGGTCAAGGAAGGAGACCAATTTGACCTCGCCAAGTTTACCAGTGAGCGAGAGCGGCTAACGGCCATTTTTAGAAATACAGGGGTCTATAATTTTCAGGAAAGTTCCATCAATTTTAATTTATTGACCGATACAACCAAGTTGGCCAACGACCAATTAATGGATGTTGAACTCAATATCGAAGACCTCCGAAAAAGGGGAGACAGTATATTGACCACTTCCAAGTACCAGGTATTCCGTTTCGACAAGATCAATATTTATACCGATTACCTTTATGACGAACGCGATCGGGAACAGAACTTCATCCGATATGGAGATTATACCATTTTCTACAGGGGGAAATTGCGATTTAAACCCAGGACACTGACCAACGCGATTTTTTTCAAGAAAGATAGTGTATATCGCGACATCGATAGGGTACGTACCTATAGACAGATAAACAACCTGAACGTTTTCAAATACCCAAGTATCAATCCGGTACCGGACAGCACGGGCAACAAGCTCACCGCGAACATTTACCTTTCGGCCAGGCCAAAATATTCTTTGGGTACGGCTTTGGACGTCACGCATTCCAACATCCAACAAGTGGGTCTTGGCTTCAGTCCACAGTTACAGGCAAGAAATCTTTTCGGTGGCGCAGAAAATCTGAGTATTTCCGGTCGATTCAGCATTGGTTCTTCCAACGACCCCAATATCATCGACAACCGATTTTTCAATATTCAGGAATTCGGCGCCGACCTTAATCTCGATTTTCCAAGAATATGGTTTCCTTTTGTGCATACCAGCAAAATTGTGCCCAGCTATACCTTGCCAAGAACCAGGGCATCGGTCGGAACCAGTTTCCAACAGAACATCGGACTTGATAAACAGACGTTCAATACCATATTAGGGTATAATTGGACCCCTTCCGAAAAAGTAAAGCACAATGTGGAGTTGCTCAATATCCAGTTTGTACGCAATGTAAAACCCGAACAGTTCTTTAATTTTTATCGGAGTTCCTATGCCCAACTCGACGCCGTTGCCGACAATTATGAAACCGATCCCACTTTGTCCGCATTTTTCAATACCCCTGAGAACAGTACCAATCCCGTCTTGATCATCCCCGATGGCACGGAGGGGTTCATCGATGCCGTGTTGAACACCACGATTGCATCGACCGCCGATCGAATCGAGGTGAGTCAAATTGAGGAAAGGCGGATACGTTTGACAGAAAACAACTTGATTTTTGCCAGTAATTATACCTTGAATCTGAACAATAAGAGCGGCATCACCGATAACAACTTTTATCAATTCCGGTTCAAAGCTGAAAGTTCCGGCAACCTGCTCGCCGGATTATCTTCCTTTATCCCTTTCAACAAGAATGAACAAGGCGACTTGTTGGTTTTTGGAGTACCTTATTCACAGTACCTGAAAACGGAATTCGACTACGTTAAATATTGGGACCTCAGCAGGTCCAATGTCCTGGCCTTTCGCTCTTTTTTTGGTATTGCCATCCCTTATGGGAACGCCACGAACATTCCCTTCGTAAGGAGTTATTTCGCAGGGGGCGCCAATGATAACCGGGCTTGGTTCCCCTATTCCTTGGGTCCGGGCCGTACCAATGCGCTGCAAGATTTTAACGAAGCCAATTTAAAGCTGGCTTTCAATCTGGAGTATCGCTTCCCGGTGGTCGGAAATATCAATGGGGCCCTTTTTGCCGATGCAGGAAACATTTGGAACGTATTTGATGACCAACAAGACCCCGATGCCATTTTTAAGGGCCTCGCCTCGTTTAAGGATATCGCTTTGGGCACCGGCTTTGGACTGCGTTATGATTTTACTTACTTTCTGTTCCGCGTCGATCTTGGATTTAAGACCTATAATCCGGCCGAAGAACAGTCGAAAAGATGGTTCCGCGACTACAATTTTGGCAATTCGGTGCTCCAAATAGGGATAAACTATCCTTTTTAGACCTAAATATTTTATTACTTTTGTCCCATTCCTTAAAAATAAAATTACCTAACCACGAGATTCAACTATTATGTCGCACAATATTAAACCAGGTGTTGCCACCGGTGATGAGGTACAGCAGATTTTCAAATATGCCAAACAAAAAGGGTTTGCCCTGCCCGCTGTCAACGTTATTGGTTCAAACACCATTAATGGCGTTCTTGAAACGGCCGCGAGCTTAAAGGCACCTGTTATCATTCAATTTTCAAACGGAGGGGCACAGTTCAATGCTGGAAAAGGGCTTTCCAATGAGGGCCAAAAAGCGGCAATCGCTGGCGCCATCGCCGGGGCAAAACACGTTCACCAATTGGCCAAGGCGTATGGTGCTACCGTAATTCTGCATACCGACCATTGCGCCAAACCGTTGCTGCCATGGATCGATGGCCTCCTGGATGCAAGCGAAAAGCATTTTGCAGAAACCGGTAAATCATTGTTCAGCTCGCATATGATCGATCTTTCAGAAGAGCCTCTGGAAGAAAATATCGCGATCTGCAAAGAATATCTGGCTAGGATGGATAAAATGAAGATGACCCTGGAAATAGAACTGGGCATTACAGGTGGGGAAGAAGACGGGGTCGACAATTCGGATGTGGATGACAGCAAGCTCTATACCCAACCCGAAGAAGTGGCCTATGCCTATGAGGAATTGTCCAAGGTAAGCAAGCGCTTTACCGTTGCGGCCGCTTTTGGCAATGTGCATGGCGTGTACAAGCCGGGCAACGTGAAGCTGACCCCTAAAATTTTAAGGAATTCCCAGGAATACGTAACCAAAAAATACGGCGTAGAGCATAACCACATCGATTTTGTCTTCCATGGTGGATCCGGTTCAACGGTAGCAGAAATTAGGGAAGCCATAGGTTACGGCGTCATCAAGATGAACATCGATACCGATTTGCAATATGCATTTCTGGAAGGCATTCGAAACTATATACAAGACAAAAAGGACTACCTTAAAGCACAAATCGGAAACCCCAAAGGGGCCGATGAGCCGAATAAGAAATTCTATGACCCGCGCGTTTGGTTGAGGGAAGGGGAAAAAACCTTTGTCACACGCTTAAAAAAGGCTTTTGAAGATCTCAACAACGTGAATACGCTGTAAAACACCTCCTAACCCTAACCTGTAAGATATGACGGCTTGGTTTCAAAGAAAAGAAAAAGGAATACAGACGGCCACCGACCAAAAAAAAGACACCCCAAAGGGACTTTGGTATAAATCCCCTACGGGTAAAATCGTGGAATCGGAAGTCCTGGCCAAGAACTTTTATGTTAGTCCGGAAGACGATTACCATGTGCGAATCGGCAGCAAGGAATACTTTGAAATCATTTTCGACAACAACAAATTTACCGAGCTGGATGCCAAACTGACTTCCAAGGACCCCCTTAAGTTCATAGATACCAAAAAGTATTCGGAACGCCTGGTAGCCGCCCAAAAAAAAACTGGCCTCAAAGACGCCGTTCGAACCGCAGTGGGCAAATCGTTGGGTAAAGACCTCGTAGTGGCCTGCATGGATTTCACTTTTATCGGTGGATCTATGGGCAGCGTGGTCGGCGAGAAAATTGCCAGGGCAATCGATTACGCGTTAAAAAAGAAAATCCCTTTTTTGATGATTTCCAAATCGGGTGGTGCCAGAATGATGGAAGCGGCCCTTTCCTTGATGCAACTAGCCAAAACTTCCGCTAAATTGGCCCAATTGGCGGATGCGAATATACCCTATATCTCATTATGTACCGACCCCACAACAGGTGGTACCACGGCCTCGTATGCCATGTTGGGCGATATCAATATTTCTGAGCCGGGCGCTTTGATCGGCTTTGCAGGACCAAGGGTGGTAAAGGAAGCGACGGGAAAAGAATTGCCCGAAGGTTTCCAGACCGCCGAATTTGTTTTGGAACACGGGTTTCTCGATTTTATCGTTCACCGCAGCGAGCTTAAAAAGAAAATCAATCTCTATATCGATCTGATCGAAAACAATCCTGTTAGAAAATAGGAGCGATTATCGACATTTCGCATACACGGCCAATCTAACCCATCCAATGGCTTAAAAATCGCCTTGGGAAGATTTCCTTGAAGGCCCCGTCTAGATTCGTCAAAAAACTTTTGCCATCAGAGCTTCCATCTTTATAGCCAAGTGGGCACGCGAACAGGTTTAATTTCGATTAAATAAAAATCTATGGCCTTTGATCAAGAAAATATTTTTATATTTGCGGCCTGATTGAAAATCAGTCAGATACATAAAAATCATTTAATATAATATTGGAATGTATTTAACAAAGGAAGTAAAGGTCGATATTTTTAAGAAATACGGCGGAAAAGAGATCAACACTGGTTCTACCGAAGGGCAGGTTGCCTTGTTCACGCATCGCATCAACCACTTGACAGAGCACCTAAAAAGGAACCATAAAGACTATAACACAGAGCGGTCTTTGGTTCGACTGGTAGGTAAGCGAAGAAGTCTCTTGGATTATTTGAAGAAGAAAGATATCGTTAAGTATCGTGAACTCATCAAAGAATTGAATATCAGAAAATAACCGATAAGGGGAAAGTTAACTTTCCCCTTATTTTTATCGTTGTATTTGCTACAACACCCATTTTTGAAGTAAAAGCCCTCTTGTTCAGAGGCAACACAAAAAGCTGCACACGGTTTTTCATTGGTCAACACAACACAACAACTCCGACCAGAGAACATGGCGGAAAGACCATTGTTTAACAAATCTGCCTATGGGTGGATTTTAAATCAAATTTATGATTCCAAAAGTATTTAAGGAGGTCATCGACCTCGGTGACGGTAGGGAAATTTCTATCGAGACCGGAAAATTGGCAAAACAGGCCCATGGCGCTGTTGTGGTCCAATCCGGCAAGTGTATGCTACTTTGTACCGTAGTATCGAATTACAAACAAAGCGATGTTGATTTTCTTCCGTTGACGGTAGATTATCGCGAAAAATTTGCGGCTTCGGGCCGTTATCCCGGAGGTTTCTTCAAGAGGGAGGCAAGACCCAGCGATGGGGAAGTATTGACCATGCGATTGGTAGATCGCGTACTACGCCCACTTTTCCCAAAAGATTACCATTGTGAAACACAGGTGATGATCCAGCTCATGTCGCACGATGATGACGTGATGCCCGATGCGATGGCCGGTTTGGCCGCTTCGGCTGCGATCCAGTTATCTGATTTTCCATTTGAATGTGCCATTTCGGAATGCCGAGTGGGCCGTGTAGACGGGAAATTCATTATCAACCCGACCCGGGCCCAATTATTGGAGTCCGATATCGACATGGTCATCGGGGCTTCTGCCGATTCTGTGATGATGGTGGAAGGTGAAATGGGCGAGATTTCGGAAGAGGATATGGTTGAAGCCATCAAATTTGCCCATGAGGCCATCAAGGCTCAGGTCGCCGCCCAAATGCGATTGGCCGAAGCGGTCGGCAAAAAGGCAGTAAGGGAGTACGAAACTGAAAGTGAAGACGAGGCCTTGGCCAAAAAAGTGCATGGACTTGCCTATGACAAGGTTTATGCCGTGGCAAAGGCGGCTTCTGCCAAACACGACAGAAGTGCGGCTTTTGATGCCATCAAGGAGGAAGTGAAAGCAACCTTCACGGAGGAAGAATTGGCCGAATATGGCGGTATGGTCAGTAAATATTTTTACAAGGCCGAAAAAGCAGCCGTACGCGACCTTACGTTGAACGAAGGTTTGCGTTTGGATGGTAGAAAAACCAATGAAATTCGCCCCATATGGTGTGAAATCGATTATTTGCCCTCCACCCATGGTAGCGCCATATTTACGCGAGGGGAAACCCAAGCTTTGGCCACGGTTACCTTGGGCACTTCAAGGGAAGCCAACCAAATAGATATGCCTTCATTTGAAGGGGAGGAAACTTTTTACCTCCATTATAACTTTCCACCGTTCTCAACAGGCGAGGCACGTCCGATAAGGGGCACCTCCCGAAGGGAAGTAGGCCATGGCAACTTGGCCCAAAGAGCATTGAAAAGAATGGTGCCAGCCGATTGCCCCTACACCGTTAGGGTGGTATCGGAAGTATTGGAAAGCAACGGGTCGTCTTCAATGGCCACCGTTTGTTCCGGCACCATGGCCTTGATGGATGCAGGCGTACAATTGAAGAAACCTGTTTCAGGAATCGCGATGGGATTGATTACCGATATGGAATCCGGTAAATATGCCGTTTTATCGGATATCTTGGGAGATGAAGACCACCTAGGGGATATGGACTTTAAAGTAACCGGTACCGCAGACGGTATTACCGCTTGTCAAATGGACATCAAGGTAAAAGGTCTCAGTTATGAAATCTTGGTCAAGGCCCTTAAACAAGCCAGGGACGGTAGACTACATATTCTTGAAAAATTGGTGGAAACCATCGCCACCCCCAATCCGGATGTAAAACCACATGCGCCAAAAATGGTGACAAGGATCATCCCTAACGAGTTTATTGGCGCTTTGATCGGACCAGGTGGTAAAGTCATCCAGGAACTTCAGAAAACTACGAAAACCACTATCGTGATCAACGAAGATCCGATCACGGAGGAAGGTATCGTCGAAATTTTGGGAACCAGCCAACAAGGTATCGATGCCGTTTTGGCTAAAATAGATTCCTTGATGTTCAAGCCAGAGGTTGGCAGCGTTTATGAAGTGAAGGTCATTAAGATGTTAGACTTCGGAGCGGTTGTTGAATATAGGGATGCCCCCGGCAATGAAACATTGCTGCATGTCTCTGAATTGGCATGGGAACGTACCGAAAATGTTTCCGATGTGGTCAACATGGGTGACGTTTTTGATGTGAAATATTTGGGGGTTGATCCCCGTACCCGCAAAGATAAAGTTTCCCGAAAGGCATTATTGCCAAAACCGGAAGGCTATAAAGAGAGACCACCGAGAGTAGGTGGAGACCGAAGGGATGACCGCCGAGGCGGAGGAAGGGACAGCCGAGATCGAGATCGCAAACCTCGAAGGGACTAATCCTTAAGGAATTCCAAGATAAAATGGCCCCAATTTTTTAATTGGGGCTTTTTTTGTGCGCTTTAACCAAAATATCGGCTTTTTTTTACGATTGTGTAACATTTAGCGATTTTTTACGTATAAGTATATGCAGCTTATGCAACATGAACTTAATTTATCTAAATGAGACAGCTAAAGATTACCAAACAGGTTACCAACAGGGAAACCGCATCTTTGGACAAATACCTACAAGAAATTGGCAAAGTAGATCTTATTACCGCAGATGAAGAAGTGGAATTGGCACAAAGGATCAAGGCCGGCGATCAAATCGCCCTTGAAAAACTGACAAAAGCCAATCTTCGTTTTGTGGTATCGGTTGCCAAACAGTATCAAAATCAAGGCCTTACCCTTCCCGATTTGATCAATGAAGGCAATTTGGGCCTGATCAAAGCGGCACAACGTTTCGATGAAACCCGTGGTTTTAAGTTTATTTCCTATGCCGTATGGTGGATTCGTCAATCGATCTTGCAGGCATTGGCAGAACAATCCCGAATTGTGAGGTTGCCGTTGAACAAAATTGGTTCGATCAACAAAATCAATAAGACATTCGCTTTTTTGGAACAAGCGCATGAACGACAGCCCTCGGCAGAGGAAATTGCCAAGGAATTGGACATGACCGTCGAGGATGTGAAACAATCCTTGAAAAACTCAGGTCGCCATGTATCCATGGATGCGCCTCTAATCGATGGGGAAGATTCGAACCTATACGACGTACTTCGTAGCGGGGAATCGCCAAATCCCGATCGTGAATTGTTGCACGAATCACTGCGCACCGAAATAGAACGAGCGCTGGAAACCCTTACCCCAAGAGAAGCCGACGTCATTCGTTTGTACTTTGGCCTTGCCGGCCAACATTCCATGACCCTGGAAGAAATAGGAGAAACTTTCGACCTTACCAGGGAAAGGGTACGCCAAATCAAGGAAAAAGCCATTAGGAGGTTGAAGCACACTTCCAGAAGCAAAATATTGAAGACCTATCTCGGCTAAAACGGGAATTGAATTGCAGCGTTAAATGATCCTTAATATTGGAAATTTGGCATTAAAGTTGTAATTTGTGTACAATAACAACAGTTATCATGACTGTTCGTTTTTTGATTGATGAATAAACTCCGGCTGATTACCGGAGTTTTTTTATTACAGGTTACACCCAGGGCTTCTGGGAGACTGAATTATTATGAAATTTAACTTTTTTAGAACGCCATGGACGGTACCAATACACAAGCCAACAATCCACTACACGGGATAAAACTCATCGACATGTTGGAACATTTGACTTCGATATACAGTTGGGAAGAAATGGCGGCCATCATAAATATCAACTGCTTCAAAAACGATCCATCCATAAAATCATCCTTAAAATTTCTTAGAAAGACCCCTTGGGCCCGGGCCAAAGTGGAACAATTATATTTGACATCGATATCGCAATGATCGCCGATCCGATTGCAAAGGCTGCCCCACGTGGCTTTATAAAAAACCACCTTCCCTATGGTCGTGCAACCGGTTTGCGAAGTAGTTTATAATTCCCCGTCGATTCCATTTGATCGCGCAGGTTGATTGCTTGTGCACAATTGTTTCCTTAAGAATCCCATGATTTTTTTCCTGTGCCATGGAATGGTACATTTTATTATCTTTAGGGATATCCTAAGGATCCATACCATGCAAAAAACCATAACCCTGCTACTTTTTTTCAGCCTATTGCTCTCCTGCCAAAAAGAGGCCAATAAAGATTTGGCTGAAAATATCCAACCGATAAGCTTCAATCTTCCAGAAGGTTTCGAGCTTGATGATCTTTACCATCCCAATGCACATGGGCAGGGTTCTTGGGTCGCACTTGCCCAAGGTCCCGAAAACATCATCTATGCCTGTGACCAACGGGGCAAAATTTACCAACTGAAAGTACCTTCCAATGGAAATCCTGTAGATCCTTCCGAAGTAGACAGTTTAAATCTGCATATTGGGGAGGCCCATGGTCTGCTCTGGGCCCATAATAGCCTTTACGTGGCGGTCAACAAGACTTGGGACGATGAAATTCCGGATGACCAGGAAAATGGCAGCGGGGTGTATCGACTTACCGATACCGATAAAGACGGGAAATTGGACAAAGTGACCATGCTCCTTAAATTGGAAGGTGAAGGGGAACATGGTCCACACAGTTTTGTATTGTCGCCAAATGGTCAGGAAATCTACTTTATTGCCGGAAACCATACCTTGATTCCGGAACCCCTGCTCAAAAACAGCCGCTTGCCCACCAATTGGGGGGAGGACAATTTGTTCAAACCTTATTTGGATGCCCGCGGACATGCCAATAACATCAAGGCCCCTGGGGGTTGGATCAGCAAATTCGATCCTGAAGGTACCCAATGGGAACTCGTTTCGGCGGGGTATCGGAATCCTTTTGATATCGCCTTCAACCAAGACGACGAACTGTTCACCTATGATGCCGATATGGAATGGGATATTGGCATGCCATGGTACAGACCTACCAGGATATGTCATGTGACCAGTGGCAGTGAATATGGTTGGCGCACGGGGTCGGGAAAATGGCCGGCATATTATCCAGATAACCTTCCCGCAGCAGTGAATATGGAACAGGGTTCGCCCACGGCGGTCCTTGCCGGTGCAAAACTGAAATTTCCCGCGAGGTATCAAAACGGACTCTTTGTGATGGATTGGAGTTTTGGCACCGTTTATTTTATCGACCTAAAACCCAAGGGCAGCAGCTATGAGGCTACAAAAGAAGAATTTCTTTCCGGTACGCCCCTACCCCTGACCGATATGATCGCAGGTTCTGACGGCAACCTCTATTTTGCCACGGGCGGCCGTGGATTGGATTCACATCTTTATCGATTGCGATATACCGGAACCGATTCGGAACCAGCGATGTCATCACCTGATGAAGCAGCCCTAGCATTGCGATCGCTTCGCCATAGTCTGGAAAAATACCATTCTGAAAATTCTGATGATGCCATTTCGTTGGCCTGGGACAACCTCACTCACGAGGATCGTTTTATCAGATATGCGGCCCGGGTAGCTTTGGAACACCAACCCGTTGAAAAATGGGAAGCACGTTTCTTTGCGGAAAAAGACCCCGTCAAACTCATAGAAGGGGGAATTGCCTTGGCACATCAAGGGGATAAAGGACTTGAAGGGAAAATTATCGAAAAGTTGAACCCAATCAAATTGGAGGTATTGACCACAGCACAACAAGTCGCCTTGCTGCGCACCTATGCCTTGCTATTCATTCGAATGGGACCACCGGATGCACTCCACGGGAACATGATCGTTAAAAAACTGAACTCTTATTTCCCCAATGCCAATAATGCGGTGAACAAGGAACTGGGGCAGCTGTTGCTTTATCTGGAATCGAAGGGAATCACAAAAGCGTTGGTGGCCCTTTTGGAAAAGCATACTTCGGAAAAAACAGTTACCGAGGGGGTTCAATTGCTTGACGAAGAAACCACCATGCGCAGCGAACAATATGGTCCGCTCATTAGGGATGTCATCGCAAAAATGCCACCCAGTGAAGCCATCTACTATGGCCTATTGCTCAGCCATGCCGATCAGGGATGGACCAAAGACTTGCGCGAAAAATACTTTCGTTGGTTTTACGATGTTTTGGGCGCGAAAGGCGGTATGAGCTTTAAGGCCTATATGGAAAATGTACGGCAACAAGCCATGACGAACGTGCCTGAAGCCGAAAAATCATATTTCCAAGAGCTGTCGGGCGTGTACACCCCTTCTTCCGTTATGGCCGACTTGCCCCAGCCCTTAGGACCGGGCCGAAACTATACCGGCGAAGATATGGGCAATATCATCTGGGGCGAGGCCTTGGGCGATTACCAAGTCAGCTTTGCGGACGGGGAGCGCGCCTACCAGGCGGCCATGTGCACCTTATGCCACAGGATGCGCGGCGAAGGTGGGGCCGCAGGGCCCGATCTTACCCAAGCACATAGCAAGTTTGGCAGCTACGACCTGTTGTTTGCCATTTACAGCCCCAATGACGATATTTCCGACCAATATGCCAATACCTTGTTCGAAATGAAGGACGGGGAAAAAATCGCCGGGCGAATCAAATCGGAAGAAGGGGAAAACATCACCCTGATGCCGAATCCCTTCAATGAAAGTTACACGGTGCAATTGGCCAAAAGTGAGATCGTAAAACGGGGTCTTTCCCCGATTTCGCCCATGCCTCCCGGGTTACTCAATCGATTGAACGAGAAGGAAGTTAAAGACCTGTTCGTTTATTTACAGGCCGGAGGAGATCAAAACAATGAAGTGTATACCAAAAAGAAAGACCTCAAATAGGAAAAAGGCCTTCCAAACACAATCATGCGCGCAAATTTAATGACTTCGTGCGAATGGAATTTGGGAGATTCAATAATCCTGTTTTTTATGAATCCTTAAATTATTTTAACGCTTTGGAATCGATGTGGCATGAAATATCGTCGCATTGAACCATCCTTAACATCAAATCAATGTATTCTGCGAAACAAGTTAAAATCTATTTAGCCTTAAGTTTTTGTCTTGGGGCATGCCCCCTTTCGGCCCAAAAAAGTGCCAAAGCTGAAATATCACAACCCAAACCTATCGATCAAAGTTTTTATGAAGGGCTTGAATGGCGAAATATAGGGCCTTATCGCGGTGGACGATCATTGGGCTGTGCGGGTAGTCCGGGCAGGCCGAACGAATATTATTTCGGCGCTACCGGTGGCGGTTTGTGGAAGACGACCGACGGCGGCACCGAATGGTCGCCCGTGACCGATGGGCAGGTAACCAGTTCCTCGGTCGGGGCCGTGGCGGTGGCCGAAACCAACCCCGATATCGTATACATCGGTATGGGCGAGGTGCAACTGCGCGGCAGTATCACCCAAGGTGACGGGGTATACAAGACCAAGGACGGCGGCAAAACTTGGAGACATCTTGGCTTAAAGGAAACCCAGGCCGTTTCGCGGATAAGGATCCATCCGACCAATCCAGATATTGTTTATGTAGCCGCTTTGGGCCATCCATATGGCGATAACGAGGAACGCGGTGTATTCCGAAGTAAAGATGGTGGCAATAGTTGGCAAAAAGTACTCTACGTAAGTCCAAAAGCCGGTGCCGTAGACCTGATCATCGATAGGAACGATCCGAATGTGCTGTACGCGAGTACCTGGCAGGTATACCGTAAAGCTTGGAAAATGTGGGGTGGCGGCCCTGATTGCAAGCTATGGAAATCGACTGATGGGGGCGATACCTGGACAGATTTGACGAACAATCCCGGTATGCCCGCCCCACCGATCGGTAAAATCGGCGTTACCGTTTCCCCTGCAGATTCGAATCGGGTCTGGGCCATCGTGGAAGCCAATGATGGGGGTGTTTTCAGGTCGGATGACGGCGGAAAAACCTGGGAACGGACCAACGATGAGCGCAAATTGCGACAACGTGCCTTTTATTATTCCCGAATCTATGCTGATCCGTGGGACAAAGAAACCGTGTATTGCTTGAATACCGGATTTTATAAATCCACCGACGGTGGAAAAACCTTTGGCACCAGCATTGAAGTCCCCCATGGCGACAACCACGATCTTTGGATCGACCCCAATAACCCCGACCGAATGATCAATTCAAACGATGGGGGCGCGAATGTGAGCATCAACCAAGGAAAGAGCTGGACGGAACAGGATTATATCACCACACAATTGTACCATGTGATGGCCACCAGTGATGTCCCCTATCATGTTGCCGGGGCGCAACAAGATAATAGCACCATTGCCATGCCGAGCGATGGATGGGATCATAAGCAGGCCAGGGGGCCGAACCATGGTTGGTACTATGCTGTCGGTGGGGGCGAAAGTGGTTGGATTACCCAACATCCCGTCAACAAAGATATTTTCTATGCGGGGAGTCAAGGTGCCCTGTTGACGCGCTATGATCGAAGTAACGGACAATCCCGTGATATTCAGGTCTATCCGCGATTTTTCTCGGGAGAGCCAGCCAGTGCACTTCCCGAAAGGTGGCAATGGACTTTCCCTATCATGTTCGCACCTCAAGATCCGAATGTGATGTATACCTGTTCGCAGCATATTTGGAAGACCACCAATGACGGCCAATCATGGGAAAGAATTAGTCCAGACCTGACCTATGCGGATCCGACAACACTGGATAAGACCGGTGGCATCATTACCATGGACATGAATGGGCCCGAAATTTATGCTACCGTATTTGCATTGGCGCCCTCTTTTCATGATATCAATACCATTTGGGCCGGTTCCGATGATGGCAAAATCAACATTACCCGGGATGGTGGAAAATCCTGGACGGACATTACCCCAAAGGAACTGCCCAAATTTTCAAGGGTGAGTATCATCGAAGAATCGAGACATAGGCCCGGAACACTTTTTGTGGCCGCGAACCGATACCAGGTTGACGATCGACAGCCTTACGTTTTTAAGACGCATGATTACGGAAAAACCTGGACCAAGATCATCACTGGTATCGCGGCAGGGCATTTTGCCAGGGCCATCCGTGAGGATCCCGTTCGACAGGGACTGCTGTTCTTGGCAACGGAACACGGTGTTTATTTTTCGATGAACGATGGTGGACTTTGGCAAAGTCTTCAGTTAAAACTTCCCGATACTCCGATTCGCGATCTAGTGGTAAAAGACAATGACGTGGTCTTGGGTTCGCACGGTAGGGGTTTTTGGATTTTGGATGACATTCAGCCCTTGCGACAGTACACCGATGAAATGAAACTTCAGTCTGCAGTGCTATTCGAACCCTCGGATGCCATTAGGGGCATTCAGGATGCCTCCATTCAATATTACCTTAAACAACAGCAAGATACGATCACCTTTGAAATTTTGGATGCCAATGACCGGCTGATCGATTCTTTTACGGGCAGCAAGCCAAAATATGAAAAAGATCCCGACCTGCCCTGGTGGGAACAAGGAGGTTCATCAAAACCGACCACGGCCAAGGGCATCAATACATTTACATGGGATTTGAGATATCCGGGGGCAAAAGTCTTCGAAGGAATGATCATATGGAGCGCCCAACCGGAAAGAGGACCAAAAGCGCCTTTGGGCACCTATAAGGTACGTATGAAAACCAAGGATTCGGAGCAAACCCAGAGTTTCAAAGTGCTGATAGACCCCAATCTTAAAGGCATAACCGAGGCCGATCTGCAAGAACAGTTTGAACTTGCCAATAACATCATGAAAAAGACCAGCGCCGCGAACGAAGCGGTGATCAAGATACGAACGATACGAAAACAGATCAACTCGAGTAAAGACAAAGTGGGGACAGTCGATTTTGAAAAGACCATAGAGCCTTTGCTTGCAGACATGGCGCAGGTTGAAGAATCATTATACCAGGTAAAGAACCAATCGGGCCAGGATCCCCTCAATTTCCCAATCAAACTCAATAACCGGTTGGCATCCCTGCGACGGAGCGTTGAGGATGGGGACGCGAAACCGACCGACGGCGCCTACCTGGTTTATAATGAGTTATCGAGCGAACTTGAAGAACATCTGGCTGCCCTTAAAGCCAGTTTGGAAAAACAACTGCCATCGGTGAACACGGTCTTGGGCAAAGCAGGTGCAATGCCCATCGAAGTATCCGACATGGGGCAATGAAAATGACTCTTGAAATGGAAAGTATGACTCCGAAAAGATAGCACCATGGGGTCTTTCAAGGATCAATAGAAATATCAGGCATGCCAAAAGAGGAACCATACCGAATACCGGCCCGGACCAGCATAGGCCATGTACACCTAAAGGTAGCCAATATCGATAGTTCCCTTGATTTTTATTGCGGTCTATTGGGGTTCGACATCACCTCGAGATATGGCAAGGAGGCGGTTTTTATCTCTGCCGGCGGCTATCACCACCACATTGGCCTTAATGTTTGGTACAGTAAGAATGCGCCACCAGCAAAGAAGGAATCGGTCGGACTTTTCCATACGGCCATTCTGTATCCCACAAGAAAGGATTTGGCCGCTATTTATGAGCGGATCCTCAAAGCCGACTATCCCCTGACAGGGGCAGCCGATCACGGGGTATCCCAAGCGCTATACCTCAACGATCCCGATGAAAACGGAGTGGAACTCTACTGGGATCGGCCTAAAGAAGAATGGCCCACAAAACCCGACGGAACATTGGACATGTTCACGAAACCATTGGATCTTAACGCACTTATGGCACTGATGCGATAACGGTATCAATTCATTACTTTTGTGATCAATAAGGAAGCATTACCGAAAATGAATAAAATTAAAATAGCACCTTCGCTTTTGGCCGCCGATTTTGGCAATTTACAACGAGATGTAGAAATGGTAAATGGAAGCGATGCCGATTGGCACCACATCGATGTGATGGATGGCCTGTTCGTTCCGAATATTTCTTATGGAATGCCGGTGATCAAAGCCATAGCCAAACATGCCACGAAACCTTTGGATGTGCATTTGATGATCGTCGATCCCGATCGCTATATCGAAACCTTCGCCCATTTGGGTGCCGAAGTACTGAGCGTGCACTATGAAGCATGTACCCACCTACACCGTACCTTGCAAGCCATAAAAGGCGCCGGCATGAAAGCCGGGGTAGCGTTGAATCCACATACCAACATTTCCCTATTGGAGGATACGATCAATGACATCGATCTGGTCTGTGTGATGGGCGTCAACCCGGGCTTTGGCGGACAGTCATTTATCGAAAATACCTATCGCAAAGTAAAAGCGCTCAAAGCGCTGATCCAATCCAGGGGAGCCCACACCCTCATTGAGGTCGATGGTGGCGTGACCGATACCAACGCAAAAAAATTGGCAGCATGTGGCGCCGATGTTCTGGTTACGGGCAGTTATGTTTTCAGTGCGCCCGATCCGCTTGCCGCCATTGCCCGGATTTCGAAAATAGCCACTGGTTAGTATTGTTCCAAAAGGTAGTTGATCAAATCGGTGGTGGTGACGATTCCGACCAATTTATCTTGATCCACGACCGGTAAGGCGTGGAATTCCTTTTTGGCCAATATTTCGGCCACCTCCTTGATATTGGCTTCGGGAGATACACTGATCAGGTTTTTGGCCATGACCTGTCTTACGGAGAACATATTATAAACCACGGTATCAACCGCATCTTCATCCTGGAAGGCACCATCCGCAAAACTGATGCGCAGCAAATCGGTTAAACTCAACATTCCCACAATCTTTTCACCCTCCACCACGGGTATATGTCTGATGTGATGCTTTTTGAACAAGCTTTCGGCTTTGTCTAGTCCATCGGTCACATTCAAAGTGATCAAATGGGTGGTCATGATTTTGGAGACCGGAATTCTTTGTCTAATACTCATAATAATTATATTTAATCGTTCGGTATAAAGGTCCCGATATTGGCTCAGGCATAGTATGATAAAAGTCATATTTTACGGTATTCCGGTCATAAGCTTTTCCACTGTTCCCATCAGACAAGGCGCGACCGTACTTTGCCATAATTTACCTAGCTTTGTTCCCATAAAAAATTAACATTCGCATTTTCGTCAGTCCAAAAAATGGAAAAATTTGATCTGGTCATAGTAGGGGGAGGTCCGATTGGCATTGCCTGCGGTTTGGAGGCCAAAAAGAAAGGATTTACCTATGTTATCATTGAAAAAGGACCAATCGTAAATTCCCTTTTCAATTACCCCGTGAACATGCAGTTCTTTTCCTCTTCGGAAAGACTTGAAATCGATGAAATTCCCTTTATCAGCAAGGAAGCCAAACCCAAAAGGAATGAGGCACTGGAATACTATCGCAGGATCGTATCCTCCAACAAATTGAACATCCATTTGTTTGAAAAAGTGTCACAAGTGCACAAAAATGGAGATTTGTTCATCGTGGAAACCAGCAAACGACAGTACACCACAGACCATGTCATTATTGCGACCGGATTCTATGATATCCCCAACACGCTCGATGTGCCGGGCGAAAATCTGCCCAAAGTATCGCACTACTACAAAGATCCGCATTTTTATGCAGGCCAAAAATTGGCAGTAATCGGGGCGAGCAATTCGGCCGTGGATGCGGCACTTGAGTGCTGGCGCAAGGGTTCGGAGGTCACTTTGATCATCAGGGGACCTGAGGTGGGCCAACGGGTGAAATACTGGGTGCGGCCCGATATCATCAACCGGATCGAGGAAGGCAGTATCAAGGCCTTTTTCAATGCCAAGGTCAAAGCGATTCGCGAAAACGAAATCATAATCGATACACCGGAAGGCACCATTAGCCTGGAGAACGATTTTGTGCTCGCGCTAATCGGTTATAAGCCCAATTTTGATTTTTTGGAAAAAATGGGGATTGCCCTTTCCCAAGATGAAAAACGACTTCCACAATATAATCCCGAAACCATGGAAACCAATGTGGGGGGGCTATATCTGGCAGGGGTCATCTGTGGGGGTATGGAAACCCATAAATGGTTCATCGAGAATTCAAGGATACATGCGCAAATGATCATGGCATCGATCGCTATTAAAAAATCGGCCCAAATAAACTCATGAAAACCTATTCAATAGCTATACACGGCGGTGCGGGAACCTTGGTGAAGGGAATGATGACCCCGGAAAAGGAATCGGCCTATAAAACCGCCTTGGAAAAGGCACTGATGATTGGCCAAACCATCTTGGACCAACGCGGTACTGCCTTGGAAGCCGTTCGACGATCGGTGATGTCATTGGAAGATTCCCCATTGTTCAATGCAGGGAAGGGCAGTGTTTTTACAGCAAAAGGCACCCATGAAATGGATGCTTCGATCATGGATGGGCGTACCCTGAAGGCAGGAGCCATTTCCCTGGTGACCGGAATTAAAAATCCCATCGCTCTGGCATTTGATGTCATGGAACGGACCGATCATGTTTTTTTGGCGGGCGCGGGAGCCATGGACTTTGCCAAGTATTTGAATTACGAGATTTTGGAAGATTCGTATTTCTTCGATGATTTAAGGCACCAACAATGGATGGCATTGAAGGATACGGCAGATTTTCAGCTCGACCACACCCTTAAAAAAGACGACAAATTCGGCACCGTTGGGGCGGTGGCCTGCGATCATCTCGGCAATTTGGCCGCGGCCACTTCAACCGGCGGTATGACGAACAAACGATTTGGAAGGATCGGCGACAGCCCCATGATCGGGGCGGGCACTTACGCCAACAATTTGACCTGTGCCGTCTCCTGTACCGGGAGCGGGGAATATTTTATGAGAGGGGTAGTGGCCTATGACCTTTCCTGTTTGATAGAATATAAGGGCCTATCCCTTGAAGCAGCGGCAGTCGAAATCATCCATAACAAGTTACCGCATCTCGGTGGTGATGGGGGTTTGATCGCCGTGGATGCAAAAGGCAATTTAACCCTGCCCTTCAATACGGAAGGCATGTACAGGGCTTCCGTGGATCGATCGGGCAAGGTTGACATAAGGATATACAAGGATTAGACGAAAGGCGAATCGAGTGGCAACACCTGCAGTTTCCTTTTTTTGATATTGAATCGGTCGCCATTGGCCAAGATATGCGTTCTGAGGTTCGACAGCGACATGGGAGAACCAATTTCCAAAACTTTTTCATTGTTATGCTTCAATCTGCTTGGGTCGAACAGGACCACCATACCCGAGCCAATGACTTCAAAAGTATTGCAATTTTTGATCACCAGTCCGGTATCTTCAGCCAGGCCTACGCCCAAGAGTTTTGGAAACTTGGCCACAGCCTCGGCCAATCTACCGAAACGACCACGTTGAATGAAGTGGGAATCGATGATCAGGTTGGGTATAAAATCCATTCCCTTGTCCATCCCCACGGCCCCTTTGAACAAGGAATCCTTGCTGCTTCCGCCAGTGATCATTTCACCCGACATGCACATGGCTCCCGCACTGGTGCCCGCAACCACAATGGGCTCCTTTCGATACCGTTCAAGTAACAATTGATGCATCCTCGTACCTCCGATGATCTTTTTGATTTTCGATTGGTCGCCTCCGGAGAACATCACACAATCGGCATTTCGGATCAAATCGATGTTCTTTTTCCTTTCGGATTCCTCCCGATCCAAAAGGTGCAGCACATCGACCTTATCGCAGCCCAGTTTGCCGAAAGCCTGGAGATAATTCTCGCCCACTTCTTTGGGAATGCTTGAAGCCGTGGGCAGCACGACAATGTTGGCGGTATTGCCACCACTTTCCCTCACGACCCTGGAAAGAATGCCTTCCTGGATAAATTCCAAGGTGTACTGCTCGGTGTTTCCCGTTCCCTTGTCTTCATTGCCCCCTATTGGAATCAAAGTGCCCTTAATGCTCATGTATCGTTCTTTTGGGATACAAAAATACTGTTATCGATCGGGAAAAATAAGCTATATTTAAGAATTCACCCCCAGTACAAAACTTCCACAATATGAAAATTAGAGAAATCAATGCAATGCGAGGACCAAATTATTGGTCGGTACGCCGCCATAAGCTTATTGTGATGGTTTTGGATCTGGAGGAGATGGAGGCACTACCTTCGAACAAGATCGATGGGTTCACCGATCGGCTAAAGACCATGTTTCCCACGATGTACGAACACCGCTGTTCAGTGGGCACGCCAGGAGGTTTTTTCGAAAGGGTGGAAGAAGGTACATGGATGGGCCATATCGCGGAACACATCGCGCTGGAAATTCAGACCTTGGCCGGAATGGACGTGGGCTTTGGGCGCACCAGGGGATATGGGGAACCTGGCGTCTACAATGTGGTCTTTGCCTATATGGAGGAGAAAGTAGGCCGTTATGCCGCAAAGGCGGCAGTAGCTATCTGTGAAGCACTGATCAAAGGGGAATCTTATGATTTAAAGGATGATATTCAAAAAATGAGGGAACTCCGAGAGGCCGAACGCCTGGGACCCAGTACAGGATCGATTGTAGAGGAAGCGGCCAGTCGTGGCATTCCTTGGATCAGATTGAACAAATATTCGTTATGTCAGTTGGGCTATGGTGCAAACCAGAAAAGGATACAAGCCACTGTAACCAGCGAAACCAGCAGTATCGGAGTAGAACTCGCCTGTGACAAGGAAGATACCAAATACCTTTTGGAACAGGCCCAGGTAGAGGTGCCCAGAGGTGATATCATCAGAAAGGAAAGCAGTTTGGAGGAGGCTTGCCGTTATGTCGGGTTCCCGCTGGTGATCAAACCCGTAGGTGGAAACCATGGCCGTGGCATTACCGTGAACATCAACGCTCTGGAGGAGGCCATCGTTGCTTTTCATTCGGCCAAAGAAGTTTCGCCGGCAGTGATCGTGGAAAAATATATCGTAGGTTTCGATTATCGCTTGCTCGTGATCAATCATGTGATGGTGGCCGCGGCACGCCGAACCCCTGCCCATGTGGTCGGGGACGGAACATCGACCCTACAGCAACTGATCGATAAGGTGAACAGCGATCCCAGGCGGGGCTACGGCCATGAAAATGTACTGACCCAGATTACGATCAATGAACTGACGGCCAAGATCATCAAATCAAAAGGGCATACCCTCAACTCCGTTCTAAACAAAGGGGAGATGTTGATCTTGAAGGATACGGCCAACTTAAGCACTGGAGGTACCGCGGAAGATGTCACCGATATCGTCCATCCCGCCAATGTGGCGATGGCAGAACGGATTTCAAAAATCATCGACCTGGATATTTGCGGTATCGACATCATGACCACCGATATCACCCAACCGCTTTCCGATACGGCCGGGGCCGTACTGGAGGTGAATGCCGCTCCGGGATTTAGGATGCATTTGGCCCCGACCTCGGGCCTGCCAAGAAATGTGGCTGCCCCTGTAATCGACAAATTGTTTCCAAAAGGAAGTACAGGTAGAATTCCCATCATCGCCGTTACCGGAACCAATGGCAAGACAACCACCACCCGATTGATTGCCCATATGGCCAAAATGAAAGGGTTTCGTGTGGGCTATACCACCAGTGATGGCGTCTATATCCAAAACAGATTACTCATGACGGGCGATTGTACCGGACCTGCCAGTACTGAATTCGTACTCAAGGACCCCACGGTAAATTTTGCGGTCTTGGAATGTGCCAGGGGCGGACTCCTGAGAGCAGGCTTGGGCTTTGCACACTGTGATATCGGTATCGTAACCAATGTGGCTGCCGATCATTTGGGCCTCAAGGGCATACATACCATGGAGCAATTGGCCAAGGTAAAAGGCGTAATACCGGAGACAGTGCTGCCCAACGGTTATGCCATCTTAAATGCGGATGATGACCTGGTCTATGACATGAGGCGAACGGTAGCGAGTAATGTGGCCCTCTTCTCGATGGATGAGCACAATCCCAGAATCAAGGCACTTCAGCGATTGGGCGGTATTTCGGCAGTATATGAAAATGGCTTTGTGACCATTTGCAGGGGAGAATGGAAGATGAGGATCATGAAGGCAGAAGATATTCCCTTGACCTATGGGGGTAAAGCGGTTTTTATGATTCAAAATGTGCTGCCCGCTGTGCTTGCCGCCAACATACAAGGCATCAGTATCGAAGACATGAAAGCTGCCTTGGAGACTTTTATCCCTTCCCCTGCCCAAACCCCCGGGAGACTGAATCTGTTCAAGTTCAATAATTTTACGATTTTATTGGACTATGCCCACAACCCAGCGGGAATGCGCGCATTGCAAAAATTTACCGATACCCTGGAAGCGACTGTCAAAGTGGGCATTATCGCAGGAATCGGGGACCGTCGTCTGGAAGACAACAATGAAATGGGCAGTATTGCCGCCGAAATGTTCGATGAAATCATCATTCGGCAAGACCGGCATCTAAGAGGAAAAACCGAAGAACAATTGATCAAGATGTTGCATGATGGCATCAAGATGAAGGATCCCAAGAAAAAGACCAGCATTATTCCATCTGAAAAAGAAGCCATCACTTTTGCAGTAAAGAATGCGATCCCCGGCTCGTTGATCGTGCTCTGCAGCGATGTTATTCCCGATGCCTTGAACATGGTCAAACAGTTTAAGGAACAGGAAGCAAGCGGGACCTTGGTTTTTGACCATTGAAAGCCAACCCGTTGTAATGACTTAAGTTAAAAACCGCCCCGGGTTGATCCTGTGGTGATTTGGCAAAAGGTCAATCCCTTGTGGAGGGCTATGGTCTCATTGATCATTTACACCGGCATCTGTGGCAATTCCCAACCGTTCCGATAAGTATGTTTAATATATTCATTGGCCGCATCGAATGCATTGAGATGTACCTGCTCCACATTCCATTGGGGAAGCCCGTCGACCATATCGAATCCGAAGGATTTTACCACATCCATGGACTCATTGACGCCAATGTTGGTGAACTTCATCTGCGTGCCGTCCCATTTCAATATTTTGTTCAAGCCCTTAAGCCTTATGGCCAGAACCCCCAATAATACCATTTCGTTAAAAGGACCTGCATAGCTAAAATTTGCGGACCCTTCGGTTCTGTTCTCCGGTGATTCTTTACAGGCCCGGATCCAGTCCTGCTCATGTGGTCCATCGATATAACCTATTGCCCCGGGGATGCGCCGCATATAAGGGGCCACCTCAGGAATGCGACCCGAAAGCAATCTCGGATTGAAGCCACCACAGTCACAGATCAAAGTATCCTTTGAGCCGACAAACATACAGCCTCCGAGACCGTCCTTAATCATCGGCATGCCTTCCGGTAAAAGTTCCGGGCGGTCGGGCAAGAAACCCCCATCGTACCAATGTACTTTTACTGCAGGCATTGTCTGCTCATCCCGAACTGGTCTGGCGGGAAAATCGAAACGTACTTTTTCGGCCTGAGGCGCACTTTCGGTGTTCGAAGTGGTGGAACTGCCGGAAATGGCATCCGGGTAGCCCAATTGCAGGGCGCGATAAATGGGATCTAGAATATGGCAGGCCATATCTCCGAACGCACCGGTACCAAAATCCCACCAACCGCGCCAATTCCATGGGGTGTAGATTGCATTGTAGGGGCGCATCGGGGCCGGACCGATAAAAAGGTCCCAATCAAAATCTTTTGGGAGGGCCATTGCCGCTTTGGGGCGTTCGAGGCCCTGCGGCCAAATGGGTCGGTCGGTCCAGGCGTGGGCTTCCGTGACTTCTCCAATTTCTCCGTTCCATATCCATTCACAGACCTGGCGCACCCCGTCCCCGGAATTGCCCTGGTTCCCCATTTGGGTGGCGACTGGATATTTGGCGGCCAATTTGGTAAGCAAGCGGGATTCATATACCGAATGGGTAAGCGGCTTTTGACAATACACATGTTTGTTCAGGGTCATCGCGGTTGCGGCGATCTGCGCATGGGTATGGTCGGCTGTAGCCACGACCACACCATCAATGGAACTGCCCAATTCGTCGAACATCTTACGCCAATCGAAGTATTTTTTAGCATTGGGAAAATCATTGAAACAAGGTGCGCTATAATTCCAATCGATATCGCAAAGACCGATTATATTTTCAGTGTTCATTGCCCCCAAGTTGTTTCGTCCTTTGCCGCCTACGCCTACGCCTACGATATTCATTTTGTCGCTGGGTGCCTTATGCCCCAGTCCGCTCACGACCGTACTGGGCACGATATAGAATCCGGCTCCGGCGACCAAAGATTGTTTCATAAAGTTTCGGCGTGTCTGATTACTTTTGGCCATATCGGTTGGTATTTTGAATGTTCGGGGAGTCGGTGCACCGATTCCAAGGGCTCCTTTTAGTAAGAGCCTCCTAAATGTATTAAAAAAATAGGTTCGGTTTTCTGCTTTAGTGATCCCGGAGGGATTGCATATCCCAAGAGGCTCCCCTTTGCAAATATTAAACCACGGGCCGGCCGCCCAGGTTCTTTCTTGGCAATGGAACAAAAAAAGTCGTGGAGGGATTGCATATCCCAAAAGGCTCCCCTTTGCAAATATTAAACCACGGGCCGGCCGCCCAGGTTCTTTGTTTATCATGGAACAGAAAAAATCGTGGAGGGATTGCATATCCCTAGAGGCTCCCCTTTGCAAATATTAAACCACGGGCTGGCCGCCCAGGTTCTTTGTTTATCATGGAATAGAAAAAATCGTGGAGGAATTGCATATCCCTAGAGGCTCCCCTTTGCAAATATTAAACCACGGGCTGGCCGCCCAGGTTCTTTGTTTATCATGGAACAGAAAAAATCGTGGAGGGATTGCATATCCCTAGAGGCTCCCCTTTGCAAATATTAAACCACGGGCTGGCCGCCCAGGTTCTTTGTTTATCATGGAACAAAAAAAATCGTGGAGGGATTGCATATCCCTAGAGGCTCCCCTTTGCAAATATTAAACCACGGGCCGGCCGCCCAGGTTCTTTGTTTATCATGGAACAAAAAAAATCGTGGAGGGATTGCATATCCCTAGAGGCTCCCCTTTGCAAATATTAAACCACGGGCCGGCCGCCCAGGTTCTTTGTTTATCATGGAACAGAAAAAATCGTGGAGGGATTGCATATCCCTAGAGGCTCCCCTTTGCAAATATTAAACCACGGGCTGGCCGCCCAGGTTCTTTGTTTTTTTCGAAACCTTGAAGCGAGCGCTTCGGTTTCTTCAAAAACAAAGAACCACGCCATACTGGCGTGGTTTTCTGCTTGTAGTGACCCCGGAGGGATTCAAACCCCCAACCCTCAGAGCCGAAATCTGATGCGCTATTCAGTTGCGCCACGGGGCCCTATGCTATAATAAATTGCGTTTGACAATATTGGAGATCGTTTTTCCATCGGCCTTGCCTGCCAATGTTGATGACACCACCCCCATTACCTTGCCCATATCTTTCATGCCTTCAGCACCTAAAGTGCTTATGGCCTGTAACACGACCTTTTCAATTTCCACTTCCGACAATTGCTCGGGTAGGAATTGTTCTATAACGTTGATCTGCGCCAGCTCAGGCTCTGCCAAATCGTTCCGCCCCTGTTCCAAAAAGATGGCAGCGCTGTCTTTGCGTTGTTTCACCAATTTTTGAACCAGTTTGATTTCCTCTTCTTCCGAAAGGCCAGACCCTGCCCCGCTTTCGGTCTGGGCCAACAATAAGGCCGATTTAATGGCACGTAAAGATTCCAAGGCCACTTTGTCCTTGGCTTTCATCGCCGTCTTCATCCGATCCATTACCTGTTCCTGTAAGCCCATGCCCTTTTTTTAATTGGACTGCGAAGATAAAAAATAAACCCGAAAATCTATTCAATTTTCGGGTTCAAAATTACCAACTTACTATAGGTTAATCCACATTGTCATGTAAAAAGGAATTGTTCGAACGGAGCTGGATCTCATCGTTGCTGTCCTCGCTCAGGGTGGTTCGTGAAACCCTTTGTTCTTTGGGCACGTCGCTTAAATTGATCCCCTGCCTTTTATAGGCCGGTTCCTTTTCGATTTCGTCGATGCTGTTGATGTTGTTCTGGAACTTGTAGTTGAAATCCTTGAGTTTCCTGCGTCTTTCGTCTGCACGTTCGCGCAACATAGTCTCGATTGGACTGTTCATGGGATCGACTTCATCGGTATCCTTACTCTCGGTTTCGGCCTTATTGATGGTCTTTTTCTCAAAGATCAGTTCATCCTCGACAATTTTTGGTTCAAATTCCTCTGCTTTCGACTTGGCGCCCGTGAGCTTGTTTTCAAGTTCCATATAATCGTCCAAACTATAGCGCGTTTCCCCATGTTTATTGTATTCCAAAACAGGGATTACTTCAATATGGTCTTTTACACTGATTTCCTTAACCTCTTCGTCCAAGGTAAAGGTAATGACGGTTTCCTGCTCCTCACTGTCCTCCTCCGTCTGTGCCAATGGCATATCGAAATGCATCGTTATCTGTTCTTGGCTAGTCTTTTCATACGAAACAAGTACAGGGTCAACCACTTCGATATCATTCAAAACGTCATTCGAATCGATTATGATAAAATCGTCTTCCACCACTTCAATACGGCTCACCTTCTCGATGACCTCTTCGTAAAAAACATTGAAATTTTTGATATAGTTCGTGGTGGGGACCAAATCCATTCCAATTTCTTGATCTTCCTCTTCCAAGGTATGTTTGATGACAGGCTTGATCGACACTTCCTCAAAAGTATCTGCCAGATGAAGCACTTTGTTCCTATCGGTCAGATCCTGTTCGGCCCGTTGTTCATCATCCAGGGTATGGATGATTTTTTTTGATTCGGTATTGACGATCTCATCTTGTTGATCACTATTGAATCCGGTGGCAATTACAGTAACGGCAATGGCCTCTCCCAATTCCTCATCTTCCCCTACGCCCATAATGATGTTTGCGCCATGGCCAGCCTCTGCCTGGATATGATCGTTGATTTCCCCAATTTCGTCAATGGTGATTTCCTTGGAACCGGAAACGATCAATAGCAACACGTTCTTCGCACCTGAAATTTTATTGTCGTTCAGCAAGGGCGAGTCCAAAGCTTTCATAATGGCTTCATTGGCCCTTACGGTTCCAGTAGCGATGGCAGAACCCATGATAGCGGTGCCGCTGTCGGAAAGTACCGTTTTGGCATCCCTAAGGTCGATGTTCTGGGTATAGTGATGGGTGATGACCTCCGCAATGCCCCTAGCCGCCGTTGACAATACCTCATCGGCTTTGGAGAATCCCGCTTTAAAGCCAAGATTGCCGTACACTTCACGAAGCTTGTTATTATTGATCACGATCAGGGAATCGACATTGTTACGCAATTTTTCGATACCCAATTGCGCTTGTTGGCAGCGCATCTTTCCTTCGAACTGAAAGGGCATGGTAACGATCCCCACGGTGAGAATGTCCATTTCCTTTGCCAATTTGGCGATGACGGGAGCAGCACCAGTACCTGTTCCCCCACCCATTCCTGCAGTTACGAATACCATTTTCGTGGTGGTATCGAGCATATTCTTTATTTCTTCCAAACTCTCGATGGCAGCCTGTTCACCGACCTCGGGATTGGCACCGGCACCAAGTCCCTCGGTCAGCGATACGCCGAGTTGGATTTTATTGGGCACCGGACTATTTTGCAAGGCCTGTGAATCGGTGTTCAGGATTACGAAATCAACCCCATTGATGCCCGATTTGAACATATGGTTTATGGCATTGCTTCCGCCCCCGCCCACGCCGATCACCTTTATTACGTTGCTTTGATTTTTTGGCAAATCAAATGCGAATCCTTCAAATTCCGTGTTGTTGCTCATATGATAGATTTACTGGTTTAACTTTAAATGGTGTCGTTACTCTGCATTGTCCAAAAAATCCTTCAATTTTTCAGACCATTTGTCAAATACCGACTTACGTTCTTTCTTTTGTTTGCTTCTGCCCGACTTCACCCCATCGTTGTCGGCCATCACCAATTCCTGTTCACGGCCTTGGGCGCTTCTCATTTGGGCGTCCATCTTGATCCTTGCTTCATTTTTGACGGCGTTCATCAGCAGACCCACTGCAGTGGCATAAAGTGGGCTGGCGATTTCGGAATCTGAATCGCCGGCAAGATGTTCATTGGGAAAACCTATGCGCGTATCCATCCCAGTGATGTACTCCACCAATTGCTTAAGGTGTTTCAACTGACTGCCGCCACCTGTCAAAACGATTCCCGCGATCAATTTTTTCTTTTGCTCTTCGTGCCCATAATTCTTGATCTCGACATATACCTGTTCGATGATTTCGACTACCCTGGCATGAATGATTTTGGAAAGGTTCTTCAAAGTAATTTCCTTGGGTTCCCTACCTCTTAAACCGGGAATGGAAACAATCTCATTGTCTTTGTTCTCCCCGGGCCATGCCGATCCGAACTTGATTTTAAGGAGTTCGGCCTGTTTTTCGATGATGGAACAACCTTCCTTGATATCCTCGGTGATGACCCCGCCGCCGAATGGAATTACCGCGGTATGCCGAATGATGCCGTCTTTAAAAATGGCCAAGTCGGTGGTCCCGCCCCCAATATCGATCAAGGCTACCCCTGCCTCCTTTTCTTCCTTGCTGAGCACAGCATCCGAAGACGCTAGCGGTTCTAGGGTGATGTTGCCCAGATCGAGCCCCGCGCTTTTGATGCACCGGCCTACATTTTTGATGGAAGATACCTGTCCTACAACCACATGAAAATTGGCTTCAAGCCTACCGCCATACATGCCAATGGGTTCCTTGATCTCGGCCTGTCCATCAACTTTGTATTCCTGGGGAAGCACATGGATGATTTCCTCGCCCGGGAGCATGACCAATTTGTAAACTTGGTTACAAAGCTTTTCCAGATCATCTTCATTGATCACTTCTTCCGAATCTGCCCGTGTGATATAATCACTATGCTGCAGGCTTCTGATGTGCTGCCCAGCGATGCCGACCACCACAGACCCAATCTTAAGACCGGAATTGGCCTCTGCCTCCTCCACGGCCTGCTGTATCGATTTTATGGTCTGTGTAATATTGTTGACCACCCCTCGGTGGACCCCTAAGCTTTTGGATTTTCCGATCCCCAGCACCTCGATTTTGCCGTATTCGTTCTTTTTACCGATAATGGCAACGATTTTGGTCGTTCCGATATCCAAACCAACTGAATAATTACCTGCTTCCATAATTTATATTTTAGTGCACACTACTTGATTGTTGAACTCCAGACTAACCACTGCAAATTTTTCCAAAGTCGCATCCTTTTGTGCCTTGGCATAAAAGGCCTTGAAATTGTTGAACTTCTCTTCGAGGTTTTCGATACTGCCCAAATTCACCACGAAATTCTCCATACGAAACTTCAATTGATACCTGGCCACGTCTTCAATATGGATCCCGATAACATTTTTTCTAAGAAAATCATCCGAATTGATGTGCTTCAAAATCTCGTAGACATCCTTCAAACTTTCTCCAGTGATATTGCCCGTAATGATCGGCACCCTAGCGGAGTGGCTTTTGGAAAACGGCATGCGTTTCCCTTCATCATCCATATAGAATTTTGAATCCCCCTCTACTCTCCCGATCGGTTTGCGTTGAACAATTCTGGATTTCAGTTCACCATCAACAGTAAGATAAACTTGGGCGCTTTTTACCATTTTGTTGGCCTCAATGGCTTTCTCCATAGCATTCAAAACTAATTTTTCTTTAGGCATGTTTTCCAGGCCCCCGAATTTTTGTATTAACAATTTATTAACCATGTCCTGGGTGATGTACAAATTCTGGTCGCCTACAAAGACCACTTCCAACCCACTTACCGTCCTGTTCTGGCTCCTATGAGAGGAGAACGCATAGAGCCCCATAACTACTAATATCAAGCCTATTAGCTTGAGTTTGTTCCAATTAATCCGCATAGTCTAATTCATTTTTAATTTTTGATATTTCCAAGCCGATATCCCCGGCACCCAAGGTGACCAGTATATCGGGCTGCTGTTCCTTGATCGCCTGCACCAAATGCGCTTTGTCGACCAAGCTTTTGTTCGGATTGCTGATTTTTCCCAACAGCCATTCGGCCGTAATGCCCTGGATCGGCTTCTCACGTGCAGGGTAGATCTCCAAGAGGATCACATGGTCGAATTTTGATAGACTATCTGCAAATTCATCGGCAAAATCCCTAGTCCTGGAAAACAAATGTGGTTGAAAAACCACCAAGGTCTTTTTATGGGGATGCATTTCTGCAATCGCCTCATAAACTGCATTGATCTCTGTGGGATGGTGGGCATAGTCATCAATAAAAATAAAACCTTCCGATTTGATCTTGTAAGAAAACCGGCGTTGCACCCCTTTAAAAGTTTCAAGGGCTTCAACAAGGCGGTCGGAGGGGGATCCAGTTTGTACCGCCATTGCAAAAGCGACCAAACCGTTGAGCAGGTTATGCCTTCCCGGTTTGTTGAATTTAACCCCTGTTAGGGTAGCTTCAGGGGTTCCCAAATCAAATATGTAGGTACCATGTTCTATTTTTATATTTTTTATACAGTAGTCTGACCCATCTTCGATGCCGTAGGTAATTCCGTTGATCGGCAAGCCCTTACGCACGAACAGCTTTCCGCCCGGTTTCAAGCGCGCGGCAAAATCCCGGAACGATTTTCTAAGTGCTTCCACATCGCCATAGATGTCCAAATGATCGGCGTCCATAGAGGTAATACAGGCCACATCGGGCGTTAGCCTGAGGAAGGACCTATCGAATTCATCGGCTTCCACTACGGAAACCTCATTTCCCTCAAAAAGAAAATTGCTATTGAAATCTTCTGAGATTCCCCCTAGAAAAGCGGTCAGGGGAGTGCCTGTTTCTTTGAGCAGGTGGGCCAAGATGCAAGAAGTCGTTGTTTTGCCATGAGTTCCCGCGACTGCCAAACAAAAGGTGTTTTCGGTAATCAGGCCCAAAACTTCAGATCGTTTCTTTATTTGAAAACCTCCTTTTAAAAAGAACTGGTATTCGGTATGGTCCAATGGTACCGCAGGGGTATATACCACCAAGGTGTTCGACTTGACCAAAAAATCTTTAGGGACCAGGCTCAAATTATCCTCGTAGTGAATTGCCATGCCCAGATCCGACAATTCATCGGTCAGCGGCGTTTCGGTCTTGTCGTAACCCGCCACCTTTTTGTTGATGAACTTAAAATAACGCGCCAAGGCCGACATGCCAATGCCTCCTATTCCGATAAAGTAGACGTTATGTATTTTCTTTAAGTCCATAAAATGCTTTACTTCAACATCTTCACAATTTCATCAACAATGTGTTCCGTAGCCTCGGGCATGGCCAAACGCTTAATATTGCCCGCCAATAAAGTTTGCTGCCCTTGGTTTTTGACAAGCGAACCGAAAACTGGTTCAAATTCAGCATCCAATTGCGATTCAGCGAGCATCAGGGCCGCATTCTGGGCCACCAAGGCCTTCGCGTTTTTGGTCTGATGGTCTTCCGCAACATTGGGCGAGGGAATAAACAATACAGGTTTCCCCACGATACAGAGTTCCGATACCGAGCCCGCCCCGGCACGCGAGATGACGAAATCGGCGGCAGCATAGGTAAAATCCATCCTGTTCAAAAAATCGAACACTTTCACCCTCTTGGATTCATATTTCCCATACTCCTCGAAATACAGCTTGCCACACTGCCATATCAACTGTATGTCGAGGGATTCAAAATAGACGAGTTCTTTTTCGATCAGTTGATTGATGCGTCTCGAGCCAAGGCTTCCCCCTAAGACCAATAAGGTTTTCCTGGTCTTTTCCAATCCGAAAAATTCCAACGCTTTGTTGCTATTTTCGTTGATGGCCACCAAATCGCCCCGAACGGGGTTGCCCGTTTTTACGATTTTCGAAGCCGGAAAAAAGCGTTCCATGCCGTCGTAGGCCACGCAAATTTTGGCCACCCGATCTTTGAGCCATTTATTGGTGATGCCCGCATAGGAATTTTGTTCCTGCACCAAACAAGGAATGTCCCTGCCGGAAGCGACCCTTAACAAAGGGCCACTGGCAAAACCACCGGTGCCGATCACGGCATGGGGCTTAAAACGGGATATGATGTTGTTGGCCTTCATCAAACTACTGATCAGTTTAAGCGGAAACATTAAATTTTTAAGGGTTAGTTTCCTTTGTAACCCACTTATCCAGAGTCCTTCAATCCGATACCCTGCCAAGGGTACCTTTTCCATTTCCATTCGATCCTTGGCACCGACAAAAAGAATATCGGCCGTCGGATATCTTTTTTTCAAAGCATCGGCGATGGCTATTGCGGGATAAATATGTCCGCCCGTACCTCCACCGGAAAGTATAAACCTATAGTTGTCCACTCAATACTTCTAAAGGATTACTTTCATCTATTTTAGAATGCCGCCCCTCTTTATCGGTTTCCTTGATGCTTGCGCTCAAAATGATTCCGATGGCCAAACATATCATCCAACTCGACGTACCGCCACTGCTGATCAACGGCAAGGTCTGTCCGGTAACCGGAAACAGTTCCACTGCCACCGCCATATTGATCAATGCCTGGAATACAATGGGCAGCCCTACCCCAAGTACTAGCAATTTTCCGAAAATGGTCGGATTGCCATTGGCCACCACCACGATTCGAAACAACAACAACAGGTAAAAAAGCAACAGCGCAAAGCCCCCTACCAAACCATATTCTTCCACGATGATCGCGAAGATGAAATCGGATGAGCTCTGCGGCAAAAAATTCTTTTGAACGCTCTTTCCTGCGCCTTTCCCGAACATACCTCCCGTTGCAATGGCGATCTTTGCCTTTTCTATTTGATAATCGGCATCGGTATCGATATCGGAACCGTCGAAAAAGTTCGTGAACCGCTTTTCCCAGGTATCAACACGGTTTTGGAACAGATTCGGGGCCGCTTTTGCAACGAGAATGAAAAGCGTAAGGCACAACAATCCCGTGCCCACGATTCCAACCAGGTATTTTATCGGATATCCTCCTAAAAAGCATAGCAGCAAAACCATGGAGAAAATGATTGCCGCAGTAGAAAAATTAGCGGGCAGAATAAGGATGATGACCAAAAAAACGGGCAGCCATAGGGGCAAAATGCTCTCCTTGAAGGTAGGAACCCTGTCTTTGATTTTGGTCAAGTACCTGGCGACATAGATCATCAAGACCACCGAAGCGAGGTTGGAGGTCTGAAAGGTAATCCCCACCAAAGGCAATTGAATCCAACGACTGGCATTGGCACCGCCGATGGTGGTCCCTTGCGCCAAGGTAAAGACCAACAAAACAATGAGTATGGGCATGGCAATCAGGGATAGGCCCTTAAAAAAATGTGTGGGAATCCTATGTACGCCATAGATAATACCGAAACCGAGTACCAACAGCAGCCCATGTTTTAATAAGTATCCCGTGGTAGTGCCGTTGCCGACCACATAAACGAGATTACTGCTGGCGCTGTACACGGGGAGAAATGAAAATATGGCCAATAAGGCCACCACGGCCCAAATGGCTTTATCCCCTTTTATGCTTTTGATCAGTTGTATCACCTTTACAAATTTTTGATCGCTTCTTTAAATTGATTGCCCCTATCCTCGTAATTTTTGAACAGATCGAAACTGGCACAGGCCGGCGATAACAGCACGATATCGCCCCGCTCCGCAATTTTGTAGGCCACCTTTACCGCCTCTTCCATGGCGAAGGTCTCTACCATCAGGTCAACCACGTTGCCAAAGGTTTCCTTGATCTTGGAGTTGTCGAGACCAAGGCAAATAATGGCCTTTACCTTTTCCCGTACCAATGGCATCAATTCTCTATAATCATTGCCTTTGTCGACACCGCCCACGATCCAAACGACTGGCGCGGCCATACTTTCAAGGGCATAATAGGTTGCATTGACATTGGTCGCCTTTGAATCGTTGATGTATTGTACGTGGGCAATTTTGAGCACTTTCTCCAACCGATGGGCCGCACCTTGAAAATTGGTCACGCTGTTGCGAATGGTTTCCTTGCGGATACCAATCAATTTGGCCACGGTGGCCGCGGCCATCGTATTCTTTAAATTGTGTTTCCCCTCGAGGGCTAGGTTATCGGTCATGATTTTTAAAATAGTGTTGTCGGTTCTAATTTCAATTTGATCGTTTTTTATATAGGCCCCTTGCGCTACTTCCTTTTCGAGCGAGAAAGGCAATAATTTTGCTTGTACGGGATGCTTTTGCAACCATTCCACCAAAACCTCATTGTCATCATCATAGATCAGGTAATCATTTTGGGTTTGATTCTTGGAAATCAGAAATTTTGAGGCGATATAATTTTCGAACACGTAGTCATAACGGTCGAGATGGTCTGGCGTTATGTTCGTTATGATGGCGATATGCGGCTTGAAGGCTCTAATGCCATCCAATTGAAAACTGCTGATTTCAAGTACATAAAAATCAAAATCGTTTTCCGCAACCATCTTTGCGAAACTGTCCCCGATGTTACCCGCGATGCCCACCTTGAGGCCACCCTGTTTCAATAGGTGATAGACCAACATGGTCGTCGTGGTTTTGCCGTTGCTGCCGGTTATCCCTACTATTGTGGCCTTGGTGTATTTGGCGGCAAATTCGATTTCCGATACTACCGGTATGCCCAGGGAGCGTAAACGCACCACGAGCGCGACAGTATCTGGAATACCCGGACTTTTCATTACCACATCGGCGTTCAGGATTTTTGCCTCGGTATGTTTTTCCTCTTCCCAATCAATCCCAATATGTTTAAGAACGTCTTTATATTTATCTTGGATCTTACCCTTATCGGACAAGAACACTTCAAACCCTTTTTGCTTCCCAAGAATGGCCGTACCTATGCCGCTTTCCCCTCCGCCTAATATTACCAAACGAGCCATTTAGCGCACCTTTAGTGTGACAATCGACAAGATTGCCAAGATGATTCCAATGATCCAAAACCTTGTAACTATCTTGCTTTCGTGGTAACCTTTCTTCTGATAATGATGGTGTATGGGGGCCATCAAAAAAATACGCTTGCCTTCCCCGAATCTTTTCCTAGAGTATTTGAAATACCCTATCTGTATCATCACCGAAAGCGACTCCGCGAAGAAGATGCCGCACATGACGGGAATCAACAGTTCTTTTCTGACGATGATGGCGATAACAGCAATGACCCCGCCTATGGTCAAACTCCCCGTATCTCCCATAAATACTTGGGCCGGGAAGGCATTATACCATAAAAACCCTACCAGGGCCCCTAGAAAGGCCGCAATAAAAACGATAAGTTCCGCAGCCCGGGGGATGAACATGATGTCTAAATAATCAGAGAAAAAATAGTTGCCCGAAACCAGGGTGAAAATACCGAGGGTAAAAACGATGATCGCCGAGGTCCCTGCCGCCAGGCCATCGATACCATCGGTAAGGTTGGCGCCATTGGAAACGGCGGTCACGATCAGAATGACAATGGGTATGAAAATGAGCCAAGCGTAATTTATGGCGCCTTCCCCTGCCCAGGAAATAAAATCTCCGTAATCGAGTTCATTGTTCTTAAAGAAAGGCACCGTGGTTCTTGTAGATTTTATGGGTTTGCCCTCGACCTCCTGAACCGTGAACTGATTGGTGATCATGGTTTGGTTTCTTTCCCTCATGGTCACCTCCGGATGAAAATACAGGGTGGCCCCGACCATAAGCCCGAGAACAACCTGACCGGTCACTTTAAATCGCGCTTTTAATCCCTTCTTGTCTTTCCTGAAAATTTTAATGTAATCATCGGCAAATCCAATGAGGCCCATCCAAATCGTAGTGATGATCAACAGGATCACGTAAATATTGTCGAGCCTTGCAAATAGGATTACTGGGATCAAGGTAGAGATGATGATGATCAATCCGCCCATGGTGGGAGTGCCCGCTTTTTGTTGTTGCCCCTCTAGACCCAGGTCTCGGATGGTCTCGCCAATTTGCTTTCTTTTTAGGAACAGGATGATCCTTTTACCATATGCCGTTGCAATGATCAATGAAAACAATACCGACATGGCAGCCCTAAAGGTGGTAAACCCAAAAAGGCTGGCCCCGGGGACCTGATATTGTTTTTCCAGATAATCGAATAAATAATAGAGCATGGTTTTACATTCTTATTTTTGGCTGTGTATCGCTTTCCCTTTATCGTTCCTTGATCTTGGTTTCATTTGTTCAGTTCGGCAAGCAATTCCTTGACAATCTTGAAATCATCAAAGTCTACCCTGTTGCCATTGGTTTCTTGATAGGTTTCGTGCCCTTTGCCCGCGACCAGAATGATATCATTGGCCTCTGCCAACTGGCAGGCGGTTTTGATCGCCTGTTTTCGGTTCTCTATCAGTAAAATTTTCTTGGTATTCTGTGGCTCCACGCCCGATTCCATTTCTTCGATGATGGCATTAGGCGGCTCTGTCCTGGGGTTGTCGGACGTAAATATGGCCTTGTTGCTCATTTCGGAAGCGATATGACCCATAACCGGACGCTTAGACCTGTCTCTATCGCCACCACACCCCACAACGGTGATGACGTTTTCATTTCCAGTTCTCAATGTGTTGATAGTCTCAAGCACATTTTTTAGCGCATCCGGTGTATGGGCATAATCGACAATAGCCGTAATTTTTTCTTTTGATATATAGTATTGGAATCTTCCATCCACGTTTTCCAGTTCACTGAGCAATCTTAAGGTTTCGAACTTTTCCAAACCCAGCAGCGAAGCAGTGGCATAGATGGCAAGCATATTGTAGGCGTTGAAATGTCCGATGAGTTTCGACCATACCTCATTGTCGTTGATTTTCAGCAATTGGCCGTCGAATTGGTTCTCCAATATTTGGCAACGGTAATCGGCATAGCTCCTAAGGGCATAGGTATATTTTCTGGCTTTGGTATTCTGCAGCATCAACAAGCCATTTTTATCGTCTATATTGGTGAGCGCAAATGCCTTTTTGGGCAAATCATCGAACAACATTTTTTTGGTATCCCGGTATTCGGCAAATGTTTTATGATAATCGAGATGATCGTGGGTGAGGTTGGTGAAAATCGCCCCTTCAAAAACAAGGCCTTTTGTTCTTTTTTGGTGTATGCCATGGGAACTCACTTCCATAAAGCAAAACTCTACCCCCGCCTTGTTCATCAAATCGAGGTGGTGGTTGATGGTCAATGCATCCGGTGTGGTTAGACTTGTGGGATAAGGGGTATTGTCGACCATGATCTTGATCGTGGAGAGCAGACCCACTTTGTATCCGGCTTTTTTGAACAATTGGTAGAGCAGGCTACTGATGGTGGTCTTTCCGTTGGTACCCGTAACCCCAATCAGTTTTAAGTTCTTGGAAGGATTTCCGAAGTAGTTGGAAGCCATGATCGCCAATGCGGCGTTGCCATTGTTGACCTCTATATAGGTGATTTCGTTCACCATCCGCTTCGGCATTTCCTCGCATACGATTGCCTTTGCCCCTTGATCGATGGCCTTGTCAATAAATTCGTGGCCGTCTGCGGCGGTGCCCCTGATGGCCACAAAAACGTCATCCATTCCCACCTTTCTGGAATCGAAACATACCGCATTGACCATCGTATTGGTGGTTCCGGTTACGGCGGTAAGCCCGACGCCATATAATATGTCCTTGAGTGACTTCATGAAAGTTCCAATACGATTTTGACTACTTTATTTATATCGGTCCCCTGGGAAACCGACTGCTTCTTTACTTTTCCATTGCCTTTGACTTCCACCTCGATACCCAGGTTTTCCAAAATCGAAATGGCATCCATACCACTCATCCCTTTAACATTGGGTACTTTGAGATACTTGTTTCTGGCATCTGCATAGTATTTATCAAATTCCTTGTCGAGCTGCGCGATACTCATCTTGGGAAAATCAACCTCATCGGTCAGGGGTGAATTGGTATAGATTTTCTGTGCCACCGATTTGAAGACCGGACCGGATACGTCGGCACCGTAATAACCCACACTTTTATCAGGCTCATGGATCACCACAATACATGAATACTTGGGATCTTCAGCAGGAAAGTATCCCGCAAAGGTTGAAATATACCTTAGTTTATCTGGGTCTTTCGATGCATAGTTCTTTTGGGCCGTACCTGTTTTCCCGGCCATGGAAAAGTTTGGGGAATAAAGGCCATGGCCCGTCCCTTTTTTGCTCACCACCACTTTTTTCATCAGGTCCTTGACCATGGCGGCGGTTTCCTTTGAGCAGATGCTTCGATCGATCACTTCTTTGTCGAACTTGTAGATGGTCCTGTCCCATTCCTTGACTTCTTTGATCATGCGCGGCTTGATCATTTCGCCATCATTGGCAATGGCATTGTAAAAGGTCAGTACCTGCAATGGGGTCATGGCCACTTCGTAGCCGTGCGACATCCAAGCCAATGATATTCCTGACCAGCCTTTTTCTCCAGGGTAGCGGATGATCGGTTTGCCTTCTCCCTTGATGGGGAGGCCCAGTTCCCTGTCCAGGTTCATCGACATCAGCCTATTCACGAATTTTGCCGGTTTGTCTTTATACCCATAATGTATCATTTTGGCAAAAGCGGTATTCGAGGATACCTCGAATGCCTTCGCGACCGATATTTTTCCATAGCCGCCTTGCTTCGAATCGCGGACCTTGCGGTCATAGATCCGCCATAGGCCTTTTTCGGTATCGATCACCGAACTGGTATCGATCACCTTATCTTCCAAAGCGGCGACCAAACTCATCAGCTTAAAGGTTGAGCCCGGCTCGTGCGATTCGCCGATCGCATAGTTCAAGCGCTCATAATAAGTACCGTCTGGGGTTCTCCCCAAGTTTGAAATGGCCTTTATGGCCCCGGTTTTGGTTTCCATCACGATCACGCATCCATGTTCGGCCTTATAATGCTCCAATTGCCCCAATAGGGCATGATGAGCGATATCCTGTATATTGATGTCGATGGTCGAATACACGTCATAGCCATCTTTGGGCTCAATGATATTGTCGTTGCCCAAGGGTTTCCACTGCCCTTTTGCGATCTTTTGTTTCAAGCGTTTGCCTTCCACGCCCCGGAGGTACTGGCCAAATGCCCCTTCCAAGCCGACACGCGTATAATACCCGTTTTCATCGACCCTTTCATAACCCACACTTCTCTCCGCAATTTTACCCAATGGGTGTTCCCTTACCGTTTTTTGTTCTATGATCAACCCTCCTTTGTTGGGCCCTTTACGGAATAATGGAAAGCCTTTCACGGCGATATAATCTGAATAATCGATATTGCGTGCCACCAAGGCGTAGCGATCTCTGTTTTCCCTGGCTTTTCTGAACAATTGCTGATAATAGGAGGAAGATTTGCCGAAGAGTCCGGCAAGTGCGTCGCATAAGGGCACCAGGTTTTCATGGAAATCGTCCTTGCTGACGGTCATGGCATCAAAACGGATCGTATATCTCGACACGGAGGTTGCCAACAAACTCCCATCGTCGGAATAAAGGTTTCCCCGGTTCGGGGCAATGGTAAATAACCTCTCGGTACGCTTCAGCGCGAGGTCTTTGTACTTATCCCCATCGACCGTTTGAATGGTCACCAATTTGACCATAACCGCAACCGCAAACAAAAAAAGGCCGGCTGCGACCAGGTATAAACGGGTCATTATGTTCTTTTCGTTAACGGCCACTGACTTTGTTGATTGATTTTACCCTGATTTTTTTAGGCGGAACTTCGGAAGCGTAGAGCTCTTTCTTTTCCAATGTAGCTTTGATGGTAGATTCGAGCTTGAGTCGCTGTACATCTTTATGCACATCAACAAATTGGCTCCTCAATTCCTGTACCTCATCGTTGAGATTGGCGATTTTGATGACCTTTTTGTCGGCGCTATGGCTACTTGCAATCATTGCCGTGGCCAAAATAGAAGCGAAAATGATGAACAACCAATTTTTGGGAGCGTCTCCGCTCACCAAAAACTTCCCCTTTAAGATGTCTAAAATTCCATTTTTCATACTTGAAGTGGTTTGTTATTTATTCCTATGTTCTTTATAATTTCAGGTCATTGATCTAGGCAAATCGTACTTTGATCTTGGGCCATTGACCGCTTGGCCATGATCTGTTCATATCCGTTCCGCAATCCTTAATTTGGCACTGCGTGCCCGATTGTTATTTTTTATTTCTTCCTTGGACGGCACAATCAAGGCGCCAACTTTCTTGAATGGGACATCAACGTTGCCGTAAAAATCCTTTTCAGGCTCCCCTTCAAACTGCCCCATTTGAATGAAGCGTTTTACCAATCGGTCTTCCAAAGAATGGTAGCTTATGATACTCAACCTTCCGCCTTTCGCGAGCAGATCGGGCGTTTGTGACAAAAACTCCCTGATCGACTCCAATTCTTGGTTCACCTCGATACGGATGGCCTGGTACACCTGTGCCAATATCTTATGTTCCTTTGCCCTTGGCAGGAATTCGCCCAGTACCGTCTTGAGTTCCAAGGTGGTGCCAATGGGTTTTTCGGCCCTAGCCTCTACCAACACCTTTGCCATTGCATTGGCGTTGCGCAATTCCCCGTATTCGAACAAGACCTTTCTCAAGGCATCATAACCGTACTTGTTCACCACTTTATACGCCGACAACTTGTTTCGTTGGCTCATCCGCATATCCAAATTCGCATCGAATCGGGTTGAAAACCCCCTGTCCGCTTGATCGAACTGATGCGAAGAGACCCCAAAATCGGCCAAGATCCCATCTACCTTTCGTATGCCATAGAACTTTAAAAACTGTTTGATGAATCGGTAATTCTCATTGATGAGGGTAAACCTTTCATCTATGATGCTGTTCTGCAATGCATCCTCGTCCTGATCGAATGCGACCAACTTACCACCATCACCCAATCTTTTCAATATCTCCTTGGAATGGCCTCCCCCTCCGAAGGTCACATCAACATAAATTCCATTTTCAACGATGTTGAGCCCCTCAACCGACTCTTGTAGCAAGACCGGGTTATGATACATCATCCCCCCCATCGCCATCATCGCCCATTACTTCTTCCGCCAAGGCAGCGAAATCTTCAGCGGTTTCATCAAGCACTTTTTCATAACTGTCCTTGTCCCAAATCTCAACGATGTTGATGGCAGAACTCAGTACCACATCCTTGTCTATACTCGCGATATCGACAAGGTTCTTGGGAATCAATAACCTTCCCGTTCCATCGATCTCGACCACTTTGACCCCGGCGGAGAATCGCCTGATAAAATCATTGTTCTTTTTCTTGAAGCGGTTTTTTTTGTTCATTTTCTGCATCAGCAGGTTCCATTCGGCCATCGGATATAGCTCCAAACATGGTTGAAATACCGACCTTTTGATCACAAAACCCTCGTTGATGACAGGGGCCATCTGATTTTTTAGGGCAACGGGCAACATTACCCTACCTTTGGTATCGGCCTTACAGTCATATGTTCCAATGAAATTGATCACTAAAATGGTTGGTTTTTCCTTTAATAACTCAAAACTACAAATTTTATTACCACAATTTACCACAATTTACCACTTTGTTTGAAAATTTAAGACAAGTCGTGGAAAATTCCCGTTCCCAGCCCTTAAAAAGGAAAGCGGGGTAAATGTTCCTAGCTGATAATCACTGCATCGGTATTCTGTGGAAATCCCTATATTTGCCTGCGAATTGCAGAAGTTGCCCTACATGCACGAAAAATTGATCACCGAAGGAAAATATAGGTACATAGAGATAGGGGAAGGATTCCCTATTATTATACTCCACGGGCTAATGGGCGGTTTGAGCAATTTTCAAGGGGTCACCTCACATTTTCCCAAAAAAGGGTACAAGGTGCTGATTCCCGAACTTCCCATTTATGATATGCCCCTGCTGAAAACCAATGTCAAGCAGTTTGCCAAGTTTTTGGAAGGATTTCTCGAATTCAAGGGACTGAAGGATGTTATTTTGTTGGGCAATTCATTGGGCGGCCATATTGGTCTTCTGCATACCAAACTTTATCCAAATATGGTAAAGGCCTTGGTGATCACCGGTAGCTCGGGCCTTTATGAAAGTGCCATGGGCGATGGTTATCCACGACGTGGCGATTATGAGTTTATCAAGAAAAAGGCGGAAGGGGTTTTTTACGATCCCGCAGTGGCCACCAAGGAAATCGTTGATGAGGTTTTCGCTACTGTGAACGATAGGAACAAAGTGATCCGTACCTTGGCCATCGCAAAAAGCGCCATACGGCACAATATGGCGAAAGATCTGCCCAAAATGCGCACTCCGGTTTGTATTATCTGGGGCAAGGAAGACCGTGTTACCCCCCCGGATGTGGCCGAACTGTTCCATGAACTGCTGCCCGATTCCGACCTGTTTTGGGTCGAAAAATGTGGCCATGCCCCCATGATGGAACATCCAAAGGAATTCAACAGCATATTGGATGCTTGGTTGGCAAAGCGTGGCTTCTAATCGCGATTTCAAAACAATTTCCCTATTTCAATGAAAATAAAATCCGCAGAATTCATCATGAGCAATTCTAGCGTCGACTTATGTCCGAACGAACCCTTGCCCGAATATGCATTCATCGGAAGGTCGAATGTTGGCAAGTCGTCTCTTATCAATATGCTTACCGAGCGCAAGGGACTGGCCAAAACCTCCGGACGACCGGGAAAGACCCAACTGATCAATCATTTTAAGATCAATGGCAATTGGTTTTTGGTCGATTTGCCAGGTTATGGCTATGCCAAGGTCTCGAAAAAGGACAAAAAAACCTTCCAAAAGTATATCACCAATTATTTTGAACAACGAACCCAGTTGGTCTGCACCTTTGTTTTGGTGGATATTCGCCATGAGCCACAAAAAATAGATATGGAATTTATGGAGTGGATGGGCACGACCGGCATTCCCTTTTGTATTGTTTTTACCAAAGCCGATAAATTGAAGCCCAAGGCCATTGAAAGAAATATATCCCTCTACCTCCAGCAGATGTTGGAGGGCGCATGGGAAGAAACCCCACTGCATTTTATCACTTCGTCGGGTACCGGTGCCGGTAGGGAAGCCCTGTTGGAATATATCGATCAGGTCAACGAGGATTTTTTTAAGGAAACCCGCTGAAATCTTGGTGCCTAGGATTTAATTGCCTGTGCGTTGTCGTATCAAGTCGATCAAATCAACGGCCGTTTCCATGTTATTGAGTTCATTTGTGGAGACCAAAACCTCCAAGTCCGAAGCAGACGCTATCAAAACGATGGGAAACGAGAATTTATGACCGAATTTCGATGCATAGGCCTTTTGGAACTCGTTCTTGTGCAGGAATTCCATGTCACGATCGGTTTCCATTCTGAATTTTTTCCACGCTTTATTTTCTGTAAATGCACCAAAAGTCAAAGCACAAAGACGGCAATCGTAGGTAGCCGGACTCAATATTTTATGGGCGCCGTCGAGCAGCACATTCCGAAGTCCGGAATCGGCGTTGTAGATGAATATCAATTTTTCAGGGTTCATATAAGGGACCAAAGCATTATATTTAAAGCAAGGGTTTGGTCTGTATCGCTTAAGACTCCTTACTATTAAAAAGCGCTAAATTCTTTTATTATGAGAAATGTACTGTTTGCCCTGATATGTCCATGGCTGCTTTTATGTTGTGCCAAAAAAACGGAAACACCGGTTCCTCCCGTGACCGCCCCATTTTCGGATATCGACACCCTGGCAACGAACGACTGGTGGAATCGCAAGGAAAATCCGATCATCGATTTAAAGGTATCACGTGACAGTGTGATCGCCTTTGGTCTTTATACGGTCTCGAACAACACTTTAAAATTGAGCGCACAATTGTATCCCCTATACCCCGATGAAAGCAGGGAAGTGCAACTGGAAGTGGAAGCCCATGGGCAATGGAAGGTGGTGCAGACCCAAAAAGTGAACGACCTTGGATGGTCGGCCCTATTTCGCATCGCACCCTGGGATGCAGCACAGGATGTAAAATATCGCCTGAGGCACGGTGAAAATGCCAATTTCGAGGGCGTGATACGCAAAGATCCCGTCGATAAAGATCGGATTGTACTCGCGGCCCTGTCCTGTAATTCGAATAAAGACCGCGGGATGCGCGAACAATATGTGCGCAACATCAACCACCAGGACCCCGACCTTATCTTTTTTGCAGGGGACCAGTCTTACGACCATTCCGAACACACCGCGGCATGGCTCAAGTTCGGTATACAGTTTAGGGAGACATTTCGCAATAGACCTTGTATCACCATCCCAGACGACCACGACATCGGCCAGGGCAATCTATGGGGAGAGAACGGAAAAGTCAGCAGCTCGGAAGGAAGTCCGGACGGAGGATATCGTTACCATCCCGAATATATCAAAATGGTGGAGCGCTGCCAAACGGCCCATTTGCCCGACCCATTCGACCCAACGCCCATCGAACAGGGCATAGGCGTTTATTACACCCACTTGGTGCTTGGCGGAATTGACTTTGCCATACTGGAGGACCGCAAGTTCAAATCGGGTCCGGAGGGCAAGATCCCGCAACAGGGTCCCAGGCCCGACCATATCAGAAATTCCGATTACGATCCGGCATCGATCGATCTGCCGGGATTGCAGCTGTTGGGAGACCGACAACTTCGATTTTTGGAAGTTTGGGGAAGTCGAAATGCCGAGTTGCCCAAAGTGGTATTGTCACAGACCGGTTTTTGTGGCGGGGCACATATTCATGGCAGCTTGGACAACCGACTCCATGCCGATTTGGACAGCAATGGTTGGCCTCAGTCGGGCCGTAAAAAAGCTTTGACCCTGATACGGGCCGCAAATGCCATTCATATTGCCGGCGACCAGCACTTGGCTACGGTGATCAAACACGGCATCGATGATTTTGGCGACGGGCCATGGGCCTTTGTGGTGCCGGCCATCGTCAATGACTATTACAGCAGGTGGTGGTGGCCCGAGGATGAAAAAGCGGGCCCACATCCAAATACCAAGTCCTCCCTTCCATGGACCGGCGATTACCTTGATGGGTTCAACAACAAGGTAAGCATGTATGCCTACGTCAACCCCGAAAGCCCATCGAAAGGCGGGGGTTATGGTCTGATTCGTTTTGACAAAAAAAATAAAAGCGCCACTTTTGAATGCTGGCCACGTGATGTGGACGTAAGCCGAAAAGATGCACAACAGTTTGAAGGCTGGCCGATTACGGTTGCTATGGGCGGGGCAGCCAATGCAACGGAAACCCAATGATGAGAACGAAAGCGACAAAAGCTTCAGTAAGTTTTGTGGTACTTCGACAACTAATTTATCTCAATGCAGCTGAAGACCAAGCCTTGATTGCCATAAAAAATAGCATTTCAATAAATAGAAAAAGATAAGCGCCCCACCATATATTATGATGAAATCCGTACCCAAATTTTTGTTATTGTGCTTTGTCATCGCCACGATATCCTGCCAAAACAAAGCGACCCCCAAAGTATCCGAACAGGTCGATGTGACACAAGAATCCGAACCCAAAGCGGAAAAACGTCCAAAAGCGGAACAGTTATTCCTGGAAACATTTAGGGCCCATGGTGGCGACCTATACCTCAGCGCATCCTATTCCTTTCAGTTTAGGGAAAAACAATATGCTTTTGTCCATGATCATGGCAGCTATTTGTATTCAGTGAGCCATAACGACAATGGCAAAGTCATTCTCGACGAACTCAAGAACGGTACCTTCAGCAGAAAAATAAACGGGGCCCTGACGGAATTGACCCAGAAGGAAATCTCGAAATACACCGAAGCGTTGAATTCGGTGATCTATTTTGCCACACTTCCTTATAAATTAGGGGATAAGGCGGTGAATAAAACCTATGGAGGGGAAACCACCATCAAAGGAAAAAATTATGACATCCTCGAAATCACCTTCGATCAAAGAGGTGGTGGTAAAGATCATGACGATGAATTCATGTACTGGATCGACAGGGACACCAAACACATCCACTATTTGGCATATCGCTATAGTAGTAGTGGTGGCGGGGTGCGTTTTAGAAGTGCGTATAATCCCAGAATGGTATCGGGGATAAGGTTCCAGGATTTTATCAATTACGAAGCGCCGGTAGGGACGCCTTTGGATTCGCTGCCTAGACTTTATGAAACGGGCAAACTAAAGGAACTTTCCAAAATAGAGACTGCAAATGTAGTTTGCTTGGAAGAACGATGTTCTTAAAAGTTTCAGGACGCTCGGGCAGGCTTAACACAGATAAGGTGAAGCGGGAAACCATTATTCCTTCAGAGCCATTTTTTCCTCAAAATAGGCACAGAAGTCCTTCATTGAAGCGGTCATCTTTTCATCATGGGTCGCCTTCATAAAGGTATCGGAAAGGGATACCAGGGTTTGATGGAAAAAGATCTTCATCTCGTCGACAGGCATGTCTTTTGTCCAAAGATCTATTTTTAAGGATTCCTTGTTCTTGCTGTCCCAAACCGATAGCAGCATGGCCTTTGCTTCCTCATTATCGATACCACCGTCCTCTGCCGACCAGGTCAGCTTTTCGGGAACCCGGTTTTCATCCAAACCTACTTTGAGCGTTATTTCAGAGATGTGAAGTTTTGCCATCTATTTATTGGGTTTGTAGTTGCTTTTCTTGAAAATCTCATCTCCTGACAGGGTCAATAACTGTGGTAAGGTCACTTTGTTCTTGTCCATGAACGACTTTACAATCTGCCAACCGATATAGCGACCGATACGGCCGGGAGATTCATTGTCGAGTTCAAGGCCAAATTTCGAAAAGGGTGCAGGATCTAAGAATCTTAATGCCAATTTGTTGTCGGTGCTGTACAGATATCCGTTTTCGATAAAATTTCGCCAAATCGGTTCTTCATTGGCGTTTGCCCACAGCATTTGATCATCGGAATATCCGATTTTCACGGCATCCGGGGCCAAAGGCAGTATCATGTCCTTTACATAGAGTTCCTTGCCATAATAGATCATTTGCGACAAGAAGTCCCTGTCCCTTGGTGGAGAAACAACCGTTTTGAAAAAGGCACTCGCCACATCTGAAACCATGTATTTTCTATCAAGGCCAGTGGCAATATAATTGGAAAGTCCTTGATAAAATTCATGCTCGGGTCCCAAGTAGTTGTCGAGGCCTATGAAGAGTATGGAATCGGTAAGTATGATTCGATTCTGATAATCTACATCATTGGTCAAGGTTATGATTTTGGGGGTCCTAAATCTCGGAAAATAGTAGGCGATGTGTTTGAACAACAGATCCAGGGCTTGCTGTTCGTCGTCGAAGCTGGCAAAGCGCTGTCTTACTTCCTTTCGAAGTGCAATTTGTAGTGTGTCCTTCAATTTGGCCTCCCAGACACTATCGTTGTATTGGATGGGGAACAGGAACGGATATTGCTGCTTGAGTTGCGGGATATCTGAAGTCGATGCCTTGTCGAAAGCTTCATCGAACCGTTCGATCTGGACGGAAATGGGCATACTTGCGATTTCCTCGGGCACCTTCCGATCGGGGCCACATCCCAAAATTATAAAAACCAGGATCAACGTCCATTCATTCGGTATTTTCCTACCAAGAATTACCATATTCATTTCCTTATTTGAACGATACCCATTATTTTTACGGGGCAAAGTTAATTGTTTTAAACTATACCCCCCCTCATGCAAACCGAAAAAGTAGTAAACCATATCGTTGGCTGGCTCAAAGACTATGCCCTCAATGCAGGAATGAAAGGATTTGTGATCGGTGTTTCAGGAGGAATTGATTCAGCGGTTACCTCAACACTCTGCGCGAAAACGGGACTGACCTTGCTCTGTTTGGAAATGCCCATCCATCAAGCCAGCAACCAAGTTGGTCGGGCCTCCAACCATATCGATTGGCTTCAGCAAAACTTTAAGAACGTACAGCGCCAACAGGTCGTATTGACCCCGGTCTTTGATCAGTTGGTGGCCGCGTTGCCCAAAGTGGATGATGAGGAAGCGCGATTCATGTCATTGGCGAATACCAGGGCCAGGCTTCGAATGACCACTTTATACTATTTTGCCGCATTGAAGGGGTACCTTGTGGCGGGGACCGGCAACAAAGTCGAAGATTTTGGCATCGGTTTTTACACCAAATACGGCGACGGCGGGGTTGATCTGAGTCCGATTGCCGATTTGATGAAAACGGAAGTTTATGAGGTGGCCCAATTTTTAGGCATTCATGACGAAATTATCAAGGCCCCTCCAACGGATGGGCTATGGGGCGATGATCGCACCGATGAAGACCAAATTGGGGCCTCCTATCCCGAGTTGGAATGGGCCATGAAGATGAAAGAAGAACGAAAGACGGCAGCCGACTTCAAAGGACGGGAAAAAGAGGTTTTTCAGATATTCGATAGATTCAATAAGGCCAACAGACATAAAATGGTTCCCATCCCGGTTTGTGAGATCCCAAAATCATTTTTTTAACGTTTCAACCAATTTTGTCGTGATATAGACGAATAATATCTTAAAAAAACAAGTATTGTTTAAAAAAAGTTCAATTTTGTTAACCTTTTAAGCTAAAAACCTTAAATTGCTTAGCTTACTTATGTCTTACCGACTAAAGTCTACTTTAGAATTAAACCTGACAATATGATCAATGTATTAATCGCTGACAACCATCCAATCATTCGCATGGGCGTGAAACATGTTTTGGAGGGAGCATCGGGCATACAAGTTATTGCAGATGTGGCAACCACCTCTGAGCTTCTGGAAGCCTTGGAAAAAATTACCCCAGATGTAGTGATGTTGGAAATGGACATCCCGGAAATCAATGGAATCGCCACACTTCGAAAATTAAAGAAAGAACATCCGGAAATAAAGGTCTTGATCTATAGCGGCCAATCGGAAGATGTTTATGCGCTCAGCACGATCCGTGCCGGAGCTTATGGTTATCTTTCAAAGGCTTCCGATATCGACTATCTTATTTCAGCAGTGCGCAAGGTAAGTGAAGGAAATATGTTCATCACCAATGAACTTGCCCAAAGACTCGCATTTGATGAAGGTACACAACGGCCGAGAAGGTTTTTCAGAAAACTATCTTCCCGTGAGGTGGAAGTCCTCAAATTGCTTGCCAGCGGAAAGCGAAACAAAGATGTCGCCCTAGGGTTGAGTCTCAACGAAAAAACGGTGAGTACCTATAAGGCGCGATTGATGAAAAAATTAAATGTCGACAACATGGTAGATCTTTTGCAACAGGCAAAAGCGCTTGAATTATACTAACTAACTCAAATTTTTTATACCTGGAAGGCCCTATTCGCATAGGGCCTTTTTTTTTATCCAAAGTGCTTGATCACCAGTCCGTTTCTTTCCGCCAAATTCTTCTTGAGTTCGTTATAATTCTTTAGGTCGTCCCACTGCTCCTGTGTTGGTGCCATCCCTTCACTGTTCTCGAGGGTATCGGCGATACCGCCGATTAAATCATTGATGAGTTTCAACCGTATGGAAGTGATGGTCTGGGAGACCCTGAGTACGACCTCGCTTTCCTTAGATTTCACAAAAATATTCCTTCGCTCCCAGTCATCAAGTTCATATTTATTTTCATTCATATCCAAATCGACCACCGTTTCTGATACTTCGCTGGGCAAGTTGCCGATCCAACTGCTAAAATCGATGTTCTCGTTATTGATCAAACTTTCGATCAGAATGTTGTACGTTTCCTTAAATTTTGGATCCGCAAACTCAATTTCATCTTCCTGAAGTTCCAGGTATATTTTTTCCGCTACTTTTCTGCATACCTCATTCTTCACCATTTCCAATTCACCCTGATCATTGGTTTCATAGTAGAATTCCAGAAAATTGTCTTTTTGCATGCCATACTGCAATAGTATTTTGAGTATCTCACGCTCATGTACCTTCTGGATATCCACTTTTTCCGCCAGGGTATCGTTACGGACCACTTCAAAGGCCTTTTGGTCTTGTTGTGCCTTTTTGGTGGCTTCTACCTGCTCCTTTTTGCCGATCTGTGCCAAGGTGCTGAACAGTACCGCCTCAGATATATTCATGATTTGGGCGCATTCCTGGATATAGATTTCCTTTTGGATCCGATCGGGAATCTTGGAGATACTGTTCACGATATCCCTTACGGTATCGGCGCGCTTAATGGGGTCATTGGCGGATTCAGCGAACAAGAGCGATGCTTTGAATTGAATGAAATCTTTGGCATTTTGTTCCAAATAAAGGATCATCTCCCCCAATTCATTGTTCTTGGCGAAACTGTCGGGGTCTTCCCCCTCCGGGAAGGAACAGACTTTCACGTTCATGCCCTGTTCCAGGATCAGATCGATTCCCCTCAACGAAGCCCTTAAGCCTGCCGCATCCCCATCGAACAAGACCGTAATATTTTTCGTAAGCCTGTTAATCAACCGTATCTGTTCAGGGCTGAGCGCTGTACCGCTCGATGCGACCACATTGTGGATGCCCCGCTGGTGCATCTGAATGACGTCGGTATAGCCTTCCACCAAATAGCAGTTGTCTTCTTTGGCTATGGCCTGTTTGGCATAGTAAATACCGTAGAGCACCTTGCTTTTATGGTAGATGTCGCTTTCAGGTGAATTCTGGTATTTGGCAGCCCTTTTGTCGCTCGTCAGGATACGGCCCCCAAAGCCCAGGACCCGACCGCTCATCGAATGTATGGGGAACATCACCCTGCCCTTGAAACGGTCGAACATTTTTTTATTGCCCGGTTGGGCGGTATCTTCCTTGACTATGGTTAGGCCGGTCCTTTCCAAATAATCCAACTGATACCCTTTATCGAGGGCGGCCTTTGTAAATCCGTCCCATTGATCAAGGCAATAGCCCAATCCGAATTTTTTGATGATATCATCGGTAAAGCCGCGTTCCTTGAAATAACTCAAGCCAATGGCTTTGCCCAAGGTCGTTTCCCAAAGCATTTCGGCGAAGTATTTTTGGGCATATTCAGAAACCAAATACATGCTCTCCCTTTCATTGGCTTCGAGTTTTTGCTCATCGCTCTTTTCGGTCTCCTCTATCTCGATATTGTACTTTTTTGCCAAATATTTGATGGCTTCGGGATAGTTGAAATGTTCATGTTCCATCAAAAATGCTACAACATTACCACCTTTGCCACTGCTGAAATCTTTCCAGATCTGTTTTACCGGCGACACCATGAAGCTCGGGGTGCGTTCGTCGCTAAACGGACTCAACCCTTTGAAATTGGATCCCGATTTTTTGAGCTGCACAAAATCCCCGATGACCTCCTCCAAACGGGCGGTCTCGTAAACTTTATCTATGGTGGATTTGGAAATCAAAATGTTTCGATTAGGGAGACTTAATGATCAGGATAAATGAATATAGTAAAGATAATTTTAAAAAAAGGATTGATTCGATATAAACCGTGAAGTCTCCATCATTATGAAAAAAAGCATGTGAATCGATCGATATGTCTTAATTGGAAATAACTTTCCAGATGATTCCCGCATCATCATCATTTACGAAGAGGCCTCCATCAGCCGACAAGGTTACGCCGGCTGGTCGGCCATATACCTGGTTCGATCCTTCGTTGGCAACAAAGCCGGTCAAAAAATCTTGCGGTTGCTGTGGAAGGCCGTTTTGAAAAGGGACAAAAATTACTTTATAGCCAGCAAAAGAAGAACGGTTCCAGGAACCATGTTGGCCGATAAAGGCACCATTGTTATATTGGGCCGGGAATTGATTCGAAGTATAAAATGCGAGTCCTAGCGACGCGGTATGACTACCCAAAGGTACATCGGGCACAATTGAAGTTTCGACCAATTCGTTGTGGGGATCATCGGCCCAGCGTGGGTCTTTGATTTTGCCCATGTAACTAAAGGGCCAACCGTACCATCCTCCATCGACCACACTGGTAAAAAAATCGGGCACCAGATCATCGCCCATTCGATCTCTTTCGTTCACCACGGTCCACAGCTCGCCGGTTACAGGGTTCCAATCCATCCCAACCGGGTTTCTCAAGCCCCCTGCATATACTTTTTTACCGGTACCGTCGATATTGACTTCAATGATATTCGCCCTTTCCTGCTCAACCTCAAGGCCGTATTCACCCACATCACCAGCCGAGCCAACAGATATATATATTTTGGTTCCGGCAGGATTGGCAATAATGTTCCGGGTCCAATGGTTGTTGTATCCCTGCGCCTTTAAGTCCACCAATTTGGTGCCAGGGGTACCTATGTCGTTGGCACCTTCATTATAAGCGTATCGATATAGGCCATCGGTGTTGGCCACAAAAAAATAATTGCCCAGAACCAGCATCCCAAGGGGTTGATTGAGGCCAGTTAAAAATATGTGCCTTTCTTCAGCGATATGGTCCCCGTCATTATCCCTGAGCAAGCTAATTTGGTTCGCGCTATTGCTGCTATTCGATTCTGCCACGAAAATATCGTTGTTGGGCGCAACATAGGTCCATCGAGGGTGCGCCAGACCTTCCGCAAAACGGGTAACCGTAAAACCGGGAGGCGCCTCGGGCGTTCTGCCCTGAGGCCAACCGATCACATTGCTGGACTTGACCACCGAACTGGTCGCAAAGGGGTGAACCACCTGCCAAGGGCCAATTGCCGTTTGAATCAGATTGGGGTCCCCACCTTCGTCGGGCCCCTCTTCTTCATCGGGATCGGTACCATCGGTCGGATTTTCATCGGGGCCGCCATTCGGACTTTCCCCAATCTCCACATCAGTATCTTCGGAATTTATGGAACGATTGTCCAAAAGATCCTCATCAGTGCAGCCCAAGACCAAAAGAGAAAGCAATAACAATAGAAAAAAGCGTCTCATGGCAGTTTTTGCCTGTAAAAATAAGTCAAGCTGTAAAGAAACCACCAACATAAGAAGGGTTTAACAATAATTTGATATTCACGGTTACGGCACACTATCGATTTCCTTAAATCAGGGAAACATCTTTAGCTATTCAGGGCATGGTCTGAAAGAGGAACGCTGGGTATCGAATGAAAATTATGTAGCGATTTGCTTTTTTAACTAAATTTAAGAACATTAACATTTCAGGGCGAAGATTTTGCCAAAATGTAGCTCTTTACCTCGGATACCAAAACTTCATCGCAGGGCGAATCATACGGTTTGATTATCTTAGCCAACACAATAACGGTTCAAAATAAATGATTCTATTTCTGGGGACACGGCCCGGCAAGACCGAAAGTACGGTACTCTCAACGATTGCCTGCCCCTATTGCCAAAACCTAGGTGCTTTAACCGCTTTTACCACTTCTAGCTACTTCCATTTATTCTGGATCAAACTGTTAAAGATCGGGTCCCATACTGTGGTCCGATGTTCCCATTGCAAAAAGGCTTATGAAGGGGATGAATTTTCCGCAACGATGAAAATCGCGTTGGAAAAAGAGCAGCAAGAGTGATACTGGAACGCCCAAGGTTGATGGCATTATGGGTTCGTTTCCGGCATTGGGAACCTACAGGTCAAACCGAAGTCCTAATGACACATTGCGTTGGTCCGTCTGAGCATCTTTAAATATAGGGTTCAAATCGTATTTCAAATAAACAAGCACGCCACCTACTCCGGCATATCCCGCCAGTCCGTAAACAAAATCGTTGGTGTTGTAGCCTCGTTTTAGCTTGTCTTTTACCGTTTCCCCCTCTCGTGAATATTTCAACTTTTGGCGGGAACTCATATTAAAGCCACCATAGCCCCCTATCCCCAATCTGAACTTTTTGTCGATATTATACCTTATTCGGTCAGTACTCTTCTCTATTTTTGAAGGTCCAAATTCCAAATACAGGGGAAATACCAAATTGTCGGTTCGGAACTTGGATTTGTTCAAATCGAATTCAAACTCCTGAAGCGTCGTTTCACCGTCCGCCGCAACGAAATATTCATTTCCCTTTGGCTTCAAACCGTTGAACTGAAAGGAAAATCCATAATTGAACCTCAAAAAATTTGAGTTTGGCAAAATTCGCGTGCGCCAACTCCATCCCAATTCCGCAAAACGACTGCCGGCAACCTTATAGGGGGATTCTGAGAGTGATTGCCCTTCGATGATGGCATTGTTCAACCCAACAGCAAACACAAAATCGGAATAGGTCTTACGATCGTATTTAGGTTCATTTCGTTCAAAAATTTGCCATGGTTCGTTGTTGACCGTAATGCTCAAGCCGAGGGGGTCTTGGCCGAACCTAAACTCTTTTGGGGTTTGCAGCAATTCCCCTCGATTCCTTTCCAAAAGGGAAATCCTGCTATCGATGATCGCCAAACGATCTGAGATGTTCAAGGCCCTTTTTTCTGCTGCCTTTTCTTTGAGCAACTTTGCCTCTTCCGTGCTGATTTCGTTCTTGTCAAGTTTTTGGTTGATGGCCTCCACTTCCAATTTAAGGGCTTCCTTCTCTTGTTCGGTCACCTGATCTTTGGAGGCAATCAGTTGCTCAATTTGGCGTTGATAGTCTTGTTGCGCCATAGCGAATGCAGCTATGGCAAAAGCGATTATAAAAAGTTTGATTTTTCTCATGATCGTTTTGAATTTTGATTGTTGTTTAACCCTCCAGGGCTGTTTGATGAATAAACTCCGTCCTGCCCCTTCTACATCAGAAAGGGTTATCCGGAACGATGTCGATTGGATTAGTCGTTGCGTTGGGCCACTGCGGTACGCACCTTTTCAAAACCACTCTTTAACTTCTCAAGAATTTGATCTCGAAACGATTGGTCAAGTTCTTCTTCAACATTGGCCAGCAATGCCGTGGGATTGATCTTGTTTGACTTTGGGAACATTTGATCGGTCAACAGCTCCCGTTGGGCATTGAGGAGCAAAGAATCGACCTCTGCATAGGTCATCACAGTGGCATGTTCTGCTTCGATGACCTCCATATGCGCCATAACCTCAGCTAATTTCAGCGCTATCATGCTCTCCGTGCTATCGGCCGTACGTTTTTGGGATTCCATAAGGGCCAAAGTTGTCATGGGTTGAGCAGGATGGTGAACCTGCCCAGGACCGGATCGCGATCGAACCACTTTCGCCTTGCTCTCAAATTCGGGCGAGGTTTCATTGGCATCGACTATTTTGTTACGTTCTTTTTTATCAAATAGTACTTTTTCTTCCTTGGTATTGGGATCTTGCCCTTCTTTTTGTTCAGGTGGGCTCAACACCATTTTATCCTCAGGTGCGGAAGCTTGGGAATCCTCCTTGAAGAACATGCCAAGGACCATGAGCGATCCGATAAAACCTGCAGCGACAATTGCCCAATAATATCGGTTTGGTTTAGGCCTTTCTGAGGCCTCCAGCTTCCGGACCACTTTATCCCAAGATTCGGGAGAAGGCGCTATTTTGCGATCCAAAAGTTGCTCCCTAATATATTTTTCGAATTTATTCGGTTCCATAACCAACGATATTTTGTTCCCTTAGTTTTTCCTGCAGAAGCTTTCTTGCCTTAAAAAGCTGCGATTTTGAAGTGCTCTCCGTGACACCAAGCAGATCCGCGATTTCATGATGTTTATAGCCTTCTACCACATAAAGCATGAAAACGGCTCGGTATCCTTCCGGGAGGGCATCGATCAACAATTGGATATACTCGGCATTCATGTTGTCGGGCTGCGCTTGTTCCTTTTGGAGTGTTTCTTCATAAAGCGTCCCATCGTAGACTACAAATTGTTGTTTCCTGAGGTATGAGATACATTCCCTAACCATAATTTTCCTGATCCAACCCTCAAAACTCCCTTCGAACCTAAAGCTTCCCAGGTTTTGGAAGACTTTTACAAAACCATTTATCATCACGTCTTCAGCAAAATGCATGTCCTTGACATACCTTCTGCAAACGCCCAACATTTTAGGCGCATGACGGTCGAACAAACGCTGTTGCGCTTCCCTTTTCCCTGCCGCGGATCTTTTGATCAGCTGCTTTTCGTTCTGGTAGAAGTTTATGATTTTCAAAATGGTTTTGGTTCTCTTCTATTAAAATAGACGGCATACCATTTCAAAAGGTTGCCTGGGGCAGTGTTTTTTTTTAAAAGTCGATAGGGGAAATGTTTGGGGGCACTACTTTTTTCGATCGACCACATAATTCACCATCAATTCCAATGCCGCTTTATAGTCGGAATCAGGATAGTCGTTCAAAAGCGCCAAGGCTTCTTCCTTGAAAGCGATCATTTTCTTTACTGCATAATCGAGCCCCCCCTGTTCTTTTACAAAAGCAATGACCTCCTTTACCCTGTTCTTGTCCTTATTATGGTTTTTGATCGAATTGATCAACCAGTGCTGTTGCTTTTTGGAACAACCATTCAAAACATGGATCAAGGGCAGCGTCATTTTTTGTTCCTTGATGTCGATACCGGTGGGTTTGCCAATTTGTTCAGAGCCATAATCAAAAAGGTCGTCTTTGATCTGAAAGGCCATGCCGCAGAGCTCCCCGAATTTTCGGAAGGTTTCCACGTCTGGGGAATCCGGTTTTACCGAACAGGCACCCAAACTGCAACAGGCCGCGATCAAGGTAGCGGTTTTTTGCCTGATGATATCATAATACACTGCCTCGGTAATATCGAGCCGTCGGGCCTTTTCAATCTGCAACAATTCCCCTTCGCTCATCTCCCGTACTGCCGTGGAAATAATCCTTAGCAAATCGAAATCGCCATGATCGATAGACAATAGCAGTCCTTTGGAAAGGAGATAATCGCCTACCAATACCGCTATCTTGTTTTTCCACAAGGCATTAATGGAGAAAAAACCACGACGTTTGGCGCTGTCATCGACCACGTCGTCGTGCACCAAAGTAGCGGTATGGATCAGTTCGATCACGGCCGCCCCACGATAAGTTCGCTCATTGACCGCTCCCTGGTTCAACAGTTTTGCCGTCAAAAATACGAACATGGGCCGCATTTGTTTTCCCTTCCGGTTTACGATATAGTAGGTAATTCTATTCAACAAGGCGACCTTTGAGGACATCGATTCACGGAACTTGGTTTCAAAGAGTTCCATCTCCCTATCGATCGGTTGCTTTATTTGAGATACAATTTTCAAGCCGGATCTTTTGTTGACGGTCTGTGCCGTGCGTTATAAAATTAGGCAAAAGGTAGCACTATTCGGTATCCTGTTGCAGCTATTCCAAACTAAACTGCCGAGCCATGGTTTCTTTGTTCGGAATGTATCGGGGGCAATTCGGCATATCAAGATTTGTTGGCCAATTGTCCACAGGCGGCATCAATATCCTTGCCGCGAGATCGTCGCACGGTAACAATAATACCATTTCGCTCCAAGGTTTCAACATACATAGCTATGGCTTGTGGGTTGGCCTGTTGAAATTGGCCATCATCTATGGGGTTATATTCGATTAGATTTACTTTGGATGGGGCAAAACGACAAAACTGTACCAAGGCATCCACATCATTCTGGGTATCGTTGATACCCTTCCATACGACATATTCATAGGTGATCCTGCTGTTGGTCTTTGCATACCAATATTCCAGGGCTTCCCGCAAATCGGCCAAGGAAAAGGTGGCATTGAAGGGCATGATCGAAGTACGGATTTCATCGATTGCGGAATGCAGCGAGACGGCAAGTTTGAACTTAACGCCATCATCTGCCATTTTTTTGATCATTTTGGGCACCCCCGAAGTAGAAAGGGTGATTCTTTTGGGCGACATGCCCAAGCCTTCGGCCGCGGTGATTTTTTCAATGGCCTTAATGACATTGTTATAGTTCATCAAAGGTTCGCCCATGCCCATGAACACGATATTGCTCAATGGTCTGTTGAAATAGAGTCGGCTTTCGTTGTCGATGGCCACCACCTGATCATAAATCTCATCGGGATTCAAATTGCGCATTCTTTTCAATCGGGCCGTAGCACAGAACCGACAATCAAGACTGCAACCAACCTGACTCGAAACACATGCCGTTGTGCGGCTTTTCGTGGGTATGAGTACCGATTCTACCACCAGTCCGTCATGCAAACGCACTGCATTTTTGATCGTGCCATCCTTACTGCGTTGGATCTGATCAACTTTGATGTGGTTGATTACGAAATGCGACTCCAGGCTTTCCCTTGTTTCTTTCGAAATGTTGGTCATTGCCTCGAAAGAATGTGCTCCCTTTTTCCAGAGCCATTCATATACCTGATTGCCTCGAAACGGCTGGTCGCCCTGAGCAACAAAAAAATCCCTCAGTTGGTCCTTGGTCAAAGACCTTATGTCTTTTTTCTTCTCGGCTTCCATGATATAGCATTAAAAAACCCGCAAAACCCCTTTATCGGAATTATGCGGGATTCCCTTTATTTATTATATTCTTTTAAAGAATCAACATGGCATCCCCATAGGAATAGAACTTGTATTGCTCCAAAATGGCCTCCTTGTAGGCCCTTTTCATCAGATCGTGGCCTACAAAGGCCGAAACCATCATCAACAAGGTAGATTTGGGCAGATGAAAATTGGTCACCATGGCATTGGCGATGCTGAATTCGTAGGGCGGAAAAATAAACTTGTTCGTCCATCCATCGAAAGTGTTGAGGGTTTGGCCTGAAGAGACCGCGCTTTCAAGACCGCGCATCGCGGTGGTGCCCACCGCACAAATCCGCTTTTTCTTCTTTTTTGCGTTGTTCACGATTTCCGTTGCCCTTTCATCTATAATCAATTCCTCACTATCCATTTTATGTTTCGAAAGGTCTTCAACTTCGACCGGATTGAAGGTGCCAAGTCCAACGTGCAGGGTTAATTCGGCAAAATCAATCCCTTTGATTTCAAGGCGTTTCAACAAATGTTTTGAAAAGTGCAGGCCTGCCGTTGGGGCAGCCACGGCACCTTCGTGCTTGGCGTAGATCGTTTGATATCGTTCCTCATCCTCGGGCTCCACTTTTCTTTTGATGTATTTGGGCAGTGGGGTTTCCCCCAATTCCCTTAATTTTCTTCTAAAATCGATATAAGAACCATCGTATAAGAAACGAAGTGTCCTCCCCCTTGAAGTCGTATTGTCTATGACCTCCGCTACCAGGCTTTCATCCTCTCCGAAGTACAACTTGTTACCGATACGAATCTTGCGTGCAGGATCTACCAAAACATCCCAAAGTCGTTGTTCTTCGTTGAGTTCCCTGAGCAAAAACACCTCGATTCGCGCTCCGGTTTTTTCCTTATTCCCGTATAAACGGGCCGGAAACACCTTGGTATTGTTCAACACCATCACATCACCCTCGTCAAAATAATCGATAAGATCTTTGAACAATTTATGTTCTATTTTCCCGGTATCTCTATGGATGACCATTAATTTCGATTCATCCCTATTTTCTGAAGGATATTCTGCCAGTAAATTCTGCGGTAACTCAAAACTGAAATGCGATAGTTTCATTAAAGATGTTTAAGTGATGTTTTTTGCGGCTGCAAATATACGACCCTGCCATAGGGGAAGTCAAGGAAAAGCGGTTTTAATTCGCATTAGACCGAATCGATGCCTACTCCCAGCTGTTTCAAATCGTTCCAAAAATCGGGGTAGGATTTGGAGACCACTTCGGCGTTGTTGATATAAAGCGAAGTTTTCAAGGCCAGTGGCGCAAAGGCCATCGCCATTCTATGGTCGTTATATGTATCAATGGCAATATCTTTTAAAATACCACCAGAAGGGGCCAAAGTCAAGGATTTGTCGGTCACCGAAATTTTGGCGCCCATTTTCGACCCTTCGGTAAACAAGGCCTCCAACCTATCGGTTTCTTTGATTTTTAGGGTATGCAGCCCGGTAAGGTGGCACCCTATCCCCAAACCGAAACAGCTGACCACAATTGTTTGCGCGATGTCAGGGGCGTTCGACAGGTCCAATTCCAAATGGTCTACCGGTTTGGTCCGCATTTTGGTCAACCGGATTTCGTGGCGGTCAAAAACAGTATGCACGCCCAAGGACTCATAGATCGCTGCCAAAACACTATCCCCTTGAAGACTTGTTTTTTTGTAAGAAGACAATCGCACCTCGGAGCCCGGATCTGCAAGGGCAATGGCGCTGTAGAAATAGGAAGCCGAACTCCAGTCCGACTCCACCACCAAACAGGTGTTGGCAACGGAGGTTTTCGGTAAGATCCTGATGGTTTGGTCTACGAACGAATTTTTGACCCCGATTTCATCGAGCAGGCCCAAAGTCATTTTGATATAGGGAACGGAAGTAATTTTGCCCTCCAAACGGAGTTCGAGACCGTTGGGCAGATTTGGGGCGATCAGCAGCAAAGCTGAAATATATTGGCTACTGATGTTCGCTGGGAGACTTACCTTGTTAATTTTCAACATTTTTCCCTTGATGCGAAGTGGTGGATATCCTTCTTGTTTTTCATAGGTTATCTCTGCCCCGAGTGCCCTCAATGCTTCGACCAATACCTTTATGGGGCGTTCGGTCATCCGTTGCGAACCTGTCAATACCACCTCTTTTCCTTCTTGTGAGGCAAAATAGGCCGTTAAAAAACGCATGGCCGTTCCGGCATGATGTATATCCACCAACCCATTACCTATGCTGCAGCCCTTTTTGCATCACCATGGCGTCATCGGAGTTCGACAGGTTGTCGATGCTAATATTGGGATAAAGTGCCTGTAACAGCAAAGAACGGTTCGATTCACTTTTGGAACCGGTGATCTGTATATGCGATTTAAAGAAATTGCTGGAAGGGGTGGTTAGGTATAGCTTCAATGGATGCGGATTTGAACCCTATTAATAAGGCCGAGGTTAGCATTATTTGAGTTTATAGTTGTTTTGGTGCCTGTCGTGATCGCGTTGGGTCTTAAGTTTCAATTTTTTATCAAAAGCCGCCTGCAGGTCGACCCCGGTTTGGTTGGCAAGGCAAAGTACCACAAAAAGTACGTCTGCCAGTTCCTCGCCCAGATCTTTTCCCTTGTCCGATTCTTTTTCACTCTGTTCCCCATAGCGTCTCGCAATGATGCGAGCCACCTCCCCTACTTCCTCTGTGAGTTGCGCCATATTGGTCAGTTCGTTAAAATAGCGGACCCCATGTGCTTTGATCCAGGTATCAACTTCTTTTTGGGCATTGGGTATGTTCATTATTCCTTGGCTTTAGAATCGATCAGGATGGTCACCGGACCATCGTTCAACAATGCTACTTTCATGTCGGCCCCGAAAATACCGGTGGCCACCTTTTTGTTCATTTCGTACTCCATCCGTTTCACAAAACTTTCATAGCTCGGGATGGCATCTTCCGGTCTGGCCGCCTTGATATAGGAAGGCCTGTTCCCTTTTTTGGTAGAGGCATGCAGCGTAAACTGACTAACGACCATGGCATCGCCCCCGACCTCCAGGAGCGAACGGTTCATCACGCCCCCGGCATCGTCAAAAATACGAAGGTTTACTATTTTTCGTGCGAGCCATTCGATATCATTTTGATCATCAGAAGATTCTATGCCCAGTAAGATCAGCATCCCTGATTTAATTTCAGATACGATTTCGGCATTTACTTTGACGCTCGCTTCGGTCACTCTTTGTATAACGGCCCTCATCACTTTATGATATCCATTGTGATATTAAAAATTACTCCTTGACTTCCTCGTGCGTATCTTGACGGTAATTTTCATCTTCCCCGCTCACCATTTGTACATAACTTTTGTATCGGCTCCAGGAAACCAAATTCTTGTCCAGTGCTTCTTTCACGGCACAGCCGGGTTCTTCTAGATGCAGACAATCGTTGAACTTACAATGGCCCTTCAATTTAAAAAATTCGCGGAAATAATCACCGATTTCCGTCTTTTCCATATCCACGATTCCAAATCCCTTGATGCCGGGCGTATCGATGATCCTTGCCCCGAAAGTGAGATCGTACATCTCAGCAAAAGTGGTCGTGTGTTGCCCTTGCAGGTGCTGGCTCGATATTTCGGCCGTCTTCAGGGTTAGGGTGGGTTCCAGGGCGTTGATCAAAGTAGATTTGCCCACCCCTGAATGGCCTGCAAACATACTGGTCTTGTCGGCCATCAGCGCCTTCACCTGGTCTACGTTCTTCCCGGTTTTGGCGGAAATACCGATGCAAGTATAACCAATATCACGATAAAGGGCCGCCAAGTACTTGATTTCGTCCAAGGCTTCGTCGGTATAGGAATCGATTTTATTGAACAGCAACACCACAGGAATATCATAGGCCTCCGCCGTGGCCAAAAATCGATCGATAAAAATGGTATAGGTCGTTGGGTTGTTCAAAGTGACCATCAAGAAAACCAGGTCTAAATTGGAGGCGATGATATGGGTCTGTTTTGAAAGCTTGACCGATTTTCGGATGATGTAATTTTTTCTGTCACCAATGCGGTCAATAATGCCCACTGTGTCATCTCCTATCGTTTCCAATTCGAAATGGACTTGATCGCCCACCGCTATCGGATTGGTGCTTTTAATGTCCTGTATGCGAAACTTTCCCTTGATACGGCATTCGTAAAATTCACCTTTCACCGTTTTAACGGTATACCAGCTGCCGGTCGATTTGTAAACGATTCCCGTCATTTGTTGCTCCTTTTTGGGGCGTTGCTGCAAAATAACGCATTTTTGTCCGAACCGATAACCCAAACCCTGCCAATCATTGGCCAAGGGTAGATGCGATCGATGATGCATTGTAAAGTTTGGTTGATAAAGTTCTTCTTCGGCTATTTCATCCAAATGAAAAATATCTTTTCTTTATCACTCCAAATTAAAAATGTGTTCCTCCAAAACCATTACTAATTTAAACCCTTAAAAAAATGAAAAAAATCGTAACCCTTGTTTGTTTGATCATTGCCGGAACCTTGGAAATCAATGCCCAACAGTTCAAAATCATCACCAGCGTGGAATCTATAGTGCCCAGTGGCATTGGACGTTCGAGACTGGTCGATGGCAATGAAGAAAAAGACTACAAAGAATTCACTTCCGAACAGACCGATGAAGACAACACCCGAAACAAGTCGAGTCGCGATGATATTCGCATCCGGAATTTTGAAGAAACCAAACTTTTGAATTTTTACAATATTGCGGGCATCCGATTCCAAAACATCGTTGCGAACGATGCCGTGGTCGCTTCCAAACTTACCACCATGGCCGCCGAAGGTTGGGCATTGGTTTTTGTGACCAGTGCCGTTGAGGCCGATGCCGGCAAAAGTGACGGTCAGGGTATTTTTATCACCCGTTACATTTTCAGGAAAGATTGAAAAAATGCGAATCGGGAGGCCCAATCATTGAATTAAAGTCTCCCGATTCGCTTATTTTAACAAGAACGTCGCCCTATGCCTTCAAGATTTTCTCTTGATGGTTGATAGATTCTTGGTGAATGGCCTTGAACATCCGCAATACAAATTCCTCGCTCAGGCCTTTGGTCTCTCCTTCCAAAATCATCTTGCCCAAAATTTCATTCCAACGGCTGCTCTGTAATACGGCAACGTTTTTCTGTTTTTTCAAGGCGCCTATACCGTCTGAAATTTTCATCCGTTTGCCCAAAGTCTCTATCAATTGATGGTCAAGAATATCGATTTGTGCCCTAAGATTGCTCAGTTTACTGTTATACTCCGTTTCAGGGTCCGATTCCTTTCGGATCTTTAAATCTTTCATTATCTGTATCAAAGTGCTCGGAGTGACTTGCTGTGCCGCATCGCTCCACGCGTTGTCCGGGTCGAAGTGGGTTTCGATCATCAACCCATCGAAATTAAGGTCGAGGGCCGTTTGAGAAACATCAAAGATCATATCCCTTCTTCCTGTAATGTGCGATGGGTCGTTGATGATGGGCAAATCGGGAAACTTGGTCTGCAGGTCGATTGCCAATTGCCATTCCGGAATGTTCCTGTATTTCGACTTTTCATAGGTGGAAAATCCCCGGTGGATTACCCCCAATTTTTGGATATTAGCCGAATGTAGGCGCTCTACGGCACCCAACCATAATGAAAGGTCGGGATTTACAGGATTCTTCACAAGAACAATTTTATCGGTACCCTCTAGGGCGTCCGCAATTTCCTGGACAATAAATGGACTCACAGTTGATCTCGCCCCGATCCACAACAGATCGACATCATGTTCGATCGCCAGCTCAACATGGGCACGGTTGGCCACTTCCGTAGCGGTTTTCATACCGGTTTCAGCCTTCACTTTCTGCAACCATTTCAGGCCAATGGCCCCAACGCCCTCGAACATTCCTGGTCTTGTTCGCGGTTTCCAAATCCCTGCACGGAAATAATTGACATCGGTATCCTTCAGGTCTTTGGCGATACGCATTACCTGTTCTTCTGTTTCTGCGCTACAGGGTCCTGCGATGACCAGCGGATGTCCCAGCTCCATGTCGTTCAACCATTTGCGCAGTTCTTTTGTATTTTCCATCACTTTTTATTTTATTTTTTGTTCAATGGTATTCCCTTTAATATTTCCTTGATTCTATTGGTTTCGTCCATTTCCTTAAAAATGCCCTCATAGTCGCCTTTTTCAAGCAATTGCTTGAACTCTTGAAGATTATTGATGTATTCCTCTAAAGTCTCCACTACATTGTCTCGGTTCTGTTCAAAAATGGGGGCCCACATGGCCGGCGAGCTTTTCGCAAGCCTTACGGTACTCTCAAATCCACTGCCCGCCATATCAAAGATATCGCGTTCGTTCTTTTCCTTTTCAATAACGGTTTTCCCCAGCATGAACGAGCTGATATGCGACAGGTGCGATACATAGGCGATGTGTTTGTCATGGGCCTCCGGGTTCATATAACGAATACGCATCCCTATTTTTTGAAATAGTTCCAAAGCCCTTTCCTGAAGTTTAAAGGCGGTTTTTTCAACCTCACATATGATATTCGTCTTATCGATGAACAAGCCTTCAATCGCCGCGGATGGGCCAGAAAATTCAGTACCGGCAATCGGGTGGCATGCCAGAAAGTTCCTTCTTTTAGGGTGATCGGCCAATGTCTTGCAGATCAAGCCTTTGGTAGAACCACCATCGAATACCACCGCATCATCGTTGATTGCATCGAGTATTTTGGGCAATTCTTCGACCATGACATCCACGGGTACCCCAACGATGACCATATCGGCCTGATGCAAGTCGACATAACTCGATTTTTGATCGATGATATTTAAGGCCAGGGCTTCTTCCAAATGCCGTTCATTGGTATCGATGCCGAAGATTTTCACATCGGGGCGCAACCGTTTCAGGTCCTTCGCGAAGGAACCTCCAATAAGTCCGGTACCGATGATGAATGTGTTCATTTATTTCTTTCCTGTTTTATGACATCCATTGCTGCGCCCCTACCTTAAAATCGGGCGATAGCCTCTTTAATTTTCTCTTCCTTTACACATAGTGAAAGTCGGATATAGCCCTCCCCATTGCTCCCAAAAATAGTTCCAGGGGTGATAAAAATGTTCTTTTCGTACAAAATTTTATCGATGAACTTTTCCGAAGTTGGGCTTCCTTCTGGCAATTTGGCCCAAACGAACAAACCTACTCCATTGCGATCGTAGGTACAGTTCAATTTGTCGGCCAGTTGAAACATCAAATTTCTCCTAGCACCATATATCTTGTTCAGACTGTCGTACCAGTCCTGGCCACATTGCATGGCCGCGATCGCCCCTTTTTGTATGCCGTAGAACATTCCGGAATCCATGTTGCTTTTGACTTTCAGAATCGCATCGATATGTTCGGCACTTCCCAGGACCATTCCCACCCGCCAACCGGCCATATTGAAGGTTTTGCTCAGTGAATTGAGCTCCAATGCCACTTCCATGGCCCCTTTAACGGAGAGGATGCTCAGCGGGGCATCGTTCAATACAAAACTGTAAGGGTTGTCGTTGACCAATAAAATGTCGTTTCTTTTGGCGAAGGCCACCAAAGCTTCGAACTTTTTCTGGTCGGCAGAAGCGCCCGTTGGCATATGTGGATAACTGACCCACATCAATTTAACTTTCGACAGCTCTTGCAGCTCCAGATCCGCCAGATCGGGGAACCAGTCGTTCTGGGCATTGAGCCTGTAAAACCGGGGAACACCGCCCACCAATTTTGTCACGGAGACATAGGTCGGATAGCCCGGATCCGGTATGAGCACCTCGTCCCCTTGGTTCAAAAAAGCCATGCTGATATGCATGATTCCTTCTTTCGACCCCATCAATGGCAATATTTCAGCGCTTGGATCGGCCGATACCCCAAAACGATCCTTATAAAATTCAGCGATGGCCTCGCGCAATTCGGGAAGTCCCTGATAACTCTGGTACTGGTGTGCTCCCGAATCCGAAACGGCGCCTTGAAGGGCCGCCTTGACGGTCTCCGATGGCGATAGATCCGGACTTCCGATTCCCATATTAATTATCGGGCGGCCCTCTGCCATCAAAGTCCGAACTTCCCTCAGCTTTTTGGAAAAATAATATTCTTCAACGCTATGCAATCGATCGGCCGTACGCATCATAATCTGGCATTTTTATATTCGCCCAAAACCTTGAAATCTTCAGACATGATATTCAAGAGCGATTTGGCCTTGGCAAAATTATCGTATTTCTCAAAGGTGACATCCACGAAGAAAGCATATTTCCATGGCGTTTCAATGATGGGCAACGATTGGATTTTGGTAAGGTTCAACAAACAGTCGCTCATCACGTTCAAAATGGTCGCCAAGCTTCCTCTTTTATGGTCGGTGACGAAACGCACCGAAGCCTTGTTGATTTCCGCCTTTGGTATATCCTTGTTCTTTGTCTTTACAATGATAAATCGTGTGGCATTATTTTTAATGGTCTGAATCTCCGGCGCTACGATGTCCAAACCATAAAGATCGGCCGCTACCATGGGTGCAATAGCGGCAATCTGGGTCAATTGCCGTTGTTGAATGCGTCGGGCCGTCTCTGCGGTGTCGACATCCTCAACCAGTTTGATCTGTGGCCAATCGCGGAAAAATTCCTTGCATTGCAATAATGCCATGGGATGCGAATGCACCTCCTGTATGTCCGATAATTGTTGGCCTTTTAACGCCATCAAATTATGGTGTATGTTCAAATAATGCTCCCCGATGATATGAAGGTTGTTATGATTGATCAGCGCATAGTTTGGGATAATCGACCCTGCAATCGAATTCTCGATGGCCATGACGCCTTTATCCGCTGAATGATCGAGCAATCGGTCCACGAGTTGATCAAAAGACATACATTCAACGAGTTCAATATCGTCGCCAAAGTATTCCCTGGCCACTTGATGATGGTTTGATCCTTGGATCCCTTGTATGGCAATTCTTAATTTTTTCATTTCCTTAAAATCGATCCGACAACATTTTATCGGTCAAGCCTCCCAATATCGGGCTCCATTTTCGTTAACGAAAAAAGTCCCGCTTTTCGCGGGACTTTATATTATATCTTGAATTGAATATACTACAACAGTCCCGTCCCCCTTTTAAAAAAGAAGTAAAAATAGAAACCGTTCCAGAAATATTGTTTTGTCATTTTGCTTTAAAACTTCGGCTAATGTAACAATTAAATTGATAAATCGAATTCCTGTGCCCCATTTTTTTGTCGATAGCATGGCCATGGCGTCAAAATTTCGGGCTAGGATACGACCGCGGAATTTGCTCCTTGCTTGCAATGCGCCTTATATTGTTTATTTTTGACCAAACTACAATGACATGTCGATAGTGGTGAACCATATTTCAAAAAGCTTTGGTGCCCAAAAGGCGCTCGATAGCATTTCCTTTGAAATACAAAAAGGTGAAATTGTCGGTTTTCTTGGCCCCAATGGGGCGGGGAAGTCTACCCTGATGAAAATCCTCACTACATATTATAAGGCCGATGAAGGTACGGCCTTGGTCAACGGATTTGATGTCAGGGCACAGCCAAAAAAAGTTCAGGAAAGCATCGGTTACCTGCCCGAACACAATCCGCTTTATCTTGAAATGTATGTGAAAGAATATCTGACGTTCAATGCCGAGGTATACAAGGTTCCCAAAGATCGAATCGCGCTGGTGATCGAACAAACCGGACTAGCGGTCGAAGCGCACAAAAAGATTGGACAACTCTCCAAAGGCTATCGCCAAAGGGTGGGCCTTGCGGCCGCCTTGCTTCACGATCCTGAAGTGCTCATTCTCGATGAGCCCACCACAGGTTTAGACCCCAACCAATTGTTGGAAATTCGGAAATTGATCAGAACCGTCGGAAAGGAAAAAACCATACTGCTCTCCACCCATATCATGAAAGAGGTCGAGGCGGTATGCGATCGCGTCTTGATCATCAACAAAGGGCAAATGGTGGCCGACCGAAAACTTGCCGACCTGAGGGAAGAAGCGGAACAGATCATCGAGGTTGAATTCGACTATCGCGTGGAAGAGGCTTTTTTAAACCAGCTGCCGCATGTGGGCCAGGTAAAAAATACCGTGGGTTTCGTTTATGAGATCACTTTTAATACCACGAAAGACATGCGGCCCGTGGTTTTCGATTTTGCGCACGACAACCAACTGAAAACCCTGCAGCTGAGCAGGAAAAATAAAAACCTCGAAAGTCTGTTTACCGCCCTGACCTCAGCCCCTGTGACCCCATAAGCTCGTATCGTGTCATCTTTATCGACTCACATCGCCCATGGATGGGAATCTTGGCCCATTTTGGCCGCAGCTTTTAAACGTTTTGTGCATCGGCTCCAAGGTCGATCAACAGCCCCATGACCTGGTCCAATACTTCCTGGATTTTTGGGTCGGTGCAATTCACCAAAATGGCGAAGACCATCTGTTCCTCCGGATAGACAAAAAAATTGGAATATCCCCCCACGCCATTGCCCACGTGGCCATAGCAAGCCCTGCCTTTCGCATCTTGGCCAACTTGCCAACCCAGGCCATAATAGGTAGAGTTTCCATTCACTTCCAATGCCGAAAGGAATTGCGAAATCACCTCATGATCGGCAATCTTACCCTTCAGATAGGCCTGCCCCAGTTTAGCGATATCCTCTGCAGTCGATAAGTACCCTCCCCCGGCCAATTTGAAAAAATTGTTCACGGGGGCAGCCGTTTTAAAACCCCCTTGACTTTTTGAATAAAATGTCGCCAAGGATTGCTGGGCATTATCGAAAATTGGCCCCTGTAATGTCGGCTCGGGGAAAGTGTTCGACATTTCCAAAGGCTCCAGTACCTTCGCTTTTACATAATCCTGAAAGGGAAGCCCGCCGGCTTCCTGCATGGCCAAAGATACCAGCACCCAGTCGTAACTGTTATAATGGTAATCCGTGCCCGGCTCAAAGAGCAACGGATCGGCTTTAAACACTTCAATGCCTTCTTTGATGCCAAAGGGCTTGTTCAATCGATATTCCATACCCCTGTAACCGCGAATGCCTGCAGTATGGGAAGCCAATTGTCGTAGGGTAAAATCATATTCCTTCTTAGGAAAATAAGGCACATATTCGTAAAATGAGGTGTCGAGATCGATCGTCTTTTCCGAGACCATGACGGCCAATGCCGAAGCGGCAATGGGTTTCGAGACACTTGCCGTCCTAAACAATGTGCTGCTGGGGCTGATCGGCGATTTCTGTGCCAGATCTGCAAATCCGAAACCCTTTTGCAGCAATACGGTCCCTTCCTTGATGACTGTGAGGGCCAAACCCGGTACTTTACCCCCCTTGACCATCCCATCGATCAATCGCTGGGCTTCCATTAAGGCCACTAGCGAAAGGTCATTGCCCAGGATGTTTCGCTTGGCAAAAAGGTCGTTAAAAAATTTGAGCAAAGGGTTCATCCAGCAACTAGTCTTTAAATTCGAGACGCCCTTTATACAAAATATCGACCTCGACCACCGGGGGCCGGAAGAAGCTCAAGACGTTGCCCGTGCCCCTTATAACGCCCTTTAAGGATTGCAAGGGTTGGATCAGCAGATCGTTCGACCCACGGTGATCTAAAGTCACCGATTGCGCGATCAGTTGTTCGGCTTCCACCCTCGAATCGCCGGCAGCAACGATCAAGTTCAGATTTTCCGTACTGCCCCTTAATTTGAAATAAGCAATCCCGTTGACCACCAGGTTCAGGTTTAGGGTGTTCAGTTCCAAATCGAAGGAGCCATCGGTGGTCAGGGCATCGGGGTCGAGAAAGCTTTCTGAAAATAGGTTCAACTGGGGATACGCCAAAACCCCATCGCTTTCAATGGGCCAGCCGGTACTGCTACGAATTTCGTTTAGGTCGGGAGAGGTCACATAAACCTTGGTGGTGCCATAGGCCCTAAAATAGTTGCAATCATTGGTGTCCCTTAAAAGCAACCGGTCACCAACCACCGTGGCACTTACTTCATTTCTGAGCAAACTTCCGGTCTCGATCTCTACTTTCTGCGGCATACCCTGTTTGATGACCAAGGTCACATTTTCAAATACCGTAATTTTTGTAAAGCTGGGCAGGGCGATTTCCTCCCTGATCAAGGAACCGGTATTCTGAAAACAATCCGGCGCGTTTTCACCGTTGCAGGCCAGGAGAAACCCTGCGAGAAGTATGGTTAAAATGCGATTTCTTCTTTTCATTATTTTTCAATGGGATTTTTATCGAACCCGCTTTTTCTTATTTACAATCGGATGCCTATCCCGAATTCCAGGGCCTCTGCCGCAGCGGCATGGGATTTCAAGGAGATTTCCCCGAACCATTTCTCCCCGAAATAACGTTTCAGGCCAATCCGGTTGTATACTTTTCCCTCAAAATCAAACGGATAATAAATATAATACCCCAATTGGGCGGTAATGGATATTTTATTGATAAAAAGCTCGTGGCCCACAAAAACCCCCACCCTTTTATAATCAGTATCGACGGCCACCTCGTTCTCTGGAAAGGCAATGGATTGATACCGGATCAACTCCTTCAGAAAATTGCTGAAAAATATGTCGGCGCCAACTTGAACGGCGCTTTTGTTGCCCAATCGTTTGTCTGCATTGGCCGATATGATATAAAACGGGTATTGGCCAGAACCGATGATGTCACTTTCGTTGATGCCTGTCCTGAACGTCAAATTATAGCGTATAGGCTCGGTTATTCTTTGCTTTTCACTGATGAGGTATTCCTGTTCCGAATCATTTAGGGTATAGGTTAGGCCCAAATTGAAGGCCAGGGTATTCGTGGAGGTATTTGGGGCCCTCATATTCGCATTCGAATAATGAACCAAGGAGATACCGGCTTTTAAGCCCAGGCCCCGATATAAATTCTCCCGATGTACATTCAACATGAGGTAGGTAGAGCTCAGGAGCCGGGAACCATAGGCATTGTTCCTAAAGTTGTTGTCCCTGTCATAGGGATTTGTGGTATAGGCGACCCCCTGGCCAATTCTGAGCTGGGCATGGCGTTTTAAAAAGTAAAAGTTATAATGGGCATACAAGCCATAGTTCTTCCCGAGGGTCTTGTTGCCCATATCTTGATAAACAAAAGAAGTCCCGATGTCGGGGAAGTTAAATCCCTGTTCCCATGCCTCTTCCCCAAAAGTCTTTCGGCTATAGGCGAGGATCAACCCGTAGGGGTGGTCCGTGATCAGGTGTGAAATATCGGGATTGTGCAGAATGATCGATCCATAGAAGGCCGAAGCCTCCAAGGTGTAGGCTTTAGGAACGACCGCATCCTGAGCCAGACTACCTACGGTAACAAGAAGGATGGGGAGAAACAGCCTTGGGTTCATGGGGTGTAAAAATAGTACTATTCCACAGGAAAGGCCAACACAAAGGCTGTTTTCCGGAATCAAATTTTACCGAGGCATTTAAAAAACCTGCTCCGCTATGGCCCTGATATTGTCCGATTTGCCCATTGAATAGTAATGGAGCACCGGTACCCCTGCGGCCTTGAGCTCTTTCGACTGGGCAGCGCACCATTCGATACCAACCTGTCTGACCTGTTTGTTGTTGCTACAGGCATCCACGGCATCGATCAAATCTTGTGGCAGGTCGATACGGAATACCTGGGGCAATAATTGCATGTGCCGTTTCACGGCTATGGGCTTGATGCCTGGGATAATAGGCACTTCTATGCCTATGGCCCTCGCAGCGGCCACAAAATCGAAATATTTTTGATTGTCGAAGAACATTTGCGTCACCACATACTCGGCCCCTGCATCTACTTTTTCTTTTAGCCTGATCAAGTCAGATTTCAGGGAAGGCGCTTCAAGGTGTTTTTCCGGATATCCGGCCACCCCGATGCAGAAATGGGCACAGTCATCGGTTTCAATAACATCGTGCAGGTATTTTCCGCTGTTCAGGTCGCGAATTTGCTTCACCAGGTCCAGGGCATAGGCATGTCCGCCCTTTGTGGGCTCAAAATACTTTTCCTCCCTCATGGCATCGCCGCGCAGGGCCATGACATTATCGATACCCAGATAATGGCAATCGACCAAAAGGTATTCCGTCTCTTCCCTGGTGAATCCGCCGCACAGCACATGGGGCACTGCATCAATGTCGTATTTGTGCTTGATGGAGGCACAGATACCAACCGTTCCCGGGCGCATGCGCGTCAACTTCTTGTCCAAGAGGCCGTCACGGTCGATATATACGTACTCTTCACGGGAGGTGGTCACATCGATAAATGGCGGATTGAATTCCATCAAAGGATCGATATTATCGTATAGCTCCTTGATATTTCGCCCTTTCATCGGTGGGATGATCTCGAAAGAAAACAAGGTTTTCCCTTTGGCGTTTTCAATATGTTCTGTGATTTTCATCTGTCCTTAACTGGTTTCTTTGTCTTCAATTCTATTTATGGCGTTCCCCGAAGGATCGGGTCGGGCTTTCGGCCGTCGCGTCCCAACGGTATCGGGAGCGCTCCGACATGGCCTCAATCCCTAACGCAGTGTCAATCATCGGCTATATTGGGCGCCAGCCACTTCACGGCTTCCTCCATGGCGATGCCTTTCCTTCGTGCATAGTCGGCGACCTGATCTTCCTTGATTTTTCCCAACCCGAAATAACGGGCCTCAGGATTGGCAAAATAATACCCGCTCACCGAAGATGCCGGCCACATGGCCAAGCTTTCGGTCAATTTCACCCCAATATTTTTCTCTACCTGCAAAAGCTCCCAAATCGTAAGCTTCTCCAAATGATCCGGACAGGCCGGATAACCGGGGGCCGGACGTATGCCCTTGTACGATTCATTGATCAATTCTTCATTGCTCAGGGCCTCGTTGGCCGAATAGCCCCAATAATTCGTCCGTACTTCCTTATGCAAGTATTCGGCAAAAGCCTCGGCCAACCGATCCGACAATGCCTTGATCATGATCGAATTATAATCGTCCAATTCCCGCTCATATTGGCGGGCCAAGGCTTCTGTACCGAAGCCCGTGGTAACGCAAAAACAACCGATATAATCCTGTCTTCCCGAATTCACCGGGGCAATAAAATCGGCCAGTGCATAATCGGCCACCCCTTCCTTTCGTTTGAGCTGTTGACGGAGGGTCCTAAATACGAACTTCCTATCTGCTTCCGATGCTGACCGTTCTTTCGGCCCGGGCAACGAAGCCGGTACCTGCACCTCTATATCATCCTCATCATTGGTGTTGGCCGGGAAAATTCCGAAGATACCTTTTGCCGTCAACTGACTTTCCTTTAAGATCTTTTCCAGCATTTTCCGAGCATCTGCAAAAAGTTCGGTGGCCTGTGGTCCAACAATCCCGTCCTCCAGGATATCGGGATATTTGCCATGCAGTTCCCAACTCCTGAAGAATGGGGTCCAATCGATAAAATCGACCAATTTGGATAAATCAAGGTCTTCAATGATATGAATACCCAGTTCCTTGGGGGCCACTATTTCCGAATCTGACCAATTGATCTGAAACTTATTCCTCCTGGCTTCGGTCAAGGATTTGTATTCCTTTTGCTGGCCCCGGTTCAAGAATTTGTTCCGGAATACCTCATAATCATCCTTCACCGCCTTCTTGTAGCCATCGGAAGTTTCCTTCTGCAAAAGATCTCCGACCACCGTTACCGCACGGGATGCGTCGTTGACATGCACCACTGCATTGCTGTACTGTGGGTCGATCTTTACCGCGGTATGGGCCTTACTTGTAGTGGCTCCTCCTATCAATAGGGGCACCTTAAAATTCTTTCGTTGCATCTCCTTGGCCAAATGCACCATTTCATCCAATGAAGGGGTGATCAAACCACTGAGCCCTATCACATCCACTTGATGTTCGATCGCGGCCGCAATGATTTTTTCCGGAGGTACCATCACCCCCAAATCGATGATCTCATAATTGTTGCAGGCCAGGACAACACTCACGATGTTCTTGCCGATGTCATGTACATCGCCCTTGACGGTCGCCATCAATATTTTACCGGCACCTTTGCTGTCGCCCGCTTGGGGGTTGCGCAATTTTTCTTCTTCGATATAAGGGAGAAGATGGGCCACGGCCCGCTTCATCACCCTTGCCGATTTTACCACTTGGGGCAGGAACATTTTGCCACTTCCAAAAAGATCCCCTACCACGTTCATGCCGGTCATCAAATGCCCTTCGATCACTTCAATGGGCTTGTCGACCACCAAGCGCGCCTCCTCCACATCTTCCACGATATATTGATCTATACCTTTTACCAAGGCCCTTGTAATGCGATCTTGCAAGGGTTCTTCGCGCCATGACAGGTCGATTTTATTTTCTCTGGCCTTCCCCACCACACTTTCGGCAAAATCCAAAAGTCTTTCGGTAGCATCGTCCCTTCTGTTCAGAATGACGTCTTCAACCCGCTCCAATAGGTCCTTTGGGATATCGTCGTAAACTTCCAACATGGTCGGGTTAACGATTCCCATGTTCATCCCTGCTTTGATGGCATGGTACAAAAAGACCGAATGCATGGCCTCGCGAACCGGATTGTTGCCCCTAAACGAGAAGGAAACATTGCTCACCCCGCCGCTTACGCTGCAGTGGGGCAAATTTTCACGGACCCATTTGGTAGCTTCTATAAAATCGAGCGCATTGCGTTTATGCTCGTCCATCCCTGTGGCAACCGGGAAAATATTCAAATCGAATATGATGTCTTCCGGTGCAAAACCAACTTTCTTGACCAAAAGTGTATAGGAACGTTGGGCAATTTCTATTCGGCGCTCATAATTATCGGCTTGGCCCACCTCATCAAATGCCATGACGATCACCGCAGCCCCATATCTTTTGATCAGGGTGGCCTGGTGCAGAAATTGCTGCTCCCCTTCCTTTAAACTGATGGAATTGACCACACATTTACCTTGAACCACCTGAAGCCCGGCTTCAAGGATTTCCCATTTGGAACTATCGATCATAATGGGCACGCGGGCGATGTCGGGTTCGGCAACGATGAGGTTCAAAAACTTTACCATCGCCTTCTTGCCATCGATGAGGCCATCGTCCATGTTGATGTCTATGACCTGTGCCCCGCCTTCCACCTGGTCTCGGGCCACTTCCAAGGCCTCTTCGAACTTTTCTTCTTTGATCAACCGAAGAAATTTTGCGGAACCCGCCACATTGGTGCGTTCCCCAACGTTCACAAAGTTGCTTTCGGGGGTAACGACAAGCGGTTCCAAACCGGATAATCTAAGGTATTTCGGACTTGAATCTTTCATTTATTCGCTTAAGATGGGCAGCCTTCTGGGCTGGTATTGGGCGACCAATGCCGCAATTGCCCCAATGTGGTCCGGAGTGGTTCCGCAACAACCGCCCACGATGTTCACCAACCCTTTATCAAGATATTCCTTGATCTGCTGTGCCATCTGTTCGGGCGATTCGTCATATTCTCCAAAGGCGTTGGGCAGGCCCGCATTGGGATGTGCAGAAATCGCATGGTCTGTTTTTGCCGAGAGCACTTCCAGATGGGGGACCAATTGGGAGGCGCCCAACGCACAGTTGAAGCCAACCGACAACACAGGAATGTGCGATATGGAAATCAAAAAAGCTTCGGCAGTCTGCCCCGATAGGGTACGGCCAGAGGCATCGGTAATCGTGCCGCTCACCATAATGGGCACGTCGATGCCGCGTTCCTCCTTGACCTCTTCAATGGCAAAAAGGGCGGCCTTGGCATTTAAGGTATCAAAAATGGTTTCTACCAAAAGCAGGTCGGCGCCTCCGTCGAGCAGGGCTTCCACCTGTTGCTTATAGGCAATGCGCAACTCATCGAAAGAGACGGCCCTGAACCCGGGATCGTTCACATCGGGCGACATGCTGGCCGTTTTGTTCGTAGGGCCAATACTGCCCGCCACGAATCGGGGTTTGTGCGGTTCTTTGGCCGTGAACTCGTCAGCTACCCTTTTGGCTATTTTGGCAGACTCAAAATTGAGTTCATAGACCAACGATTCCATATGGTAATCTGCCATGGCAATGGTCGTGCCCGAAAAGGTGTTTGTTTCAACAATATCGGCGCCGGCCGCGAAATAGCTCCGATGTACATCCGCTATGGCTTCCGGCTGGGTTAGTGACAGCAAATCGTTGTTGCCCTGCAAGGGGTGCGGCCAATCTTTGAACCTTTCCCCCCTGAAGTCGGCTTCGGTGAATTTGTAGCGCTGCAACATCGTGCCCATGGCACCGTCGAGCACCAATATTCTTTCGTGTAAAATAAGACGTATATCTTTCATAAAACGCATTCATTGATCAAACGCAAATCACCAAAAAAACGGAGCCGAATGTTGTTGGCCCAGCGCCATTTTTATAAATCAAGTTTGTGGAAGAAAACCTCTTTTTTGGTTATCTATTCCCAACTTAGGGATAGAATGTAGCACCTTCTTTAAAGTTAAAGGGTTGCTAAGGTTTCAAAGGGTCTAATCCCTCCACCTTTCTTGATAACGTGTCAGCCTGCGTATGAACTGGATGCAAAGTAACGGCACAGTCTTGGTAAAAACAAACAAAGTACATAGTTTTTACAAAGTTGGTCACATCGTGACAAAGTAAAAACCTCCCAGGGAAAAAAGCCTTGGGAGGTTTATTGGGAAAGCCGTTTGGCAAATGGTTATAAAATGCTTTGGACCACTTCTTTCTTGGCCTCTTTTTTGCTGCCATCAAAACCTTCCACCCCACCAACAGTGGTATATTTCATCACATAGCGTTTACCGGGATTGATGATTTGGTAGGCATATTGACACATCACCGCAGCTTCATGAAATCCCGATAGGATCAGTTTGAGTTTCCCCTCATAGGTATTCACATCGCCAATGGCAAAAACACCAGGAATATTGGTTTGATAGTCTTTGGCATTGTTGACTTTTATGGCGTTTTTTTCAATTTCCAAGCCCCAGTCCCCGATAGGGCCCAATTTTGGAGAAAGTCCGAAAAGCGGGATAAAATGGTCGGTTTCGACATAGGTTTCGCCCAATCCCGGATCGTTATGTTTTACCACCACTGCCTCTAAATGCTCATCCCCATATAATCTGGTCACTTCTGCTTCGGTATACAGTTTGATTTTTCCCAACTTGGCCAAATGCGAAGCTTTCTCAACCGAATCCAAGGCCCCGCGAAATTCGTTTCTACGGTGCACCAAGATGACCTCCGTGGCCAAGTCGGCCAGATAAATGGCCCAGTCGAGCGCCGAATCGCCACCTCCGGAAATCACTACTTTCTTATTGCGGTAAACCTCGGGGTCTTTGACCATATAAGCTACGCCTTTATCCTCAAAATCAAGGATGTTGGCAATAGGCGGTTTCCGTGGTTCGAAGGATCCCAGTCCGCCCGCAATCACCACCACCGGAGCCTGGTGTTTCGTCCCTTTGTTAGTGGTGACCACAAAGGAGCCATCCTCCAATTTGTTCAAGGTTTCCGCCCTTTCCCCTAGGGTAAATCCGGGGTTGAAGGGTCTTATTTGCTCAAGAAGATTGTTCACCAAGTCGCCTGCCAATATTTCCGGAAACGCGGGTATATCGTATATGGGTTTCTTGGGATATATTTCCGTGCATTGCCCTCCAGGTAAGGGTAGCGCATCGATCAGATGGGTTTTTAACTTTAGTAGTCCTGCTTCAAATACCGTGAACAAACCTGTGGGGCCCGCGCCGATGATGATGATATCCGTTTTGATCATAACCTATTTTTATTAAGATTTTTGGGCCCTATTTGAGGGTGCCAGTATGATTATTAAAAGTTTTTTCTACCAAGGGCTTGGTCATCTCGTTCATTTTTTCAACTTTTTGTTCAAAATCGCCTTTTATCGTTTTCCGATATTCGTTCAGGTTTTGGACCATGTGGTTGATATCGTCCGGAATGACCTCTTCAAAAAATTGCCTTAACCGCTTGGCGGTCGTCGGCGACTTGCCATTGGTGGAAATGGCCACTTTTACGTTGCCCTTGGTAACGATGCCCCCCATGTAGAAATCACAATAGGGCGGGTTGTCGGCGACGTTCACCAATTTGTCCCTTTTCCGGCAGTCGTTATAAACCGATATGTTGACCTCTGGCACATCGGTGGTGGCGATGACCATGTGTTTGCCATCCAGATAGGCTTCATGGTACTTGTCTTTGATAAGCGTTACATCGAATTGGGAAGCCAATGCCAAAGTGCCCTCCCGAAACATCGGGGCTACCACGGTCACTTTTGCATCCGGACTCGATTTGGTCAGGAAACTGAGTTTTTCTTCGGCTACGTTGCCACCACCTATGATCAGGATGTGCAGATTGGCAGTCTTCAGGAATATTGGATATAACTTATTGGTTTCCATCTTCATAAGGCCAGTGCTTCTATTTTATATTCAGTACGTAGCTGCAGCATGATATCACGGTGCCGTACCACTTCCCCTATGATGATGATTGCTGGGTTGGACAATTTTTGTTTTTGAACCACCTGCTCGATGTTCTGTATGGTACCCACACCCGTTTTTTCATTTTCCATCGTACCGTTTTGAATGATGGCTATGGGCAATTTTGCCTTTCCAAACTTCTTGAAACAGGCCACGATTTCGCCGAGCTTGCCCATTCCCATCAATATCACGATGGTAGCGTTGGACTGGGCGGCCAGCGCCACATCATTTGATAATTGGTGGTCTTTGGTCGTTCCTGTGATTACCCAAAAACTTTCGGCCGACCCCCTTTTGGTTACCGGGATGTTTTGGGAAGCAGGGACCGATAAACAAGACGATATGCCAGGCACCATTTTCACTTCCAATCCATGTTCCCTGGCATATTCCATTTCTTCCGCACCCCTTCCGAAGACAAAGGGGTCGCCGCCTTTCAATCGCACGACATGGCCTTTTTGACGGGCAAGGCTTACGATGAGTTCATTGATCTGATCTTGTTGGTAGGCATAGCAACCCTTCCTTTTACCCACGAAAATATGTTCCGCGGATGGAGCATAGGCCAAAAGCTCAGGCGCTACCAAGGCATCGTAAAGGACGACATCGGCAGAATCCAAAGCCTTGATGGCTTTGATGGTGATCAGTTCCACATCGCCAGGACCTGCGCCTACGATGGTCAATTGAGGTTCTTTATACATGGGCGAGTTCCAATTTTCTAAACGCTTCCACCTGCTTTAAGTACCTTTTGGCATCTTCCAGATAACCGTGTGCAAAGGATTCTGAGGGTTCGTTTTGGTTGATCTGTAACACCAATTTTTCAAAACCGGTACCTAGCGCCAATCTACCCGAAACCACAAATTTTTCATCAAAATCTGCAATGATACTGGCATGGGTATTGGTTTTGGTATCTTCAGCGGTCAACAAGGCCTTGGCCGCATTCACCATGGCGGAATAGGAATAATATATACTGGCGGCCCATTTCCCCTTTTCAAAGTGCGTTGTTGCCAGCTCGATTTTCTCTTCACTTTCAAAAAGAAGGGTCGTGATCAAATCGATCACTACGCCGGCGCATTCCCCGACCCCGATGGCCTGTTCATATTTTTCAACATTTCCCCAATCCACAAAATCGTCGGGGGCAAGATTTGAAATCTCCGCCAAAGGTTTTAAAAAATCATAAAAATACATCTGTCCTTTTTGTTCGTAATAATCCGCGAACTTGGCGCCGTTCCCATTGGCGTCGAAATCATCGAGCACCAACCTCAGGGCCGCGGGGCCCCTTTTACTGGGAACTTTAATCACCTTATCGGCAAAGCGCCCTTTTCCATCCCCGTAATTTCCCCCGCCCAATAGCACCTGCAATGCGGGGGCGACCAATTTGTCTTTGGTACGGATGCTCATTCCCTGAAAACCGATATTGGCCATGTTGTGCTGGCCACAAGCGTTCATGCAGCCACTGATTTTGATCACTACGTCGGGATTTGAGATATACTGCGGGTATTCGGCCTTGATGACGCGCTCCAGCTCTGCCGCGATCCCCGTGCTGCTTGCAATGCCAAGATTACAGGTATCGGTACCCGGACAAGCGGTGATGTCCAAAGCCTTGTTATAACCCACTTCGGCCATGCCCAAGGCAGACAATTCGTTGTAAAATAATGGGAGCAGTTCGTTTTTGACGTACGGGATCAAAATGTTCTGGCGCAGGGTGAACCGGATTTCCCCGGCCGCATATTTTTCTATCAAATCGGCCAGTATCCGTGCCTTATCGGTATAGAAATCGCCCAAAAGCACTTTTATCCCAATGGCAGAATATCCCGTTTGTTTTTGAGCCACCAAATTGGTTTCTTTCCATTGCCCAAAAGCGACCTCATCTTGAATTTCAACAGAAGGAATGGGCACATCGGCTACCTTGATTACGGGATAGCGCGAGGGGTCGATGACCACCGACTGTTCCGGAATTGCTTTTTGTTCGGCCTCCAACAGTGCTTTAAAACCATCGAGACCCATATCCTTGAGCAAAAATTTCATCCTTGCCTTGGCCCTGCTCTTTCGTTCGCCGTATCGGTCAAATACACGCACAACGCCTTCCATCATGGGGATGATACGATCGGATGGCAAAAAAGAATACAATTCATCGGCATGTCGAGGCTGTGATCCGAGTCCACCCCCAAGCATCACTTTAAATCCCCTGACCTTATTTTCCATTTTGGCGATAAAGCCCAGATCGTGCATGTAAGAAAGACCGGTGTCGGCATCGCTTGCAGAAAAGGAAACCTTGAATTTCCTTCCCAGTTCCTGTCCGATTGGATTGCGCAGAAAATACCTAAAAACGGCATCGGCATAAGGCGAAACATCGAAGGGCTCATCAACATCTATGCCCGCCGTTTCGCTGGCCGTAACGTTGCGCACGGTATTGCCACAGGCTTCCCTAAGGGTCACTTCGTCTTTTTCCAATTCTGCCCAGAGCTCCGGGGTTCGGTCGAGATCCACATAGTGGATCTGGATATCCTGGCGGGTTGTGATGTGCAATCGCCCGGTGGAATATTCGTCGGCCACATCGGCAATTCTACGCAGTTGCTTTGCGGTTACTTTCCCATAGGGCAATTTTATCCTAATCATTTGAACCCCTTGCTGCCGCTGACCGTAAACGCCCCTCGCCAAACGCAGGCTGCGAAATTTTTCCTCATCGAGATTACCGTCCTTGAACTGCCTGATCTTGGCCTCCAATTCTATGATATCCTGGGCTACTATATTGTTTTCCAACTCTGTTCTAAAACTTTGCATGTCGCTTCCAAGTTCCCGATCTTCCTGTGAAGATCATATTTATATTATTCCTATAGATTTTATAGATTAATGAATTGCAAAGGTTTGTTCCACAACTTGCTGTACATCATCTACTTTGAAAAACTACTTCTTCAATTGAAATTCCCTTTTGGCTTAATTGATAAAGCCGGCCCCTACCGTATTGTTCGATTGGCTATCGATCAAGATAAACGAGCCATTGGTACGGTGCGCTTTAAAGGCGTCATAAAAAATGGGCTTGTTCAGTTTAAAGGTCACCTTGGCGATGTCATTGATGCCCAGCGCCTCGATTTCCGTATCCAAACCGCTATAATCGGGATGGATCTTATGGTGAATGCGATCTACTTTGGCCAACACCTTGTTCACCCCATGCTGTACGATATACTTATTTCCTACCGCCATTTGGCGTGTATCCATCCATGAAACGGTAGCATCGATTTCCTTTTCGATTTTCGGGAGATCACCGGCCTTTACCAACATATCGCCCCTGCTCAAGTTTATTTCATCTTCCAAGGTGATGGTCACAGAGGATCTTCGGGAGGCCGTTCTATATTTTTTATCATAAAAATAAATGGCCTTGATCTTGGTCTTGTTCAAGGAGGGCAGGGCAACGACTTCGTCGCCCACACTGAGTTCCCCACCATAGACCTTACCGGCAAAGCCCCTAAAATCGTGATGTTCCTCTGTCTTGGGCCTAATGACATATTGGACCGGAAATCTTGGCGTCCCTACATTATAAATATCCTTTCTTTCCAAGGCTTCCAAATGTTCCAAAAGGGTTTGGCCTTTGTACCATGGGGTACTTTTCGATCTATTGACCACATTGTCGCCCTTCAGAGCACTGACAGGTATAAAGGTGATTTGCTGTTCCTGATAGTCCCTTTTGGCCATCAGTCTTTCGAAATCGACCTTGATGTTGTTATAGGTCTCCTCCGAGAAGTCGACCAAATCCATTTTGTTGATGGCCACGACCACATCCTTTATCCTAAGCAGGTTGTTGATGAAAAAATGGCGGTTGGTCTGTTCGATCACGCCCTTTCTCGCATCGATCAATATGATGGCCACTTGGGAAGTTGAGGCCCCGGTGACCATGTTCCGGGTATATTCTACATGGCCAGGGGTATCGGCAATGATATAGCTCTTGGTCTTGGTCGAAAAATAAATGTGTGCGACGTCGATGGTAATGCCCTGTTCGCGTTCGGCCACCAATCCGTCGGTGGCCAAGGAGAAGTCGAGATAATCAAAACCTTTTTGTCGACTGGTTTTTTCTATGGCTTCCAATTTGTCCTTGGTCAGCGATTTGGTATCGTAAAGCAATCGGCCGATCAAGGTGCTTTTACCGTCATCCACACTTCCGGCAGTTGCTATTTTTAATACTTCCATAATCTTTCTACTAATTTTGAACTTGTTTGTCTTTCCCTTGTTGATTCCGGAGCTTTAATTGGGCCCTGGGTATCACTTTAAAAATAGCCTTGTTGCTTTCTTTTTTCCATGGCGGCTTCCGAACGTTTATCATCGATGCGCGCACCTCTTTCGGAGATGGTCGAATCCCTGATTTCCCTTACGACCGAAGCAATGTCGGCGGCATCGGAGAATACGGCGGCGGTGCAGCTCATATCCCCTACCGTCCTAAAGCGGACCATACGTTCCAGGACAGCTTCGTCCTCTTCCTGGAAGACATAATCGGAATGGGACCAAATTAGGCCGTCCCGTAAAAAGATCTTGCGCTTGTGCGCAAAATAGATCGAGGGTATTTCAATGTTTTCGGCTTCTATATAGGACCAAACATCCAACTCCGTCCAATTGGAAATTGGAAAGACCCTCACATTTTGTCCCAATTCAATCTGTCCGTTGAGCATATCGAACAGTTCAGGTCTTTGGTTTTTTTCATCCCATTGGCCAAAGTCGTCCCGAACAGAAAAAATCCGTTCCTTGGCCCTTGCCTTCTCCTCATCCCTGCGGGCGCCCCCGATGCAGGCATCGAACCTGAACTCGGAAATCGCGTCCAACAGCGTGGTCGTCTGCAAGGCATTTCTGCTGGAATACCTGCCGGATTCCTCCTTTACCTTGCCTTGATCGATCGTATCTTGGACTTTTCGCACGATCAGTTCCAAGCCCAGCTCTTTTACCAATTTATCCCTGAATCGGATGGTTTCCGGAAAGTTATGGCCCGTATCGATGTGCATCAGTGGAAATGGGATCTTTGCCGGCCAAAATGCCTTCTGTGCCAAACGCACCAGGGTTATGGAATCCTTGCCGCCCGAAAACAATAACACCGGCCTTTCAAACTGTGCGGCCACCTCCCTAAAAATGTAAATGGCCTCGTTTTCCAAAGCGTTGATATGTGCTGTATCTGTCATGTTTTTAAATTGTTATGATTGGGTCGTGTTAGTTGTGCAGGCCACATTCCCTGTTTTCCAAAACTTTTGTAGGGTCGAAATAGCGGTGTTCATTGGGCAGCCCATATTCCTTCAGATAGGCATCCAATTGAACGTCGCTCCAATGGTAAAAAGGACTCACCTTCAACACCCCATCATTGCCGAGGCTAAGGATATCGAGGGAATCGCGCAGGGCAGTCTGGCCCTTTCTGAGATTTGTAAACCAAACATCGGGTCGATGTGCGGCCATGGCCCGACGGAAAGGCTCCAGTTTTACCTGATCTGTGAATTCGGCATGTCTCGGGTCTTCAAGATTGGGTATGCCCATCGATACATCGCGATGCGCAGTCGTTTGTTTGGGAACGTACAAATCGATCTGTAGGCCCAATCGTTCGATCAGCTCCTCTGCATGTCGATATGTATTTGGGGTATTGTAACCCGTATCGCACCACACCACCGGAATATCACCCTTCACGTCCACTACCGCATGCAGCAAAGCCACTTCATAGGGCCTAAAATTGGTGGTTATCAAAGGTTTTGTTGCCTTTTTTATGGCCCAAGAGATGATTTCTCCAGGTGGTATACCCTTGAACTGTACGTTCAATTCCCTTATTTGAGTGTTTGTAAATACCATGGTTTTGAATTGTTATTTTCCCCAATCAATTTGGTTCCAGATGCGTTCATGGAAAAAGTACAACAGCATTTTGGTGAATAATTCCACCAACCCTATGGAAAGGGCCACCTTGACTTTTCCCGTTATGATCCAGGAAATCAAAATGGTATCGAGCGTGCCGATAATTCTCCAGCTGATCGATTTGGCAATGCTTCGCAATGGCCGTTCCGATTTTCTATCAATTTCATACTGTTCCTTGGTACTCTTTTTATTTAAAACGAATTGGTCAGCGATCATCTTTTAATAAAATTCTAATTATCCTATCAATTTAATAGAGTAAACAAAAATAGTATAAAATTATTGTATGGTCCCGTGTGTGAATCCATTTTTTTATAATTACCCTATAGATTTAATAGATTAATAAAAAAATGTGTGGATTGTTGAAGATTCTGCAATGGCCATACTCAATATTTTGGGAAATCAAGGCTTGTGCACCACCAAATCGGCCAACGTATTGTTGCGGTATACCTCAAGGGCACTGTCCCTTACCTTTAACATCAGCACGTGCACCGAACAACTTTCTTCATCAGGGCAATCTGTACACTTTTCATAGAAATTCAGGCTAACGCAAGGTACCATGGCAATGGGGCCCTCCAAAATCCGCATGACATCGGTCATCAAAATTTCCTTGGGATTTTTGATCAGGTAATAGCCCCCTCCCTTGCCCTTTTTAGAGCCCAGAAATCCGGTTTTTCTGAGACTCAGCAGTATGCTTTCCAAAAACTTCTGCGATATGTTCTCATGCTTTGCTATCTCAGCGATCTGCACAGGTTTATTATCCCTTTGTCCGGCTAAATAAGTCAGGGCCTTTAAACCATATTTGGTCTTCTTGGAGAGCATGGCACGAAGATAGCGAAAATTAAGATTTCAAAGGCCCATCTTAAGCGCCCATCCTTAGGTGGTCCTATCCCAAGGCTTGCGCAATATCCTCGATAATATCATCGATATGTTCCAGACCGACAGAAATTCGGACCATTCCGTCGGTAATGCCGGTTTCTTCCCTTTCGGAGGGCGTAAGCTTGCTGTGGGTCGTCGATGCGGGATGTGTAACGATACTCCTCGAATCCCCTAGATTGGCAGATAACGACAATAATTTGATGGCATCGAAGAAACGTCTGCCCGCCTCCAGGCCTCCCTTGACCTCAAAAGCGACCACACAACCGCCTGCTTTCATCTGCTTCCTGGCCAATTCGTACTTGGGATGGGATTTAAGAAAAGGGTATTTGACCCAGTTTACATTCTTATGGCTTTCCAGAAACGTTGCCAAACGCAGGGCATTGTCGCAATGGCGGTCGACCCTGACTGCCAGCGTTTCCAAACTTTTAGACAATACCCAAGCGTTGAAGGGGGAAAGTGCCGGTCCGGTAATCCTTGAAAATCGGTAAATCTGGTCGATGAGTTCCTTGGTACCCACGGTAATCCCTGCCAGCACCCTGCCTTGTCCGTCCATTAATTTGGTTCCCGAGTGGATGACGAGGTCGGCCCCAAACTTAATGGGTTGCTGTAAATAGGGCGAGGCAAAGCAATTGTCGACGACCAATATCAGCTTGTTCTTTTTTGCGATTTTTCCCAATTTTTCCAAATCCAAAATATCCACTCCCGGATTGGTGGGCGATTCTGCATAGATCAATTTTGTTTTCGGGGTGATCAGTGCTTCCACCCGATCCAAATCATCAATCTTGAAATAGGTATGGTCGATATTCCATTTTGGAAAATAATTGGTGAACAGGGAATGGGTCGACCCAAAAATATTCCGCGCGGAAAGAATGTGGTCACCGCTGCTCAACAAGGCGGCCAAAGTCGAAAAAACCGCGGCCATTCCAGACGCAAAGGCAAACCCATTCTCAGCGCCCTCCATCTGACATACCTTTGTTATGAATTCGGAGGCATTTGGATTCGAATATCGGGAATATATATGATGTTCCCGCTCCTCCGCAAAAGAAGCCCTCATGTCTTCCGCATCCTCGAACACAAAACTCGAAGTGAGGTATAGGGGAACGGAATGTTCCATATTTGAGGTTCTTTCCAATTGACTTCTTATGGCGTTGGTCTCGAATCGTTTGGTTTTCATTTTTTTAATTCTTTAGTACAAGGCGACAAACGCAAACATTTACGCTATCGCCATTTCAATGGGCTGTGGTATCGACGACACCAAGGTTGGGTCCTGCCAATACGCTATCCTTTTTCCGCTATCCGCAAGATATCTCCAAAAACGCCCCTTGCGGTCACCGCAGCTCCAGCCCCGGCCCCTTGAATGACCAACGGATTGGCACCATAGGATTCGGTATAGATCTCGATGATCGAATCAGATCCCTTTACCTGTCCAAGGGCACTTTCTTTGGGAACGGAAATGAGTTTGACGTTTAATAGCCCTTTGTCTTTTTGCAGGTCGCCATGAAGATCGCCTACATAGCGAAGCACGTGACCGGGTTTTTGGTTTTTTTTGATTTCATTGAACTTGACATCGAGGGCTTCCAGGTTTTCCAAGAAAAAATCGACCGTTACTTCCTGCAAGGCCTCAGGGATCAAATTTTGGATGTCGATATCCGAAAATTCGTTTCGCAGGTCGAGTTCTCTCGCCAAAATCAGGAGTTTTCTGCCCACATCGTTACCGGACAGGTCTTCCCTCGGGTCAGGCTCTGTAAATCCTTGCTTCATGGCCTCCTTTAAAATGGCGGAGAAGGGCACATCCACTTCCGAAAAAGTGTTGAAGATATAGCTCAGCGATCCGGAGAATACACCTTTGATCCCCGTGATGTTCTCCCCCGAAAGGTGTAACAGTTTAATGGTATCGATTAAGGGTAGACCGGCCCCTACATTGGTTTCGTACAGATATTGCTTTTGGTTTTTGGACAATTCGTCGCGCAACAGCTGGTAATAGTCAAAGCCCAATGTATTTGCGATTTTGTTCGAGGATACCAGATCAAATCCGTTTTCAACCAAATCGAAATAATGGGCCACAAAATCCTGACTTGCGGTATTATCAACCGCAATAAGGTTTTCAAGATGGTGTTGCTTCGCAAATGTGATGACATCGGCAACTTGGTATGGTTCGCCCTTCTCCTTGATGACGGCTTTCCACCCTTTGGGAACGCCATTTTTGTTCAATAGCACTTTTTTGGAGTTGGCCACTGCAAAAATTTTCAAATCGAGTCCCTTTCGGTTTTCGATACTGCCGGCGGAATACAAAATTTGATCGATCATGGTACCACCAACGTTGCCATGTCCGAAAACGGCCAAATTGATCTTCTTACTGATTCCAAAAATCTGACCGTGCATTACATTGAGCGCTTTATGCAGGTCAGATCTATTGACCACCAAGCTCACATTTTTTCCAGACACCGTATTATTGAACAATAATGGTACGATTTGGTTCTTGATCAGCGCATTGTACGGTTTATGAAAGGTGCTAAGGTCTTGTCCTACGATGGATATCACCGAAACATCGTTAACCACGGAAATCAAATTGATGTCCTTTGCCAAAAAATCAGTGCTGAATTCCTTGTCCAAAGCCTGTTTTGCCTGGTTGGCCCTATTTCTTTTCACCACCAATCCAATGCCCCTTTCCGAGGAACCTTGGGAAATGATACTCACACTGATGTTGTTGGCTTCGAGGGTTTTAAAGATTCGGGCATCGATGCCTACCTTGCCCAAGAGTCCGCGGCCCTCGAGATTGATCATGGCCACATCTTCGATGATCGAGAGCGATTTGATTCCCTCCTTGCTCGATTTGGCACTGATCAAAGTACCCTCATTGTCTTTATTGAAAGTGTTGAGAATGCGTAGCGGTATATTTTTTTCGATGAGCGGAATAATGGTCTTGGCATGCAATATGGTTGCCCCAAAATTGGCCAGTTCGTTGGCTTCGGCATAGGAGAGATTATCGATTCGCCTGGCTTCGTGCACAAAATCAGGGTTGGCAGTGTATATCCCATCGACATGGGTATAGTTCTGCAGTTCTTCGGCGTCCAGAAAATTTGCCAGCAATGCGGCCGAATAATTACTCCCATTCCTTCCCAAGGTAGTCGTTTCCCCTACCTCGGTGGCGGCGATAAAACCGGTAATTACCGGAACAGTGCCCGGTTTGAGCTTTGCGAAGGCCAATAACACCTTTTCCTTCGAAATCTGTTCCAACAATTTGGCATCGCCAAAGGTGTCATCGGTAATCATAAATTCCCTGGCATCCAATAACTGGGCCTGTATCCCCTTACCTATCAATAATTTGGTAATCAACTTGGCCGATATCAATTCCCCATAGGCCAGGACTTCATCTTTGATTTTCGGGCTGTAATCTCCAAGAATGGAGATGCCCTCGAACAGTTTGGCAAGACTTCTGAATTCTTCGGAAAGGTTCACATTGGCGAAAGTGTGCTTTTGATATTTTTCAAAGGCCTCGAAGTCTTTCCTGTAATCCTGCCCCTTCGCCGCCATTTCGAGCAATTGCTCAAGTTGGTCTGTGGCCTTTTCCCTGGCCGACAGCACTACCGCGATATTTTCTCCCCCGTTCACCTTCCCGGAGATGATTTCCAGTACACGCTCCAAACCCTCTCCATTGCTTAACGAACGGCCTCCAAACTTTAAGATCTTGATCTTGCCCGACTGTCCTTTCGGATTAAAAATGGTCGTTAGCAGCTTCTCCATCTGCTCAAATTCGATCAGAAAAGCATCATGACCGTGTAAAGAGCTGATCTCCCCGTAGGTGACGTTGCTTTTGGCCTGTGCCAGCTGCTTAAAGGTTTCTTTATTCTCTTTGGCGGTAAAGAACAGGTCGGAGTCTACTCCAATGATATGGATGTTCGTGCTGCTGTTCTGTAAATTGATGAAATTCTGTTCCCCGTTTCTGGTCACATCAATGGTCTTGAGCAATTGGTTCATCAATTTGTAGGCCGACAGTTGAAATCGTTCCTGCAATTTCTTGCCATGGTGCATCAACCAACTTTCGACATTGAAAACCTGCAATTCTTCGTTGGTACTCCTTTTAAACCTTTCCTTGAATGATTCCGGTGTACGATAGCACAGCATGGCATGCATGCGAGCATCGTGCACGGGTTGTTTGGAATTGATAAGGAACTGCTCCTGTATCTGACAGTTGGCGATCAACCAATCGGTAGACTTCCAGTCTGAGGCCACGGGTATCAAGTGTTCGGTGAGCTTAGGGTCAAGCGCGGCCATCTCCCACGCGATCCCCCCGCCCAGGGAACCCCCGATGATGGCGAACAATTTTTTGATGTTCAGCTGTTGCAATCCCAACAGGAAAATTCGGGCCACATCCCCCGCAACAAAATCTTTGTAGTTGTCGATGACGAATTGATCGTAACCGTTTCCCGGTATGTTAAAAGCCAAAATGGTATAATTGTGGGTGTCGATACACTTGCCCTCTCCTATGAGAGAGGCCCACCAACCTTCATCGCCGGTGATATTCGAATTGCCCGTTAGCGCATGGTTCACCAAAACGATGGGCGCGGTATGCAGGGCCCTACCGAACAATTGGTATGAAAGCGCGATATCTTGGGATACCCCGTTAAGGGTGATGTAGTTTTTTAGTTGGAGGTGGTGTAGCATGAAGTAAATTGTGTACCGTGATGACCATCCTATTGAACAGGGGCATTGATCAATGATTATGCGCCCTGTTCAAACCGATGGCATTAAGCGTTTTCCGTTTAGGCAAAGACAGATTTATCAATCGTGGCGAAAGCAGCGACCAGATCTGCTTTTAAATCTTCGATATCTTCAAGGCCTACCGACAATCGAATCAGATCCTTGGTGACCCCGGTAGCTACCTGTGCCAGATCGTCCAATTGCTGGTGGGTCGTACTTGCAGGGTGGATGATCAACGATTTCGAATCGCCGATATTGGCCAAAAGGGAGAACAATTTGGTACCATCGGCTATCTTTTTGGCCGATTCGAAACCACCTTTCACCCCGAAAGTAACTATGCCGCTCTGTCCCTTGGGCAGATAGGTCTTGGCAAGGGCGTTATATTTGCTGGCGGATAATCCCGGATAATTGACCCAGGCCACTTCGTCACGGCCTTGCAACCATTTTGCGAGCGCCAGTGCATTCTCACTATGTTTTTTCATGCGTATGTCCAAAGTTTCCAATCCTTGGATAATCTGGAAGGCGTTGAACGGACTCAGTGCCCCACCGTAATCCCTTAATCCTTCTATGCGTGCCTTGGCAATAAATGCAGCCGCCCCAAGGGCATCATGGTACACCAAACCATGATAACCGGCCGAAGGTTCGGTAAATTCGGGAAATTTCCCATTGGCCCAATCGAATGTTCCGGCATCGATGATCGCGCCGCCCAAAGCGGTACCGTTACCGTTGATATATTTGGTTAGGGAGTGGATCACAATGTTGGCACCGTGGGCTATAGGGTTGAGCAAAGCGGGACTGGGCACTGTGTTATCCACTATAAAAGGAACTTTGGCCGCCTTGGCTTCGGCCGCTATGGCCTTTAAATCCAAAACATCCAATTTTGGGTTCCCCAACGATTCCACAAAAATAGCCCTGGTGTTTTCCTTTACGGCCTTACCAAAATTAGTGGGATTGGAAGGGTCGACAAAGGTAGTGGTGATGCCCAATCTGGGAAGGGTAACACTGAATAGGTTGTAGGTTCCCCCATATAGACTGTTGGAAGCCACGATATGATCGCCTGCCTTCAACAGTACCAACAAGGCCGTGGTCGTTGCCGCTGTCCCTGAAGCGGTGACAACGGCTGCAATACCTCCTTCGAGGGCCGCAAGTCGTTGTTCCAAGATATCATTGGTAGGGTTATTGATCCTGGTATAGATATTCCCAAACTCAGCCAAGGAAAAAAGATTGGCAGCATGGTCGGAATTGTTGAACACGTAGGCCGTGGTCTGATAGATTGGAACCGCCCTGGTACCCCCATGGGCGTTGGTGTCGTGCCCTGCATGAAGGGCATTGGTTGCAAATTTTTGATCACTCATGATTTCTGGTTTTTTAATGGTTCATAGATCGATTAAAAAATCCAAACGAACGGGCAACTGCGACCGTGCCGGTCAAATCAAAGTGTTTCAAGAAAGCGAAAAATTACGGAAGTAATTTGTTTTCGTTATCTGTCACGCCAATGGGGTGATAGAATTTAGCACCTTCTCTGCAAATGGAACAAAGGGTTGCTAAGGCTTCAAAGGGTCTACTCCCTCCACCTTTCTTGATAACAATTCAATAAGTGTTTGAACTTTTTGGTTTACAAATATAGTTGCAGGAAATTAAAAATTTCCAATTTTTTGAAAAAATTATAAATTGAACGCGGCCTTTACCTTGTCTACCATATCCAGTTTCTCCCAAGTGAACAGTTCCACGGTTTTTTCTATTTTACCGTTATAAGGGGATTCAAAGACCTTTGTGACCACTCTTGGTTCTTTTCCCATATGCCCATATGCAGCCGATTCCAAATAGATTGGGTTTCTTAATTTCAATCGTTCCTCAATGGCGTAGGGCCGCATATCGAAGAGTTGCTCCACTTTTTTGGCAATTGCACCATCGGTCAGCTTCACATTGGAACGCCCATAGGTATCCACAAAAATTGAAGTGGGTTTCACCACCCCTATCGCATAGCTCACCTGTACCAAAACTTCATCAGCTACGCCTGCCGCTACCAAATTTTTAGCGATATGACGGGCCGCATAGGCGGCGCTGCGATCCACCTTGCTGGGATCCTTACCGCTAAATGCGCCACCTCCATGGGCCCCTTTGCCACCATAGGTGTCAACGATGATCTTCCTTCCGGTCAATCCGGTATCGCCATGCGGACCTCCGATCACGAATTTCCCGGTGGGATTGATATGATAGGTGATTTGATCGTCGAACAAGCCCTGGATTTTTTTTGGCAATTGCTTCTTGACCTTTGGTATAAGGATATCCAGGATATCTTTTTTGATCTTGGACAACATTTTATCGTCGTTCTTGTCAAATACGTCGTGCTGGGTGGATACGACAATGGTATCGATGCGCTGCGGAACATTGTCATCGGAATATTCAATGGTGACTTGCGATTTGGCGTCCGGACGCAGGTACTTGATCTCTTTGTTCTCCTTTCGTAGTGCGGCCAGGACCTGTAGTATCTTGTGCGAAATATCCAAGGCCAATGGCATGTAATTTGAGGTTTCCTTGGTCGCATAGCCGAACATCATGCCCTGATCTCCCGCGCCTTGATCTTCTTTTGCGCCCCGATCAACCCCTTGGTTGATGTCTTGCGATTGCTCATGTATCAAAGAAATCACCCCGCAAGAATCCCCGCTGAATTGATATTCACCTTTGGTATAGCCAATTTTATTGATGACGTCCCTGGCGATCGTCTGTACATCCAAATAGGTGTGGCTCTTCACCTCGCCGGCCAAAACAACCTGCCCAGTGGTGACCAGAGTTTCACAGGCTACCTTGCTTTCCGGATCAAAGGCCAAAAAATGGTCCAACAAAGCGTCGCTGATCTGATCCGCTACCTTGTCCGGATGCCCCTCACTGACCGATTCAGAAGTAAATAAATATGACATACTATACTTTATTTAGCTGAAAAAGGATTTGACGGAAACGGGCCAAGAAGTATAATATTGAACATAACCAATATCAACTGCTTTAGCATTTTTTATATCGGTTCAATTGTATTGAAATCCGACATCCGGTTTTCTTGACCAGGACCTGAATTTTGTTCAAGTATAGAGGTTGCAATCAGTCAAATCCTTCCTCTGTGTTGAGAGAGCAAAAATATAAAATTAGTTTTGTTAAGTGCACATTGTTGATCTTTTTATTCTCCGGCCAAAAAAAAGTGCCAAAAAGCACACTCGAATGTATTGTGGAAGCGGTAAAATAACCTTTCTTCCTTAAAGCTATTGGAAGCGACCGGGGGTAAAAAATAGAAAAGTATTTAGACGTTTATTTTTTCCCAAACTCGATATACTTCGTATCTTGTCAGCCAGCGCTTTGATCAACAATCGAACCAAAAAACATAATTGCATGCACATTGCAGTTGCAGGAAATATCGGTGCCGGAAAAACCACCTTGACCCAATTACTTGCCAAACATTACAAATGGGAAGCCCATTTCGAGGAAGTAGTGGATAACCCATATCTAGATGATTTTTATACCCAGATGGAGCGATGGAGCTTCAATCTTCAGATTTACTTTCTTAACCATCGGTATCGGCAGATATTAAAGATCAGGGAAACTGGCAAGAACGTGATCCAAGACAGGACCATTTATGAGGATGCATTTATATTTGCGCCCAACTTACATGCCATGGGTTTGATGACGAATCGTGACTTCACCAATTACAAAAGTTTGTTTGAATTGATGGAAAGTTTGGTGCAACCGCCAGATTTGTTGATCTATCTGAGAAGTTCGATTCCCAATCTCGTCAAACAGATTCACAAGCGGGGACGGGAATATGAAAATTCCATTTCGATCGATTATTTGAGCCGGTTGAACGAACGTTACGAAGCTTGGGCGCATACCTACGAAAAAGGAAAGTTATTGGTTGTCGATGTAGACCAGCTCGACTTTGTGGACAAGCCCGAAGATTTAGGCATCGTGATCAACAAAATAGATGCCGAAATAAACGGTTTGTTTTAACCGAACCCCCTACTTATTTGATGAAGCCAAGCCAGCGGGCATGAAGAACCGCGTCTTCACTCTTTTCTACCAGCATTATGGGTACCGTCCCAAATTGCCCCAACATTTGCTTTACTTTGTTCATTTTTCTTCTGTGCGCCACACTTCGCAGGTAAATTGCCTTCACCCTGTCGGGAAATGCCCTGACCACTTCCAAATAGATGGCCGCATCGTTTTCGCCGCTGTCCCCGATCAAAATAAAGGAGAGTTCCGGATAGGTCTTCAGGATATTCACTATTTCCTTCTGTTTTTGCGGCTTTTCGGTTTTGGGTCTTCCAAAACCAAATTCCCTCCAGCTTCTCAACAGTATCGGGCCCTTTGGAAAGTTGTTCTTGGCCAGGAAAAATTCGAGGTAGCGGTACAGATTCCAAGGACTATGGCTCACATAGAATATGGGGTTCACATTTTGTTCAGATTTCCCATGGTGCAGCATTTGATAAAATTGTGCCGCGCCCTCCAGCGGAATGCGTTTATCGGCCCGTTTAAAAAAGGTGTTGATGATCACCCGCCATTTTAAGGAGGAAACCACGCCTGTGTGCAGGATGGTATCGTCAATATCGCTGATTACCCCGAATTCTGATAAGTCTGAGGGGATCAACATTTCACCATAGAATCGATTGGGAAAAGATTTGTTGGCAATGATCCCACTATCGGCGAAGGCTATTTCATAACGAAGCCAGCCTTCACTATCGGAAAGGCCATCCAATTCCGAGAGGGGCAGATCGATGAGATAATAACCATCGATATCGGTTCTGCCACCGACCTTCCGGCCATCTGCCAGGGTTATGGTAAGTGGGGTATTTCGAATTTCATCGGTTTCAAACCGCTTCCAGGTATTGAGCAACAGCCTAAAAAAGCCCTTATCCAAAAGATCGATGATTTCATCCTCCAAGGCACGGCCTCGGGCATAAAAATGACCGGCATTTCCGTAAGAACGAAATGTAATGATTTGCAGCGCATCTTTGAAATCGATCAAACCCATTTGCCCAAATATAACAACAAAAAAACCACCCTACTTTCGAAGGATGGTTTAATCTATTTCCTTGATCGATTATTTCTTTTTGATATCCACCTTGTCTATGGTAACTTCAACTTCGGTACCCTTTTGTTTTACCGAGGCATTTTCAAACTGTTCCAGTTGCGCTTTTACTTCGGCTTCAGTACCTTTAAAAACCTTCTCTTCAGTGACCTTTTCACCATTGATGATCGTGGTATATGCTATTGTGGCTTCCGCCATGGCATCATTTTCCACATTCATGGTAATGGTGGTTGTTTTGGTTTGGTTTTCAACGGCATTTGAAGCCGTATCGGCCAAATTCAAAGCGATACTCGGCGCAATTACCAAGGCAACGACCGACATCAACTTCAAAAGGATGTTCAAAGATGGGCCCGAAGTATCCTTGAAAGGATCTCCAACGGTATCGCCCACCACGGCCGCTTTATGTGCATCGCTACCTTTGCGACCATCGGCTTCTATCATTTTTTTGGCATTGTCCCATGCACCTCCCGCATTCGATTGGAAGATGGCCATGAGCACCCCGGCAGAAGTTACCCCTGCCAATAGACCCCCCAACATTTCAGCACCGCCTATAAATCCGACAGCCACCGGTACGGCAATGGCCAAAAGTCCTGGGAAAACCATTTCTTTGATAGAGGCTTTTGTGGAAATCGCAACACATTTATCGTATTGCGCCACCCCGTCGGCGGCATCAAAAATAGCCCTGTCTTCTTTGGTGGCTTTAGAGAGATCGGAATTGTATTTCCTCATCACTTCCAAAGCGGCCTTCAATTCTGGAATGTCCCTGAACTGGCGTCGTACTTCCTCGATCATCGCCATCGCGGCACGGCCCACTGCATTCATGGAAAGGGCCGAAAACACAAAAGGCAACATCGCCCCGACCAAGAGTCCGGCCATCACGTTCGGCTTTGATACATCTATCGAATTAACATGGGCTACCTGCATAAAGGCCGCAAACAGGGCAAGGGCCGTCAATGCTGCGGAAGCAATGGCAAAACCTTTCCCAATGGCCGCAGTGGTATTCCCTACCGCATCCAATTTATCGGTTCGTTCACGCACTTCGTGCGGCAATTCGGCCATTTCGGCAATTCCACCGGCATTATCGGAAATCGGACCATAAGCGTCTACCGCCAATTGAATCCCCGTATTGGCCAACATCCCAACAGCTGCAATCGCAATTCCATAAAGGCCGGCAAAATGATGCGAGACCAAAATGGCAGCGGCAATCAACAGGATGGGTATTGCCGTAGACATCATCCCAACGCCCAAACCAGCGATAATGTTGGTGGCGGCTCCGGTTTCGGATTGTCTGACGATCGATTGAACAGGCTTTGTTCCGGTGCCCGTATAGTATTCCGTTATCTTTCCTACGCCCAAACCGGCCACAAGACCAGCGATCGTAGCTAGAAAAACACCCCAAGATCCGAAGGGCAAACCTTCCACAGACTCGGGTATCATGATATCAATGATAAAATAAGAGGCGATCACCATCAAACCAGCAGAACCGAATTCACCGATGTTCAAAGCGGTCTGGGGATTTCCACCATCCTTTACTTTCACAAAAAAGGTGCCTATGATCGACATTACGATTCCAATCGCTGCCAAGACCAACGGGAGGTACACCGCCCCGAGTCCTTCGAATCCCGGCGTTATGATGAACGCGCCCAATACCATGGTACCGATGATAGATCCCACATACGATTCAAATAAATCAGCGCCCATACCTGCAACATCTCCTACATTGTCCCCAACATTATCTGCGATGGTCGCAGGGTTCAAAGGGTGGTCTTCAGGTATTCCAGCTTCCACTTTTCCGACCAAATCGGCACCCACATCAGCGGCTTTGGTATAAATTCCGCCACCGACACGTGCAAAAAGGGCTATGGAAGAAGCTCCCATTGAAAAGCCTGTCAATACGTTCAAAACCATCGCCAAGTTATCGGCACCAGGCCATAACTCCAGATAAATGGCAAAAAGACCGCTCAACCCCAAAACGCCAAGGCCAACAACACCCAACCCCATCACCGAACCGCCCGCAAAGGCAACTTCCAGCGCTTTTCCCAAAGAGGTCCTGGCCGCCTGGGTGGTGCGCACGTTCGCTTTGGTAGCTACCCTCATTCCAATAAAACCTGCCAACGCGGAACAAACGGCGCCCACCACGAACGATAGGGCAACCATCCCGTTCGAACCTTGTTCGTAGGCTCCTTTAAAATAGAGGAGGATGGCAACGGCGACCACGAAAATCGCAAGAATTTTGTATTCCGCTTTAAGAAAAGACATCGCACCATCTGCGATATTCTTGGCAATCCGTGCCATCTTTTCATTGCCGACTTCCTGCTTGGTAACCCAAATGTTTTTAAGGACTACGAAAATCAATGCCAAAACGCCGAAGGCGGGTAGAAACTTTACTATTAATTCCATGTTGATCAGTTGTTTAATATTTTAGAACGGCTGCAAAAATAGTAAAACCAAACAGAATAAAAAACATTAATGTGCGGCATTTAACCACTCTGCAGCAGGCGGCTCGAAAGGGACCTATCCAGGTTTTTTCAGCAGTGTTCACGAAACCGCTGAAACTTTAAATATTAAAAATTGAAACCGAAGGTGCCGGTGACCGCAAAAGGTCGTGCATTTGGACTATCGAGATAGTTGCCCCTAAAATTGAAATCGATACGGAAGATTTTTAAGATGTTACCGATACCCAAGGAATATTCATAATAGATTTTGTCGTTGGGCGCGAGCAAGGGAATATTCGTAGGAGAATTCAAGGCGATATTGCCGTTCGATAGATTGCCCCAAACCCCTCTAATGCCTATAATTTCGCGTAAATTGAATTTTCGCATAAAGGGAATCCTGGAGAAAATGCGGCCGTTGAAATTATGTTCCAAATGCATGGCCAAGTAAGTGTCGGTCACGAATTCGTAAAAATCGAGATTGGGAAAAGTACCGTAGGTGGTGAACAAGGTTTGGTTGCCGGGGATAACATTCAGGAGCCCCAGGGGAACCTCGCCGAAGGTCTTCCCGATTTCAATGGTGCTGTACAATCTTCCCAAACCACCGATCTGCCAAGGCTGGCTATAGGAAAACTGAAGCTTTTGGTAATCAAAATCACTGTCAAGTGTGCCCTGTATACCCTTGGTATAGTTTAAAAACAAAGTGCTGTAGGTATCGTTGACGTCTCGCCGTTCCACACCATAGCCAATTGTTTTTTTGCCCGGGGTATAGATCAAGACCATGTTCACATCGAACTGATTGATTTCTGAAGAAATGCCCGTTGGCGAGGCGGGATCCAGGTAGTCGAGGCTAAAATCGGCAGGCAGGGCGGAACTCAGTGTCCTGAAGGTAGATCCAAGTCCTAGGCGCAAATTGGTAATGGGTTCTATTTCCGCATTGAAAGCGGTTAAATTGATATTGGTGAGCTTGTTGTTGGCCCCTACGGTAAGCACGGAGGAAGAAGCTATACTTCTTCCCAAAACATCGTTGGTCGCCGTCAAACTCACTCCCAACTGTTCAATATCCCTTCGGTGCCCCCCGGAAACGATCAACCTGCTCTTTTGGTCCAACAATATTTTTCCCGATAGCCCGTGCTTGAATTTTTGATCGGTAAAGCCATAGGCCATATACCCCTCCAAACGCCATAGGTCGTTCTGCCCGAAATAGGTTCGGGCACCTGCCCTGATGCGCGGCCCCTCCGCGTCGTTATAGCCGAATACATCATAAACACTTCCAATATCCAGGTTCCATTTATCGATTTCGACATATCCCGACCCCAATATACTGACCAGGTTGTAATAGGTTTTAAACTTGGGCACGGTTTTTAAGGTATCCAAAAGTTGGTAGATGCCCTTTTCATCCTTATTTAAGGCCTCCAAACGGTTCTGCTGCCAAAACGTGCTATCTCGGTTGACAACGGTAAGATCGAACGGATTGCCTTCCACCCTATAAAATTCCTTGGGCTTGGGAATATCAAAAATGTAATTGTTGTACACCGTGGTTCTCTTGCCGTATACCCCTCTCGAATTTTCCTTTTTGCGAAGACTGAAATCACTCAACATATAGTCCCGTTTCAACAAAAAAACGGAATCGTTCAACACTTCGAAATCTTGCTCGATATAGATTTCCTTCACCCAGTTGATGTTGGCGCTTTTGGTTACTTCGAGATTGATGTTCTTTATGGCATAGGTCGTGTCATTGACCCAAAAATCCCCTTTAAAGGTCAGTTCATTCTTCCTCCTGGGATAATAAACAATGTTATAGCACCACTTGTTGTCGATAAAGGCGCTGTCCCTCAAGGCATAGTTGTAGGTATCTACCCCGGTCCTTGATAGTGGGCTCGTAAAGCTTTTGTCGAAGAATTTAAGATAATTGTTATAGATGTCATAGTCTTGGTAAAGGTCTTTGACAAATGCGATAATGGCCTGGTTGTTGTCGAAGCCGGAGTTCTTGTTGCCGAGCACTTCCTCTTTTTCCTCGTTCAGGATATTGTCACCATTTACTTTGCTAAAGGTTTCATTCAAAAAAATGGGCAAATAGGTTTTGCCGGTGATGCGCGAAGTATCCAAATCCTGGAACATGAATTCAAGTCCCTTGAAAATTTTGCTCTTCATCAGGGCACTGTCGATCGTATTAAGGTCGAACTCTACTTTTTCGTATTTATCGTAGGCATACTGGTTAAATTTACGGATACCGTTTTGCCTTTTCTTCGCCCAGATCTTCTTTAAGATTTCAACGGCCGGATTATTCTTTTTGGATTGTTTACCGGAAAATACGACCACTTCCTGAAGTTGTTCAGTGGCCTCGACCAATTTGATTTCCAAGTTATAGGTGACCTTACTGGTTAGGGTGATTTCCCGATCTTCGTACCCGATGAAGGAAACCACCAAGGTAGAATAAGTATTGTCCGATTCCATATAAAACCGACCGTTGTCGTTGGTGATGGTCCCCTCGTTGGAATTCTTGAAGATCACATTTGCAAAGGCGACCGGATCGTTGAATTCGTCCAGGACGATGCCGCCTACCTTCGATTGGGCCGAGGCTGCCATGAGCGAACAAAACGAAAACGGGGAAAAGAAACTTTTTCATCAATACTGTTTGGTGCAACGCACATCGGTTTTCCTGACAAAAGGGGCAAAAAAAACTTCGTCAACCATTGGTCGGCGAAGTAAATATTATTTACACGATTTAGCGGCTTATTTGTACAAAACCTTTTTAACGGCCTTGATCACGTCTTGATAGTTTGGCAACCATTCCTCCAACAAAACCGGTGAATATGGGGCCGGCGTGTCGGCCGTATTGATGCGCTGTATCGGTGCGTCGAGATAATCAAAGGCATTTGCCTGGATGTGATAAGTTATCTCCGTGGAAACATTTCCGAACGGCCAGGCCTCTTCCAAGACCACCAAGCGGTTGGTCTTCTTGACAGAGGTAACGATGGCCTCATAATCCAATGGCTTGATGGTCCTAAGATCGATGATTTCACAGCTGATCCCTTCTTTTTCCAATTCCTCTGCAGCTTTGTCGGCTTCCTTAATGATCTTTCCGAAGGAAACTATGGTCACATCCCCTCCTTTTCTGCGAATATCCGCTACGCCCAAGGGAATTGTATATTCCCCTTCCGGCACCTCTCCTTTGTCACCGTACATCTGTTCCGATTCCATAAAAATCACCGGATCGTCATCACGTATGGCCGATTTCAACAAGCCTTTTGCATCGGCGGGATTTGAGGGAACCACGACCTTTAGACCCGGACAATTGGCATACCAACTTTCAAAGGCTTGGGAATGCGTTGCGGCCAATTGGCCTGCAGAAGCGGTCGGACCCCTAAAAACGATCGGACATGGAAATTGGCCCCCTGACATTTGTCTGATCTTGGCAGCATTGTTTATGATCTGGTCAATCCCGACCAAGGCAAAATTAAAGGTCATGAATTCTATGATGGGTCTATTCCCTGTCATCGTTGAACCTACACCCACCCCCGCAAAACCCAATTCCGAGATCGGCGTATCGATTACGCGTTTGGGACCAAACTCATCGAGCATGCCTTTTGAGGCCTTATAGGCTCCATTGTACTCCGCCACTTCCTCCCCCATCAGATAAACAGACTCATCCCTTCGCATTTCCTCTGTCATGGCTTCCGCAATGGCTTCCCTAAATTGTAATGTCTTCATAGTGGTATGGCGTAACTTATTCAAATGGTTAAAATGCAAGCAAAAATAGGAAAATATATATTGATTAAGGGTTGGTTCGAATCAAAAAAAGTGACAAAATTTATTATGCATGCATAGTAAATTATATAAATTTGTGTATCTTAGCGGAGCGATACAGGCGAACACAATACATCGGCCCAGCAACGCCCGCCTTACCCATTATGGCCCGCGAATCAAGGGTGTTGGGAGACCATCGCAGATTGTGCCAAATAACACCGAAATAACATTAAAAACAGAAATATGAAGATATTGGTTTGCCTTAGCAATGTGCCGGATACCACTTCCAAGATCAACTTTACGGAGGGGGATACCAAATTCGATTCCAACGGCGTACAATTCGTAATCAATCCGAATGATGAATTTGGGCTCACAAGGGCCATGTGGTTCAAGGAAAAACAAGGTGCCAGCGTTCATGTTGCGACCGTGGGAGACGCCTCTGTGGAACCCACTATGCGCAAGGCACTTGCCATTGGTGCCGATGAAGGCATACGGGTGAATGTTGCGCCTACTGACGGATATTATGTGGCACAGCAATTGGCCGATATCGTAAAAAAAGGGGGATATGACCTCGTCATTGCAGGCAGGGAATCAATCGATTACAACGGAGGCATGGTGCCCGGGCTGCTGGCAACGATGCTCAATATGAATTTTGTGAATACATGTATCGGTCTGGAAATAGAAGGCAACAACGCCACCGCCCTTAGGGAAATAGATGGGGGAAAGGAAAAAATAGCCACGACCCTTCCTTTGGTCATCGGCGGCCAAAAGGGTTTGGTAGAGGAAAGCGACCTGAGAATCCCGAACATGCGGGGCATCATGATGGCGCGCCAAAAACAATTGAACGTGGTAGAACCTGTAACAGCTGTTCAGGCCACCACTGATATCAAATTTGACAAACCGGCACCAAAGGGCAGTGTTAAATTGGTGGATACGGTTGAAGAATTGGTGGATCTACTGCACAACGAGGCCAAAGTAATCTAGTAATACAGATCCCATCTTGGAATCAAATGGAAACGGAAATAAAATTTAAAAAAACATAACAATGTCAGTACTCGTCTATACGGAATCAGAAAACGGCAAATTCAAAAAAAACGCCTTCGAGGTTGCTTCCTATGCCCATGCGGTAGCAGCCCAATTGGGAACAACGGTCACGGCCATTGCCATCAACGCAACCGACAAGGAAATGCTGGGCACCTATGGGGTCACAAAAATCTATGATGTCAACGATGCCCAATTAAAGACATTCAACGCGAAAGCATTTGCCCATTGTATCGCCGAAGCTGCCAAAAAAGAAGGTGCTAAGGTGGTCGTGATCGGTTCGAGCGCCGATACCAAGTTCTTGGCGCCGATCTTGGCCGCCGATTTAAAGGCGGGCTACGTCCCCAATATCGTTGCAAAGCCGGATAGTACCGATCCTTTCATCGTTAAAAGAACGGCTTTCAGCAACAAGGGTTTTGCCCATACCCAAATCAATACCGAAAACAAAGTCCTCGGAATTTCCAACAATGCCTTTGGCCTGGTCGAGCATCAGGCTACCGCAAAGGTAGAGGCATTTCAACCGGCTTTGGAGAAAAGCGATTTCTTGGCTAAATCGGTAGAAATAGACAAGGTGGTCGGAAAAGCGACCATTGCCGATGCCGATATTGTCGTCTCCGGAGGAAGGGGATTGAAAGGTCCTGAGCATTGGGGCATGATCGAAGATTTGGCCGACGTTCTGGGCGCCGCGACCGCCTGTTCCAAGCCGGTTTCCGATTTGGGCTGGAGGCCGCATGGGGAACATGTGGGACAAACAGGCAAACCGGTTGCGAGCAACCTGTACATCGCCATCGGAATTTCGGGCGCCATTCAGCACCTTGCTGGCGTAAGTTCTTCGAAAACCAAAGTGGTCATCAATAACGATCCGGAAGCCCCATTTTTTAAGGCCGCGGATTATGGAATCGTAGGCGATGCCTTTGAAATAGTGCCCAAACTGACCGAAAAATTAAAGGAATTTAAAGCGCAAAACGCTTAATTTTTGTTAATTTGCACCGCCTAGGGGCTGTTTAAATATCTGGTACCCCCAACTATTTAAACAGCTTTTGTATTTTTATTGGATATGAGCTTAGTAAGGTTGAAAATAAAGGGGATTTCCTATAGCCAAACACAAAATGGGGCCTATGCCCTTATTTTAAATGAAGTCGATGGGGACCGCAAACTTCCGATCGTGATCGGGGCCTTCGAAGCGCAGTCGATAGCCATTGCCTTGGAGAAGGAAATAAAACCCCCGAGGCCTCTGACCCATGACCTATTCAAAAATTTTGCCGATCGTTTCGATATCGTCATCAAACAGGTAATCATCCATAAATTGGTCGATGGCGTTTTTTATTCTAGTATTATCTGCGAACGGGATAAAATCGAAGAAATCATCGATGCACGTACCAGCGATGCCATCGCACTGGCGCTAAGGTTCAATGCCCCGATTTTTACCTATAAGACTATTTTGGACAAGGCTGGGATATTCCTGAAATTCTCCTCCAAAGAGAAAGACAAAGAGGAAAAAAGTGACGAAAGCATCATGGTCGATGAAATTCTTCAAGAAGGGGAAACCGTTGAAATCGATTCAGGGACCAATGAGGGCTATTCAGAACTCACCATAGACGAGCTTAATAAAGAATTGGACAAAGCGGTTGCCAATGAAGATTATGAGAAAGCAGCCAAGCTACGGGATGAGATATCCAAACGCAACTAAACCAGCAACCTCACCTTAAGTTATGGCCACCAAACTTTGGATTTTCCTGCTCGTACTTTTTTTTGCCCTACCCTTAACCGCCCAACAAGTTGTACAGGATTCCTTAAGGCCAGCCCTTGAAACACAATCGATGACCCCAATGGTCGCCAATAACGGATTTTCGCTGGAGAGTCTGGGGCGCGGTATTTTGGGCATGGTGGCCCTGCTGCTCGTTGCCTTCCTTTTCAGTGCGAACCGAAAGGCCATCAAATGGAGTACCGTTGGCATCGGATTGGGCATACAGATTTTCCTGGGCATCGGTATCCTGACCGTTCCCTTTATTCGACAGATATTTACTTTCCTCGGAAAAATATTCAATGAAATTTTAAACTTCACCTTGGCAGGAAGCGATTTCCTTCTAGGGAATTTATTGAACCTTGATAACCCAAACATCGGCTACATTTTTGCCTTTCAGATCCTCCCGACCATCATTTTCTTTTCTGCTTTGACCTCAGTGCTTTTTTACCTGGGGGTGATCCAAAAAGTGGTCAAGGGCCTGGCATGGTTACTGACCAAATCATTGGGCATATCAGGAGCCGAGAGCCTTTCGGTGGCCGGCAACATCTTTCTTGGCCAAACGGAGGCCCCCCTAATGATCAAAGCCTACCTCGAGAAAATGAGCAAGTCGGAAATACTCCTGGTCATGATCGGGGGAATGTCAACCGTAGCCGGTGGTGTTCTGGCCGCGTATATCGGTTTTTTGGGCGGCAACGACGAGCAGTTGCGGTTGGAATTTGCCCGCCACCTGATCGCCGCCTCGGTCATGGCCGCACCTGGGGCCATCATCATTTCGAAAATGCTATATCCACAAACCGAGACCATCGATACGGATGTACAGGTTTCCCACGAGAAAATTGGTAGCAATCTGTTGGACGCCATTTCGAACGGAACGACAGAGGGACTTAAATTGGCCGTAAACGTAGGGGCCATGTTGTTGGTTTTTGTTGCCTTTATCGCGATGCTCAATGGTATTTTTGGCTGGTTGGGGGAAGTGACTTCCCTCAACGGATGGATCGCCGAGCACTCCGTTTATGATAAATTGTCATTGGAGGCCCTGTTGGGCACCTTGTTTGCCCCACTGATGTGGTTGATAGGGGTCGCTGCCGAAGATATTGTGCTTATGGGTCAATTATTGGGCATTAAACTGGCTTCCAGCGAATTTGTGGGCTACACCCAGCTCGCCACCTTAAAGGAAATTTCGAGTCCGGTACATTTTACGTTCAACAAATCGGTGATCATGGCTACCTATATGCTTTGTGGTTTTGCCAACTTCGCCTCCATCGGAATACAGATTGGCGGCATAGGATCACTAGCCCCGGGACAAAGGAAGACCCTTTCAGAGTTCGGCATGAAGGCCGTTTTAGGCGGGTCTTTGGCCTCTTTGCTCTCTGCCACCATAGCCGGTATGATTTTAGGCTGAGATGGGCCTGCTCATTTTGAAAAGCCAGGCGGCAACCGTTGATAATTTTTGAATAAAATGAAGGATCCAACTTTCATTTTGTTTTCAGCTTTCCCTATTTTCGTTTTCCGTTCATACTGCCGTAGCGCAGTATTCACAATATCAAACGCCTGCGCATAAGCAGCATTTTTCCGGTTTATGAAACAATACCACGATTTATTGAAGCACGTTCTGGAGCACGGTACACAAAAAGGCGATCGTACAGGTACGGGTACCAAAAGTGTTTTCGGCTATCAAATGCGCTTCGACTTGGCCAAGGGTTTTCCAATGGTCACGACCAAAAAATTACACTTGAAATCGATCGTATATGAGCTGCTATGGTTCTTAAAAGGCGATACCAATATTGCTTACCTACAGGAAAACGGGGTACGCATATGGAATGAATGGGCCGATGCCGATGGCGATCTTGGCCCCGTATACGGGCACCAGTGGAGGAATTGGAACGATGAGGGTATCGACCAAATCGAAGGGCTGGTGGAAACCTTGAAAAAGAACCCCAACAGCAGGCGCATGCTGGTCACCGCATGGAACCCCAGCGTTCTCCCCGAAAGTTCAAAGTCTTTTTCGCAAAACGTGGCCCAGGGCAAGGCTGCCTTACCGCCCTGCCATGCGTTTTTTCAATTTTATGTGGCAGAGGGAAAATTATCCTGTCAATTGTACCAAAGGAGCGCGGATATCTTTTTGGGCGTACCCTTCAACATCGCCTCCTATGCCCTATTTACAATGATGGTGGCTCAGGTCTGCGGGTACGAGCCAGGAGAATTCATCCATACTTTCGGGGACGCACATATTTATGACAACCATATGGATCAGGTGCTGTTGCAATTGGGCAGGGAACCCAGGCCTTTGCCAAAAATGGTGCTCAATCCCCAGGTCAAGGATATTTTCAAATTCAAGTTTGAGGATTTCAGCCTTGAAAATTATGACCCATATCCCCATATCAAAGGGGCAGTGGCCGTCTAAAGCGCAGAGCACAACCTATGCTTAGTCCGAGGGACATCCATTTGTTGGAAATAAACTTACCCAAGATCACCAAATGGCCTACCTACGGCTTTTTGGAAATAAAAAAGCCGGAAAGTGATACCACCTTCCAGCTTTTTGATCTTTTTTCGGTAATCGATTATAGCTCCAAAACGGCGTTCTCGGTACCGGCATAATCGTTCCACTGGTAACGATCGGCCTCAGGTTCGTTTACGTAATCACCATCGATGATGTACTTGAACTCATAAGTGGATTCTTTAGGAAGTTCAAAAGTTCCTTTGAAGTTGCCATTTTTAAGTTTCTTAAGTAAGCTGCCTTTAGGGTTCCAATTGTTGAAGTCACCTACAACGGCTACTTTTTTTGCTTCTTCTGCAGGTACTGTAAAGGTAACCTTACATACCGGTTTTGACTTTAGATATTGTTTAGCGATTGCCATGATATTTTATTTTTAAATTCAGCGCAAAATTAATACAATAAACATCTCATTCACAATGATTCATGTCAGTTTTATCATATTGTCAATATTTTGGTAACTTTTAACAGGGTTCAACAAAAATAGGTTTGTGAATTTCACAATTGAATAAACGCTATTGCCCTGTTTTTAAGATTCTTACAATTTGATCTACCTCGTTTTCCGTGTTGTAACAGTGAAAACTTAGGCGAATTCCGCTTCCCCGCTGTGCACAGATCACCCCGTTTGAGCTCAATTTTTGGAAGGTGGCGTCATCTCCTTTAATGTTGAAAATGGTACTGTGCTGTTGCCTGCCTGTCACGTCAATATCCAACAAGCCCAGAGTGGCAAATGCCTTTTTCGCATGGTCGGATAATTTCCGCAACTGTGCTTCGACCATGTCCATGCCCAATGTCTCGAGAAATTCAAGGGAAAAATTAAGGCTGCCAAAATTTAGGGTGTCGAGATGCCCTGGCTCAAAGTGCTTCGAAAACCTGATTTCATTTTTTTTGGACATATCCGCATTGGCCGCATTGAAACCCGTCGTTTTCAAAGAAAAGCGCTCCATAACATCCTCCTTGAACAACATAAAACCATTGCCGTAGCCCGCGAGCAGCCATTTATAGCCGCTACCGCCCAAGATGTCGATTGCAGAATCCTCGAAGTCAAAATTGGTAGTCCCACAAAATTGGGTGCCGTCGGCAATGATGATCAAATCGGGAAAATCTTTTTTGAGCCGGCGTAAAAAATCCAAATCGATTCGTATCCCGTTCAACCATTGTACCACACTTAATGCCAGTACGTCGATTGAGTCCGATTTTATCCTGTCCCAAATATGCTGTTCCAGTGCGGCATCGATCTTGGCATAGGAAATCGGAAAGCCACGGCTCTCGAAAGGCCAGTTCAGTGACGGGTAATCGTTTTCCAAGAGGAGAACCCGTTGGCGTTTGTCAAGGCCTTCCAATAAGATGTTCATCCCTATCGAAAAGTTGGGCACCAAGGCCACGTTTTCCTTTTTACATCCAAAAAAACGCGCAACGGTTTTACGGACTTCGGGGATTTGGCGCTGCATGGCCTTTACTTTCATCTTGCTTCCCCCTATGAGATAATCGATATCATGTTCTTGTCGCCATTCCATCAAATCTTCACTGAGCAATCCTGCAGTGGCCGTATCCGTATAGATATTCTGGCTTAGGACTGGAAAAAGTTTCCTTATCTTTTCCATAGGTTTAATTCATATTTGGCATTTGGTTTATCTTTGCTTTAAAGATAACCATTAGGATGTTTTCCAATCGAAAAAATACGCCACGGCTCGATCTTGAGCAGCATGAGCTCCTGGAGAATGCCCAGAGGAGGCTCAAACAGAAAAAAAGGCTCTACAACCATTTTGTGCTTTTTTTGATCGGCAGTGTTTTTTTGGTATTGATCAATAAGATATTGAAGTATGGCCAAGAATACGATTGGTTCATTTGGGCGATAACGCTATGGGCATTCCTATTCGCAATCCACTTGGTGAATGTCTTTGTGGTACAACGGTTCCTTGGACTGGATTGGGAACGTGCCCAGCGCGAAAAATTGGTAGCCAAGCAAAAAAACCGGATAGCGCAATTGCAAAAAGAGATCGAGACCGATTTTCCCCTTTCAAACATCAATAAAAAAAAAGAGGGGTGAGCATTACCATGATAGCAGCGGCCGGGGAACAAAATGCCATTGGCAAGGACAACGACCTGCTGTGGCATCTCCCCGATGATTTCAAGCGTTTCAAAACCTTGACTACCGGACACCCTATCATCATGGGGAGGAAGACGTTTGAGAGCTTTCCAAAACCCCTGCCCAACCGCAAACACATCATCATCACCAGGGACCATGGTTACAAAGTGCCCTTCGAAAATTGCGTGGTGGTCCACGGATTGGATGCCGCCCTTAAACTGGTTGAAAATGAACCCTTGGCATACATCATCGGGGGAGGAGAAATATACCGGCAAGCCGAACCGCTGGCCGATACCATTGAACTGACCAGAATTCACCATGGTTTTCCTGAAGCGGATACCTTTTTTCCTATAATCGATGAAAATAAATGGGTATTGGTGGCGGAGTCACATCATAAGGCCGATGAACGCCATAAGTATTCCTTTACCTATTTGACGTATCAACGAAGGTTGGATGCTTAAATCCTTTCATCTCGCTTAAAAGTCCAAATACGAAACAGCAACGTCGTTTTTGCTATCCTCCAGAAAACGCTTTAAGCTATCTACCTCGGTATTGGTATGGAAAATGGATTTCCCGATTTTTGGTGAAGGGTTCTGCATTGCATTTTTTTCCAATACATATTTGGTCTGCCTTGCCACCGCTTCCCCGGAATCTATAATGGTAACGTGTTCCGGCAGCAATTTCTTCAACAAGGGTATCAGATAGGGAAAGTGGGTACAGCCCAAAACCAAATGATCGATTCCCCCGTCGAGCATCGGTTTTAGGTATTTTACCAACAATTGTTCGGTTTCCCAGGTATTGATCTTGCCGGCTTCGATCAATGGCACCAGTCCTGTTCCTTCCTGTTCAATGATACGGATACCAAAAGCATGGTTTTCGGAGGTACTATGAAATAGTTTGCTGCTGAGCGTCCCTTTCGTGGCGAGGATTCCCACTGCTTTCGATCGGGATTTCAAGGCGGCCGGTTTTATCGCGGGCTCGATCCCGATGAACGGTATGCTGTACCTTTTTCTTAAGGCATCAATGGCGTTGGTGGTTGCCGTATTGCAGGCCACCACAATCAATTTGCAGCCCTTTCCCAATAAATATTCGGTATTTTTTAAGCTGAGGTTCAGGATTTCATCACCTGATTTTTCGCCATAGGGTGCATTCTTGCTATCGGCCAGGTAGATGGTATTTTCATGGGGCAACAATTTGTGGATTTCCTTCCAAATGGAGGTGCCTCCGACGCCGGAATCGAAAATACCTATGGGCTGATCGTTCATTTTCCTGCTTCGTCCAAAATATCAACAATTGGGGTTCCTGTAGTGCCATTGGGAAAGGCGATCCCCATTAAACTGGCAAGGGTGGGTGCAATATCCGGAATTTCGGTCCGCTTTGAAGTACTGCCTTGCCTGATTCCGTTACCATAGAATATCAAGGGTACGTGGGTATCATAAATTTGCGGCGAACCATGGGTTGAACCCGTGTTTGAATACGTGATCGTACCCGGTGCCAAAACCACCAGAACATCACCGGAGCGTTTCTGGTTATATCCATTCTGGAGCACTGCTGCAAGACCTTCGGTGTATTGGTTCTGCCACATTTGATAAGCCGTATAGGTCTGATCGATCCCTTCATAGCTCAACAACTCCTTGGCGATGGTTTCCTGGACCTGTCTCAAATCCAGATCTAGGCTTTTTATGACCTGGTGATCCAGGAAGAATTGGTAATTGGAGAAATTTCTGATGATGTCGGTATTTCCATATGTAAATTGGAGAAACTGGCTAAATTCACGATTGATCTTGGACCAATCCATATATGCGGCCGGAATTTTTTGATCCTTCAAATAGGCCGCCACATCGATGGCACCGTGATCGGCGGTCAGGAAGAGGGTATATTCCCCTGCGCCCACGGTTTTGTCTAATTGGTTCAAGAGCCTTTCCAGATCCATATCCAGTCTCAAATAAGTATCCTGCACTTCCTTTGAGTTCACCCCGTACTTATGCCCCACGTAGTCGGTACTGGAATAGCTGATGGCCAGAAAATCCGTGATGTCGTCCATGCCCAAATTTTCTGCTTCCAAGGCCGCCAGTGCAAACTCCGTGGTCAACTCATTGCCAAACGGTGTTGATCTAATGATATCGAATTTGCCGTTAGCGTCCCATAGTTTTGGGAGATCATGTGGAAAAACCGGAGCCGATTCCCCTGCAAATAGCCCTTCATAGGCATTATTGTCGTCCCCGCTCTGTACATAGGTGTCGATATCTTTTACCGGCACCCACGCTTTGTTATAGCGGGCTGCCGCTTTGGAAGCATTGAAATTTTCAACCCATTTTGGCAAGGTGGCCATATAATAACTGCTGGTGATCCAATTGCCGTCCTCGCCTCCATTGTACCAATAAGCACCGTTGGCAGTATGGCCTCCCGGCAATACCGCACCACGATCTTTCAGGGCTATGGCAATGGTCTTCCCTTTCATTTCGGTATGCAATCGCAGCTCATCTGAAATCGTGGTAACGGTGAGGCGATGGGGCGACATTTGCCCTGCTGCGCCCGTTGTGCCCACTGTAGTATATGTGGAGTCGGAAACGCAGTATACCACTTTGCCGTTTTCCTTATCGTACCAATCATTGCCAATGACCCCATGATATGCCGGTGTGGTGCCGCTATACACCGAGGCATGGCCTGGCCCGGTACTGGTAGGCGCATAATTGAAATGGTTGTTTTTGCAATTGAATCCCTGCCCGATGAGCCGTTTAAACCCTCCATCGCCATACCCATCCCAAAACCGGGTAATATAGTCGTAGCGCATTTGATCAACGACAACCCCGACCACCAATTTGGGGGTGGTTTTCAATAGGTTCGCCTGTTCCTGAACAGGACCGGATTTGACTTTTTTCTGAGCGTTGTTCGGGCAAGGAGCCAGAATGCAAACCATTGCCAAAACACATGGTAAAATTATCTTCTTCTTCATGTAGAATTTATTGTAGCCCTAAAAATAGAAAAATTCAACCTTAATACTTTATTCGGGACATAAATGATACCCTTTATTATTATTTTTACCGGAAGAAGTCTATTTTTATTTCATGAACCACCTTGCACAGATCGGCAGCTATTTTTTAATGATACGTGAAGTCTTTAAAAAGCCGACCAAATGGAGGATCATGAGAAACCTCATTTTAAAGGAAATAGACGAGTTGATATACGGCTCTTTGGGCATTATTATTTTTATCTCTTTCTTTATCGGTGCGGTGGTCGCCATCCAAACGGCCCTTAATCTCAATAATCCCTTAATTCCCAGAAATCTGATTGGTTTTGCTACCAGACAATCGGTGATACTGGAATTTGCACCCACCTTCATTTCCATTATCATGGCGGGGAAGGTCGGATCCTATATCACCTCGAGCATAGGTACCATGCGGGTAACCGAACAGATCGATGCCCTGGAAGTGATGGGGGTAAATTCATTGAATTACTTGGTTTTTCCCAAGATTATCGCAATGCTCTTCTATCCATTTGCGATTGCCATTTCCATGTATGTTGGCATTTTTGGGGGTTGGTTGGCCGGTGTTTTTGGCGGTTTTCTGACCAGTGCCGATTTTGTGACCGGACTTACCCTTGACTTTGATCCTTTTCATATCACCTATGCCTTTATCAAAACACTGATTTTTGCATTTGTCATAGCCACTGTTCCCTCTTTCCACGGTTTTTATATGCAGGGCGGGGCTCTTGAAGTGGGAAAGGCCAGTACCACTGCCTTTGTGTGGACCAGTGTGGTGATCATAATCTTGAACTATATATTAACGCAACTATTATTGGGCTGATGATCGAAGTAGACCAAATAAGCAAATCGTTCGGAGATTCGCAGGTATTGAAAGGGGTTTCGGCCACTTTTGAAACCGGAAAAACCAACCTGATCATCGGCCAGAGCGGCTCTGGAAAAACCGTATTCCTAAAATGCCTTTTGGGCCTCTTCGTGCCCGAAGAAGGCAGTATAAGCTATGATGGCAAGGTGTATTCCGAGTTGTCGGGCGATGAAAAAAGAGACCTTAGGCAAGAAATGGGGATGGTTTTTCAAGGGAGTGCCCTATTTGATAGCATGACGGTTGCCGGCAATGTCATGTTCCCCCTTGAAATGTTCACCAAACAATCCCCTTCTGAGATGCAGGACAGGGTTGATTTTGTTTTAAAAAGGGTGAACCTTATTGATGCCCACGAAAAGTTCCCTTCCGAAATTTCGGGCGGCATGCAGAAAAGGGTCGCCATTGCCAGAGCCATTGTGATGAACCCCAAATACCTTTTTTGTGATGAACCGAATTCGGGCCTTGATCCCAAAACGGCCATTTTGATCGACAACCTCATCAACGAAATCACCAAGGAGTACGATATCACAACGGTCATCAACACCCATGATATGAATTCGGTGATGGAAATAGGGGAAAAAATCGTATTCCTGAAAGATGGTTTAAAGGCTTGGGAAGGAACCAAGGACGAAATTTTTAAAACCGACAATGAGGTGGTGACCAACTTCGTATATTCCTCCGAACTCTTTAAAAAAGTACGTCAAATGTACATCGAAGAGCGTCACTAATTGCTGTGCTCCCTTATTTGAAGTGTTGTGTCCTTTATCCTGATCTTTAACCAGTTAACCAGTTTTTTGCTATCAGCCTCGATTTGTTCTTGGGGCGTGCCCTCCTTCCATTGGGCATCGAAAATTGCAATGGTGTCAAGTGTACTGAAATCTGTTTTGATCTCGCTGGCATAGGCCAAAGATTTTAGATTTTGATAGTTTGCCTTAGCTTCATCACTGATATCCTTGAACGGAATTTGCCCTATTCTCAATTTATTCAAATTCGTCAGCTCTGCTTCCAAAAGACGGATTTTCTCGTCCTTGTTCAGTAATTCCGCTTTTTTGGATTCATACAGTTCATCAATATATTTCATTTGATCGACTACCTCGTTCTTAGGGCCATGAATGACCTTAAGTTCCGCATCCTTTAATTTGGAGTAATTGTTCTTCAACCCTGTCCAAGTGGCGATGACATTGTCGGGTATGTTTTCGTTGCCGATGAATACCAATTCCATGGAAGGATTTTCCCCATTGTTATAATTCAGCTCGGTGAAGTTATCAAGGTATCGGCCGTCTCCTGAAAATTTATAGGTTTCAATATTCGCCATAATGAATTCATTGGCCTGTTTTTTAAAAAGGAATTCCTGGAATACTTCATAAAAGATATAGCCGGAAGGGATCATTACGGCAATTGCCGCAACAGAAACCAGACGGGCAATCAACCTGCGTCGTTTCGAATCGGCATAGCGCACCATGGGAAATCGCAATAAAATGATCACCAGGAAGGTGGCCAGCGCAATAAAGATGGTATTGATACCGAACAACAATAGTGCGCCGCCCGCATATTCGAAATTACCGATGGCCAATCCAAAACCGACCGTACAAAGCGGTGGCATCAAGGCAGTAGCGATGGCCACCCCAAAGATAACACTGGCTATGGTGCCCCTTTTAGCCCTTGCGATCACCAAGGCCAACCCCCCAAAAAATGCGATGAGCACATCACGGATGTCAGGTTTGGTTCGGGCCAGCAATTCGGAAGATTCGGTTTGCAACGGAAACAGGTAAAAGAACAGAAAAGATGTGATGACACTTAAGATCACCATCACGGCTAAATTGTTGAGCGACCTTCTTAGGGTGTCGATATCATTGATGGCCAGTGAAAGGCCCAAACCTAGAATGGGGCCCATAAGGGGGGAGATCAGCATGGCACCAATGACCACAGCGGTGGAATTGGCATTCAAGCCTACAGAAGCAATGAAAATGGAGCAGACCAAAATCCAAGCCGTATGGCCTTTAAATGGAATATCGGCTATGATGGCCTCCTTGGTTGCCTCTTGATCGGTATTCTTTCGAATATCCAATAAATCGGTCAAAAATGTACGTACACTATGTCTAAGGCCTTTGATATCTTCCTTTAACTTCTCGCCACTTTCCTCGGTAGATGGGTCCGGTTGTTGGCCACTTGGTTTAGATTTCTCCATAAAGGTTAGGTATAGGTTTCGCCAAATTTAGCCCTTACTTTGGCCAATACTTGTTTGATATCCTGTTCTTTTGATTTTGGATAGATCAACAGCACTTCATTTTTATCCACGATGATGTAGTCATTCAAGCCATCGATGACCACCAATTTACCTTTTGGGGATCGTACCATATTGCCCGAAGCATCAAGACCGATCACTTTGCTGTTGACAATGGCATTCCGGTTTTCGTCTTTATCAAGTTTGTCGTATAATGAACCCCAAGTGCCCAAATCGTTCCAATCGAAAGTGGCCGGTAACACAAAGGTCGACTCTGAGTGCTCCAAAATGGCATAATCGATGGATACATTTTCGGCTTTGGGATAGTTTTCAAGGATAAATGCTGCCTCCTTTGCAGTATTATAACTGCCGACACCTTTTTCGAACAATGCATATTGGGTAGGTTGGTATCGTTTGAAAGCATGTACTATGGTTTCCACGCTCCACATAAAGATCCCCGCATTCCATAAAAAATTGCCTTGGGCCAAAAAACCCTTTGCCGTTTCATAATCTGGCTTTTCACGAAATTGGTGCACTTTTTTGAGGGTTGATGTTCCTTCTTCCTCAAATTCTACATAACCAAAACCCGTATTCGGAAAAGTAGGTTTGATACCCAGGGTACAGAGCACCGCTTCCTTTTCACATTTTCGAAAACACTTGATCACATCCTCGGCAAAGGCCACTTCATCTTCGATCCAATGGTCGCTCGGTGCAACGATCATCAATCCCTCGGGATTCATCTTTTGGATTTTTAAAGCGGCATATAGTATGCAGGGTGCCGTATTTCTCATGGCTGGTTCCAAAACGACCTGTTCTTGCTTTACCAAGGGCAACTGTTCCAGTACCAAATCGTTGTACCTCGCATTGGTCAAAATCAATATATTTTCGGTCGGTATAAATTTATTGAGCCGTTTGAAGGTCTTTTGAATGAGCGTATCGCCCGTTCCCAACATATCATGGAACTGTTTGGGGTTCTCCGAAGTGCTGATCGGCCAAAAGCGGGATCCCACACCACCTGCCATCAATACTGCATAATAATTTTTATTCATGTCATGGTCTCTTTTAAACTTTCTGGCACCGGATTCAATTCAGGTATAATATTAAAATATTCTGCGCAATCCATTGTGCAAATTCTTAGCTGAAGGGCTTATGTTCCAATGTTTCCCCAGCACTCAGCGAATGACCTCCACCTCGGCGTTGGGCTGGAACAGGTATAACCTGCCAGTGGCCACTTCAATGCATTCAAAACGCTTGGTTCGTTTATTCCCTTTTCGATATAGTTTTCCATTATAAATTCTAAATACGCTCCCCACGGGTAATTCGAAGACATAGGTTTTGTCCTCTTTTTCATCAAACTGCTTCAGCGCCAATGATAAATGGGTGTCTACACCGCTACTGGCCCGTGGATTCCTGAAATGTTTCGCCAAAATGGGCAACAACTTGTTCGGGAAGATCTCGGGTCGGATAAAAGGTAGCATCAGATGTTGAAACGTATATTTCCATTCGACACCATGGGGCTTGATACGCTTGCCATATTTTTCGAAAGCGACCAAATGGGCAATCTCATGCACCAAGGTGATCAAAAATTGGTACTGGTTAGTAGTCGCATTGATCGTGATAAGATGTTTGCCATCCAATAGCTTGCGATAATCGCCGTGCCTGGTGACCCGTTCGTTGACGATCTTTAGATGTACCCCATGTTGCTGTATCAACGCCAAACATGACACCACCGATCTTTCCGGAAGGTATTTTTGAAGGATATTCTGCATCAAGACAAAAATATAACTTTTAAATGGCCGACGACATGACCAACGGCATGAAAGCAACAAAACTTTTAAAATGATTTGGGTTGGCCCAAGCTTTAAAACTATGTTTCGATCGAATTTTAACCATTGAAGACCTACCCTTGCATCAAGGTGTTGTATTGCTGACCTGCAGTAGTTTTCCATTGTACAATCGTTGCCCGGTCAGTGCAAAATCCATGATATATGCGGCCATTTCAGAGGCCGATACGGAGGCCCGATATCCCGGGAAGGCTTCTTCCAGCATTTCTGTCTGTACCGCTCCCAAAGCCAGGACATTGAACGATGGACCGCGCTCCTTAAATTCCTCTGCCCAGAGTTCGGTAAGGGTGATCACGGCACCTTTGCTTGAACTATAGGCCGCAAGGCCAGGAAATTTTAGGCTGCCCTGCACGCCTCCCATAGAGCTTATGGTCACTACGTGCCCTGTTTTGTCCATTTTTGGCAGCACGCTTCGTGTGACAGCGGCAACGCCAAAAACATTTACCTTATACACCTCCAAAAAAGATTCAGTGCTGGTCTGAAGAAAAGGTTGGTTGAGCAATTTGCCCGCGTTGTTGATCAGAATATCGACCCTCTTCCAACGCTTATCCACAAAATCCGTAAGCCTTTTTAAATCGGCTTCCCTTGAAATATCAAAAGGAAAAAAATGGATGTTTTTGTGGTTTAAATCCCCAATGGGGGCCTCATTTCGCGAGAGTGCCAGCACCTGATGTCCCGCATCCGCGAAGCGCTTCGCCAATTCAAAACCGATGCCCCTACTGGTGCCTGTGACGATTACATTTGCCATTAATTATATTTGATTTCTCTAATAGCTGAGTTTGCGATGCCTTCGATGACCGGAATGATCTTGTTCACCACCTTCGCCATATGGTCATAATCCATCAAGGAAGCCTCATCATCAACGCGATGGTAGTAATCGAAATTCGTAAAATCAAAGGTGCTATAGGTCTGTGAAGGCACCTTGAATACATTGTGGAAAGGGAAATTATCAGATCTTTTAAAAAGTTCGAATTCTTTTGCTTTTGGCAAGAAACCGGCAAGATTTTCCTGTGCATAGCCATTGCTCACCGAAGCCAAATTAGACAGTTCATATCCGGTTAGGTACATCAAATAGTCTTTGTCGACCAAGGGCACCCCAACCATCTCAAAATTCAACATGGCATACAGATCTAGGTTTTGGTCCTTTAATTTCCCTGCCAAATGTTCAGAGCCCAAAAGTCCCTTCTCCTCAGCGCTAAAAAGGGCGAAAATCATACTCCTCTTGTTCGTCCTGGCCTTGCCGAAGTACCTTGCCAACTCCAATACCACGGTACTGCCCGATGCGTTATCGTTGGCACCGTTCGCGATGGAATCGTTATTTTCGGGATCGATCAATCCGATATGATCGTAATGGGCCCCCAAAATAATGAACTCGTTCTTGAGAATGGGGTCATTACCCTCAACCATACCCACCATATTATAGGCAGGCTTGTCGAAATTGGAAAGGGTATCGCGATAACTGATAAAATAGGGCTTCACACCGTTATTCATAAAAATGTCTGCTATAAAATCGGCCGCCATATCGATTCCTTCGCTTCCTGCATCCCGTCCTTGGAGCGAATCGGCAGCAAGAAAGTCCATAATTCCCGCGATTTCCCCGCGACTTGAAAAATCGACGTACTTAGGTTTCTCACTGGTCGGTTCGCCATCGGCACTTTTGGTTTTTGGGGAATCCCTGACCAAGACGACGCTGCCCTTTACCCCGTCTGGGCCGGTCGTGGCCATGGGAGCGGGATTTTTATTGATTTGTGAGGTTCCGCACCCCAGAAATACCATAGTCAATAATAGCTGTCCGAATTTTTTCATTGTCCAATATCAAGTTGTTCCTTATAAAAAAGCATCCCAATGATATCGGAATGCTTCTTCTTGTTCGTTCGAAATATGATTTTGTAAACTGATTATCAAAATGATTTGATTTTTCGGTAGCCTTACCATCACTAGGCCAGCATCGTCACCGGGTTTTCCAAATAGGCCCTTAGGGTTTGGAGGAACTGGGCGCCCGTTGCGCCATCGACCGTTCGGTGATCGCATGCCAAGGATAATTTCATGGTATTGCCGACTACGATTTGACCGTTTTTAACTACCGGTCTTTCTACGATGGCACCAACCGAAAGAATGGCCGAATTGGGCTGGTTGATGATGGAGGTGAACTCCAAGATACCGAACATGCCCAAGTTGGAAACCGTAAATGTGCTGCCCTCCATTTCATTGGGGGTAAGCTTTTTGTTTCTTGCCCTTCCTGCAAGGTCCTTCACCGAGGCGCCAATCTGTGTCAACGTCATTTGATCCGTAAATCGAAGCACGGGCACGACCAAACCATCTTCCACCGCTACCGCAACGCCTACATGTATGTGTTGGTTGTAACGGGTGGTATCACCGTTCCAACTGGTATTCACCTGCGGGTGCTTTTTTAGTGCCATGGCACAGGCCTTTACCACCATGTCATTAAAAGAGACCTTGGTATCGGGCAAGCTGTTGATCTGCTCCCTGGAAGCTATGGCATTGTCCATATCAACCTCGATCATCAGATAATAATGGGGGGCTGTGAATTTCGACTCCGCCAAGCGCTTGGCAATTGTTTTGCGCATTTGGGAGTTTTTCACCTCTTCATGGCCTTCTGTCCCAACGGGCAAGTTCACCGGTGCCAGAGCACCAGCCTTGGATGAAACGGCCGGTTCCGCTGTTTTTTGGGCCGCTGCTTGCTGTGTGGGGCTGAAATTTTCCACATCCTTTTTTACAATCCGGCCGTGATCGCCGGAACCCGTGACCTCCGCTAAATTGATTCCTTTATCGGAGGCTATTTTTTTGGCCAATGGAGAAGCGAATATCCGCTTGCCATCAGCAACTATCTTCGTTGCTTGGGTAGATTCCGCTGCAGGAGCAACGGTTTCCTGTTGCGGGGCCGAATCGGCCGCCGTACCGGATGCCGGTTTCGCTTTCAATACCGCATCAACATCGGTGCCTTTGGGGCCAATGACCGCAAGGACGGTGTCTACCGGGGCGGTACCGCCCTCTTGGATGCCGATATACAACAGAGTACCCGAATAGAACGATTCGAACTCCATGGTCGCCTTATCGGTTTCGATTTCGGCCAAAATATCGCCTTCCTCAACGTTATCTCCTACTTTTTTCAACCACGTGGCCACAGTGCCTTCTTCCATGGTATCGCTCAAACGGGGCATTTTTATGATTTCCACACCCTTGGGGATTTCGGTGGAAGCCTGGGTTGGCTTTTCCGCGACCGCGGCCTGTTTTGGATCGGCTTCCTTTTTATCGGCAGAAGGCTTGGTCGACGCCGATGCGGCCTCAGGTTTAGCAGCACTCCCGTTCAACAATCCGGAAATATCCTCGCCCTCTTCGCCAATGATGGCCAATAGGGTATCAACAGGTGCTCCATCGCCTTCGGCAATGCCTATATGCAATAAGGTTCCTTCATGGAACGACTCAAATTCCATGGTGGCTTTATCGGTCTCAATTTCTGCCAAAATATCGCCCTCTTTCACCTTATCGCCAACTTTCTTCAACCATTTGGCAACGGTGCCTTCTTCCATGGTGTCGCTCAAGCGGGGCATGTTTATTACTTCTGCCATCTACTTATAGTTTATTTTGTACAAAAGGAAAATTTTCCTGTTCGTATACCATATCGTACAACTGTTGTACGGGTGGGTAAGCCGATTCCTCTGCAAATTTTTCGCATTCCACGACCAAGCTTTTAACCCTTTTATCAATGGCCTTGATTTCTTCGTCGGTAGCGTACTTATTTTCTTTTATAATATCCAAAACCTGGGTAATCGGGTCGATTTTTTTATATTCCTCCACTTCTTCCTTCGTTCTATAATGTTGGGCATCCGACATCGAATGGCCCCTGTACCTGTAGGTTTTCATCTCCAAGAAAGTAGGACCCCCTCCGCTTCTGGCCCGTTCAATGGCCTTGCTCATTTCCTTGGCCACGGCAACGGGATCCATGCCGTCAACAGGACCGCATGGCATTTCATACCCAAGGCCCAGTTTCCATATTTCCGTGGAGAAGGAAGTTCTGGCCACCGAGGTACCCATGGCATAGCCATTGTTTTCGCAAACAAAAACAACCGGGAGTTGCCACAGCATGGCTAAATTAAAGGTTTCGTGCAGGGAACCCTGCCGCACTGCCCCATCGCCCATACAACAAATGGTCACATTGTCCCTTCCAAAATATTTGTCACCGAACGCCATACCGGCCCCTAGGGGAATTTGCCCTCCTACGATACCGTGACCGCCATGAAAACGGTGTTCTTTGGAAAAAATATGCATGGAACCGCCCATGCCCATTGAAGTACCAGTTACCTTGCCATAGAGTTCGGCCATCACGCGCCTTGGGTCAACACCCATCCCTATGGGCTGCACATGGTTTCTGTAAGCGGTGATCATCCGGTCTTTGGTAAGGTCCATGGCATGCAGGGCACCGGCCAATACAGCTTCTTGCCCATTGTATAGATGCAAAAATCCCCTGACTTTTTGTTGAATGTAAACGGCTGCGAGCTTGTCTTCAAACTTTCGCCAAAACAACATGTCTTCGTACCATTTTAGGTACACCTCCTTGGTGATTTTTTCCATCGAATGCTTTTTATGATAATCCAATAATTAGTCCGACAATTTGCCGACGACCGTCGGCTCGGAACTGCAAGAAACAAAAATACATATTAAATTATTAGTGGAAAAAAATTGATGTAAAAGGTTTGGAGAAAAGTGCCGGCTGCCCCAACTGACATCATGATACGATGGCAGGCCCTTGTTCAACGGTCATCTCCCTTTTAAATAGGTGCTGCCAAAGGCCAGTGGCAACAGGTCGCCTATAGCATCGCACTGAAATATATCACCTTCGGCACCCATCATCAGAATGGCAATCGGTTGCGCCTGTTTCAGCTCATATTCAGCGATAGCCTGTCTACAATTGCCACAGGGTGCGGCGGGAATTTTTAGGAGTCGTGTCGTTGAAGAGGCCGAAACGGCTATGGCTTTGATGACTACCCCCGGATAGGCCGCCCCGGCTTGAAATATGGCCACCCGTTCGGCACAGAGTCCAGAAGGGAAACAAGCGTTCTCTTGATTGTTGCCGATAACCACTGCACCATTCTCAAGCAGTACGGCCGCACCTACTTGGAAATTCGAATAGGGGGCATATGCATTTTTCCTCGCGGCCACCGCCGTGAGCATTAAATCACCGTGTTCCTTGCTCAGCTCGGAAATCGAGCCGAACACACATAATTCAAAAGCGATTCGTTGTTTTTGCATAAAAACAAGTGAGTTTGAAATTAGGCTAAAAATAATAAAACCCGCTCAAAAGCGGGTTTTATTTAAAATTATAAGATGAAAGAATGCTTCTAGTCGTTCAACATTTCCTCACCTATGTTGAAGGCGAGTGAAAATCGCAGGGAATTCTCCAGAGGGTTCTTGATCTGAGAGGTTGAAAACAGATAAGAAAGATCGATCTGCACGATATTGAACTTGAATCCGGCACCCAATGAAAAGAACTTCCGGGCCCCTTTATCAACACTTTCATTGAAATAGCCCGTTCGTACCATAAAGGAGTCTTGGTAGGTATATTCTGCACCCAATGCCCAAGTAAATTCCTTAAATTCCTCACCGAAGCCATCGGGGGCATCCCCAAATGATTTAAACACACCTTCAAAAAAGCCGATGCTTTGGTATTCGTCATTGTCTGTTGCGTCGATTACGCCATCGCCATTGAAATCTTTGGGAGTCGGAACCAACAGTTTATTGAACTCCGTGGTAAATGCTATTTTATTGTCAAGGTCCAAAATCATATCAAAACCGCCCCCAAACCTTAAATTGGTGGGTAGGAAGTTTTCCTGCCCTCCCTGATCGTACTGTACTTTTCCCCCTAAATTGGAAATATTGAATCCCCCTCTCCAACGGCCATCAAAACTATTGTAGGCGATTTCCCTGGAGCGATAATAACCGGCCACATCAACCGCAAAGGAGCTCGCAGCCTGTGAATCGGCATTTTCGGCTTGAGGTAGCCTTAGGTTCGAACGGATGTACCTACCGGCTACGGCCATGGAAAATGTCGGACTCAATTTTAACGAATAAGAACCATCGAAAGCCAGCTCATTCGGTTTTACGGTAGTTCCCACTTCATTGATGGTCTGTCGCAATTCAATTTCACCCAAGGTAAAGTAACGAAGGCTCAAGGCGAACGCACTTTGATCGTTGATTTTGTTGAAATAACTTCCGCTCAATAATCCAATATCCTTGATAACACTTTCCAAGTATGGGGTATACCCCAATCCAACGCCCATTTTTCGATCTGCAAAAGCAAATTTTGCCGGGTTCCATTGCTGAGAAAAGGCATCGGTAGAAGTGGCGACGCCCATATCGCCCATCCCCGCCGCTCTTGCATCGGCAGCAATGGTTAAAAATGGTACAGCGGTTGTGATTACCCTGTTGTTGTCCTGGGCCGACAATTTACAGGTGAGAGCCAATAGTGTTAGTATCGCTAATTTTTTCATTCGTTCCTAGCTAAGTTTAGTTGTTCAAAAGTATATGGAATGTGTTCAATTCCAAAAAATAAAAATAATCATAATACTTGGTTAACGGGCATTTTGGAAATATCTTATATACGAACTTCACTATTTTTAAGTTAAACGGTACTTTTTGGGGTTCGAAAAAGATTTTTGGACCCCCATCTTTTATTGCCATCCGCGCAAAGGATATTCACTGGCTCCTCGATTACGAAAGAAAACCGATTATCCTATAATATTAACACCTTTATGCCGTTATGGAAATATATACGCTTGATGGTGCATAACAATACCAATTGTGATTTGGAACCTATTTTTTTTTGGATGGTAAAATATAATGACCAAAACATCGTTTTATAAGCCGAAAGCGAGATTAAAAATCAATTAAAATACAATTTCGAACAACCCCTATCTGTCGTTCGAGCATTTGAACTCAAGTCCTAATTATGAAAAAACAGTTTATCAAAGTTGTACTTTCCATTACGGTGATCGCGTCAGGATCTATGGTGACCAGTTGTAAAAAATCTGGTTCTTCTTCCAAGGATGTTTCCAGGGCCACCGGTTGGAAAATCAATTCAAAAGACGGAGGCTTTCAATTCAATACGGATTTTAAGGAGCAGGAAACCGCTCCCGGTCTTGTATTTGTTGAAGGTGGTACATTTACAAAAGGTAAAGTACAGGATGATGTGATGCACGATTGGGACAATACCCCAACCTCACAGCACGTGCAGTCTTTTTATATGGACGAAACCGAGGTGACCAACGTAATGTACCTGGAGTACCTGGATTATCTAAAAAGTGTATATCCGCCAGAAAATCCCATGTATGCGAATATCTATACAGGGGCGTTGCCCGATACCTTGGTTTGGAGAAACCGTTTGGGCTTCAACGAGACCATGACAAACAATTATCTTCGTCATCCTGCATATGCAGAGTATCCGGTGGTAGGTGTCAATTGGATACAAGCTACCCAATTTGCGGAATGGCGTACCGACAGGGTGAATGAAATTATGCTGGAAAGGGAAGGCTATCTTTCCGAAGATGCCAAATACAAGGCGGCAACAGGAGAAGTGCAGGGCACCTTCAGTACGGAAGCCTACCTTAACCGTCCTGAATCGGTATACAACGGTCAAATCGATTCGCTTCAGGGCAAGCAGAAAAAAGACAGTGTGAACACCTTTGCCAAGCGCAGTAGTGGGGTGATCATGCCAGAATACAGACTTCCAACGGAAACCGAATGGGAATACGCCGCTCAGGCCAACCAAGGCTCCAGGGAATACAACAACTATAGGGGAAGAAAAAAATATCCCTGGGATGGGGAGTATACCCGAAACGGACAACGTGTGGGCCGAGGCGACCAATTGGCCAATTTCAAACAAGGAAAAGGGGATTATGGCGGAATTGCAGGCTGGTCTGATGACGGTGCCGATATCACGGCCGAGGTAATGTCCTACAAGCCCAATGATTTAGGACTTTACGATATGGCCGGTAATGTGGCCGAATGGGTTGCCGATGTATATCGCCCCATCGTAGATGATGAAATAAGCGATTTCAACTATTTCCGGGGAAATATTTATATGAAAACCGCCATTGGGGAAGATGGTAAGGTGACCATTCTAAGGGATTCGGTTGTATTCGACACCTTGCCCAACGGCAAAGTAGTGGCCTTGAACCTTCCTGGCGAAATTAAAATGGTGCCGGTCGACGAGAATGAAACGTATTTAAGAACGAACTTCTCATCCAGTGACAACAGGGGTTATAGGGACGGTGATGCAGGTTCATCGAGGTTCTTCAACAAATTCAGTGAAGAAGAAAATGAAAACGACCCCAATGCAAGAAAAATGTACGATTCCCCAAAACATAAGGTGGAGCGCGATTCATTGGGCAATTTGTCGAGACAGTACGATACCTCCAACAACAGAACCACTTTGATCAACGATGAGGTACGCGTTTTCAAAGGAGGCTCTTGGAGAGACCGTGCCTACTGGCTCGATCCCGCACAGCGCAGGTATCTGCCACAGTACATGGCCACCGATTACCTCGGTTTCCGATGCGCCATGTCGAGGGTAGGTTCAAAGTCCAAGACCAAGAACAAAACCCCAAGAGGCAAAAAAGCCAAATAAGGGCACTTCATGATATTTGAAAAAAGTCCCGGGCAGGAAGCTATCCTACCCGGGACTTTTTATATTTTTGGACCATGACAATAGAAGCGCTCCACCAACTCTTTCTGAAGTTTCGGAAAATTGCCACGGATACCCGAAAAATTGAGGAAAACAGTATCTTTTTTGCATTGAAAGGCAGCAATTTCAATGGCAATGCATTTGCCCGGGAAGCCTTGGAAAAAGGAGCGACCTACGTCATCGTGGACGAGCCTGAATATGCAACCTCCGACCGAACCATTCTGGTCGACAATGCGCTGGAATGTCTCCAAAAACTCGCGACATTTCATAGGACCTATTGCCATGCGCAAATCATAGCACTTACCGGCAGCAATGGCAAAACCACTACCAAGGAGTTGATCCATGCCGTATTGACCTCCAAATACAGGACCATCGCGACCCAGGGCAACCTCAACAACCACATCGGGGTAGCGCTTACCCTATTGCGCATCAAGGAAGACACCGAAATGGCAGTGGTGGAAATGGGGGCAAACCATCAAAAAGAAATTGAATTTTTATGCAGGATCGCACGGCCCGATTTTGGTTACATCACCAATTTTGGGAAAGCGCATTTAGAAGGTTTTGGTGGAGTTGAAGGCGTCATCAAGGGAAAAAGTGAAATGTTCGAATATTTGACAGGCCATGACAAGACGGTTTTTATGAATGCAGATGATCCCATACAATTACAAAAGCTGGGAACCTATGTACATAAGGTCGGGTTTAGTAGCAAAAATGCGGAGTACTATCAAATCAAGTTTTTGGGCGCACGTCCGTTCGTTCAGCTGGAAGTTGAGGGAACGGCAATCCAAACCCAACTGATGGGCCATTATAATTTCACCAATTGCTGTGCCGCAGTATTGGTGGGGAAATATTTCGGGGTACCCCTGGAGGCCATCAAAACGGCATTGGAACAATACGAACCCAAGAACAACCGTTCACAGGTCATTTCCAAAAATGGCCATCACATCGTTCTGGATGCCTATAATGCCAACCCGACCAGCATGAACGCTGCGCTTGATAGTTTTGAGAATCTGGAGGCGGCTCATAAAATGGTTATTTTGGGCGATATGTTCGAATTGGGGGAAAGTGCAAAAAAAGAGCACCAAGAAATAGCCGACAGGGTAGCCCAAATCCATTTTCACGAATCCTATTTGGTCGGGGAGAATTTTTATGCCTCCGATTCAGAACTCCCTAAGTTTAGGAATTTTGACGCCCTTGCGGCCCATTTGACCAAACATCCTATGGAAAAAGGCACGGTGTTGATCAAAGGTTCGAGAGGGATGGCCCTTGAGCGGGTGTTGGAATTTTTGTAGCCATGGGCCAATCAACATGCAGACCAAAGAATGTCAAGCATATATCGATCGGCACGCATTGTGATTGAAGGCCTATTGAATGGTCTTTGTAACACTTCCACAGCTAAGCATCGCATCCCCGTAATATGGATTTCTGATCTTGCTATCGAAACTCAACCAACTTGCGCCTTTATTGCCATCGGCCATCGGACAGAACTGCACATAGAGGGGTTGGTCGAAATCGTTCATCATCGAGGCGATTGCTACCATATTTTCAGAAAGGGGTTTAAAAGCCCTGCGCTGTAGTTCAATATCGATGGTTTCGGAAATGGCGAGCGCCTTCTCCTTGATTTGCTCAAGATGACCTTGGGTCATCACATCAAGCATGGCCGTCTCCTTTAACCGTTCGAGTTGTTCGATCATTATTTTCGATCCCTTGGCCGCGCCACCGGCATCGGTCTTGACCAAGGCATCCTTCAGTATGGCATAGGTTTCCAGCACTTCCGTAAATCGATCCTTGAAATTTGCTTCGAAATTCACGACCGGGCTACCGTTCTCCATATTGGAACTTGTCTTGTTTCCGGACTTTGCCCCCATCATCGATTTTTTACCTTTCAGCTGGGCAGTGGCATCAACCGTAAAGGTACCATTGGTGACCACTTCTTCGCCCCCTTGCAGTCCGTCAAGTACTTCATATGCATCTCCGAGGGCATTTCCCAAGGTAACTTCGACCATCTCAAAGATGGGCCTATTGGGATCTGGCTTTACATACACCAAGGAACGTCTGCCCGTCCACAATACGGCCGATTTTGGAACGGTAAGTGCAGCTGTCGGCACATCGGCCTGCACCTCCCCTTCAACGAACATGCCCGGCTTCAGCACGCCTTCTTTGTTGATCAAGGTTACCCTGACCGATACGGTCCTTTTGGCATTGTTGAGCACAGGTTCAATGAAAGATATCTTGGCTTGGTATTCCTTTCCCAGTTGGGCATTGGAGCTGATACTGATTTTTTGTCCTACCTGAAGGAGGGGCAATTGCGACTCGTAAGCATCGAATACGGCCCAAACCGTGTAAAGATCGGACACCTTGAAAATGGGATCGCCTTCCTTGTACCATTTGCCCGCGGTGGCCAAGACCTCGGTCACCGTTCCCGATACATCGGCCACCAAGGGAAAGTTCATCAAAGGTTTTCCCGATTTCAGCACTTCATCGATTTGGGCATCGGTCATTTTCCATAAATCCAAGGTATTTCTAGCCGCGGCATACAGTTTCTGATGGGTATCCTTATAGGATGCGGAGGTGAGCAATTTGTCTTGCGCGGCATAGAGTTTGGGGGAATATATGATGCCTAGCTGGCTTCCTTTTTTGATGTATTCACCAACATAGTTCACGTTCAGTTTTTCAATGCGGCCGTCGAACACCGTCGTTTGAATGGCATTGGTTTGTTCGTTGGCAGTTATGGTGCCTGAGAGGACAATGCGATTCCCTTCCAGATTTTCAATGCCAATTTTGGTGGTTTCAATATTGGCCAAGGCCATGGCGTTCTCGGTCATCTGGAATTGATGGTCTGCCAGTACATTGTCTGATGTGGCCATAGGGGTCAATGCCATGCCGCAGAGCGGACAGTTGCCCTGCTCCGGCTGTTGCACTTCCGGATGCATCGAACAGCTGTACATTTGCGAATGCGCAACATGCGATTCTTGCAGGTCGGGTCTAGCGTCCCCCTGCTTTCCCGATATCAGATACCCCAGAAAAAGGCCTACGGCCAAAACGCCCAAATAGGGCCCATATTTTTTAAACAACTCCATGCTCATTTGATTTATGTGCTGCCCAATCCAATGCGGCTTCTTTTCTCCAACTGAACAAAACCGGAACGATGAACAACGATATCAAGGCCACCAGCATGCCCCCAAAACCTGGAATGGCCATTGGGATCATGATATCGCTGCCCCGACCGGTAGCGGTAAGGATGGGCAACAAAGCCAATAATGTCGTTGCAGTGGTCATTAAGCAAGGCCTGATGCGGCGCTCGCCCGCCTCCAAAACCGCAGCCCTTATACCCTGAACATCCGAGGGTTCATTTTTATCGAACGACTGTTTCAAATAAGTGGCCATGACCACCCCATCATCGGTGGCAATACCGAAGAGGGCGATAAAACCTACCCATACCGCCACGCTCAAGTTCACGGTTTTCATATTGAAAAGTGTCCTGAAATTGATTCCGCCCAAGTCAAAATTCATGAACCAAGTTTGGCCATAAAGCCAAATTAGGATAAATCCGCCTGCAAACGCGACCGCAATCCCTGTAAAGACCATCAGTGAAATGCTTACCGAACGGAACTGAAAATATAGGATTAGGAATATGGCCAGCAATACCAAAGGTACTACAAAAGACAGTGTTTTTTCTGCATGCAATTGGTTTTCATAAGTGCCCGCAAAACGGTAGCTCAGTCCTTGCGGAACAATCAGGGTTCCATTACCGATTTTCTCCTGGATTGCACTTTGGGCCTTCTCAACCACATCTACTTCCGCAGTTCCTTCCTGCTTGTCAAAAAGCACATAACCCACCAAAAAACCATCCTCACTCTTGATGTGCTGTGGACCTTGCTCATAGCGTATGGTCACCATCTCCTTTAAGGGAAGTGCTGTTCCATTCCGTGAAGTGATATAAATATTTCCGAGGTCTTCTGGCGATCCGCGCAATTCACGGGGATACCTGACCCGAACCCCATAGCGTTCCCTGCCCTCAATGGTTTGGCCCAGCACTTTTCCGCCTACGGCCACTTCCAACAAATCTTGGACCTCTGTGATCGATATCCCAAACCTTGCAATGCGTTCCCGGTCGATTTCGATCAACAAATAGGGCTTGCCAACGATCCGATCTGCGAATACCGCTTCCGCATTCACGCCCGGAACTTCTTTTAAAATTGTTTCCAATTGTATGCCCAAGTCCTGTATGGCCTCAAGATCTTGTCCTTTAACGATGATTCCCATAGGCGCCCGCATCCCTGTCTGCAACATGACCAATCTAGTCTCTATCGGTTGTAATTTTGGCGCAGAGGTTACCCCCGGTAGTAGGGCCACCGATTGAATGGCTTTCCAGATATCTTCCTTATTCCTTATTTCCGGTCGCCAGTTTCTATAAAACGACCCGTTGCGCTCGGGAACCAGGTCATTGATTCCCAACCCGCTTCCAGACGGCAAGTACGCCCCGTTTTTGGTTTCGAAAAGACCGTTTTCGTCAGTTTTGAAGCCCATTGGTTTACCTGCATCATCCAGAATATATTCCGGTTTATACAGAATCACGTTTTCGTACATCGCAAGGGGAGCGGGGTCCAATGCCGATTCGAGCCTGCCCGATTTCCCGACTACGGTTTCCACTTCGGGGAGACTGGCCACGGCCATATCCAATTGTGCCAACACCCGTTTGTTCTCGCTCACCCCGGCATGGGGCATTGAGGTGGGCATCAACAAATAAGAACCTTCATCGAGTGATGGCATAAATTCCTTGCCGGTATTGGCCATGATCAAGATGCCCAACAACAGCAAAAATGCGGGAATTCCCAAAAATAGTTTTTTGTTTTCCAAAGCCCAGACCAAAATCCGAGCATAATATTTCTTGAAGAGGAGAATGATGCCCAAAATCAGAAAACAGATCAGCGCCACAAAGAAAAGGTTCACCGCAAGGGGATTGCCATAGCCCAAGGGGCGCCAGAAATAACCCAATAACATGATGATCGAAAAGACGCTCCAGATCATTTGGGACCGGCTTTCGTTTTCCTTTGAAATCTTTTTGAGGCCTTCCAACAAGGAGATGGCTCCGAAGCCCATGAGAACGATGCCCAATAGGTACCCAAAAAACAGGGCCAAAATACCTCCAAGTATGACGATGCCTGCCAAAATCAGACGCAAAGGATGTTTCCAACGCCTTTTTGCAAACAACTGGGTTGCCAAGGGCGGGATTAAAAAGAGGGCCACCAACATGGAAGCGGTAAGCGCCGCTGTTTTGGTAAATGCCAACGGACTGAACAGCTTCCCCTCAGCCCCGCTCATCGTAAAGACAGGAATAAAACTGACAATGGTGGTCAGGCCTGCGGTAAGTATGGCGCCAGACACCTCAACCGTGGCCTCGTACACCACTTCATCTATCGTTTGGTCTTCGGTTTTGAGATCGAGATGTCTAACGATGTTTTCCGAGAGGATAATGCCCATATCCACCATGGTACCGATGGCTATGGCGATACCGGATAAAGCTACGATATTGGCATCGACCTGGAATAGTTTCATGGCGATAAAAACCATCAACACGGCCAAAGGCATTATGCTCGAAATCAAAAGTGAGATCCGCAGGTTGTATAACAGTACGATGACCACCAATATGGTGATCAGTACCTCATAGCTTAGGGCATCACCCAAGGTGCCCAAGGTTTCCCGAATAAGATCTGTGCGGTCATAGAATGGAATGATGGTCAATTTGGAAATACGCCCATCTTCCAAAGTCTTGGAGGGCAATCCAGGGGCAATTTCCTTAATTTTCTCCTTTACCCCATTAATAGTGGCCATAGGATTGGCGCCATATCTTGCTACCACCACGCCACCCACCACTTCGGCTCCTTCCTTGTCCAGAATACCTCTTCTTTCGGCAGGTCCCATGGTGACCTTGGCAATATCCTTGATGCGGATCGGTGTAAAATTGCTATTGCGCACCTGCGCTTCCATGATATCTTCGATCTGCCTGACATAGCCCAACCCGCGAACGAAATACTCCACTTGATTGATTTCTAGGGTCTTCGCTCCAACATCTTTATTGCTTTCCCTCACGGCATTGACCACCTCGCTCAGCGAGACGTCAAACTGTCGCATCAATTCCGGGTCCACGTCTACTTGGTATTCCTGTACGTATCCGCCTATGGAAGAAACCTCGGTCACCCCTGGCGATGCTGCCAATGCATTTTTGACATAAAAATCCTGGATACTCCTGATCTCGTGAAGATCCCAACCTCCGGTCACCTTCCCATCGGCATCGCGCCCTTCCAAAGTATACCAGAATATTTGGCCCAAAGCGGTCGCATCAGGACCGAGCGTAGGTTTTATACCCGTTGGCAATAAGTCATTGGGTAAGGCATTCAACTTCTCCAGAAGGCGACTGCGCGACCAGTAAAAATCGACCCCTTCCTCGAAAATCACATAAATGCTCGAAAACCCGAACATCGAGGAGCTCCGTATGGTTTTGACGCCGGGAACCCCCAACAACCTTGACGTGAGCGGATAGGTAATCTGATCCTCAACGTCCTTTGGAGACTGTCCGTCCCACTGGGTATAGACGATTTGTTGGTTTTCACCGATATCCGGAATCGCATCGACAGCAACTGGATTTTTGGGCAATACCCCCACGCCAAGATCAAAAGGTGCGTTGATGATGCCCCAAAATAAAAAAAGGGCTAGCAATAGAAATGCTACCAGCTTGTTCTCTATTAAAAATTTGATGCTTTTGTTGAGCATTATTGTTGCTTAAAAAGAAAATCGATTTGTCGATAAACTCCCGTTATCCTTAACGTTCAAAAGTACTAAATGATTGTGGGCAGGGAGAAGCTATTTTACCAAAAAAAATACGCCTAAACAGGAATTCCCCCATAAGCGCACCATTCATTGCCCCAAATAGATAGGGGGAACTTTGAGAAGATTGAAAAGTGGGACATACTGGGTTCGAACCAGTGACCTCTGCCCTGTCAAGGCAGCGCTCTAAACCAGCTGAGCTAATGTCCCAAAACAGCAGGCAAAGGTAAAACTTATTTTTGATTACAAAAATTCGGTGCCCCTGTATTGTTGCCAGTGGGGTCAACCAAAAGATTCCGGACGCATGAAATCCTCATTACCTGTTATATTAACTGCTTCATTTTAACGCCATTGCCCGATCATTTTTAAAAAAAATGCGGCATATGTCAAAAAAATGTAATTTTAAGGGATCCCTATCAATTGTTAAGGCCTTAGCATCACGGAGTACTCGTTACATAATATAGATTCGAAATACAAATGGAGTCAAAACATAGCACGCGCAGAACCTTTATCAAAAAAACGGCCTTGGCAACCGGTGCCGGCATTATTGCCCCTGCCTTTACCTTCGGCATTTCACATTCGAACAGGCACCAAGAAATCGTGGGCCATGGCGGCTTCACCTATAGGGTCGATAAGGAGTGGGGGATTCAGGACCCCTCCAAGATACCCGTAAACGATTGCCATGAAATGGTACTCGACAGCAAGGGAAGGATTTTTATGACCACCACTGGGGAGAACAACAATAATGTGATCATTTATGACCAGATGGGCAAAGTCCTCGATTCCTGGGGAACGGAATTTCCAGGAGCGCACGGACTCTCCATTGCGGGTGAAGGTGATGATCAATTTCTTTTCATCACCGATCCCGAAACCCACAAAGTGTTCAAGACGACATTGGATGGCCGTACTTTAATGACTTTTGAAAGGCCAAGGGAAGTTTCGGGCTACACGAGCGATGATCAATACAAACCCACCGAAACCGCCATTATGCCCAATGGGGACATTTATATCGCGGATGGTTATGGAGAAAATTACATCATTCAATACAATTCCCAAGGGGAATACATCCGCCATTTCGGTGGAAAAGGTGACGGGGAATCTGAATTTAGCTGTTGCCATGGTATAACACTGGATACCAGGGACCCAGCCCGTCCTACGCTATTGATCACCTCAAGGGCAAAACAGCAATTCAAACGGTTTACCTTGGATGGCCAGCATTTGGAAACGATTTCGCTTCCGGGTTGCTCCGTGTGCCGACCGGTAATCAATGGTGATAATATTTATTTTGCGGTGATCGTCACCAAAACCTGGGATGCTTATGACGGCATGTTGGCGGTTTTGGACAAAGACAATAAAGTGGTGTCCCTACCGGGGGGAAGTGCACCGAAGTATCAAGATGGCATATTATTGGCACCGGAATACGATGGGAGCACTTTTCGAAACCCTCATGACGTTTTGATCGATGATGACGGCAATCTTTATATCCCGCAATGGGCATCGGGGAAAACCTATCCGATCAAGCTGAGCAGGGTTTAAGGTCGCCCATGGGCCAGGCCCTGTTTTAAAATATTGGGCGTCGTGCATGCCGATTATTCCGCTGACGCTTTCCCTTTTGATATGCTTTTTTGAACCGAATCAAATAATCATCCGTTTTAAATCATCCAAGGTATTGGCCTCAGAAATCTTTTTGTCCTTTCGCCATCTCAGAATCCTGGGGAACCGGGTGGCCACCCCGCTTTTATGCCTTTTTGATAATGAAATGCCCTCAAATGCGATTTCGAACACCAATTCCGGGACGACACTTCGCACGGGCCCAAATCTTTCCACCGTATGGGCCTTGATAAATTTATCGACCTCCCTGAACTCCACGTCAGTTAAGCCGGAATAAGCCTTGGCGAAGGTTACCAATTGGGGGTTGCCTTCGGCATCCTTGTTCCAGAGCGCGAAGGTATAATCGGTAAACAAGTTACTGCGGCGCCCATGGCCGCGCATCGCGTAGGTAAGCACCGCATCAATGGTAAGGGGTTCTACCTTCCATTTCCACCAATCGCCTTTTTTCCGCCCCACCAAATAAGGGGAATTGTTTCGTTTCAGCATCAAACCTTCGCTTCGTACTTCCCTGGATCGAAATCTTTCGGCCGCGGCATCTTCCCAGTTGGTGAGGGACAAGGTTTCCGACAAGTGCATCACGCTTTGTGTTGAAACGATCTCGCGATATAATTGTTCCAGGATGGCCCTACGATCTTTAAATGGCCGTACCCTTATATCGGCCTGCTGCCATTCGAGGAGGTCATAAGCTTTGAGGATGACGGGTGTTTTGGCCAACAGGGCCTTGGAAACATTTTTTCTGCCTATTCGGGTCTGCAGTGTATTGAAACTTTCAATGTTGCCATTTTTGAAGGGAAGGAGTTCACCGTCCAAAACAGTGCCATTGGGAATTATGCCTACCAATTCGGAAAGTTCGGGATATTTGTCGGTGACCAACTCCTCCCCCCTGCTCCAAACAAAAAGCGCATTGTTCCTGAAGATCACCTGAGCGCGAATACCGTCCCATTTGTGTTCGGCAGACCAATCGCGCACATCGCCCAACTCTTCAACACTGCCCTCGAGGGCATAGGCCAGGTAAAATGGGTAGGGTTTTGACAAGTAGTCATCCGGGTTCTTTTCAAGGACCAAATCCTTATAGGTGGTCTTTGTCGGGTTCCATGCGCCCATCAGTTTATACGCCAGGATATCTTCATCGATGCCGGTAGCCTTTGCCAAGGCCCTGGTCATTAATTTCTGGCTGATGCCTATCCTGAATCCACCCGTCATCAATTTGTTGAACACGAACCTTTCATAGTAATTAAGGCTGCTCCAATTATTGTACAAGTATTGCTTTTTGGCATCATCATTTTTTGTTTTCAGGTCGATCAGTTCTTCCAAAAACTGCGATAATGATTTATCGGATGCTTCCGCTCCGTCGGGAATGATCAACGCTATGGTTTCGGCCAAATCCCCGACGATATGGTACGATTCCTCAAAAAGCCAAGAAGGTATTTCAGCCAATTCAGTGGCCCATTCCCGAAGCAGGGTGGTATTTACCGGCCTGGGCGGTCGGCGATGCGATAAAATGGCAATGGTCCATAACTTGTCTTGATCATCGGCACTCATAAAATAGTTGGCCAACGCTTCTACTTTCAAGTTGGTTTTGTTGGTGCTGTCGAGCAGCTTCACAAGTAGGGCAAACTGCTTCATCCGGCGGAGTCGAATTCATTAGCGGGCTCCATTTCGGCCATTTCCCCGTCATATTGCGTTTTTTCGGTTCGGGCATCAAAACCGATTTCCCTCAGATAGCGCGAAAAAATTTCGGTATACCCATGGGTACAGATTACCTTTTCTGCCCCGGTGGCCTTGACACTCTCCAAAAGCCCGTTCCAATCACAATGGTCTGAAAGCACAAAACCCTTATCAATCGCCCTGCGGCGCCTTGCACCCCTGAACGTCATCCAACCACTTGCGGTAGCGGTCACAAAAGGAACCATTTTGCGGATCCAGGTACTCCCATGGGCCGAAGGCGGGGCCAGGACCATCGCACCCTTAAAAATTTCCTTGGGCGTATCGGCAGTTATCAGACGTGTTTCCGGAAAGGAAATCGTGGGTCGTAAAACATCGGTCATCTTTTCTATCGCGCCATGGGTAAGGATAGGCCCTATTTCAGGATCAAGGTGTTTGAGCAACCTTTGCGCCTTCCCCAATGAATATCCGAACAATATGGAAGTATTTCCAGAGGCTTTGTTTTCGGCCCACCAAGTATTGATCTGGCGCATCACGTCCACTTGGGGGGTCCATTTGAAAGCGGGAAGGCCGAAGGTGCATTCGGTGATAAAGGTGTGGCACTTGATGGGTTCGTAAGGCGCTGCCACACCATCGTTCTCCGTTTTATAATCCCCGGAAAATACCCAAACTTCCCCTTGACAGGCCACCCGAACTTGCGAGGCGCCCACGATATGTCCGGCTGGATGAAGGGAGAAGGTCACCCCGTTGACTTGAAAGGTTTCGCCCCAAGCTTTCCCGCTTACCTCGATGGGGCCTAATCGATGCCTCAGAATACCAACATTGGTTTGATGGGTGATATAGCGCTGATGGCCCCACCTTGCATGGTCTGCATGGCCATGGGTGATGATCGCTTTGTCGACCGGCTTCCATGGATCCAGATAAACATCGGCCTTCGGGCAATAGATTCCGTTTTCGTTAAACAACAACAAAGGCATTTTCATGAATTCAATCCTTTGGTAAGAAAGTTATCCAATATTTCCGACCGGCCCAAGGATTTTTATGTGGATCATACATTAGTTAAGGTTTAAAAACAAAATTGCAGGTACCACAACACTATCTTATGAAGCAAATGAAATCAAGACCCCGTCTTCGGGCCATTATTGTATCCGTTGAATCGTAGTATCAACTGTCTTCAAGCCGTTCCGTCCTCAAATCCCATGAAAATAGCACCCCTGATATTTATGTTATTTCATATTTCCACTTTCTGTATCTTGGCCATGATATGGAGACGATCTTCATCCTGATTTATTCCTTGGTCACGCTCTGGGCCCTGTTCAGCATAATCATGCACGGGAGCAGGCCGAGCCACTCTTTGAGCTGGGTTTTTACCGTGCTGGTTTTTCCGTTTTTAGGACCGATATTATATTACCTCTTCGGTGTCAACAGACGGAAATTCAAGTTTCACAAACTCAGGGGCAACCTCAAAAGAAAGTTATACGATGCGACCTATCCCGAGTCACAGGTAAAAAATCTGAATACTGGTTTTTATCCAAAAAGGGGGGTGAAACTGGCCACCTTGATTAAAAATAGCGCCCATATGTACCCTTATTTCGGGAACCGGGTAAAGGTGCTGAATACAGGTATTTCAACTTTTGAGCACATTTTTGAAGCCATCAAGGGAGCGAAAAATTTCATTCATGTGCAGTATTATATTTTCGAGGAGGGCGAATTGCAGGACCGGTTTTATGAGCTGTTCAAAGCAAAGGTAAAAGAGGGGGTAGAAATAAGACTGATTTACGATTCTTTAGGCAGCCATTCGTTTCGGGGAAAAATTAAAAAAAGGTTCAGACAAATCGGCGTACAGACCTTTCCAATGATGCCCCTGCGGATCGGCACCTTCATGTATACCTTGAATTACAGGAACCATCGCAAGATCGTGGTGGTCGATGGCAAGATAGGGTTTATCGGAGGGGTGAATGTTTCAGACAAGTACGTTAAACCAATTTCAAAGCTCGGACTGTGGGCAGATCTGCATTTGGAACTCCAGGGGCCCGTGGTGAGCAGTCTGCACCGGATTTTTATCAAGGATTACTATTTTGCCAGTAAAAAATCGGTACTGTTGCGCCCCAAATACCTGCCCGAACTTCCCGAAATGGGCACTTCGATCGTGCAAATGGTCGCCAGTGGCCCCGACTCCCGAGAACCTACCATTTTACAGCAATATGTGGGGATGATCAACTTGGCAAAAAAGCGTATCTGCATCGCAAATCCTTATTTCATTCCGGGCAATACGTTGCTTGAGGCCATAGAAATTGCTGCGCTAAGCGGCATTGAAGTGGTGCTTTTGGTGCCTGAAAAATCAGACTCTTTGTTGGCCAAATATAGCATGTACGGGGCGTTCGAAAAGCTTTTGTCGGTTGGGGTGAAAATATATCTGCGGGATGATTTTTCACACAGCAAGGTCATCATGATCGATGATCAAATCGTTTCCGTGGGCACCGGCAATTTTGACTATAGAAGTTTTGAACACAATTTTGAATGCAACGCGATCATCTATGATCCAAAGGTGGCGAAAGTCATCAAAGAGGAATTTGTCAAGGAATGCGATGAAGCCATCAAACTGGAATACGAAACATTCAAGATGCGGTCCTATGCGGATAAATTCTTGGAAGGATTGGCTAAATTTTTGAGTCCCCTTTTATAGTTGCCCCACCGACCCACACTAAAAGGGACTTAAAACAACCCGATGTAAAGATCTAAAACAAACAATCCGTTCCAAAGTACGGTGCGCAGCCAATTGCGACTTACCAAGCATTGCAGCATGGGCCTATCCACGATGCCAGAAGCAATTTTCCGGTGTATGGGAACGAATTGGGCGAAGGTCGAGACCCATACCGCGATGATGAGCGAAATCCGAATCACTTCCGCGGCCCCGAACACTTGGTAAATTTGGAGAAGGGCCAATATGGCTTGCCCGACCATTAGTGGAACCACCACGACCGCAAGACGTTTGGTATAGGTATGGTGCCAATGGATAAGGTCTTTTACCTGAAAATGAAGAAAACTTGGATAAATGACCAATTGCACCAACCAGATGAGCACCACAAGTCCAAAATCGATCGGCAAAATCAAATCATCTATTTCCATTTACTGTTCTTTATTTTAAATTATCCAGGAAGTCATTCGCTGCGGTCAAATGTCCTTTACGTTTTTCTTCGGGCATCTTGTCAAACATTTTCACCAACATCCCCATTCTCGGATTTTGCGTGAAAAAATCTCTGTGAAGGTGCATGAACCGCCAAAATAGCCCATCCCAAGTGACTTGCCAGTCGCCCTTTTCATAATCGCCCATTTTCATCAGGTAATTGCTCCCGCTGATATAAGGTTTGGTCGACATCAATCCCCCATCGGCAAACTGGCTCATCCCATAAACGTTGGGTACCATCACCCAATCATAGGCATCGATGAAGAGCTCCATAAACCATTGATAGACCGCATCGGGATCGAACTCGCAAAGGAGCATAAAGTTACCGAGTACCATGAGCCTTTCGATGTGGTGACAATAGCCTGTTTTCAATACTTTCTTTATGGTTTGGTCGATCGGTTCGATGCCGGTAGTTCCATCATAGAATGAAATTGGTATTTTTCGATCGAAGCCCCAAAAATTTTTGAGCCGTTCTTCCCTGCCCTTGCTTACATAAACACCTCTCATAAATTCGCGCCAACCGATGATCTGCCTTATAAAACCCTCGGTGGAATTGATGGGCACATCATTTTCTCTGGCATAGGTCAGGCTCGATTGTACAATGTCGTTCGGGCTGATCAAGCCCACATTCAGCATAGGGGTCAATACGGAGTGGTTCAAAATGGATGCATCGGCCACGATGGCATCTTCATAATCCCCGAAACCGAAAAAACGCGTGCTTAAAAATCGCTCGAACCAGAGCTCTGTCGAACCATAATTGATGGGATACAACGGCTTTTGGGCGAGTTCCCCGGGGTTGCTTGAAAAATATTTCCCCACATAGGCCAAGGCTTCTTCATAATGTTGGTCCAAATCGGGAAATTGCACCGGGGGCGGAAGTTTGTTTCGGGGATACTTCTTTCGGTTCTCGTTGTCAAAGGTCCATTTGCCGCCCACGGGATTTTGGTCTTCATCGACCAAGATTTTTCTTTTTTTGCGCTCTTGGGTATAAAAACTGGTTTGATGGTATTTTTTCTTTTCGGGCTTAAAAAATACCGACAACTCTTTTTTGGTGTTCAGGAACATGGGCGAATCATAGGAAACCGTTTCGATCCCGACGGTTCGGCTTCCCTCCAGGATTCTTTTTTGCAGCCAATCATCAACAGGGTCGACATAGTAAAGCTCGCCGACCCCAAGGTCTTTGAAATGCGGAATCAATGTCCTGATGTCTGCCAGTTCGGATTGGGAATCGATATAGAAAACGTCGTGGCCCTCCTCAATTAAATGGGCCTCGAAGCTTTTCATGGAGGCCCTGTGAAAGGCTATTTTCATTTTGTGGAATGCATATTGTTTAAAAAACAAATACTCTTCCACAAGATAGATGGGAGTTCCCTTATCCAATAGGGGATGTTGCTTGAAAAGCTGGTGGGGAAAAATAAGATTTACCCGTTTTGTTTCGATTTGTGTCTCCGGCATTTTTCGCTACAATATTTTACGTGCTCCCAATCCTTCTCCCATTTCTTCCGCCATGAAAAAGGCCTTTGGCAAACAAGACAAAGCTTTTGGGGTAGATGCTGTTTCTTCAAGAGTTCAAAACTTGACTTTGGATATGTCTTCCGCCCGGGCATATGGAAACCAATCCAATTTTTGTAACCCGTAGTAGGTATTCAAACCCGATACCCCAACCCCATCGATGGCCATGAGATCGATTTCTCCCTGTGAATCTATCGCCGTATCGGACATGATCAAATGCCGTATTTCACCGATCACCAAGGAGGTGCCGTTTCTGGGAATGGGTATCGTTTCCAGGAAATGCATGCCCAACTTTAACCGGCTCTCCTTAACGAAAGGAGCCTTGAATGATGGCAGGAATTCGGCCTGCAGCTGGCAAAGCTCAAATTCCGATCGTTCCCGCTCCAACTTGGCCGAGGTATAGTGGGCCCGCTTTGCAAAGAATCGATGCACATGATTAATGGTGTATTGGCGGTTCTGTAGAATGTTTTCATAGGTATGGCGAGGGACCTCCCCAACTGGGCGTAGAATAAAACCCAACAGGGCAGGATCGCTCCCAAGGTGCATCACTGAATTGAAGATGGCGAGATTGGACACCCCTTCTTCGGAAATGGTACCGATAAGATTGGCCGGTTTAATGCCGCTCACCGCATTGATCAGTTTTAACCGATCTTTCGAATCCATACCTTTGATATCTTCCTTTGTATAGTGCATACTTTTAAAATATTTGGGGATTGCCATTTTTCATTTCCTTTTTGCACTTCTTCCAAAATGCGAAAAAAGAGGGGTAGTAGCCTTGAACTTTGAACATCCAATCCCTAGGTTCTTCCATACCCTGATAATGCTTGCTCAATGGGTGTTCTTTGTAAAATACCTTGCCTAGGGCAAATCCCTTCTGGAGTGCTTCAAAACTGCCCACGAAAATTTGGGCATTTGGAATGTTATTGGAAAGCTCCAATACAAAGTCGATGCTTTTTTTGGATACTGGATATTTCTGGAAATGGGATGGTTCGAGCAAAATAATCCTGTTGGCATCGATATTTTTCTTCCAAAGGGGATCGAGGTTATAAAAATTATAGATCAATGTAGGGAGACCTTCCTTAATTTGGATTGACTGCTGCAAGGGTAATGGCGTTTCGAATTGGGGCTGAACGATGGGTGCTAGGGGTTTGGGAACAGGCAATCGGTCGAAGGCACCGTACGCAACATCCAAAAATGTATTGGTTTGTCGGGTATGGGAATATTTGTTGATGTTTTCCTGATTTGCATGGTATTTTTTATGGCTATTGGCCCCAGCCACCCACTGCCAGCTCAGGGCATTGCTCGCCCAGTCGGCATCGAGCAGGTGGTAGTACATCCACTTCGCGGGAAGATGCCAATGGCTTCTGCCCAGATTACAGGCCATCGATGCCACATACATTCTCAGATGATTGTGCATATAGCCGCTTTGATATAGATCGGCGATGGCCTTATCTATCGCTTCAATACCCGTGTTGCCCTCAAATATGGCAATGGGCATGCCATTATTTTCGACGGGGTCCTGTGGGTGCTTTAAATCGGCATTTATCAAATCGCCTTTGCTGACCCAAACCTGTTGCCAGTAATCGCGCCATGCCAATTCCTGAACGAATTTCTCCATTTTTGGAAAAGGATGGCCTTTCTCGATCAGGGTTTGAAATACCAACTTTGTAGATATCACCCCTCGTGAAATATAGGGGGACAAACGGGAAACAGAGCCATCGATATAGTTTCTGGACCGGGCATATCCTTCGGGATCGATCTGCCCGATGCGCTGTAGGATGTCATCGTACGATGTCGGAAACGGCACCATACCTTCCCTAACGGAGGTTGCCATTATCTTTTGCTGATTTTGTTATTGGATATGGCCTTTTGACGTGAACACCTAAAACGATCGATTTCGGGGTTTCTTCTTTTTAGGTGCTTTTGACTTACCCCACTGTTCACCCTTTTTCGCCAAGCTTTAAAACTCCTTTCTTTCAACTGGCTCCTCATGAGCCTTATGACATCGGGCTCGGAAAAACCGAACTGGTAAGCTATGGCTTCAAAAGGGGTGCGGTCTTCCCATGCCATTTCCACGATACGGTCAAGTTCCCGTTCCGTCAAACTATCGGCGCTTTTATCGGAAACGTCATTTGGTATCAAGGCGTGGTACGAAGATTTGGGGGCCATAACGCTATTCGCTCATTTCGGGCAAGCGCCCTTTCAATCGTTTGTCCACTTTACGTTTGATCACGGTTAGCCGCTTCATGGTCTCCATGATTTCGGGTTCCTTTGTTTTCTTATATACTTCATTCAATTCCAGGATTAGGGCCTTGGCCAGTCGCGATGCGGAAACCCTATCGCTGGTAGTCATCCCAGACATTTTGCGCCCTTCAAATTCCTGAACGCGATCCGATAAATCATTACTTATTTGCATGAGCATGCGCATTAAATTCTCAATATACACCTATTCGCTCCAATCATCAACCAAGCTTATCGATTTCTTGCATCACCTGTTCCGCCTCCGCGATTTTGCCATCGCTCTGCTTCCTATTGGTGGTCGATAATCGATGGGCTTCGGCCATTAATTTTTGATATTGCTCTTGGAGCTTCTCCTTTTGTGATTTCTTTTTAAATAATCCAAACATTTTTTTGCGGGCTTAAATTGATTTCCTTACTTCATACTCCCCCAAAAATAATAAATGTTTAACGATCAGACGCACTGCTTAAACACAATAACAATACTTTAACGTGCGGTGGATTGGCCACCCAATGTGCCGATCGTTAAATTGCGATTTGAACAGGTTCCATAAAACGAATCCTGTTGGTCGTAAAATAAGCTCAGAGTTTACATTTTTTTTATCGAACCTCCAAAAGTTTCGTTCCGCTCAATTTGTTTGGGATTTCCAAAAACCTCAATAGATCCGCCCGCGGTAACATTGGCTTCAACATATTCAGAAGCACTTATCGCCGCCTTTCCCCCAGCAAAAACAGTTACATCGGTTTGTTCGGACTTTAGATTTTTTCCCAGATATTCCCCGCCTGTCCTAACGCTGACTTCCTGTTCGGTCGCCGCTCCCGAAACTTCGATAATGCCCCCGGTGACCGCTTTTGAGCTCAAATTGCGCGATTGTACCTTTAGCTTTACTTTACCGCCCTCTTGAGCCCTTAACGTAAGGGTACTTGCGATTAATGCATCTTTACTGTCAATGGTGGCGCCTTCATTCGCATCGACCAAAACCAAATCATCAGCATGGTAAAGGGTAACATAGGTATTCTTACCCTTAAGGATGTTGTCGAGTTCCAAACGGATCTTCAACAGACCCTTATCATTGACAATTCTAACTTCGCTTTGATGGTCACCGCTTACAACCGCTTGGTTCTTCGATGATTTTTCCAACGTGATATTGAGTTGGTCGTATCCTTTTACTTCTTTGAAGGATGCCAAATCGATTTTGGTTTCCTGGGCGTTTGCCGATGCCATAAGCATCATGGTCAATATACTGTATGCCAATATTTTCATGTTCGTTTTTCTTTTGGGGATAAACTGCTCTTTTTCGCAGTTATTCAATAATACGATATGATTTTTAGACGGGCATCAATTTTTGTTTAAGCTTAACAATTCGACAGCTTAACCCTTTTACATTGTAGAGGCCGAGATAGTAACGATCCAGGGTCTTGGAATAAAGGATATGGAAATGGCACATAACAAAAAAAATCATCCGCAGGGGATGATTTTTGTGGGCAATGAGGGGCTCGAACCCCCGACCCTCCCGATGGACATCGGGATGCTCGAACCAACAACTGCAACTTAATCTCAGGTACCTTCCTCGATCAGCCTTTCCACCAATAGCCTGTTTTTCCACCTTTTTACCTGTCGTTCCCGCGCATAGGCGGCCGACTTTGACGGAAAGACCTCTTGATAAACCAGTTTCCAGTCCTTGGCCTTGCCAGTAAATCCCCATGCTCATATAGGTGCTGACGAAGCCGGTTTTCGAGGCTGTCACAGCTATGGCCGAGATAGTAACGATCCAGGGTCTTGGAATAAAGGATATAGAAATGGCACATAACAAAAAAAATCATCCGCAGGGGATGATTTTTGTGGGCAATGAGGGGCTCGAACCCCCGACCCTCCCGATGGACATCGGGATGCTCGAACCAACAACTGCAACTTAATCTCAGGTACCTTCCTCGATCAGCCTTTCCACCAATAGCCTGTTCTTCCACCTTTTTACCTGTCGTTCCCGCGCATAGGCGGCCGACTTTGACGGAAAGACCTCTTGATAAACCAGTTTCCAGTCCTTGGCCTTGCCCGTATATCCCTCATGCTCATATAGGTGCTGACGAAGCCGGTTTTCGAGGCTGTCACAGCTATGGCCGAGATAGTAACGATCCAGGGTCTTGGAATAAAGGATGTAGAAATGGCACATAACAAAAAAAATCATCCGCAGGGGATGATTTTTGTGGGCAATGAGGGGCTCGAACCCCCGACCCCCTCGGTGTAAACGAGGTGCTCTGAACCAACTGAGCTAATTGCCCGTAAGGGTGTGCAAATATAGAATACTTTTGGCTTTGCCAAAAGAAAAACAAACAAAAAATCAAACCACCTCGGCGACCACAAAATTGCTTCCCCCAATAAAAATAAAATCCTGCGCCGAGGCTTTCCGCCTTGCCGCTGCCAAGGCTTTTCGCACGCTTGAATAAGCCTTGCCTTGAAGCCCGTATGCCTCCGCATTTTGTTTTAATAGCTTCTCATCAAGTCCCCTTGCTATTTTGGGCCGGCAAAAATAATAAATCGCATTTTTGGGGAGCAATGGCATTACCGCTTCCAATTTCTTTTCCTTCACAAAGCCCAAAACCAGGTGCAGGACCTCGAATTTTTGTTGCAGAATCTGGTCGATGACCAAACTAAGCCCTTCGGCGTTGTGGGCCGTGTCGCAAACCACCATGGGTCTTGTTCCCAGTAGCTGCCATCTGCCTTTGAGTCCGGTGTTTTTCACCACATTTCCCAATCCCATGACGATATGTTGCTGCTGCACCTTGAAGCCTTTCAATTGTTGTAAGACCGCCAAAACACCCCTCACATTTCTCGATTGGTAGTTGCCCAGTAGGTCGGTTTGGTATTTCTTTTGGGTCAATTGATCGGCAAATACCAATGGGGCGTGCCGTTGAGATGCTATCGATTTAAATACATCTTTGGTCTCTGCTTGTGTTTCGCTCACCACTACAGGTATTCCTTCTTTGATGATACCCGCCTTTTCATGGGCTATCGCTTCCAAGGTTTCTCCTAAAATATCGGTATGGTCCAACCCAATATTGGTAATCAGCGACACTTCCGGCAATACGATATTGGTAGAGTCTAACCGGCCGCCCAAACCGACCTCTATGATCGCAATGTCTACTTTTTTCTTTGCGAAATAATCGAATGCCATGCCGACGGTCATTTCAAAAAAGGATAAGTGACTGTTTTCAAAATAAATCCTGTTCCGTGTGACAAATGCTGTTACAAATTTCCGATCGACCGGTTTTCCGTTGATACGGATCCGTTCGCGGAAATCCTTAAGATGGGGGGAGGTATATAATCCTACATTGTATCCAGCTTCCTGAAGTATGGATGCCAACATATGGCTGCTAGAACCTTTGCCATTGGTTCCCGCTATATGGATACTTTTGAATTGTTGTTCGGGATGTTGAAGGTGTTCGGCGAGGCGTTGAATATTGTCGAGCTTGGCGGTATAGGCCGATTTGCCGCTTTTTTGGTACATGGGAAGTCGGGCATACATCCATGACAAAGTATCCTTGTAGGTCACTTACTCGCCCAATTTAAAATTGACCACTACAAAACCGACTTGCTGGCTTGGCGCATTCGAATCGAGGTTCCATTGGTGCATAAAGGCGGTTTTTTTGGCGGGTTCCAACAGGCAAGCAGCAGTGTTGGTCGTGCCTTTTACCCCTGGGGTGGCACTGATCACCCTTCCGTTTCTATCGACAACGATCTGCACCACGACCCGTCCTTCCTCGTTGCATTCTTGGGGCACCTTTCCTTTATTGACCAGAGTTCTGCCGTTGAGGCCGTAACCACCGGTGCCACTACCTGAACCTGGACTTCCATAATAACTTGTCGCATACGGATCGCCATCGGGCTGTCCCTTGTCACCCGCTTTGGTATCGTTACCTTCCGATCCCGAAGCAGTGCCATCAGACTTGTTGAGGCCGCCCATCAGTGCGTCGAGTTCCCTTTTTTTGGCATCCTGGGCCTGCTTGGCCTTTTCGGCGGCAAGTGCCTTTTCCCTGGCCACGCGCTCAGCCTCTGCCTTTGCTTTCTGTGCGGCGGCTTCGGCCTTTCTTTTGGTTTCCTGCTGTTGTTTTATCCTTATCGATTCTTCACTTTCCTGGGTAAGGACTTTCTCCGCAGGGGCTTCTTTGGCCTTTTCTTTTTCGGCAACCTCTTCCTGCACCTCTTCCACCACCTTCTCTTGAACCGTAGGTTCTACCGGTGGGGTGTTCAAGGGTTCCGATTTTATTTTCTCTTTGGGCTGTACCGGCCCACTACCAAATTCGGTGGTCCCGAAATTAACGGAGATGCCGTTCTCGATTGGGGGATCCATATAGCTCAGGCCAATATAAAACAACACAAGCAGCAGCACGCTCAAAAGCAAGGTAGTGAGCGTGAAGGATTGTTTTTTGTGTCTCGTGTCTAGTAACGACATCAATTGGGTCGCACGGCCAAAATAACCTTATAGTTGTTCCTATTGGCAATATCCATCACGTTGACCGCCTCTTTGATGGCAACGCTTTCTTCCGCCCTTAGGATAATCGTGGGTTTTTCCTGGCCTTCCAGTGCCTTTTTTAATTCAATTTCAATATATTCTCCGTTGATCTTCTGGTTGTTCACGTAGTACTGCAGGTTCTGATCGATGCTCACCGATACGTTTTGCGTATTGGTCGATTTCCCTTTTGCCTTAGGCAATAAAAGGTCCAATGCATTGGGGGAATTCGCGGTGAGCATGAAAAATATCAGCAGCAAAAAAACGATGTCCGTCATCGACGCCATGCTAAAATCAGGACTGACTTTATTTCTTCCTTTTAATTTCACGATTTTTCATTTTGATGTTCTTTGTACCCCTTGCCGACCTGATTCTTATTCAGAACCATGATTGGCACCCAGCGCCCTTATTCCTATAGGGGCTCGTTGAGCAGGTCGAGGAATTCCACTGCATTGGCTTCCATGGCATGCACGACCTTATCGGTCCGGTTCACCAAATGGTTGTAGCCAATATAGGCGATGATACCCACGATAAGCCCTGCAACGGTGGTGGTCATCGCGGTATAAATCCCCGATGCCAATGAACCCATTTCGGCTTGCCCACCGCTACTGGCCATTTCATGGAAGGCCAAAATCATCCCGATCACGGTTCCCAAGAAGCCGATCATTGGAGCCGCACCGGCCACCGTGGCCAATATGGTAACGTTCTTCTCCAATTTATAAACCTCCAAAGTACCTGCATTTTCAATGGCCGTGTTGATATCGTCCAAGGGTTTGCCGATTCTGGAAATGCCCTTCTCGGTTAAACGGGCCACGGGCGAATCGTTCTGGGCACAAAGTATCTTGGCGGCATCCAATTTGCCGCTGGATACATAATCCCTGATCTGGTTCATAAAATTTTTGTCGATTTGGGAAGCCGCTTTGATCGCCAGGATCCTTTCGAAATAAATGTAGAGGGCAACACCCAACATAATGAACAATACCGAGATAATAATGATACTACCGGCACCCCCATTAAAGATCAGATCGATGACCGATAGGGTTTTCTCCTCGGATACAACCAAGCCCGTTTCCGGGTCTTGGGCAAGGTTTTGAAACAATGACATATAGGTTCTAGTGTTAATTTGCCTTAATAACGGCATTATGTCGATTAAATTATACGTTCAGTATAAAATTTCGCATCAGAATAAAGGCAGCGGCTCCAGCCAAAAATCCTATGAGGGCCAGCAGCGATATTTTCTTCAAATACCAGAAAAAATCGATTTTTTCCATACCCATCGCCACAACGCCGGCTGCAGACCCGATAATGAGCATACTGCCCCCGGTTCCAGCTGAATATGCGATGAAGTGCCATGCGGGCTCATCAACACCAATTTGAAACATTCCGATACTTGCTGCGACCAGAGGGACATTGTCGATAACTGCCGATCCGACCCCTAAGATCAAGACCACAAGATCCGATATTTTGGTCGAATTCAGTTCTGTTCCCATACCCGGAACGGTTTCGTTCAAGGTTTCGGCGAAGTGGAACAACATTCCCAAAGATTCCAAAGCGGCGACCGCCAATAAAATACCCAGGAAAAACAAAATACTGGGCAGTTCTATTTTTGAAAGCGAACGGTGTACGGGACTATGGTGGGGACCACTATGTGCCGCTTCTTCCCCGCCCAATTCGGTAATACTGAACTTTCTAAAACTATAGATTTCAGCGAATGCCGCCACAACCGCCAAAGACAGCATCATGCCCATATAGGGGGGCAAATGGGTCAAGGTCTTAAAGACGGGCACAAAAATAATCATCCCAAGTCCGAGATAGAACATGGTCGGTCCATACTTGGAAACAGCCATTTCGTTTTCCTCAGTCTCCATGGCAATATTCCCCTTGAATATGGGCAGGCGCGAGGCGATAAAAGTAGGTATCGCATAACAGACGATGGAAGGGATCAAGACATGTTCTATCAGAACGAGCGCAGTAACCTTGTTGGCGATCCAAAGCATGGTGGTGGTAACATCACCTATGGGCGACCAGGCACCTCCGGCATTGGCGGCAATAATGATCAAACCGGCGAACCATAGGCGCAAGTCCCTGTCATTGATCAACTTCTGCAAGATGGTGATCAAAACAATGGTGGCGGTAAGGTTGTCGATAATGGCGGAAAGCACGAATGCCAATGAGGAAACGATCCAAAGCAATTTTTTCTTGCTCCTCGTTTTCACATAGCCCTTGATCGTCGCAAAACCATTGAAATAATCGATGATTTCTACAATGGTCATTGCTCCCAAAAGAAAAACAAGGATTTCCGCGGTTTTTCCCATATGGTGCAACAATATTCCCTCCAAACTGCCTTCTTCCAGTTCCAGCAGTTCCGTGTTCACTTCGAAAACCGACATATTGTTGACGGCGATAATGGCCCAGAGTATGGCCATCATGCCCAGAGCCGGAATGAGCTTGTCGATTTTAAGATTATGTTCAAGGGTAATGGCCAGATAGCCCACGATAAATACGATGATAACAATGGTCTCCATGCTTGGTTGGTTTAATTATACAAGTTGTTTCAAAGCGATTTCAAATCCTGTTTTACTCAAATTTATTTTGGCAGGATTTTGCCTAAAGATATTCAAAATTGCCTTTCCAATGGTATCGGATGCATCTTTAAATATCAATTCATCATCTATGCCCACCCTTTTTTCCATGAAATAGGCAAATACCCTTGCCATTCCGCAATTGCTCACAAAATCGGGTATCAGGCTTACCCGGCCATCGGTATATTCCATGATGGGCCCGAAAAATATCGCCTTGTCGGCAAAGGGCACGTTCGCACCGCAGGAGATCACTTCCAGGCCGGTATCGATCATCTTCGTGATCTGTTCCTTGGTGATGAGCCTCGAGGCGGCGCAGGGCACAAAAATTTCTGTGGGCAGTGTCCAAATGCGTTCGTTGATTTCATTAAAGGGAATCATTTGATCGGCATCGGCCATCAGGCTGTTTCCCTTTTTGTTCAGAAAAAAACGTTGGATTTCCTCATAGCTGAATCCTTCCTCATTGATCACCCCACCGGCCCTATCGATGATCCCTACCACCTTCGCCCCCATTTGGGCGAGAAAATAGGCAGCGGCAGATCCAACGTTGCCAAATCCCTGTATCACGGCCCTTTTGCCCATGACGTTACCGCCGTATATGTCATAATAATGTTTAACGGCCTCGGCCACCCCATAACCCGTAATCATATCGGCCACGGTATATTTTCTGGAAGCGTCCGGGGTAAATTTTCTATTTTCGATAGGCTTGATCACCCCCAGCCGCAATTGACCGATACGGTTTATTTTATCGGCTTCCGTTGGTCTGAAATGGCCATTGAACACACCTTCCTGCGGGTGCCAAACCCCGGCTTCCTCCGTGATGGGAATCACTTCGTGGATCTCGTCTACGTTGAGGTCCCCACCGGTACCATAATAGCTCTTCAACAGTGGTGCCACCGCGGCATACCATCGCTCCAGCACGCCCCTTTTTCGTGGGTCGTTCGGATTGAAATTGATGCCCGATTTTGCGCCGCCGATGGGCGGACCGGAAACCGTAAATTTAACCTCCATGGTCTTGGCCAAAGAGAGCACCTCGTTCTGGTCGAGCCCTTCCCTCATCCTTGTGCCCCCTCCGGCCGCACCGCCCCGCAAGGAATTGATGACTGTCCACCCCTCGGCCTCGGTTTCGGGGTCTTTCCAATTAAAAACAATTTCGGGTTGTTTGTTTTCGAACGACTTCAGTAAATCTTTCATTCCCAATGATCTTTAAAATTATGCGACCTCGCTTTATTTCCTTTTCAAGGAAACCTCTATAATCAATGTTGATCCCAAGCTACTGTTGATCCATAATTTTTTCATTAATCGATTTGAATGGGCCAGAAAAACAAATATAAAAATTTGAAATGGGATTTAAGGTTTCCATTTCTCGCAATGATATTATTTATAGATAAAACAAAGCCCGATTGCCCTTCCAATTATGAACAGTCCCGTATCTTTGCAACATCAAAAAATACCGACAATATGGATTTTTCATTATCTGAAGAGCACTTGATGATACGACAGGCAGCAAGGGATTTTGCCCAAAACGAATTGCTGCCCGGGGTAATCGAAAGGGACGAGGCCCAAAAATTTCCCACGGCACAGATCAAAAAACTGGGCGCATTGGGCTTTATGGGCATGATGGTTGATCCAAAGTATAACGGCAGCGGAATGGACACCTTGTCGTACGTGATCGCCATGGAAGAACTTTCAAAAATCGACGCCTCCGCATCGGTGGTGGTTTCGGTGAACAATTCATTGGTCTGCTGGGGCTTGGAAGCCTTTGGCAATGAAGCACAAAAGACAAAATACCTATCGCCTCTTGCCACCGGTGCCAAGATCGGCGCCTTCTGTTTGTCGGAACCCGAAGCGGGCAGCGATGCCACCTCGCAAAAAACGACCGCGCTGGACAAGGGGGATCATTATGTGCTCAATGGCACTAAAAATTGGATCACCAACGGAAATTCGGCATCGGTATATTTGGTCATGGCCCAGACCCATAAAGAAAAAGGCCATAAAGGTATCAATGCGCTGATTGTCGAAAAAGATTGGCCGGGATTTGAAATCGGGCCCAAGGAAAATAAGCTTGGCATCCGGGGCAGCGATACCCACTCGCTTATCTTCAACGATGTGAAGGTGCCCAAAGAAAACCGTATCGGGGAAGATGGTTTCGGATTTAAATTTGCGATGAAGACCCTCGCCGGGGGCCGAATCGGTATTGCGGCGCAGGCCCTGGGCATTGCCGCTGGCGCCTATGAACTGGCTTTGAAATATTCCAAGGAACGCAAAGCCTTCGGCACCGAAATCATGAACCATCAGGCCATTGCCTTCAAATTGGCGGATATGCACGTGCAAATCGAAGCGGCGCGACACCTGGTGTACAAGGCCGCTTGGGAAAAAGACCAAGGGCTGAATTATGACCTATCGGGCGCCATGGCCAAATTGTACGCTTCCCAAGTGGCCATGGATACCACGATCGAAGCGGTACAGATCCACGGCGGAAATGGTTATGTAAAAGACTACCATGTCGAACGCCTGATGCGCGATGCAAAAATCACGCAGATTTACGAAGGGACTTCCGAAATTCAGAAAATAGTCATCTCAAGAAGTATTCTGAACGCCTGAATCCTTGCCTAAAAATTAAGTGGAAGTCCATGAAATTGAACCAAAACCCAATTTTTCGGACCCTCCACTAGGGAGCCAAATACTGGTTCACCATCAAATTTGGCCTCCAGACACCCCTGCCAATCATAGGGTCATGATCGCGCAAGGCGATGATTTAGATCTCATTTCCTGAAAAAGCAGGGGGTTCCCTTGTGAAAAGTATCCCTTTAAGTTCTTCCCGCCCCTTAAAAAAGTTAGAATCATCAATTTTTAGTTTATTTTTATGGGAATGGCAATAGATGCCCTTCAAAAATTCATATTTGAATATTTTTTAACGTTATATGACAAACGTTGATTTTTTTATTGCTTTTAATGAAAATCACTGACTATAATTCAGATAAAACAATATTTTTGAAGAAATACGATAATTTATGCAATTGAGAAAACAAGGCTTGTACCTGCCCGAATTCGAGCACGACAACTGCGGCGCAGGCTTCATTTGTAGCCTGAAAGGAAAGCGATCGAACGATATTATCCACAAGGCACTGGAGATCCTTGACAAATTGGAACACAGGGGCGCCGTGAGCGCCGATGGAAAAACCGGTGATGGGGCGGGCATTTTAATCGACATTCCCCACGATTTTTTCAAGGCCGAATGCAAGTTCGATCTGCCCGAGCCCGGTGGGTATGCCGTGGGCAACGTATTCTTGCCGCAGAAGGAAAACCAACGAAATTATTGTGTTTCGCTGTTCGAAGAAAATATCAAAAAACAAGGTTTGCAACTATTGGGTTGGCGCAATGTTCCCGTTAACCGCTCCATTCCAGGCAGGATTGCCATGGAAACCGAGCCTTTCGTAAAACAGGTCTTCATCGCCAAGAACAATCCTGAACAGGATTTTTTTGAATTCAATTTGAAAATGTTCGTGGCCCGGAAGGTGACCGAACACGCCGTTCTGAATTCTAAATTATCGGAGCGCAAGTTCTTTTATGTCCCCAGTCTATCTACTAAAATCATCATCTTCAAGGGGCTGTTGATGCCCAAGGACATCAGTTTATACTATAAAGATTTAATGGACCCCCGTGTGGTCACACGTTTATCGTTGGTACACCAGAGGTTTTCGACCAATACCTTCCCGACCTGGGACTTGGCGCAGCCCTTTCGTTATATGTGCCACAATGGGGAAATCAACACGCTCCGGGGCAATGTATCGCGGATGCGCTCCCGTGAAGAATTGTTGAAAAGCGACTGGTTCGGGGAAGAAATCAAAAATATCCTGCCGATCATCCTCCCCGGAAAATCAGATTCGGCTACCATGGACATGGTGGTAGAACTTCTATTGATGACAGGCCGTTCCCTTCCAGAAGTGATGATGATATTGGTACCCGAGGCTTGGGAGAAAAATCCCGGAATGTCTGAAGCCAAACGCGCCTTTTACGAATACCATTCCTGCATGATGGAGCCTTGGGACGGACCCGCTTCCATTCCCTTTACCGACGGGAATTATATCGGGGCGCTGCTCGATAGAAATGGCCTTAGGCCATCGCGCTACTCGGTCACCAAAGACGATTATGTGATCATGTCCTCGGAAACCGGAGTACTCGAAATTGCACCTGAAAATATAGCCATGCACGGAAGGTTGGAGCCTGGAAAAATGTTCTTGGTGGATATGGAAGCTGGCCGTATCGTGAACGACGAGGAAATAAAAGAAGAAATCGCAAAGCGGCATCCTTATCAAGACTGGTTAAAAAAGAACCTCGTGCATTTAAGGGACATCCCCTATAACGATTGTCCCCTCTTTCTTGGCGAAGCTTCTTTGGAAAAACGGAAATCGGCATTCGGGTTTACCCTCGAAGACATCAATACCATTGTCCTTCCCATGGGAAAAACGGGCAAAGAACCCATAGGTTCAATGGGCACCGATACGCCCATTGCGGTCTTGTCGGAACGGCCCCAATTGATCTATAATTATTTCAAACAGTTGTTCGCCCAGGTTACCAATCCACCTTTGGACGGTATCCGGGAAGAAATGATCACCGATATCAGCCTTACTTTGGGCAGTGACCACAATATCTTCGATTTCAGCGAACTGCATTGCAGGAAGTTGAAAATCCAAAATCCGGTCATCTCCAAGGAAGATCTCGACAAGATCAAGAACTATGATGTGAGCCCCAACTACAAAGTGGTTTCCATTCCCATTCTTTATCAGATCGAAAAAGGCCATAACGGATTGGAAGACGCTTTGGAATCGATTTTGAAAAAGACCTCAAAGGCAATCGATCAGGGCACCAATATCCTGATTCTTTCCGATAGGAACGTGAACGAAAAAGAAGCCCCCATACCCGCTTTGTTGGCCTTGTCCTATGTAAACAGCGGCCTTCAGCGTTTGGGAAAACGTTCCAAACTCAGTATAATCATCGAATCCGCCGAGCCGAGGGAGGTGCACCATTTTGCCCTGCTCTTTGGTTTTGGCGCGAGTGCGATCAACCCATATTTGGTCAATGAAATTATTGGCGAACAGATCGAAGAGCACGACATTACCGAATTTACCTTCGATGAGGCCATCAAAAACTACAACAAGGCCATTGGCAAAGGCATCCTCAAGGTGATGAACAAGATCGGTATCTCGACCTTAAATTCGTATAGGGGATCCCAACTCTTCGAATGCATCGGCATCAATACGGTAACGGTCGAAAAATATTTCCCGAACACGCCGACGAGGATACAGGGCATTGGGCTCTATGAGATTGAAAAGGAGATTGCAAAACGACATCAAAATGCCTTCGGAAAAAAAGAGGTTGCGGCCAATCTCGACCTGGAAATCGGTGGGGAATACCGTTGGAGAAGGGATGGCGAAAAGCATATGTTCAATCCGATCTCGATTGCGAAATTGCAAAAAGCGGTGCGCAACAACGAGCCTGAAACCTATAAGGAATTTGCGGAAATGGTGAATGAACAGTCGAAAAACCTGATGACCATCAGGGGCTTGTTCGAGTTTTCGAATTATGACCCGATTCCTTTGGAGGATGTGGAACCCTGGACAGAAATCGTGAAGCGGTTCAAGACAGGAGCCATGTCGTATGGTTCGATCAGCAAGGAAGCCCACGAAAATTTGGCCATTGCCATGAACCGTATAGGCGGAAAGAGCAATTCGGGCGAAGGAGGGGAAGACGCCGACCGTTTCTATAAAAATGCTACCGGGGATTGGCGCAACAGCGCCATAAAACAAGTAGCTTCTGGGCGATTCGGGGTAACTTCCAACTATTTGACCAATGCACAGGAAATCCAGATCAAAATGGCCCAAGGTGCCAAACCGGGTGAAGGCGGACAGTTGCCCGGCCCCAAAGTAAATCCGGCGATAGCCAAGACCAGGAACTCAACGCCCTATGTGGGATTGATTTCCCCGCCGCCACACCATGACATTTATTCCATAGAAGACCTTTCACAATTGATCTTCGATCTAAAATCGGCGAACAGAAAGGCCAGGATCAACGTGAAACTGGTTTCCGAGGTTGGGGTCGGTACCGTAGCTGCTGGGGTTTCCAAAGCAAAAGCCGATGTTATTTTGATATCCGGATTCGATGGGGGAACGGGCGCATCGCCTTTAACGAGCCTCAAACATGCCGGCCTTCCCTGGGAACTGGGTATCGCTGAAGCCCAACAGACCTTGGTGATGAACGATCTTCGGAACCGGATTATCTTGGAATGTGATGGACAATTGAAAACGGGGCGTGACGTGGCCGTAGCCTGTTTGCTCGGTGCCGAGGAATTCGGTTTTGCGACCGCACCGCTCGTGGCATCGGGCTGTATCATGATGCGCGTCTGCCATTTGAATACCTGCCCTGTGGGCATCGCGACCCAGAATCCGGAACTTCGCAAAAAATTTGCGGGCAAGCCGGAACATGTGGTCAACTATATGTATTTCGTGGCACAGGAATTACGCGAGATCATGGCCCTCTTGGGCTTTAGGACGGTCAATGAAATGGTAGGACAAGTGCAAAAACTCGACCGTAAGAAGGCCCTGGATCATTATAAAGCGGCGGGGATAGACCTCACGCCTATCTTGCACCAGGTCGATGTTCCGGCGGGAACTAAATTTTATAATACCCAGAAGCAACAGCATGAGGTACATAAGTCTATCGAATTCGACATCATCGCCAAAGCCCATGCGGCATTGTTCAGGAAAGAAAAATTAAGCCTCGATTTTCCGATATATAATACCAATCGCGCGGTGGGCGCCATCATCAGCAACGAGATTTCAAAAATCTATGGTGCCGAAGGATTGCCCGACAATACCTTGAAACTCAATTTTACGGGATCGGCGGGACAGAGCTTCGGGGCATTTGCCACCAAAGGGCTCACAATGGTCGTCAACGGAAATACCAATGATTATTTGGGAAAAGGACTTTCGGGGGCCAAACTGGTGATCAAGGTACCCTATAAATCTACCTTAAAACCCGAGGAGAACGTGATTACCGGTAATGTAACATTATATGGCGCTACCAGTGGCGAAGCCTATATCAACGGCAAGGCGGGAGAAAGGTTTTGTGTCCGCAATTCGGGGGCACATGCCGTCGTGGAAGGCATTGGGGATCATGGCTGTGAATATATGACAGGCGGCGTAGCCGTTATCCTCGGAGAAGTGGGCAGAAATTTTGGTGCAGGCATGAGCGGTGGAATCGCCTATGTCTTCGACGAAAAGAAAACTTTTGTGAACCAGTGCAATACGGCCGATCTTAACCTGTTAAAGGTAGATGAAGATCAAGACGTCGCCCAACTGAGGGCATTGATCGAAAATCACTATAACGCCACGCTCAGTCCGTTGGCACAGCGGATTCTTGAAAATTGGGACGTATGTCTGGATCGATTTGTGAAGGTATTCCCTGAGGAGTACAAGCAGGCTTTGATCCGAATGGAACAGGAAAAATTACAAACCATATAAATCGGAAAATGGGAAAGATAACAGGATTTTTGGAATTCGATAGAAAGGTAGAACAATACGCACCCGTCGAAGAAAGGGTAAAGAACTACAAGGAGTTCACCCTGCCTTTAAAGGAAAAAGAACTTAAGGATCAAGGCGCGCGATGTATGGACTGTGGTATTCCGTTTTGCCACAGTGGCTGCCCTTTGGGCAACCTCATACCCGATTTTAACGATGCGGTATATCGTGGAAAATGGGAAAAGGCGGCCGAAATTTTACATGCCACCAATAATTTTCCCGAATTCACAGGGCGGTTATGCCCCGCACCCTGTGAGGAAGCCTGTGTGCTCGGCATCAACGAAGACCCGGTCACCATAGAAAATATTGAAAAGAACATCGTTGAAACCGCCTTTAAAAAAGGGTGGGTCATTGCCGAACCCCCGACCAACCGGACCGGAAAAAAGATTGCGGTCATCGGTTCGGGACCGGCCGGTTTGGCGGCCGCACAACAGCTGAACCGAGCGGGACACTGGGTAACCGTCTTTGAAAGGGACGAGAAACCTGGTGGATTGCTCCGTTTTGGCATCCCCGATTTTAAGATGGAAAAGCATGTCATCGACAGAAGATTGGCGGTTTTGGAAGCGGAGGGCATCACCTTCAAATGTGGCGTTCATATCGGGGTCGACATCAAAGCCGACCTGCTCAAAAGAGATTTTGATGCAGTGGTGCTGTGTGGCGGTGCCACGGTGCGCAGGCCCTTACCCATTAAGGGTGCCGACCTGAAAGGCGTGGTGCAGGCCATGGATTTCTTGGCCCAGAACAACAGAAGGGTCGATGGCATCAAGGAGCTGGGCGAAGAAATCAAGGCGACCGGAAAACATGTGGTGGTCATAGGTGGCGGGGATACCGGTTCGGATTGTATCGGCACGTCTTTTCGGCAGGGAGCTAAATCGGTTTCGAATTTTGAAATCATGCC
>CAVQAW010000010.1:217500-870094 GCA_963710535.1 uncultured Flavobacteriaceae bacterium
TCCTTCTTCGCCTCTGAGAGCCTAGGCATCCCCCATACGCCCTTTTCCAGCTTGTCGCCAAACCTTCTTACTCTATTCTTACTCTCGTACTTTACCTAAAAAATTCGTTCTACTGTATTCTTCGCGCGCCCATCCCTAAAGATGAGCGCCCTGTCCCAATATGTCAATGAACCTTGTCCAAAATCTTCCGTTATCGGAGTAACTTGCGTTGCTCCTCAAACTCCGATTTTGAGGATGCTTTGAAAGGTATCTCATTTCAGAAACCATGAAAAGCAAGCTTTTCTTGTTTCCATCATTACGATCCACTTTTTAAAGCATCCATCGTGGAGAATATCGGAGTCGAACCGATGACCTTCCCGATGCGAGATCGGGACGCTCCGGCCCCCGTGGCCGAATCTCTGTACCTGGTGGAGAATATCGGAGTCGAACCGATGACCTCCTGCGTGCAAGGCAGGCGCTCTAGCCAGCTGAGCTAATCCCCCGTAACCGTGGTCGGCCCTTGCCGGTCCGCAGTCGGCGGTGGTCCCAACCCCCAGAATTTCCAGTATTCCAAAAAAAATGAACTTCACGCCCTCCCCCCTTCAAGGGGCCGGGCTCATGCGTAGTCCCGGGCAGACTCGAACTGCCGACCTCTACATTATCAGTGTAGCGCTCTAACCAGCTGAGCTACGGGACTCTCCCGAGCGCGCACGGACTTGACCGCCCTTGGGCGCCGCTTTACCTATTATAGTTTACCATAAAGACAACCTGATCCGGACAGCGATCAAAATAAATCGAGGGGACGGGGCACGGTCGGGCACATCGGCCGACGGCCTTCTCTAGAAAGGAGGTGTTCCAGCCGCACCTTCCGGTACGGCTACCTTGTTACGACTTAGCCCTAGTTACCGATCTTGCCCTAGGCCGCTCCTTGCGGTGACGGACTTCAGGCACTCCCGGCTTCCATGGCTTGACGGGCGGTGTGTACAAGGCCCGGGAACGTATTCACCGGATCATGGCTGATATCCGATTACTAGCGATTCCAGCTTCACGGGGTCGAGTTGCAGACCCCGATCCGAACTGTGACCGGTTTTATAGATTCGCTCCTGGTCGCCCAGTGGCTGCTCTCTGTACCGGCCATTGTAGCACGTGTGTGGCCCAGGACGTAAGGGCCGTGATGATTTGACGTCGTCCCCACCTTCCTCACGGTTTGCACCGGCAGTCCCGTTAGAGTCCCCATCATGACATGCTGGCAACTAACGGTAGGGGTTGCGCTCGTTATAGGACTTAACCTGACACCTCACGGCACGAGCTGACGACAACCATGCAGCACCTTGCAAATTGCCCGAAGGAAAAGCCATCTCTGGCCCTGTCAAAATGCATTTAAGCCCTGGTAAGGTTCCTCGCGTATCATCGAATTAAACCACATGCTCCACCGCTTGTGCGGGCCCCCGTCAATTCCTTTGAGTTTCATTCTTGCGAACGTACTCCCCAGGTGGGATACTTATCACTTTCGCTTGGCCGCCCAGGACTCAAGGTCCCGGACAGCTAGTATCCATCGTTTACGGCGTGGACTACCAGGGTATCTAATCCTGTTCGCTCCCCACGCTTTCGTCCATCAGCGTCAGTCAATGGTTAGTGACCTGCCTTCGCGATCGGTGTTCTATGTAATATCTATGCATTTCACCGCTACACTACATATTCCGGCCACTTCACCATAACTCAAGACCACCAGTATCAAGGGCAGTTCTGCGGTTGAGCCGCAGACTTTCACCCCTGACTTAATGGCCCGCCTACGGACCCTTTAAACCCAATAATTCCGGATAACGCTCGGACCCTCCGTATTACCGCGGCTGCTGGCACGGAGTTAGCCGGTCCTTATTCTTACGGTACCGTCAACAGGGCACACGTGCCCCTTTTTCTTCCCGTACAAAAGCAGTTTAAGACCCATAGGGCCGTCTTCCTGCACGCGGCATGGCTGGATCAGGCTCCCGCCCATTGTCCAATATTCCTCACTGCTGCCTCCCGTAGGAGTCTGGTCCGTGTCTCAGTACCAGTGTGGGGGATCCCCCTCTCAGGGCCCCTAACCATCGTAGCCTTGGTAAGCCGTTACCTTACCAACTAGCTAATGGTACGCATGGCCATCCCCTGCCGCCCGAAGGCTTTAATCACCCCGCCCATGCGGGGGAGTGATACTATGGGGCATTAATCCACGTTTCCATGGGCTATTCCCCTGCAGAGGGCAGGTTCCATACGCGTTGCGCACCCGTGCGCCGGTCGCCATCTTCCAGCAAGCTGGAAATGCTGCCCCTCGACTTGCATGTGTTAGGCCTGCCGCTAGCGTTCATCCTGAGCCAGGATCAAACTCTTCATTGTCGATTCTTATATAACTATCGCCACCGACCGAAAAGCCCTCCCGGCCCCGTCTCTCGATTCAATTACTGTCCGGGGCGCGGCCATTGTGCCGCGCCCCTTGTCGGGGACCGGTCTACCGGCCCCCATTTTGTTGTCTTTACAATATTCCAATGAACTTTTCGCTCCCGGACCAAAAAAGGCCCAAGCACCCAGAAATAAAGGGAAATCCCTCCGACACCGTCTCCTACATCATGCTCCCCCAATCCCAAAGCGGGTGCAAATATAAGAGGGTTTTTTCGCTTACACAATACTTGCCTCGTTTTTTTTGGAAAGGATTTTAAAAATAGGTTTAAAACCCTGTAGTTCAAGCCTTCCCGGGCGAAAAAAAATAAAAGAAATTTATGAATGCTACTGTAATGGGCAAAACCAGACCCATCGCAAGCGGAACTGACCCAACGAATCCGACCGCCAACGGTCTTGACCATCAAGGGATTGCTATAAAAAAGGGGCAAATTCACATCGCAAGGGCATCTTTACCATGGCCCCGGCACAAGCCTACGAAAAGAAATTCCAGACCAGGCCAAAACGGATCACAAAGTCGCGATAAGGGTAACTGGGAGCAGCATAAAAATTGTTTTTCCCAAAAGAGGAATTGAAATGTTCGGCCTTAAAATAGATTCGGGTCTGTTGTACCCTGGCATTGATGAAAAAATCGAGCAAGGGATAGGCGCCTAACTTTTCCGTGTTCTGTACATAAAACTCCCCGAGCAAAGGATTATAGGCATCCATGTTGTAGGCCGTGAAATATTTGAAGGTAATACCGGTCTGAAGAAACATGGCCTTCTTAAAAACATCGGAGGAATAATAAAGTGTATTTCTGGTGACGAGCTGGGGTACGTTGAGCACCGCATTGGTCTGGGCCACTTGCTGATACATCACCGTATTGTTGAGGGCGAATTGTCCCACCTTAAATTCCTTATTGTACTTCACTTTAATATGACTTACCCCACTGGCCTCCTGAAAGGGCTTCAAATAGGCATTCTCCAAACCGGCATCCAATTGTTCCTGGGTAGCCTGGGCGGGGTCGGGCGCAAAATAGCTGTAGTTGTCCAAGGTGGCGAACTTCGCCGATATGCTTCCCAATAACTTGGAATCCAAATTGAGTGCAAGGCTGTACACCCTTTGTTTTTTGAATGCTTCAATATTGTCCCAATTATAATTGAGGTAATCGCTCTGGTAGAGCAGAAAATTAAAATCGGGCATGCGGGAAGAGGAATGCAGGGTTACCCGAAACTTATTGCTTTCATTGATCTGATAACCTGCCGAGGCATCCAGAATGTTTCCCGTCAACGCTCCGGCAAGCGTATATTTGAAGGAACCTTTGACATCAAATCCCTTGATCCTTTTGCTGTAGTCGGCACCCACCGAAATCTCTTCCCCCTTCAACTGGTTTGGGATGGTCCCCGCATCGGTTACCAAAAGGCTGTTGAAAAAATAATTATAGTTATATAGGTTCACATTGCCCTGTAACCTGCCCAGGACCGAATTATAGAACTCAAGGCTGAACTGGTTGTACATGGTCTTTAGCCTGGCCTTATCATCGATGGCGGCGACAATGCCCGGACCGAAATAGTCGTTCTGGGCCGTTTGTGTGAACTGATAATACTTGGTCTCATAATTGAATTGGTGGCCAATGGCCAACGAGGTTTTCTCGATACGGGTAGAGTCGGTATCCTTTTTCAGCAATTTGTATTGCTGCTGCCAAAAATAGCGCTTGCCCAGAATCCGGTTGTTGGCATCGGAAAACCTGACATCGATCCTCGAACGATCGGTGAATTCCGCTTCTCCCGATTCGAATTGGAGTTCCTTCAACGCAAGTCCACCATTTTCCTCGGTTTCGATTTCCTGTGCTGCGATATGCGTCCTTAACTGGTACCTTCTGTTTTTGGTCTCATAATTGGCCGTGGTTCGGAAATTGCCGGATGCCGCCTGGTCATCGCTATATTTCCCCAATGAACGGAAACCTTTATAGGCGATGGAAAAATTGAGGCGCCTTGAGGTGTTGAACGTAAGGTTGGCATCGAGCAGTTGGCCCTGTTCGAAGGTGGTCTTGAAAAAAAGATCGGTCATAGGGGTGGGAACATGGTAATAATCGATATCCCATACTTCCATATAGTTGTAATGCTTCGCCCTGGCCCCCAGCATCGGATACAGGTCTTTTCGCTCGAAATCGACACCCAATTTATTATAGGGCTGGCCCACATTGGCAAAGGGCATCAGCTCAAAATCGTCCTTCCTTAAATAATTGTATTTGTATTCTTTTTGGATGGTAAGCGTGGTATCCAAATAGGTGGTATCCCTGGCATAGGAGATGATCATGTAATCTTTGATGGTGATTTCCTCGGTTTGCGAGGGCCCCGTTCCCTTCTTGGCCGGGATGGCCTTGGTTTTGCCGCGGACTTTCAGGCTGTCCATCGCACGGCCGGGGGAACCGTCTCTTCCTGGGCCAGCAATGGCCCGACAACAAAAAAGAAAAAGAGCAATAGTATAAATCTCATTCAAAGCACTTGAGCCGGTAAAGTTAATTTTTTTGTTCGTAAGTAAATGTGAAAGTTTTAGAGGGAAGGATGCCTCGTCGGTAAAATTCTTGGCCAGTTTCTTAGCACCATAAACCTTATATTCGTGGGGTGAAAGCCAATTAAAATGCTGATTTCCCATAAAACCCAATTCCTGGAAGCCGGTACCGATGAAGCCGGCAGGGGCTGCCTCGCCGGGCCGGTGACCGCTGCCGCGATCATACTTCCAAGGCATTTTCAAAACGGACTCCTGAACGATTCGAAACAACTTTCCGAAAACAGAAGAAACATATTGAGACCACTATTGGAAGAAAAAGCGGTCTGCTTTGGGGTGGCGCATATCGATCCCACAAAAATCGATGAGATCAACATCCTCAATGCCTCCATCATGGCGATGCACAAGGCCCTGGACCAATTGATCACGACCCCGGAATATATTATCGTGGACGGCAATCGCTTTAGGCCCTTTGGCGACATCCCGCATGAATGCATCATCAAAGGCGACAGTAAGTTCATGAGCATTGCGGCCGCCTCGGTTTTGGCCAAAACCTATCGTGATGCCTATATGGACAAGATCCATGAAGAATTTCCGATGTACCATTGGAACCAAAACAAAGGCTATCCCACGGCCGCACATCGGGCCGCCATTCGCAAGTACGGCGCCACCAAATACCATCGCATGAGTTTTCGCCTCTTGCCAAAGGCATTGTGATGCCCGCTACGTCCAAAGTACAATTCCGGCTTAGGGATTTTTTTCTTCAAGGCACCACTTATCAAATTCTTGGAGAAGGCGTTTTAAACCGTGTTAATTATTATAAATTTGTGGCAAACTGAGACCTATGAGGTTTAAATACCTGCTGTTGCTGCTTCCCTTTTTGGTTTTGAATTGCGCCAAGGATAAAGGACAGTCCAGGCCATTGGACAGTTTTGTAGGCCCCGACGCGGTCTTGGTACTGAAGATCAACCACCTCGGGCAGTTCTTGGACAGTCTCGAAAACAACGATTTTTTGACCCGATTGGAGGACCTTGAGCCTTACGGGACCGTGCTGCAAAACCTGCGGTTTTTATCCCATCTCCAACAAGAATCCCCCGGTATTGCGGTGCTGTCAAAATCGGGAACCGATCCATGGCGCTACCTTTATGCCACCAAAGGGTCTCCCGGCCTCTTTGCCATCGACAGCTTGAAGGACAAAACCATAGAGACCCTTGAATATAAAGACCGGAACATTACCAAATATACCATCGACAACAACACTTTTTTCAGTGGAACGGTTGACGATATGGTGGTGATGAGTTCGTCGGAGGCCAATTTAAATCAGGCACTTGCAGGATCCGATCGACCTTTGATCGACTCTTTGTTCAAAAGGTTGTACGACAGTTCGGACCCACGACAAGCGGCGACCCTTTTTGTGAACTTCAACCAGAGCGACTCCCTATTGGCCACTTTTGCAATGCCGGAAACCAGCGCCGACATCTCAAGATTGACCCAATGGGTTGCCCTTGACATCGATGCCAAGGCCACACAGCTGTCCTTCAACGGGCTCGGCATGGCACGGGATTCGGTGACCGACTTTTTGAATCTCTTTCAAAACACAAGGCCTCTGCCCAATGTCACCCCTTCTTTTGCCCCCATCACGGCGGATGCCATCCTTAGCTATTCCTTCGATGATTTCAAAGGCTTTGTAAGGAACCAACACCGCTATTACCCGGCCATCGAGCAGACCGATTCCCTTTTCAATGCCGTGGAAGAAATTGGTTTTATCTATCAAAAAGACCAAACGGCCATGGTGTTGAACACCTATGGATCCGAACGGATTGCAGACCATCTTGAGCTGATCAAAACCAGCGTTGTAGACTATCAGGGCAATCCTATATACGAATTGGCACAGACCGACTTTTTAATCAAGGGCTTGGTTCCGTTGGCGGAAAATTTTGAGGCACGCTACGGGACCATTTTGGAAAACGCCTTTGTGTTTACGAATGATAAAGACTTCCTGCAATCGATCATCAGCAATTACAAAAACGGTACCACTTTCAACAATGGCCCGACCTATGAAATTGCCGGACAGACCGCAGTTACCTCCGCTTCCATCCTTTATATGGGCAATTCGGCCTATATGGAGCAAATGGTACAGCAACACCTCCTGCCCGAAATCGGACAAGGCCTGAAGAAGAACGGTTTTTCCGGGTACAATTTTACGGCACAAATGGTGGCCGACGGCGACCTCTTCCTGATCAATGCCTCCGCACAGAAGATAGACAAACGCGGTCGTATAAGGGTGGCCAAACCCATGTTTACGGTACAATTCGACAGTGATATCATAACCGCCCCCCAATTCGTGCTCAACCATTTGAACAAGAAAAAGGAGCTGGTGGTACAGGATATTGACAATAACCTGTACCTGGTTTCCAATACCGGCAAGATCCTATGGAAAAAACAACTGCAGGGACGTATCCAAGGGGCCATCCACCAGGTAGACGTATTCAAAAACGGCCGTTTGCAATTGGCCTTTACCACCAATAACCAGCTTTTGGTGATCGACCGCGATGGCAATGAGGTAAAGGCGCTGACCAAAAGCTTCGAAGGCGGCAATGTCAACCCCCTGGCCGTTTTCGACTATGAAAACAAACGGGAGTACCGTTTGGTGGTCACCCAGGGCACCAATATTTTCATGTACGATCGCAACGGCAAGATCGTGGGCGGGTTCAAATTCAAAAAAGCCGATGCCGCAGTGGTCGATGCCCCAAAACATTTTGTGGTGGGGAACAGGGATTATTTGGTATTCAAGTTGGAAGACGGTAGCCTCAAGATTTTAGATCGCAGGGGCAATACCCGCACCAAGATGAACGAGAAGATCGATTTTTCGGCCAATGAAGTGCTCCTCTATAAAAACCAATTCGTGGCGACCGATAAAAACGGGATGCTGTACCAGATCGGCACCAATGGTAAAGCCGCAAAAACGAATCTGAACCTCAACAAAGACCATGGCACCGATGCTTTCGGCAATACCCTGGTATATATGAACGACAACGTTTTGAGCATCAAGGGCAAAAAGCTGGAACTGGAACTGGGGGTCTACACCAAGCCCAAAATCTTTTATATCAACAACAAGATCTATGTGACCGTCACGGACATCCAGAACCAAAAGGTGTACCTTTTCGACAGCCTGGGGGTCCCCATTGCCAACTTCCCGGTGTTCGGCACTTCCATGATCGACCTGCAGGACATCGACAACGACCAGCGTTTGGAACTGGCCGTGAAGGAACAGGAAAATGCGGTCGTGGTGTATAAAATCGATTGACGGTAAGTTCCATTTATACCACAGCGACGACCAATCACACATTTTAGGCAGCCACACACGAATTTCTCGTTCGTTTTTGCCCTTGAGGGAGTTACCTTGTTCCTGTCTTTTCCCCAAATGTACGATTCGTCCGATCTTTATGCCGTAGCCCAAAAAGTGAAGTCATAATTTCTTATATTTATAGAACACTTAAAATGATTGAAAATGAAAACTTTGAACCGGCATGGGGCATTGCTCTTATTGGCGATGTTCGCCTTTACGCCCCTTGCCCATGGCCAACTCCTGAAAAAATTAGGGAAAAGAGCGGAAAGAGCCGCTGAGCGTACCGTGGAAAACAGGGTGGACAGGGAAACCCAAAAGAAAACCGACGCGGCCTTGGACAGTATTCTGGAACCGGGATCCAAAGGGCCGAACGATAAACGTAGTCCCACTGATGCCGGCAATGGCGAACCATCGATGATACCCATCCCTTCCGAAGGGAATCAGAAGTCTCCTTCCCCGAATGTTCCCGGAGCACCAAAAGCGATAACCGTCTACAGCAAATATGATTTCGTGCCGGGTGACAAACTGCTCTTTTTTGATGATTTTTCGAATGATTTTGTAGGCGACTTCCCTTCTAAATGGGACACCAACGGCAATGGTGAGGTGGTGACCGTCAACGGCTCCTCCGAAAAATGGTTCGAACTGAAGACGGGCAGTGCTTATTTTCCCGACGTTTCAAAACTTGCAGAGGAATATACCATTGAATTTGATATACTTACTTTGGGCTTGAGCCAAAAAACTTCCAGTACAGCTGCCCTGGACGTGAGCCTTGAGGAAAACAATTCCTACGATTATTACAGGGCTGGCAAGAATGTGGTGAACGTAAGGCTGCCCTTGGCCCAGTATGTCAACGTCGATATTCGCATCTGGAACAAAATCAATAACGAGAACACCATCAACAACGGTGTTCAGGCCGATATTCGGGAAGCCGTCATGAATAGGCCCCATGTGGCCATTGCGGTCAATGGCCAACGCTTTCGTTTATGGGTGAACGAGACCAAATATGTCGATGTGCCCCGTTTGGTGGCCCCGGGTGCGCCTTTAAACTATATCCGGTTCACACCCGATGGGTTGGCGGATGGGGAGGAACGTGCTTTTATCAACAACCTCAGGGTTGCCGAAGGTGGTTTGGATCTTCGAAAACAATTGATTTCCGAGGGTAAGGTTACGACCAATGGTATTCTTTTCGATAGCGGTTCAGCCAATATCCAGCCCCAATCAATGGGCATTATCTTGCAGATATCCCAGGTTTTAAAGCAGGAATCGGCGATGAAACTCAAAATCGTCGGCCATACCGACGGCGATGGGGACGATGCTTCCAATATGGAGCTTTCCAAAAAAAGGGCCGAAGCCGTGAAGAGTGCGTTACAATCGGTCTATGGCATCTCCGGCGATCGGCTTACCACGGATGGAAAAGGGGAATCCGAGCCCGTTGGCGATAATAATAATGCCGATGGCAAGGCGCAAAACAGAAGGGTAGAATTTATAAAAATGTAAACTATATGAAAAACCGCTTGATTATCAATTTGATCTTATTACTGGCCGTGCTTGGTGCAAAAGCACAGACCACCTGCAGCAGCTATTATCCCTTTGAAGAAGGCACCACCTTCCAGATCACCTTGTACGATGAAAAAGACAAGCAGATCGGGGTGTTGGATTATTTGGTAAAGGAAGCCAGCGACAATACCGCCACCTTTGCCTATGAAATGCACGACGAAAAAGGTGAGATGATCACCGCCTCGGAATATGGCATCACCTGTACCGCCGATGGAGTGTCTATCGATTTCAAATCGCTTGCCGCACCCGGCATCACGGAACAATACAAGGACATGGAAATAGATATGACGGGCACCGACCTGATCTTGCCCAACAACCTGTCGGTGGGCCAGACCCTCCCCGATTCAGAAATGCTGATGACCGTTCGTATGGCACCGATCAACATGAAAATGAACACCAACATATTCAACCGAAAGGTAGAGGCGCGGGAAAGCCTTACCACCCCGGCCGGCACCTTCGACTGCTATGTGATCACTTTCGATACCGAGGCCAAGATGGGCTTTAAGGTCAGCAGCAGCGGCAAACAATGGATCGCCCAGGGCGTGGGCATGGTAAAGCAGGAATCCTATAACAAAAAAGGGAAGCTCACCGGAATCAGTCTGCTTACCGCCTTTAATAATTAACCTTTTTTAAATTTTACAAAACCGAAGCCCATGGCTCGGTTTTTTTATTGCATTACTATCAAAACAAATCGGCATAAAAGCCTATGGGTACACTTTTTGGCATATCGGGTGAATCGAGGACAAACACTTGCCTTATTGCTGTTATCCTATTGTTTAACGTAATGTCTTTTGGGCAAGGGAAAGCCCAGCCCGAAACCTTTTGGATCACCCAAAAGAAATCGGATTCCTTTTTCAACGTCCAACGTTTTGATAGCGCCTATGCCTATGCGAAGCAAAATTATGATGGCCTGGGCAAAAACACTGAGGATTCGGTGGAGATCGAGGCCCTCATCCAACTGGTAAAGATGACCGATGCCATCAAAAAACAAGAACAGCAGGGGTATTTTGACTTGGCCGAAAAAAAAGCGCTTGCCCTGAACCGCCCCGCCCAGTTGATCGAACTCTATTTTACCAAGGGCGAGACCCTGTATGAAAAGCAGGATTTCGCGACGGCCCTTCCCTATTTTTTAAAGATCGACTCCCTTTCAAAAAACCTTGGCATCAAAAACCCGTCGACCATTGATGGCATCCTGAGGAGGGCCGAAATATCGAAACTGTCGTTCACCCGGGAAACGACCAATATGGCCCATGCGCTATTGTTCGAGGCCTTGGCCATGGCCAAGGAAATAAAGGCCGTTGAAAGTGAGCACCTGGCCTATATACAGCTCTCCGACCTCAACCAGATGATCGGGAATTTTCCGGAGGCCAAAAAATATATCGATCTGGCACTGCCCTATTTTGAAAAGCGCGACAACGAGAAACGGGTATCGCGGTTAAACCTGATCAAAGCTGCCTATTTCTTAGGGGTCGATAGTCTGGAGATGGCCGAACAAACCCATTTGAGCAATATGGCCTATCTCTCCGAAAAAGAGAACAGCTTGGAACAGGCGAACGCGGCTTACTATTACGGCAACTTTTTAAGACGGAAAAAGAACGCCTACGCCGAGGCCCTTGCGCCCTTGGAAACGGCAAAAACACTGTTCCAAAAAGCGAAAAGGGACAGTATTGAACTCTACCACCGTACCCTGCGCGATCTGGCCTTTTGCAACCAACAGATCGGCAATTACAAAGAGGCCAGTACCTATTATCAGGAAGCCTATGACCTGAAAATCGAGCTTTTGGAAAAATTCAACCGCAGTTCTTCCAAAACCCTCGAAGCCAAATACCAAACCGAAAAAAAAGAACAGGAAATCGCTTTGTTAAAGGCCCAAAATGAAGTCACGGTACAATTGCAAAAAAGCCAGCGCAATTTGTTTCTGGGAGGGATCGGGTTGATGTCGATCGCCGGAATATTCCTTTTTGTGCTTTACCGAAACCGACGGAAAACCACCGAGAAGCTCAAAGAACTCGATGCCCTGAAAAACCATTTCTTCACCAACATCTCCCATGAGTTCAGGACCCCGCTCACCCTGATTTCGGCCCCAATCCAGGAGGCCCTGGCCACCCCCGACCTGTCCTTGGAACAGAGAAGACATTGGGAAATGGCCTACAAAAACACCAATAGGTTGCTGTCGTTGGTAGACCAGCTGTTGGATCTTTCAAAGATCGACAGCGGCGCCCTGAAAATCCAGTTGGAAAAGGGCAGGCCCACCCAATTGATCGCCGCCTGGAGCGAATCTTTTTCCTTTTTGGCCAAGCAAAAGCAGATCGAACTGACCTTTGACATCACCGATAAGGAAGCCCAGGCCTGGTTCGATTGCGATGCCCTAGAAAAAATAACGGTGAACCTCCTCGGCAATGCCATCAAATATACGCCCGAATACGGTAAGATAACGGTAACGGCATCCATCGAAAATGACCAGCTCATCTTTACCGTAGCCAATACCGGTGAAGGGCTCAGCAAACAACAATTGCGCACCATTTTCGATCGTTTCTACCAAACCAATGGCCAAAATGATGGGGCGGGGATCGGCCTTTCCCTGGTCAAGGAATTGGTGGCCCTGCACCAAGGAAATATCAAGGTAGACAGTACGCCCGATCGGTGGACGCGTTTTAAGGTAACCCTCTGCGTTGACAAGTCCAAGTTCAAGGATGCCCTCCTGAAGGCCCCTTCGGCCGATAAGGAAGTAGCGGTCCCCGTCGCCTTCGCGACAAATGGGGAAATGGCAGACGGAGTGTTGGAAAACGCCGGCCTGCCTTTGTTGTTGGTGGTGGAAGACAATCCCGATATCCGGGCCTTGCTTTTCGACACCTTTAAAACGGCCTACAAAGTGCTAACGGCAAACAATGGGGAGGAAGGCATTGCCCTGGCCCTGGAACAGGTGCCCGATCTGATCCTCTCGGACGTGATGATGCCGGGAATTGACGGCATTGAACTGACCAGGACCTTGAAGGAAGACGAGCGCAGCAGCCACATCCCCATCATCCTGTTGACCGCAAAGGCGGGCGATGCCAATGAACTGACCGGAATCAAAGTGGGTGCCGACGATTATATCACCAAGCCCTTCAACCAAAAACTGCTGCTGTCGAAAGTGGCGAGCCTTATCGCCCTGAGGAAAAAACTGCAATCGCGCTACAGCCAGGAAGTGATCCTCAGGCCCAAGGACATCGCCATTACCCCGGTCGATGAACGTTTTCTGGAAAAGGTACAGGCCGTGTTGGACGAAAAACTGGTCGATGGCAACTTCAGTACCGAGACTTTCAGCCAAGCGGTACACATGAGCCGCATGCAGCTCCACAGAAAACTGAAGGCCCTGACCGGCCTGTCGGCCTCCGAATTCGTGCGGTCGCAACGTTTGAAACTGGCGACCCAACTTTTAAGGCAGTCGAACGGCAACATTTCGGAGGTAGGGTATAGCGTGGGCTTCAACGACCCTGCCTATTTCGCCAAATGCTTCCGGGAAACCTACCAATGTACCCCCACCGAGTATGCCAAACGAACATAACCGTTTATAAAGTCCCAGCAAACACGGGGCCCGGCGGGCATGTTACATACTTCATAGCTTCTGTTACATATTTCATGATCCATTATAGGGCCCGTTAGTACCTTCAAGCTTGAATGAAGTCGCATCCCCCGTGGCTTTTATCCCATCACCGATGAACAATAAGCAAGATGGCCTGGAAGGCACGCTTGAGGATTTTTCCGAAAACCAGATATTCTTGAACATCAACTATTTGGAAGATGGGCAGTATCGGCTCAATATCATGCACAGGAACAAGATCATCAAGCAGACCACCTTTAAAAAGAAGCCATAATGTTAACCTTTTACGGGAAAACACCATTAAAGATCAAAGACCAGTAACAACATAAAAAACAAGCAAGATGAAAACACACAAAACACTTTTATTGATGGGCTGTTTGGCCAGCATGGCCCTGGTACAGGCCCAGACCGATCCGAAACCGGAAACCCCGGTCACCAATAATTTCCTAGATCTGCAGGCAGCCACCCTGGGTGACATTTTTGGCGAAGAACTGACAGGAGGCAATGGGGAGGTGAACAATTATCTGGATCTTGTGAACAAAAGCGATATGCCGGAGGCCGACAAGCAAAATTTGAGGGATTCCTACGCGCGTTATTCCAAAACCCTGGACGCCCAGGGCAAGGATTCCTTGCAAACGGCCATGGCCAAGGAATTCACCCTCCAAACCAAAAAAGATACCCTCAACTAAAAGAAGTTGACCCATAAAACCATTTCAATGAAAAAATCAATTCGCATCATCATACTCAGCCTGCTTGTTTCCTGTGGCGAAACCGTTAAAAAAGCGCAGGACACTGCAGAAAGCGCAACCGAAATCACCTTGGAAAACAAGGAAAAGACGGTGGCGAAAAACGCCGACAACACCACCTATCTGTGCAAGATCAACGGGGAAGATTGGGGGTATACCTCGGCCGACGGCCTGGTATCGCGCAACAGCTCCACACAGCTGCGCACCGCCATAATCACCTTTAAGAAGCAACTGGAAAAAGGCAGTGAAGCCGTGCAACTCGAATACGATGTGGACGCCAATACCCTGATCCGCGTTCTGGCAGAGCTGAAGCGCCCGGATAGGGAAGGCAATTTATTCACCAATTTTTATAACCAGGCCGCAAACCGCTTGGATAAAAATCCCGAAGCCAGCATGAGCGGCACCGTCTCCCTGGACGAAGACGAACGCGTCGCCGCGGGCAATGCGGTGTTCACCGTACAGAACGACTTTGAAAAGGACAAACTCGGCAATGCCTCAGACCTGCTCATCACCATTTCCGATCTTAACTTTTCGGGGGTGCCCTATTCCGATACCGACGACCTGAAAAAGATGTTTAAGAAATAGAATTTTAAAGACTGTATTGTGAAAAATTCTATGGCACTTTTTCCGGTTGTGGTATTTAAGAAATTGTATCCAATCAATTCTTTATCAATGAACAAAACCTCAACAGGCCAAACAAGAAGCAATAACGATTGGACTTTCAGATTATTTATTTGAAAAACAAAAATGATAAATCAATTTATTATGAAAGAGATTGTAAAATTATGGATTGGCACAATACTGGTTTTTGTGTTTTCATCAAGCGTTTATTCTCAAAGTGACAAAATTATAATTCCTGAGTTGGATGTAAAGAAAAACACGTATAACTTAATCTTCTCACCCGATACCCAAAACGAAAAAGTCATTTCGGCATATATGGAAGGGGAAACAGAGCCTGACAGTCTAAGATTCAAGGCTGAAATATCAAAAGTGGTTGAGCGAATTATGGTGACCGTAATTACAAAAGATCCAGGTCAAGAAATAAAAATAGACATCGTAAAAAACAATTGGCAGGATGTAAAAAGAAGTGGCAAGACCTCAAATGGCATTTATCAAATCTCATTTGATACAGCTGAAAAATTCGGCATAATACTTACCAGTTCGGAAGTCAATGTGCCCTTTGATTTAGCAGTTTGGACAAGTGGCGCAATTATGCCAAAATCAGAACTATTTTATGCGGTCGATAACACAAATTCAATTGCAAATACCACATTAACATCAAGTGAAGGCAATGAAATGGCTGGTAGTAATGGAAGTCAGGATAATCCTAATATGTTATACTACATCATAGGATTGCTGGCCCTAATAGCCATTTTATTGGTCTTTATTTTAATAAAAAAGAAATCCAACAAAAGTAGTCTTCTGTTGATCATATTTCTTTTAAGCCAAACAATAATTTATAGCAATGCTCGTAGATCAAATTCTGCGGGCTTTGAACAAGCCATAGTGAATGCAATGAAAAATAGTGATGAATTTATGGAGGTTATATTCAAAATGGATGATTATGCAAGTGCATTAAACGCGCTTCAACAAGGAATGGACGATATGAGAAATTATCTGGATGACATGGATAAAGGTTCAGACGTCGATATGGATCCTGCCGGACAACCTAGATTACCTTCATCCTGCCTAAATTCATATACAAATATAGATCAAAATGGCAATAACTCCCCCGGTAGTGGTAATGACAATAATTGGAATGAAAATACACCTGCGGGTGCCGGGGATAACGACAACGACAGTGCAGAAAATCCGGATAAATTCCAACCTATGGAAGCCGCCGGAGGTAATTCTGATAACAAACCTGATAATGGGCCTGGCGAATCGCAAATTTCGGGAAATTCAAAATCCCTTCGATTGCCACAATATGATTCTCAAGGAAATTTAAAAAATCGAGGGGACTTTCCAAATGCTCCCTTAAAAATAAGCCCGACAAACAATTCCCCATCAGATAACCCCTTTATTGAAGGTGGAACTGATGGCACCACCAAATTGATGCCCCCCGAATATGATCGGAACGGAAATCTTAAAGATCCGGGGGATTTTCCAAATGCACCGTTGAGGGTGGATCCTGAAACTGGAATTCCAGTTATGAATCCTTTTTTAAACGGTTCGGAAAGTACCGATGTTCACGTAAGACAACCCAAATACAGTAAAGACGGTAATCTAATAGATCGTGGTGACTTTCCTGATGCACCACTAAAAATAGATCCGAATGCTCTTAATAACAAAAACAATACATCAACTAATGTTGGATCGGAACAATCTCCGAACAGAACAAAAACAAAGGAAATTAGCAGTTCTGGAAATGGCACCAATAATAGTAGCGGTGGTAATGGCAGTGGTATTGGAGGCCCAGGGGAACCAAGAAACCCTGAAGGCGGGAATGGACCTGGTCCTGGAGGCTCGGGAGGTTCACCAAGCTCAGAAGATGGGGATGGTCCTGGTTCCGGAGGCCCGGGTGATTCAAGTGGACCAAGAGACAGTGATGATGATAATAAAAAGTCAGGTTGTGAGTGCCTAAAAAAAGCCTATGCCAAATTGGACGAAAGAAGATTCCTATTGGAACAATTACGAATAATTACTGCAAACATAGACCGTTATACGGATTATAAAATAAATTTTGGTGATGATGTTTCATCCGTCCATGGGGTAGTTGGTATTGCTTGGCAGAATGAGAAAATTAAAATTCTTAAGGCAATGCAGCAATTTGACATCACTTATGAAAAAAAATATCAAGATATGATAGCTGATCTCTATCAAATACTTCTTCAAATAGATAAATGCGAAGCAATGCTCGGTTTTGAAAATTGGTATAGTAATGCCGGTTTTATCTATTATTCATTTATGAAGGATAAATATAAAAGGAACAAATAATGAAATATCAATTACTATTCTGTCTAGTCCTATTAATTTCCTCATGCAAAACCGACCCCAAAGAGCAGGACAAAGAGGCAATGGATCCAACTACCAAGGTGGTCGAGGAAACGATCCAAACAAATCAAGGGGCAAATACCTTTGGCGAAACCACCGAGGCGTTCCTGGAATCGATCGGCGCCGATGAAGCGGTGAAGGAAGAATACCTGCAAAAATTAAAGGAAATGGAAAGCATGCCCGCCGATTCATCAGGGATGGTAACGATGTTGGAAGCCTTGATGGCCGAGGCCATAGAGCGCGAAAAAGTGGAAGGTAAAGCGGAGGAAAAGCGCCAAAGAAGATTGAGCGGCAACATGGACGACCTTACCGCCGCTTTTGAAAAACTCAATGCCGAATCGGGGGTGGAGGCCACCATAGCCAAACTCAAGAAGGTAGATTCAATGACCGGACAGAACAGTTTTCAGGTGCTGGACATGGATCAAGAAACCATCGACCAGATGAAGGAAACCTCAAAGAAAAGCAGTCCAAAAAAAGAATCGCCCCCAAAAGGAAAGATGACCAGAGAAGAAATGGACATGATGCGTGACTTTGGCAGAGCCTACGGCAACCTGCACAGCACGGCCGAAATGGACCAGTTACAGCAGCTCATTGAAAGTACCGACCTCGAAAAAATGGCCGCGGAAAACAAGATCACGGAAACCTATGCCGAAAGGCAGGGGAAGGAATTCAATAGCATCATCAAGCGCTTGGCCACAAAAAAAAAGGAAGTGACCCAGGCACAGAAAACCTTTAAGAGCAGGAACCCCGATCTTTATTTCGGGGACGAGGCGGGCATGACCTATTTCGGCAACCGGGGCAAGGCCGTATACCTGCCTTTGGGCAAATTGTCGTTCGCCGATCGGGTCATCGCTGTCGACCACCCTGAAAACAAAAATACCGCAAGTTTCAGTTTGGGCGAGCCCGACGCCTATAAGACCGGGATGAGTTCCCTGATGAACGTCCACAGCATGGGCTTGAAAGGGAGCCTTGTGATAAAGTTCGAGGACAATGCCTTGGTGGATGTGAACGGCCCCGACCTCTATATTTTTGAACTGGGCCAAATCGAGCCCACCGATCTCGACATTTCAAAAGATGGCAAGACCTGGATCTCCGTGGGCGAGATCTCGGGCGGGGTGGCCGAGGTGGATATCCACGATTTCGTGAAGCGCGATGAACTGTATTATTATGTACGGCTGACCGACCTGGAGACCTCCAGCGGTATCCCGGGGGCCGATGTCGATGCCATAGCGGCCATAGGATCGGCGGTACGGTTGAATCTGGACAGTCAGGTTCTGTTCGATACCGGCAAATCGGAACTGAGACCCGCCGGAAAAGAAGCGCTCAAGGAATTGGCGAAAAGCCTGAAGATTTTGGAAAGGGGCAATGTCACCGTTGAAGGCCATACCGACGATGTGGGCAGTGCCGAAAGCAACAAAAAACTGTCCCTAGCACGGGCCAAAAGCGTTTCCGCTGAATTGAAAAAATTATTGCCCAGCCAACAATTCAAATGGAAAGAGCAAGGCTATGGCGAAGAAAAACCCATGGTCGATAACGATTCCGACGCAAACAGGGCAAAGAACAGAAGGGTAGAGGTTTTGGTTTTGCCGAACTAAAAACCCAGGGCTTAAACCCCTGTTTTCTCCTTTACGATCTGCGCCCCGAAAAGCGCCGCAAAATGTTTCAGCAATTTTTGTTTGACCTCGCCCATGGGCACTTCTTTGATTCCCAGTTCCACGTTCAGGGAGGTCACGGCCTTGTCCTTGATGCCGCAGGGGATCATCAGGTCGAAATAGCCCAGATCCACGTTCACGTTCAGCGCAAAGCCGTGCATGGTCACCCAGCGGCTGGCCCTCACCCCCATGGCGCAGATCTTTCGGGCAAAAGGGGTGCCCACATCGATCCAGACCCCGGTCTCCCCTTCCGAACGCTCCCCTTTAAGGCCGTATTCAGACAAAGTTAAGATTACCATCTCTTCCAGAAAGCGCAGGTATTGGTGGATGTCGGTAAAGAAATTGTCGAGGTCTAAAATGGGATAGCCCACGATCTGCCCCGGGCCGTGGTAGGTGATGTCGCCGCCCCTGTTGATCTTATAAAAGCTAGCGCCCTTGGCCTTGAGCTGTGCCTCATCGACCAAAAGGTTCGACCGATCGCCGCTCTTGCCCAGGGTATACACATGCGGATGCTCCACGAAGAGGAAGTGGTTGGGCGTCTGCAAGCCTAAGCCCTCCCGCCGGTTCCTGATCTTCAGGTCAACGGTCTTCTGGAAGAGCAGTTCTTGGTAGTCCCAGGTTTCCTTATAGTCTTTTAAACCCAGATCCTGTACTGCTACTGTTTTGTTTCTTGTCACCCTACAAAAATAAACATATCGGGATGGAAATGATCGGTTTTCCCTACCCCATCCCTAAAGGGAGGGAAAATTGTAATCTATTTCATCATTTTCAAACAGGATTACCTTCAACCCTAAACTTTCGATAATGCGCGTTCGCCCACTATCAGATTCAAGATTTGATTGATGCTATTGACCCTCAAGCGCTAATGCAAGTTTGCCCGATAGGTAGAAAAAAACGCACCCTTTAGGGTCGGGGAATGGTTTTTTCGGTCATGGTCGACACTGCTATTTCCCTACCCCAACCTTAAAGGGAGGGAAAATTGTAGTCTATTTCATTATTTTCAGACCTGCTTACCTTCAAGCCTTAACTTGTGATACTATAGGTTCGCCCAAAATCAGATTCAAGATGGGATAGATGCTGTTGGCCGCCCAGCGCTAATGCAAGTTTGCCCGAAAGCTAGAAAAAAACGCACCCTTTAGGGTCGGGGAATGGTTTTTCGGTCATGGTCGACACTGGTATTTCCCTACCCCATCCCTAAAGGGAGGGAAAATTGTAATCTATTTCATCATTTTCAAACAGGATTACCTTCAAACGCTTACTTAAGATGATGCGCTTTCGCCCACTATCAGATTCAAGATTCGATTGATGCTGTTGGCCGCCCAGCGCTAATGCAAGTTTGGCCGAAAGGTAGAAAAAAACGCACCCTTTAGGGCCGGGGAATGGTTTTTTCGGTCATGGTCGACACTGCTATTTCCCTACCCAAAGCTAAAGGGAGGGAAAAATTGTCATCTGCTTATAAAAATTCCATCGTTTACAAACCCGTTTGTTCACTGCTCGAATACTACTTCAATATTAAAATAGTCGGGGTCATTGTTCGCTTCGAACATATTGGCTTCCAGTTCCACCCCCATAAAATCGGGCATGATCCTCGCATGGGGGTTGCTCACGCTTTTTATGCGATAGGGAAAACGGTACACCTGTTTAAAGCGCATCATATCCACAAACGGATCGTCGGCCTTGATGGCCGTGTCTTTCTTCTTTTCAAGCTCGATCCTGGCTTCCTCGGTGACCGTGCGCGTAAAACCGGTAGTCGTAAAGGTGGTATGGAACGATTGGGCCGTGGCGTAAAAATCGGAGAGTCCCTTGTTCTGGGACGCGGAATCCCCACTTGAAGCGCCCATGGCCGACATGGGGTCCATCACCTGCTGCATCTCCTTGATGTTGGCCTTGTTCACCGCCTTGGCAAATTGGGCCAGGTCATCGAGCTTTTTGAAAGCATAGATCAGCCGCATATCGAGCTCTTTGGTTTCCTCCCTCATCTTCATCACGAACTGCAAGGGCCGCAAAGACTCCAACTCTTCCTGTTCGGCCTTGGGCAAGGTGGCGATACTGTCTTTCTTTTCGTCCAAAAAGGTGGCAAAGTTCACCACTGTATCGATCGCTGGCGAAGGGGGCACAGAATCGGATGCATCGCCCATGCCCATCATTTCCGACATGTCGAAACCCATTTCATAGGTGCCACTGCCATCTTTGTTGAACTGTATTTCCTCACGTATTTGGCAGCCCATTAAAGCTAGGGCCAGCCCCAAACAAAAAACGATTTTTTTCATAGATCGGTTCGATTAGAACGCTAAAGATACGACCTTCTTTTGGGAAATTTAACAACAAAGTATAGGGCCAAAAACGATAGATCTAACCCCTGCCCCCAAACCTTTAATTCGGATTGTTTAAGATCACCAGGGCCGCGATCACCCCGGGCACCCAGCCGCAAAAAGTGAGCAACAGCACGATAAGAAACGAACCGCAACCTTTTCCGATGACCGATAAGGGCGGGAAGATGATGGCCAAGATGACCCTCCAAATACTCATTGTTTTGATTTTTGATTGATGTAACTTAGTAGACGTATTTTCCCTTGTTTTGTTACAAATTACCGGGATACTTTTTTTCATCGATACCTCGGTCCTTATTTGTGATTGAAACATTCACTTAGACTCCCTATATTTGCTGCCTTAAAGAACATTGGATGCAACTTTCGGAACAAGAAATCATCAGACGGGAAAAATTGGCCAAATTGAAGGAGATGGGCATCAACCCCTATCCGGCCCCCTTATTTCCCGTAGACCATACCACAAAGCAGATCAAGGAGCAATTTGAGGAGGGCAGAAAGGTGGTCATCTCGGGTCGCCTGATGTCGAGAAGGATACAGGGCAAGGCTTCCTTTGCGGAACTCCAAGACAGTGCGGGCCGGATCCAGGTGTATTTCAACAGGGATGAAATTTGCCCGAGCGAAGACAAGGTCCTCTACAACGACGTGTACAAGAAACTGCTCGATATCGGTGATATTATTGGCATCGAAGGGGAACTGTTCACCACCCAGGTAGGGGAAAAAACCGTGATGGTGAAACATTTCAGCATTTTGAGCAAGGCCTTGCGTCCATTGCCACTGCCCAAACAGGATGCCGAAGGCCATATCTATGACGAATTCAACGACCCGGAGTTGCGGTACCGGCAGCGGTATGTAGACCTGATCGTAAACCCGGCGGTGAAACAGACGTTCATCAAGCGCACCAAGATCACCAACAGTATTCGTGAATTCTATAACGAAAGGGGCTATCTGGAAGTGGAAACGCCCATTTTGCAGCCGATTCCCGGCGGTGCCGCGGCGCGCCCCTTCCTGACCCACCACAATGCCTTGAACATTCCCCTCTATTTGCGTATTGCCAACGAGCTGTACCTGAAAAGGTTGATCGTGGGCGGATTCGACGGGGTCTATGAGTTCTCCAAGGATTTCAGGAACGAGGGCATGGACCGCACCCACAACCCCGAGTTCACCGTTATGGAGCTTTACGTGGCCTATAAAGATTACCATTGGATGATGGACACCACAGAGCAATTGCTCGAAAAAGTGGCCATCGATGCCAATGGCAGCTCCAAGGTAAAAGTGGGCAAGCATGAAATCGAATTCAAGGCCCCCTACCCAAGGGTCCCCATCCTGGAGGCCATCAAAATACATACCGGGTATGAGGTGGCCGGCATGGACGAAGCCCAACTCCGGGAGGTGGCCAAAGCCCTGCACATCGAGGTCGATGAGACCATGGGCGTGGGCAAGCTCATCGATGAGATTTTTGGCGGCAAATGCGAGCACCATTATATCCAGCCCACTTTCATTATCGACTACCCCAAGGAGATGAGTCCGTTGACCAAGGAACACCGCAGCAATCCGGCCCTGACCGAGCGTTTTGAACTGATCGCGAACGGGAAAGAGATCGCGAACGCCTATTCCGAGCTGAACGACCCCATCGAACAGCGCGAAAGGTTCGAAGACCAGTTGAAACTTTCGGAGAAAGGCGATGATGAGGCCATGTTCATCGATCAGGATTTCCTCCGTGCCCTCGAATACGGCATGCCCCCTACCTCGGGCATCGGCATCGGCATAGACCGCCTGGTGATGTTATTGACCAACAACGCCTCGATCCAGGAAGTGCTTTTCTTTCCCCAGATGCGGCCCGAAAAGAAGGCCGTGGAGCTGAGCGAGGAGGAAAAGGCTATTCTGGCCCTTTTGAAACCGAACGGGAAAATGGAGCTGGGCCTGCTCAAAACCACATCGGCGTTGAGCGGAAAAAAGTGGGACAAATCGATGAAAGCCCTTTCCAATCACGACCTGATCAAGGTTATGGTCGAAGGCGATTCGAAAATGGTGGTGTTGAAGTCTTAAAAAGGGAAACGCCCCGATTTTTTGGCCCCATTGCTTCATGGTCTCAAAAATTCCTATATTTAGGTTCAATAGCAACCTTCGCTGTTGGATTGCGATATGAACAAGAAAACGGGTTCCGGTATCCTTCTATTGGCGGCCATCGTACTGGCCCTGTCCCTTTGGTTTTTTTTGGAGCCTTCCGAAAAAGTCGATTTTAGCGCCGACATCAAACCCATCCTCAATAAAAACTGCATTGCCTGCCACGGGGGGGTGAAAAAGAATTCGGGCCTGAGTTTCCTTTTTGAGGAAGAGGCCAAGGGCGTTGCGGAATCGGGCAAACATGCTATTGTGCCGGGCAATGCGTCGGCCAGTGAATTGATCAGGCGATTGAAGGAAGAGGATCCCGAACTGCGGATGCCCTACCAAAAACCGAAACTATCCGATAAAGAAATCGATCTGTTGGAGCGCTGGATTGATCAGGGGGCCGAATGGGGCGAACATTGGGCCTATTCCCTCCCCGAAAGCGTTCCCATGCCGAAAGTGTCACAAGAAGCCGGTTTCAATAGCTATACGGACGGGTCTTTTGTTAAAAATGACATCGATCGATTCATATTGGCCCGCATGGAGGGGCAATCGCTTCGGCCCAATGAAGAAGCTCCGGCGAACGTCCTCGCCCGAAGGTTGGCCCTAGATCTGACCGGGCTTCCGCCCGATCAAAAGCTTTTCGATGCCTTTACCGATGGGGATATCACCTATGAAACCTATGTGGAAAGCCTCTTGGCCCAGACCGGTTTTGGTGAAAAATGGGCGAGCTGGTGGCTCGATCTGGCACGCTATGCCGATACCAAGGGCTATGAAAAAGACTTGGGCCGCAGGATGTGGCCTTACCGCGATTGGGTCATCAAGGCCTTCAACCAAGACATGCCCTACGATCAATTCACCATCGAGCAGCTGGCGGGGGACCTGTTGCCCGACCCTTCGGTAGACCAGCTGATCGCGACCGCGTTCCACAGGAACACCATGAACAACGACGAAGGGGGCACCGACGATGAAGAGTTCAGGGTAGCCACCGTGATCGACCGTACCAATACCACTTTCGAGGTCTGGCAAAGCACCACGATCGGTTGCGTACAGTGCCACAGTCACCCCTACGACCCCATCAAGCACGGGGAGTATTACCAAGCCATGGCATTCTTCAACAATTCCCGCGATGAAGATACGCCCGGGGAAGAGCCCAATGTGCGCGTGTACGACGCTGAACAACAAAAGGAGGTCGACCGGATACAACGATGGGTCGCCGAACATGGCGACGCCAATGCGGCTGCCGCCTACAACAACTTTCTGACCTACATGGAGCCCAAATACCAGCTCCACAACTGTGTGGATTTCACCAATGGTGAATTGGCCGATACCAAATGGCTGGCCCTTTGGAACAAGGGTTCCGCCCGCCTCAAAAACGTCCATACCAATAATGCCGGTGCCCTGTACCTCAGCTATTGGTCGGGCCACCACGGCAGCAAGATCACCATCAGAAAGGATGATGCCAAGGGGGAGGTACTTTCCCGTTTCACCCTCGACAAGACCGAAGGCCGTATGATCAAAAAGGTGCCGTTCAAAAAAACCGATGGGAAGATAAATCTCTATATCGAGGCCCAAAACGAAGCGCTTGCGCCCGAAACCGCTACCGGTTTCATGGTCTGGTTCGCATTTTTGGAAGACTTGCCAGGGGCAGGAAAGCCAGGGTATCAGGGCATCGCGGATACTTTTTTAAACGTACTGAACAGCGAAATCCCCGAATATCCGATCGTGGTGGAAAATCCGGAGTATATGAAACGCACCACCCAGGTTTTCGAACGCGGCAATTGGCAATTGAGGGCCGATACGGTGCACCCAAAAACCCCGGCCGTGCTCAACCCTTGGGAAGCTACCTGGCCCAAAAACCGAATGGGGCTCGCCCAGTGGATCGGCAGCAAAAAGAATCCTTTAACGGCCAGGACCTTGGTGAACCGGGTATGGCACCAAATGTTCGGTCGGGGCCTGGTCGCATCCATCGAGGATATGGGCACCCAATCCGATCCGCCCTCACATCCCGCTTTGCTCGATTGGCTGGCCCTTCGCCTGATGCACGAGCATGATTGGAGCATGAAGGCCTTGATCAAAGACATCGTCATGTCGGGTACCTACCGTCAAAGTTCGGCAACCGATACGGAGACTTACCAAATCGACCCTGAAAACGAGTTCTATGCCCGGGGACCTCGCCAACGATTGGCGGCAGAACAAATACGGGACCAGGCTTTGGCCGTTTCCGGCCTCCTGAGCGACAAGATGTACGGTCCCGGCGTGATGCCGCCCCAACCTGAAAATGTGTGGCAGTCGGTCTATAGCGGAGAAGAATGGGTGGAGAGCAAGGGCGAGGACAGGTATAGGCGGGCGGTGTACACCTATTTGAAACGTACCAGCCCCTACCCTTCCTTTATCACCTTCGATGCAGGGAGCCGTGAAGTGTGCACCATCAGGCGCACGGTGACCAACACCCCCCTACAGGCCCTGGTGACCCTGAACGATCCGGTGTACTTGGAAGCCGCGTACCACCTGGCCAAGAAAATGCAGGCCATGGATACCGACAAGGGCATCGCCTATGGCTATGAAAAGGCCACTTTTTCAAAGATTACGCCCGAAAAATTGGATGTTTTGAAGCATTTGTATGAAACCGCCCTCTCGAAATTCCAAAACGATGCGGAATCGAACATTGCATTCCTGAATTTTGGGAAGGATACAAGCTCCCAATTGGCGGCCATGACCGTGGTGGCGAACGCCATCATGAACCTCGATGAATTTTTAAGCAAGGCCTGATGGATAAAATGGAACGGTTGATCAAGGAGGGATTGAGGCGCGAACTGGAAGCCCAAACACGCAGGCACTTCATCAAACAATGTGCGACGGGCATGGGCGGTTTGGCCCTGGGCTCCCTGTTCTTGGGCTGTGATCCCTTCAAAAAGGATAAACAGCTGGGTAAAATGGTATTTTCCGACCGCGACCTGAATCCGCTGGCCACATTGGCGCCCCCTTTTGGCGCAAAAGCGAAGAACGTCATTTACCTGCACATGGCCGGAGCACCCTCCCAATTGGAAATGTTCGATTACAAGCCGGAACTGCGGAAATTGCACGACCAGGCCTGTCCGCAATCGCTTTTGGAGGGCAAGAAATTCGCTTTCATCAGGGGTACCCCAAAATTGTTGGGGCCACAGGCCGAGTTCGCCCAGGTAGGCGAATCGGGCCATTGGGTTTCCGACAACCTGCCGCATTTCAAAAAAGTTGTGGACGAAGTGGCCTTTTTAAAGGCCGTGCATACCGATCAGTTCAACCATGGCCCGGCACAGCTGTTCATGCATACCGGCAGTCCCAGATTGGGAAGGCCTAGTATCGGATCATGGATCACTTACGGACTGGGTTCCGAAAACCAAAACCTGCCCGGTTTTGTAGTCCTGACCTCTGGGGGGAAGACCCCCGATGCGGGTAAAAGTGTATGGGGCAGCGGATTTTTGCCCTCGGTATACCAAGGGGTGCAATGCCGATCGAAAGGCGACCCCGTGCTTTATATCGACGACCCCCAAGGCATTTCTCGGGACCTGAAGCAGCAGACCATCGATGCCATCAACCAAATCAACAAAGACGAATACGCCAAATATGCAGACCCGGAAATCTTGGCGCGCATCAACCAATATGAAATGGCGTACCGGATGCAAATTGCCGTGCCCGAGGTGATGAACATCAACAATGAACCGGAACACATCAAGCAGCTGTACGGGGTAGAACCGGGCAAGGAATCGTTTGCGAACAATTGCCTGCTGGCCCGTAAACTGGTGGAACAGGGCGTGCGATTCGTACAACTCTTCGACTGGGGCTGGGACAGCCACGGCACCGACCACGACAATGCGGTGGATCTTGGCCTTCGCAATAAGTGCAGGGAAATAGACCGCCCTATGACCGCCTTGCTCCTCGATTTAAAACAAAGGGGATTATTGGAGGATACTTTGGTGGTATGGGGGGGCGAATTTGGCCGTACCCCGATGCAGGAAAACCGTGAAGGAAAGAAAATGGGCTTCAAGGGCCGGGACCACCATGGCGATGCCTTTACCATGTGGATGGCCGGCGGCGGCATCAAAAAAGGCGCTTCCCACGGGCAAACCGATGACATCGGCTTTTCCGGTATCGACGGGAAGGTATCGGTACATGATATTCATGCCACGATGCTCCATTTATTGGGCTTCGATCATGAGCAGTTCACCTTTGAGTTCCAGGGAAGACCGTTTCGATTGACCGATGTGGAAGGAGAAGTCATCCGGGAGATATTGGCATAAACCAACTTTATGGAAATAATGAAACAACTTTTGGGCCGGCTGCATCCTATACTGGTGCACTTGCCCATCGGTTTTTTGCTTTTGGGGGTATTTTTGATTTGGGTCGACCGGAAGAATAAACAATATGACAACATACTGCCCCTCATTTTTTTATGGGGCTTTTTCGCTGCGGTTCTCGCCTGTATCACGGGGTATCTTCAATACCGGGCCGAGGGCCTTGCCTTTGAAACCGTGAAGTGGCACCTTTGGCTGGGCGTGTGCACTGCCTTTTTTTCCCTGCTCCTCTACCTGCGTCTTGCCCAAGCATGGCCGCCGATGGCCTGGTTGCAAAGAACTTCGATTTTGCCGCTTTCCTTGCTGTTTTTTTTACTGATTTCCATCACGGGCCATAAGGGCGGACAGATCACCCATGGGGAAGCGTACCTGGTAGAGCCCCTCCCCAATTCGGTGAAGTCGGTTTTGGGGATTCCCACCTTCGAAGAGCAGCCCATTGTCCTCACCGAGACGGACTGGCAAAATGCCCAATTGTACGGGGAAGTGATCCGACCTATTCTCAACAACAATTGTGTAAGTTGCCACAACGCCACAAAAAAGAAAGGGGAATTGCAATTACAAAACCCCGAAACCATCTTGGAGGGAGGAGAGCACGGGGCCGTAATGGCAACGAACAATGCCATGGAAAGCGAAATGGTGAAACGCATGCGCCTTCCCAAAAACGATGAAGACCATATGCCCCCAGAAGACAAAACCCAACCCACCAAAGCAGAGATCGATCTGGTGGCGGCCTGGATCGATATCGGACATCCTTTCGACAAGTCGATCAAAGAAACAGGGCTTCCAAAAGAACTCTTCCTGCCCTTTTTTCCGCAGCCACCCAGTGAGGAGCATCCGGAAATCACGATTTCCCCCGCGTCGGCCGATAGTATCCAAAAGGTGAAGGGCTTGGGCATCCATGTCGATCGGCTCCATAAAAACACCTCCTTTCTCAAAGTATCCTGTCTGAACAGGCCCGACTTTTCGGATGCCGATTTTCTGCACTTGCTGGCCCTGAGGGAGCATATCGCGGTGCTCGACCTGGGGGGCACCCAAATCACCGATGCCATTATGGAAAAATTGGCCCAACTCCCTCATTTGACCGTGCTCAAATTAGACCATACCGCGATAACCGGCGCGACGATTGACCATCTTGCCACGCTGGGCAATCTGAAATCGATCAATCTCAGCAGTTCCAAATTCGATGCTACGTACCTGAAGGCGCTCATGGCCCTGATATATTTGGAAAAGGCCTATGTATTCGATACCCCGCTGGCATCGGAAGGGTTTCGGCTGCCTCCTAATGATCGACTGCAGATCGACTATGGCAGTTATGAACTGCCCACGGTCCCTTCCGATTCCATCGTTTATTGATTTGAGGAATCTGCCAATATAGATCGTTGGGGCACAAGCGCTTTTAAATTTTCAAAACCGAAGGAAAAAACATAGCTTAGGCCCACGAATCAACCAATATGCCACTTAGTCAAAAATTAGGCCTTTTCCTGGGGCCCCTGCTCTTTCTTGTCGTGAACAACCTCCCTTTCGAATTGGTGTCGGAAAACGGGGATACGGTCATTGCCGTCGCGCTATGGATGATCGTTTGGTGGATTTCGGAAGCGGTCTCCATTTCCGTGACCGCCCTTTTGCCGCTGTTTTTGTTTCCCTTGTTGAAAGTGATGCCCATAGAGGATGTCGGGGCAAATTATGGCAGTCCGATCGTCTTTTTATTTTTCGGCGGCTTCGTTCTTGCTTTGGCCCTGGAAAAGGTGAACCTGCACAAGCGCATTGCCCTGAACATCATAAAACTGACCGGCACCACGCCCAACAAGGTGATATTGGGATTCATGATCGCCACGGCCAGTTTGAGTATGTGGATAAGCAATACGGCCACCGCCGTGGTGATGTTGCCCATCGCCATGTCGGTGATCGGGTTGTTGGTGAACGATGAGGATGGCTTCACCAAGAGCGATCAAAATTTTTCGCTCAGTGTGATGCTGGGCATTGCCTTCGCCGCCAATGCGGGTGGTATCGCCACGGTAATAGGCACACCTCCGAATTCGGTGATGATCGGCCTTTTGGAGAACCAGTACAACATTGAGATTTCCTTTTTAAAATGGATGGTCATCGGCCTTCCCTTTTCGATCGTGCTGGTCGCCATCTCCTATCTGGTTTTGGTGAAATTGATGTACCCCAGCCGACAACTGAAGTTTACCGCTTCAAAGGAAGTGATCCATGATGAGCTCCAAAAATTAGGGCCGATGTCTGGTAAGGAAAAAATGGTGATGGCCATTTTCGGGGTCACCGTGTTTTTGTGGATTTTTCGAACGGTGATCAATGACATTTTTCCAGGGTTAAAACTCAACGACACCATGATCAGTATGATGGCGGCCGTGGCCATGTTCGCGATACCCTATAATCTAAAAAAAGGCGATTTTCTGATCGAATGGAAGGACACGCAAAAATTGGCCTGGGGCATTCTGATATTGTTCGGTGGCGGATTGGCCCTTGCCGAGGCCATGCAGGTGAGCGGCATCGTCGATCTGGTGGCCAACGCCATCGCCTCCAGCGAAATCAGTGTTCTGCTGACCGCCTCCCTATTGATCGTATTGATGCTGTTCATGACCGAATTGATGAGCAATGTGGCCTTGGTGGCCGTATTGGCGCCGGTGGTAGCGGGCATCGCTTTAGGATTGGGGCTCCCCATCGTATATCTGTTGATCCCCGTTACCATGGCCAGTAGCTGTGCCTTCATGCTCCCCATGGCAACACCGCCCAATGCCATCGTCTTTGCCAGTGGCTATATCAAGGTGCACGAAATGGCAAGGGTGGGCATTATTTTGAACCTCATCGCTTCGGCGATCCTTATTTTGATGTTCCAATTCGTGATCCCCTTATTGTTCTGATCGACCCAAACCCCGCTCTGTTTCCAAGGAAAAAATGAGCTTTCGATTGTTATTTGGGTCTATTCCATTTAAGTTATATATCAATGTACCGGCCATAAAAAAAACAAAACCCTTGTTTTACACAAGGGTTTTGCATTGGCTAATTCAATAAATTGATTGTTTTTTTACTTCACTATATACGGATCAAAGCCTTCGGGCAGATGTTTTTGGGTATCGAATTCCAGATCGATCTGGTCATTCTCATCGATATAATTGAATCCCTTTACGTCATTGGGAAAGGCATAGGCATCGAAATTTTCCGGCAAATGCCTTTTTGAGTTCACTTTCAGGCTGGGTTCCGCTTCGATATATGCGATCGCATTCAAATCGACATACATCTTATAGGGATCGAAGCCGTCTGGGAGATAATCGAAGTGGTTAAAACCCAATTCGATCTGTATGTCATCCTCTATATAAACGATACTATTGATATCGAACACTTCCCCTTCTGCGTTGGGATCTGTAGCGAAAGCCGCCCTGGCTATGAATAGCAACATTAAGCTACCAAATTTCAAATTCTTCTTGTTCATGATGTTCATGCATTATAAGTGTGAAAGGCTATAACGCCAGTTTTTGGCAATATTGTCTGAATAATTCAATCAAGCCTTTCTAAAAACTGGAGTTCAAAAATCGGATTGTCGCCTAAATCATGATAATGCTGTCGATTTCTTAATTCTTGGATGGTTTTATTGCCACTTGCACAAAATCCTTCCTTATTTATTAACACAAAAAAAAAGTCCCATGGGCTGTTATTTTTATGTTAAATACAAATTTTCGGGTCTTGGCCGCCAACCGCTGGACTAGGGACCAAAAAAATAAAGCCGCCCCAAACGAGAGACAGCTTTATTCTTGACTAATTCAAATTCCGATGTTTATCGGACGAAAAATGAGACTTTTCTAAGAATAAGACTGAAGAAAAAATGATTTGTTACAGTAGCGTCTCAATTTTTTTTAAATATTTTGAGGCCCTACTACGGTTTATAAGACAGTAGTCGAAGGGAATTGACCACCACGAGAAGCGTTGAGCCCTCATGAAACAACACCGCGACGCCAATGTTGGCCAAATCGAACAGGGTTGCCGGCACCAAGAGGGCCACCATGCCCAAACTGATCCAAAGGTTTTGGCGAATGATGGCTTTGGCACTTCTGCTCAATCCGATGGCAAAGGGCAAGTTGGCCAGGGTGTCTGACATCAATGCGATATCGGCCGTTTCAAGGGCCACGTCGTTGCCACTGGCACCCAAGGCAATCCCCACGGTGCTCTGTGCCATGGCCGGGGCATCATTCACCCCATCTCCGATCATGGCCAATCGGTGTTCTTGGTCCATCAATTCCTTGACCACAGCGACCTTCTCTTCGGGCAGGAGCGACCCTCGGGCTTCCGTAAGTCCCAGTATTCTCGCAACACCGTCGGCCACCTGTTGATTGTCGCCGGTCAACATGATCATTTTGTGGATTCCAAGATGCTGGAGTTGTTCCAATATTTGATGGGCCTCTTCCCTTGGGGTATCCATCAGGCCCAAAATACCGATATAAAGTTCGCCGAGTTTGACGAGCATGGTCGTTTTTCCCGCTGATTCCAATGCTTCGATCTGTTCCACAATCTGTAAAGGAATCTTTTCGCCCCGCTCCACGAAAAAGCTGAGATTGCCGATCAAGGCGGTAACGCCCTCCACTTTTGCCTGCACCCCCCTACCTTGGACAGCGATCAGTTTTCCGGCCTGAGGAACTTCTGTGCTGCTTAACTGTTGCATCCCATCCCTCACGATCGCCCTGGCCAAAGGGTGGTCGCTCAAGCGTTCCACGGCAATCGCTATTTTTAATACATCGCGCTCTTCATAACCATCGGCGATGGTCACCACGTCGGTGAGTTTGGGCCTGCCTTCGGTCAAGGTTCCCGTTTTATCGAAGGCCAGGGCAGAGATACCCCCTAAGGCTTCCAAGGGGCGGCCACCCTTGATCAAAACGCCCCCGCGGGCGGCCCGCGCTATGCCACTGAGCACCGCAGAAGGCGTGGAAATGGCCAAGGCACATGGGCTTGCGGCCACCAATACGGCCATGGAGCGGTAAAAGCTATCGCCCCAGGTTTCATCGAACAACAAAAAGCCAAAGTTGAGCAACACCACCAAAATCAGTACTGCCGGCACATAATACCGCTGGATCCTATCGGTGAGCAATTGCGTGGCCGATTTATGTTTCTGGGCTTCACTGATCATGGTCACCATACGACTAAGGGTAGAATCGGCAGCAATTTTGGTTACCCTTACCTCCAACAAGGCATTGCCATTGATGGTACCTGCGTATACCTGGCTGTCCTTTGGAACGACTTTTAGATCTCCTTGGCCGTCATTGGCTTGGGCGAAGGGTTTTTTATCTGCCGGGATGCTTTCCCCTGTAATGGGAGATTGGTCAACACTGCCCATCCCTTGCTCAACATAGCCATCTGCGGCAATGCTGCTATGGGGACGCACCTGAATGAGGTCTCCAACTTGCAGTGACGATAGCGGCACTTCGATGGTTTGGTCATTTTTTCGCAGCCATGCGGTTGTGGGAACCAGGCCGCTCAGTGCAGCAATGGAACTTTTGGCCTTGGCAGTGGCGTAGTGTTCCAGGGCATGGCCCAGGCTGAAAAGGAACAATAAAAGGGCGCCTTCTATCCATTTGCCCAAAAAACCGGCCCCTATGGCGGCAACTACCATCAAAAAATCGATTTCGAACTGCCCTTTGATGGTTTTCGCGATGGCCTCCTTAAGGATAAAATAACCTCCGAAAGCATAGGCCGCAAGATATAGGCCCCAAGAAACGGGAAGGTCATTCTCGGTCAATTGCCCAAAAAGGAATCCTGCCAACAGACAAGCCCCACTGATCAGGGAAAAATAAAGTTCCGTATTCTTGCCCAATCCATGGTGATGGTGCCCGTGGTCGTGTCCCTCATGATGATCGCACATGGTCTTACTGATTTAGCCACAAAAATAGAAAGGGTATCAATGCAATGGAAGTGCATTAATCGGTTGTGCACTTGACGCATTTTCCATTGACCACCATATTGACATCTTCCGTGGTGTAACCATGGGGCAGATTGATCTGAGGTATCTTGTGATCGGTAAGGCAAACCGTTTCCTCGCAGTGATTGCAGTGGAAGTGCAAGTGAAGGTCGTTGTGGGCGGCGCAATCACAACCCTCCTCGCAAAGCGCGTATTTAGGAATTCCGTTCCCATCGTGAATCGGGTGAACGATTCCGTTGTCTTCAAAAGTCTTGATGGTCCTATATAAGGTGGTGCGGTCTGTTTTTTCAAAAAGGGCTTCCATTTCCGACAGGGTCATCGCGGCACGCTTCTTCGCCAATAATCGGAATACCAGGATACGCATCGCCGTAGGGCGTACCTTTTTATCGGTCAGGAATTTTTCAATTTCGTTCATAACCCCGTCTTTTTTGGGCGTAGCGTGACAATTCTTGTGGCAAAGTTACGAAGATATGCCTTTGCGGTGAGGCCGGTCATCCATAAAAATGACCTTTGAACCGATGCCATATTTTGGGATTTTTGGAATGCCGATCATCTTACCACATCCTGGGCCCTTTTCACCACAAAACAGGGATCGATTCACAACAATTAAGCGGCACTACCCAATGGGATGGGATAATTTAGTACAAGAATTAAAAATCAAAAACCATGTCATATAAAGCCAAGAGTATCGCATATTTTGTTTGTTTCCTTATCGTAGCAATAGCCTATCACGGCTCCAACAATAAAGGTTCATCCTTAGATCAAAACAATAGCAGCTTGGCAAAAATAGAAGCCGACCAAGCGATGGACTCCAAAGTTTTCCAAAGCTTCAAAGTCAAATAATACCATACATTTCATTTTTCCATTTTAAACGCGCAACCCTTGGGTTGCGTTTTTTTTGTGCACAATAGGGTTGTTAAATGAATCCCAATCTTGGGTCGGCGATTAAACCATAAACCGTTACCATGGTCCTATTGTTGTAAATCATAAACTAAAACAAAATGAAAAAAGTGATCTTAATAGCCCTTATGTTCATAGGGGTTGCAGCTATCGGTCAGGAGGCCGGTCGCAAACATGATGCCCGTGCGATGAAAGACCTTACCCCTGAGCAGATGGCTACCTTACAGACCAAACGCATGACTTTGGATCTAGACCTCACCCAGGCACAACAGCAAGAAATTCAGACCCTCAATCTGGAACAAGCCAAGGCACGAAAATCAAAGATGGAGGCAAGGGCCGCGAAAAAAGAAGGCGAAGCCGCCGAAAAACCGACTTCCGAAGCGTTATATGCCATGAAAAATGCTGAATTGGACCGTCAAATCGCCCATAAAGCAGCGATGAAAAAAGTACTCTCTCAAGAACAATTTGAAAAATGGGAAAAGATGGGCCATAAAAAGGGCATGCACCATAAGGGCAAAGAGGGCGGTGAAAAGCACCGCGGGCAGCGCAAGTGAGCAGTTGAAGCCCAGCAAACCGTCATTTTCGCCACTTTGGAATGGCAATAACAGTAATGGTTTGGATGTTTTGGAGTTTGTCTGTCATCGAGATGGCAGTTCAAGCTCCATTTCTTTTTTGGATGCCCGCTGCCGCTACCCCAAGAGTTCGGGCAGAATTTCTTCGAGTGCAGCGATGGTCTCGTCTAAATCGGCATAGGAAAGGGCATCGTTCAAGAAATAACTTTCAAAGGCGCTTGGTGGGAGGTATATCCCTTTGTTCAACATGCCATGGAAATACTTTTTAAAAGTTTCGTTGTTGCCTTTGGCCGACGTTTTAAAATCGGTTACTGGCGTATCGGTGAAGTGCAGTGAAATCATGGAGCCCAACCGATTGATTTGATACGGGATTCCTTTACCCTTCAGCACATTATCGAACCCTTCATGTAGGTGCGCGGTTTTATCGGCCAAACTTTCAAAAATTTCAGGACGTTTGTTCAGTTCGGTCAACATGGCGAGTCCGGCACTCATGGCCAAAGGATTGCCACTGAGCGTTCCCGCCTGATAAACCGGCCCTTCGGGCGCAAGGTGCGACATGATTTCCGCATTGGCGGCAAAGGCCCCAACGGGCAATCCACCCCCGATGACCTTACCGAAGGTCACCATATCGGCATCGACGCCCAACACCTCTTGGGCTCCGCCCTTTCCGAGGCGAAAACCGGTCATCACTTCATCAAAAATCAACAATATTTGTGCCTCGGTACAAAGGGTCCTAAGTCCATGTATAAAATCATCCGTGGGAATCACACAGCCCATGTTCCCGGCCACCGGCTCAATGATCACCGCGGCTATTTCGCCTTTGTTCGCGGCCACCAGGGCCTTTACCCCTTCAAGATCGTTATAGGCGGCCAACAGGGTATCTTTGGCCGTGCCTTGGGTAACACCCGGACTATTGGGGCTTCCAAAAGTCATGGCACCGCTGCCTGCCTGGATCAAAAACGAATCGGAGTGGCCGTGGTAACAACCGGCAAATTTGATGATCTTTTCTTTTCCCGTATAGCCCCTGGCCAAGCGAACGGCGCTCATACAGGCTTCCGTACCACTATTGACGAATCTGATCTGATCGATGTTGGGCACCATGGAAACGGCCAATTTCGCCAGCTCGGTCTCAATTTCCGTGGGCATCCCGAAAGAAGTACCCTTTTTTGCCTTTTCGATGACCGCATTGATCACCGGTGGGTAGGCATGTCCCAAAATCAGAGGGCCCCATGAGGCGATATAGTCGATCAGGCGATTGCCGTCAGCATCATATAAATAGGCCCCTTTTGCTTCCTTTACGAAAATGGGGTCTCCCCCTACCGCCTTGAAAGCGCGTACGGGAGAATTTACGCCCCCGGGAATATACTTTTTCGCCTCTTTAAAAAGGGCACTACTTCTTTGGTAGTTCATGCCTATTTGTTGATTTTATCAGACTTTACGGTAAGTTGCTGCCCGATGGAGAGGGTATTGTTTTTCATTTGGTTCATCTGCATCAGGTCTTCCACGGAAACCAGATATCTTCTGGAAATGGAATAAAGGGTATCGCCCTTCTGTACCACATGTATCGCCGTGGGATAGGTATTCGAGGCAGTTGCCGTTCGGTAAATCGGCTTAAGCGGTTGCCCGTCGAACCTGTACAATTGGTGCCTCTCGATCAAGGCAATCAGTTTTTTTGGATAATGCCTGTCGGTGGCATAGCCCGCTTCCTGGAGTCCTATGGCCCATCGTTGGTAATCGGTACTGGGCAGTTCGAAAAGGCCCGCATAGCGTGAACGGCTGGTCAGAAAAAGACTGTGGTCGCGAAAAGAGTACATGGGATGGTTATACTTCCTGAAACATTCCCCTTTCTCATCATCGTCATGAAAATCGTAATCCCCCGTCCAGCCCTTATGGCATTTGATGCCAAAATGGTTGTTGGTTTTTTGGGCCAATGCGCCCATACCGTAACCGCTTTCCAAGAGCCCCTGTGCCAAGGTGATGCTGGCGGGTATGCCGAAGGCCTTCATCTCCATCTGGGCGATTTCGGCAAATGTTTCGATATACTCATCGATGGAGCGGATGGGGAACCGATAAAAAATGCCGGTATCTTCGGGCAAGGGGTACAAACCGTCCTCTTTCACTTCCATAGTGCTCGCATCAACGGTTCGCGTGGTCGAAACCATTTTGTACCGATTGGCCTTGGTCGTTGCCCGTTTGGCTTTGCAACCCCCTAAAAACAGGGCGATCGCCAATATAAATATCCCTTTTCTTATCATACGTTCAATTGTGGGATTCTTTTTCTTTTCAACATTTGGTTCATCCCGGCTATACCCTGCAGTCCCCCGCTATGGATGGCCAGAATCTTTGTTTCTTCCGGAAAAAAACCCTCTTTTACCATTTCAAGGACACCATATAACATTTTCCCTGTATAAACGGGATCCAGTGGAATGGCGGTGCGTGCCTTAAAATCGTTTATAAAATCAACCAATGGTTCTGTTACTTTCCCGTAACCCCCGAAATGGTATTCCATATTCAGGTCCCAATTCTTCCCGGTCGCAAATTTACGAATATCTTCTTTTATAAAACCGCCACGAATTGCCGGAAATCCCAAAACCCTTTGATATGGCGAAGTTGCGTTCACAATACCAGCAAGGGTGCCTCCGGTTCCCACACAACAACAGATGAAATCGAACCCCGCATCCTCAGGGGTCAAAATTTCTTCACAACCCTTTACGGCCGCCAAATTCGTTCCGCCCTCAGGCAAAATATAGCAACTGCCGAATTCGGCCTCCAGATCTTTCAGAAAGTTTTTTTGGTGCTTTTCGCGGTACGATTCACGGCTAACGAACTTAAAATGCATGCCTTGCCCATGCGCGAACTGCAAGGTAGGGTTCTGTTGCCATTTTTTGCTGAGCTCGTCTCCCCTTATGATGCCAATGGTCTTGAAACCTTTTTGTTTTCCCGCATAGGCAGTGGCCGCGATATGGTTCGAAAAAGCGCCCCCGAAGGTCAATAGCGTTTTGTAACCGCCGGCAGCGGCGGCCTCCAGATTGTATTTCAGCTTTCTAAATTTGTTTCCCGAAACGAAGGGATGCAATACATCTTCCCTTTTGATGAAAAGTGCGACCCTTTTTTCGGAAAGTACTGGCAGATATACCTGCTGATTTACCATGATACGGAAAGCGTTTCTATGGGTCAAAGGTATTTAATAAAGTCGAAAATCCTTCGCTTGTCCAAGTATTGGAGGTCATGTTCGTTCGCATAAGCCTCACGTTCGAAGCTGATATTTTGATAACCCCTGTAAAAACTGAGCAACCAAAGCGATCGGATCAACCACTCCGAAAGGTAAAAGATAAAGAAGGGAACCATGAGCAATTCCTGCTGTTGGCGATGGTGTATTTTTTCGTGATTGATCAGCACCACATCATTTTTCAAAGATCCGTTCTTTAAAATAATGAAGGGCCATACCGATAAACCGACATAGTTCCTGTAAAAGAAATGTTTAATCACCAAAATCATGCTGCTTCATTAAAACGGCCAAGAACAAAGATAATTGTTAATTAGTCCGCATTATCGTTCAACGCCAAGGGTTAAGAACAATCTTAAATGCTGGCCAAAACCTCCAAAAGTTACGATTAAATATGGCAGTTCCGTGCCAAGTGCCGTAAATTATCAACAGAAAAGGTTTAATTTTGAGGAGTGGCCGATCACCACAACAGCCTTTCCAAGATGACTTGTGGCACCGATAAAAACCGTTTTGGTTTGAATGGTACGGGAAAGATAAAAGCAATGGTCATTCGATATATAAAGTAGGCATGAAAGAAATCATTCCACTGGAGGAAGGTGATTTTTACCTTTCGAAGGAAGGATATAAGGTCTTTACCGAACAGTACCATCTCAAACGGGGCTATTGCTGTGAAAGTGGTTGCAGACATTGCCCTTACGGCTACAACGCCAAAACCAACAAACAATGATAATGTTGTTGTTTCGGCACGATTTTTGAAGCTTTGTGGAGGGTAGTAAACCTCGATTGTATCCAAAAAAAAAATTGACTATGAAAGCAAACAAAATGTTTATGGCGCTGGTGTTTATGGCATTTGCGCTCAGTTCCTGTACTTCGGTGCGGGTTCTTTCCGATTATGACCAGAACACCAATTTCAGCACCTTTAAATCCTATGCCTTTTATAAAACGGGTATCGACAGGGCCCAAATATCCGACCTGGATAAAAAACGAATCTTGCGGGCCATAGAAAGCGAAATGGGCGCCCGCGGGTTTGTTAAGTCCGAAAACCCCGATCTCTTGGTGAGCATCTTTACGAAAGAAAGCGAACAGGTAGACGTTTACAACAACAACTTCGGTTGGGGTTGGGGCGGCTGGGGCGGCTGGGGCTGGGGCGGCTGGGGCTGGAATCCTTGGCTTTGGGGCCCGGGATGGGGCGGTGGTAGCCAAGTGAGCACCAGAACCGAAGGTTCCCTCTATATCGACCTGATCGATGCCAAAAATAAAGAGTTGGTTTGGCAAGGCAAAGGCGTTGGCAATTTGTCCAATATCAAGGATGTACAAAAGAAGGAAGCACGCATACAAGAGTTCGTTTCCGAAATTTTGAGTCAATATCCCCCCAATGCGGTGGCCTTGCAATAAATGCCGTCCGGTTTACGGGTCGCTTTAGTATCAGAAGATCCATCGTTGATAGCGTAAAAACTTGAAGCCTTTGACCCCTGCCGGGGAAGAAGGCTTTTTTGTACCTTTAATCCATATTCAAGTGCAAAACAATGTCGTACGAAAGCAATCCCATCTTAGATAAGCTTCCCAAACACCTCAAGCAATATATAAAACCCCAAAATTATGGGGATTATTCTTCCATCGACCAGGCCGTCTGGCGCTATGTCATGCGCAAAAATGTAGACTATCTGAGCAAAGTGGCCCATGGGTCGTATTTGGAAGGACTGGTGAAAACGGGGATATCGATAGACCATATCCCTAACTTGTATGGGATGAACCGTATTTTAAAAGATATCGGTTGGGCCGCTGTGGCGGTTGATGGCTTCATACCCCCCTCGGCTTTTATGGAATTTCAGGCCTATAATGTGCTGGTCATCGCTTCCGATATCCGACAATTGGAACATATTGAATATACCCCCGCACCAGACATCATCCATGAAGGGGCAGGCCATGCGCCGATCATCGCCAATCCCGAATATGCGGAATACTTAAGACGATTTGGGGAAATTGGATGTAAGGCCATATCCAGCGCGAAAGATTTTGAACTCTATGAAGCGGTGCGGCATTTGTCGATCATTAAAGAAGCTTCCGGGACACCCATGGGCGACATTGAAAGTGCGGAGGAAAAGATCTCCGAACTGCAGCGCAATATGGGGGAACCCAGCGAAATGGCCCTGATCAGAAACCTGCATTGGTGGACGGTGGAATATGGCCTGATCGGCACAGTTGGCCAGCCTAAAATATATGGGGCCGGGCTGCTGTCCTCCATAGGCGAGAGCGCCTGGTGCATGACCGACAAAGTCAAAAAAATACCCTATTCCATAGATGCGGCACATACCGCGTTCGATATTACCAAACCCCAGCCACAATTGTTCGTAACCCCCGATTTCGCCTACCTGAACGAGGTTTTGGAAGAATTTGCGAATGGGATGGCTTTGCGGAAAGGGGCATTGGCCGGTTTACAAAAGCTTATCCATTCCAATGAACTGGGCACCATAGAATTGAGCACGGGCCTACAGGTGTCGGGTAATTTTACCCAGGCCATAGCATTCGAAAACAAGCCTGTATTTTTTCAAACCACCGGACCCACTGCCTTGGCCTATCGGGAAAAGGAATTGGTAGGTCATGGCATAGCGAAGCACGGCGCGGGATATGGATCGCCCGTTGGCAGACTCAAGGGCATCAACCTTGCCATAGAGGATATGGGACCGAGGGATCTAAAGGCATATGACATCTATGAAGGAAAAACGGTATCACTCGAGTTTGAGGACAACATCAAAGTAACTGGGGAAATCGTTACGGGCACGCGAAATCCGAGAGGCGAGATTATCTTGATCACCTTTAAGAATTGCAAAATAACCCATCGCGACAAGCCGCTCTATGAAAATTTCGACCAACTGTACCACATGGCGGTGGGCGAACATATCGTTTCGGCCTTCAACGGTCCGGCCGACCTCAACAGTTTTGATCTGATTACCCACAAGATTACCGAAACGACCATCAAAATGCACAAATCCCCCGACCGGAAAAAGTTGGAGCAATACTATGGCCAGGTCAGGGATTTTAGGGAGGGCACCAACACTACGATCTCAAGGCACAAGGTGTTTGAGACCATGAAGGCAAACCATCCCCAGGATTGGCTGCTTTCGGTTGAACTCTATGAACTGGCCAAAATTAACGGCGATTCCGACTTTGCGCACGACATCGCGCTGCACCTGGAAACGGTGAAGATGAACAACCCACAATTGGGACATTTGATCGACGATGGCATGGCCTTGGTGGATTTGGAAAACGCCACAATCAAACCCGATCGGTTCTAGAAAAGGCAGATTATACCCTCACCTATAAATACATAAATACAGCACGTGAAAAACCTTGAAAAAATAAATACCAACCAACATAATGAAAATAACGCAATCCTTTTTTTGCTTCCTTTTTGTCTTAAGTATGCTGAACGCGCAAGTTGAACCCAATTACGACGAAAGCAAGGTGCCCGCTTTTGAGGTCCCTGAAGCGCTGCTCACCTTCGATGGTGAAAAGATCGCATCCGAAAGCGATTGGACAGGGAAGCGCAGACCCGAGCTCTATCGTTTTTTTGAACAGCAGGTTTATGGCCAGGTACCTGGAAAATTGGACGAATATTCCTATAAGGTCATCGAAAACAGCGACTATGCCCTTGATGGGAAAGCCCGTCGCAAACAGGTGGCCATCACCCTCAAAAAAGGCGATCGCTCCATCACCTTCAATATTTTGATCTATCTCCCAAAAAACACAAAAAAAGCGCCCCTATTCTTAGGCTATAATTTTCATGGCAACCATACGGTGACCCAAGACCCCGAGGTATTGATATCAACCGCCTGGTCGGAAGACAATGCAGCATTGGGCATTGCCGATAATGTGCTCACCGAGGCTTCCAGGGGTGGTCGTACGAGCCGGTGGGCCATCGACAAGATCATTGCGGCCGGCTTCGGTCTGGCCACCATTTATTATGGCGAAGTAGACCCCGACAAAAACGATTTTGCCGACGGCCTCCACCATCTTTTCTATAAGCAAGACCAGGAACAGCCCCATGCCAATGAATGGGGAAGCATCGCCGCATGGGCCTTTGGCCTGAGCAGGGCCATGGACTATCTTATCGACGACGGGGACGTGGAGGCTACAAAAGTCATCGTATTTGGGCATTCCAGACTGGGAAAAGCGGCCTTATGGGCCGGCGCTTCCGATACACGATTTGCCGGCATCGTCAGCAACGATTCGGGCTGCGGCGGAGCGGCCCTTTCCAAAAGAAAATTCGGAGAGACCATAGGGAGCATCAACCGCGCCTTCCCACATTGGTTCTGTGATAACTTTGAACAGTATAACGAAAATGAGGAAGCCATGCCCGTAGACCAACATTTGCTCTTGGCCCTCATGGCACCACGCCCATTGTATGTAGCCAGCGCCGTTGAAGATCAATGGGCCGATCCAAGAGGGGAATTCCTTTCTGCCCACTATGCTACGGAAGTATATCGATTATTCGGCAAAACGGGGATTGCCTCGGATGCCATGCCTTCGATCGATGAACCCATACAAAATACGGTAGCCTATCATATCAGAAGCGGGGGCCATGACGTCACCGATTACGACTGGGAGCAGTACCTGCAATGGGCTAAAATGGCATTTCGATAAATCGGTGCGGCTTTTTGGGCCCAAACCTAAGCCTCCGCACCCTTATTGGTTCGGGGCCTATCTTGCCGAAATTCAATCCTGCAGCCTCAGTTCCTGTAAATCCCGTTGTACGGTTTGGCCTTGATAGGTCAATGTCCACCCCATCGAATTCGTCAAAACATAAAATTTTGCGAGTTCACTGATCAACCGGTTCTGGGCATTTTGTTTTAAGGAAGAGGCTTCCACCTTTTTCATTAGGGAGGCATTTACATTTCTTTTTATGGTATTGTAATCGGCCGCACTGAACGGATTGAAGTAATCTGCGGTAACATCATAATATTCAAAATCGGGACTGATCTTGATTTCTGGTTCCGGAATATTTTTAAGTTCCAAGGTCTTCGTTGCCGTATCCACATTGAAATCGAGCTGCTTAAGATCATAGGCAACCGTAACCTCTGCATTGACCACGACCAAGGCCTTTTTGTCGGCCGTGATCAAAGGGCCGAATAATTGTTGGGAATCCTTGTAATTATAGATTTCGGCAAAATGCCCCTCGGTGACGATGAGTTTTGACACATTCTCGATTTGCTGCTGGATGAGCATCGAATTTTCCTGAAGGATGGTCTCCTTATCATTATCTTCAGCGCAGGAGCGAAAGATGAACACCAATGCCAAAGCGATCAATGCGCCAATCAATACTTTTTTCATATGCTTTGCTTTGTAAGATATCGGATCATGGGGCCGGTTTTTACATGTTGTGCCCATACCAACGTATGTAAACCCGGGCGTCGGCAACATTTTCCGGCTATTGCTTTCCGGCCACGGGCCAGTCGAATTTCATATGCGGATATCCAATTCGTAGCTTGTTGATTTTTTCTTGCAATGTCGCCATAAATCGTTGGTGCTGCTCCGACTCGGGATGAAAAGGCCTATGCTGCAGTCCGTTTTGAATTTCTTGTACCTGTTCCATGGTGGCATGGGCATCTTCCGAAATCCAAACCCCCTTGAATTTTTCCCAAATATAAGCAATGGCCACGGCATTGGGATGTACCATATCGGCTTCATAGAACCGATAGTCGCGCAATTCATCCATGATCAGTTCATAGGCCGGAAAGTAATGAAGCTGATCGCTTGCCTTTTTTGTGGCCAGCCATTGGCCCAGGGCAGCGATCAAGTGCGACTTGCCGCGTTGGTTTTCCACAAAACCGTCTTTGAGATGGCGCACCGGGGAAACGGTAAAGAGCAGTTGGGCCTCCCTGTTGATCTCCCGTACCTTCCCGACCATGTTCTCCAGGCATGTTTCCATTTCACTGATGGATAACAGTTCTTTTTTAAATTCCCGTTGGGGCACCTTATGGCAGTTGCCCACCAGGGTATCGGAAGATAGATGGCGATAGCCCCAGGCGGTGCCCAAGGTTATCATGAAGTGGGTGCAATGTGCCAATTCCTCCCGGGTGGCAAGCAGCGCTTGGTTTAAAGACAGCAATAGATCTTCCCTTCTGGCATGGCTCATATCGGAGTGCACGTCAAAACAATGCCAGCGCTCGTTGAGGTAAAATAGCTCCTCTTCGCTATACATTTGTCGGTTCACCGATCGTGAGATCAATCGTTCAATGCTTGCGGGATGGAACAAAATGCCAAAAGGGTTGCCGAAGGTTTTAAATTTATGGCCCTCCAATTTTTCTTCGATGTTTTCGGCAAAACAGGAACCCAGTAGCAGCAAACGGCTTTCATAGTCGATTTGGTTCGAAACTGCCGATAACGGAACTTGGGTTTGAAGTTTCATGGCCTCATTTAGCTGATGTAGGCTTTTGCATGCTGCAAGGCCGCCATAATCCCTTCGGGTTTTTTACCGCCAGCCGTGGCGAAAAAGGGTTGTCCGCCTCCCCCGCCCTCGATGTATTTGCCCAATTCGCGCACAATTGTGCCCGCATTAAGGTTTTTTGAGGCCACCAAAGGCTTGGAAATGTAACAAGACAACAGTGCCTTACCTTCCTGCTCGGTGCCAAATAGCAAAAATAAATCGTCTTGATCGTGCCCCATTTCAAAAGAGAGGTCTTTGATACCTGCGGCGTCCAAATCGACTTTTCTGGCTAAAAAGCGCACCCCGTTTATCGCTTCCAATTCCTTGATGAAATCGCTTTTGAGGTTCATGGCCTTTTCTTTGTTGAAGTTTTCCAATTCCTTTCGCAAACGGGCATTTTCCTCTTGCAGGTTGGATATCGCTTTGATAGGTTCTTGCGGATTGTTCAAGAGGGCCTTGATCTCGAGGAGGTTTTGGTTGTTCTCGGCGAAATAGGTCTTGACCGCATCGGAGGTGATTGCCTCGATACGCCTGATCCCGGCAGCCACCGCTCCTTCCGATAGGATCTTAAAATGCCAGATTTCCGCTGTATTGTGAACATGGGTGCCGCCGCACAGCTCAATCGATTGTCCGAAGCGGATCGTCCTTACGACATCGCCGTACTTTTCCCCGAAGAGTGCCATGGCTCCCTCTTTTAAAGCTTCTTCCACGGGCACGTTGCGGCTTTCTTCCAAAGCGAGTTGCCCCTCGATCCTGGCATTGACGAATCGTTCCACCGCCTGTAGTTCCTCGGATGTCATTTTTGCAAAATGCGAAAAATCGAACCGCAGGTATTTCGAATGCACCGCAGAACCCTTTTGTTCTACATGGGTACCCAATATTTCCCGCAGGGCCTGGTGCAGCAAATGGGTAGCGGTATGGTTCGCTTCCGTCCTTTTTCTTTGCTTCTTATCGACCACCGCCTTAAAAGTGCCGGCGGTATTTTTGGGCAGGTCTTTGCTGAAATGCAATATTTCATTGTTCTCCCGTTTGGTGTCGACGATATAGATCACATCGCCATTGGGCATTTCCAAATAGCCCTTATCGCCGACCTGGCCGCCCCCTTCCGGATAAAACGGGGTGACATTGAAGACCAGTTGGTACTGTTCCCCTTCCTTTTTGGAGGTTACGCTTCGGTATTTCACCAATTTCACCTGGGCCTCCAGGGCATCATAGCCAATGAATTCCTGGTCCTTGTCTTCCGATAGCACTGTCCAGTCGCCTTTGGCCACTTCCGACGCCGCCCGTGACCGGTTTTTCTGTTCCTGCATGGCGTCATTGAAACCGCTCTCGTCAAGGGTAAATCCCCTTTCTGCCAAGATGAGGGACGTAAGGTCGATGGGGAACCCATAGGTGTCATAAAGTTCGAAGGCCTTTCGGCCATCGATTTTCTTTCCCTTGGTGGTGTCGATCATATTATCGAGAAGCACCAACCCCTGTTCGAGGGTGTTCAGGAACGAATGTTCCTCTTCCTTGATCACGTTCTCGATAAGTTGTCGTTGGTCTTTCAATTCGGGGAAGGCGGTGCCCATGCCATCTGCCAAAACCTTGACCAAGCGGTGCATAAACGGTTGTTTCGTATCCAAAAAAGTGAAGCCGTATCGAATGGCCCGCCTTAAAATGCGGCGGATCACGTAGCCCGCGCCCGTATTGCTGGGCAGTTGGCCATCGGCGATTGAAAACGCCACTGCCCTGATATGGTCGGCTATCACCCTTATGGCGATATCGGTTTGTTCCTTCTTGCCGTATTTGCTGTTGGTTATCGTTTCGATTTCACGGATCAAGGGGGTAAAAATATCGGTGTCGTAATTCGATTGCACCTGCTGCAGCACCATGCAGAGCCTTTCGAATCCCATTCCCGTATCGACATGTTTGGCCGGCAACGGTTCGAGGCTCCCATCGGCCTTTCTATTGTACTGCATGAATACGAGGTTCCATATTTCCACTACCTGTGGATGGTCTTTGTTGACCAGGGATGCCCCGGGTACTTTGGCCCGTTCCGCGGAAGAACGTATATCGACATGGATTTCGGAACAGGGGCCACAGGGCCCTTGGTCGCCCATCTCCCAAAAATTGTCCTTTTTGTTGCCCAGGATGATGCGGTCTTCGGGTACGATGGCCTTCCAAAGATCAAAGGCCTCCTTATCTTTTTCGAGCCGATCGGCATCCCTGCTGCCCTCAAAAACGGAAACATAGAGCCTGTTTTTGTCGATATGCATCACCTCGACCAGAAATTCCCAAGCCCACTGAATCGCTTCTTTTTTAAAATAGTCCCCAAAACTCCAATTGCCCAACATTTCAAACATCGTATGGTGGTAAGTGTCCTTTCCCACCTCCTCCAGATCGTTATGCTTCCCACTCACGCGAAGGCATTTTTGGGTATCGGCCACCCTGGGAAATTTGGCCTGGCTGTTGCCCAAAAAATACTCCTTGAACTGGTTCATTCCCGCATTGGTGAACATTAGGGTGGGGTCGTCTTTGATGACCATCGGGGCAGACTGCACAATTTTGTGGCCCTTTTCTTTAAAGAAATCTAGAAACTGCGCTCTTATTTGGCTGGAAGTCATCAAAATGGTAAGGTTTTACAAAAAATAGGGGTTTCTACAAAACAATTTTTATATTTGTTTGTTATGATAAAACGAGACAAAAATAGGATAATTTAGAGACATGTCTAAAGTAAAGTACTATTACGATCCCGACACACTTTCCTATCGGAAAATAGAGCCAAAAAAAACCCGCAGGTACCGAAATATTGCACTTTTTGTACTGGGGTCTTTCCTTTTTGGCCTGCTTTCATTGGTTTTATTGTTGAATACCAACTTGGTGAATACACCGGCAGAACTTTCGTTAAGGCGGGAAGTAAAAAATTACGAATTGCAGTTCGAGCTTTTGAACAAGAAAATGGAGCAGATCGAGGAGGTCCTTTCCAACGTCGCCGAACGCGATAACAACATCTACAGGATTTATTTTGAGGCCAATCCCATCCCTGAGGAACAGAGAAGGGCAGGATTCGGGGGCGTGAACCGTTACAAGGAACTGGAAGGTTTCAACAATTCGGAAATGGTCATCGCTACCACCAAGCGGCTCGATATCATCAAAAAACAAATGGCGATCCAGTCGAAATCCTTGGACGAAATCACCAAACTGGCCGAGGAAAAAGAAAAACTACTGGCGGCCATCCCGGCCATCCAACCGATCAATAACGAGAACCTCACCCGAATGGCTTCAGGCTATGGTTGGCGTTCCGATCCATTTACCAAGGCGAGAAAGATGCATTGGGGAATGGACTTCAGTGCCCCAAAGGGCACGCCCATATATGCTTCAGGTGATGGGAAAGTCACCAGGGCCGATAACAATTCCTCAGGCTACGGAAAACACGTGCGGATCGAACACGGCTATGGTTATATGAGCCTTTATGGCCACATGAGCCAATACAATGTAAAAGTGGGGCAGAAGGTGAAGCGTGGCGACATCATCGGTTTCGTGGGCAGTACGGGCAGGTCTGAAGGGCCTCACGTACACTATGAGGTATGGAAAGACGAGGAACGTATCAACCCTATCAATTTCTACTATGGAAGTTTAACGCCTGAGGAATTTGAGAACATGTTGAAATATGCCATCCAGGAAAACCAATCGCTCGACTAATGGAGGTTGCACTGCCCGATAAACTTTATTACGGAATTGGCGAAGTAGCCAATGCCTTCGGCGTGAACACCTCCCTGATTCGTTTCTGGGAAAAGGAATTCGACGTGCTCAAGCCCAAAAAAAATGCCAAGGGCAACCGAAAATTCACCCCGCAAGACATCAAAAACCTCGAATTGATCTACCATCTGGTAAAGGAACGCGGTTTTACCCTTGAGGGCGCCAAGATGCAGCTCAAGGAAAACAAACAAAAAACGCTCCACAACTTTGAAATCATCCAAAAACTGGAACGGGTGAAAAGCGAGCTGCTCAAAATCAAGGAACAACTATAACTATATAAACATTCCCAAAATGAAAAAAGGACTAATTGCTTTAATTATTCTGGTGGTCGTTGCTTTTGGAATCTACCAATGGGCCGTTGGCTTCAACAATACGGCGGTAGAATATGAGGCCAATGCCAAGACCGCCTGGTCAGATGTTGAAAGCAGCTACCAGCGCAGGAACGACCTTATCGGCAACTTGGTGAAAACCGTTCAAGGCGCGGCCGATTTTGAAAGGGGTACCTTGACCGATGTGATCAACGCAAGGGCCAAAGCCACTTCCACGTCGATAGATGCCAACAACTTGACCCCCGAAAATATGGCGGCCTTTCAGGAAGCGCAGACCGGCTTGAGCGGCGCCCTGGGCAAACTGATGGTGGTCGTGGAACGTTATCCCGACCTCAAGGCCAACCAGAACTTCCTAGAACTGCAGTCGCAACTTGAAGGCACTGAAAACCGTATCAACGTTGCGAGAGACCGATTCAACGAAAAGGTGAACATCTACGACATCCATACCACCAAATTCCCGGGAAAAATTCTGGCGGGTTGGTTCGGATTTAAGGAAATGCCCCGGTATAAGGCCGATGCTGGATCGGAAAATGCGCCTGATGTGAATTTCGACTTTAACTGATCAGGCCCATGTCGCGCTTAGAGGAATTTTTAACCCCGGAAGAAGAACAGGCAATTGTTGAGGCCATTCTGAAAGCGGAAAAAGATACCTCGGGCGAAATACGGGTCCATATCGAGACCCAGACCCATTTAGACCATTTTGAAAGGGCCAAGGAAGTGTTCCATTTGCTGAAAATGGACAATACCAAGCAAGAAAACGGGGTCCTCCTTTATATCGCGGTAAAGGATAGGAAATTCGTCATTTATGGCGATCGCGGCATCGATAAGGCCGTGGCCGATGATTTTTGGGACAGCACCAAAACCATTATTGAATCGCACTTCAGGGAGGGGCGCTATAAGCAAGGCATTGTAGAGGCGGTATTAAGGGCAGGAAAGGAATTAAAGGCACATTTCCCCTGGCATTCCGGCAATCAAAACGAATTGAGCGATGAGATATCCAAAAGCTAAGGCGCTGCTCCTGCTCCTGCTGTTAGGGAACCTCAGCATCGGTCTGGCCCAATTCCAGATTCCAGAAAAACCAAGTCTTCAAACCAGTGTTTATGATTATATAGGACTGCTCGACGATGGCCAAAAGCAGGCACTCGAGCAAAAATTGATCCGCTATTCCGATAGTACTTCCACCCAGATCGTAGTGGCCATCATTCAATCGACCGAAGGGGAGAACATCAATTATCTCGGGGCCCAATGGGGCCAAAAATGGGGCATCGGGCAAGACAACAAAGACAATGGCGTACTGATTATTCTGGCCAGGGGCGATCGAAGGATCGCGATCAATACCGGTTATGGGGTCGAGGGCAGCCTCACCGACGCCATGTCGCGCAGGATCATTGAAAACGTGATCATTCCCCAATTTAAGCAGGACGATTATTACGGCGGACTCAATGACGGGGCGGATGCCATATTCCAGGTGCTGCAGGGGGAATTCAAGGAAGACCGTACTTTTAACGATGGGGGCGGGTTTCCCATAGGGGCCGTTTTGCCCATTATCATCTTCGTGATCATCCTGATCATCCTTTCCAGACGGAATAGGGGCAACCGCGGCAATAGAGGCCGTGGCTCCGGACCCAGTATTTGGGACATGATCATTCTGAGCAATATGGGCCGTAGCGGTGGCTCGGGCGGCGGTTTTGGAAGTGGTGGCGGCTTCGGAGGCGGTGGAGGCTTCGGTGGCGGCTTCGGCGGTGGTGGTTTCGGCGGCGGCGGCTCTTCTGGAGGTTGGTGATGCAGAGAATGAACGGGTTTTCACCAACTACCCATTGTTCATTGTTAATTGTTCATTGTTAATTGTTCATTGTCTTCCTTCGCCCCGACCCTAAAGCCCACCCTCCGGGCCGGCAAGGGAGTGAATCCAAAGTTTTTTTCAAGTCATTACTTACTGTTCACTATCAACTGCCCACTCCCAACTTTTCACTACCCACTGCCTTCTGTCTTCTGCCTACTGCCTACTGCCAACTGCCTATTGTTAATTGTTAATTGTTAATTGTTCATTGTTAATTGTCCCCCGTTCCCGAACCTACTTTTTCCTCATAAAAATAGTGATCGGCACCCCGGTAAATTCGAAGTTTTCGCGAATTTTGTTCTCCAAGAACCGTTTGTAAGGCTCCCGCACGTATTGGGGCAGGTTGCAGAAAAAAGCGAATTGCGGATAGGGGGTCGGCAACTGGGTACAGAATTTTATTTTTACGTATTTGCCCTTATAGGCCGGGGGCGGATTGCCTTCTATAATGGGCAGCATGATGTCATTGAAAGTACGGGTGACGATTTTTTTGCTCCTGTTCTTATACACCTCCACTGCGGTTTCGATCGCCTTGAAAATACGCTGTTTGGTGAGTACCGAAATAAATAGGATGGGCACATCGGTAAAGGGTTCAATCGCTTGTTTGATCTTTTGGGTGTATTGCTTGATGGTGTTCGTTTCCTTATCCTCGACCAAATCCCATTTGTTCACCAAGATCACGATGCCCTTATTGTTCCGCTGTGCGAGCCAAAAAATATTTTCTACCTGGCCGTCGAAACCGCGGGTGGCATCCAATAAAAGTAAGACCACATCACAATGTTCGATCGCCCGCACCGATCGCATCACCGAATAAAACTCAAGATCTTCCTTCACCTTGGCCTTTCTCCTTATCCCGGCCGTATCGATCAAATGAAACTCGAACCCAAATTGATTGTACTTGGTATCGATGCTGTCGCGGGTGGTGCCCGCAACGTCGGTCACGATATAGCGCTCTTCCCCGATCAGGGCGTTGATGAACGAAGATTTGCCCGCATTGGGACGCCCGACCACCGCAAAGCGTGGAAGTTCGTCTACCTCGGGCTCCCCTTCGGGCAATATTTTTACCAATTCATCCAAAAGTTCGCCAGTGCCGCTTCCGTTGATACTCGAAATATTGTAGTAATCCCCGAGGCCCAAGGCATAAAATTCAACCGCATCGGCCGCCCTTTTAGGATTATCGACCTTGTTCACGGTAAGAAACACGGGCTTGTTCACCCTTCTCAACAATTTTGCCACATCCTCGTCCATTCCGGTAACCCCGGTTTCGGCATCGACCATAAAAACTATGGCATCGGCCTCTTCGATGGCGAGCTCCACCTGCTTGTCTATTTCCTTCTCGAAAACATCTTCACTGCCCAATACATAGCCCCCCGTATCGATCAAGGAAAATTCCTTGCCGTTCCAATCGCTCTTTCCGTAATGTCGGTCGCGGGTGACCCCGCTTACGGCATCGACAATGGCTTCCCTTCTTTGGATCAAACGGTTGAAAAAGGTCGATTTCCCTACATTTGGCCTCCCCACAATGGCAACAATGGCACCCATACTTCCTTTAATTTTGCCACAAAAGTACCACTATTATCTGAAGAAAAAATGCTAACTTTTCAGGGGCGCTCTGGCCATAGGGCAGTTACAAACCACAGCGCCGGGCCACACCCACAAAGGGGTCCCGTTCAAGACAATAATAAGGAGCACCCTACAGCAATGAAAGTATTACCGAACGAAATAGTGCTGAGGCCGAGGTTCCAGATGGAACTGCCCAACGATAAGGAAGAAATACTGCAGGCATTCGAGCATTCCGTAAAAAAACCCTTTTTGGTGAACCGGATGGACGATCATGTATTCATCAAGATCGATGCCTCCCAACAACACTTCTGGTCGCCCCAATTGCATCTTGAAATCGTTGAAAGTGAGGGAGGGCAAAGTAAACTGTACGGACTTTTCGGACCCAACCCCACTTTATGGACCTTCTTTATGTTCCTTCATTTCGGGGTGGCCACCATGTTCATCGTGCTGGGGGTTTGGGCCTATTCAAGCGCAACGTTGGGACGGCCCTATGGACTGCAATTGGGACTCATGGGCCTTATGGTGGTTTTGTGGTTCGTGCTTTATGCCTTTGGACGGGCAGGCAGGCATAAGGGAAAGCCGCAAATGCACGAACTGCACCGATTCATGATGGAAGCCATCAATAAAAAAGCCTAGTTCTGATTGTAGCCAAATCGCTTCAACTGGGCCGCATTGCTGCGCCAATTCTTGTTGACTTTCACGTACAATTCTATGTGTACCTGCTTGCCGAAGAACCGTTCCAGGTCTTTTCGGGCTTCCACCCCTACCCTTTTCAGCGCGCTGCCCTTGTGCCCGATGATGATGCCCTTTTGTGAATCTCGTTCGACCATGATCACGGCCCGCATGCGTATGATATCGTCATCTTCCAGAAACTCCTCTGTTTCGATCTCGACCGAATAGGGGATTTCCTTTTTGTAGTGGATCAATATTTTTTCGCGTATGGTCTCGTTCACGAAGAAGCGCTCGGGCTTGTCGGTCAATTGATCTTTTGGATAATAGGGAGGCGATTCGGGCAACAATTCCAAAATACGAAGGAAAACTTCTTTCACATTGAAGTTCTGAAGGGCCGAAATCGGGTGGATCTCCACCGAAGGCAGCTGCTGTTGCCAGTATTGTACTTGGGCCTCGAGCGTTTCCTGATCGGTGTTGTCGATCTTGTTCAACAAAAGCAGCACGGGGATCTTGCTGTTTTCGATCTTGGTAAAAAACTGTTCGTCTTTCAACGCTTTTTCACCCACTTCCACCATATACAGCAGCACGTCGGCATCATCGAAGGCCGATTTTACGAAATCCATCATCGAGGCCTGAAGTTCATAGGCCGGTTTGATGATGCCGGGGGTATCGGAAAGGATCACCTGAAAGTCCTCCCCGTTCACGATGCCCAGAATACGGTGCCTTGTGGTCTGTGCCTTCGAGGTGATGATCGAGAGCTTCTCGCCCACAAAGGCGTTCATTAGGGTCGATTTTCCCACATTGGGATTTCCGATGATGTTGACGAAGCCCGCCTTATGCTGTGTCATTTTTTGCTTTTAAAAAGTAAGATTTCATCGCTTTGTTCACCTGAGGTGCCAAATACAGTACGGCGATCATGTTCGGAATCACCATCAGGGCAAATGCAAGATCGATCAGGTTCACCACCAGGTCTACCGAAGCCACCGCCGCAAAGGTAATGCTAAGGATATAGATATGGTTGTAATATTGCCCGATTTTGGCATTGGTCAAAAACGAAAGGCATTTCGTGCCATAGTAAGAATAGGTGAACAAGGTGGAAAGCGCAAAGGCCGCCACGATGATCATCAGGAGCACATCGCCCAGACCGAAGAGCGATTTCTCAAAGGCGATCAACGTCATGGTGATGCCATTGGTCTCCGCATCGAGATAGGCCCCGCTCAAAATGATCACCAAGGCCGTGAGGGTGCAGACGACGATGGTATCGATAAAGGGGCCCAGCATGGCCACCAAGCCTTCCTGTATGGGTTCGGTGGTCTTGGACTGCCCGTGGTACATGGGCGCGTTGCCCACCCCTGCCTCATTGGAGAACACCGCGCGACGAATCCCTATGATGATCACGCCCCATAGTCCGCCCTGTACCGCCGTTTTGAAATTAAAGGCTTCGGTAAAGATCAATTTCAAGGAAGGAAAGATTGCCCCGGCATTCACCGCCATGATGAAGATGACCGCGAAAAGGTAAATAAGGACCATAAAAGGGACCAGGGCCGTGGCCACTTTGGCAATCTTCTTCAGGCCGCCAAAAATCACGAAGGAAGTGATGATCGAGAGGACGATGCCAATACCCAATTTCCAGTTGAAATCGCCCAGGGCGGCGATGTTCTCATCGGGGTTGATCACCCCCATGAGGGTTTGTGTAAACTGGTTGGTGGTAAAGGCGGGAAGCACCCCGAACAGTCCGGCCAAACAGAAAAATACGGCCAAGGGCCTCGCTTTGGCGCCCATGCCCTTGGTGATGTAGTACATGGGGCCGCCCTGTAACTGCCCGTCGCTGTCCTGACCGCGGAACATGATGGCCAAACTGCAGGAATAAAACTTGATGCACATCCCGACCAGGGCGGTCACCCAGATCCAAAAGACGGTGCCCGGCCCGCCCAAATAAATGGCGATGGCCACGCCTGAAATGTTTCCAAGGCCCACGGTGGCGGCTACGGCAGAGGACAGCGCCTGCAAATGGCTCACTTCCCCCGGATCGTTGGGGTCATCGTATTTGCCCCTGGTAATGGCGATGGCATGTGTGAAATAACGGTAGGGCAGCAGTTTGGAATAGACTACCAAAAAAAGGCCGCCCCCGATGATCAAAAAGAGCATGATCCATTCGGTATAGGGTATTACGCTTGCAAGAAAATCGTTGATGGCATCCATAGGTCCTGGTTGGTGCCCTAAGGTATGGATTTTCGGGCGTTAAGCGGAAAGGCCCTAAAAAATATTCTCGCGACAAGTTTTGATAAAACCAACAATCCTTTGTATCTTTGCCTTCCATATCGCGGGATAGAGCAGTAGGTAGCTCGTCGGGCTCATAACCCGAAGGTCACTGGTTCGAGTCCAGTTCCCGCTACAAAGAAAGCCATCAACGAAAGTTGTTGGCTTTTTTCTTTGGGAACAAGCCAAACTTGTTTGAGCTTGGGAACAAGGAAAAAAGCCAATACCTCGCCGTGGCGAGGTTAATGGCTTTCTTTGTAAAGCCACCCCCAAGGCCGCTTCCGACCCACCGAAGTCTTGACGAAGGGGGGGAGGAAGCAATCCAGTTCCGGATGAAATTCCAAAACAGTAACGTCTTTCTTTGTAAAGCCACCCTCCCAAGGCCGCTTCCGAATGAAATGAGGAAGCAATCCAGTTCAAGGGAAGCAAATCCCAAATTCCAGAAACAGTATCGGCTTTCTTTGTAAAGCCACCTCCCAAGGCCGCTTCCGACCCACCGAAGTCTTGACGAAGGGGGGAGGAAGCAATCCAGTTCCGGATGAAATTCCAAAACAGCAACGTCTTTCTTTGTAAAGCCACCCCCAAGGCCGCTTCCGACCCACCGAAGTCTTGACGAAGGCGGGGAGGAAGCAATCCAGTTCCGGATGAAATTCCAAAACAGTACCGGCTTTCTTTGTAAAGCCACCCCCAAGGCCGCTTCCGACCCGCCGAAGTCTTGACGAAGGGGGGAGGAAGCAATCCAGTTCCGGAGAAATTCCAAAACAGTATCGGCTTTCTTTGTAAAGCCACCCCCAAGGCCGCTTCCGACCCACCGAAGTGTTGACGAAGGGGGGGAGGAAGCAATCCAGTTCACAGGGGCAACAACTATGGTTGGAACATACCGAACTTCAGCTATCTCAGGATTTTAAGCGGTTTGGCCCTCACACTTCCATAAATTTCGTAACTTTTAGTCGGCAAGCCTACCTTGCTCCCCTATTGGGCCTCAACGCAGGGCCAGGGACGGGATCTAGGGAATATGCCGTTGTATCACTTTTTATTGGCATCATGAATACTTGGATTAAAAATTCGATCTTTCTTGGAACGATCCTATGGATGGGAATGGCCTGCTACGGGCAGGAGCTCACCAATGAGATCGCCTGGAACATCAAATATGGGAATACGGAACAATTGGAAAAACTGATTCCCCCCGAAGCGATCAATGGCTGTTTCGGGGTTGCCGACAGCAAGAAATACAGTTATCTGGCCATGAGCATCAAACTGAAGTCGATGAAATCGCTTCAATATTTCATTGCAAAAGGGGCCGATATCGAGGGCGTTTGCGCCGACAAGACCCCTTTGATGTACGCCGCGAAATATGGCCCATTGGAGATGGTGAAATATTTGGTCGAAAACGGTGCCGATCTCAATGCCCGTTATCGGGGCAAAACAGCTTTGGACTTTGCCGTTCAATACCGTCATCCCGACATTCGGAAGTTCTTAAAAGAACAGCGATTAAATTAAAGACAGTGATAGCCAAAGCCCTTTGTTTTCTTCCCGCCCCATCGGGCTAAACCAACCAATGACCAATGATCAAATTCTTCAGAAAAATTAGACAAAATCTTTTGATAGAAAATAAAACCTCCAAATACCTGGCATACGCCTTTGGTGAAATTGCTCTGGTGATGATAGGTATTCTTTTGGCACTGCAAGTCAATAACTGGAACGAGAATAAAAAATCGCGCGCCCAGGAAAGGGTTATTCTTTCGAGCTTATTGGTAGATTTTGAGACTAATTCAAGAAATCTCCAAAATTCATTAAACGTATATAAAAATTCTATACCCTCTATAGACCGGAAGTTAAAGTATATAGGAAGAAATGCCGATGCGTTCGACCAGGCAACAAAAGATGATATAATTGGAATACCGATTTGGTTTCCAAAATTAGTGAATGGAACACTTAATTCACTTTTAAATACAGATCAATTAGGGTTAATTCAAAATGATACCTTAAAATATTGGCTTACTACCTATCCTTTCGATATTGACGCCAATCTGGCCATTGTTGAACAGTATAGAGTAGTGTTAGAGGAGAAGCACCTGCCGCTCGTGGATTCCTATGTTTCCCTTTTGGATTTTTCTAGTATAAAAAAAGAATATCCAGAAGCATCTTCGAATGCCAGGCCCTCTGACTACAATGGTTTATTAAATGATACCAGGTTTCAGAACCTGCTCCTTAGAGAGAAACAGCTTATTAATCGGTATATCAATTTGACTAATGAATTTTTAAACAGGACCAATTATATTGTAGATCTGATTCGCGTAGAATTAGAGCTGCCAATAAAATTAGAGCGACTCCTAAATTCTGAAAAAACGATAGACGAGGTGATTGAAATAATGAAGCAGCAAGATAAAGACGATCCTGTTTATGATGTTTCTGAAAATAGTAATCATTGATTTAGGCTATAAATTGATGGAAGAAAATGAAAATAATAAGGCCTTGAAACTATTTAAACTGAGTACAGAATTATATCCGGAGGCCTGGAATACCCATGACAGCTATGGTGAGTGTCTATTAAAAATGGGAGATAAAGAAAATGCCATTAAAGCGTATAAAAGATCATTGGAATTAAATCCAGACAACGAATATGCCAAAGAAGCGCTTTCAGAATTAAAATGACTTAGGCTAACAATGTATCTAGAAAAGTGCTGATGTAATTCTAAAACAAAAGATAAATAGTAAAATATTGGGTTAGCCATAGTCCGAAAAAAACTGCTGCTTTTCATGGGCGAACCGTTGGCCAACCATAACCAAGATATGATCGAAACCATATATTCCACGTATCTATGTTTTTTTGCTTGGCTTGGTCTTCGCTGAGTTCGGCAGCGCTTGCGGAAATATAAACAGATTAAATAAAAACTATCGTAAACCAAGTTTTTTGGACGATTAGACAGGAACTGCTAACCGAAAACAATGGCAGTCAATATCTGCAATTGCACCGGAGAAATCACTGGGACATTGAAACCTTGAAATGGAAATCGAATAATACTGGAAAAATATCCGGCTTTAGGGAAACAAGGAGATCCGCTTTTAAAGTCCTCCTAATTCCAACCCCGAATGATGCATCCCGTTGAGAAAGCGGAAATGGCTACGAAGCGAAACAAAATCTATTGAAAAATCATTATCGGGCATAACGTCTTGAAGGTAGAGGGGAATCACAGCGAACATTTGTTTAAAAATGCAGAGGATACCTATATAACTTATTTTACGGATATTGACAATTTCAGACGGTAACGTTTTAGAAACCTAAAATCGCTTGGTGTAGATCTTATCTCCAATACGGATATCAGGAAAAGAATTGCTCAACTATATGAAGTGACGATGAATGGATAGTCAACTTTGAAATACTTTACAGAGACTTTCTTTTCAATTGGCAGTCAAAAACCATACGCAATCGTAATTCTCGATTTTATGATTATGGGGGGGAGTTTATAAAGATTTGACATATAGCCAAGGAAGATGATTCAATTAGATTATGAAAATTACAATCAGACCGAGGAATCACCTATATTTTTCCGAACTGGAAAAATCATATTGGTTGGAAGCTTTAAAAACCGATCGAAGAAACAAAAACAAAATTAATAGCGTTGTCGAAGGATTTGATTAAAGAAACGAGGCACTAGCGAAGTAAATAACGAAAGCACACAACGGGCCATAAGTACGCAATCGACTTAATCCAAGGAATGAATTTAAATGCCAAGCCATGAAATTAAAAACCACACTTTTGCTCTTCCTATGCAGTACAATGATTTGCGCACAATCGGACCAGTTGGAGGGCGAATATTTTCTTCAGGCAGGGAGTCAGGACAATCACCTGATCGAATACAAATTGACATTACGTTCAGATGGAACATTTTTCTTTCATTCGTTTAGGGATCACAAAAAAGGGATTCCTTGGGTAGAAAATAAATACGGAAAAGGAATTTGGCGCGCGGAAGGCAAAGTGGTTTCCTTTTATACCGACAAGGAAAAGGACCTTGATGAAAAACATACACTGGACTTCAGCAATTCCAAGGCGCATTTTGTAACAAAACCGGCTCGGGACAAAACCGAGCGGGTCATAAAAACAAGGCTCAAGTTTTTTGAATCGGAAATCTTTTGGATCAAGGGATTGGATATTACAAAGGCATAAAAAGGTATGGAACGACACCGATAACGAATTGTTTGGGGATTTTCCACTCGGAAAATCCAACCATTATTTCTAAGTTTAGGGTGCAACGGGGAATTTTGGCAGGTTTTCTAAGCCAAAACCATAAAAACCAAGCCGTTTTGCTTCAATTATACCAACCCTAGACCCGTGATCAACTTCTTTCGTAAAATCCGCAAACAACTAGCAGACGCCAATAAGCCATTTCAATACATGAGGTATGCCATTGGGGAGATCGTACTTGTCGTCATCGGAATATTGATTGCACTTTCCATCAACAACTGGAATGAGGACAGGTTGGAGCGGCGACAGGAAAAGGCCCTGCTCAACCAATTAAAAACAGAATTCTCCATGAATCTTTCCCAGCTGGAGGATAAGATAGCCGTGAAGGAAGAATTGATACATTCCGTGATGCGCTTATTCCAATATATCGATCACCCGGTGTTTCGCAATAAAGACAGTATAGAGTACCATATTGGCCGTACCTTTCCCTTCTCCACATTCGATCCCATTGTGAACGACCTTGCGAGTTCGGGCAGTTTACGGCTTATCAGAAGCGACAGTCTGAAATTGCTGCTTTCGCTATGGACATCAAACATCAAGGATGTACAGGAAGATGACCAGGCCTGGAAAGCGTATCGCAATGAAAACTACGTTCCCTTTTTAGTCGCGCATTATCAGCTAAGGACCATCAGACAGAAAGCTTTTGTATCCGGGGTGTTGGAAAAATACCTGATCGATGCCAAGGATCAGGAAGTACCCATAACCGAGGAAGCCATTGGCGTCTCTAAATATCAAGCCGATTTTAACGACCTTTTTGATCAACCCGATTTTGAAGACCACCTCGAACGCGCGATAACCACCAATAGGTTCGCGCTTTCACAATCCTTGATTTTAAAGGCCCGGATCATGGAAATCCTGGACATCCTCGAGAAGCAATTACAAGACAACCCATGATCAAACTCATTCGATACATCCACAACGGCTTTGCAATGGCCTGGGTTCCCTATGAATTTAGGGTAAATGTAACATTCACGCATTGCGGTATCGATATATTCACGCTTACGGAAACAACCGAAGGTTGAAAAACAATCACCTTATCTTGTCCAAAGTATTTGGAGGGATGTGATGAACCAAGAAAATAAAGACCCAAAAAACCAATGTAAAAAAAATGAGTGAAAAGTAAACCGTTGTCCAAACCCGTCGCCCTATCCAATCGGATCGAACTGCTTGATGTCTATAGGGGATTCGCCATTTTTGGAATATTCGTAGTGAATATTGTCATTATGAATTCGACCTTTTTGAACCAGGACGAGTTTGCCAAACAATGGACCGCCCCCATTGACCAATATAGCGAAAGGATCCTGCAACTGTTCTTTTATACCAAGTTCTTCCCGATATTTTCCCTGCTTTTCGGACTGGGAATTGCCATGCAGGCATTAAAACCCATGACGTCAACGAGTGATTATTTCTCCTTTTTTGCAAGACGCATGTTGATCCTGTTCCTGATCGGGGTTTTCCACATCCTGTTCCTGTGGTCGGGCGATGTGCTGAACTTGTATGCCTTATTGGGCCTCCTGGCGACCATATTCATCCGCATTCCCAATAAATTCATCCTGGGATTGTCCCTGTTCTTTTTATTGTTCCCTTTTTATGACAGCCTGTTCCAATACCTGTTCGATCTACTCCAATTCAGGCCGGAATCTTACCTGAGTGACTACGACGGGGCCACAGTGAACCACCTGATCCGGAAAGGCAGCTACCTCCAAGGCATGGCATTGCGAACCCATGAATATATGGCCAATGTACCCATGCTTTTCGGGTACCTTGGTCCGATAGCCCTTTCCATGTTCCTGCTGGGCCTGTACTTGGGCAAGAACAAAATTTATGGCGATCTGCAAACCTTTGTCGGGCAAATAAAGAAACCGGTTTTGGTGCTTGCCGTGATCTCCAATCTCTACAGATTGTTATTCCTGTTCGTTTTGCCCGGTTATGGGTTCTACTCCAATGCCGATGTGCGTCCCTACCTCATAAAAGCGATGATCGTCAGCGATGTGATGATGGGACTTTTCTATCTATGGGGTATTGGCTGGCTTTGGTACCATACAAAGTTCAAGGGCTTGCTGAGGCCTCTCAAATATGCAGGGAGAATGGCACTGACGAATTACATTGCCCAAAGTGCCATTGGCCTGCTACTATTTACCTCACTGGGTTTTTCTCTTTACGAGACCCTGAGCCCTGCCGAGACTTTGTTGACTGCCATTGCTGTTTTTGTTATACAGGTAATTTACAGCAAGATCTGGTTGCACTATTTCAACTACGGACCCTTGGAATGGGCGTGGCGATGCCTGACCTACAAGCGCTGTTTTCCGTTGAAGAAATTGAAAAAAAACTAAAGGGCCCTATCGCGAATTAAAACCAGTGCCCATAAATGTCTGAGCATTCACGAAACCCTGAAAATTCTTGTTGTCCCTAAAACACATGGGTTGGTTGAAATTCCTGCTTGCGGAATTATTGGTAAATCACATTAGCGTAATGCTTAGCTTAAAATCCTATTCCTATGAAGAACAAAATACAGCTCCTTCATCCTGCCGGCAAGAAAGCGGTTCGGATGCAGGTGGAAAAATACGAAATCATTAAAAATGGTTTGCTCACCCACTTGAAAACCTATAGTAGTGCAACACATGGTGAATTGCTGAACGTATTGCGCGAAACCCTGGCCAAAAACGGAACGCAATTCCAGGGCTCCATCGAATGGCATATGGAGTAGGTGAAACTCGACCTGGAAGCCCGGAAAACAATAGTCAGATCGGCCACCAAAAAAACCGACCTATATACCATTGGATCGATAGATGTAGCCGATGGAAAGAACAAACTAGAGCAATAGTCCATTTGAACTAAAACAAAGGTTCGTTATCTTTATGCAAGCCCAATTTAATTCCGATGACCCATGAAAGATTTCGAATTGTTTGAACCCAAGACCTGGCTGGAGCTACAGGAGTACCTGTTCAAGGAAAAAGACAAAAAAATCGATCGGTTTAGAACCCCCTATGCCTATATGGGGGTATCCAACGCAGCATATGGCTTGGAAACCAGTCTGCAAAGATTGGGCAGAATACCTTCGAAAGTAGAGGGCACCATGGTCAGGAATTTTCAAAAATACTCCCCGATCAACACCTTGATCGATGATTATAACAATTTTTGGAACTGGTTGTCACTGGGGCAACACCATGGCCTTCCTACAAGGCTTATCGACTGGACGCATTCCCCGAATGTTGCCCTACATTTTTTAACGGAGGATATGGGCACTTATGATGTAGACGGTGCCATTTGGATGGCCAATTATATCGAACTTAGGGACAATCTGCCAGAGGAACTTAAAACCCCTATCCTGAGTAGGGGCAACTATTCATTTAGTTCGATGGAACTGAAGGAAATCATCGGCAATTCCATTGAGGAACTATACGATTTTTCAAACAGGAATTCGAATGCCATGGTGTTCTTTGAACCCCCATCGATCGACGACCGGATCATCAACCAATTCGCCCTATTTTCGTTCATGCTCGACCCGGATTCCAATCCGTTGGATTGGCTTAAGAACCATCCCCACGCCTTAAAAAAAGTAATCATTCCGGCTTCCTTGAAATGGGAAATCAGGGACAAGCTCGATCAAGCGAATATTACGGAACGGATCATATACCCCGGCCTGGAGGGCATTTCAAAATGGCTAAAACGTTGGTATAGCGACAAAAACAAAATCGGGAAATTATAACGCGTTTCATGCAGCTCGAAATTCAAATTTTCCATGAAGCGTTTAACCATAATCCATTTTAAACAATTAAGCCATGGAAAAACTAAAAAAAATAAGGGTATTTCCCTTCGCAAAATTTCAAGCATTGCTAATGGCAATGCTGGGACTGTTGGCGGGGATATATTATTCATTTGGCGGATTGCTGGTTGATGGCCTCGTAAGTTTGGGCTGGATCAGCTCTTCCGAAACCCCGGGATTGAGTTACGGTACCGTTCTGGCCTTCGGGGCGTTGATCGGTATGCCCTTGATAGCCGCTGCCGTTGGGTTTGTGGTAGGGCTCATGGAGGCTGTTTTATATAATTGGACCGCAAAATGGTTCGGGGGCATCAAAATCGATTTTATCCTATACGGCTAACGTCATTTTTATGAAACCGATCAAGACTCAGGTAGAAAAAGACATCTGCAAATCGATACCATGAAAGGCACTAAAACCAAAACCATCAAATACTTGATATGCTGCTTGTTGTCACTAGGCATAAAGGCCTGTGGCCCCGACCCAAAAAGAACTTCGGTAACGGAATCCACTACATTGGAATTCCGATCATCGAACCAAAAACTGCAGGAGGCATTCTACTGGGCCAAAAAAAAGGCCTTGTCCTATGCTCACGACGACTCCGACCCAGTTGGGTATTGGTACGAGGCCGCACTTCCCAATCGAGAGGCATTTTGCATGAGGGATGTTTCCCATCAGGCCATTGGCGCTGAAATCTTGGGACTGGGAAAACACAACTACAATATGTTCCTCAAATTTGCACGGAACATCAGTCAAGAAAAAGACTACTGCACCTATTGGGAAATCAACAGATATGATAAACCTGCCCCGGTCGATTATGAAAACGATCAGGACTTTTGGTACAACCTGCCCGCCAATTTCGACATCGTGCAAAGTGGCCTTCGGCTTTACCAATGGACCGGCAACAAGGACTACCTGACCAACCCCGATCTCAATGCCTTTTATGAGCTGAGTATGAAGGAATACATCGACCACTGGGATTTGGCCGATGATAAAATATTGGGCAGAAATCGGATGATGCATCTCAAAAACGATCGGGCCAATAGCAGGTTCGGCACCAATCGTGGCATCCCTACTTACAATGAAGGGGGCAGGGGTGAAACCTTGCTCGGTATCGATATGACCGCTTCGATGATTGCCGCTTACAAGGCCTATTCAGAAATATTGAAACTCAATGGTGTATTGAACGAATCGGAAGCATATCATCAGAAAGCATTAAGAACACAAGAATTCTTGGAGTCATTTTGGTGGGATGCCAAAAAACTGGAATACCGTTCCATATACTATTCCGATGGGTCGTTCGATTATTTTTGGGTCGGGGAACAGCAAGCCTTTCTTCATTATTTGATCTATTTCGACGCCATTGCTGATGAGGGAAAAAAGATGAAGATCGTCAACGATTATGAGGAGAACTTCGACCGGTTGATCGTGGAATTGAAGTCGTATCTCCCCATCATCTTTTATGAAAACGGGAAATCCGAAATCGCCGATGGAATGATCATTGATCTCTGTAGCCCTGAAAATCAACGTCGCGACTATCCGGAAAATTCCTTTACGGTCATCGAACATATCACGCGGGGGTTGATGGGAATCGATGCGGATGCGTCTTCGAACAGCTTTTCAACGGAACCAAGATTGGCCAAAGAGGCCGATTGGGCAGAACTGAAGCATGTGCCGCTGGTTTCCAACAAGGTTTCGGTAAAGCATCTCGGTCGTTCTTTGACCATGGCCAAGAATGAAAGCGGGGATAGTGTTCATTGGACCGCCAAAATACCCGGTGTTCATTCATTTTTGTTCCTCGATGGGCATAAGACCGATTGTAGCATTGGGGGTACCGACCAACATGCCTATTCGTATCTTACCCTTACCCTTAAGGCCGGCGAATCGGCCACCGTATCCATTGACCCACCAGCAATTGAGAAATTGTGATGGCGCATGGCCCATACCCTATTGTAAAAATCGATACTTTTAAAGAAGTCGATTATCCATTCATGTTATTGAAGCCAAGTATTATGAACAAGAAAATCATCCTTGCTTTACTCCTACTGATCCAAATCCCATTGTTGGCACAGCAAACCGTACTGCGCGCCAAAACCTTGATCGATGGCACGGGGAATACCATTTCAAATCCCACCATTGTCATCGAAGGCAACAAAATAATCTCTGTGACCCCCAACGGGAATATCCCAAAGGGGGCCACAATCATTGATTTGGGAGATTATACCCTCCTGCCCGGCCTGATAGACATGCACGTTCACCCCAACCTCAGTGTCAATGAGTATCAGGCAAACCACCTCAAAGGATCATCGGCAAAAAAAGCTCTGGTGGGGTTAAAGGCAGTTCAAGATTTGCTACAGGCCGGTTGGACCACTGTAAGGGTTGCCGGGGATGGTGATACAGGTTATGCCAACATGGAAATTAGAAATGCCATCAATCAGGGACTCTTTATCGGGCCGCATATCTTCGGCGCCGCACATTACATCTCTGTCACAGGTGGTGGCGGGGATATCAATTTTATGTCCTACGAACAAAAAACAATTGCTGACGGCCTCGTCGTTGATGGGCCTGAAGAGATAAGAAAAGCGGTTCGAAATGAAATAAAATATGGCAGCGACTGGATAAAACTGTTGGTCACGGGTGCATTTATGAGTGCCGGAGACAACCCCAATAATGTGCATTTCAGTGAGGAAGAGTTGAAAATGGCCGTGGAAGAAGCATCGCGCCGGGAGGTTCCGGTGATGGCCCATGCCCATGCGGCCGAAGGCATCAAGATGGCTGCCAGGGCGGGGGTGCGCACCATTGAGCATGGTTCCTTCATCGATGAGGAAGCGATGGATTTGATGATACAGCATGGCACTTGGTTGATTCCAACCTTTTCCGTCCGCAGTTATTATGAACAAACCGAAGATGAATCGCTTCAGAAAGCCAGTGATCTGAATAGGAAATCCAAGGACGAGATTTATAAAAAATTCCAAACTAGCCTTTCAAAAAGGGGTGAAATTTGGCCTGGGCACCGATTTTGTGGGCTGGCCTGCCGCCTACTCTGCTACTGAATTTGAGAGTTACCTAAAAATTGGGTTTACGCCCATGCAGGCCATTGTATGTGCGACGAAAACCAATGCCGAAATCTTAATGAGGGAACATGAAATAGGAACGGTGGAGGTAGGAAAACTGGCCGATATCATTGCCGTTAAAGGCGACCCTCTTAAAGACATCACAGAACTGCAAAGGGTGAAGTTTGTGATGATTGGGGGCGTTATTGCAAAACATGAAAAATAACGATTTACCGTAGAGACCGGTAGAGCGATGCCATTGGAGGGGAAATGAAACTTAGAAAGCGACAATCTGATCAAAAAATACAATATGAAAACAATGACATGCAAACAATTGGGTGGGGCCTGTGAAAAGGCATTTCATGCCAACACCTTTGAGGAAATGGCCGAAATGAGTAAAAAGCACGGCATGGAAATGTTCCAAAAAGGAGATACGGCCCATCTAAAAGCGATGAACGAAATGCAGGAACTGATGAAATCGCCCGACGCGATGAAGGCATGGTTCGAAAACAAAAAAAAGGTTTTCAATGCCCTTCCAGAAAACGATTAGGGCCTGCACAGAATGTCAATACCAATGAAATGAATTATTCTTTATATCTATTGATGACGTTCCTCCTCTTTCAATCCCTTCAAGGACAAGAAAACCCCTTGGTTGAACCTGTATTGGAGGAAATGGTCGAATACACCAATATCCGCGATTTCACCAAGGCAACCAATAATGTCGAGGCTTATATCAGTATTCAGAGTCCTACGGCCGATCTCTCGGTATTGGCCAAAATCATTAACACCAATGGTGAATGGGGCCAGCCCGAATTGATGCCGTTTTCCGGGCAATATATAGATTTGGAACCCATGCTTACAGATCAAGATCGTCGGTTGTACTTTGCCTCGAACAGACCTATGGACAGTACATCAACTATGCCCAAGGACTTCGATATTTGGTATGTGGAAAGGGAACAGGTGAATACTCCTTGGAGCAAACCGATCAATGTGGGGGTTCCGATCAACAGCGAACACAACGAGTTTTACCCTTCCTTGGCCCAGAATATGAATTTATACTTCACCAGTGATCGACCCGGTACATTGGGGTTGGATGATATTTTTATGGGCGTTTGGAACGGGACGACTTATGAGGCCCCCATTTCCCTGGGGGAATCCATCAATACGGAAGGCTACGAATTTAATGCCTTTGTCGCTCCAGATGAAGAATACCTGATCTTTAGCGGATATGACCGGGAGGATGGCTCTGGAAGTGGCGATTTGTATATCAGCTTTCGGGACGAAACGGGTAAAATGGGGGCCTTCAACCAATATGGGAAAGGAAATCAATTCAAAATTTATGGATTATTGTCCATTTGTAGATAACAAGAACAATTGCTGTATTTTACCAGCAGGCGCAGTGCGATAGAGCGGAGTCTTGGCCTTAAGATCAATCGGGGATGTTCAAAAAGGAGCTTCAGCGTTATGAGAACGGACAGAGCAGAATTTACAGGGTCGCGATCGATTTGAACGCCTTGAACCCCAATCATTAGCAAATAGGGAAAAGAACGGATAATTCCATTGTTTTCTTAATAGGAGACCCGCTAATCTTTAATCTTAGTTTCAAGTTTCAGCTCTACCTTTCCAAGAGGGTTCCCGTCCCCATCGAGTAAGTACGGCTCAAAATCGCTTTCGTTCACCCATCCTGCCTCGGTTTTTTCCCCGGCCATAAACCGCCCATAAAAATTCCCGTTTCGTGTAAAGGGATATTGTTCATAGAGATGGCCATAACCCAGCATGCGCAAATCACCCTGAGCTGTCAATTTGGATTCCATTTCAATTTTTAGTTGCGATTTGAAGATTGCATACCCAAGATTTTCAGCCAAATTGGTCATGCAAAAAGGTTAAGTCTCATGCGCTGACCTTGTTCACCGACCATTCGGCCCATAAAACCCAAGTTTTGCCAAGCGACATATATTTTTTCATATATTTAGAGGCTAAGCATAAAAGCAAGAACAACGCTAATGCTATTTTTGAAAAACAAGGTCTTCCATTGCCTCAGTGGCGTAAGGGGCATTTCGACCAAAAAACGATATCAATAAAACCATAAACAATGGCGAACCAAGAACAGCCTATCCTGGAGGGCAGCAAAAAGAAAGATCTGGAAACCGCATCAAAAATCGAATTGATCAAGAATTTGATTTTTGGTGAAAATATCCAGGCTTATGAGTCACAGTTCGAACTCCTCCAAAAAGATATTTTGGCCAAGAAAAAAGCACTTGAAGACCTCATCGAAGCGGTCCGCACCGATTTGAGAATGTCTATCGAAGATGTGTCGACGGATATCAATATCCGGATTACCGAATTGGAGGACAAAATGGAAAACAGGATAGAGGATATGCAGGAAAACCAATTGGACAAGAAAAAATTGGGCGAAATGTTGATGGAACTGGGCGAAAAAATACGTAAAGCATAGAAGGCACCATGGTCACGAAAATGGATGAACAAGCCAAGCTGGATATTTTAAAGGATATACTTTTTCCCGATGACAGGGGGGCGGTAGAAGATATCGCCAAAAGGATTCAGCTGCTCGAACTTATCATCAATGACCAAAAAAAGCTTGCCTCAAAGGTCAATCCTCTGGTCGACGACAAGATCAAGGCCTTTAAAAAGAGTATCCCCGATACCCTGGGGCCCACCATCACCGCCACCCTTAAGAAAGAGATCAGCCTCCACAAAGACGATGTGGTCGATGCCCTTTACCCGGTTCTTGGTAAAATGGTCAAAAAGTATGTCGCCCAAGAGATCAAAATCTTGTCCGATAAAATCGACGACCAACTGGGCTTTATCAAACGAGGGAAACGCAAGATTCGATCCTGGTTCGGCGGCCCTACCGAAGAACAGGCCCTGGTAAGGGAGTTGTCCTCTGCCACTATTGAACAGGTATTGCTTATCGAACGCGATACCGGAATCCTTAAGGCCAGTTATTCCGTAACAAATTCCATGGATGAGGAAATGATATCCGGCATGCTCACTGCCATAAAGGGTTTTGTGGAAGATGCATATCACTTGAAAAACCAGAAGCTTGAATTGATACAATACGAGCTTTATAACATACACCTGCAAAGCTTTGTGACACATTATGTAGCGGTCGTCATTTCAGGCGATTATCAGCTAAAATCGAAAAATAAACTTCAGGATATCATTTTCGACTTCTACTATAATTTTATGGCCATGAACTTAGATCTTGTCTTCCATTCAAAAGACAGTCCCGATAAAGGAGTCCGCACCATAGACAAAGAATTGTTGGAAAAAGAGCTGGCCATAAGTTTCGGCAATGCAAAAATCTAAAAAAGTGGTGATCTTAGGGCATTTTGGTGTGGGTAAAACCTCCCTGATAAGGCGCTTTGTCACCAACCAGTTTTCTGACCAATACAAAGTGACCATCGGGGTACATATTACCAAAAAAGTAGTGAACCTGCAGAAAGATGACATTTCGCTCATCCTTTGGGATCTGGAAGGCACTGATGCCTTGGAGGAAATTCGCAAGGCCTACCTGATGGGTACCCATGGCGTGGTCTTTGTGTTTGACGTGAGCCGCCCTTCCACTTTTCAACAACTCGATACAGACCTTCAAATAGTGGCCAGGAAAATCCCTGAACGGCCTTTGCTGGTCGTGGGCAACAAGATTGATCTGGTTAAAGCGGACGACATTGACCTATTATCGAAAAAATTGAATATATCCTATGATTACCTCACCAGTGCCAAAACCGGGGACACTGTGGAGGATGTTTTTTTAGACCTCGCAACCCGATTGAACGAAGATGCTTAAGGCGTACCAACAGCAATTTACAATCGAGAACCTACAGTTCGTTTTGGTGGACAGTGAAGGCAGGGTGCTTGAAAGTGAACCTTCTTTTTTGTCCATTGCCAAAGGCGATAATATGGCCGAAATACATCCATTTTTTGAAGGTTTGGCCGACCTGGAAAATGAAAAGGACCACAAGCTCGCCTTTTACTGTGTGCACCTGGACATCAGCCAGCAAGATTACATCACGGATATCCAGATGGTCCGGAAGAAAGAAGGACTTCTAATTGTGATACAGGACCTGACCGAACACTATAATACATACCAGGCGGTGGCACAGGCCAGGAACGAATCTATCATCAATGAAGAATTCATCGTACTTAAAAACGCGGAGCTCGAGGAGAGGGAACGTTTTAAGAACATGTTTATTCAAAACTTCAGCCATGAATTGCGCAATCCCCTCATGAGCAGTATGGCCATAGCGCAGATCTTGAGCGATACCAACTTGAACGACGAACAAAAACAATTGTTGGAGGTGTTGCGCGATTCCAACTTACATCTGAAATCTTTGCTTGAAGATACCCTGAGCATCAGTATGATCGCCTCTGGAAAATTAGCGTTGAAAAGCGCCTTGTTCAATCTTTTGAAATTATTGGACTTGCTGGCCTTTACTTACCAAACCAAAGCCAAGGCCAAAGGTCTCACTTTTGATTATACCTGCGATTCGCGCGTGCCCGAATTGATCGAGGGAGATCGCTTGCGACTTTTCCAGGTACTGACCAACTTGCTCGACAATGCCATCAAATATACCGCTTCAGGTAAAGTGTCCCTCTCGGTTTCCTTTAACCAGAAGTACGCCAAGACGGTACACCTGCACTTCGCCGTTTTAGACACCGGTCCGGGAATTCCAGAGGGGAACAGGAATACCATCTTCCAGAGCTTTTCACAACTGAACACAACCGACCCGGACGGGGGAACCGGATTGGGACTGGCCCTGGTCAAAGGATTGCTCTCCTTGATGGGAAGTGAAATCAAACTCGAAACGGTGCCCGGTAAGGGTTCGGTATTCTCCTTTGACCTAGGGGCGATCGTGCCCCTGGAAACCGATCTACCGACCGGACCTAAAAAAAAGATTGGGGCGCCCTCCAAGAAAGACGGTACAGGTCGAAAATACAAACTGTTGTTGGTAGAAGACGATGAAAGGCTACTCTCCCTATTGTTTAAGTTCCTGATGGACACAGGTCGTTTTTATATCGATGTCCTTGACGATGGGGCGAGGGTACTGGAGCAAGTAATCCAAAACGAATACGACATCATTTTGATGGACATCAACCTCCCCAATACTCGAGGAGACCATTTGACCCAAATCATACGCGATTTTCCATTTAAGAACATTGGAAAAATTCCTATTGTCGGGATGACCGCTTTTGCATATGAAGAGAACTTAAAGTCGTACAAATTGGCCGGTATGAATGCGGTGCTCTCCAAACCGTTTGATAAGGATGAACTGATCGACACCTTGTTCTCCCTTCTAGCCTAAATTCGGAAATTTAAACAGCCCGCCTCGCATTCATCTATGCTTTTTTTGTAGGATAAAGACTACTTTTAGGTATTTCATCGATAAAACAATTCCTTTTATCGATCCATTTTGAACGATTTCGAATCTCCCTTCAATCCCTCCCCCCTGTTGTTATTTTTGAACGTTTTGCTGAATGAACAGCATAAAACTTCAAGATAAAATGACAAAATATTTAGTGATATGGATCTTGACTTCCACCTTACAGGTCCCGTGCGATTATAATGTGACCACAGAGTCCCTGTCAGGACTCATGATGCTCAAAAAAGTGGAAGGCGTGAATTGCCTTGAAATCATACAAAAGCCCAACAATAGGTCGTTCGACCAGTACCAAACTGCTCAAATATTCTATGACTCTTTGCTCAAGCGCCATAAAAACCCTACCGAAGTAGTTGGAATCCACGATATCACCTTAAAACAAAGAAACCAAAACCCATGAGAATAGCATTTGGAATCATAGAGGAAGTTTTGTTTGTCGTGAGTTTGATCGTTTTCATATCGGCCTTCACCCTGATCATATCCACCATTTGGGTTGAAAATTGGAAGGGCCCGATCACTTCAGGCAGCAAGAAATGGAGTTTGAAATACCATAGACGCAAGCGTAAATTAAAAAAAACTTGGAATGGCCTTAGAAGAAAACTTCAGGGGACAAGAATATATGAAAGCACTTTAGCCATAACACTTATCTAAACCAATGAATAAAGAAATCAAAAATCGGCAACTGAGCCTTTGGGGCAAATCCAAACTGAAAAAACACCCCTCAGGGAATATCTATGGAGAAAAGGAATCGGAAATGTTTATCGGTGCCGCCTTTTGCGGCGACCTTCCAAAAATATTCCCGGAAGCCGATCCCTTGGCTCAAATCCCGGAAACCGCCGCCAATCTTTAATCCAAAAAAAAATACCAATGCGACTAAATGACGATTTGACGATGAAAACGACTTACGAAAAAATACTGATCGTATTGTGTTTATTGGGTTTGTTACTGAATATTTTATTATGGATACTATGAATACCGCAAGATTGCCCAGCATCGCCTTATTGATATTGTTTATTATGACGGGTTATGGGTTTAGCACATTGATTGAAAAGGAGGGCCAAACAGTAAGTTTGGTACGGACAATACCCACATCGCTCCTGAACTGCGGTGCGGTAATGGAAATTTATCCAATCCAACAAAATCGTGAAATCACCACAAAAAAGTTGATGGGTCCAATACCCCCATTCGTTGGCAACTCCTATACCGCCTTCAAGGAAGCGGTGGCGTACATGGAATCCAGTGGGCGATATCACTGTATCAATTCCCTAGGATATTTGGGCAAATTCCAATTTGGAAATGGAACACTCAAAATATTGGGCATTAAGGACACCATTTTATTCTTGAATCATCCAGCACTGCAGGAAGTGGTTTTTGATGCCAATGTAGCCCGAAACAAATGGCTCCTGAGAAAAGATATCAAGCGTTTTGTGGGGACCGTTATAAAAGGGGTAAATATCACGGAATCGGGCATGCTGGCCGCAGCGCATTTGGCAGGAGCCGGAAATGTCAAAAAATTTGTCCGTACCAACGGAAATTGGCAAGTGGCCGATGCATACGGCACCACCTTGCAACAATATTTGGAGCGCTTTTCGGACTATGAAATGGGGGCTGTTTTGCCTCTTCAACATCCTAAAATAAAACTTTTGGAAGTATTTAAAAATTGAAATCCATAATGGATTGGTATAAGTTAGTTAGTTTGAGTTAGTTAGTTTGCGTTTGTTTGTTTAAGTTGGTGTAGTTCGCATGGGACATGACAGGAGAAATCTTTCATGTCCCATGTTTTTTGCGCCCATTCGGAAATTCATCACTATGGTTTTGCAGCAGTCAATCCTTGATTGTTTTTGCGTTTTTAAGTCCTTTCTCAACCTTTCCCAAGGGGTTTCCGTCCCCATCCAACAAAGAAGGTTCAAAATCGCTTTCGTTCACCCATCCTGCCTCGGTTTTCTCGCCTGCCATAAACCGCCCATAAAAATTCTGGTTCCGTGTAAAGGGATATTGCTCATATAGATGGCCATAGCCCTGCATGCGAAGATCTCCTTGCGCCAGAAGCTTGGCTTCCATTTCGCTCCTAAGTTTCGATTTGGACAATGCATAGGAAAGATCTGAGGCCAAATTGGTCATGCAAAATGGGTCTTGTGCAATATTGTAAAGCTCTTCTTCCGGGCGTTTTCCGAAGTTGGCCTTCCAGTAGCGCTTATCATTCCCAATGCGCCTCGAATTGAGAATCTCCGTTTTTGTCGGGCTTCCATCGGTATTCAAATATCCGGTTTCGGGATTTCCAGACGGCCAACGATCTACTTCATAGTTTTTGAGGTACAGCATGCTGTCCTTAAAAATGCCGCGTATGGGATATCCAACATCGTTCGGTCTGCCGGTATCATGCCTCTCCTTCCCTACCAACACGTAGTCACGGTCCTTTTCGATCTGCCCCGACCGGTCTGAAGTGATAATACCCATCAAACTTTTCCCGGTTGCCGGATGCATCCCCGACAACTGCCAATCGACCCCTGCAGCTTCCAAAAAAGTGGGTGCCAGATCAATGAAACTGACATAGTCATCGACCTGTCTTCCCCCCTGTTCGATCTTTCCTTTCCAAAGCATGGCGAGCGGCACATGGTTCGCGTTTTCGTACTGGTTGCCCTTTACCCTTGGAAAGGGCATCCCATGATCGGAGGTAACAACGACCAACGTATTTTCCAACAGTCCCCTATCCCTGAGTGTTTCCATAATCTTCCCGATGTGTCTATCGGTATCTTCAATTTCATAGGCATAGTCCAACAGATCGTTGCGAGTGACCTCGTTATCGGGCCAGTAGGGTGGGAAATTTTTGATCATATCGGTCGTCTTGCCCGCAAGTTTGGCACCGGATCCATATTCATAACCCCTATGGGGCTCCGTGGTCCCGACCCAAAAGCTCCATGGACGATCTTTGGGCGTTTTATCCAAAAAGTCCACAAAGTTGGCACTGTAGTCATTGGTTGAGATGGAAGGGGTGGCCGGTTTTAGTTGTTTGGCGTCATAGCTGGGGCCCATCACCTCTCTTTGACTGCCATCGGCGGCCAGGGTTATTGCCGGGGCATATCCCTTTCCGGTGTAACCCGTGGCGTATCCATTTTCGAGCAGTACTTCCTGATAGGTCTTGAATTTAGATGGAAAATAAATGACATGGTTGGCAGCGGCATCCAATTGCCACGAATTGCGCCCCGTGATGATAGCCGCCCGGGAAGGGGCACATTTTGCATTGGGGGTATATGCGCGGTTGAACAGAATGCCCTCCCTCGCTATGGCATCGAAGTGCGGGGTATTCACATAGGTACTGCCATAGGCGCCCATATCGAGGCCGGCATCATCGAATATGATGACCAAAATGTTCGGTTTTGGGGTGGTTTGGGCGTTTCCCCAAAAACTTATGGTTCCGCATAAAATCAAAACGGCTTTTTTGATATTCATGATTGTAGGATATTTTTTCAAATTTTTCATGCTAAAGCGACAGCACACTGAACGATACCATGATGTAGAGCACGATTAATACCACCGCGACCGAGGCAAGGATATCCCAGATATTATAACTGTTCTTATTGGCCGCCTTCTGTTCGGGGGTAACACTGCCAAAAGTAAGTCCCATGAGCTGTGCCTGCGAAGGTGCCGGATAGAACATGCTGGTCACCACCGCAATGGCAACGCATACCGCAAAGAAATAAGCCCCGAAGACCAACCAATTGATGTCCGCAATTCGGTATAGATAACTTCCCTCCGCAAAGCTCGTTTTCAAGATTTCGAGGGTAAGTTTTGAGCAACCGATAATAAAACCGCCCACCAAGGTGGCAATCGCACCGTTCGCATTGATCCTTTTATAGAAAATACCCAAGAGGAACACGGCAGCTATCGGGGGCGAGATATAGGCCTGTACGTTCTGCAGGTATTCATAGAGGCCGTCTGAAAGCCGGGTGATGATCGGTATCCAGAGCAGCCCCAGTCCGACCACGAAAAAGGTCGCGATGCGTCCTGTTTTTACCAGTTCCTCTTCGGGTTTGTTCGGTTTCAATTTTTTGTATATATCCAAGGTGAATAGCGTGGAGCAGGAATTGAAGACCGAGGCCAAAGAGCTCATCAAGGCGGCCAAGAGACCGGCTGCCACAAGACCCCTTAGTCCGGAAGGCAGGAGGTTGCTCATCAGCACCGGAAAGGCCTGATCGGGATTGTCCCAATGCAATTTTCCTTGCATCTTCAAGCCTAAGGCCACTACGCCGGGAATCAGAAAAAGAAAAACCGGCATTAATTTTAGGATGGCCCCAAAAATACTGCCCCTTCTCCCCTCTTTGATATTTCTGGCGGTGAGCACCCTTTGCACGATCACCTGATCGGTACACCAATACCAGATACCCACAATGGTACTGGTAATGAACAAGGGCAGCCAAGGGTAATCGGGATCGGAATTGGGCCGCCACATATTAAAATAATCAGCCCCGATGGTGGTCTTGAGCTCGCCCCAACCGCCCACGGCTTCCAAGCCCATAAAGGTAAGTACCCCGGCCCCCAGTACCAGAATGATCGCTTGGATGGTTTCGGTGTACACCACGGCGCGCATACCGCCCAGCACCGTGTATATTCCGGTCAAAACTACTGTGGCCACCGCGCCGATCCAAAACGGAATGCCCAAAAGGGCCGATACCACCACGCCCCCGGCATAAATGGTCACGGAAACCTTGGTGAGTATATAGGCCACCAGGGAAACCACTGAAAGGACCCAACGGGAACGGGCGTCAAAACGCTTTTCCAAAAATTCGGGCATGGTAAAAACACCGCTTCGGGCGTAAAAGGGCAGAAAAACCCAACCGAGCATCAATACGATCCAGGCATGGAGCTCATAGATCAACAAGGGCATTTTGTCTCCCGCTCCATTTCCTGCCAAACCAACTACATGTTCCGATCCGATATTGGAGGCGAATATGGAAGCCCCGACCATAAACCAACCGATATTCCTACCGGCCAAAAAATAGTCCTCGGTATTCTTCTGTTTTTGCCTGATGACCCACCAGGCCACGCCTAGTAGGATAAGAAAATAGGCGATGATGACTACCCAATCGAGTGTGTCAAGTCCTTTCATAAAGGTATGGGTTGGTTGTTAACAAATAAATATAGCAAAAACGGAGGCATTTCAGATCAATATTGAAATCAAAAGGAAATTATAGATCTGTTCGATCCTCTTTGCAAGCGCAATTGTATCCTTTTCATTTTTACCCGTATATTCATACCAAACTTTGAAGGGATGTCACAGTCTACTTTTTTTGGAGAATTTGATGCCGTTTCCGCCAAGGCATGGAAGCAGCAAATTCAATATGAATTAAAAGGGGCCGATTATAACGAAAGTTTGGTTTGGGAGTCTCCCGAAGGCATCAAAGTAAAGCCGTTTTACCATCCCGATGACAACGGCCCTGTTACAAGCAAAGGCATCACCATTCCCAAGTCTTGGAAAATCGGGGAGCACAATTACGTGGGCGACGCGGTGAAATCGAATCTAAGCGCCATTTCATTATTAAAACACGGAGCGGAAAGTTTGATCTTTACGATTCCGAAGGAAGACATCGATCTCGAAAAATTGTTGGCCGGCATCGATTTGGCAAAGGTCCCCATACATTTCGAGCTTCATTTTTTGTCCCCCAAGTTTGTAAAGAAGGTACTTGATCTTTTTAAGGAAAACCCAAAAAATTGTCACCTGCTGATCGACCCGATCGGCCATTTGGCAGGTTCCGGCAATTGGTACCATAACCTGGATTTGGATTTTGCACTCCTAAAAGAAATCTTTTCCCATGATAAAGCTCCTGCTACCGGCAATTCAATCGCAGTGGATGTTTCGCTCTACCAAAATGCAGGGGCAAACATGGTACAGCAGTTGGCCTATGCCTTGGGGCATGCCAACGAATACCTGAATATGGGTGCCCCGGGCAATATAAATTTCAAGGTGGCGGTGGGCGGCAATTATTTCTTTGAAATAGCCAAATTAAGGGCTTTACGCCTCCTCTGGAAAACCCTGGCAAACGAATATGGCTTATCGGCCGACTGTCATATATTGGCGGTCCCCAGCCTTCGCAACAAGACCGTTTATGCCTACAATACCAATATGCTGCGTACCACCACCGAATGCATGTCGGCCATATTGGGCGGGGCCGACACGGTATGCAACCTCCCTTACGATGCCCTCTACCACAAAAACAATGAATTTGGCGATCGTTTGGCGCGAAACCAGTTGCTGTTGTTAAAACATGAAAGTGGTTTCGATACCAAGGACGACCCGGCAGCTGGTAACTACTATATCGAAAACCTTACCGACCAATTGGCCGAAAAGGCATTGCTATTGTTCAAGACCATTGAAAGCGAAGGGGGATTCTTGAGACAATTGAAGACACATACGATCCAAAGAAAAATTAAAGAAAGTGCCCAAAAGGAACAACTCCTTTTCGATAAGGGACAGGAAGTATTGGTGGGCACCAATAAATACCAACATCAAGAAGATGTGATGAAGGATCGATTTGGAGCTCTATCCGTTCGTGAAAACCCATAGCAGGAAAACCTTGATCGAACCGATCATCCCCAAAAGGCTGGCCGAAACAATGGAACAAAACCGATTGGAACATGAGTAGGAAGCGTTTTGATCATTTGGAAATTCACAAAGACAACAAGGAAGAAATCCCCTCAAAGGATTTCGAACACCTCGGCTTCGCGGCCGGAATTCCGCCCTATTTGAGGGGGCCGTATGCGACGATGTATTTACAGCGCCCATGGACGATTCGGCAATATGCCGGTTTCTCGACCGCTGAAGAGAGCAATGCCTTCTACAAAAGAAACCTGGCCGGGGGCCAAAAAGGGCTTTCGGTCGCTTTTGACCTGCCTACCCACAGGGGTTACGACAGCGATCATGAACGTGTGGTGGGCGACGTGGGAAAGGCAGGGGTCGCCATAGACTCGGTGGAGGATATGAAACGCCTGTTCGAGGGCATTCCCTTGGGGGATATATCGGTTTCGATGACCATGAACGGGGCGGTCTTGCCCATTATGGCTTTTTATATCGTGGCGGCTGAGGAACAAGGAATCGGCCCCGACCAACTGTCGGGCACGATCCAGAACGACATTCTCAAAGAGTTCATGGTGCGCAACACCTATATCTATCCCCCGGCCCCTTCGATGCAGCTGGTGGCCGATATTTTTGAATATGCCAGCCAATACATGCCCAAGTTCAATAGCATCAGCATTTCGGGTTACCATATGCACGAAGCCGGGGCCACTGCCGAACTGGAACTGGCCTACACCTTGGCCGATGGCTTGGAATATGTGCGCACCGGATTAAAAGCAGGATTGGATATCGATCGTTTCGCCCCAAGATTGTCATTCTTTTGGGGCATTGGTATGCGGCATTTCCAGGAAATCGCAAAATTGAGGGCAGGACGCCTGCTCTGGGCCAAATTGATGAAACAGTTCGATCCCAAGAACAAAAAATCGCTCTCGCTGCGTACCCATTGCCAAACCAGTGGGTGGAGCCTTACCGAACAAGACCCCTTCAACAATGTGGCACGTACGACCATTGAGGCGGCAGCTGCCATTTTTGGCGGCACACAGAGCCTCCATACCAACGCCCTGGACGAGGCCATTGGGCTACCAACCGATTTTTCGGCCAGGATCGCGAGGGAGACCCAATTGTTTTTGATGGAGGAAACCAAGATCATCAAAACGGTCGACCCATGGGCGGGCAGCCACTATGTAGAGCAGCTCACCGACGATTTGGTGCATCGCGCTTGGGAATTGATACAGGAAGTGGAAGCATTGGGCGGCATGACCAAGGCCATCGAGGCGGGAATCCCAAAAATGCGGATCGAAGAGGCCGCTGCAAGAAAACAGGCCCGAATCGATAATGGGGAAGAAACGATTTTGGGGGTAAACAAATATCCTCTGGAATCGGAGGATGATCTTCACATTCTTGAAGTGGACAACAATGAAGTGCGCCGCCAACAGATCGAGCGGTTGAATTTGCTCAAAAAGAATAGGGATGCCAAAACCGTGGAGGCCGCTTTGAAACGTCTTACCCGTGCGGCAAAGCACAAAATGGCTTCCCTTAAAACGAACGAAGCGCATCGGCAAGGAGGAGCTGCTGAAAATTTGTTAGCTTTAGCGGTGGAAGCCGCAAGGGCAAGGGCCACTTTGGGCGAGATCAGCTCGGCCCTGGAAGGGGCCTTTGGGCGGCACGAGGCAAATATACAATCGATCACAGGCGTGTATTCAAAAGAAATCAAAAACGACTTGGCCTTTAAAAAGGCATTGGCATTGGCCGACCGCTTCGCGGAAAAAGAGGGGCGACGGCCCAGGATATTGATCGCAAAAATGGGACAGGACGGTCATGATCGGGGGGCACGGGTAGTGGCCACGGGCTATGCCGACCTCGGTTTTGATGTAGATTTGGGCCCATTGTTCCAAACGCCCTCTGAAGTGGCCAAACAGGCCGTTGAAAACGATGTGCATATCTTGGGCATTTCCTCCCTGGCCGGCGGTCATAAGACCCTGGTGCCGCAGGTCATCGAAGCCTTAAAAACCTATGGCCGTGAAGACATCATGGTGATCGTCGGGGGGGTCATCCCCAAACAGGATTATGACTACCTCTTTGAAAAAGGGGTGGTCGCCATTTTTGGGCCGGGCACCAAAATCGCGGAGGCGGCGATTACGCTTTTGGAGATTTTGATGGACTAGGATCTATAAGATTTGCTTTATAGTAATTGACGGTCCCTGAATGCATGCTGCCGTTCAAGCCAGGATTCCCCATGTTGTTACCATCAATACGATTTGGACTTGCCTTTCACGTTCAGGCAAGCTTGGCCTTATTTTAAAACCATGACGAGAATGACATGGTTCGTGCTCTATGTAAAACCACAGAATGAAATCAAGGTGGGCAAGGCCCTAACTGCCCTGGGTATCGAAGTCTTCTGTCCCACTAAGAAAGAAGTCAGGCAATGGAGCGACCGAAAAAAAACGGTGGAGGTCCCCTTGTTCAAATCGTACGTGTTCGTCAAGTTGGAAGCACAAAACAGAAACCAGGTTTTTAGCGTGCCGGGCGTGGTACGTTATCTATTTTGGTTGGGAAAACCCGCGGTGGTCCGGGATGAGGAAATCTACCACCATCAAACAATGGCTTAATGATGGTGCCGTGAATGAAATCACATTTCAAAGATATGCGCCCAGGGGATGAAATTGTCATCAAAAGAGGGGCCCTGAAAGATAAAAAGGCGATTATCGATCGTATCGAGAAAAAGCATTTGCGATTGATATTGAAAGAAATCGGCATGGTAGTTATGGCCAAGACCATAGACCTTGAATGATTCTTTCATATGTTATGGTGAAATTGACAATATTAACCTCCAATTCTAGGGATTTACCATTCTATTGGCAGCCGATAGTACAAAGAATATAAATTCTCCGTTCTTGATCCTTCTATTATGATTTTCCAAATACAATGGACAAATTACCCAACAATAGATCATACAATTTTTATTCTAGCCCATCTTACCTTAAGATTATATGGCATTAATTTATAAAAAAAGTATTTACTTTGACATCCCCAACAGAACTTAAAGACCTAAAATTGAATGGCATAATTCAATTTTATCACGATGCACTTATTATCAATTAACATCTGGAGGTCTATCTGGGGTTTTATAACGTATAGCTATAGGCGATACAGCGTGGATGTCATCTATGTGACCCATGTGGCGGAGCCATGTTTTAGGCATGACCAGAAATGCATTTCATCCGATTTTTTTCAACTTTTGACTATCTTGCAGGCCTTAAGGAAGCATTTTAGGGCCAATGAGGGGCAGGCGGTTGAAATTCGAAACCTGAAGGCGATAGCACATGCCCCTTGAAAATAACTAAATCAGATGCATTATGAAAAACCGACTGCTTATTTTTATATTGCTTCCCCTTTTATTTTCCTGTGGTCAAAGAAACCTGACCTATTTCAGCAACTACGATCAGAAACAGTTGTATACTGAAACCATTACCGAGCAGGCCAAGGAACCCGTAATTCAACCAGGAGACCTATTGCAGATCACCGTGACCAGCCTGAATCCGGAGGCAGCGGTCCCGTTCAACCGGATATCCCAACGATCGGCCGGCGGCAACGGTGCTGGCAACCCATCGGAAACTTCGCCAGAGGGCTATTTGGTGGATAGCTATGGCATCATCGATTTTCCTGTCATCGGGCGGATCAAATTGGCCGGACTTTCAAAGTACCAGGCCAAATTAAATTTGACCAGCCTTTTGGTCAATTATTTGGGCGATCCCATTGTGAGCATACGTTACCTCAACTATAGGATCACCGTGATCGGGGAGGTCAAAAACCCCAATACTTTTCTAGTGCCTTCCGAACGGATCAATGTTATCGAAGCATTGGGCATGGCAGGTGACCTGACCGTTTATGGAAAAAGGGACAATATTATGGTCATCAATGAAACCCAGGGGCAACGCACGATCGCACATCTCGATTTAAATGACAAAGCGATGATGAATTCCCCATATTATTATCTTCAACCCAACGATATCGTTTATGTCGCCCCCCTGAACACCAAAAAAGAGCAGGCAAGCCTGACCCGTGCCAACATTTCCATTTTTCTTGCAGCGGTATCCACTGCAGCACTCGTAATTTTAACCTTTAGGTAATTTCATTTTGACATGTTCGAACTCAACACCAAATTGGAAAGGACCGAAGAAAAAAATTTAAAAGCGGTACTGATGAGGTATCTCAAGTACTGGTACCTTTTCTGTATCGGAATCCTCCTTTGTGTCGGCGCTGCCTTTCTTTACCTTCGGTACAAGGCCGTCCCCCTCTATCGGATCACGAGCACCGTCTTGGTAAAGGATAAGGACAAAGGCAGCTGGGGTGCAGGGCGAAGAATCATTGGGGGATTTGGGGCTGATCAAACCATCCAGAAATATAGAAGACGAAATCGGCATTCTGAAATCTTCCAATCTGATGGAAAAGGTGCTGACCGAACTTTTATTGACCGTAAATTATAGGGTAAAGGGAAAAATACATGATATAGAGGTCTACGGGAAAAACCTACCCATGAACGTGATCGTTGGTACGTCGGGTCGCCCCAATTATGCCAATGCCATTGGCATCGTGGTACAAGACACCCTAAGTTTTCAATTATTGCATACCGATGCCCAGGGCACGACACGAACCACCGACCACCTTTTTGGAGAAGAGATCAATGCCCCTGGAGGTGCTTTTAAGGTGGTATGGAACGAAAATTACCCTTCCAAGATACCAGACCCGACCCCGGTGTTTGTACGCTTCCTTGATGCCGAAGACCTGGCAACTTCCTATAGCGATCAATTGATCGTAGAACCGGCCAATAAGACAGGCAGCCTTTTGGATATCAGTCTTTTGGATGCCATACCCGATCGGGGCAAGGATATTCTACAGACCTTGATCGAAATTTATGCCGAGGAATCGGTAAAATATCAAAACCAATTGGCCATCAGTACGATCGAGATCATCGATGAACGATTGAAATTGCTCACCGGGGAGATCACCGATGTGGAAAAGGACATCGCCACTTACAAACAGGAGAACGATCTGACGAACATCAGCTCCGATGCGGCGGTCTACCTGCAAAGTGCCCAAGCGGCTAACCGGCAATTGGAAGAATACCAAACGCAGATTGATGTCTTGAATTCCCTGGAAAACTATTTAAGGCAGAGTGGGGATGAGGTGCGATTGGTGCCCAGTTCCCTGAGCCTTCAAGATCCCACCCTGACCGCACTGATTTCGGAATTCAACAGCCAACAACTCGAAAAGAAAAGCCTGCTGCGCACCACCCCTGCCGATAATCCCCTGGTCGTGAACATAGACCGCACCCTAACGGACCTCAAGGTGGATATTTTGGAGAATCTGAAAAATATCAAGAATGGCCTATTGATCGCACAGAACAACGTACGCAGCAATTCCAGTAGGGTCAGGGCACAGATTGCCAAGGTACCGACGGCCGAGCGCGCTTTATTGTCGATCAATCGCGATCAGGGCATCAAACAGGAGCTTTACCTGTACCTTTTGCAAAAACGGGAAGAAGAAGCATTATCATTGGAAGCGCCGATCACCAACACCCGTATTGTTGATCCGCCCAAGGCCGGAAATATACCGGAAAGCCCCAATAAGACCGCCATTTACCTCGGGGCGCTAATTTTCGGGCTTTTCCTGCCTTTTACCATCGTCTATGTCAAGGATAAGATCAACGACAAAATACAGGGTATTGAGGATATTGAAAGAATGACGGCAGCCCCTTTGTTGGGTGAAATTGGACATAATGAAGAAAATAGGAGTTTGGTGGTGTCGGCCAACAATAGCTCGCCCGTGGCCGAATTGTTTCGCTTGATGCGCTTTAACCTCAATTACCTGAGTTCTGGACATCCCAATAAGGTAATCTTGGTGACTTCAGGTTTAAAAGGGGAAGGCAAGACCTTTTTTACCATCAATTTGGCTGCCAGTCTCGCCCTTACCGGCAAAAAAGTAGTTGCCCTGAGTTTCGATCTTCGGGAGCCCCGGTTGATGCAGGAACTGAGAATGCCCAACAAAGAGGGCATCAGTGACTATTTGACAGGCGAGAAGGTGAATGTGAAAGACATCACCCTGATTTCTCCGGATGTGGATGGACTTTATTTGGTGGGCTCAGGCCCCGTTCCCCCCAATGTGGGCGAATTGATGCTTCACGAAAAAGTGGGCACCTTGATCGAGGAATTGAAACAGGATTTCGATTATGTCATCATCGATTCCGCGCCGGTGGGCAAAGTGGCCGATGCCTTCGCCTTGGCCCCTTATATCGATACCACCATTTTTGTATTGCGACAAAATGTTTCGGGAAAAGAGGAGCTTCGGGTAATCGAGGACATCTATCAAAACCAAAAACTAAAACGCCCTATGCTGGTACTGAACGATACCCATACGGCCGATGGCTATGGCTATGGTGATATTCGCAAGCTCCAAGGCAAACGCAAATAAATCAAGTGCGCCGACCGATTCAACCCTTTTCTATTCAAAAATCTGTCCTTTTACTACAACATATTCTATATCTCCAATGATATGAATGTCAAACTGACAATAAGATAAGTGTTCCGGAAATTAAGCTTAAAACCATTATTAGTACAAGTCGGAAATTGGGCCAAGCTGATTGGTATTACCGGGTCAGCACAAATCGGTGTGCAGGCAATTGGTTTGTTGAGCGGTATTCTCATCATTAGGCTATTGCCCACAACTGAATATGCTTATTACACCATTGCCAATACCATGTTGGGCACCATGGTGATGCTAGCAAACGCGGGTATTCCGATTGGCGTAATGGCGCAAGGTGGTCAAGTTTGGGACAACAAGGAGAAATTGGGCGAAGTTTTGGTTACAGGTTTTGACCTCCGATATAGGTTTATTGTCGGCAGCTTGGCGGTCGGTGTTCCGGTTATGATTTATCTGTTGATACAAAACCAAGCAAGTTGGTTGATGACCATGCTCTTGGTAATTGCACTGGTACCCTCCTTTTTTTCGTCCGTATCAACTGCATTATTGGAAATCGCCCCCAAACTAAAACAGGATATATTTGCATTACAAAAAATACAAGTTGCCGTAAACATTGGTCGTTTTTTATTATTGGTGCCAATAATATTCTTATTTCCCTATGCGTTTTTGGCCTTAGTGCCCATTGGGATTACGCAAGTTTGGGGTAATACCCGATTACGGAAAATAATTACTCCATATGTTGATTGGCATCAGAGACCTTCACCGATAATCAGAAAAAACATCCTGGCGACCGTAAGGCGCATTCTGCCAGAAGCCATTTATTATAGTATTTCCGGTCAAATTACTATATGGCTATTGTCCGTTTTTGGCTCAACGACTTCTTTGGCGCAAATTGGCGCTTTAGGACGGATTGCAATGATCGTGAATTTGGTGGCCATATTATTTAGCACATTGATTACCCCACGGTTTGCAAGATTGCCGAATAATTACAAACTAATAGTATCTCGTTTTTTTCAAGCCCAAGCCCTTGTGCTGTTCATTTTTATGCTAATCGTTTCGATGGTCTATTTGTTTCCAAATCAAATTTTATGGGTTATTGGTCCAAATTATTCCGGATTGGAATATGAGATTGTGTTGGCGGTCATCGGCAGTTGTCTGAGTACCTTTGCCGGAATTACTTTTTCCTTATATTCCAGCCGCGGATGGGTGCTTAATCCATTGGTTTCCATACCCTTAAGTTTGATATCGCTGGTTGCGGCCATTATTTTAACCGATGTCAGTACATTGCGTGGCGTTTTGGCTTTAAATATCATACTGGCAGGCACGCTTTTGGTAATGCATTTGATTTATGGTTATTTAAGAATTATGAGAATAAAATCCGAAACGGTTTAAGAATATTTTTAGAACTTATTCAAACCTTTCAACTTCAATTATTGTCCAAAGCAAATCAATTGTCCTGAAAAAGTTAAGAAATTCTTCGGCCGAATTAAAATTATACCTCTGCAACGAGTTGGTATCCAAGGTGCCCAGTCATCGCTTGCGATTATGGTTCTACAGAAAAGTGATGAAATTTCAAATTGGCCCAAACTGTTCCATATTTATGCACTGTAGGTTTGATATTTCTTCCGGTCTTAGTCTTAAGAATAACGTTGTCATCAGTCCGAGATGCAGACTCGATAGCCGCGGGACCCTGACCATAGGGGAAAACGTTGGAATTGCGGAGGAGGTTATCATACTTACAGCAGACCATGATGTAGGATCATCCAATTTTGAAGGCCAGAATAAAGCGGTAATCATTGAAGATTATGCTTGGGTAGGAACAAGGGCCATGGTGCTTCCCGGGGTTACCCTAGGTTATGCAACCGTCGTGGCTGCTGGCTCTGTGGTAACAAAGTCAATCCCGCCCTATGAAATATGGGGAGGTATTCCCGCCAAGAAAATTGGAGTACGGGAAAAGAACCTCAATTATGTGATGAATTATAGAAGACTTTTTCACTGAAACTCAATATTACTTTCAAGAGACCCTAGATGGGTGCGAGAGGCATAAACCACACAAAAGGTCAAGGCCATGATGCCCATAGGCCATTTTCTGTAGATGCAAAGTTGAATTCACACTGCGGAATAACTGCTGTAGAGAAAAAACAGAATATCGATTTCCCTGCCAAAGCTTTGCCAATTTGCTCAGAATACAAAGGACGCACATTTAACGAAACAGACATATTCGTCTTTTGCTGGTCCAAACCAAGAGGAGTATTTGTACCCAAATTAAAAACTTAAACTTAGCTGTTTTCTATAACCAAGCATTCTTGTAATTCAAATTAACCATTATAGCAGCCTAACGTTCTCCAATAAGAAAATACATAATGTATTTTCAAAATGATTTTAGTTTGAAAATACATTTGTAAAGGCAAAAAAGTTGTAAGCTTCAACAAAAAAATTAGATTATAGCGTTATTAAAAAGGCTTCCATTTCCTCCAAGGAATATATTTTATCGAAATATGAACTTAAAAAAGAAAATAATTGTTCTTACCCCGGTCAAGAATGAGGCATGGATACTCAATTCCTTTTTAGCGGTTACCAGTACCTTTGCAGATCATGTCCTTATTGCTGATCAAAACTCAACCGATGGTTCCCTTGAAATTTATCCAAATTATCGGAAAGTAGTTGTAATTGAAAATAACAATCCTGATTTTAATGAAGCTGAGCGACAGATGCTTTTGCTGGACAAAGCAAGACAAATGTATGGGGTCAATAATATACTTTTGGGGCTTTCCGCGGATGAAATATTGGCTTTCAATGCCTTGCAAACTTATGATTGGCAAAGGATGTTAACAGCGAAACCTGGTACCGTCCTTTATTTTGATCTGCCCTCTTTGTATAAAGATGCTTCAACGGTAATACGATTTTTTAACGAGGGTTGGCCCTTTGGCTATGTTGATGATGGAGCAGAATATTTTCCTGATGAAATACACAGCACCCGAATCCCCAACCCGCCTTACGCGGAAAAGCTTCGTCTTCATCAAATTAAATTCATTCATTATAATACCATTCGTTTAGATGCAGCTGCCTCAAAATTACGTCTATATGGCATCATTGAAAATATCAGGAATACAAAGAATTTAAGGCATCGCTTGAGAATGTACAATAGCCGAATGGATGCTTCAAAAATTGGGGATGCGGTGGAACAAACCAATGAAGAATGGTTGGTTGGATGGGAAAGAAGAGGCATTGAAGTTCGCTCATTTCCAACAACCAAATATTATTGGTATGATTATTATTGTCTTGAACTGATCAATGAAAATGGTGTAGGCAGATTTGTATTTGACGATATCTGGAATTTTGATTGGGAAGCCTTACGTCTTGAAGGATTGGCAACAGGACTGAAAAATATCCCGCACAAAGAAATTAAAAGGCCATTCCCAGTTTTAAGTAGGTTAATATCAAAAATTATAAAAGTTTTTGATAGTTCTTGCCTGTTTGTAAAAAAACAAATGTTTGGAAATTACACACACTATAAGACATATATATAATATATGATTACAATTGGAATTAACTATCTAGGTGGACCCGGTCATGACTCAGCTGTGGCCATAGCGGTCGACGGCAAATTAAAATTCGCCATTGCGGAGGAACGTCTTACCCGACTAAAGCAAGATGCTTCTTTTCCGATAAAGGCCATTCAAGCTTGTTTGGGATTTCAAGGCATCACCATTCAAGAAGTAGACCAAATGGTATTTGGCTGGCCTGAACTGAAACAGCACTTTGCAACAAGTTTGAGCTTGAGTTTAAAAGGAGCCTTGAAAGAAAGCATTCCGGTTCACGCGCTAAACTACTATCGTAGTTTGAACTCAAGAAATGTTAAACGATTCATAGAAGCTTATGGATTAAGACCTAAAAAAATTGTCCACATCGACCATCATTTGGCACACGCATATAGTGTATTGCCTTATCTGGAACATACACGTTCCCTAATTTTTGTGGTTGATGGCAGGGGAATAAAAGAATCTACTTCGGTATATCTCAAAAAAGGATTGGACCTTGAGTTAATCAAGCGTATTAATTTTCCTAATTCATTGGGCCTATACTATGCGGAAATGACCTCAATGTGCGGCTTTCGAAAGTACTCTGATGAATGGAAGGTTATGGGCCTCGCTCCTTTTGGAAAAAAAACGTTTGACCTTGAACATTTAATATCTTCAGCTAATGGCAACCATATGGTCAATCACAAGCAATTGTTGAACGTGGAAAAATTGATCTTAAATGGTAAAACTATTGTCCGACCCAATACGGACGAAGCGGCTATCCATGATACCGATTTAAAGGACTTGGCCCATTCGGCGCAATTTCATTACGAACAGACTATCCTAAATTTCATTAAATTTTATACCGAAAAATATAATATTAAATCCATTGGAATGGCCGGCGGTGTGGGCCTGAATTGCAAGGCGAACGGTTATGTGATGCGAGAGCTTGAGTTGGAAGAATTCTTTATACAACCTGCTGCCACCGATGATGGCACAGCCATTGGAGCTGCACTTTATCCATTTTCTAAAACCGGGACTTTACAAAAAGCTACATTTGACCCTTATTTGGGCAATATGTACACTAATGAAGAAATTAAAATGGTTTTGGATAAATACCATCTTACCTATAACTATATTGAAAATGTGGAAGCCGATGCCGCAAAAGAACTAGCGGAGGAAAAGCTCATCGGTTGGTTTCAGGGCAGGGATGAATTCGGCCCAAGGGCCCTGGGCAATCGCTCCATACTATCGGATCCCAGAACGGCCGAAATGAAAGAAAAGGTCAATGAAGTGGTCAAATACCGCGAAAACTGGCGCCCTTTTGCACCATCGATGTTGGAAGAAAATGCTGAAGAAATTTTACAAAATATCAAGTCTTCCCCGTACATGATTTTGACGGATTATGCCAAAGACACCTATGCCGATAAAATACCGGCCGTAGTTCATGTCGATGGTACCTTACGCCCACAAACCGTAAGTAAGGATACGAATCCACGATATTGGAATTTGATCAATGAATTCAAAAAAATTACAGGCGTTCCAGTGGTGATGAACACTTCCTTTAACCTAAAGGGCGAGCCTAATGTTAGCCATCCTACCGACGCGGTACGCACTTTTTTCACCTCAGGCCTGGATATTCTGTATTTGGGAAATTATAAGGTTTCAAAAAAAATATAGCAACGCACATTCAACTTTTACGAATTTAAAATCTCCTTGTGAATATTGTTTTTATTTGTGGCACATTGGAACCCGGAAAGGATGGAGTCGGAGACTATACGCGAAAGCTTGCATCAGAACTCATTGCCCAAGGAAATTACGCTAGCATTATTGCTCTATACGATGTATTTATATCTCATATTTTAGAGGAAAATCAAGATTCGGAAGGTGTTTTGGTGCCGTGCTTAAGAATCCCAGCTGATATGAACAATGGTACATGCGATTTACGGATAAATTCATATATAGCTTCAAGATCACCAGAGTGGTTAAGTCTCCAACTAGTTTTGTATGCCTACCATAAAAAGGGACTCCCCTTTAATTTGGATAAAAGGTTATCTGCTGTCGCCAAGGGAAAAAAATGGCATATTATGTTTCATGAGATATGGATAGGGTGGGCGAAACATGACACTTTAAGGCACATGATAATTGGTAGAATTCAAAAGCGAATAATCCAGAATTTGGCAAATACACTAAAGCCAAGTATAATTCATACCCAGACTCCAATTTATAAAAAAAAACTTCAACGATTGGGTTTTAGCGTTGAATTACTTCCGCTTTTCAGCAACATACCTCTTCTAAATGATGAAAAGGTAATGACTGAAAACAATAAAATCGAAATGGTCCTATTTGGCGCCGTGCATCCGTATGCACCCGTTGAACATTTTGTGAAAGAATTATCTCAAAATTTCGGTAATCAACTGAAAACAATTACACTTACCCTTATTGGTCGAAATGGTAAAGCGGCCCAAAGGTGGATTAAATTATTTAAGGCAGAAAACATTTCTGTAGAAGTTTTGGGGGAACAGTCCCCAGAACAAATTTCAAAAGTCCTAAATAGTGCCACTATCGGCATTACATCGACCCCAATCTATTTAATCGAAAAGAGTGGTACAATCGCCGCCATGCGCCAATATGCCTTACCCATAATTTGTGTGTCCAGACCGTGGATGCCAAAACAAGCTAAATTGACAGAAATCCCAGACGATATCTTTTTCTATCAGGTAGGAAATTTTAGGGATTTTAATATTTTAAAGCCAAACAGTGCAAACTACCGTAGTGCCTTTGATATTGCTAAAAAATTTGCTGCCGATTTAAGCCTATAGATAGGTTTTTTATACGGTAAATAGTGAAATTTTATTAGAGAATGAAAAGTAATTCAAGAATTCTATTTATTTCCCATAATTTCCCTCCATTTGTAGGAGGCACAGAAGTTATTGGCAATTTATTGGCTAATTCATTTGCAGAGGAAGGCTATGATGTTCATGTAGTTACCTGGACCAAGGAAATTGTTCCAAATAACTTTCCTTTTCTGGTTATCAGAAACCCGAACATTTTCAGATTAATTAGGGAACATATGAATGCTAATCTTTTATTTGAAAATAATCCCACCCTGAGATTATCATGGCCTGCGATATTTTTTAGAAAACCACATATCGTTGTACTACATTCATGGCTTCTAAGTGTAACTGGCAAGATTGGATTTCAAGAACATCTTAAAAGAAGGTGGTTAAAAAAAAGCAATAAAGTAATCGCCATCAGTAAAGCCCTTCGGGAGAAGTGTTGGCCAGAATCCATACTTATTCCTAACCCATATCGGTCTGATCAATTTAAAAGAATATCCCACATTAAAAAAACTCGTGATTTCGTATTTCTAGGAAGATTAGTCGAAGGTAAAGGTGTACATCTAGCCATACGTGCAATTGCAAAACTGAATAGCATTGGGGTAAAAACTAATCTCACGGTAGTAGGAACAGGGCCAGCGTCAGATTCTCTGATGGAGTTAGCTAAAAGTTATAATTTACAGCATCAAATACAATTTATCGGTATGTTGGAAGGATTGGATTTAGTTACAAGCTTAAACAGTCATCGATTTATGGTAATCCCTTCAATCTCTGAGGAGACTTTTGGTATGGTCGCACTAGAAGCCTTAGCTTGTGGTTGTATCCCAATAGGTTCTGATAGTGGTGGACTGCCAGAAGCTATAGGTCAAGCAGGACTACTCTTTAAAAAAAACGACATCGATGAGCTTGCCAATTGCATGCATAAAATTGTTTCCAACAAAGAACTGGAGACAAAACTTCGTGCCAGGGGCCCTTCTCATATAAAACCATATTTTAAAAGTAACGTTATAAAAAAGCATTTGGAGATTATTGAGACTTTTATCTGATATCGCAAGTCTTAAAACCTAAACCATTTTATGAAATGAAAATCAGTATGGGCTATTATAGACCTAACCTTTTAACATGAAAAAAAAATATTGGTTTCCAATCCATACGGCAACACCTTTGTCAGAGGCCTTTTGCCCGTTCTGGATGATGCGGGCATTTTAGAAAAATATTTTACCTTATTGGCTACAGACCCGAATGCCACTTGGTTAAAACTAGTGCCAGATTCTATACGATCAGAGTTCCTGAGAAGAACCTTCCCCATTGATTCGGACAAAATAGTAACTTCGGTTTATCAAATGGTTGAAATATGTCGAAAGCTTCTAAACCAATTAGGGCAGCGAAACAAAAGCTACAAATTGATTGAATATATCAACCTAAATTTTGACAAATCAATATCAAAAAAATTAAAGGGCATGTCAAGTAACAGCAATATCGGATCGGTATATTGCTATGAGGATATTGCACTGGAAACCTTCAAAAAAGCGAAATCGTTGGATTTAAAATGCATCTATGACTTGCCCATTGCCTATTGGGAATACGGAAGAAAATTATTGCGTGAAGAAGCGGAACGACTTCCTGAATGGGCGATAACCATGAAGGGCGGTATCGATGACCCACAAAAAAAATTGGATAGAAAAGTCAAGGAAATCGAGCTTGCCGATTTGGTCGTAGTACCCTCAAATTTTGTTAAAGATTCCATCCCCGAATGGGTTGGCCGTGACAAAATTCTGATTTCTCCATTCGGAACTCCAGTAAATGTACCTGCCCTAAGCAATAGATTTGAGGGGCCCAAAAACAAAAAATTGAGAGTACTCTTTGTAGGATCGATGGGACAACGAAAAGGTTTAGGCGATTTGTTTTCGGCCATGAAATTACTGAATAACCCCGGAGTCGAACTGGTTGTAATGGGGTCTTTATTGGCACCTATGAAGTTCTACCGTGAGCAATATTCCGATTTTCTATATGAGCCTGGCAGACCACATAGAGAGGTCTTGGAACTGATGCGGACCTGTGATGTCTTTTGTTTACCTTCAATAATCGAAGGACGAGCCTTGGTCATGCAAGAAGCCATGAGTCAAGGGCTACCTTTGATAATCACTTCAAACACTGGAGGTGATGATTTGATCATTCCTGAAAAAACTGGCTTTTTGGTCCCAATAAAATCTCCCCAGGCAATAGCAGAGAAAATAGAATGGTTTTTTGACAATCGAGAAAAATTACCGGAGATGGCAAACGCTGCGCAAAAGAAAGCTGCCGAATATACTTGGTTAGCTTACGGCACCAAAATCATTAATGCAATAGAGAATCTCGCCTAATTGAATTTCGAAAATTGTCGAGATGATAATTGTCTGCTTTATGTGAGCGAAGGTAATTATCTCGGGATATGGAAAAGATTAATTTAGAATATGCCATAAACTAAGTCGAGCTTGCCAGGATATTCAATCAATAGTTGATACCGAATTAAATTTTATTGGTACGGAGTTATTGATGCGATATTTGTTGGTCAAGAATTGGTAACTTTCCATGAATGAAATGACCAGTTTTTGATGAAATCTAGATTATTTAGTGCTTGAACGCTTTTTCTTGTGACCAACTCTTTTGAAATTTACATTGGGTATATTTTAAATTGATATTATCAGCATGTTACCAACTTACTTTAACAAAGCAATGGCACAAAATAACTTTCCACAACAACTATTGTGGAAGATATTAGATTTCAGAACATTTTAGAAAACCTCATAACGATTCTGGAATAAGGTTCGATATGTAGTTAGTTGGCGCAGTATAAATTTTGGATAAGTGGTAAATCAAGACAAAAAAAACATCCTAAAAATAGGCATCTGGATGTTCTTAATCTTGTTGATGTTGGAGGGGGCTTTAAGGAAATGGTTTTTACCGACCCTGACCGGACCCCTGGCACTGATACGGGATCCACTGGCATTATGGTTGCTATATGCAGCCTACAAAAATGGATTGCTTAAGGCGAATATTTTTCTTAGCTGTATGGTCTTTGTGAGCTTTCTTGCCATAGGTACCACCTTTGTATTAGGGCATGGCAATTTGGCGGTATGTTTGTATGGCGCACGCATCACCTTGCTCTATTTCCCATTGATTTTTGTCATCGGGAAAGTATTTGATAGGGAAGATGTTCTTAAAATGGGCAATGTGCTGCTCTATATCGCCATTCCCATGACCCTGCTGATGATTCTCCAATTCTATAGTCCACAATCCGCTTGGGTAAATCGAGGAGTAGGAGGTGATTTGGAAGGGGCAGGTTTCTCTGGTGCATTGGGTTTCTACCGTCCCCCCGGCACTTTTTCATTTATTACGGGACTGACCCAATTTTATGGTGTTTTGACCGGATTTATACTCTATTTTTGGTTGAAACCGCATTTTGTTAAACGCTTTTTGCTTATTTTGGCGACCCTTTGTTTGGTAGCTGCGATTCCTTTTTCCATAAGCCGAACCTTATTCTACCAAACAGTAATAGCCATACTTTTCATGGTTTTCGCGGTTTCCCGAAAATCGACGTCTCTACCCAAGATTCTACTTGGGTCAATTGGTCTCATCGCATTATTTTTAGCTTTGAGCACAACAAGTTTATTGAAAACCCCTTTAGAAGCTTTTACCGCACGATTTGAAGGCGCGACAAAATACGAAGGTGGGGTCAGTGGCACTCTGGTAGATCGCTATCTGGGCGGTATGGTAAGTGCCATATCAAATACCAATGAAACTCCTTTTTTTGGACATGGTTTGGGCATCGGCACCAATGCGGGAGGCAAAATATTGACTGGTGAAAAAAGTATGATTATTTATGTAGAGGACGAATGGGCCAGATTGATTGGAGAGTCAGGCCTATTGCTTGGTCTTTGTATGATATTCATCCGAGTGGGTCTTAGTCTGTATATGACCGTACTGGCCTATCGTGCCATGAAGGAGGGAAACCAACTGCCTTGGTTGTTGTTGAGTTTTTGTCTATTACTTTTGCCCAATGGCCAATGGGGTCAACCTACTACCCTGGGTTTTAGCGTACTCGTTGCCGGTTTGACCTTTGCTTCCTTAAACGAGGTCAAGAATGATTTATAATATACATTCGTAACGGATGAACATTGTTTTCTTCGCACATCCTGACTTTATAGCCCATCAAAGTATGCCCCGGTTTGCCAAAATGCTCTCCGAGGGCATGAAAGAAAAGGGCCATACCATACAGGTATGGGCTCCGAAAGCGAGAACATCTAAACTACCAGTCCCAGGGCCTTTGAAAAAATGGTTGGGCTATGTTGATCAATATATTCTTTTCCCAGCAAGCATAAAGAAAAAGTTGAAGCACATCGATTCAAATTCGCTTTTTGTATTCACCGACCATGCACTAGGCCCATGGGTGCCCTTAGTTGCAAATCGACCCCATGCAATACACTGTCACGATTTTATGGCCCAGCGTTCTGCAAATGATGAAATCAAAGAACACCAAACCAGTCGAACCGGTAAAATATATCAAAAAATGATTCGGAATGGCTATTCCAAAGGAAAGTATTTTATTTCGGTTTCCGAAAAAACAAAGAATGACCTTCATCAATTTTTGGAGCAAACACCGGTGCTCTCAGAAGTAGTTTACAATGGCCTAAACCAAACTTTTACTCCAGGGGATATTCCAAAAAAAAGAAGTGAGATAGGCAAGCTTATGGAAATGGACTTATCAGAAGGGTATTTGTTGCATGTGGGTGGTAATCAATGGTATAAAAACCGACCTGGAATCGTCAAAATATATGATGCTTGGCGAGAAAATTACGAAACAAGACTTCCTTTACTGTTAATAGGTCAAGAACCCGATAAAATCTTGCGGTCAATATATAGTCAATCCAAATTTTCAAAAGACATTCATTTTTTAACCGATGCCTCCGATGAAACTATCCGAAACGCTTATGCAGGTGCTTCCCTACTTCTATTCCCCTCTTACGACGAAGGATTTGGATGGCCTATTGCAGAAGCCATGGCCTCGGGATGCCCCGTACTGACAACAGAAAAACCACCAATGACCGAGATAGCGGCCGAAGCTGGGTTCTATATCCCAAAGCGACCCTTTAATTCAAAAGATGAAAACTGGGCCAAAGTTGCGGCCGCAACCGTTGATAAAATTATTGGTTTGAGCAATGGTGAATATGGGAAAGTGGTCGCAGATGGCCTTGCAAATGCGGGGCGTTTTGATCAAAAAAAGGCACTCGATGCTATCGAAGGAATTTATTTAGCCGTTTTAAAAAAAGAACTTGCCGAATGAGGGTACTGCATGTTATGGATAAAATGAACCCAAAACGCGGAGGTGTTTGTCAAGCAGTGCGCAACATAATCAAGGGTCTAGGGTTTTTAGAGGTTCATAGTGAAGTTGTATGTCTTGATGCACCAAATGAGCCGTTCTTAAACCTAGATCCCTTTATTACCCATGCCTTGGGGCCTGCCGACAACCCTTGGAGCCATTCACCCAAACTGATACCGTGGTTACAAAGTAATGTCGGCAGTTTTGAGGTGGTCATTCTCCACGGACTCTGGCAATATCCTGGATACGCAGTTTTTAAAGCGGTTCGAAAATTAAAAAAAAATGTTGCCAACAGCACAAAACAGCCTCCTAGATTCTTCGTGATGCCCCATGGCATGCTCGACCCCTATTTCCAAAAAGCCCCGGAACGAAAATTGAAGGCCGTACGGAATGTGGTGTATTGGAAACTTATTGAAAAAAAAATAGTCAACACTGCAGATGGTTTGCTATTTACCTGTGCAGAAGAAGCCCAACTTGCCAAGCAGCCTTTTCGCCCTTATAGACCAAAAAAAGAATTAGTAGTAGGATTAGGCGTCGATGAGCCACCCGTTTTTGAAGATACCATGCAACAAGCATTTCTACAACACTGCCCTGAAGTTCGTGACAGTTCCTATCTCTTAATTCTAAGTCGCATTCATGAAAAAAAAGGAGTGGATCTTTTACTGAATGCCTATCTTAAATTGAGCACAGATCATCACGAGAAAACCGTTCTCCTTTCTGAAAAACTTATTGTAGTTCCTAAGTTGGTTATTGCGGGTCCAGGTCTGGAAACGGCCTACGGCCAGCAATTACAAAAACATGTTTCCAGGAATGACTTCTTGAACAGGAATGTATTCTTTACAGACATGCTAACCGGTCCAGTAAAATGGGGTGCATTTTACTGCTGTGATGCCTTTATATTACCCAGCCATCAAGAAAATTTTGGCATTGCCGTTGTTGAAGCACTTGCCTGTGGTAAACCGGTGCTCATATCAGATCAGGTCAATATCTGGCGTGAAATCATACAGGCCAAAGCTGGTTTTGTGGCAGCTGATACGCTTGCCGGAACCTTGAAGCTGATGCAAGACTGGCAAAAGTTAACCCAAGAACAACAATTAAAGATGGGTGAAAATGGAAGGACAGCTTTTGAGAAGCACTTCACCATAGACCGAGCAGCCCATAATCTATTAAAAGCCATTTCATAATGGCAAACGTATAAAATTGAAATGCAGGAGGAAAATCGAACATCAAGGGTAAGGCTCAAAGACTTTGATGCCACTTTAAATCTAGACCGAGGAGCTCCAAGGTGGAAAGAGACTGCCTGGTATTTGATCAAAGTTTTATTTTTTATATCGGCATTGCCCTATCCCAATCATTTTAAAGCTACATTATTACGGCTATTTGGTGCAAAAGTTGGTAAGGGCCTTATCATCAAACCCAGGGTCAACATCCATTTTCCATGGAAGCTCGAATTGGGTAATCATGTTTGGATCGGGGAAGAGGTTTTTATCTTGAATTTCGAGAACCTTAAGGTCGGCAATGACGTTTGCATTTCCCAGCGGGCTTTTATATGTGGGGGTAATCACGATTATAGAGACCCTGCTATGACCTTCAGAAATGGACCAATAACATTGCAAGATGGCTGCTGGATCGGGGCAGCCTCCTTTATTGGGCCCAATGTTTCCATTGGTGTCGATACGGTGGTCACTGTGGGTTCAGTAGTGACCTCAAGTGTGGGGGATAATTTGATCAGAAGTAGCCACCCTACCGTATCTGAAAAACCGCGATGGTAGAAACAATAGACGAGTCCCTGGTTTGAAGTAAGTCAAAACCATTTCATATAGCATCTTTTTGAATATATTCACATTATCAATCGATGGGTAGATTTCTTTTTTATTTTATTCTTTTGCTTGGCGTCCTCTTTATTTTTTATCTGAGTTGGCTTGCAGATCCCAAGATGGGGCAAGTACTGATTATTCCTAAATGGCTTAGCCAATGGGCAGATGTCAATAAAAATAGCACCATTAGAACAGCGGTACCTTTTCTGATTCTTGGTGTTCTGGTAGGTGGCCGTCTTATGGTTATGAGGTCAACCAACAAAAATTGGATCAACTCATGGCTCGTACTCCTGGCAGTGGTGCTTACTGCAGAATTGGGCCAACTCCTTTTGCCCAGAAGAAGTTTTGACCCGAACGACCTGTTCTGGGGTGCAATTGGTTCAGGGGTCGGAATGCTTCCCTTTTATTTTATGCATAGGCTTTTCGCTAAAAACCAAAACACGTCAAAAAGCAATTGAACAAGCGCCTACTACTTATCGGCAATAATTATTCCCCAGAATTAACGGGAATAGGAAAATATAGCGGCGAAATGATCGAATGGCTCGCCAGAAAAGGATATCGCTGTACGGTGCTCACTACCTATCCCTACTATCCTTATTGGCAGGTCCAGGAACCCTATCGTAAAAAACGGTTTTGGTATACCAAAGAAACCAAGGACGTTGATGCGGAAGGTAAAATTACGGTATACCGTTGCCCCATGTTTGTTCCAAAACAGCCTACAGGAAAGAAAAGAATGGTGTCGGATCTCAGCTTTTTTCTTTCAGGTTTTTTTCAACTCTTGAAATTGGTCCTTACCGAAAAGTTCGATTTTGTCATCACCGTGGCCCCCTCATTTCAATTGGGACTTTTGGGCCATTTTTACAAAAAAATGCGACACGCAAAACATATTTATCATATTCAGGACCTACAGATCGAAGTGGCCCAGGATCTTGAAATGATAAAATCACAAATGCTGATCAATTGGTTGTTCGGACTCGAACGATTTATTCTTAACAGGGCAGATGCTGTTAGCAGTATCTCAGAGGGGATGGTTTCAAAAATTCAAAAAAAAACTAAGACGGCAGTGATGTTGTTCCCCAATTGGGTAGATGCCAAACAATTCTTTCCTCTAGCAAATCGAAACGAACTAAAAAATCAATTCGGTTTTTTACCAACCGATAAGATCGTACTGTATTCCGGGGGCATTGGCGAAAAGCAAGGAATAACGGCCATACTACATGCAGCCCAAGCATTGTTGTCTACGACCGAAACAAAGTTTGTAATATGCGGTTCAGGGCCCTATAAAGAAAAATTAAAAGCCATGGCAGAGGATATGCGCTTGCCAAATGTGATTTTCCTGCCGCTACAACCCATGGCCCAATTCAATGCCTTCCTAAATATGGCCGATGTGCATTTGATCATCCAGAAAGCACAAGCGAGCGATTTGGTCATGCCTTCCAAGCTTACTTCCATACTTGCCGTTGGGGGACTTGCCCTCATAACGGCGAATAAGGGGTCAGGCCTTTTTGCCTTAGTAGATAAGTATCAAATGGGAATTCTTTTGGATGCGGAAAACCAGCATGCTTTAAATGAAGGCATTACAAAGGCACTGTCATTGGACAACAATTCGAAAATTACCCTGAATGCACGAAATTATTCGGACACCTATTTATCAATGGACAAAATCATGGAAACGTTCGAGCATTCAAATTTGAAGGATTAAAATATAATAATTGACCACGATAGGAATTAATTGACTACGATTGGAATATGGTGTTCCTTGATACTCTTTAGGTTGGAGATTTTCCAACGATGGATGCCCCCATGCCAAGATTCATCAGGATGAAAAAGATAAGCCACGTCATTATTAAACGGATGGGAGACCACAAAGGGCGTAAGGGCATTTCCGGCCATGCCCTCGAATGGTTTATGTACATTAGGGCCTTCAATACCATTTGGATTTTTACTTGCATTTGTTCCAAACACATTAATTAATAATCCATTCTTCCAATAGTGGGCAAATTGGTTGGTTTGAAAACCTCCCTTCCAAAACTCCCCAAAGTAGCCCCAAACAATATTATCGCCGAAAACCATGGCCTTACTTCCTGCATTCAGCACGCCATTACCGGTATCGAAACGCCCGTCCAAAGGATAATCACCTTTGTAATCAGAACCGGTCGCCTTAGAAGTTTTAAATATCCACCTGCCCGTATCAATATCGAGCAAGCCAAGGTGGTAACCGAATCCCAAACCTTCAGCCTCCGGTCTGCCGTCAAAAGAAACGAGTTTATCATTTCCTATAAGACCGAAAGTCAACCAACCCGTTCCCCGATATATTGGTTCTTCTGCGCTTTCTCTTGTTCGTTGTGCCAAAACCCTACCAATTGAAAATTGAGGATCGTTTTGGACATCAAAACCCAATAAATTATAACTTGACCATGTAGCATTACCACCTATCACCGTACCTTCAATATAGACCAGAACTCCGTTTTCTGACCAAATCCATTCAAGCCCATCCAAAACAGTTTCTGTTGTCCGAACTCCATTTTCTGTTAATTCGGCGATTTCCAATTTATATCCATTCCGTAATAAAAAATAGGTCTTTCCATTAGATAGGCTAATAGGTTCCCGAATTTTTCCAAATGGATCATTATAAATATCTGTAACTCTTGCACCCCAATTATTTTTTAACCTCCAACTTTTGGCCACATCTTCTTGGGAATAATCGATTTCATATTCTAACCAATCCACAAATAGTCGAGAAGGATTATTTTTATCGACCGACATCATGAGCCAATCCGGGGTGTACTGAATTTTTTCGATAAATATTCGATCCCCAGTGTAATGCATCATTCTATTGTTTCCAGTGTCGAGCACCCAAAATGAACCATCGTTCTGATAGCTAATAGCAGCATGGTTTTCCTGGGGGGTATAAATATCGGCATCGAATTTTCTTGTTTTGGAATCTGTAAAATAGAACTTATCATCATTTACTTCGGGGCTGTTTTTATAGCCTCCCAACTGACCTAATGGGGTACTTTCTATCCCGGAACTGCTGTTGAAAAAGCGTACTTGTTGTCGATTTCCCCCATCACATATCGCAAGTTCATTGCCATTGGGCGATAATCCGAGCGTTAAGGGTTGTTCCAAGCCGGAAAGCGAAACGATCTCGGCCCCTATACTTCCGTTCGGATTCAGGAACCGTTTTGATACCTTGCCATTGTCTGAGATCATCCAAAGATTGCCGTTTCCATCCGCGGTAAGCTCCCTAGGCGCTACGATGGAATTGATGGTGTGCACAAGGTTGCCTCCCTTCGTGAGATCCAAGACATGGATGGTATTTTGCAATTGTCTGCAGATATATAGATAGTTGCCGCTATAGGCAAGTCCTGTGATATAGGAGTCTTCGCCTTGAATCACATTAAGGGCTGAAATATAAGTTCTTGCATAAGTGCTCTTATAAGGAATACTCTCTGAAAACATTTGCTCTTGAGAATCATCTTTTTTAGTGACAAATACAAAAGAGGTATTTGAGAATACGTCGTGTGCGCTCCAAAACACATAGTCCTTATTGGCACAAATATATTTCACAATTGCACCTTTGTCCAGAACGGGGGTGGTGATTTGTGGATTGGAAAGGGAAGATTTGTAAGCAGCGGTCCTTTGTTCGTTGTAACCATTGCTCCAATAGATATCATCGTCAACCACAATAAATTTAAAGAACCCAGATAGGCCATGGTAACGGTTCGCGCCTGTTAAATTTTCAGAAGTATTGCCGATTCTTGCCCCTTCCCATTCATATTTCACGTTGTTGGAAAGCACTTTGATTTCGTATGTTTCAGCAGCCACCCTGTTGCCCTCGTCATCCAGACCATCCCAAGCAACGGTATGGGTGCCTTTATCCTTTCGTTCATTGCTCCATAAGGTGCGCAACAAGGTTTCTCCACGATACACGCCGGCGCTGGTGATCGACGCCTCATTCAGGGTATAGGTCAATCCTGTACTTAACGAACTTTTGGTATCGCGTTCAAGCGCATAATGGTAGTTCTGCGCTAAAACAGTACCCGAGAACAACAATAAACAGATTAAAATCCTCATTGTCCTGAGATTATAAAAGCATTGTCCGCAATTTTTCGCAATAGGCCGAATCTTACGGTTCTCGGGTCACTCACTAAACCAACTTCTCCATCGACGGTGTAATTGATGGTAACGCCCGTGTCGGCCATAATGGTCAGGACCGCCCCGTTGTGTGCCTCCAAATTGATGGTTTCCCCACTTTCCATATTAAAATCCTTGGTGAGTGTCAATGTCGCTGAACTGGTACATTCTATGGTATTCCCTATATCGGTCGGTGCGATGGCCCTGGAATACTTGAACTGAACGATTGAAGCCTTTTTGGCATACTCCCCGGCATCTCCGGAAAGTTTCTCCGCGGTGTTCGCATGAAGGGCATAGGGCACGCTCAAAAGCTCGCTGACGCCCATTAGCTCATAGTTCGTTCCCCCATTGACATCTGCTTGTATCTCCAGAAAAAACGGCCCCTCAACCCAGGGTATCTTTGAAAAGTTTCCAGTGGATTCCGTTCCCTGTCCAATTTCCAGGCTCACCAATCCATTGTCATTGGTGCTAGTGGCATGGGTCTCTTCATAAATTACCGCTCCGGTAACCGACTTTTGCCGCAAAACCATTTTAAGGTTAACCTTGGAAGCACTTACCAAACTTTGGTCCGCATTCCGGATGATGGCCTGATAACTTATTTTTTCTGGGGCCTGGCCCAAGAACTTGGTACAGCTAAGTAGTACAAGTATTAAGGTGAAAATCCGCTGCATGGTGCTAATTCTTGATAATTTTTATTGATTTCAATAATCGCTTTCCCTCTATGATCGATAAAATATAGAAACCTTTTTTCAGCAAAGGTGGCGTGATTCTGGTTTCTTGGTTTTTTATATTCTCCTTTATCAATAGCTTCCCTTGAATATCGAAGAACTGATATTCCAATCTTCTATTTTCAAAATGGTCTACCGTTAAAATCAAGTAGTCGATCATGGGGTTGGGATAGGCCAAAACATTGATCATGTTACGTATTTCGATTCCGATTGATTCATGAGCCTGTTGCACCCCTTGGATCACTATGGTGTTTGAAGAGGATATCGTGGTAAAGAACAACTGACCTACGGAATAGGTTGTGGTACCGTTTGCTCCAAAGGCCTCCCCTCCCGAAGCATTCAGCGACTGCATCAAAAATGGCTGTTGCCCTGATATTTGTTCATTCGTGGTTTGTTGACCACTTGCCACTTTTGAAAAACAATATATGGCAAATAAAAAAAAAATAATATTTATTTTCATTTAGTACGATATGGGGAAATAGGCACTTCTTACTGTTTTAGGTATCTAAGTTTGATTTAGAAAATTTATGATCAACAATATATTTTAACTTCCTTATGTCGATTAAGCATTCACAAAGGTTCGATGGTTCTTTTGCATGAGCTCTTCGGGCGAAAGCGACTTAAAATAGGCATATACCTTTTGTAGCCCCTCTGCTCTATCCACTTTTGGCTCCCAACCCAATAACTCCCTGGCCAGGGTAATATCCGGCTGTCGCTGTAAAGGATCGTCCTGGGGCAATGGTTTGTAAATAATTTTTTGATCCGTGCCCGTCAGCTTAATAATTTCTTCGGCAAATTGTTTAATGGTCGTTTCATGGGGATTGCCAATATTTACCGGTTGGTTATAGTTGCTCATCAGCAAACGATAAATACCTTCTACCTGATCATCGATATAACAAAAAGATCTGGTTTGGGAACCGTCACCAAAAACGGTAAGATCCTCGCCGCGTAAGGCTTGCCCCATAAAAGCTGGGACTACCCGACCATCGTTCAAACGCATCCGGGGTCCATAGGTGTTGAAAATGCGAATGATTCGGGTATCCACACCATGAAAACGATGGTAGGCCATGGTGATCGACTCCATAAAACGCTTGGCCTCATCATAAACGCCTCGCGGCCCGATCGGACTCACATTGCCATAATAGCCTTCATTTTGCGGGTGCACCAAGGGATCGCCATATACTTCGGATGTGGATGCCACTAAAATAGTCGCCATTTTTTCCTTGGCCAGTCCCAGCAAATTCAGGGTACCCAATGACCCGACCTTTAAGGTTTCAATAGGTATTTTCAGATAATCGATAGGACTTGCCGGGGAGGCAAAATGCAGGATATAATCCAGTTTTCCGGGCAGATGCACAAACTTGGTCACATCATGATGGTGAAACTCAAATTGTTCCAATGGAAACAAATGTTGAATATTCTTAAGGTCACCCGTAATCAGGTTATCCATGGCTATTACGTGAAAGCCTTCCTTAACAAATCGATCACATAGATGTGATCCCAAAAATCCGGCTGCACCGGTAATAAGAATTTTCTTCAAAATAATGTTGGTTTTTGTGGGATAAATAATGCGCCGTTTTATAAGGGAAACCCGAAATCTCCTTGAAGACGTATAAATAGAATCCTATGGTTTTAAACCATGTTAATATTAAAAAAATCATGAAACGAGTTTTTTGCCGGGATTCAACGAAACATTTATTTTTGAAATAAGGCCTTTATTAATTGTATTAACAAAAAGCCATCTTTAATTCGAAAAAGAAACAAAATTCCTAAGTAAAATATGGTATCGCCCCAGCTATAGGTATGTACGTGTAAAATCCGGTTTTGGTTTCAATAGGCACGTTCTTCGCCCTTAAAAACATTTAAAATCGTTTTATAAATAATTACGAAATCGAGTCCCAAGGTCCATTTTTCCACATAAAAAATATCCAATCGGGTACGATTGATGATATCGGACTTCTTCACAATTTCGCCCCTATAGCCCATGATCTGCGCAAGGCCGGTGATACCTGGCTTTACAAAGTGCCTTACCAAATACTTATCCACCGATATTTCATAGTCCTTGGTATGTACTTCCATATGGGGCCTCGGCCCGACCACGCTCATTTCCCCCATGAACACGTTTAAAAACTGTGGCAGCTCATCGATATTGGTCTTTCGCAATATTTTTCCGATCCGGGTCACCCTCATATCGTTTTTGGTGGTCATCTTGGTATCGGCATCCCCATTATCTATCATGGAACGAAATTTATAGCACCAAAACACTTTTCGTTTAAGGCCGTGCCGCTTCTGTTTAAAAAATAAAGGTCCAGGAGATTCCAACCTGAACAAAATAAACAACAATGGGGTCAGCCATGAAAGCACCAGAACAATGACCAAAGATGAAACAGCGAAATCAAAAGACCTTTTGATGATGCGGGCATATTCGGCATCCAGCGGGACTTTCCTCAAATTAAGCACGGGAATGTTTTCATAGGATTCTATGGACATGGCCCTTGAAAATATTTCCTTATTATCGAGTATGACTTTTAGCTTGATCAAATTGTTGTCCGCAAAATTGATCAGGTTAATGAGCTGCAGATTGTTGAATTTCGAGGCGATACAATAAATTTCATCGATACTGTTTTCCAACAGGTACAAAAAACAATCTTCAATCTTTCCGAGATAAGTGGAACTGGGCGAAGGGGTGTCTTCAAAAAATCCTTGGTAACGATAGCCCAGTTCAGGGGTATCGAATACCTTCCGTATTTTTTTCAAGTTTTTGTCACGGCCTATCACCACAACATTCACAAAGTTTCCGCCACCTAAACGATATCGTCGCCTTGCCCAGAAGAAGATGATCCGGTAGCATAAAAGCGCCAAGCAGATCAAACCAAAAACCAGTAACTGATAGGAAAGGGATTCCAACTTAGTATTGGTAAAACCAAAGAGCGCAAAGTAGGCGAGGCCATAAACCAAATAAAGTTGTATCAGTTTATGGATCTTGGTCATAAACCTTTCCCTGCGTTCGGTAGGATAAAAATTCAATGAAAAGGTGATGACGAGCCAAGAGATATTATAATACAGGATATGGCTCCACTTTAGATAGGTTTCCGGAGTGAGTAAATATAATATGCCATTGATCAAGCATAAATGAAACACTATTGAAATGGGGATGATAAGATGGGAATTTTTAAAATTATTCATACCTCCATTCGGTTAACTGCTTCATTTGATGCCCATAGGTAATTTCTGGCTCCCTGGCTGCATTTCTACTATGGACCGTTCACGACGGTTCACCAAAAAGTGCCAAGTACCATTAAAGATTGGACAGATACCAAACAATACCTATGGGGGAGAGAATTTGTAGGTTAAGCCTAGTGATCAGATTTAACCAAAAATATGCATTCAGTATTATCCCTACAACTTTAAGGACAAACATTATGAACCATTTCGACACTAGATCGATGAACTGCACTTTTCATGCAAAGTTTGGAGTGTTTATGCTTGAAGATACTTTCATGAATCGGTTGTCGGTTTATAAAAAACCTATTTTTGTGTCCGTGACCAACTTCGCAGAATCGGCGATTACACCGTTGGACATTTTGTTGGGCCAAGATCCCATTGGATTTACTTTACTTAAAGGCCCCACTGCTTTAAATACCTAAAAATCAAAAAAACGAACGGATGGGAGAGCGCAAACTTCATAATACCAATCCACTTTTAAAATCTATTATTTTTATTAACTTCGCCGCACGATTTATTGAACCTAGGTTTAATAACCAAGGTCGCGTAGCCCATTCCGAAGTGAATCCGGAACAAGGTCTGGATAGAGCATCCCGACTCCACGGCGGGACGGTCACAGGTTCTGAATTTGGGACAAGAGTAGAAAAAGAAAATTAAAACGATCAAGGTCGCGTAGCCCATTCCGAAGTGAATTCGGAACAAGGTCTGGATAGAGCACCCCGCCATGGCGGGACGGTCACAGGTTCTGAATTTGGGACAAGATAGAAAAAGAAAATTAAAACGATCAAGGTCGCGTAGCCCATTCCGAAGTGAATTCGGAACAAGGTCTGGATAGAGCACCCCGCCACGGCGGGACGGTCACAGGTTCTGAATTTGGACAAGATAGAAAATAAAATTAAAAGATCAAGGTCGCGTAGCCCATTCCGAAGTGAATTCGGAACAAGGTCTGGATAGAGCACCCCGACCATGGCGGGACGGTCACAGGTTCTGAATTTGGAACAAGAGTAGAAAGAAGAAAATTAAAACGATCAAGGTCGCGTAGCTCAGCTGGATAGAGCATCTGCCTTCTAAGCAGACGGTCACAGGTTCGAATCCTGTCGCGATCACGACACTCAAGAAACCACGCTTTAGGGCGTGGTACTTTGTTTTATGGAAAAGTCAAACGAAGTTTGGAACTTTGGAATAAAATGAAGAACAAGGGCGGCAGCCAGTGGTTTCTTATTTGCAACATTGCCCGCAAAGGAAAACCGCGGTAATCCTGTCGCGATCACTTAAAGCAGCAAATCCATTACTTCGGTAATGGATTTGCCATTTTCATTCAGATTTGAATGGAAAACTACGTGCACTCCTACTATAAACCGTTACCAAACGCTTTGAATAATCGGTTTTTCAACTAGAATTCCATCACCAAATTTCTTAACTTTAACGAAAGCACCTATTAACGACCATATCGGGCGTTTCCTTAATATTCATCCGGTTGGATACCTCATCCAATCTAATTTTTGAACAATACCATGAAAGAACTCAAAAAAGAAGACATCAGCCAAGAAGTATTCGACCTCTATGACGATTATGCACATAACAAAATCGATCGAAAATCTTTCCTTGAAAAATTATCGCTTTTTGCAGTGGGGGGCCTCACATTGCCTTCCCTGCTCAGCTTTATCATGCCCAATTATGTGGACACCCTCTTGGTCAAGCCCGATGATCCAAGGCTAAAATCGGATTACATCACCTACGATTCCCCAAAGGGTGGCGGGAGCATCAGGGGATTGCTATCGATGCCCGCCGATGCGACTTCCAAATTACCCGGTATCGTAGTGGTTCATGAGAACCGTGGACTGAACCCCTATATCGAGGATGTTGGGCGAAGATCGGCCGTGGAAGGGTTTATTTCCTTGGCACCCGATGCGTTGACCCCCCTTGGCGGCTATCCCGGCAATGATGATGAAGGCAGGGAAATGCAAAGAAAACGCGACCGAATGGATATGCTGGAAGATTTTATCGCCGCCTATAACTATGTCAAAAACCACAAAGACTGCAACGGCATGGTAGGTGTTGTCGGCTTTTGCTTCGGAGGATGGATTGCCAATATGATGGCTGTAAAGGTTCCAACGCTTAACGCGGCGGTCCCCTTTTATGGCGGACAGCCCAGTGCGGAAGAGGCCGCAATGATACAAGCCCCTTTGATGCTGCAATATGCCGGACTGGATACTCGGGTCAACGAAGGCTGGCCGGCCTATGAGGCCGCACTTAAAGCGAATAACAAAGAATTTGTGGTTTATTTCTATCCCGATGTGAACCACGGCTTCCATAACAATACCACCCCCCGATACGACGAACCCGCCGCAACTTTGGCCTGGCAGCGTACTATCGATTTTTTCAAGGAGAAACTGAGCTAGACTTGAAATGACCTAAATAAAATCATGAAAAGAAAAGATTTTATCAAAACCACCGTGGCTTTTACGGCGGGAGCCTCCTTGTTTCCACTCACTTCCTGCAAGGAAGACAAAAAAGAAATGGTGGCCGAGACCGTACGCACCAATTGGGCTGGAAATTATGCCTACAAGGCCAATAATTTATATGAGCCCACTTCTGCCTCGGAAGTTCAATCCCTGATGAAAAAATTGGGCCAACAAAAAGCCTTGGGATCCCGTCATTGTTTTAACAATATTGCCGACACCCCTTTAAACCAGATATCTACCAAAAAACTGGCACAGCCCTTGGAATTAGATTTGGAAGCCCAGACCGTGACCATTGGTGCGGGTACCAAGTATGGAGATTTCGCCCCTGAACTCCATGAACGGGGATATGCATTGCACAACCTTGCTTCCCTCCCCCATATTTCGGTCGCCGGGGCTTGCGCCACTGCTACCCATGGATCTGGTGTAAACAATGGCAATCTGGCCACTGGGGTATCAGCCATCGAAATGGTCACTGCCGATGGGGAAATCGTGACTTTGAGCCGTGCAGGAAATCCTGACCTTTTTTATGCTTCCGTTGTAAATTTGGGTGCCTTGGGGATACTGACCAAAATTACCCTCGACATTCAAAAAACCTACGATGTTCGCCAAGATATATTCCAGGAATTGCCCTTACAATCGCTAAAAGATCATTTTGATGCCATTTTATCATGCGGCTACAGTGTAAGCCTATTTACCGATTGGCAGGACCAAAAAATCAGTCAGGTATGGATCAAAAGGAGGATGGATGAGCCCATTGAAGATTTGGGCCTCGACTTTTATGGCGCAAAGGCGGCCACAAAAAACCTTCACCCCATCACCCGGCTTGCCTCAGAAAATTGTACGGATCAAATGGGCGTTCCCGGCCCCTGGTACGATCGCCTGCCCCATTTTAAGATGGGATTTACACCCAGTAGCGGTGAAGAGCTCCAATCGGAATTTTTTGTCCCAAGGGAAAAGTCACTCGATGCCATCCTGGCCCTGGAGAAAAAGAAGGATCAAATATTCCCTCAGCTCATGATCACCGAAATACGCACCATAGCCAAAGATAACTTTTGGATGAGTCCCTGTTACCGGCAAGACTGTGTTGCCATACACTTCACCTGGAAACAAAACCCCAAGGAAGTGGGCCAATTGATCTCGATGATCGAAACCGTACTCGAACCCTTCGGTCCGAGACCGCACTGGGGCAAGTTATTTTCAATGGCACCTAAGCGCATTCAATCACAGTATGAAAAATATCCTGAATTCTTGGCCTATGCCAAAAAGATGGATCCTGAAGGGAAATTCAGAAATGATTACCTCAACCTAAATTTGTATCCGTCTTGACAAAAACCCGCACAAGATCGTTTTTCGTCACTTGAAAGCCCGTGCGACCTGCTTTGAGCTCCCCAGGCCATCAATGCCCAATTCCACCACATCCCCAGGTTTGAGATAACGTGGCGGTTTAAACCCGAGTCCGACCCCAAATGGTGTTCCCGTAGAAATGACATCGCCGGGCAATAGGGTCATAAACTGACTGATATAACTGATCGACGTAGGAATATCAAAAACAAAATCAGATGTATTGCTGTTCTGCAATAGCTCCCCGTTGACCTTAAGCCACAAATTGAGATCATGGGGATCTTTGATCTCATCCCGGGTGGCGATAAATGGTCCTAGGGGGGCGAAGGTATCACAGCTTTTTCCTTTTACCCATTGGCCGCTGCGTTCAAGCTGAAAGGCCCTTTCGCTATAATCGTTGTGCAGCAAGTACCCGGCAATATGCCCCATGGCCGCTTCTTTGGTAACATAGGAGGCTTTTTTACCGATGACCACCGCCAATTCAACTTCCCAATCGGTTTTCTCGCTCCCTTTTGGAATGACCAGATCGTCATTAGGCCCAACTATGGCCGTAGTGGCCTTGAAAAACAATACGGGTTCCTTTGGGATTTCCATCCCCGACTCCTTGGCATGTTTGGCATAGTTCAAACCGATACAGACCAATTTTGAAGGTCTACAGAGCGGGGCGCCCAACCTGGCCGAAGCAGGAACGGTCGGACAGGATTCTCCATGCTTTTCCAACCAAATCTTGAGTTGTTTAAGTCCGTCTCCCCCAAAAAAGTGCTCATCATAGTCTTGGCCAAAGCCTGAAACATCGAGCCTTTTCGCATTTCCCAGCTGTACCCCGGGCTTTTCCTTTCCCAAGGCTCCGAATCGTATTAGTTTCATATATTCAATTTTTATTTGGTTAGTGCAGGTCCGGACTAGCCGAACACCCCTTGTATTTAGTTGCCGTTCAATCGAATAAAACCCCCATCGATTGGAAAATCGGTACCTGTGATGAACGAAGCCTCATCAGAACACAAATAAATTGCCAAATCAGCGATTTCAGTGGGTTCGCCCATTCTACCGATAGGTTGCGTCTTTGAGAGTTTTTCAAACATTTCCTGCTCCTTTCCCGGAAAATTCGCTTTCAAATACCCATCCACAAATGGGGTATGTACCCTACCTGGAGAAATACTGTTACACCTGATACCGTATTCCAAATAATCCTTCGCTACGGAATAGGTCATAGTCAGGACAGCCCCTTTCGACGAAGCATAGGCGAATCGGTCGTTGATTCCAACGGTAGCGGCCACGGAAGCCATGTTCAATATAACCCCGCCATTTTCCTTCATAAAGGGAATTACCGAATGAATGCAATTATAGACCCCTTTCACATTCACATTGTAGATCCTATCAAAATCGGCCTCCGTCGTGTGTTCCACATCCCCGATATGGGCGATGCCCGCATTATTGATCAAGATATGGATCGGATCGATTTTGGCGATTTTTTTTGCGGTTTGCATTACTTCCGTTTGAATGGCCACATTGCAGGAATGGGCCACCGCATGCCCTCCTTTGCCATTGATTTCGGAGACGACCTCTTGTGCGGCTTCCTCCTTCAATTCCAAGATATGAACCGTGGCGCCCTGAGCTGCAAGCGCCTCACAGATGGCACGGCCGATACCGCTTCCACCTCCCGTTACAATCGCTGTTTTTCCCTTTAGATTAAATTTCATTTGACTTCTGTTTTAGCAATGGTGTCCGAGGCGACAAAAAAAGCCTTCGTTTCCGCTTCGATTCCATTGTCGATCAATACATTGGGCATTTTCAATTTTAAGTCGGTCAAAGCAGCCTCAGAAAATCCGGTTTCCCAAAGATAAACCCTTTTTAGGTTTTCGAGCTCTTTTAAAACCACAGCGCTTTGGTCACCGATGCCGGTACCGTAAACTTTGAGCAACCGCAGTTGCTTTAAATTTATGAGCATTTCGATTTCGGGGTCACCGATCGGCGTACGATCCAACTCAAGCCATTCGAGGTTCGGACAGGAGGTCACAAATGCCATTTCGGCAACCCCTATGGGCAATCCGCTCAAATCGAGTTCCACGATATTGACAGCAATACGCTTCAAGTCGGTAATGGCCTTGGAATCATAGGTGGGAGGAAGATACACATCGATCCTGAGTGCCTGTGATTGGCTTGAAACCCGCTCGATGGTCACATAATCGGAGGCTAGGTTTTGTAGGGTGCTATCGGCTACTTTTGGTAGTTTGGCCCATTTTTCATCGGGACTGGGTTCCATCATGGTTTTTACCAAGCTGACCAATGATTCGGAAGCGGGCAATTGATCGAGGCGCAAGGTATCGGAAGCCCCTAAGGCGATCCAGCGTTCCAGAATATTGATTTCTTCGGTACCCAAGGGCTTCTTACCATCGGGGGGCATGTGATCTTCATCATCCAACGGCAAATGCAGGCGCCTAATCAGTTCGCTTTTGTCAGCATCGCCCGGCAATATGGTCTTACCGCTTTCACCCCCCTTTAGGAGTGCGGCCCATCCCGTCATTAATAAGGATCCCTTTTTCTTATTTGGATTATGGCAAGACACGCAATTTTGGTCAAGTATAGGGTAAACGACATCAGCAAAAATCAAGGGATTCTCTGGGATTGCCTTCCGTTTCTTGTCCAATGGAAGCGCCAGAAAATCTTCCCCATGGGTCACCATGCCCCCATAATGTCCTGTAAATCCGATGAGTATAACCAGAACAATTTGTAGGACTTTGGTATACAACTTCAGCCCAAGTCCGGCCACATCCAAAAGGTACCATAAAACCGATAGCAGGGCAACACTTGCGCCGAGCCACTGGTGCCATGTCAAAAGCTCCCCTTTGGTGCCCGATTCCGTTCCCAAAAAAAATCCCGAAATCGCGGTCAGCAATGCCGAGAGCACTGCCAAAATCAACAGACTTCGAGGAACCGGTCGACTCCTTAGCCCCATAAAAAGGGCAATGAGCAACAACACTATGGGGAAATGAAGCACTATGGGGTGCCAACGGCCCAACCAGGCCACCAGCCGGGGAAGCTCAACGTATGATTCAAAAACCAAACAGAATATCAGAAATACCGAAAGGCCTAAAACTAGATAATCGAACCACCGGTTTTTAGCATCGTAGGCCATATTTTATGCGATAAGGTCATTGATCACATTTCCGGCCACGTCGGTCAAACGAAACCGGCGGCCTTGGTATTTGTAGGTCAACTGTTCGTGATCCAGACCCATGGCATACATCAAGGTGGCATGAAAATCATTGATATGTACCGGATTTTCAACAATATTATATCCGAACTCATCGGTCTCGCCATAAGTGATTCCCTGTTTAACACCGCCGCCCGCCATAAAAATACTAAAGGCCCTCGGATGGTGGTCCCGGCCGTAATTCTTGGGATCGAATTTACCCTGACAATAATTGGTTCGGCCAAATTCTCCGCCCCAGATTACCAAAGTATCTTCCAACATGCCCCGTTGTTTCAGGTCCATGATCAAGGCTGCCGAAGCCTGATCGACATCCTTGGCCTGCCCGGCCATTTCATTGTGCAGATTACCGTGTTGGTCCCATCCCTGATGGTACAATTGGATGAAACGCACACCGTTTTCCGCAAGCCTTCTTGCCTGCAGCGCATTGGCGGCATAGGTGCCGGGTACCTGGCAGTCCTCTCCGTAAAGTTTGATGATCGATTCCGGTTCTTTGGAAATATCCATGACATCAGGCACCGACATCTGCATGCGATAGGCCATTTCATATTGGGCGATCCGCGATTCGATCTCGTCATCTCCGGTATCGACATGGTGCATTTTGTTGAGTGATGACACCTGATCGAGCAAATGCCTTTTGTCGGAGCGCGAAATGCCATCCGGATCATTGAGGTAGAGTACTGGATCTTTTCCGGACCGAAGCAATACGCCCTGGTGCTTGGAATCGAGGAACCCGCTAGACCATAATTTGGAATAGAGCCCCTGGCTGTTACCCTTGCCCCTGGAGGTCAGTACCACAAAAGAGGGCAAATTTTTGTTTTCACTACCTAGGCCATAACTCATCCAAGACCCCATACTGGGCCTTCCCGAAATTTGACTCCCTGTCTGAAAGAAAGTAATGGCGGGATCATGATTTATCGCTTCGGTGTGCATGCTTTTTACGATGCAGATTTCATCCGCAATTTTGGCAATATGGGGGAAAAAATCGCTGATCCAGGCCCCACTGTTGCCATGCTGATGAAATTCCACCGCAGGTGGCATCAACGGAAAGGTTTTTTGTTCGGAGGTCATCCCCGTAAGGCGCTGCCCGTTTCTGATCGATTCGGGCAGATCCTCTCCCATGCGCTTGCGAAGGGTGGGCTTGTGGTCGAAGGTTTCCAATTGCGATGGGGCGCCCGCCTGAAAAAGATAGATGATCCGCTTTGCCTTTGGAGCAAAATGGGGCAGTCCCAGGGGCAACGACGCCAATGATGCCGTTTCGTTCTTAAAGAGGTCGGGAATCAATAAGGATCCCAGGGCCAATGACCCAATGCCCACGCTCAACTGTGAAAAAAAGTGCCTTCGGTTGACCTTTAACGGGCTTTCAGTATTCTTTTTCTCCTGCGCCATTCTATTTATTCTTTTGTAATGGTTTCATCCAAATTATAGATTACCTGTGCCGTGAGCATCAATGCCGCAGTTTTTGAAGGATCTACCGATAATTGTTCATATTCTCCAATGGCGACCAACTTTTTGGCATCTTCGGTATCCTTTGAGTAGGTTTCCAGAGCATCTTGGTAATACGCTTCCAATACCGATAGTTCTTCCTCCTTTGGAGCGCGCACCAAGATATCACGGAATATTTCCTGAACCACTTTGGTCCCATCCGGTTGTTTGGCCAGGGTACGTTGGGCCAAAACCCGGGCCGCTTCCAATACCTGTACATCGTTTTGCAAGGCCAAGGCCTGTAGCGGCGTATTGGTCTTTTGCCGCCGCACCTCGCAAAAATCACGGGTAGGCGCATCAAAAATGGTCATGCTTGCTGGTGGGAGGGTTCGCTTCCAGAAAGTGTAGAGCGAGCGGCGATAGAGTTTCGCACCGGAATCGGGAACATAATTGGTTAAAATACCACGGTTGCCTCCGGCATTGGTTTCTTCCCATAGTCCGGGAGGTTGGTAGGGCTTAACACTTGGGCCACCGATCTCGGTATTCAGCAAGCCACTGGTGGCGAGCATATAATCCCTGATCATTTCCCCGCTCATCCTAAAACGAGGTGCCCTCGCCAAGAGCTTGTTTTCGGGATCGGCCATTTTTAAATCGGGTCGCAATTCGGAACGTTGCTGGTAGGTGGCAGAAAGCATGATCTGCTTGATTAAATATTTGATGTCCCAATCGTGATCCATAAAGTCGGCTGCCAACCAATCCAACAACTCAGGATGGGTAGGAAGGTTTCCCTGCACCCCGAAATCCTCGGCCGTTTCAACCAGTCCCTTGCCAAAAAGCATCGCCCAAATACGGTTCACAAAGACCCTTGCGGTCAAGGGATTGTTCTTATCGGTCACCCACCGGGCAAGTCCCAATCGGTTTTTCGGCAGGCTTTCGTCGAACGGAAAAATGGCAGCCGGAGTATGAACAGGCACCGAATCGGCAGGTTCATCGTAATTGCCCCTATTGAGCACGAAAGTGGTTTTTGGCGCGGAATCGTTCATCACCATAACGTTAATCTTAGTGCCTTTCTCCTTATTGATGAAGGAAAGCAGGCCTTCCGTTTCCTTGTCGGAAATCGTGATAAAGGGCGGATCCGCATAAAACTTCTGATTGGCGGCCTGAACCGCATCCATTTGCAGGCCTTTCTCGTCGACTTGATTGAAAAAGGAATACATTCCAAAATAATCTTTTTGCGAAATCGCATCGTACTTGTGGTCATGGCAGCGCGCGCATTCGAGGGTTATGCCCAAAATGCCTTTCCCAAGGGTATTCGTCCGGTCCAAGACATAATTGACACGATACTCCTCCTGTATCACCCCACCTTCCTGCGTAATCGGATGGTTGCGATTGAAACCTGTCGCCAAAATTTGTTCTTTGGTGGCATTGGGCAAAAGATCGCCCGCCAGTTGCCATAGAAGAAAATCATCGTACGGCAAATTCTCATTGAAAGCATGGATTACCCAATCGCGCCAGGGCCACATGGTACGATAACTATCGTCTTGATACCCATGAGAATCTGCATAACGTGCCACATCGAGCCAAGACTGGGTCATTCGTTCGCCATAGGCAGGTGATGCCAAAAACGTATCAATGGTTTTGGCTACGATCGTTTCCGATGACGCTTCCAACAATTGACGTACCTGCTCTTGATCGGGGGGCAAGCCGGTAAGGTCCAGACTTATTCTTCGGATCAGCGTTTCCATCGGGGCCCGATCAGAAGGCAAAACCTGATTGTCGACCAGTTTCCGAAGAATAAACCCGTCAATTTCATTTTGCCCCCATCCCATAGTATCGACATTGGGCGGGGTCGGTTTTAGGGGAGGATTGAAGGCCCAATGTTTATCGAATTTGGCACCTTGCTCAATCCATTTTTTAATCAATTTTTTTTCATAACTGTTCAGCGACAGTTTGGAGTCGGGCGGTGGCATCAATTCATCGGGGTCATCGGAAACCACGTGCAAATACAAATGACTTTTGTTGGGATTCCCTGCTACCAGCGCATATTTTTCGGGGTTCTCCGGCAGCTCCCCCAAGGCTGAAACTTCCAAATCCAAACGGAGACCCGCCTTGCGCTTGTTGGCATCGGGGCCATGGCATTTATAGCAGTTGTCGGAAAGTATTGGTTTGATGTGGAAGTTATAATCGACCACCTCAGGCAACTTCATGTCGGCATAAGCATCGGAGGAAGGATTGAAAACCCCTTTCTTAAATGCAAATAGCAACGCAACAAGCCCCGCCAAAATAAGAAGCAAACCAATTTTCTGTTTCATCACAATAGCACCCTACGCAAAGCGTCAGGTCTTTAAAGTTAACAATTTTCGTCAAATCCAATGGTTTGGGATGCCCAATTAACGACCTCAAGTCTTATGACGATGACCAATAGGTTATTTTTGGCGCCTTCTCCCTTTTTGCTGGGGCAAACCGTCGAATCTATGGGCAGGCCCAATCGCATAACATGTAGAAACCTGCTAAGACGCCTTTTCGCCCACTCGGTGCAGGCGAGCAATGATTACTGATGTTAGGACTTTGTAAAAACCAAATAGAACTGTACGGTCACCTCATCCCCTACCACGATTTGCCCGAACATGGCCGTTGGGGGCTCCATTCCGAAGTCTTGGAGCACTAATTTTTTTTCACCTTTGATTGTTATGGCATCGGATGTCGGGCTAATTTCAGTTACAATTTGAACACTTTTTTCCCTGCCAGCAATATTGAGCGTTCCCGTTAAAATCGTTGTGCCCTCTACTTCCCGCAACTGAAATCGTACTGCTGGGTATTCGTCTTTTTTAAGGGCTGCGTACATTTTGTTGTCCATGGTGGGGCCGCGCTCACTTTTAATGCCTTCGACCGGAACGGTCAGGCCAATGTTGCTGATGGCATTTGCCTTCATTTCCAAAGTGCCTTCCATTTGGTTCGCGGTCACCGTCCAGTCATGTACCGTGGACGAACCAGAAATGGTCATCGCACTTTTATCATTTAATTTATAAGTGTCCTGTGCCGAAACCATTGCGGTTTGGCAAATCAACATCAGGAATATCAAAGTTCTCATTCGCTCTTCTCATTTAAGTTAACCCCTATTTTTGGTTGCCTGTGCCTATTCATCGAGCACGATCTGCCAGAATCTGTTTTGTTCTTCAAGGGTAGGCTGCTTCGCGGGGCTTACGAGCCGAAAGCCCACATAGTTCGAATCTGTAAACCACCAAAAGCTTTTGGGAATCTGCGGGTCACGTTTTTGCTGTTTCACGCTGGAGGCAGACCTCGCAGCGGATCGAAGTTTATCCGCATCATCGTCCCACGAACCGCCCCTATATGATCTTGGGTGTATTACGGTTGGCTTTACCCAGGGGTTTTTGCTTTCCAAACCGGCATAACTATCTTCCTTGTACTCGTCCAAGGTCCATTCCGCTACATTCCCGTGCATATCGTAAAGTCCCCAAGAATTGGGCTTCTTGCTTCCCGCCTTGGCATAGTGGTTCCCGGAATTGCCGTAATAAACCGCATAATCGTCCAAATCGGTTACGGCATCGCCAAAACCATAGGCCGTACTGCTGCCCGCCCTGGCGGCATATTCCCATTCGGCTTCCGTGGGCAATCTGTAGAACCTACCGGTTACCGTACTCAGCCATTTACAAAAAACCAAGGCCGAATAGGCCGACATGCTCACGGCCGGAAACCCCTGTTTTCCCATGCCATAGGAGGGGTCTTCATAGGGAGGGCTCGGACGGGTGATCGCATCGATCTTCATTACTTTGTCGTTTTCCAATTTCACGAAAAGTTCTTGATTCTGTTTGAAGAATAGTTCGAAAACATCCCAGGTAAGTTCATATTTGCCCATATAAAATGAATCCAGGGCAACCTCGGTCTGTGGGCCCTCATCCTGTTTTCTGCCTTCTTCGGTTTCCGGACTTCCGATGACAAAACTACCTTCGGGAACCAAGATCATTTCAAAGGAGACATCGGTGGCCGGAATTTGCTGTACATAGGAATTTCCGGTCATGGTTTCAGTACTGTCAGCTTCGTTTCCCGGCAGGGGCGTGGCAAGGGATTCCTGCACTTGCGACAATGCTGTTGTACTTAAAATAAAAGTCAAACTTAAGGCGATGGCCCGTAAAATAGGAGACAGCGGTTGCAACTTCATTGATCGGTATTTGTATTTCGCTTAAAAATATGGTTTTTTATCCAAATACAAAGGTGAAATCCAATCCACTTGATCCGTCAATCTTTGCATGACAAAATCAAGGCAAAGCCCTCCAGTGCCCGGACTTCACAAAAAAAGAGGGTTGCCTACCGGCAACCCTCTTTCACTAACCAAGATCAAGAATTACTTATTGTGTTCCGGATCGTCTTCCTGTTCATCTTCAAAAAGCGTTTCGGCCATACGTGTTTTATCGAAGTCGATATTCTTAAAATCGCTCCTTTCCTTATTCTTATCGAAATCGAACACCAAGAGGCCCTCGGTGTTCATATATTCCAGGTTCTTGAAGGAATTGAATTTGTTGTTCTGTATTTGCAGGACCTCCAAACTGGCCAATTGCCCAAATTCTTTTGGGATTTCGCCGCCCAGTTGGTTGTTCGCCAGCACCAGTTCCTTAAGCTTGGAAAGATTGCCCAGTGCAATGGGAATACTGCCTTCCAAACCATTTTCGAACAGGCCCAAGACCACCAGGCTCTTTAAATTGCCCAAGGCTTGCGGTATTTCACCTTTAAGATTGTTGCTCGATAGATTCAATATTTTTAAACTCTTGATATTACCGAGGCTTTCCGGAATGCTTCCCGTAAGAAAATTATTGAAAGCACTGAGCTCGATCAATTGGGCCATATTGCCCATATCGATGGGCAGTTGCCCTTTTAATCTGTTCATTTCCAGCTTCAAGACCTTTAACTTTTCAAGCTTGACGATGGTTGTGGGCAATTCCCCGGTAATCCCGTTAAATGCCAGATTAAGCACGTTCAGACTAGTAAGATCCCCGATACTTGCGGGAATCGCACCTTGCAGATTGTTATGGAAAAGATTGATTTCAACCACATGGTCATTGACCAGTTTCACCCCGTACCACTGACCAACTTCGGAATTGATATCCCATATGTGCTGCCATCCGTCACCGTTGGTAGCATTGTAAAGGTCTACAAGAGCGTTTTTCTCGGATTGTGGGATGTCGGCGATTGCCGTGTTCACAACCATAAAAACAAGCAGAAGAGCAAACATGTATTTTTTCATATCAACTGTTTTTGGCACAACCTGCATTATTTATCGTAATTTCCCACATTAGAAAGAATTACCTTACAAATAACGTTTTATTCTAGATTAAATGCAAAAATACTCGATGAAATGACCGTTTTTGTGGTGAACACGCGTAATTCTGTTGTGAAAGAAATAACTTACTTTTTGTGAGGGATTAACTGGAGGCGGTTTCGAGTTCGGAAGAAATCTTCTCCCATTTCCGCATCAAGTTTTCCAGTTCCTTTTTCTTGCTGTGGTAGTTATCAAAAAATTGGTGCCTTTTGATGGTCGCCTCATAATCAAGCATAAGATCTTGATCATTCTCGGCGATTTCCTTTTCCAAGCCAGAAATTTTGGATTCGACCGAACTGAGTTTGTTTTTTAGGGATTTTAGCTTCTTTTGCCCATCAAAATCAATGGAGGTGCTCTTTTCCGTTTCTTTCTCCTTCTTCTTCTGCTGTTGCTTTTCTATGGCCCTGAAGTTCTCGACCTTGCGCTGTTCCAGATAGAAATCGATATCGCCAAGATATTCCTTTATCTTCTTGTCTTTAAACTCATAGACCTTATTGGTGAGTCCTTGTAGGAAGTCGCGGTCATGCGAAACCAGGATCAAGGTGCCCTCAAAATTTTGGAGTGCCTGTTTCAACACATTTTTTGATTTGATGTCGAGGTGGTTGGTAGGTTCGTCCATCACCAGCACATTGAAGGGCTGCAGCAGCATTTTGGCCAATGCCAGGCGGTTGCGTTCCCCTCCGGACAAAACTTTTACGTATTTTTCGACCTCATCCCCTCGAAAAAGGAACGACCCCAGAATATCCCGGACCTTTGCCCTGTTCTTTTCATTGGCCGCGTCGATCATGGTATCCAAAATGGTTTTGCTCCCATCCAAATATTCGGCCTGGTTTTGGGCAAAGTAACCGATTTGCACGTTGTGGCCCAATTTCACGTGGCCCTCATGCTTAAGCTCCCCGACCAAAATTTTGGCCAAGGTTGACTTCCCCTGCCCGTTTTGGCCCACGAAAGCGGTCTTGCTGTCCCGCTCCAACAAAAGATTGATGTGCCGTAGTACTTCATGTGACCCATAACTTTTAGAAAGATGCTCGATTTCGGCCACTACCTTGCCGGGGGTGATGGAAATCGGAAAACGCAGGTTCATCACCGCGTTGTCATCTTCATCGACCTCGATGCGCTCCATTTTGTCAAGCTTCTTGATCAAGGACTGCGCCATGGAAGCCTTTGTACTTTTTGCCCTGAACTTTTCGATCAAGCGTTCCGCCTGTTGTATTTCCTTTTCCTGATTCTTCTGGGCATTGAGCTGTTGTTCCTTGATTTCGCCCCTGAGCTTCAAGAACTTGGAGTAGGGTTTGTTATAGTCATAGATCCGCCCCAGCGAAATTTCAATGGTCCTGTTGGTCACGTTGTCCAAAAACATCTTATCGTGCGATACGATCATTACCGCCCCAGGATAGCCGTTCAGGAACCCTTCCAGCCAAATGATCGATTCGATATCCAAGTGGTTGGTAGGCTCATCGAGCAACAGCACGTCGTTGCTCTGTAGCAACAGTTTGGCCAATTCGATACGCATGCGCCAACCTCCCGAAAATGTATCGGTCTTTTGATCGAAGTCTTTACGTTTAAAACCCAACCCGAGTAAAATCTTTTCGGTCTCCCCTTGATAATTGTAACCGCCCAAAATTTCGTAGTGGTGCGAAACATCGTTTAAATCGACCATCAATTGATGATAGCCTTCACTTTCATAATCGGTGCGTTCTGCCAATTGGTGGTTGATCTCGTCCAACCTGGTTTCCAATTCCTTAATTTCCACAAAGGCTTGGTAAGCCTCTTCCAAGACCGTTCTTCCCTGTTCAAAATCAATATCCTGTCTGAGAAAACCGATCTTTATGTTTTTTTCGGTGGCTATGGTACCCGTATCCAGGGCCATATCTTTGGACAACAACTTTAAAAGCGTGGATTTTCCCGCCCCATTTTTACCAATTAGGCCGACACGGTCTCCCGCATTGAGGCGGAAAGATATTTCCTCGAACAGGAATTCACCTCCAAATGAAACGGAAAGGTTATGTATATTAAGCATTTAATGTGATGAATGTTACGTTGAAAAAGCCTGCAAAATCCTACTTTTGCAAAAAGTTCTGCAAATGTTAAAAAAAGGAAACAAACTCTACAGCATTTTAACAGGAAGTTGCCCAAAATGCCACCAAGAAAGCATGTACGAAGCCAAAAACCCCTATAAAATTGGATTTTTATTCAAAATGAAGGAGCGCTGCTCCCATTGTGGAACCAAATATAAGATCGAGCCTTCGTTTTTTTATGGGGCAATGTATGTAAGTTATGGGCTGGGCATCGCATTTGCGGTGGCCGCTTTTGTGATCTCGTTTTTGGCTTTCCAAGCCACCTTGGTACACACCTTTATTGCAATTGTGGCGACCATGATCGTTTTTATGCCGGTCATCATCAGAATCTCACGTAATATCTGGATCAATTTTTTTATCCATTACGACCCGACAAAGGGGAAGGCCCAACCGGAAAATATTTCTTCTTAAACCGGGCAATGTCCATTTCCGGGGGTAAAGATAGGTCATTTTCGATCAGTCCGAACAATTGCTCGGAAGCCGCCGGAGCGATCATAACGCCCCTGGAACCGAATCCGTTCAACACATAAAGATTGTCAAAAAGGGGGTGCCTTCCCACCAAGGGCCTCCTATCGGTCACCGTTGGGCGAATACCAGCCTCCTGACCAACTACTTGGTATTTGCAGCTCACCACTTGGGTAAGCTGTTCCAAGAGCTCCGCTTTGGATGCCTCCGTAGGGCTATTGCTCTTGTCCTTCCATTTATAGGTGGCCCCGACCCTATACCGGTCGTTCCCCATCGGAATGATGAATATGGCGGCTTTGATCGCATTCCTTTCCTTTAATTCGGGCGCCTCAATGATCAGGTATTCCCCTTTGGTGCCCGTTAGCGGCAAATATCCAAAATATGGGTTCCCGCTCAGCCCATAACCCTCTGTAAAGACAAGATGTCTCGCCTTGACCGACTTATAGGTAACATGGTCTTCCGCGATCTGTAAGCGCTTATAATCAAAGGTTTCAAGGGTCAGCATACCTTTTTCCCGCAGGTAGTCTTTATAGGTGGTAAGCATGGTCTGTGTATCAACCCTACCTGTCTGCAGCACTTCCCCATAACCAAACGGGGCATCGATATAGGGATTGTGATGCTTGGGATGGACCTTGGGCGACAAAAAAGGCTTCAGCACGCCCTTGTCGGCGGCCTCGAACCATAAGTTCTGTTCTTCCGCGGAGGAAAACCTCCTAAAAATGGGAAGCGGGTGATTCAACTTGGTCCCCAACTTCCGTTCCAAACCCTCATAAAACGGGATGGCCTTTTGGAGTTGTTCATCAGCGTTCCAAACCAAGGTAAAGCGCTTCAACATTACGGGATTATAAAGCCCCCCCGCAACTGCCGAAGAAGCCTGTGAACCATCGTTGAAGACTTGAAAAGACTTCTTGTGCCTTTCCAATGTTTCACAGAAAGAAATTCCGGCCAATCCCAGCCCGACTACCAAATAATCTACCATTGGTCAAAGGTAGCAAAAGCACGACTGCCATTGGATAGGGCACAAAAAAAAGTCCCGATGGTTCCATCGGGACTTTTTATGTTGTTGAATTGGAATTCACTTTTTGATCAATAGGCCCACATATCCTGTTCCCTATCCCTGATGACCTCTTTGATCCTGTTGGCCTCCAGCAGTTGGAACAAGGCGTTATCGGCAATATAATCGGTGACCTCACGATCGCCATGAACATTGTCTTCCCTGTAGATGATGCCGTTGAATCTTCTTGAGTTCAGCAGCATATCGAAGGAGATCGGCTGTGCCGAATTGCGTTGGTTGAATACCTTCGCTTCGTGCAATATTTGCCTTGCCGATGGATACCATACCCAAAACAATTCTACTTTGGAATCTTGGGGATCCATCGATTCATCATCGATAAAGTTAACGTCGGGCGCAACCGGGGCTATGCCCAGCAAACGATATTTCAACTCCCCTTGACGCTTATCGAAATACCAGATCCCTTTGATTCGGTACTCCTCGATATCGGCAGCGGTAAGTTCCCTTTCGATCACATATTCGGCGGAAAGTTCTTCCCCGGCATTGATCTGTTCGTAACCATAGTCTGTCGTATCCCTTTTCTTAAGGGTAGCGGCCAAATCACCGAAAACACGCTTTTCAGTGAAGTAAGAGTCTACATACACATCCTCCAGTTTGCCATTTTTGATGTTCTTTAGCAAAACATCGTACAATGACCTTCTGTCGGCACCGATATCAATGGTATCGGTAGGATAGTACAGTGGAAAGTTCACCCTTTCATCAAGGTCGATCACTTCCCAAATGGTTTTGGACCAAAGGATGTCCCTGTCGTCTACATATCCGTACTCAAGAGGAGCATCGTTGTCCAAAGCCTTTTGGGCTTCGGTCCGTATACCGATCTCTTGTGGCTTCTTCGCGTTCAAGATGTTCGCTTGGGCCATTAAGGAAACCGGCAATAGGGTCACCGCTCCGATCAACAAAACATTCTTCCAATTCATCTGTTAAAATTTATAAGCGTTACTAGTTGGTGATCTCCACGATTACGGGAGAAACCTTCTTCAATTTATAGCTCTTGTTATTGGTGATATACCCTTCGATATCGAAGATCTGAACGGCATCACCCCTACTTGCCCTTTTTAAGGCTGAGATGGCCCTGGCATCCAATTTGTTGCCATTTACGGCTACGGTAGGTTGTCCGGGCACTTTGAATTTGAATCCGCTTACCGCAAGGTTCAAGTCAAAATCGAAATCTTCCAAGACGGCGCCGATAGTGGCAATTTCCATATTAGACCTTGGCATTTTAAGACTACCTGTCTGCTTGCTCACTGAACCTTCAGGTCTTGGAATGTCCTTGATCCTGAACTCTGATTTAGAGGATACGGTTTGACCATCAGGCAACTTACCTGAAGCGGTAATGGTAACTGTTCTACCGGAACCTGGATTCATCACGTACTGACTTCCGCTTACCGATTTTAAACCGGGAGCCGAAGCTGTTACATTGTTGTTGGGTATGCCTGGGATCGAAATCGACATGGGGTTGGCCACACCGCGATATACCACGTTCATCTTATCTGCTGCTATAAGGGCTGCATTTGGCTTGGAAATGGTAGCAAAAGTTGAAGATACGGGTACTTCCGTACGTTCCCCATCCTGCATGAAAACCAAGTTGCCTTGGATTTTGTGGTCACCTGGAGCACCTGCCCCGACCAAAAGCTTCACTTGGCCATCCTTGATCTCATAATCGGCACCTTCGTTCAACTTCCTGCCGTCCAAAGTAAGATTCACTTCGTTGGGCCTAGTGGTTGCATCCTTACGTCCCAAGACAATGGCTCCGGAAAATTTCTCGCCGGAATAAAAGGCCGATTTTTCCTGTTCCAATAAGGTGGTATAGTTGGTCATGGCCACCTCGCTGCTCAATTGACCTTGAAGCATCGATTTTAAAGCATCCTCTTCGGTCGCTTTAATATCGGCCTGTAAGGCGGTCAATTTGGTCAAAGAAGCTACCAGGGGAAATCCTTCGTAATGGTAGTTAAGCCAGTCGACCTTATCACCACTGCGATTCTCAACTTTGCCTTGAGCATCACCGGTTTGAAAACGCGACTCTACGCCGGCTTTAACATCGGTCATGTTAGCAGGTAGGATATTCATTACCTGTGTACGGTAGTCGTTGATCCTTTTCAAGAAATCCTTTCCTTCAGGGGTAAGGTTATCGCCTTGGAAGAACATGCCGTCCAAATAATCGGACTTGTCCATTACCTGGTAGTCTTTTGGATCTTCGACATCCTCCATCAATCCTTTCTTAAGACCTTCCAGATAGTCATAATATTTCTGTGACAATTCCTTGATCTTCTGTGCATCCTGATATAGGGGACCGAATTTCTCGGCATTCTCAGATGCTTTGGTCTCTAGACCGTTCAAGAAAGCCAAGTTGCTCTCTGTGGTCTTTATATTGGAAGTCTCGAGCTTTTCGTTCATAATACCGAATGCTGCAAGTACTTCCTTGCTCATGTTTAACGCCAGCATAGCGATGAAGATCAAATACATAAGATTGATCATCTTTTGCCGTGGTGTTGCTTTTCCTGATGCCATATTTTCTAATTAGTTTTTTAGTTTGTTATTTGATTTGGGTTTTTACTAATTAGTTTCTGCTCATAGCAGAAAGCATGCCTCCATATACGCCATTCAATGACGATAGGTTGGTAGCCAACGATTCCATTTGGTCTTTAAGTGCACTTGCGTTTTGAACTACTTCTTCGTTCACGGAAGCTTGTCGGCTAGCGCTTTCCAACTGTACTTTGTACAAGCTGTTCAACGACTCCATTTGGGCTGCTGCCTGAACCATTTCATCAGAATATTTTTTGGTAGACTCCATGGCATCGATGGTAGGGGCGATACCTTTGGCGGCTCCTTCAAAATTCTTAATGCTAGATCCTAAACTCTCCATAAGGTTGGCATCCACGCCAGCTTCTTTCAATAGGTCATCCAATTTTTTGGACAAGGAAGTCTCCGCATCTTTGATGGCTTCTCTTTCGCCATCTTTTCCGATGTTCATTCCACCCGCCAATTCTGGGTATACCAATGACCAATCGTACTCATCGTCTACTGGTTCGAACGCACTGATCGCAAAAATAAGCGCTTCGGTAATAAGACCTACCGCGAGAAGTAAACCACCTGTTAGGGGTCCGAACTCCCAGTGAAGGATCTTGAACAATGCACCAATAATTACCACCGATGCTCCGAGGCCATAGGCCATGTTAAATAGTTTTTTTGTTGATTTTGACTGTGCCATAATTTAAGTTTTAATTTGAATTTGAATATTAATAATAAGTATTTGGTTTAACGTTTGATAATGATATTTAGATCTCTATCTTAAAAATAAATGGTTTAAAGTCCTCTGCCGCCCTTGGTCGAATCTTCCTCGCCCATATAATCCTGAACGGTTCTGAAACCGACATAGCTTCTGGCCGAATCGGCATATTCATAATCCCTGGTGCTTACCTGTAGGAAGTAAGCCACATCTTTCCAAGACCCGCCACGAATGACCTTTCTCTTGTTGTTGCCGTCCCCGCCGTTAGGATTCATGGTAGAAACGTAATCGTACGCACTTGGGTCATAGCTTGAATTCGTCCACTCCGAAACGTTTCCTGCCATGTTGTACAGATTAAAATCGTTGGGTTCATATGACTTGGCCTCCACGGTATACAGGGCCGAATCTGCGGCGTAATCGCCACGCTGGGGTTTAAAGTTGGCCATGAAGCAACCGGTATCGCTGATCACGTATGGTCCGCCCCAAGGATAAGTACCGCCTTCGATACCACCCCTAGCGGCATATTCCCATTCTGCCTCGGTAGGCAATCGGAACTGGTTTACAAATTGTTTGCCTCTTTGTTTTTGATCATCGTTTTTGAACTTGGTCCTCCAATTGCAAAAAGCCTTGGCCTGTTTCCAATTGATACCTACCACAGGATACTCGCTGTAGGCATCGTGCCAGAAATAATCGTTGTGCATGGGTTCGTTGTAGGAATATTCGAAATCGCGGATCCATACCGTGGTATCGGGATAGATCTCCAATTCCTCCTGCCGTACAAAATCCCTTCTACGGCCTGTTTTGGAACGTGCAGCCGCTTCGATGTCCATCCAGCTATACTTGTATTTTAACTTGGTGACATCGATGATGCGCTGGCCATTGTACGATTCCGCTTCGGGAATGTAGAGGGAGTCCATTACTTCCGTGTAATATTCATCCGGATATTCGGAGGTGTCCCAAATCAATTCTTCATCGATGTTCAAGGCCCTTCCCTCGTTAAAGTTTTCGCCCATTCCGGCGTAATTGTCCAGCATGTATTTGTCATAGGCCGAAGCCTTGGTCGTATCGGCATCCTTAAAGGCATAGTCCCCGATACCGCCATCATCAGGACCCAAACCAAGTTCGTCGGCCAATTCGGCCAATCGGGTTCTCGCGATGGAATCCCTGACCCATTCAACGAATTGTCGGTACTCACTATTGGTGATTTCCGTATCGTCCATATAGAATGATCGCACGGTTACTGTTTTGGTAGGGGCATTGAGCACTTGTGCCTGGTCTTCCTCGGATTTACCCATGATGAAGGCTCCCCTTGGGATGAGTTCCATTCCATATGGTTTTTCCGGATACCACTTTTTGCCTTGGGCCCCAACTAGCTCTCCCTTTGTTTTAGACCCACAACTACTGAGCAAAAAAACAAATGCTATAGATGATAACAATAGCTTCTTCATACTTTAGGTTAAATTTCGATTCTGGTTATTAACTGCAAAAGAGAATAATTTTATTCTACACTCTAAAACTACGATTTGAGCAAATTATTGTATCCAAAGCAATTATCCTTAAAAAAAAATTGGTCAATTAAAACCTTTCTTAAAGGCTTTGAACCACCGCTCCGGAATGTTCTGGTCGCAGGCGTCCAAATAGTCCTTTTCGGTGCAGGGTAATAACGCGGGTGAATTGGGTTTATTATGTGAAGACAATATTGAGGGCACCTCAACCCACCATCTTTCGGTGAGGTGGCTTTTGTAGAAGACCAGCAGCGCTGTTTCGGTGGGCACGGTATACTTCGTAAAATCGGGGTTTTCGGAACTTGGGCGCTCCAGGAGCCTATAATTGAGCCCTTCCATGAAATACCACATGATCTGTGCCATCAATTGACAGGACTGTACCGTATTTTCCATTTCATAGAGGCCAAATGCGACCACCTTTTCGCTGATGCCTGCATATCGGGCAATGGCGCAAATTTCCCTTCCGTCAAAACCGTTGGGTGAGAAGTTATGGGAAAGGCCAACCTCGCTCGCTTTGATCGCACGGGCATCGAGGCTCACCATATGGGCATTTCGAAGTACCGGTTCTGCCAATGAAAGATCATTGGCCACCTCGCCCAAACGATAGGCGTCGAAGAAAAGCCGCTCCATAAGATCTTTCTCCTCCTGAGCGTTGTAATAGCTCTGGAATCCCAGGTTTGAAAAGTTGAATAGGTTGTTGGGCTTCTCGGTGATGATCTTGCTCATATAGGAATGGGAAGATATCAGCTCATCATCCATTCCAAAATCGAAACGGCTGTCGATGGAGACTATATTGATCATATCATGGATGCCATCAAAAGCCCTGTAAACGGGATAGGTGATGTCTTGTGTAGCCCCTATAATGATCGGAATCACCTTTTCTTCCAACAAACCGGCGACGATTTCCTTCACCACAAAGTAGGTGTCCTCAACAGACTCCCCTTCTTCAATATCGCCCATGTCTATGATATTGGTGTTCCAGTTGCCCAACATCAATTTATAAAATTGCAAGCGAATCGCCGAAACATCGAGCATCTCGGGTTTTTTCTCAAAGGCGTTCCTGGATTCCCTCACCCCCAAAAGGGCAACAGAGGCATTGGCAAGTACCGGCAAGCCCTTCCGGGCGGTATGCATGTAGATATTTCTGCCCAACGCCTGGGGCGGTAGCAGTTCGCAATGGGCCAACACCTTGTCCTCAACGGGGACCAAAAAATCGAATGCCATGGGTTACAGCTTGTATGTAGGGGTTATTTTTTTGCCTTCGACTTCGAACCGGACTTCTTTTTCGGGGTTTTCTTTTCGATCAATGCCTTTGCTTCTTCCAAGGTTACTTTGGAAACATCGACCGTTTTTGCCAGTTCAACCTTGATCTTTCCCTTAAGCAGGTTGTGCCTGCCCCAACGGGCCTTTTCTATTCGGATGCCTTCTTTGGGCCAATCCTGTACGACCCTTTCTGCCTCCTTCTGTTTCTTGTCCTGGATCAGTTCAATAATATCGGCTTGCGACAATTGGTCGTAATCATATTTTTTACCGACATTGATGAACATCCCGTCCCATTTGATGAAAGGCCCAAATCGGCCTTTTCCCTTGGTGACCTCTTTTCCCTCAAATTCGGCAATAGGGGCATCGGCCTTTTCCTTGTTCACGATAAGTTCTACGGCCCGGTCCATATCAACATCAAAAGCACTCTCCCCTTTATCCAGGGAAACAAATTTTTTGCCATAGCGCACATAGGGGCCGAACCTGCCCACGTTCGCCTCAACTTCCTCTCCCTTGTAAACTCCTAATTTTCTGGGCAGGGTAAACAGTTCCATCGCCTCTTCATAGGTTATGGTGTTCAACGATTGTTCGGGCAAAAGGCTGGCGAACAAAGGCTTGTCTTCTTCTTCTGCTGTCCCAATCTGGACCATAGGCCCAAAGCGGCCCAAGCGAACCGATACCTGGCGGCCCGTTTTGGGATCTTGCCCCAAAACCCTTTCGCCGCTGGCGCGATCTGCATTTTCTTCGACATCGACCACATTGGGATGGAAATCCTTGTAGAATTCTTTCATCACCTTTTGCCAATCTGCGGTGCCTTCGGCTATCTCATCGAATTCTTCTTCAACCCTGGCCGTAAAATTATAATCAAGGATGTTCGCGAAATTTTCCACCAAAAAATCATTGACGATCATGCCGATATCGGTGGGCACCAATTTGCCTTTATCCGAGCCCACCATTTCGGTCAGTTCCTTTTCCTTTACGGCATTGTTCGCAAGGGTCAATTGCACATATTTTCTTTCCGTTCCTTCCACGGAACCCTTTTCCGAATACCCCCGATTTTGGATGGTGGAGATGGTAGGGGCGTAAGTGGATGGTCTGCCGATTCCCAATTCTTCGAGTTTCTTGACCAAGGAAGCCTCAGTGAAACGATAGGGAGGCCTTGAAAATCTTTCGGTTGCGGTAATATACTTATTGGTCAAGGGGTCGCCAACGCGCATTGCCGGAAGCATGCCCTCCTGTTCTTCGGCCAAGTCCTCATCATCAACACCTTCCATATAAACCTTAAGAAAGCCGTCGAACTTGATAACCTCTCCATTGGCAACAAACTCTTCTTGGTGCTTGTCGGCTTTTATCTTTACCAAGGTACGTTCCAATTCCGCATCAGCCATTTGGGATGCGATGGCCCTTTTCCAGATCAGATCGTACAATTTCGACTGATCGCGTTCCAAAGAAGGGTTCTGCAATGCAATGTTCGTGGGCCGGATGGCTTCATGGGCTTCCTGGGCTCCTTTCGATTTTCCCTTAAAATTCCGCACCTTGCTATACGCCTTGCCGTAATTTTCGATAATGGCTTCTTTGGCAGCGGCTATCGCCTCACCCGAGAGGTTGACGCTGTCGGTCCTCATATAAGTAATCAAACCGGCCTCGTAAAGGCGCTGCGCCACTTGCATGGTCCTGCCCACTGAAAAATACAATTTTCGGGATGCCTCTTGTTGCAAGGTAGAGGTCGTAAAGGGAGCCGAGGGAGATTTTTTGGCAGGCTTTTTATCAAGCTCTCCCACCTTGAAGCTAGTGCCAAGATTCTTTTTCAAAAAGGCTTCCGCTTCGCCTTTGGTAGGGAATGCCTTATTCAATTTAGCGATGAACTCGCTTCCATCTCCGGTTTTGAAGGCCGCTGATACCTTAAAGGAAGCTTCGGGCGTAAATCCTTCGATTTCCCTTTCGCGTTCAACGATGAGGCGAACGGCTACCGATTGTACACGGCCCGCAGATAGTCCGGGTTTGATCTTCTTCCATAACACGGGCGATAGTTCGTAGCCCACCAACCGATCCAAGACCCTTCTTGCCTGCTGGGCATTAACCAGGTTATAATTGATTTCCCGCGGATTTTCTATGGCCTTTTGAATGGCCGATTTGGTAATCGAGTTAAATACAATACGTTTGGTCTTCGACTTATCGAGTTCCAAGGTTTCCGCCAAATGCCACGAAATGGCCTCCCCTTCCCGGTCTTCATCACTTGCAAGCCATATGGTGCTGGCCTTCTTTGACAAATCCTTCAATTTCTTCACCAGGGCCTGCTTGTCTTTATCGACGATATACTTCGGCATAAAATCATTATCGACATCCACGCCCAACTCCTTGGAAGGCAGGTCGGCGATATGACCAAAACTAGATTCAACCTTATAGTCTTTCCCTAAAAATTTCTCGATCGTCTTTGCCTTTGCAGGTGATTCTACAATTACTAAATTTTTGGCCATGTATTGATTTTATTGGCACAAAAGTAGTTGAATTTTTTAATTTGATACCTGTGCCATCCTATATCCATAAAAAAACGCCCCGATTTCCCGGGGCGTTTTTAATCGATTTTGACGGTATTAATCCAGACTAAGGGTACTGATCAATTCTATCCCATTCTCCAAGTACTCATATTGGTAGAGCGCTTCCTTTCCTACCATCAGCAGCGTGTTTTCCAGAGGAATCACATCAAAAGTATTGATGTCTGTAAACTGGTTTAAAGGCACCAAATTTTCCACATCGGTCTTGTCAAAAACTTTTAATCCCGAATCCCCGTCACATACAAAAAGCTTCTCCGCTTTTATCCCGAGTCCGTATGGCCCGTCCATTGGATAACTTATTTTGAGGGTCGGATTGCTGATATCAGAAATATCCACGATAAACAATCCGCTTTCGGTGGCGCCACAAAAATTGCCCCCCCTCAAGGTAACATAGGCATAGTCGCCATCAACCACCACGGGATCGCAGGCGGTGCCGTGTTGGAATTCGGAAACATAGGTCGGGGTAGCCGGAGTGGTGATATCATAAATGAACATGCCGCTCATACTTCCCAGGAACAGGTATTGGCCTTGGTTGAAAATCGTCTCGATATCAAATCCGGCGAAAACATCCTCCATGTCTTTTGGGTCTTCCAGATCGGTGATATCAAAGATGTTGATATTATGCCGGTCGACGGCATAGAGGTAATCGGCCACGATCTTGAACCGCGCCATTGACCCGCCTTGTCCGGTGGTGGAATTGGCGCTGGCATCGGCCATGGCTTCAAAAAAAATGCCCCCATTATTGAACCGGTTCTCATATTCTGAAATAGGGCGTCGTTCGGTGACGGTTTCCCAACCGATCAAAATCTCATTGTTGTAATCGATCTGGGTATCCTCAAAAATATCGACCTCCATGGGCCAAATCACATCACCATAAAGCACGTTCTCCAACCGGTTCACCTGTCTTATATTATTGATGTCGGAAATATCGATGACTACCAGATCGCTAAGGCTGTCGGCAAAGAGGAAATCATCCTTTACCGAAATATCGACGTTCGCTGGAATTTTGATAAAGGCAATCTTTCGTGGTGCAGCGGGGTTGGAGTTGTCGACCACGTGCACCCCGGTGTTTTTATCATTGATAAAAATATAGTCTTTATAGGCATAGATCTTCCCGGATTCCTGGACAGGCATTGGGGCGACGACATCCACACTGTTCCTGAATTCCGATTTGAGCATCGTGAGCGGTCTTGCCACAAGGTATTCCGCATATTTGCCATCGTCGTTTTTCTCACAGGAGACGAAGCCCAGGACGACCGCCAAGAGTACTCCGATAAATTCTTTTTTCATAACGTTTAATTTTATTGGGTTGTTCCTCATAGATGATGCAGACCCTTAAAAGTTGCGCCATTTTTTTGGTTAAATTTATAACTGTCAATTTGTCATAAAATTGTAATTAGTGTTATCTTTGCCCACCCCAATAGGCCGGGAATACATTGCGCATGGAAAAAACAATTACGGAGTCGGCACAAGGTTCTGCTTTACATATGAAGGAAAAATTTGGCAACCAAAGGAAACTTTATATCGAGAGCTATGGATGTCAGATGAATTTTTCCGATAGTGAGATCGTGGCTTCCATTTTGGCCAATGAAGGCTTTAACACAACGGATATTTTGGAAGAGGCCGACCTGGTCTTGGTCAATACCTGTTCGATAAGGGAAAAGGCCGAACTCACCGTGCGCAAACGTCTGGAAAAGTTCAATGCTGTTAAAAAACAGCGGCCGCACATGAAGGTAGGGGTCTTGGGCTGTATGGCAGAACGGTTGAAGAGCCAACTGTTGGAAGAAGAAAAAATAGTTGACATGGTCGTTGGGCCAGATGCCTACAAAGACCTTCCCAATTTGATCCAGGAAGTCGATGAGGGCCGCAATGCCGTCAACGTGATCCTGTCCAAGGACGAAACCTATGGTGACGTTGCGCCGGTGCGGTTGAACACCAATGGGGTCACTGCCTTCGTTTCGATTACCCGGGGCTGCGACAATATGTGCACCTTTTGTGTGGTGCCCTTTACCAGGGGCCGGGAACGCAGTAGAGATCCGCAATCGATTTTGCAGGAGGTGAACGATCTTTGGGACCAAGGGTTTAGGGAAGTAACCCTTTTGGGACAAAATGTGGACAGTTACCTTTGGTATGGAGGCGGTTTGAAAAAGGATTTTGAAAAGGCATCGGAAATCCAGAAGGCCACAGCAGTCAATTTTGCCAAACTGTTGGAACTGACAGCCTTGGCCCAACCCAAAATGCGCCTTCGGTTTTCCACTTCGAATCCACAGGATATGACCCTGGAAGTCATCCATACCATGGCCAAATATCCGAATATCTGCAATTACCTTCACCTGCCCGTACAAAGCGGCAGTAATCGTATCTTGAAAGCAATGAACCGCTTGCATACCAGGGAAGAATACTTTGCCTTGATCGACAACATCAGAAAAATCATTCCCGATTGTGCCATTTCCCAGGATATGATTACCGGTTTTCCGACCGAAACCGAACAAGACCATCAAGACACCCTCTCCTTAATGGAATATGTGCAATACGACTTCGGGTTTATGTTTGCCTACTCCGAGAGACCAGGAACCCTTGCCGCCCGGAAACTGAAGGATGATGTGCCCGAGGCGATCAAGAAGCGCAGACTGCTCGAAATTATTGACCTGCAACGTAAACACGGCCTGTACCGAACCCAACAACATTTGCATAAAGTGGAAGAGGTTTTGATCGAAGGCACTTCCAAAAAATCCGATGCCCAATGGATGGGCCGAAATTCACAGAATACCGTGGTGGTCTTTCCAAAAGAACATTATAAGGTCGGTGATTTTGTAAACGTGAAAATCAACGATTGCACCTCTGCCACCTTGATTGGAAAGGCTGTGGGGCATTCACATAATAATTAATTTGATAGGAAAGCCGATGCCTTTTGGCTTCTTAAATCCAAGCATTCAATGGAATCGATCCAGGCCATAAAACAACGATTTGAAATCATCGGAAACGATGTAAAACTCAACCGTGCCATTGAAAAGGCAATCCAGGTTGCCCCCACCGATATTTCGGTGCTGGTGACCGGGGAAAGTGGCGTGGGCAAGGAAGCCATTCCCAAAATCATCCATGCCCTCTCACATCGAAAGCATGCAAAATATATCGCGGTGAACTGTGGCGCCATCCCGGAAGGCACCATCGACAGTGAGTTGTTCGGTCATGAAAAAGGCTCCTTTACGGGCGCTACCGCTACCAGGAGCGGTTATTTTGAAGTTGCAGATGGGGGCACGATTTTTCTAGACGAAGTGGGCGAGCTCCCCTTGACCACACAGGTTCGGCTCTTAAGGGTTTTGGAGAACGGTGAATTTCTGAAGGTGGGCTCTTCGCAGACCCAAAAAACCGATGTGCGGATCGTGGCCGCCACCAACATCAACATGTTCGAGGCGATCAAGAAAGAAAAATTCCGCGAAGACCTTTACTACCGGCTTAGCACGGTGGAAATCAATATTCCCCCCCTACGGGAGCGGAAAGATGATATCCATTTGTTGTTTCGAAAATTCGCCTCCGATTTTGGACAGAAATACAAAATGCCGACCATTCGACTGGAGGATGATGCGGTACAACTGCTGCTTAAATACCGTTGGCCGGGAAACATCAGACAGTTGAGGAATATTGCCGAACAGATTTCGGTTTTGGAAGAAAGTCGGAATATTTCCGTGGCTACCCTCAACAGCTACTTGCCCAATGCTTCCGATTCCAATCTGCCCGCCGTAATTTCCAAGGAAAAGAAAGAAGGTGATTTTAGCAATGAAAGGGAAATCCTATACAAGGTGCTGTTCGACATGAAAAGCGACTTGAACGACCTTAAAAAATTGACCCTGGAATTGTTGAAAAACAACGATTCGGAAAAAGTACAGGAAGAAAACGAGAAATTGATCCGAAAGATTTACGGGGAGGAAAATGGCGAAGATGAATTTCGTGATAATACCCCAATGGAATTGATGCAGTTGCCGGAAGCCAAAGCGGAAAGGCCGGCCCACAAACCCAACTACGCTTCTAACCAAGATGATAAGTATCATTTTGCGGAAGAAATCGAAGAGGAGGAAACCCTATCTTTACAGGAGAAGGAAGTGGAACTCATCAAAAAATCATTGGAGCGCAACCGCGGGAAGCGTAAGGCGGCCGCCGCTGAACTGGGCATATCGGAACGTACGCTCTATAGGAAAATAAAACAGTACGACCTGTAAGGTCACTGCCTTTTGTTACCTTTCATTTATTTTGATCGGTATGCATATGGGCAAAAAAGGAAATTGTAACTCATGGTATTTTTAAAAAGGGCAGCGAAAAATTTTTTTACCTTATTTCTTTTATTGACCCTGTGCAATTGTGGTGTATACAATTTTACGGGAGGCAACGTGGGTACCGCTACAAGCTTTCAGGTCAACTATTTTCAGAACTATGCCACCCAAAGTCCAGGCTCAACTTTTGAACCCGGGATGGATCGGGATCTGACCCTTGCGCTTCAGGACAGGATTTTAAACCAATCGAGCCTTGACCTTGTCAATTCCGGCGGCGACCTGGTCTATGAAGGGGAAATCGTTGAATACCGCATTTCGCCCATGACGGCCACGGCCCAGCAGACGGCGGCCCAGAACAGGCTGACCATCTCCGTGAAAGTGCGATTTTTCAACAAGACCAAAGAAGATGCAGATTTCGACCAGCGTTTTTCGTTTTTCTACGACTATCCGGCCAACCAACAGCTCTCTGCCGTTAAGAGCGAAGCCCATGAAGTTATCTTTGAGCGCATCACCCAGGATATTTTCAATGCCTCCTTGGCCGATTGGTAGGACTCGTATCACGAATTTAGGAATGCAATCGAGTGCATTCCCTTATTTTTGCTTAATTATGCCTAAAACCATTTGCAAGGCCATTCTATGAACGTCAAGGATTTCACTTTTCTGCTGCAACATCCCGATCAAGTGATCACGGCTGCCCAAACAAGGCAGCTTGAGGAAGTTTTGGTGGAATATCCCTATTTTCAAACCGCAAGGGCATTGCACTTGAAGGGCCTAAAAAATCTGAACAGTTTTAAGTACAATAATGCCCTGAAGGTAACGGCCGCTTATACCACAGACAGGGGCGTTTTGTTCGATTACATCACTTCAGCGGCATTTTCGCAAGACAGGATCGCCGATGCCATTTCAGGTAAAGCAGAACCTTTGGAACCGGTTCGGGCCATGGAAGAAACTATGGCACCCGCCCCGGAAAAGCCCGTCCAACTGATCGAGGAGTCAATCGACAAACCTTTACCGCAAACCATTGCCGATGCCGATTCGATATTGCATCCCGAGTTGTTCACTTCCAAGGAACCGGAGGCTGCCAAAGATTTGGATAAAGTTACTGCGACCAAAAATCAGGCCCTCGAATTGGGCCAACCCCTGCCATTCACGAAAACAGAAAAACACTCTTTTGAAGAATGGCTAAAACTGACCTCGGTTAGAAAAATCGAACGCCCGGGACAGCAGGGGGCGCGCATAGACAAAGGTGCCAATGAGACGATTGCCGATGCCAAAAAAATGAAGTCGAAAAAAATCGACCTCATCGATAAGTTCATCGCCAACAACCCCAAGATTGTGCCCTATGACACCCCGGTAAAAATCGACCACGGGGAGTCGAGCAAATTCGATGGAAAAGAATTGATGACAGAGACTTTGGCAAGGGTTTATCTGGAACAGAGAAAGTACAAAAAAGCCATACAGGCCTATCGCATTTTAAGTTTGAAATATCCGGAAAAAAGTGGTTTCTTTGCAGACCGAATTAAAGCGGTGGAAAAAATTAAACAAGAAAATACTTCTGAATAAATGAGCACCTTTACCATATTTTTAATCCTGATCATTGTTGTCTGTTTCTTGCTGGTGTTGGTCATCATGGTTCAAAATCCAAAAGGTGGCGGACTTTCTTCTTCCTTCGGCGGCGGCGGAAGCCAAATTGTAGGCGGCGTGAAAAAGACCGGTGATTTTTTGGACAAAAGCACATGGACATTGGCCGTAGCACTGGTACTATTGATATTGGCCTCCAATATTGCCCTCCCCGGAAAATTCGGGAACGCAGATTCGAAATTGCTCGAAGGGGATGGGATAGAAACCACTGTACCGGAAAGCCTGCCCGAAGAAGTACCCGCACCCTTGAACAATGGTGCCAATCAGACCGATTCACTCTAGGTTGAAAAATATATCCGCTAAAATGCCAGCACAAATGACAAGCTGGCATTTTTGATTTTACATTGTGTCAGTTTTTATATTGTGGCATAATTTCTGACTTGTCAACACCGAACTATAAAAATCAATTAATAAAACTTTAATAATATGGCTAAAGTCAACATTAAACCATTGGCAGACAGAGTACTTATCGAGCCAATGGCCGCTGAGACCAAAACAGCATCGGGCATCTACATTCCTGACACCGCAAAAGAGAAACCCCAACAAGGCAAAGTGGTTGCCGTTGGCCCCGGGACCAAAGATGAAAAAATCACCGTGAAGGTCGGAGACAAAGTCTTGTACGGCAAATATGCGGGGACCGAACTTAAACTGGAGGGCGTAGACTATTTAATGATGCGCGAAAGCGACGTTTTGGCAATTATCTAACCCAAACAATTTTCAAAAAAAATCCCGAATTCCGAAGCTACATGTTCGACCTTAATTAGCGGTTTTACCTATAGCGCACTAAACGGAATTTGAACATTAATTTTAAAATCAAACTAGAATGGCAAAAGAAATAAAGTTCGATATCGATGCACGCGATGGCCTTAAAAGGGGCGTCGATGCTTTGGCGAATGCAGTAAAAGTAACTTTGGGGCCTAAGGGCAGGAACGTAATCATCAGCAAATCATTCGGGGCACCCCAAGTGACCAAAGATGGTGTTACCGTTGCAAAAGAAATTGAATTGGCAGACCCCTTGGAAAATATGGGCGCCCAAATGGTAAAGGAAGTAGCTTCCAAAACCAACGATCTGGCGGGTGACGGTACCACCACTGCCACGGTGTTGGCACAGGCCATCGTAAAAGAAGGTTTGAAAAACGTTGCGGCCGGAGCCAACCCCATGGATCTAAAAAGGGGTATAGACAAAGCGGTTGAAGCCATTGTGGCCGACCTTGGAAAGCAAGCCAAAAAAGTTGGCGATTCTTCCGAAAAAATAAAGCAGGTCGCATCGATATCATCCAATAACGATGAAACCATTGGCGAGTTGATCGCTCAAGCGTTCGGAAAAGTAGGCAAAGAAGGGGTGATAACGGTTGAAGAAGCAAAAGGAACCGATACCTATGTAGATATCGTTGAGGGGATGCAATTCGATAGGGGTTACCTATCTCCCTATTTTGTGACCGATTCCGAAAAAATGACCGTGAGCTTGGAGAATCCGTACATCTTGTTGTACGATAAAAAGATATCTTCCATGAAAGATCTGCTTCCCGTATTGGAGCCTGTGGCACAATCGGGCAAGCCCTTATTGATCATCGCGGAAGATGTTGACGGCGAGGCCTTGGCCACCTTGGTGGTAAACAAACTCAGGGGCTCGTTGAAAATCGCAGCGGTAAAAGCACCTGGTTTTGGGGATAGGAGAAAAGCCATGTTGGAAGACATCGCCATCCTTACCAAAGGAACCGTTATTGCCGAGGAAAGAGGATTTTCCATGGAAAACACCACCATTGACATGTTGGGTACCTGCGAAAAAATCACCATCGACAAGGACAACACTACCATTGTGAACGGAGGCGGAGTAGCCAAAGACATCAAGAGCCGTGTAAATCAGATCAAATCCCAGATCGAGACCACCACTTCAGACTATGACAAGGAAAAATTGCAGGAGCGTTTGGCCAAATTGGCCGGTGGGGTCGCCGTACTTTATGTGGGTGCCGCTTCGGAAGTGGAAATGAAAGAAAAGAAAGACCGTGTTGACGATGCATTGCACGCTACCCGTGCGGCCGTTGAAGAAGGCATTGTTGCCGGTGGGGGCGTCGCCTTGGTACGTGCCAAAGCTAGCTTAGCCAAGATTAAAGCCGAAAACGCCGATGAGGAAACCGGCATCCAGATCGTAGCCAAGGCCATAGAATCGCCGTTGCGCACCATCGTTGAGAATGCAGGAGGAGAAGGATCTGTGGTCATCGCCAAAATCATGGACGGGAAAGGGGACTATGGTTATGATGCCAAGTCCGAAACCTACGTAGACATGATGAAAGCGGGCATCATCGATCCCAAAAAAGTAACCAGGGTCGCATTGGAAAATGCCGCTTCAGTTGCCGGGATGATCTTGACCACGGAATGCGCCTTGACAGATATCAAGGAAGAAGCGCCAGCAGGTGGAGGCCACGGACATGGCGGTGGTATGCCCGGCATGATGTAATGCCGAGAGGCAGGAGCCTATCAATATTATTAAACCGCCCTCAGTATGGGGGCGGTTTTTTTATGGGATCACTTTGCTCCAACTCCCTTGAATAACAGCAGGCAACCTTTCCCATGATACCAAATAAAAAAAACCACCTTTTTCAAGGTGGTTTCGATTTTTCCGACTTCAAGGCTTATCTGATAAACCTATAAAAGAATTACTTCTTTTTCGCGGGAGCCTTCTTAGCTGCTGCCTTAGGAGCTGCTTTTTTGGCTGGTGCGGCTTTTTTTGCTGTTGCCATGATTGAAATAATTAAAATTTCAATTAAAATTAGGTTTTTTTTATTGTGTTCTATTGTTTTGGAGATTTGTTATCCCCTTAGTTTTCAACAGTTTTTTCAAGAGAATTTTTCACTCCGGCCGCCATGCCCACAACGCAAAACATGCTGGCTTCTTTGATATAACGCTCGGTATACATTTTTAGTATATACCGACTGGCCCAGGCTTTTTAGCAAAGTCATACCAAAAGACTTCGCATCATACCGAGCTTTGGGCACCCAAGGCTATGATTTTATCTCCGTCTTCACCTCTTGAAGTTGATAACTGTTCAGTTTACCTGTCGGATAATTGATCACGTACAGTGTCCCGTTCATGATCAGGATATCGGTGGGCTTCTGAACGGAATCCTTCAATACCTGTTTCAGCTGACCGTCCAAATCCATCACCAGCACCCTGTTATTCTCAAAATCGGTGACAAAGACCTGGTTTTCTGAGACATAAATTCCCGTGGCCGCGTTCATTTTTTGATCTTGTCCCATCATTTTAACGAAATTGCCCTGTTTATCGAATACCTGAATCCTATTGTTATAGGCATCCGCTACCCAGATGTTCTCAGCGGTGATCTGCACATCGGTAGGATAATAAAACTCCCCGTTGCCCTTGCCTTCTTTTCCAAAGGAAATCCATTCGCCGCCGTTGAAATACAAAATGCGGTTATTGTAAAAATCCGCAATCGCTCTTTCCTTGCCCATCACGGCTATCCCTGCGGGCGCATCCAAGCTGTCTTTCAAGGCCATGACCCCTTGATCGCCATTCGAAAAGGTGGCGATATTGTCGGACCCGTATTGGGGCACGAAAAGCACCCCTTGGAAGGCATCAATATGCATGGGCCGATCCAAGGAATCGATCGTGGCCGTGATCTGGCCCAGGTCGTTAAGCTTCACCAATCGGTTATGATCCCCATCTGAGAGCCACAATTGTCCGTCAACTTGGGCAATTCCGATAGGGTTGACCCCTTCCAAAGTTATCGATTGTACCAGCACCCATTCCTTCGGAAGTTCCGGCTTGGGTTTACAGGCAGCTAGGGCGAGTACCGTCGCCAGGGCAGTCAAAATCTGTTTCATTTGATTTTATTTAAACTATTGGTTTGTTAAAACTTCCAGGATACTATTTAGCCGACTGATCTATTCTCTCGTAATGACAGCAGGGAGGCAAGGCATCATAGGTTTCATCACTTGCCTTGAAGTTTTTGGTATCGTGGCCCGCTTTTACAATGGCCTGTTCGATATCCTTCAAGGAGGTTTTCGCACCATCAAAGGCAACTGCCATTATTTTGGTGTCCTTGTTCCACGACACTTCGGCAACACCGGGAACAGTCATGGCCGCTTTGGTGATCCTCGCCTCGCACATGGCGCAATTGCCGGCAACCATCAGATTCTTCGTGGCCAACTTGTCGTTCAAAACCGTGGCCTGGCTTCCTGAAGATGCTTCGACCTTTCCGTCGGCCCGTTCTATCTTTGTGGTTATCGGGGTATACCCGGCCTTTTCCACCTGCTTTTCCACCGACTCCAAGCTAAGCGCTTTTTCGGAGGGGTAGCTAAAACTGAAATCCCCGGTCTCGATATCGATCTTCACCTCTTTGATGCCTTTGAATTCCTTAAACTTTTTCTCCAGGCCATAGGCACAAAACGGACAGCCCAAGCCATCGACCTGTACCATATACTTGTCCATGGTCTTTTGGGCATTTGCGCCCATGACCGTCATCATGGCGATGACCACTGTTGCAATTATTGCTTTTTTCATGATTTTATTTTTATAAATTAATATTCGTGTTGTCAATATTTAATCAAAGGGCGGTTAAAATGTAAAACGACTGCCCAAAAATAGACTGTACTTCAATTTTTGTGCGGCAGGCACATCGTTCACCAATGGGGCCTGAACCGCCAAATCCAGGGTGATGTTCTTACTCGCGTATTGGATTCCCTGGGCATATAGGAGCTGGTATCCGCTGCGCTCCGGTAGCCAAGAATTCGTATATTCAAAATAAAGGTTGATCTGCTCATTGGGATATTGCGGTTTCAAAAGGGGAAGTCCGAAACCCAGTTTATAGCGAAACTCGTCCATGGTTCCATCGGGCATAGCATTATAACCTACCTCATTGGATATGCCATATTTCAGGGATTCATAGCCCGCAACAATGCCATAATAACCGGCATATTTACCGGTACTGAGGTCCATGGCGTCCAATTCCTCCCCTGTTGGCAGGGTCTGTATCGTTTTGGCGACCACACGAAAAGTCTTGCCCATGGCATCTTTTCTTATGAACTGGTATTTACCCAAGAATTTGATATCTGCCAAAGAACCGCCCGAACCAAGGTCGTCGAGATTATAACCAATATAGGGCAGATGAACCGCCACCAGGGAGTTTGCCGTAGGCAGATAGTGCAACATTATGGGCACATAACTGAACCTTCCCCGCTCTGTTTTCCTGATTTCGGTCAAGGTCTTTACCGTAAAGCTTCCGCCGCCCAACATAATTGGATTGTCAGCGGTAATCGGCGGGCCTTGTGCCCGTATCCCTTCAATGCCAACATAGGCGAGCATCAAGGCTAAAAATAATATTCTCATGATATGGATTTGATTTAAATGGTTCTAAATTCCAAAAGTAAATGCGGCAACTACACGGTTTGCCGCTGCATCCTCTCTAAAGTCGTATGTCAAGAACGAATAGAAGGGTAGCCGTGGGAATAGAACGAATAAATCAAATCAGGAAGACCTGGTCGAGAAGTTGAATGTTCTTGACCAATAATGGTGGAGGGTAATGCTTTTGGGAAACCATCCGCTGCCCCATCGTAGGAACAAGCGAACCGTATGTAAGGGTATTGTCGAACCAAAACAACTGATGATCGACGCCAATATCATTGGTAACCTGTTTCAAATCGTTTTGTTCGTTGATTACGACAACGACATCATTGCAACAAGTATCGGTATTTCCCGAAATCGAAAGACCATCGGATACCTCCATGGCCATACCGCAACTTTCCGCTTTGGCAAATAGGGCAACATCCTGAAGATGGCCCATGCAGTAATGCTTGTCAACCGTCCACGACGTGGTGGACGCCAATAGCAGCAGGGCCATTAGGGAGGCAAGAACGCGATGTGGAACACTTTTCATCGCAACAAAAATAAGAATTCTTTGATCGATGCGTCTTTTTGGACAGCATATTAACGAATATTTATGCCCATAGGTATTGCCCCGATTGATCCAAAAATCGACTTTTGCCCCACAAAACCGAAAAGAACATGTTCGATCTACTGCGACCTCAGGTAAAAGCCATCTTAACGGGCCATGGAACCGTAGATGCCAGACTGCTCAGATTGTGCCAACTGTTGAACAGCAAGGTTCCCCATTATGATTGGGTAGGTTTCTATTTTAGGAACGGAAACAAGGAAGAGTTGAAATTGGGGCCCTATGTCGGGGAACCCACCGACCACACCATTATTCCTTTTGGCAAGGGCATTTGTGGGCAAGTCGCGGTGTCGAACCGGAACTTTGTCGTACCCGATGTCAAGGCCCAGGACAATTATATCGCCTGTAGCATTACGGTGAAGGCAGAAATCGTTGTTCCGTTGTTCGTCAAGGGTAAAAATGTGGGGCAAATCGACATCGATTCGAATACCCCTGATCCCTTTAACGCGGAGGACGAAAGATTTTTGGAATTTGTAAATTCGGAAGTGGCAAAAATTCTTTAAAACTTTATTGGTTTTGTTGATAATCTCGGTGCTTATTCAAGTCAAAAAAATTACTTTTGTGTCCTTGACTCCTTAATCCTAAGCACACAAGAATGAACACCCTGAAAAAAGCCTCCTCGGCCCTTATTTCCGTATTCCATAAAGACGGGTTGGAACCCATCGTCAGAAAATTCCAGGAACTGGGCATCACCATCTATTCCACGGGGGGTACCGAAAAATTCATCAGGGATCTGGGTATCGAAGTGGTGCCGGTGGAAGAGGTTACCAGTTATCCCTCCATTTTGGGCGGTCGTGTAAAAACATTGCATCCCAAAGGTGTTCGGCGGTATTTTGAACAGGCAGGACGACGCTGGCGATTTGGCCCAGTTGGAAGAATTTGAAATTCCGCAGATCGATATCGTGATCGTAGACCTATACCCTTTTGAAAAGACGGTGGCTAGCGGTGCGACCGAACAGGAAATCATAGAAAAGATAGATATAGGGGGCATTTCGTTGATACGGGCCGCAGCAAAGAACTTCAAGGATGTTATATGCGTCTCGGCAAGGGAAGATTATGGAGAATTCCTCACATTGATTGCCGAGGGCAAGGGAAGAACTGGCTTGGTAGACCGAAAGCGTTTTGCTGCAAAGGCATTCAACATCTCGTCTCATTATGATACTGCCATATTCAATTATTTCAACAAAGACCATGGGGAAGCCGCTTTAAAAATCAGTGAACCCAAGGGGCAGGTGCTCCGATACGGCGAAAACCCACATCAAAAAGGATATTTCTTCGGTGATTTTGAGGCGATGTTTTCCAAATTGCATGGAAAAGAGCTTTCTTATAACAACCTATTGGACGTTGATGCCGCGGTAAACTTGATGAACGAGTTTAAAAATGACGATCCGACCTTTGCGATTTTGAAACACAACAATGCCTGCGGGCTATCTACTCGGAAAACATTGCACCAAGCCTATGTTGACGCCTTGGCAGGGGACCCGGTTTCCGCATTTGGCGGCATCCTGATCAGCAATGTGGAAATCGATAAGGCCACCGCTTCGGAAATACATGAGCTCTTTTGTGAAGTGGTCATTGCCCCGAGTTATGCAGCCGATGCCCTCCAGATTCTTATGGGGAAGAAAAACAGGATCATCTTGGTTCAGCATGAGGTATCACTGCCCGATACCCTGGTCAGGACGTGCCTGAACGGTGTTTTGGTGCAGGAGAAAGACCAGAAGACCGACAGTGTGAAAGACCTGCAATTGGTCACCAAGAAAAAACCGACCCAAAATGAACTGGACGATTTGATCTTTGCTTCCAAACTCTGCAAGCATACGAAGAGCAATACCATTGTACTGGCGAAGAACAAACAGTTGTGCGCCAGCGGTACGGGGCAGACTTCCCGTGTCGATGCGCTGAACCAAGCCATTCACAAGGCGAAATCTTTCGATTTTGACCTTCAGGGTGCCGTAATGGCCAGTGATGCCTTCTTCCCTTTTCCCGATTGTGTGGAAATCGCCTATAATAATGGTATAAGCTGTGTCATTCAGCCCGGCGGGTCGATCAAAGACCAGTTGAGTGTCGATTTTTGCGACAAAAATGGCATGGCCATGGTAATGACGGGCACCCGTCATTTTAAGCATTAAATTCATTACTTTTGACGATATTATTTACCTTTAATCGAAACCAAACGAAATAGCCAATGGGATTTTTTGATTTCCTGACCGAAGAAATTGCCATCGACCTGGGCACTGCGAACACCCTTATCATCCATAACGACAAAGTAGTGGTCGATAGCCCATCGATCGTTGCAAGGGACCGGGTTTCCGGCAAAATTATTGCCGTTGGCAAGGAGGCGAACATGATGCAAGGAAAGACCCATGAAAATATCAAGACCATACGGCCTTTGAAAGATGGGGTCATCGCCGATTTCGACGCTTCGGAAAAAATGATCAACATGTTCATCAAGAACATCCCCGCTTTAAAGAAAAAATGGTTTCCCCCGGCACTGCGCATGGTAATCTGCATTCCATCGGGCATTACCGAAGTGGAAATGCGCGCGGTAAGGGAGTCGGCAGAAAGGGTGAACGGCAAGGAAGTATACCTTATCCATGAACCCATGGCGGCCGCCATAGGGATTGGATTGGACATCATGCAGCCCAAAGGAAACATGATCGTCGATATCGGTGGGGGTACCACTGAAATTGCAGTCATCGCATTGGGAGGTATCGTATGTGATAAATCGGTCAAAATTGCGGGGGACGTCTTTACCAATGACATCATTTATTATATGCGCACCCAGCACAACCTCTACATCGGGGAGAGTACTGCGGAAAATATTAAAATCGAAATCGGGTCGGCCACTGAAGATCTTCAAAACCCACCGGAAGACAAATCGGTGCAAGGGCGTGATTTATTGACCGGCAAGCCCAAGCAAGTGCAAATTTCCTATAGGGAAATCGCCAAAGCATTGGACAAATCGATACTTAGGGTCGAGGACGCGGTGATGGAGACACTTTCCCAAACACCTCCGGAACTGGCCGCCGACATTTATAATACAGGGATATACATGGCAGGTGGAGGATCGATGTTGCGAGGCCTGGACAGAAGGCTGTCACAAAAGACCGATTTGCCCGTATACATTGCCGAAGACCCGCTAAGGGCAGTAGTTCGGGGTACCGGAATCGCATTAAAAAATCTTGAACGGTACAAGAGCATTTTAATTAAATAGAGGTCCATCCCATGGGTGGCACCTTGCTGAAAATCGACCTTACCAAAATGGGATACTTGCACGGGCTTCAAGAAAATTAAAGAGTGAATGCAACAAATCATCAATTTTGTAATACGTCATAAGAATTTTCTACTCTATCTGTTTTTGTTGCTCATTTCGTTGGCGTTTACCATCCAATCCCATTCCTATCACCAGTCTCGGTTTTTTAATTCTGCAAACTGGATCACTGGAAATGTTTATGAAACCAAACAAAGTATTTCGGCCTATTTCGATCTGAGGGAGGAAAACGAAAAATTGATCGTCGAAAACCAACGCTTGCGCAAGATGCTTTTCAACATAGCTCCAAAGGATACCATCAGCCTGGATTCCACACAAATGCGCTATACGGTCACAACAGGGCGGGTGATTAAAAATAGCTTCGCGGAATCGCGCAATTACATCACCATCGATCGTGGCAGGGAAGACAGTATAAAACCCGATATGGGCGTGATCACTTCCAAAGGTATTCTGGGAATTATTGAAAATACCTCCGCCAACTACGCAACGGTACAGAGTATATTGAACGAAAATTCGAACATCAATGCCAAAATAAAAAATACGGACCACTTTGGCTCCTTGGTCTGGGATACCAAACGCTACGACGTGGTTCAGTTGATCGACATTCCCCGCATGGTGTCTTTGAACATTGGCGACACTATCGTAACTGGGGCCATGAGCAGTATTTTTCCCGAGAACATTCCTATAGGAACGATCCAAAAATTCGACCTGGATACCGCGAACAGTTTTTATCAGATCGAAGTGAAGCTATTTAATGACATGACCAATATTCGTCATGTATATATTGTGAACAATGTACACCGCAAGGAAATACAGGAACTGGAATCCAAAAACTTGAATGAACAATAGTTACTTTATCAATACCGTTCGATTTGTACTGCTTGTTTTGGTGCAAGTGCTGGTTTTCAATCAGCTTAATTTTTTTGGATTCATCAATCCCATGGTGTATATTCTATTTTTATATTGGTATCCGATAAGCGCGGGCCGTGCATCGTTCATCGGAGTCAGTTTTTTGTTGGGATTGTTCATCGACTTCTTTTCAGACACTATGGCCCTGCATGCCGCATCGACGGTTACCTTGGCCTATCTGAGGCCCACAATAATGCGTTTTGTTTTTGGGGTAAATATAGAATTTCAAAGTTTTAAGTTGAGCAACAGCACTAGGGCACAACAATTTACTTTTTTGGCGTTATTAATAGTAGTGCATCATTTGGTGTTTTTTACGCTCGAAATTTTTAGTTTGGCCAATATTTTGATGATACTTAAAAAAGTTGTGGTCATTGGAGCCGCATCCATGCTACTTTGTTTACTGTTCAATTCACTATTTAGCGTCGGCAAGGAATGAAAAAGATTTTGCTTTCATCGATCATCATTATCATCGGGTTCACCTTCCTCGGTCGGCTGAGCTATTTACAAATTTTCAGTTCTTCCACCAATCAGGTCTTGGAAGATCCTGCCATAAAAGCGGTTTATGACTATCCCGAACGCGGTTATATTTACGACCGCAACGGCAAACTATTGGTGGCCAATGACCCAGCGTACGACGTCATGGTCATTCCCAGGGAGGTAAAGGAATTGGATACGCTGGAATTTTGTGCCCTGTTGGGTATCGACAAGGAAAAATTCTTAAAAGAACTCAAAAAAGCACGCACTTATTCTCCAAGACTTCCGTCAGTGCTGGTACCGCAGCTATCCAAGGAAGATTATGCCAAATTGCAGGAAAAGATGAGGCATTACCAAGGTTTTTATATCCAGAAACGCTCCTTGCGCTATTATGATACGAACAGCGGAGCCAACATTCTTGGGTATATCAGTGAAGTCAATGAACGAGATCTGGAGCGAAATCCTTATTATGTCCAAGGCGAGCTCACAGGCCGTACCGGTATAGAAAAGCAATACGAAGATCTCCTAAGGGGAAGAAAGGGGGTACAATATATTCAGAAAGATCGCTTCAACAGAGACATCGGGCCTTACAAAAGTGGCACATGGGATACCTTGCCGGAACAGGGTAAGGAAATCAACGTCACCCTTGATAAAGATCTGCAGGAATACGGAGAACGGCTCATGCACGGCAAGTGGGGGGGCGTCGTGGCCATCGAACCTGGCACGGGAGAAATTCTTGCGATGGTATCCGGGCCTACCTACGACCCCAAACTTTTGGTCGGCAGAGATCGCTCTGCCAATTACAGCAAATTGCATTACGACTCTATCTCCAAACCCCTGTTCGATCGGTCAATCTTGGCGGAAGGTTCTCCCGGCTCGCCCTTTAAGACCATCAATGCCCTTATTGCACTTCAGGAAGGGGCAATCACCCCGGAAACCACCTTTACCTGTTACCATGGATTTTATGTCGGCGGCAGAAAAAGAGGATGCCACTGTGGGGGCGGTAGCCGAAATTTGCACACCGGAATTTACAAATCCTGCAATGCCTATTTTGCAGGTACATTCAGGAAAATCTACGATAAATTTGAGACCACCGATGAGGCGATGGATGTTTGGGAAAAGCATGTGAAGAGTTTTGGACTGGGCGATTTTTTGCACTATGATCTGCCGGAAGGAAAGAGGGGCAGGATTCCCAGCAAGGAATATTATGATAAATGGTATGGAGACAACAGATGGAGCTCATCCTATATCATCTCCAACTCCATCGGACAGGGAGAGGTTTCCGTTACTCCCGTGCAATTGGCGAACATGACCGCGGCCATTGCCAACCGCGGATTCTACTTTACCCCCCACATCCTTAAAAAAGTGGAAGGCAAGGACATCACCAATCCTGAGTATGTAGTGCCCAAATATACCACCATTGACAGGAAACATTTTGACCCCGTGGTACAAGGTATGGCAGATGTTTACAAAATGGGGACGGCCAGAGGCGTTCAGATACCTGGCATTGATATAGCCGGTAAAACCGGTACGGTTGAGAACTTCACCAAGATAAATGGTGTACGCACCCAATTGACCGACCACTCGGTTTTTGTGGCCTTTGCCCCAGTGGACAACCCCAGGATCGCCATTGCGGTTTATATCGAGAACGGCTATTTTGGCGCTCGATACGCTGGCCATATCGCCTCTCTGATGATTGAAAAATACTTGAAGGGCGAGATCAGCCGAAAAGATTTGGAAAAAAGAATGCTTGAGAAAACTTTGGAATTGGAATATGCCAAACCCTATAGCGGGGAAGAATTCAAAATAAACGAGCGTGTCTGGTAGCAGCGTCCTCAAACGTATCGATTGGCTATCCATTTTGTTTTATGCCCTGTTGGTGGCCATCGGTTGGATAAATATTTATTCCACAACATTTTCCGAAGCCGATCCTTCCATCTTCAATTTTGACGCCTTGTATGGAAAGCAACTCCTTTTTATAGGCACGAGTATTGTTGCCATCATTATTATCCTGGCCTTGGAAGCCAATTTTTTTGAACGGTTTTCAAGTGTGTTCTACCTTATTTCCATGATTTCCCTTCTCGGTCTTTTCGTTTTTGGTAAAACCATTGCGGGAGCCACTTCCTGGTACGGTCTTGGTTTTTTTAATCTCCAGCCCTCGGAATTTGCCAAATTGGCGACCGCTCTGGCCCTTGCCAAATACCTCAGTGATATACAAACCGATATCAAACACAGAAAAGATCAATTGTTCGCATTTCTGATCATTTTGATACCTGTATTGCTTGTCATTCCCCAACCCGATCCGGGGAGTGCCTTGGTGTTTTTTGCTTTGGTTTTTGTGCTTTTTAGGGAAGGCCTGCCCCTCTTTTACCTTTTGATCGCTTTTTTGCTCGTATTGGTTTTTGTGACCACTTTAATGTTCGGCACTACATGGGTGACGATTTTCCTTGCCATGGTCATCACCCTAATGTTTCTGCTCAAAAAGAAATCTTTTAAAATTCCCATATTGCCCTTGGTCGGCACTGCCGTGGTCACCATTTTGTTTTCGTTATCTGTGAACTTTGTGTTCAACAATATCTTCGAGCAAAGGCATCGCGATAGGTTCAGTTTGTGGTTGCGATTGGAAAAAGATCCGCAAAAATTGGAACAGATCCGTAAGACCATCGGCTACAATACGTACCAGTCCGAAAAAGCCATAGAATCCGGTGGTTTTTTTGGAAAGGGATTTTTGGAAGGCACCCGAACGAAGGGGGATTTTGTGCCGGAACAGCACACCGATTACATTTTTAGTACCGTTGGCGAAGAATGGGGATTTCTGGGTACCGCTTCAGTGGTGCTCTTATTCTCTTTTCTACTTTTGCGGTTGGTCTATCTGGCGGAGAGGCAAAAGAACGCTTTCAGCAGAATGTACGGCTATGGGGTCATCTCGATTCTATTGATCCATTATTTTATCAACATCGGGATGGTGATAGGCATATTGCCCACTATTGGAATTCCGCTCCCTTTTTTCAGCTATGGGGGTTCCGGACTTCTTTTTTTCAGTGTGATGTTGTTCATTTTCTTGAAACTTGATTCGAACAGGCTAAGGGAAGGTATTTGAGGCAGCCTATTTTGGTGGTCTTATATAGGGCCAAGATGAATTTTCGAAAATCGAAAAGGTGGGTTTGAATTCATTTTCGAGGTGATAGGCTTGGCGCTCAAAATTCCCAATCCTCCAGCTCTACCCTTTGCTCCCATGCTGCTTCCAAAGAATCCGGCAACGCCTGAAAGAAATCGATATTGGTCATCGCTTCAAGCTGATCGATGGTGACCGTAAACGACTGCAGCGGGGCGGTGCTCTCCCTGCCCAACATCAGGAAGGCGATCATTTTCATCGATTTGGCATCACCCCGTGCCACGATTTTAAAAAAATAGCGCGGTACCGCGACGTCTTCCGTTCCGATGGTTTCAAGTCCGTTTTGCAGTACCCCGCCCGTGACGATATAAACATCCCCGTACCTTCGTGCCCAACTTCGAACTTGCATTTCCAGACGGTTCCAAACCCCGGCGTTGAATGCCCTATCCTGAGGAGCGATATTGCTTGTATAAAATGTTTCGTTATAGGCCTGTTCGGAAAACCTGCGGTCCCCTGCAGGGCATAAATGGCCGCGATCGTAGCCCGAACCTTTATAATTTCGCCAATCGGCCGACTTGGTCTTTACTTTGGGGTCTTCCAAAAAGTAGGGTCGCTTTCGATTTTGGCCGGTCAGTTGATCCCTTTTCAAAACATAGGCCACCCATTCGGCCTGTTCAAATGCTTCGCTATACGACAGCAGATAATGCTGGTGCCCAATCAATGCCCCTGTAGTGGAGCTCGGCATCAGATAAATCGGGATTTCAGTTGAACTTTCTCCTGGTTCCGCGCCATAGGGGTCTGGCGTGTATAGGTGGTCAAAGAGCCAAAAACCCAATAAACAGCAGAGCATTAAAACGAGGTAAATCTGCTTATTCCTTCTTCTGGAGTTCGATCGCGGCATAGGCCCAAAATTAATTAAATAATGACGATCTTTGTTGTTTATGCGCTGTATGTTCTCCATCAAAATTCCGACCAAACATAAGAAATTTTTCAAACAGCAAATGCAAAACGGCACATCGTAAATGGAACTAAAAAATAAGATGCTTACTTGGAAAGACGTCATCAACTTTTGTGTGAAAGGCAATCCCGTACCCGACCGAAGGGTGGAAAAAACCGACTTGGAATGGCGTGAACTATTGACCTCAGAGCAATATCGCGTGACGCGCAAAAAAGGTACCGAAGCCCCACATACCGGAGCATTGTGCAGTATTCACGATGCCGGAAAATACAACTGTGTGTGTTGTGATTCACCTTTGTTCGACTCAACCATCAAGTTCGAATCGGGAACAGGTTGGCCAAGTTTTACACAGCCCATACGCGAAAATGCCGTGAAGTATGAAAAGGACAGTAGCTTCGGAATGGTGCGCGTGGAGGTGATGTGCAACACTTGCGATGGCCACCTCGGCCACGTTTTTCCAGACGGACCCGAACCAGGCGGTTTAAGGTACTGCATCAATTCGGCCTCGATGACATTACAACCAGAAAAATAATTCAATGAAAGATCGGCAATTTGAGATGGCCACCTTGGGGGGTGGATGTTTTTGGTGCGTGGAAGCCGTACTCCAAGAACTGAAGGGCGTGGTTAAAATAGTTTCCGGGTATACCGGTGGAAATGCGCCGGGCAAACCTACCTATAGGGAAGTGTGCTCAGGACGCACCGGCCATGCGGAAGTAGTGCAGGTAACTTTTGACCCCAGACGGCTATCGTATCAGGACCTGCTGGGTGTTTTTATGACCAGCCACGACCCCACCACTTTGAACAGGCAGGGGGCGGATGTGGGCACCCAATACCGTTCGGTAGTCTACTATCACAATGAAGATCAAAAGCATGTGGCGGGAAGGGTTCTTGGTGAAATGGCCCAACACTTCGATCACCCTATAGTGACTGAACTGAGTCCCCTGGGCACTTTTTATGAAGCTGAAGACTACCATCAGAATTATTACCGAAACAATACCTCACAGGGCTATTGTACAGCCGTCATAACACCTAAAATTTCCAAATTGAGAAAGATGCATGCCGATAAACTTGGACACGGTACCCTATAGAAACTAAAAAAGGCCACTGAAATTTTCAGTGGCCTTTTTTATTAGGGTTTCGAAGGTTAGCCTTTTACAGCGAGTTTCCCTTGCTTGATATTATTGATCTTCAGATCTTGCAATACGTTCACAGCCTCTTCAACATATACGTCCTTAGCCAGGTTTTTGTGCCATCGGTCTCTTTTTTCCCTTAATACGGAATCTTTGGTGAACAATTCTTCTTCATACCTTGGCGAAGTGAACGTCAGTTTTGAATCATAATCCGAGAGGGTCTTGAAATAGTTCGATTTTTCTTTGTCCTTTTCTTCTTCAGCCTTATACACCTTATAGTTAAGGGAAATTTCGGTCTCATCCTGCTCGGCTTTCAACCACTTCGCATTCTCTTCGATCAAACCGATCTGAGGATTGTTCGCCATCCGTTTGCTACTATTGGCCACGGTTTGATCATAGTCGATATAACCATCCCAAATTTGATAATCTGCCGGTGAAATCTTATCCCACTTCAAAGGGTTGGATTGGTCGCGTTCCCCGAGGTCTATATAACTGTATTTGTCCGGAACCACCACATCGCTTTTTACGCCTTCCAATTGGGTAGAGCCTCCATTGATCCTATAAAATTTTTGAGTGGTCAACTTTATGGCCCCTAGATCGCCATGTTCGTTGCTTCGCACGATATTGTCCAAGGGTATCACATTCTGAACGGTTCCTTTTCCAAAAGTTTGTTTGCTGCCGATAACCACGGCGCGTTTGTAGTCTTGCATGGCAGCCGCCAAAATTTCCGAGGCGGACGCCGACAGTTCATTCACCAAAATCACCAGGGGTCCATCCCATTGGATGCGCTCATCCTTATCGTCATAAATCTCTTTCTTTTTACCAGAGGATTGCACTTGAACAATCGGTCCATCCTTTATGAAGAGCCCGGCCATTTCGACCACGGTTTTTAATGACCCGCCGCCGTTATCGCGAAGGTCAATGATGAGACCTTCCGCACCTTCGGCTTTTAGTCGTTCCACTTCCTTGGCCACATCAGTGGCTGCATTCCTTTCGCTATAATCATCAAAATCGACATAGAATTTTGGGAGGTTGATCAATCCATATTTTTGGTTCTGTTTGATGATATTTGCCGATTTTGCAAACGATTCTTCCAATTCGACAACATCCCTGGTCAAGGAAACAACCTGTAAGGAGCCATCTACTTTCCTCACGGTTAGGTCAACCACGGTGCCTTCAGGTCCTTTGATCAATTTGATGGCATCATCCAATCTCATGCCCACGATATCTACAGGGGGTTCTCCTTTTTGGCCCACCTTGATGATTTCGTCGCCCACTTCCAAACGTTGGTCTCTCCAAACGGGACCGCCTGAAATAATTTCAACAATTTTCGCTCCCTCGGGCTTTTTCTGCAAGCGCGCACCGATACCTTCGAATTTACCGGACATACTCATGTCGAACTTCTCTTTATCGTCAGGGGCGAAATAAAAGGTATGTGGATCAAACTCATCCACGATGGTATTGATGTATTGAACGAACCAATCTTTGCGCTGCAGATCGTTCACGAAATCAAAAAATTCATCCAAGGTCTTCCCGGTGGATTCCCTGGCCGACTTTTCCGCTTCGGCAGGAGTCATGGGTTTGGCGTCGGCGTCAACTTCGACGATATCGTCCTGCACTTCTTCCCCATCTTCAAAACGATCCGATTTGGCGATATTGGAAGTGCGCTGCCCGATCATCATCTTGGTATCGTATGTCCCCAATGTGGCATATTTGAGCTGCTTTCTCCACCGTTCCTTCAACTCTTTCCTTGAATCGGCAAAAGGCATTTTTTCATAATCGATGTCGATGGATTCATTGGCCGTATAGTCGAATGGGGATTCCAAAACCTCTTTGTAGATTTTTTTGGCATCCTCCATACGCTCCAATAAACGGGCATAGACCACATTGAAAAAAGTGATGTCGGTATTCTTGATCTGATCATCGATTTGGAACTTGTACTGTTCAAATTCATCTATGTCTGACTGAAGAAAATAACGTTTTGTGGGATCGATCACATCGATGAAATCCTCGAAAACACTTACAGAAAAATCATCATTGATTTCCTTGGGCTCATAATGTCCTTTTTCGAGCACATAGGTAATAAGGTCTAACAAGAGTTTGTCCTTATCGTCATTGTCAAAATTTTTATTCGAATTGTTGGTAAAACTGCACGAAGCAACGGCTATTAGCATTACGATTAATGCGTAGGCAAGGTTCCTTTTCATTTATTCTTTTTTTAATCGGCAGGGCCGTTTATCAGGCTTTTCCGAACATTCAATTAACTACTAAATCTCTAAGATACAGAAAAAACCATGCCACGATGAAGTGCTTTTATTATTTTTTTGTTAAACTGTGAAAAGGTCTTATCCTTTTTAAAAACGTATTTTTGGGCGGTAAATTATGTGGTATGCTAAAACCTTTGATCTTGGTGACCAACGATGATGGGATTACGGCACCCGGTCTGCGCGCCCTGATACGTTTTATGAGCGAGATCGGAGAGGTCGTTGTGGTAGCTCCCGATAGCCCACAATCGGGTATGGGTCATGCGATTACCCTCGACAGTACGCTCTTTTCCAAAAAAGCAAACGTGGGCTCCGAAGATGGGGCCAAAGATGAATACAGCTGCAGCGGCACCCCTGCCGATTGTGTAAAACTTGGGCTTCAAGAACTGCTTGAACGCAGGCCGGATATCTGTGTAAGCGGTATCAACCATGGTTCAAATTCTTCGATAAACGTCATATATTCCGGTACGATGAGTGCGGCCATAGAAGCTGGTATCGAAGGCATTCCGGCCATCGGGTTCTCGCTTTGCGATTACGGTTGGGAAGCCGATTTTGAGGCGGCCAAAGACTTTGTACAACGCATTGTTACAGAAGCCCTGAAGCATGGTATTCCGGAAGGGGTAGTGCTCAACGTAAACATTCCGAAATTGGGCCGTTCACAAATTAAGGGCATTAAGATATGTAGGCAGGCCAGGGCCAATTGGAAGGAAAAATTCGACAAAAGGACCAATCCGATGGGAAAGCATTATTATTGGCTGACCGGAGAATTTGAACTGCTCGACAAAGGGGAGGATACCGATGAATGGGCTTTGGCGAATGGTTATATCTCGGTGGTACCCACCCAGTTCGACCTCACCGCACACCATACCATACAACAAATCAATACTTGGAGTTTAAATGAATAGAAGGGAAATCGCCATAGGATTCGTGGTCGGGCTTATCGCCAATACAGTGGGAACGCTGCTCTATATACTGCTTTTTTCGGAATTGGGTATTGTTGACACCTACAGGGCCGCCGTTCAGCAAGGCCATGTGGGCAGCCTTTTGGCGCTGGGCGCGCTTTTGAACCTGGCTGCCTTTTTCGGTTTTTTAAAGCTAAAAAGAGATTATAGGGCCCGTGGCGTGTTGATGGCGACCGTACTGACTGCCTTGGTGATATTGTGCTATAAACTGTTTTAAATAAGTGCGTCAGGCCCAACAGTGCGTTTTGTGGAACCAGGCCATTGGGCTTTTTCGCGAAAATGATTGTTAATACCTTAAAATATACCGCCAGATAATTGGTTTGGCTGAATTTGAATCGATGAAGTACTATATCATAGCGGGGGAAGCCTCAGGAGATCTACATGGGTCGAACCTCATCAAGGCACTTTTGGCAAAGGATGACCAGGCCGATGTTCGTTGTTGGGGGGGCGATATGATGCAGGCTGCAGGGGGTACTTTGGTAAAACATTATAAAGAAATGGCCTTTATGGGCTTTGCGGAAGTCCTGTTCAACCTGAACACCATTTTTAAGAATATCAAGTTTTGCAAGACCGATATCGCGACCTTTGATCCCGATGTCATCATTTTTATCGATTATTCGGGATTTAACCTTCGAATCGCCCAATGGGCCAAGGCCAAGGGATTTAAGACCAATTATTATATCTCCCCGCAAATTTGGGCTTCCAGGGAACAACGTATCCAAAAAATAAAGAGTAGCATTGATGCGATGTATGTGATCCTTCCCTTTGAAAAGGCCTACTACGAAGAAAAACACCACTTTGGAGTGCATTTTGTGGGACATCCTTTGTTCGATGCCATGCAGAACAGGCCAGCCGTGAACGAAGGCCAATTTAGGCTTCAATACCAACTCGATGCCACAAAACCCATCATTGCCCTCTTGCCCGGCAGCCGCGAGCAGGAAGTAATGAAAATGCTGCTATTGATGCTCTCGGTGGTCGATGATTTTAAGGAATACCAGTTTGTGATCGCAGGGGCACCCAGCCTTACTCCTGAATTTTATAAGCCCTTTTTGGGCAGGTCCAATGTGGGTTTTGTGACAAACCGGACCTATGACCTGCTCGCCCTTTCCCGCGCCGCTCTGGTAACCAGTGGCACCGCTACCTTGGAAACCGCCCTTTTTAAAGTGCCGCAAGTGGTTTGTTACCGTGCCAATTGGATATCCTATCAAATTGCCAAACGCATCATCACCCTCGATTATATCTCTTTGGTCAACCTGATCATGGGCAAAGAAGTGGTCAAGGAACTCATCCAGGGCGATTTGAACACCAAAAACCTGAAGACCGAACTTTCCAAAATATTGGCAGACCCTGGCCGTTCCCTGCAACTGCATGCCTATGATTCACTCGAAAAAATGTTGGGAGGCATTGGGGCCAGTAAAAAAACCGCTGACTTGATCATCAAGGGATTATAAATTGAATGTCCGGTTGCTGCGATAACACATTTAATATATTTGGTTAATTTTGAAAAGAAACGTACTGATGCCCCCTTCAGTCATGCCACGGAATATGCGAAAGATTTTTATTGCTTTTTTCTTTTTTTTGATCACTGCATGTGGTGTGGTAAAGAAGAAAACCACCTATTCCAAGACCAGAAAGATCACCGTTGAAGGCTCAAAAGAGGTGACCGTTGATAACAAGGAAGTGCTTAAAGAAAATGGGGTGGGCACCTTCACCTCAAAAGCCGATGAAATCATCAATACCGCTTTGACATATTCAGGGGTGCGCTATAAATATGGTGGCACGACCAAAAACGGGATGGATTGCTCCGGATTGGTCTATGTGGCCTTTGGGGAAAACAATGTGCCACTGCCACGAATTTCATATGAAATGGCAGAAACCGGGGAGCATATCAAAATCAAGGACGTGACCAAGGGCGACCTGCTCTTCTTTAAGACCAGCAAACGCGGCAAGAAAATCAACCATGTTGGTGTGGTAGTGGCCGTTGAAGACGATGAAATCAAATTTATCCATGCTTCCACTTCCAGGGGGGTCATTGTATCTTCACTTCGGGAAGGCTTTTGGAATTATGCCTTCGTAAAGGCCACAAGGGTGCTATAACCAAGCTTTTTATGCAGTTCCTTAGATTCATCCCCATTAAACTTACCCTGGTACTGGTAGTAGGCATCGTATTGGGAAATGTCCTGGATCTTAAAATTGTTCCTGCGCTTTTACTGCTACTCCCAATCTTGATTATGCTTGGTTTCGTATTTTTTGGTCAATACAAACCGCATTCAACAGCATTCGGAATCCTGGCAGGCCTCGCCATTTTGGGCATAGGCATTTTAACGGTTTCCCTTACAAAACCGGAAAACCGACCGCAACATTATTCGCATCGAGACTTCCAGGGGCAACATTTATGGAAGTTGAAGATTGATCAAGTTTTAAAATCGACTTCCTTTTCCGATCGCTATTTGGCCCATCCGATTGCCCTTGACGGTCATGTGACCCATGGCAACCTTCTTGTGAACATAGCGATAGACAGCACGGTTGGGAATTTAATGGTCGACGACGAATTGCTTTGCTTTAAGTCGATCGTGCCCATCAATCCACCCCTCAATCCTTCCCAGTTCAATTACAAAAAATACATGTCGCAATTGGGCGTTTCCCATCAAATAAGATTAAAAAAGGAGGAGTATATTTTGGTGGCCCATCCTTTGCCTACCCTTCGCGGAAGAACAGCCTCTCTTAGGGACAAAATAATTCTAAAATTAAAGTCGGCGCATTTTGGATCGGAAGAACTCGGTATTATACAGGCCCTGTTGCTGGGGCAGCGGAACGATATTTCCGAGGACACCTACAATAACTATAAAAATGCTGGAGCAGTGCACATTTTGGCCGTTTCAGGTTTGCACATCGGTATTCTGTTGATGCTGCTGCAATTTCTTTTTCGCCCATTGGAACGATTGCGCCATGGGAAAACCCTAAAGCTTGGGCTCATTGTGCTACTACTATGGGCCTACGCTATTTTGGCCGGCATGTCGGCTTCCATTGTAAGGGCGGTGACCATGTTCAGTTTTGTGGCTTATGCACTTTATCTGAACAGACCAAGCAATACCTTCAACATATTGGCCTTGAGCATGTTCTTTATACTGTTGGCTTTCGATCCAAACCTGCTTTTTCAAGTGGGCTTTCAAATGAGCTATGCGGCCGTATTTGCGATTGTTTGGATCTATCCCTTACTCCAAAAATTTTGGTCGCCCAAAAACCTTGTGGTACAGAAAATTTGGCAGTTGCTGTCTGTCAGTATCGCCGCCCAGATGGGGGTGCTGCCCATAAGTTTGTATTATTTCCACCAATTTCCAGGGCTCTTTTTTGTGTCGAACCTGCTGGTTGTACCCTTTATGGGACTGGTATTGGGCTTTGGCATTTTGGTCATTGTATTGGCACTGATTGATGCATTGCCCTTTTATGTGGTAAGCATTTACGACTATTTAATCGCGTTATTGAATGCCATTGTTGATTGGGTAGCTTCCCAAGAAGTCTTCATCTTCAAAAACATTCCTTTCGATGCCGTACAATTGATACTTGCCTATGTGATGCTCGTGGCTTTGGTATTGTTTGCGACCAAGGCACACTTTAAACGCGCGCTGGTCTTGTTCCTCGCCATTTTGGGATTTCAATCATGGCTTTATATTACAGGCTTTCAAACGAGAAGGAAAGAGGTATTGCTCTTGGCGCATCAGACCAAAAACACGACGCTCTTATACCAATCGGGGCAGAAATTGGCGGTATTTAGTGAAGATACGACACGAACGGAAAGAATCGTGACCGATTTTCAGGTGGCAGAACGCATCACATCCATTGATCACCCGCCCCTTCAGAACAGTTATGTTTTGAAAAACAAATCGCTGTTGATTATCGATGGGTCTGGCGTATATCCCACGGCTATGCCGGGCCCGGATTACCTATTGCTGAGGCAGTCCCCCAAGTTGAATTTGGAGCGCACCATCGATTCCTTGCGACCCAAAATCATCTTGGCCGATGGCAGCAATTATCGCTCAATGGTTAAAAGATGGCAAACCACCAGCAGGGAGATGGGAATCCCTTTCCATTATACCGGGGAAAAGGGCGCCTTCGAATTTGATCTTGACGATTAATGGATCTTCCCCATCAGTTTTTTTATCAATGGAGAGGCCAGTAGTACAAGAAGCCCAGCGCCTAAGGCGTATTTGGCAATCAAATCAAAACCGTCGGTATAAACAGAGAGGGTATCAAATCCGCCCACGTTTTTATCGGTGCTCTCGATGGCCAACTGTTCGCCAATAAAACCGACCACCTGAAATGCAAATGCCGATGACAGGAACCAGACTCCCATCATAAATGCCACAATGCGTTTGGGTGAGAGATCTGTAATCTTTGAAAGACCCACCGGTGACATGAACAACTCGCCTACAGAAATTAAAAAATACATCAGTAGCAAGTATGCAAATGGGACCATGCCGTTGTCATCGGCACTGGCGCCGCTCAAGGCCAGGATATAAAAACTGATGCCGGCAAACACCAATCCAAAACCGAATTTATAAGGGGTGCGGGGGTTCATGTTTTTCTTGCTGAGATAGGTCCATAACATGGAAATGGGAATGGCAAGGATAATGATGAACATTGAGTTGAGCGAATTGGTCTGGGCGGCAGACATAAAAGAAAGGTTCACGTTTCGGGAGGCAAAAAGCGTGATGACGCTTCCGGAAAGTTCATGAAAACCCCAAAAGATGGTCATAAAAAAGGTAATCAAAACCGCTACGAACAATTTCTTCCGTTCGTCCAATGTGGCCTGATACATGATATAGGCCAGATAAACCAAGATGGCGATCCCAATAATCTTAAATATGATATTCACGATATTTTGGTCGCCAAGAAAAGTGCCCTCGGCACCAAGCGCTTTGTACGAAGACAATAAATAGGCGATTATGGGAACCGAAAGTACGGCCAATACAGGGACCAAAATTCCCTGCTTCACGCCAATAATCTTTTTGTTCAACACCTGATTGTTTGGCGGAAGCCCTTTATCCCCGAAAACGTTTTTTCGTATCCCGCTCCAAAAAAATAGCAGTCCTGTCAACATCCCTATACCCGCGAGGCCAAATCCATAATGCCAACCATATTTATAGGCCAACCATCCACAAAGCAAAGGTGCCACCCATCCTCCGATATTGATGCCCATATAAAAAATGGTAAAGCCAGAGTCTTTTTTGGGATCTCCCGGGGCGTAGAGGGTTCCGACAAATGTGGAAATATTGGGTTTAAAAAAACCATTCCCCACGATGATCAGGGAAAGCGCCAAAAAAAAGGCCACATTATTTTCAATCGCGAGTACAAAATGGCCTACTGCCATTAGAATACCTCCCAAAAAAATAGAATTCCGCATCCCTAAGATCTGGTCGGAAATCTTTCCCCCGATCACCGTGGAGGCGTATACCAATGAGCCATAAGAGGCATAGACCGCCGCCGTAGCGAAATCGCGTTCCACCAAGGCCTCAAAAATAACGTTGACCATGTAGAGGGTCAACAAGGCGCGCATACCATAGAAACTGAATCGTTCCCACAACTCCGCAAAAAATAGATAGAAAAGGCCTTGGGGATGCCCGAAGATTTCCTTTGGTTGGTTCGGGGTAGAGGGGTCGGTCATGATCTAATGGTTTTGGTTTATAGGTTCATTTTAATGAAGTCGGTCATTTTATTGAATAAATGAATGCTGGTGTTGCCCCCATAAATCCCGTGATTTTTATCGGGGTAAATGGCCCAATCGAATGGTTTGTTGGCCTGTACCAAGGCTTCGATCATGCGCATGCTGTTCTGCACATGCACGTTGTCGTCGCCCGATCCGTGTACCAATAAAAATTTTCCCTTTAAAAGTTCGGGATAGTTGAAGGGCGAATTGTCGTCGTATCCTCTTGGGTTTTCCTCCGGTGTTCTCATGTAGCGCTCGGTATAGATGGTATCATAAAAGCGCCAACTGGTCACGGGCGCCACGGCAATGGCCATTTCAAAAGTGTCGTTGCCCTTCAAGATGCAATTACTGGCCATATGGCCCCCAAAGCTCCATCCCCAAATACCGGTGCGTGACGGATCGATATAGGGCAGTTCGCTCAGGCTTTTGGCCACGGCAATTTGATCTTCCGTCTCATACTTTACAAGGTTCATATAGGTCACTTTTTTAAAAGTGCTCCCTTTGAACCCGGTTCCCCTCCCATCGACACAGGCAATAACATAGCCCTCCTGTGCCAGCATCTGATGCCAGTAGTCTCTTGTACCCAACCATCGGTTCGCCACGTTCTGAGATCCGGGGCCGCTATATTGGTACATCAATAGCGGGTATTTTTTATTGGCATCAAAATCTTTAGGCTTGATCATATACATGTTCAGGGCATTGCCATTGATGTTGATGGTAGAGAAATCGATGGCACTCGTCGTGTAACCCTCCAACTGGGCAGCAAGGCCAGCGTTATCCTTGATCACCTTCAATTCCTTGCCGGATGAGGCTTCGTTCAAAGTATATATTGGGGGAACGGTGGTGCTGGAATAGGTTTTGATGAAATAGGTGTGATCGGCACTGAAGTCGGCCGAATTGGTGCCCACCGTGTTGGCCAATGCTTTTTTGTTTTTCCCCTTGCTCGTGATGCTATAGATTCCCCTATTGATGGAGCCATTCTCGGTAGATTGGTAAAAAACCCGGTCCTTTCCCTTATCGTAACCATAATAGGCGGTCACCTCCCAAGGCCCGTTCGTGATTTGGTTTTGAAGTTTTCCATCGCTGCCATAAAGGTAGATATGGTTGAAACCATCACCTTCACTTGTCCAAATAAAGCGGTCATCCTCCAAAAAGGTGAGGTTGTCATGAATATCGACATAGGCGGCATCTTTTTCTTCCAACAATAATGAGACCGTATTGTCGGTGGTATTGACGGCCAGCAGTTTCAGGTTGTTTTGGTGCCTGTTGATGGTTTGCACGCTCAATCGATCGGGGGCGTTCATCCATTTGATCCTCGGGATGTAATAGGCTTCTCCCAAATCAACAGCTGAAATTTGGCCAGATTCCAGCTCGAACAAATGCAAGGTCACGACGGAATTGGCTTCCCCTGCCTTCGGGTATTTGAAAACGATAGGCTTGGGATAAAGTTCCGTACCATAAAAATCCATGGTGAACTCCGGAACCAAGGTCTCATCGAAGCGCAGAAACGCAATTTTTGTGCCATCGGAATTCCATTCAAATGCCCGAACAAACGAAAACTCTTCCTCGTAAACCCAGTCGGTGACCCCATTGATGATCTTGTTCTTTTCACCATCCTTGGTGATTTGCACCGTCTGCCCGGAATTGAGATCGAACATGTACAGATTGTTATTGGAAACATAGGCCAGCTTATCCCCTTTCGGCGATATTTTGGGTTCTTGTATCTTCGTGTCGGATACTTTCAGCAAGGTTTCGGTTGCAATATCATAAACATAACAAATACCCAAAGTAGACCTTCTAAAGATCGGCTCGCTTGCGGTGGTCAATACTATTTTCGATTCGTCATCGCTGAATTCGTAATCGCTGAATCCCGAAAGTTCAGGGTAATCCTGAGAAGAGAATAGGGTACCCGCCTGCAATTGGGATTCGTAATCGTATCGGTCGATGGTGGTTATGCCGTTGGTTCGATTTACATTGCGTAAGGTGTATTGTTTTCCGTTCTTCATGGAACGAAGGGCATCCAGGGTTTGAGTGCTAAAGGCACCTTGATAGATCTCTTCCACTGTAATCTTCTTGTTCTGGGCTATGGCTCCAAAAGCAAGTCCCAATGATAACCCTAGTAAAAAACAAATTCTATACATTAAAAGTCGTATTCGGTTAAATCTTTCAAGTTTAGTGATAATTTTACGAATAAATAAACTTTAACTGGAAAATCAAGGTCTCTTGAAGCGCCCATTCGAGGCTGCCTCTTATTCCCATAATCATTATATTTAGCCTCCGAAATCATTTCGCTATGACCGAACCCATTGAAGGATTTTCGAAATTGTCCAAACAGGAAAAAATCGATTGGATCACCGAAAATTTTACACACAATGCACATGCCAGCAAAACGATTATAAAACGTTACTGGAATACCGACAGCATCCTCCAACAGTTGCACGACGAATTTATTGAAAATACGATCACCAACTATTACCTGCCGTTTGGGATTGCCCCGAATTTTTTGATCAACGGAAAGCTATATGCCATTCCGATGGCCATAGAGGAAAGTTCCGTAGTGGCAGCAGCAAGTAGGGCAGCAAAGTTTTGGCTGGCCCATGGCGGGTTCAAAGCCACCGTATTGGGCACGGAAAAAATTGGGCAGGTACATTTTATGTATACCGGTGATCGCCGCAGATTGCTTACATTTTTCAATCATATCAAGCCTATTTTAATGGCCGATGCCGCCCCGATCACCAAGAAAATGAAAGCCAGGGGCGGTGGCATTACCCATATTGAACTACGTGACAAGACCGCCGATCTCCCCCACTATTATCAGCTGCACTGCACTTTTGAAACCAAGGATGCCATGGGGGCAAATTTCATCAATTCATGTTTGGAGCAGTTTGCCAGAACTTTGAAGGGGGAAGCACAGCAGTACGAAGGTTTGGGGGAAGAAGGTAAAAAACTTGAGGTGGTGATGAGCATTCTCTCCAATTATGTACCCAACTGCCTGGTCCGGGCCTCGGTAAGTTGCCCCGTGCAAGAGTTGACCATGGATGGCAATACCCCAGCTGAGGAAATCGCGAACAAAATCGTCAGGGCGGTCAACATTGCACGTATCGAGCCACATCGGGCCGTGACCCACAACAAAGGGATCATGAACGGAATAGATGCCGTAGTTCTGGCCACCGGAAACGACTTCAGGGCCGTGGAAGCGGGCATACATGCCTATGCCTGCAAGGAAGGCCGCTATACCAGTCTTACCCATGCAGAAATCTCTGACGGAAATTTTACTTTTTCAATTGAAATTCCTCTTGCACTGGGCACTGTGGGCGGATTGACCAACCTGCACCCCTTGGTAAAATTGGCTTTGGAAATCTTAGGGAATCCCTCGGCCCCGGAATTGATGCAGATTGTTGCGGTGGCCGGCCTTGCCCAAAACTTTGCCGCGGTCAGCTCCTTGGTAACCACGGGAATCCAAGAAGGCCATATGAAAATGCATCTGTTGAACATCCTCAATCAATTGGGTGCTACGGAATCGGAAAAAAAATTGATGATACAACATTTTAAGAAGCAGACCGCAACACACAATGCCGTTGTGGAAGCATTCGAACAATTAAGAAACCCATAAATGGCCCGCCAATTCCATAGTAACGGTAAACTGTTGATCACAGGGGAATATGCGGTATTGGATGGCGCCCTTGCGCTGGCGATACCCACCGTTTATGGCCAAACCCTAAAGGTCAGCGAAATCGGCACCCGGGTATTGACTTGGAAAAGCATCGACCATTTGGGGAAAACATGGTTCGAATGGACGTTTGACCTTGATATTCCCCTTTCCGAAGAAAAGCAGGGGCTCAAAGATCCGACCGCAAAAACACTTGCAAACCTTCTGGCCGAGGCCAAAAAGTTGAATCCCTTATTTTTAACAGGAAATGGGGGATTTGCCATAGTAACCCAATTGGATTTTCCCAATGAATGGGGCCTGGGCTCCTCTTCTACCTTGATCAACAATATTGCCCAATGGGCACAGATCGATGCCTATCAACTCTTGTGGAATGCTTTTTCGGGCAGTGGCTACGACATTGCCTGTGCACAAAACGACACCCCGCTTTTATATCGTTTGAACGACGGGGTACCTGTGGTGCAACCCGTTTTATTCGACCCGCTTTTCAAAGAAGAGCTGTTCTTCGTATACCTCAACAAAAAACAGGATAGTAGGGAAGGGATCGCCAGGTACCACGGTCGCACATTTGATAAAGATAAATTGATTTCAGACATTTCTTCCCTTTCAAAAAACATCGTAAAAGCCGGTACCCTGCCAACTTATGAAGCCTTGGTGCTCGAACACGAAAAATTGATTTCCAAGGCGCTGGGGCTTCCTATGGTGAAGGAATCCAAATTTTCAGATTTTAAGGGCTCGATCAAGAGCTTGGGCGCCTGGGGCGGGGATTTTATTTTGGCTTCCGGCGATGATCGCACGCCCGGTTACTTCAACCAAAAAGGGTATGATGTGATCATACCCTTTTCAAAAATGTTGCTTCAAAAATAGCCTCCCAAATTGGAGCCCTTTTCTAGTAAAATGTTTTTCTATTGTCCTCGATTTCCGCGTTACCTTTCAATGCTTCCATCACCGCGCCGTTTACCTTGGCCGAATTTGCATTTTTAAGGCCAGTGGCATAGGTGCTATAATTGTCGAGTTTCACGGGCTCTTCTTTTTTGACCAGCGTGAACATGAACACCCCTGTATTTCCTTCGATCAAATCGGAAGTTTCGCCTTGCGACATGGCAAAAGCGGTTCCAACGACCAGAGGTTCGCTCCCGGCTCCCGCAATGGTAGGGGCCTTCACGGTAAGGGCAGAGGCACTGGCAACCGAGGTATTGTTGTCTTTGGCCAGATCTTCGATCGATTTTCCTTTATTGGCCCCGATGATCTGCGCCGCCTTGCGTTCTTTCCTGATTTTTGGCAACACGGTTGGGGAGGCATCTTCAACGCTCATCAAGCCCTTATCATATTTGCCGGTCAACTGAATGACCGCGTAACCGTTATTGATATTGAATCGTCTTATTTCGCCTGCCTTTGTTTCCGGATTGAACGCCCATTGTACAATACTGCGCTGCGCATCAAGTCCGGGCAGGTTTTCATCCATGGCCATGATTTTGTTCACTGGTCGCACGGTGTATTGTTTTTCTCTGGCAAAATCGGAAAAGGCCTTGTCCGATGCAATCGATTCCAACTCAAAATTGGTGGCATCGGTAAAAAGTGTATTGATGGTTTCTTCTGAAGGCTCAACTTCCCGAGCCAGGGTGGCGATTTGAACAATGTCTTGTTTGTCATCAACCTTGATGATATGGTAACCGAAATCGGTTTCGACCAAACCGATGCTGCCCACGGGATTTCCAAAAGCAAAATCGTTGAACTTGGGTACCATGACCCCCTCTTGAAAATAACCAAGGTCGCCGCCGTTGGGTGCCGATGGCCCATCCGAATTGTCCCTTGCCAGTTGAGAGAATACCACTTCCGACTTTTTGGCTTCCAACAACAGTTCGTTCGCCCTTTTTTCGGCCTCCTCCTTGGTTCGTGTAACCTCGGGGTTGGCGCGCTGCGCTCCTGCATAGGCAATTAGGATGTGGCTGGCCTTGACCGATCCGTTCGCCTTACGCTTGACCATTCTGGATACTTTGAAATATTCCCCATCCCGATATGGCCCAAAAAGTTCGCCCACCTTTAAGGACATCAACGTATCGGCAAATGAAGGGGGAAGGGCATTTTTTGCCTTGAGGATGGTATCGAATTTAAGATCCGAGTGACGGTCCAGGAAGGCGGTCAAATCCGTGGTATGCCTAAAACCTTTGATCGTATCGTTTCTATCGGACTGGGCATTGTATTCAACGGTATCGTCCAATAACTTGGTGATTTCGTCTTCGATGGCCTTGACATCGGCATCGGATGGTTTTTCCTCAAAATATACAAATTGGATGTCCCTTGATTCGTCTTGCTTGAAATCGTCTTGATGCTGTTTGATATAGTTGGCGATCTCGCTTTTGGTAATAACGATGGTGCTATCGGCTATGGACGAGTAAGGCACGCGCACATATTGCAGGTCCATCTTCACGTTGGCCAATCGATAATCGAGTTCCCCTTCCTTGAGCGTGGCCCCGACCCCTGCCTTGATCAGATTAAAATAGGTCTGTTCCTTGGCCAATTCAATAATGGCCTTTTCGGTTTGCAGCCAACTGTCGTAACGAAGTGGGTCGGTAGCTTTCCAGGTTGCCACCGCATTTCTGAAAACGGTTTCATCAAAAACACCGTTCGCATTTTGGAATTCCGGATTTTGGGCATAGCCCGATGTTTTCAAGAAGTTTATGATTTGATCTTGTTCGATGGCAATACCAAGACCCTCGAACTGTTGCTCCAAAATACTGCTTCTCACCTGTTGGTCCCACACCTGGTTCACGATCTGCATGGTGGTTGTGGTCGGAGCTGAATTGCGCTGTGCCAAGTCGACCTGTTGACGGAACTGATCGATGGATATTTCCTCCCCGTTGACCTCGCCAATGGTTGAGCCTACCTTGCCCCCTCCCAGGTTATCGCTTGTAAAAACACCTGAAATCACGAAAGCGAACAGGGCCAAGCCAATGATCAAAATTAAAACGGTGGTACGTTTTCTAATATTTTCTAAAATGGCCATGAGATGGGATGTTTAAAATCAGTTGGCGAAATTACCATTTTCTTTTCAATTAATAAAAAGTAATGAAGTGATATTGGGAGGAAGGTAAAAAGGACCGCAAAACCGGGCTAAAAGCTGATTTTTATACATTTTCAACGATTTCCATCGATACCAGGTCGATTTTTGTGTTCGACACTTCAAGAACGGTGAATTTGAAATTACCAATGTTGATTTCCGAATTCTGGTCGGGTATTTCCCCCATTTCGTTCACAATCATGCCACCTAAGGTTTCATATTCATCGCTTTCCGGAAGTGCCCATTTGTAGGTTTCGTTTAGGTAATCGACTTCCAAGCGGGCCGAAAGTTTGTACATATGATTGTTGACCTGTTCCTCGATCAAATCAGTGGTGTCGTGTTCATCTTCGATTTCGCCAAACAGTTCCTCGATGATATCCTCCACCGTCATGATACCTGAAGTGCCGCCATACTCATCCAGGACCACCGCGATACTTTTGCGCTTTTTGGTGAGAACGTTCAAAATATCCTGTATCAACATGGTTTCGGGCACGAACTCAACTGGCAGCAAAATACTTTTTATCGTTTTTGGTTTTTTGAACAATTCATAGGAATGAACGTAGCCGATAATGTTATCGATGGTGTCTTTAAAAATCAATATTTTGGAATACCCGGTATCTGAAAATAGTTTTGTAAGGTTTTTGGGGCTTTCATGAAGTTCAACGGCGGTAATTTCGGTTCTGGGCACCATGACTTCCCTGGCCTTAACCTCAGAAAATTCGAGGGCATTCTGGAAAATTTGGATTTCAGAGTCGATGTCGTCTTCCTTCTCCACTGTCTCCATTTGTTCGTTGATATAATCGCCAAGTTCTATTTTACTGAATGCCAATTGTACCTCATCGCCCTCGGTCTTAAAAAAGACCTTTAAGATAAGGTCAGAAACCTTGATGATGAAATCGGAAATAAAGGAAAATAGAAAATAGAACAGATAGGCAGGAACCGCGAGCAATTTGAGCAGGGAATTGGAATAGATTTGGAACATCACTTTGGGCAGGAATTCGGCGGTGAACAAAATAATCAGGGTAGAGATGATCGTTTGCGTCAACAAGCTGAAATCGGTGAATAGGATACGCATGAAATTGCTTCCATAGGGTTCCATGCTTTGAAACCAGTTCAACAACAATTCCCCCATAAAAAATCCATAGATGACCAGGGCAATGTTATTGCCAATGAGCATGGTGGCTATAAACTTGGAGGGCTTTTCGGTTAATCGGGTGAGCACCTTGGCCAGAAAACCCAACTGCTTTTTCTCTATTTCAATATGAATTTTATTCGCCGATATAAAGGCAATTTCCATTCCGGAAAAAAAAGCCGAAAACAAAAGGCACAGTATGATGATTAAAATTGAAGTCTCCACAATTACGACGGGTTATCTCGTTTACGCTGTTCAAATTTCTTGCGATAGTTCCTCCTAAAAAGAAACATCCCGACAGAAACCACTGCAAAGAAAACGAACAGATAGGCATTTTGCCTGTCGGTATTCCAATCGGTAAAAATACGATACATGGAGAAAAGCGCCACGATCAAATAAACATATTCGGTATACTTTAAAATCTTAATCATTGCTTTCTTCTTTAATGGTCATCAGGCCATAGGTCTTATGGGCATTGAAATAACCGAGATCTTTGCTGAAATCCATGCCTTCTCCATCCATGATGGTACCGTCCTCAGGATTGGTAAACTTGAACTTCGCCTGGGTAAATATCCATTCGCTGTCCTGGTCATAATATAGTTGTGGGGCTTCCAATTTTTTGCCATCAAAAGTTTCCACGACCACATTACCCTGTAAATCTATCAAATTGGTCGCGGAATAAATAATGCCATAGTCCGCATTGATCGTATTTTTATTGCCCTTCTCATCATAGAGATCCACTTGCAAACCATTTGGGAAGGTCTTATGGGGAAAGACCAAATTATCGAAATTGTTGCTTAGCGGGCTGGTCAGCACGGCGATGACTTTTGAAGGTTCACTGTCTTCAGCTTCCAAACTTTCAATGGTCTCGGTATAAGTGAGCACAAAATTTTCGGCTATGCCCTGCGGATAAATTTTCGGAATAGCCTCATCCCCCACCCTCTTATAATCGTCGTTGCAGGATAAAAAAAGCATTGCGACCATGACGGCCGCAATGCTGATAAAGTCATATTTACTTAGGGTTGACATTCTATAGGTTGGGAACGGTAACGCTGCCACCTACCCAACAACTAAAGCTCACCGTTTTCCCGGCCATTCCTTCGGTAAAGATCATTTCCTTGGTCGGAGCCCGTTCAGAATAACTGGCAGCCGACTGGTTGGCGTGGGAGCTCACGGCAGGATCGACACGTCCCGCTTTTCGCGCCATATCGGCGGCCTTCCAATAGATGGCCCGTTTTTCAAATGGGGTATTGCCACATTCATTGGCACTTTCCGCATATAGACTGGCGATCAACAAATAGGCCCTACCATTGGCAGGATTCGCATCGATGGCCTTTTGCGCATAATTCCTAGCGGTTGATTTACTGCCCCTTCGGTATATGGTGGCCACTTTATAGGCGATGTTCGAACGCTTGTATGAATCGGTCTCCAGTTGCAGTGCCTTGTTAAAATCAGCGACAGCACCATTGGTGTCACCCGATTTTTGTTTCAGTGTACCGCCATAAACGTATGCATCTGCGGAGGGATCGAGTGTCAATTGCGCCTCGAACAATTTTTTGAACATGGGGTCGTCGGTACATTCTTTGTTAAACATTCTTCCCACGGCCCTTTTCACCCATGTAACATCGCCTTTCTTGGCTTCGAAACCTTTCTCGTACAATGGTATCAGGTTCTCGCAATTGGCCAGAGCCCCTAATTTGGAATCGATACTGCCTGCGATTTTTCCAAAAGATTCGGAATTGGTCGTGGCAGCGCTAAGTTGCTTTTTCTCTTTTGAAGTCAAGGTATTGTTCTCTTCCTTAGGCAATAAAGTAGTAATCTGGTCGGTAAGCTTTTTGTTCTCTTCCTCGATTTTCTCGGTCACGTCGTCATAGGCATCAAAAACCTCTTGCAACTCCTTTTTTCCGGCGCTGTGCAAGTCAACCAAACTGGAAAAATAAAGGTACAGGGCCTTGGGATCCCTGAAGTTTGATTTGTCTTTTGTAAAGGCTTCGTTAAGTTGACCGTATATCTGTTCATCGGAAATCATTTTATTGTCGTATTGCAATAAAACTTTGTCCTTGACCACATCGGCCAATTTGGCCTTATTGGGGAAATATTTAAGACTGTTGTCGAACAATGCCAAAAGAGCTTTGATGTGGCCATCTTTTTCAGCTCCGGAACTTTTGTCGATCTTGTCTTTCAATATCCTTTCCCCGTAGGCAAAATTCGCCCAGTTGATATCGGGACAGTTGTCATAGACCATTTTCCAGGGCGTGTAGGCCGCATCATAATTTTTAACCTTAGCATGTTCCACATAAATGGAAAGATTGGTATTGCACTCAGGATTTTGGGCCTGGCCTAAGCTGATGCCCATCAACCCAAGGAGCAATAGTGCCGTGAAGTAGCATTTCTTTTTCATTCGTTCAGTATTTTAAAGTGGTTAATGTACTAAATTTTATTAATTTATCTTCCTTTTCTGAAACCAAAGATCGTTAAAAGACAAACCTAAATTAATCTTCAGATAACTTTCCTCAATAAGGTCGGCTGAGGTAGTTCCCCTTCTTCCCAGTTCAAAACCAAGGTTGAGATTGGAAAAACTTCGGCCAAGTGGTAGACCAACTCCAAATGTTATGCCAAAATTATTAATTTCTGTATTATTCACAAGCATCCCTGTTTTATCATAACGAATTCCCGCCCTGTAGGTCACCCGCTTAAAGTAACCGTCGAAGGAAGTGTGGTCGGGGATAAAAAATCCGCCGAAGGCATAGGAACTGGCATCCTGATACACCAAATTGTCAACCGAGAGGAAGTCATTCGAATAAGTGCTCAATTTTTGGAAACTATATTCCGCGCCCAAAAACCATTTTCTATCCTCGCCGAAGCCGAGTCCCAAGGTTGTCGTCGTTGGTATCTTGATGTCCGTATTCTTTAAACCCTGGGCCTCCAGATCCACCTCGATGGTCTCTATATCCTGTTCCGAGGATATCAGGAAAGAACCTAACTCCCTCGAATTTTCAGAGGCAAGGTTGGCCTGGGTATTTACCCTTGCACTGGCAAATAAGGTATATTTGTCTTTGATCAAAGGCGTATAATAGAGGGCATAATTGAAATCCATTCCGTTCACTTTGGAACTTCTTTGGTCTTTTGTTCCAAATTGCACGTTTTCAACGCTTTGCACACGTTGACTTTCCAATGTCCCGAAATTGAAGTTCGCGGTGACACCGATGCTCAAAGCCTTAAAAAGTTCATAGCCGGCAGAAAAATAGGCCCTGTTCAGGCCACCATCTCCGGTGAACAAATTATTTACTTGTGCGCCACTGCTGTTTTCGCTTTGGGAAACCAGGTTATATCCCACCGAAGAGAATGGAATGATGCCCACACCAACCCCGAATCCCTTGCCGAGGCTAAAACCCAGTGAGAGGTAGTCCAAATTGGTGACCGATGTGTTCTGTTCCTCGGTAAAGCTTTTCAATCGGATGCGATTTTGGGAAATCCCGGCAGTATAGGTGGTAATGCCAAAATTTTCGCCCACTTGAAGTCCCAATTTGCTATAGGCAGCCGGGTTGGTTAAATTCAGGTGGATGCTGTCCCCATAAACACCGATCGCACCCATCATTTGATTTTCTACCGTGTTTGTGGCCCGCAACTCTCCTATTCCAAAATAGGAATATGGCGATATCGTGCCGTTTTGAGCATACAGCCCCATGGCTGTAAAAAACAGTACAGCAACTACAAATTTTTTTACCATTTATTGCTTGTTGTATTCCAATAAATAATTCAGCCCTAGAAGGAGAAAATTGGAATCCGCAAATATGGTATTTTTTAATCGTTTTGACAAAAATTGGGCATCCCCACCTGTTAAAATAACTGTTAAATGTAGAAAACGAGATCGATATTGGGATATAAATCCGTCCAGCTCGTGGCACAGGCCATTGATGACGCCGGTGTGGATGCTCGACTCGGTGGCATTCCCTATAAAATCAAAAAGCTCCTTCGGCGCCAGTAAAGGGAGGTTGGCGGTTTGTTGGTTCAATGCCCTATAACGCATCCCAAGTCCGGGTGAAATTCCGCCACCCAAATATTCGCCATAGTCGTTGACCAAATCATAGGTGATGCAGGTGCCGGCATCGATTACCAAGGTATTGCCTTTTGGATTGTGATAAAATGCGGCGGTTGCCAAAGCCATTCGGTCAACCCCCAAGGTATTGGGGGTTGCATAGGAGTTCTTGAAGGGTACCATCGAACGATGGCTTAACTGGTGCACTTTACAGAATACCGATAACACGATGATGATTTTTGGATCCAAATGGTTTACCGAAGAAACGATGGCCCAGCTTATTCTAGGAAAGTTGTCGCAGGTTTGCTTGGCAGCCAATATGGCATCGGATGCATCGGTTTCCTTGCGGTATATTAACTTATCCCTATCGAAAACCGCTATTTTTACCAAGGTGTTGCCAGCGTCGATGATCAGGTTCATATGACAAAGATCATAAATTGATCGATAACCCCTAGGGCTTTTTTTGCTTTTTTGTTTGCATATCGCAAATTTGAAATTATATTTGCAGCCCTATTGCAAAAGGTGCCTTAGCTCAGTTGGTAGAGCAATGGACTGAAAATCCATGTGTCCCTGGTTCGATTCCTGGAGGCACCACAAAAAATCCTTACTTCACGGTAAGGATTTTTTGTTTTTACTACTACTCTCCTTAGTTGATTAACTTTGTCGTCGTAATTAAAGCATCGCACAGTTATGGTCTTAAAAACGCTCAATACCCTATTTCAAAGAGATCTGGCCCAATTGGCCACCGAAATCGATGCTTATCGGAACGAATCGAATCTTTGGGTCGTCGATAAGGAGATCGCCAATTGTGCGGGCAACCTCTGTTTACATCTGGTCGGCAACCTTAATGCCTATATCGGGGCGACTTTGGGAGGCTCGGATTATATCAGGCAAAGGGAACTTGAATTTTCGGAAAAAAATATTCCCAAAACCGAATTGCTTCGCCGCATCAAGGAAACCGCGGCCATTTTGGACAAAACCTTGAAGAAACTCAAGGAAGAGGACATGAACAAGGAATTTCCGCTGATCGTTTTCAAGGAAAAAATGACCACGGGCTTTTTTTTGATACATCTCGCAACACATTTGACCTATCATTTGGGCCAAATCAACTATCATCGAAGATTACTTGATTTTTAAACTAAAACGCCATTGTTTTGAAGCATATAGATGTCGATGTGCCGCTTGATGAATTAGAGCCATACTTAAAGTCGAACGACTGGTTACATCCCGGGGAGCACCTACTATCGTTGGAAAAACCTGGGGAGGGCAACATGAACGTGATTGTCAGGGCCAAGACCAACCAGCGCACCTTCATCCTGAAACAATCAAGGCCCTACGTCGAGAAATTCAAACAGGTAGAGGCCCCGATCGATCGAATCGCAGTAGAACATCAATTTTACCAGGCTCTCAAAAGGGGAACCATTACTGCCCATATCCCCCGAATATTGGGATACGATGCCCTAAATCACCTTTTGATGCTCGAAGATCTGGGCCGATGCGAAGACATGACCTCTGTTTATGGGCTCCGGGAAATAAAGGCGGAGCAGGTTGAAACGCTGGTGTCGATCCTGGCCATGATCCATCGGACGAAGGCCCCCAAAAACTTTCCAGACAACCATCGCATGCGGCAATTGAACCACCAACATATTTTTGTGCTGCCTTTTTTGGAGCAGAACGGATTCCCGCTGGATGATGTCCAGATCGGCTTGCAGCAATTGTCGCTTCCCTACAAATCCGACCCCGTATTGAAAACTGTGGTGGGAGCTGTTGGGGAAAGATATCTTTCCCGTGGAGATATCCTTTTACATGGCGATTACTATCCCGGCAGTTGGATGACGGCAGGGGAACGTATCTATGTGATCGATCCCGAATTCGGATTCGTTGGCTTCAAAGAATTCGATCTGGGCGTCATGGCGGCCCATCTCATTATGGCCACGGGCGAAAGGGCACATCTGGAAACGCTGGCACGGTTGTATGGGGGAAACGTCGATGAAAGGTTACTGGCCCAAGTTGCTGGCATAGAGATCATGCGCCGTTTGCTGGGTCTGGCGCAGTTGCCACTGGAACGTACCCTTGAGGAAAAAGACTATCTTTTGAGAACCGCCTATAAATTGATCTTACCATGAGCCCCAAAATTGTTTTTTTTATAATCCTGACCTCCAGCCTAGTGCTGTCCTGTGTTGACAAAACGCCCCAAGTGGTTATTCCAACACCCCAAAAAGTGGCTTATGGTGCCGATTCGCTTCAGCTTTCCGAGGAAGTGTATTACGACAAGGTTCTGGGTGCCCTGGTTGGATCGGCCATAGGTGATGCCATGGGGGCTTCGACCGAAATGTGGTACCGCGAAGACATTCAACTGAAATATGGTTATATCACCGGACTTACCCCTGCCATAAGGGAAAGGTCACCGGAAGGCACTTGGTCAAATAACCTATTGGCAGGAGCCACAACCGATGATACCCGTTGGAAATACCTGACGGTAAAATACCTCCGCGAAAACAAAGGAAAACTGAACGGGGAAAATTTTGCCAAATTCATCGCCGACTATTACCAATCGGTTGCGAAAAGCCTCTCGGACAAAGACCTTTTGACCGATCCGGATGCCCTGGATAACAGTATTGAAAAAATAGACTGGATCAAGGAATGGGCCAGGGTGGCGCTTGCCCAGCAAAAAAGCAATCAAGCCTACCAACAGGCCTTGAATCGATTTTATGGTGGCGAAATGTCCTGTGCAGGCCAGCTCTATACGCCGATGTTCGGACTTGTTTCCAGAACTGCGGAGGGGGCCTATGATTTGGCCTATGATCATGCCATTTTTGATATAGGCTACGCCAAGGACATATCGGCCTTGGTATCCGCCATGACACAAATGGCTTTGAGGACCCAAAATATCGACTCGATCCTCAATACGGCCACTTTTGTAGATCCCTATGGTTATCAAGACAGTAGATTGGTAAGGCGCATTCCCTATTCGGTCGCGGACGCTTCGATTAAAAAAGTATTGGCAATCCAAGACATGGCCATCCCCGATTCGTTATTGACCCAGAAGGCAGTGACCTATCGCATGCCAAAAGGATTCCCAGGGAATAGGGAAGACTGGATCAGACAAGAAATGATCTATCAGTTTTTGGAGGACCATGAAATGGCCATCCCTTTTCATGCAGGAGAAATATGGCAGATATTGGTCACTGCGCTCGAATTCGGACAAGGCGATTTTGAAAAAACCATGATGTTCATTATAAACTATGGCCGTGACAATGATACGGTCGGAGCCGTGGCAGGGATGATCATGGGAGCGAAAGAAGGTTATAAAAAACTGCCCGCTCCATGGAAAGAAACAATTTTACGGGTAAACAAGGAAAACATGGGCATCGATCTCGAAGCCATGGCCCGGGAAATGACCTCCGTAGCAAAAGAATAGAAGTCCCGCGGCAGCCAACGAAATCACCAGATACTTTTTACACTGCCCATTTGGAAGTCTTTCAACACCAAGGCCTCCGGCCTTGTATTTTCCACTTCGAACCGATCGAACGGCTTGCTGGGAAATAGTTGAACCGTCATCACATATTCGCCTTTATTGATAAAGACTTCCAATGAAGACCAATCGAGCAACAACCTCACTTCGTAACCCTCCACTGGCAAATCAACTATGGGCATTTGTTGTACTTTTTCGGCAAAGCTTTCTTTAAAATCAATTCTTCCTGCCGACTTGCGATCTAAAAGAAAAAGTTTCCGTTTGCCATCCATGGTGAGGGTAAGGCGTTCTCCAGCCCCGTTTTTTAAGTGCAGTACAAAGTCAGTGGAGGAAGTAGTAAACTTGATTTCCGACTGATTGCCATCGTTGAGCGGCAGGCTTTCCGTTTGATTCCCCTCTACTGCGATTTCCTTGGGTGCTCCCGAATCGATTATATTGTCGAGACCCTCCACCGGATAGTTGAAGAGCTCATAGCGATCCCCTACCTTCTTTAGGGAAAGTGTCCGGGGCAAGGTCATGGCGCTGCGCCAGTTTTCTGTTGGTGTTGCCGTTGCATAGGCCCAGTTGCTCATCCACCCGATAAAAATGGGGTTTTCATCAGGAACATTGCTAAAAGTGACTCCAGCGTAATTGTCGGTCCCCCAATCGACCCATCCTTCCCCTTTCTGTTGGGCGGTAAAGGTCTTTCCATCAAAATTCCCCACAAAATATTGGGTGCCACTTCCACCATTGGGAGCCCCAGGATTGATGCTGATCAACAAGACCCATTTGGTTTCGCCGGTACCATCGACCTTGAAAGATAAAAGATCCGGACATTCCCAAACCCCTCCGTGTGCCCCGATATCTTTTCCAAAATCACCTTGTTTTTGCCAATCGATAAGATTTTGGGAGCTATAAAACTCAGCGTGATCGCCCGCTACCAGCGTTAGCACCCAACTTTGGCTTTCCTCGTGCCAAATAACCTTTGGGTCCCTAAAATCCTTTACGCCTGGATTTCGGATGACGGGATTGGCTTTGTATTTCGTCCAAGACTTTCCATTGTCCAAGCTATAGGCAATGCCCTGGGTTTCATAATCGGTTTTGCCCGCTTTTTCAGCTTCCATATCGTGATAGGTGAAAATAGCCACCAAAGGCGGATTTTCAAGGCTGCCAAAACCAGAACTGTTCTTGGCATCAAGAACAGCGCTGCCTGAAAAAATAAGTCCGTGTTCATCCGGATATAGCGCTATGGGCTGATGTTGCCAATATATGAGGTCGGTACTCGTGGCGTGGCCCCAATGCATGGGCCCCCAAACGATATCCTCGGGATAGTACTGATAGAACATATGATAGATGCCCTGGTTATATACCAACCCATTGGGATCATTCATCCACATACGCTCAGGGGAAAAATGAAATTGGGGACGGAAGGCTTCCTTATAATAAGCGGTATCGGTTTTGGTGGTAGCCATAGGTACTTGCTTCCGTTCGTTGTTTTTACAAGAGCTTAAAGCGATTGACAAGAGCAAAAGGAAAAATGTCATTTTATTTCCATTCATATCAAAATGTTTTTAAATAGTCTCAGACCAGCCTCATAGAGAGCGCCTCTAAAATACTATCTTTGTGATCGATTACAGTTGTTATGAAAGTTTTTTTGAATAATGTTATGCTTTTGCTTGCCGGCACCTCGACCTTATTGGCACAGAAAAGCATTGACAATGCACTTGAAAAATGGAACAAGGGCACGGTACCCTATATCTATGCCGATACCCTCGCCCAGCGGAATAACCAATATGTGCTCATTGATACGAGGGCTATCGAAGAGTATCGGGTAAGTCATCTCAAAGAGGCTTATTGGGCCGGGGATAAGGAATTCAACAAAGATTCTGTCATGGCCAGGATTCCAAACAAAAAAACCCCTATTGTGGTGTATTGCAGTATAGGGGTGCGTTCGGAAGACCTTGGAGAAAAGCTAATGGCTTTGGGCTATAGCGATGTGAAAAACCTTTATGGCGGCATCTTCGAATGGGTCAACAAAGGCCAACCGGTTTACGATAAAAAGGAAGAGGAAACCAACAAGGTTCATGCCTTTAACAAGCATTGGGGGAAATTGTTGATTAAGGGAGAACGGGTTTATGATGACAAAGACCTATCGACGACGAAACCTCAATAAAACAGAGATTTGCACTAATACCCATTCTAAATCATGTTCGTTTGAAACCAAGTCATTTCAAAAAGACAACCCTATCCGTTTCGCTTCACTTATTTGCCGAATCGATCAATAAATCCACTTTCCCCTAATCCCTTATTCTAAATAACTTGGGCATCATCTTAAACAACCGCAGCGAAACAGACACGAAAACCATCCATTTTACCTTGGTTGGCTCAAAAGACCTTTTGCTGATTTTCACAAGAAATCCTGAATTGGGCAAATGCAAGACCCGTCTTGCGAAAACCATTGGGGATACTGCCGCCTTGGAAATCTATCGGTTTTTATTGCAGCATACCGTTAAAATTACGGAGCATCTGCCTATGGCCAAGCATGTGTACTACTCCGAAAACATATGGGATAACGATGTTTGGGACGATACCATTTATGCCAAAAAACTACAGCAGGGTACCGATTTGGGAATCCGTATGGCCAATGCCTTCTTGGAAGGTTTGGAAGCGGGTTTTGAGAAAATCTGTATCATTGGGAGCGATATTTACGACTTGACCCAGCAAGATATCGAACAGGCATTTTCAGCCTTGGACGACAACGATTATGTGGTCGGACCGGCCATTGACGGGGGTTATTATCTATTGGGACTGAAAAAATGGGCGCCGGAACTTTTCAAGAACAAAGATTGGGGCACGGCAAACGTATTGGAGGCCACCTTAAACGATTTAAAAACTGACAAGGTCTACCTTTTAAGGCCCAAAAATGATATTGACACCTTCGAGGACATCAAAGACCAAAAAGTTTTCATCCCTTTTATAAAACATATGAAGAATGACTAAAAAACAAATCGATGAATCCGTGGCCTATCTTAAAAACAAAGGTTTTGAGCAAGCCGAAGTTGGGATCGTTCTCGGCACCGGATTGGGCAAATTGGCACAGGGCATTGAAGATCGTATAGAGGCACACTACAACCATATTCCATACTTTCCGTTGGCCACGATGGAATTTCATTCAGGAAAGTTGGTATTTGGCCGCCTTGAAGGCAAAAATGTAGTAGTGATGGAAGGCAGGTTCCATTTATACGAAGGTTATGATTTTGTGGATGTGACCTACCCCATTAGGGTAATGCATGCCCTGGGGATTCAAAAATTGTTTATCTCCAATGCGGCAGGTGCAGTTAACCTCGATTTTAAAAAAGGGGAGATCATGTTGATCACCGATCATATCAATTTACAAGGCGGCTCCCCATTGGCATTCAAAAATGTGTCGGAATTCGGCGAGCGATTTCTGGATATGGCCGACCCTTATGACAAAGATATGGGCCAGCGATTGGGAGCCATCTCCAAACGGGAAGGCATTGCCCTGCATCGTGGTGTCTATGCAGCAGTCATAGGACCACAGCTCGAAACCCGGGCAGAATATAGGATGTTGAAGATTATAGGGGCCGACGCTGTGGGCATGAGTACCGTGCCGGAAGTAATCGTGGCGAACCATTTACGACTACCGGTCGTGGCGGTCTCGGTTTTGACCGATGAGTGCGATCCTGATAACCTGCAGGCGGTGGATATCCACGAAATAATCGCGGTGGCCAATGCTGCGGAACCGGATATGATACGTTTGTTCAAGGCCTTGCTAAGGGAAATATAAACCTATTGTCCTTTGGGCCACCACTTCATTTTTGTAAGATAGAATTTATAAAACAACCTTTATAATGAAGATTTCCGTAATCATTCCCGTGCTCAATGAATCGGCCATCATTGCAAATACACTTGCGCGAATCAAGGAAAATAGCAATTCCCGGCATATTGGGGAAATCATTGTGGTCGATGGAGGCAGCGATGACCGTACGGTAGAAATTGCTTTGGCCTCCGGGGCACGGGTCATCGATTCGGAAAAAGGCCGCGCCAAGCAGTTGAACAAAGGTGCCCATGAGGCCAAAGGGGAAATCCTGTATTTTTTGCATGCCGACACCGTTCCCCCCAAGTACTTCGACCAAAGTATACTTGAGGCCGTAGGCGTAGGCCATCTTGTTGGGTGCTTTCAGATGAAATTCGACAGCCAGAGTCGTTTTTTGGGTTTCTTCGCATGGTTCACCAGGGTCAATGTTCGACTATGCAGAGGAGGCGATCAATCGCTGTTTATCACAAAGTCCCTTTTTAACAGATCGGGGGGATATAATGAGGATTATCTCATTTTTGAGGACAATGAGTTTATCGGGCGTTTGTATAGGTTGACGGCCTTCAAGATCCTACCTAGACATGTGAAAACCTCTGCGAGAAGATACGAAAAGAGGGGCAAGGTTCGCCTGCAATATTATTTCGGGATGATACATCTCAAAAATTATCTGGGTGCCGGACCTCAGCAACTCTACGATTACTACCGTCGCAAGATTTTAATTTAAATCCGAAGAAGGTCGCGTTTTATTTTTCCTCAAAATCGAGCAAAACCCCTTCGGAAATCCACTTGGCAAGGGCCTGACGGTTGTCGGGATCGAGAATGCGCCTTTGGTCCTTTGTGTTCGTGATATTGCCAATTTCGATGAAGGTCATGGCGGGGTGGGTCTTTTTGACCAGATATAAAGAGGTCCTGTCTTCAAAAGTGCCGGAATAATTGCGATTCGGCTGGTACTTTTTGTAGTTCAATTCAAACGTCTTGTGGATGCTTTCGGCCAATTTCTTTCCATTTTTACTTTTCTCATGGTGGTAAAAGAAAACATCGATGTTTTGGCCCTTGCTACGGCTATCGACATGTGTAACGATCAATCTTTGGTATTTTCCTTTGTTTTCCGCATAGAGCTCATTCACAATATCGACCCTTTGTTTAAGGCGCGCCACCTGGTTTAATGGGATGGTCTCGTTCGGGTAGGCAACCTCGTCCTGATCCATTTCGAGGATACGTTCATCCCGGATGCCGTCGTTCCCGTCCCTGATGATCACATATACCGAAGCCCCGTGAGACAGCAGTTCCTTGGCCAACCGAAGGGTGACATCATAGGCGTATTCATCCTCAGATATAGCCTTTCCCGCATAATTCGCCATAGCCCCCGGATCCGGACCGCCATGGCCGGAAATGAGATAATAAACATTCCCCTTAAGACGCTCGCTTTTCATGGTAACCAAGGCATGCTGCTCTCCGAAGATGGGAAACGATAATTCGTTCTTTTCTAGACCGACATCGGACTTGTTCGGAACCGAATCGGCGGGCGAGAGGCTATCTAACTTTACCATTGGAATTTTGTAGTCGCGTCCTTCGTATAAATGGACGCTATCGCGTAAATTATCCGCATTGAGGGCGATAAACTCATTGTAGCTTTCATAAGGATTGACCCCTTGCTTTCTCAATAAGGAAAGGATACCGTCGCCTTTCTCCGCCTTTACCCGTATCAAGCTATTTTGGGCATTGGCCCAATGGGCCATCGAAAAAGAGACCAACAAAAAGAACAAACCAATATGCCTACGCTTCCCATGCATCATGGGGTAGCAGGTTTCGCTCGGATCGGTACTCCCGTCTTGCTTTTTATTCATTATCCTGGAAATCAAGTTTGGAAAAATCTGTAAAGATGCCATTGGCAATCAAGTCAGCCAGATTCTTCTTGTTTGAGGTGACCTTCAATGTGGGATTATTGCTCGGTTTTTTGCCAAATTCGATATATATCAAACTCGGCAACATATTCTTGGCGAACAAAATATTTTGGGTGTCCGTAAAAACCGATGAATATGCCGCTGCCGTCTTTATGGCGACATACTTTTTCCCAAGTGTTTTAATCATGCTTTCCGATAATCTTTGCCCATCCTTACTGCCTTCTTCATGATATATGGTAGCTTCCAATTCGGCAAGTTCTGGACCTTCTTGCGATTTGATGATCAACAGTCTTTGGTACTTGCCATTGTGCATCAAATACCTTTTGTTGACGATGCTGACCAATTCGTTCAATTCCAGGGAATTGCCCAAACTTTCCCTGAAGACATATACCCTTGCCCCACTTTGCAATAGCTTTCGTGCCACAAGTTTTGCGAGTTCATCCTCGGTGCCGCCTGCCGCTTTTTCCACATTTGTCGGGGATTGGACCATTTGATTGGAAACCAAATAATAGACGGTGTTCTGCAGCAAACTGTCTTTCTTTTTAAGGGTTTCAAGTTCCGCTCCAAAGACCGGCGATTCGTCACCGCTCGGCAATGCGATGTAAGACCCCATATTCTTAAAGGAGTCGGGAGCTTCCGGAAGCAGGTATTCCGTACCTACAACCAAACGGCTGCCATCCTTGAGCCTGTCTTTATTCAAGTGAATGAAGGCTTCGTAGTATTTTACAACATCGATTCCCTCTTTACGGAGTACCGAAAAAATTCCATCCCCATCCCTGGCCACTACGGTTTGCAGGGTTTCCTGGGCAACCATGGCCGGCAGCGCCATCAAGGTCGAAATTGCAAAACAGAGCCAATATTTAGAGCAATTGAACACCATGTGCCGTCTATAATTCATAGGGTAAACGCGATGATAATGGGCACCATCCAGAAACAAAATTAACCAACCCTTGGCAAATGCGAAAGTGTTATATCAAATTTAGTTCAAAAGTCATGTCGCGGATGACCTCCGAAAAAACCGTTTCCCTTCCAATGGATTAAAATGGTATTCCAAAAGAAGGACCTATATTTACAGGACTACTTTACTACCCGAGGCACAAACATCAAAAAATAAGTTGCAATGAAAATTAATTTTGTGATCAATGGCCAACCTAAGACCATCGACGTCGATGGCGAAACCCCACTCCTTTGGGTCGTTCGGGACGTTCTCGATCTAAAGGGCTCTAAATTTGGTTGTGGGCAGGCTGCCTGTGGCGCCTGTACCCTATTGATGGATGGGGAGGCCCTGAGGTCTTGTACCTATCCCGTAAAATTCGCCGAAGGCAAAAAGATCGTGACCGTGGAAGGACTTGGTTCGGAAACACGGATACACCCTGTGCAACAGGCGTGGATAGAAGAAATCGTTCCCCAATGTGGCTATTGCCAACCCGGATTTATGATGGCCACGGCAGCGCTCCTGCTTCAAAATCCAAATCCCACCGACAAGGAAATCGACGACAATATTACCAATGTGTGCCGCTGTGGTACCTATTACCGAATGCGCAAGGCGATCCACCGGGCCAGCGAAATTCAGAACTCGATCCAAACCACTTCAGAAAACCCTTCTACATAAGATGAGCAAGGAAAACAAAGGCATTTCGCGTCGAAGGTTTATTGTGCGCACTGCATTGGGCGGTACAGCGGTGGTCCTGGGAACGACCTATTTGGCCCGAAACCCGATAAGGAGAAAAATAGCGGAAATGGTGAATACTGCGGAATCGCCCTATCTGGGAAATACCGATGACCCGACCATATGGTTCGAAGTGCGTGCAGACAATTCCGTGCTTTTTCATTGTCCGAAAGTAGAAATGGGCCAAGGCACCTTTACCGGCCTGGCCCAAATTGCGGCCGACGAACTGGAGGTTGATTTTGGGATGATGAGCGTGGTGCATGCGGCCTCCGCATCCGGAAATATAGACAGTTTCGGCACAGGAGGCAGCACCTCCATTTCAAGTCTCTGGGTACCGTTAAGGGAGCTTGCGGCGACCATGCGGGAAATGATCAAATTGGAAGCGGCCAAAAAAATGGGGGCCGACCCCGCTTTACTGATCATCGCCACAGGCATCATATCGGCAAATGACAAGACGATGACCTACGGAGAGGCAGTGCAGGGTGTCACCGAATGGAAAGTGCCGAAGACACCCCCGTTAAAAGCGATCAAGGATTATAAGTTCATCGGAAAACCACTGCCTAGGGTCGATTTAAAAGATAAAGTACTGGGAGTTCCGATATTTGGGATGGATGCCAGTATGCCAGGGATGCTCTATGGATCGGTGGTAAGGCCATCGCAAATCGGGGCCAAATTCAAAGCTGCCGATACCGCTGAAGCTGAAAAGATGGCGGGGGTGGTGAAGGTGGTAGTGGAAAAGGACTTTGTAGGGGTCATCGCCACTTCAAGAACAGAGGCCGAAAACGCCAAAAAAGCGATCGAAGTATCCTGGGAGGTGGATAAAATATGGCAATCGGAAGACATTGCAAACATGATTAAAGTGGGGCAGGGCACCCCCCATATCATACAAAAGACTGGTGATGCCGAAGAAATGCTACAGGGAGAGGAAGGTTTGATCTATGCCGAATATACCAGTCCGATTGGCGCTCATGCACAAATGGAACCCAATGGCACGGTTGCCTTTGTGGAAGATCAAAAAGCGACCCTTATGATGTCGACACAGGTCATCGAATTAACAATAAAAGAAGTTGCCGATCGACTGGGCTTCAAGCAAGAACAGGTCAACCTGATCCCCACCTTTCTCGGAGGGGGATTCGGGAGAAGGTTGCATACCCCGAACGCCATCCAGGCAGCGGTAATGTCAAAAGCCGTTGGAAAACCGGTCAAATGTTTTTTCAACCGACAGGAAGAGTTCCAGAACGATACCTTCAGGCCGCCTACCCATCATGTATTAAAGGCAAAATTGGGTGAGGACGGGAAGATCATGGCCTTTGAGCACAATGTTTCAAGCGGGGATGTGATGCTGGGGTCGCCCTTATTGCCAGCCATTGCCGGCATGATCACGGGATCCGATGTCGGCGCTTGGCGCGGGGGAATGATCCAATACGGCAAAATACCCCATTACAGGGCCATTTCCTGGCGGGTAAAATTGCCCTTTGCCACGAGTTGGTGGCGCAGTCTGGGCCTTTTGGCAAACACCTTCGCCATCGAAAGTTTCATGGACGAATTGGCACTGAAGGCGGGCAAAGACCCGGTACAGTTCCGTCTCGGCCAAATCCAGGACGATGAACGCGGGCACCGATTAAAAGAGGTCATCAAGGCTGCGGCGAAACAAGCGAATTGGAGAGACGGGGTGGTCAACGGTAGGGCGATGGGTTTTGCTGCCTCCACCGACGTTAATACCCCGGTGGCACAGGTGGTCGAAGTCTCCATTGAGGAAGGGGAAATAAAGGTGCATAAGGTCACCTGTGCCATCGATCCCGGATTGGCGATCAATCCCGACCAGATCAGGGCGCAATGTGAGGGCTGCATCATCATGGGGATGAGCGCTGCAATGTTCGAACAGATGTACGTTCAGGACGGTCAATTACAGCCGATCATATATGGCCCCTATAAAATGGCATTGATGAGGCATACACCCAAAGAAATCGATGTGGTGATCCTGCAAAATGCGGAGAATCCGGGCGGTGTCGGGGAACCTCCTTTAGGACCAATAGGTGCGGCCATTGCAAACGCCGTCTTTAGGTTGACAGGGCAGCGGCTAAGGTCGATGCCTCTGACCCTTTCGCATTAAAAAAAAGCCCCCAACTTCAACGGTTGCGTTTATAATATTGCCCGATCACTGCTTCGGCGGGTTTGTTCTGGGGCGTAAACTGGTTGTCATTTGCACCTCCTGCCCTTTGGTGCTCAATAAACCATTTCCAAACATAACCTCCGGCGAACCATTCTTCGTTCCAAAATTCCTCCATGATCGCTTTGGTAGCGTTCACTTGGGCTACCAGATTCACGTTATCCACATCCCGATCCACCAACCAAGGTTTCTTTGCGGTATAGTCCATGCTGCGGTACCCAAATTCGGTAAATAGTACGGGCTTTTTTTTCGCTTTAGCCAGCGCGGTAATGGCGGGCTTCCATCTTTGCCATCCGGTTCTGAGCTGTTCCACGGATGGTGATTTCTCATCGGATAAGGGAAAATAGGCATCGATCCCGATATAATCGAGGTCATCCCAAAAAGTCGTCCTCTGGAATTCATCCCAGTTTGCGGCATAGGTCAATTTTCCCTTGTATTCTTTGCGAATTTTCTTGATGAGCGCTTTCCAATAATCGGGCCGGTTCTTTACGAACTGTTCCAATTCCGTGCCTATGCAGAATATATCGGTATTGGTTTCCTGTGCCAGCTTCGCATAGTTCAGGATGAATTGATCGTAGGAAGCCTCCAATGCCTTCCATTCTTCCTCCGACTTCATCGATAAGTGCCCGGTGAAGGAACCCCGCCAAATCCAAATCTGCGGTTTCAACATCACTCTCACGCCGTTGCCGTGCAACAATTCTATATACTGCTTGGCCCCTTTTTTGGTTTCCCCATACCATTGTCGTTCGGTATCGAAAATAATTTCAGGGGAATCGACTTCCCTGATAAAGCCGAAAGGCATGATCGCAGCATGGTTGGCATTGACCTTGGCCAACTCATCAACATGCTCTTGCAAAGCGGCTTCCCGAGAGGCAACGAAACTAATGCCATTGATTTTCTCGACGACCTGGCCCATGCACGAAAGTTGTAAAAAACAAAGGAGTGATAATTTTAGGGTTCTCATGGAGGTCGCTTAACTGCCTAAAAATAATCTATTTAAACGAGCCCGAAAAAAATTAGACCAGGTGAATTATTGAATTTCAAAAGTGTCTCAGTGCTTGATGTCGTTCAACGTCCAATCGTAAGGATAGAAACCGATCTTGGCCCCGGCCGACAGATCCGGCTCTCTATAGCGATTGATGAAGCCGATCAATCTATTGCCGTTTCGTGAGAAGTCGGCGGCATACCATTGGAATATTTGGGATACCAGTATTTGATTGTCGGTGGTGCGTATAAAGTTGGGGTCGTTCATCGCCTTACTGGTCTGGGCTTCCAATTGCGCTTCCAAGGAGGTAGGCAGATAGGCCTTATCGATAATGGGCGGACAGCCCAGTCCTGCACATACCAGGACAAAATGAAATCGCGGCTCATCGGGAAAATTTTCCCTGAGCAATCGATGCTCCAATTCATTTAGGGTGATGTTCATTCCTCCGGCCCCATAAGTGATCTTATCGAAAAAACCATCAACATCGAGAGGCGATTTTAGGGGGTAATTGTCAACGACGCCTTTGATTACCAACAAGTTATAAGTATTGATCCAGAAAGCTTGGTATACACTCGCATTGTTTTTTGAAATGGATATCTCCTTGGCCAATAGCAGCAGTCCGTCCAGTTCTTGCGGCTGGCTTTTAAGGGAGCGATAATCTACCTTCCCCGCTTTAACATAAGTGTGGAAAAAGACATCGGCCTTAGTGAAAAAATCCTGTTGTTCCTGTCCCTTCACCACCGATGTAAGGATAGACAACAAAACCAGCAACACTATTTTTGGGTAGAACTTCATTGGAATACCGAATAATGTGGTATGTCGTACACCTTCTGAAATGCTTACTATCCGGAATGTAGACATGCTTGAATCTTAGAAGGTCGGGCATTGTGGTTTCAATGCTGTTCCCAAGATCCCAAACCTTTTTGGCCACAAACATAAGCCAAAATTAAATTGCCTTGAATGGTTAAGTTCTTATCTTTAGCTTCGACAGAACCTGCAATCACCAATAACACCACATGGAACATATTGTCATCATCGGAAATGGCATCTCAGGAATCACCGCTGCACGACATATACGCAAACTTTCAGATAAAAAAATCACCGTTGTCTCTGCCGAAACCGATTACTTTTTTTCACGCACTGCCCTGATGTACGTATATATGGGCCATATGAAATTCGATCACATTCAGCCCTATGAGCACTGGTTCTGGAAAAAAAACCGCATCGACCTGGTAAGGGGTTATGTAACCCAAGTGAACACCGATGAGAAAAAATTAACGCTCGACGAATCAAGGTCATTGACCTATGATAAGTTGGTGATCGCAACAGGTTCCAAATCGAACAAGTTCGGATGGCCCGGACAAGATCTTTTAGGGGTCCAAGGCCTTTATTCAAAACAGGACCTGGACCAATTGGAAGCGGACGCGCCCAATGCCAAAATTTGCAAACGGGCCGTAATCGTTGGGGGCGGACTCATCGGCATAGAATTGGCCGAAATGCTTCGAAGTCGCGATATTCCGGTAAGCTTTCTGGTTCGGGAAAGTAGTTTTTGGAATGGGGTTTTGCCCGATGGGGAATCTCAAATGATCAACGAACATATTTTGGAACATCATATCGACCTCAGATTGGACACCAATTTGGCGGAAATAATATCAGATGACCAGGGCAGGGTAAAGGCGGTGCGCACCGATAAAGGGGAAACCATTGCCTGTGATCTGGTCGGGCTCACGGCAGGGGTATCCCCCAATATTGATTTCTTGCGGGATTCGGGGATAGCACTTGGCAAAGGGGTATTGGTAAACCGTTTTCTGGAAACGAATATCAAGGACGTGTATGCCATTGGAGACTGCGCGGAACAACACGAACCCATTGGCCTGCGGCGACCCATCGAAGCAGTTTGGTATACAGGGCGGATGATGGGCGAAACCTTGGCACAAACCCTTTGTGGCAATAGAATGCCTTACCATCCCGGGCATTGGTTCAATTCCGCAAAATTCTTGGATATTGAATACCAAACTTATGGGTGGGTCTTCAGTTCCGGCTCCAAAAAAGAAAATGAAATGCACTTTCACTGGCGCCATCCCAAAGAAAAAATTTGTATTACGGTCGCCTTTGATAAAGCCAGCAAAAGGTTTTTGGGCATCAATACTTTCGGGATTCGCATGCGGCACCAGATCTTCGACCGTTGGCTGGAACAAGGCGTGGGCGTAGATCATGTCATGGAACATTTGAAAGATGCCAACTTCGATCCAGAGTTCTATGACCGCTATGAGCACGATATTCTGGAGGCCTATAATAGACAGTTCAACACACGGTTAAAAATAAAAAAGGAAAATTGGCAAAACATTTTCAATGTTGGTTGAAGCTAAAAAGGGGGTTCCATTTTATGTTAACTTAGCTGCACTCCTATTGAAAATCAATCTAAACCAAGGCAACGATGAGTACAATTGATCACAATATGTCCTTGACAGGCGCGCCCAGCAAGGCCCTCGGCAAGGGTCAAAAATTGGCCACCCTTTTGGGCATGTCCGGGTTGGGCATCTTGCTTTTGGCGGCCTTCAATGTCGACTTCCCCAATAAGACTTTATGGCTTACCATTTCCCTGGCATCAATTTTTGGCGGTGTTGTTTGGTTTGCCAAGTCGGCCTACGGGCAAAAGCTTAAAGGCATTAAAAATGATGGGGTTTGGTTCAAGTCGATTTCTAATGCAGGGCTTTTCGGTTGGCTATCGGGCATCGCGCTCACCGGATTTTACATCGTACTCTATTTTTTTCCGGAGTACCTCGGCATGGTCAAGGACGGCAGCAACCAGGGCGTCATTTCGTTATTCGACCCATTGAGCCGTTTGCTGAGCGGGAACCCAGCCAGTCAATGGTTTGTTTATGGGACTTTGTATACCGTGGCCATTCTGGCCTTTGGTATTAAGTTCATATGGAAATACAGGCATAACCGTTATGAGGTGATACGAACGGGCAGCGTCATGTTCTTTCAAACCGCCTTTGCCTTTCTCATCCCGGAAATCATGGCAAGGCTCAATGGCAGCCTGCCCTATTACGATCTTAAGAACATGTGGCCCCTGAACTATTACAATTTTGAACAGTACAGGATCAAAGCTTTCATCGCTTCCGGTGATCTGGGCATGGCGATGCTCCTTTTTGGTATCCTTTCCATCTTTGTAATTTCCCCCATACTCACCTATAAATACGGGAAACGTTGGTATTGCTCATGGGTGTGCGGTTGTGGTGGATTGGCAGAGACCGCTGGGGATCCGTTCAGGCAATTGAGCGACAAGAAATTATCGGCATGGAAAATCGAGCGATGGGTGGTGCACAGCGTTGTGGTCTTTGTGACCTTGATGACCACGGCGGTGATCTATTCGTACCTCGGAAACGATACAGGCAAATACTGGTTGACCAAGAGCAGCTTTCTCCTTGGGGTGGGATCGATCCTAACGGTGGTCTTTGGATGGGTGATCGTGTTCAAAAGGAAACAATTTCAAAAAGATGCTCTTTACGGTGCCGTCGGGTATTTTGTGGTCGTTATGGTCTTGATCGGCATCCATTTGTATAGCAGTGAAGGCCACATATTCCTTTTCAAATCTGAAACCCTACGTAAAAGCTATGGCTTTTTGATCGGCAGTATTTTTTCAGGGGTGATCGGCACAGGTTTTTATCCTTTGCTGGGCAACCGGGTATGGTGCCGTTTCGGATGTCCCATGGCGGCCATATTGGGGTTCCAGCAAAGATTGTTCTCCAGGTTCAGGATCACCACCAATGGTGGGCAATGCATTTCTTGCGGCAATTGTTCGACCTATTGTGAAATGGGGATCGATGTGCGTGCTTATGCGCAGAAAGGTGAAAACATCGTGAGGTCGAGTTGTGTAGGTTGTGGTATTTGTTCGGCGGTTTGCCCACGTGGCGTGCTGAAATTGGAAAACGGCCCCCTAAAGGGTCGAATCGATGGCAATCAAATCTTGTTGGGCAACGATGTGGATCTGATGCAATTGGTGAACGGAAAACAATCGTAAAACAAAACTTGTACCGACTGTTTAAGTTACTTTTGCCCAGAGCAAGACAATTAAAGAATCCATGCCCTAAATGACCGACATCAAAGTCATTATTCCAGCGTACAATGAGGAAGATTCGATCGCTTCGGTGGTCAATGACATTCCTGATGTGGTTTCGGAGATAATAGTTATCAACAACAATTCTTCCGATAATACCGCAGAAAACGCAGCAAAAGCAGGGGCTACCGTTCTCACCGAGCTGCGAAAGGGCTATGGATATGCCTGCCTATGTGGTATGGACTACATAGCCAAACAGTCCAAAGTACCCGATATTATCGTATTTATGGATGGAGATTACTCCGATTACCCGGAAGAACTCCACCAAGTGGTGGCGCCCATATTAACAAATGGTTATGATTTGGTGATAGGGGCACGAACCAAACGACTGAGGGAAACGGGCAGTATGACCCCCCAGCAGGTTTTCGGGAATTGGCTGGCGACCCGATTGATGTGGTTGTTGTTTGGTGCAAAGTTTAGCGATCTAGGGCCCTTCAGGGCTATAAAATATGATCAGCTCCTGAGGTTGGAAATGGAGGACAAAACCTACGGATGGACAGTGGAAATGCAATTGAAGGCCCTCAAAAATAATTTGTCATACACCGAAGTACCAGTGCGTTATAAAAAAAGAATTGGCCACTCAAAAGTGTCAGGTACGGTAAAAGGTAGTATATTTGCAGGCATAAAAATTCTAGGTTGGATTTTTAAATACAGTTTCAAATAAAATGGGATTAACAATCGCTTATATCATCATCGCTGTTTACGGAATAGCATTATTATTAATCTTCTTTTACAGCCTTGCGCAGTTGAACCTGTTGGTCAATTATCTGGGTTATAAACGACAAATCCAGATTGCCCCTAAATTCAATCTCCTAGACCCCCGTGAAATTCCCTTTGTCACCATTCAACTCCCAGTTTATAACGAAGAGTATGTGATGGAACGCTTGTTGGAAAACATTGCCAAAATAGAATATCCCAAAAGCAAACTGGAAATACAGGTGTTGGATGATTCAACGGACGACTCTGTAAATGATACCGCCGATAGGATCCAGGCACTACAGGAAGCCGGTCTCGACATACAACACATCCGTCGCGAAAACCGACAGGGATATAAGGCCGGTGCTTTAAAGGAAGGCCTTAAGATTGCAAAAGGTGATTTCATCGCCATTTTCGATGCCGACTTTTTGCCCGCTCCCGATTGGTTGAAGAAAACGGTAATCTATTTCAAAGATGAGGAAATAGGCGTGGTACAGACCCGATGGGGACATATCAATCGAGAATATTCCGTACTGACCAGGATCCAAGCATTTGCCCTTGACGCCCATTTTACCTTGGAACAGGTGGGAAGAAATGCCAAAGGCCATTTCATCAACTTTAACGGTACTGCCGGTATTTGGCGTAAAGAGTGCATTATCGATGCCGGAAACTGGGAAGGCGATACCCTTACCGAAGATTTGGACCTAAGCTACCGGGCACAATTAAAAAATTGGAAATTCAAGTATTTGGAAGATGTCGAGACCCCTGCGGAGCTTCCCGTGGTGATGAGCGCCGCCCGATCGCAGCAGTTCCGTTGGAACAAAGGCGGGGCTGAAAATTTCCGAAAAACGGTTTGGAACGTGATCAGCGCAAAAAACATTTCTTTTAAGACCAAGTTCCATGGCGTGATGCACCTGTTGAACAGCAGTATGTTCCTATGTGTTTTCACGGTGGCCCTATTGAGCATTCCCATCCTGTACATCAAGAACATGTTCGGCCATTTGGCTTGGGTGTTCGACATTATCAGCCTGTTTATTGTCAGTACGGTAATCCTTTTTATTTGCTACTGGTTTACCTATAAAAGCATTCAGGGCAGCAGTTTTGATAAATTTGTCGATTATATCAAGTTGTTCTTTACCTTTTTCTCCGTGGCGCTGGGCTTTTCACTGCACAACTCAATCGCAGTGCTGGAAGGCCACATGGGAAAAAGAAGTGAGTTCGTCAGAACGCCAAAATTCAATTTGAACAGCATTACCGATAGTTGGAAAGGCAATAAATACCTCACCAAAAAATTGTCGCCCAATATGATTTTGGAAGCGGCCTTGATGGTGTATTTTCTCTTTGGCATGTACAGCGCCATTCCTTTGAACGATTTTGGTCTGTTCCCATTTCATTTCATGCTGTTCTTGGGATTCGGGTTCGTCTTCTTCAAATCGCTTACCGCAAGGGCCTGATTTCAATATGCCAAAGTTTTGGAAGGCAGTGGCCGATATAACCGATTGGCCCGGTCGACCACCCTCCATCAAAAATTCGGAGTTGGCTCCCATTTTCTTTATGGAAAGTATTTATTGGCTTACATCTCCCCCAAATACCCTAAATTAGTCGGGTTGTAAGCAAGAGGCCAAAAAATGTCCAATCACCTGACCACATATTGGAAACTGCACAAGGTTCCTATCATACTGGTGGCCATGAGTTTATTTTTTTATGGTGTCTTTGCCCACCAACTGCTTAGAAGCGATTTTGTTAAACTTCTTACGCTCTTCGCCGCCCTTTTTTTTCTGTGCTTCAAATTGATCCAATTTGAAAAATGGAACCTTAAATTTTTATTGGTGGCCGGCCTGTTGTTCCGGATTGTTTTTTTTACAGCGGAACCCAACCTTTCACAAGACTATTTTCGCTTCATATGGGATGGGGAGTTGGTACGTCAATTTATAAATCCGTATTTGGACTTGCCCACTGCCCTGATCGAGCAGAAAAACCCCATTATCGCAAATGCCAATGAGCTGTACCAAGGCATGGGGAGTTTGAGCGCCAACCATTATAGCAATTACCCCCCGTTAAATCAGCTTTTTTTTCTCCTTGCCGGTATATTGGGTGGAAAGAGCATCATCGGTTCGGTCGTGGCGATGCGTTTTTTGATTATTGCGGCAGATCTGGGTATTTTCTATTTAGGTAGGAAATTGTTGAGAACGCTCAACCGATCGCCCCATATGATATATTGGTACTTCCTCAATCCATTGGTGATCATTGAACTTACCGGCAACCTGCATTTCGAGGGGGTAATGCTCTTCTTTTTTGTCTGGGCCATGTATTTGTTATCGGTAAACAAATTGATTTTGGGCGGAGCGGTCTATGCCCTTTCGATTTCCATTAAACTTGTACCGCTTTTGTTTTTGCCATTGTTCCTGAAATATTTGGGAATCAAGCGGAGCATGCCATTTTATGCGGCCGTAGGCGTAACGGCCCTTATCCTATGGCTCCCATTTTACACCCCGGAATTTGTGGCAAATTATACCAAAACCATAGGACTTTGGTTTACGAATTTCGAATTCAATGCCGGCCTCTATAATGGCATCAAACATGTTGCCCTTCAATTCGACGCCAAACCATGGGAGCTCATCAAATCTTATGGCCATATTACCCCGATCGCCACTTTGGTCCTGGTGGCCCTGTTTACATTTCTGCCCAACAACCAAAAATTGACCACTTTGTTCACCTCCATGCTTTGGCTGCTGACCCTTTATTATTTTATGTCGACCACCATTCATCCATGGTACCTTATTTTTTTATTGCTCCTATCGCTGTTTACTGAATTTCGTTTTGCCATGGTTTGGTCGGCCGTTGTGGTTTTGAGCTATTTCGCCTATTCACAAACGCCCTTCAAGGAACATATGGGTTTGATCGCCATTGAATATATTGTGGTGTTCGGCTTTATTGTTTATGAAATCGTTAAGCTAAAAGGCAAAAAGTTGCTATTTCATAAAAATTAGAGCCCGATTGAGCATTTTTCAGTTTAATTTGTACTTTTATGCCGTAATGACGAACAACGCACATACCAACATTTCTTTTTGGGCCAATGGCCTTAATATCTCTTTTACTCCGATTTATCGTCGCCCGTAAGGGTGCAATCCAATTATGGAAATAGGTGCGTCCATTTCCCTTCCAAGAAAATTACATCATTATTAATTTCACTAAAGTAACATTCAATGAAGATTGTTATTGCTGACGAGTCGCATTTCAAATATGCGCAGATCATTTGCGACACCATCGAAGAATCGGCCAAAGTACGGGGTACCGGTATTGCCAAGCGCACTCCGGAGTACATCCACAAAAAATTGCAGAACGGCAATGCGGTAATCGCCTTGGACGGTGACACCTTCGCCGGTTTCTGTTATATCGAGGTCTGGGGCCACGAGAAGTATGTGGCCAATTCTGGCCTAATCGTACACCCCGATTATCGGGAAAGAGGATTGGCCAAGCAGATCAAGAAGGCCATCTTCGAGCTTTCCCGAAAAAAGTTCCCACAGGCCAAGATATTTGGCATTACCACGGGGCTCGCCGTCATGAAAATCAATTATGAGCTGGGCTACAAACCCACCACTTTTTCAGAACTGACAGACGACCCGGAGTTTTGGAAAGGCTGTCAGACCTGCAAAAATTTTGACATCCTGACCAGGACCGAACGAAAAATGTGTCTCTGTACAGGAATGCTTTATGACCCTTCCCTTGAAGCCAAAGCAGTTATCGAAGACAAATTCAACACAAAAGCGTTCAAACGATTAAAAAGCATAAAGGAAACGCTGTTCCTTAAAAAGAAAGACAAATGAAGAAATTAGTTTTAGCATACAGCGGCGGCTTGGACACTTCATACTGCGCCAAATATCTCTCAAAAGAAAAAGGCTTTGAGGTGCACGCGGTCAGCGTGAACACAGGAGGATTTTCTAAAGAAGAAATCAACGAGATCAAGGAAAAAGCACTTCAATTGGGGGCCGCTACCTATACCTCGATCGATGCGGTTCAGTTCTTTTACGACAAAGTGGTCAAGTACCTTATCTATGGCAACGTATTGCGAAACAATACCTATCCGTTGAGCGTAAGCGCGGAAAGAATCGTACAGGCCCTGGAAATCGTCGGACATGCCAAAAAAATCGGTGCGAAGTACATTGCCCATGGCAGCACCGGAGCCGGTAACGATCAGGTGCGCTTCGATATGATCTTTCAGATCTTGGCACCCGAAATCGAAATCATCACACCGATTCGGGACAACAGATTGTCACGGGAAACTGAAATAGAATACCTGAAACAAAACGGGGTCGCCTATTCATGGGAAAAGGCGAAGTACTCCATTAACAAGGGACTTTGGGGAACATCTGTAGGGGGATCCGAAACCTTGACCTCCCAAAAACCTTTGCCTTCCGAGGCTTACCCAAGCCAACTAAGGGAACAAACGCCCAAAGAAGTGAAACTTAGTTTTCACAAAGGTGAAATTGTCGCAGTGGATGATGTAAAAGACAAGCCTGTGAACAATATTGTTAAACTGGAACATATGGCGGCCCGATTCGCGATTGGGCGTGACATCCATGTGGGCGATACCATCATCGGCATCAAAGGCAGGGTCGGTTTTGAAGCGGCGTCGGCACTGATATTGATCAAGGCGCACCACCTCTTGGAAAAACATACCCTGAGCAAATGGCAACAGTTTCAAAAAGAACAGCTGGGCAATTTCTATGGCATGTTGTTGCATGAAGGCAATTATTTGGATGAAGTGATGCGCAATATCGAAACCTTCCTCACCGACACACAAAAGAACGTTTCAGGGGACGTCTTCATTGGCCTGTACCCATACCGATTTGAACTCCATGGCATCAGCTCAAAGCACGACTTGATGAATGCCGCTTTTGGCAGTTATGGCGAAATGAACAAAGGGTGGACGGCCGATGAAGCAAAAGGTTTTATCAAAATCCTTTCGAATCCGGGAAAAATTTATAACCATGTCAACGAAAAAGATGATTAAGGCCGGTATTATCGGTGGCTCGGGCTATACGGGCGGGGAGCTGATCAGGATATTGCTGAACCATCCCCGAACCACCATCGATTTTGTATTGAGCACCACCAAGGCCGGCAAAAAGCTGAGCAAAGCCCATCCCGATCTTTTGGGACTTACCGATATGGAATTTACCGATACCGTCAACCCTGATGTCGAAGTGGTATTTCTCTGTTTGGGTCACGGCAATTCCAAGGCCTTTCTCCAAAAACAGAAGTTCTCCGGAAATACAAAAATCATTGACCTGAGCAACGATTTTAGATTGCGGAAAGATTCGGAGTTCGAAAATAAGCGGTTTGTTTATGGCCTTCCGGAATTGAACAGATCACAGATCAAATCGGCCCAATATATCGCCAATCCGGGTTGTTTCGCAACGGCCGTTCAATTGGCACTGCTTCCCTTGGCAAAAGCGGGACTGTTGGCCCGGGCCGTACATGTAAATGCGGTGACGGGCAGCACTGGTGCCGGCGTGGGACTTGCCGATACCGCACACTTTAGTTGGCGAAACAACAACATCAGTTGGTATAAACCCTTTACACATCAACATTTGGGCGAGATCAACGAGAGTCTCGATTCTTTGCAAAAACAAAGGGAAACACTATATTTTTTGCCCAATAGGGGCAATTTTACACGGGGGATTTTCGCCACCGCCTATACCGAATTCGACGGTGCACTGTCTGAAGCCAATGCGCTCTACGATGCATATTACCGAGAGGCCGCCTTTACCCAGGTTTCGGAAGATGAGATCAGCTTGAAGCAAGTAGTGAATTCGAATCACTGCCATCTGCACCTTCACCGGCACGGCAAGCTCCTTTTGATCACCTCTGTGATCGACAATCTGGTAAAGGGAGCCTCGGGTCAGGCAGTACAGAATATGAACCTCCTGTTCGGATTGGACGAAACCGAGGGACTCCTGTTGAAGCCCAGTGTCTTTTGATGCAATCAAACCGCAATGAATGGGAGGCTCAACATGAATAGAACAACTAAACCAAAACTGCCTTTGGCAGCAACGAAATAACTGAGAAAATGAAAATAGCCATAATTGGAACAGGCAACCTGGGACTATCGATTGCAAAAGGTATTTTGAATACGAATGGAGCCACTTCCATGTATTTGACAAGAAAAAATATCGAGAGCCTTAAACCGTACGAGAAATATGGAAATGTTACCGTTACGTCAGATAACAGGGAAGCGGTGGGAAAATCGGATATCCTCATTTTTGCGGTGCAGCCGGGCCATTTCAAAAAAATTCTGGAGGAAGTAAAGGATTTGCTGAACGAAAAACATGTGATCATTTCGACCATTACCGGCTATAGTATCGCAAGAATCGAAGAAACGATCGGGGCCGATCGGTATATCATCCGCAGTATGCCCAACACCGCCATTTCCGTGGGCAAGTCGATGACCTGTATTTGTAGCAATGAATTGGGCAAAAAAAGAATTGAACTCTCGAAGGCCATCTTTAATCGGATGGGGCATACCATGGAAATTCCTGAGGAGCAAATGCAGGCGGCAACCGTGATTTGTGCCAGTGGCATCGCGTTTTGGATGCGTTTGATCCGTGCCACTACCCAGGGCGCCATACAACTCGGCTTCGATGCCAAGGATGCCCAGGAGTTGGCCATGTATACCTGTAGCGGGGCGGCCAACCTCCTAATTCAGTCCGACAGCCACCCCGAAAAGGAAATCGACCGTGTGACTACCCCAAAAGGATGTACCATAGAAGGTCTCAACGAAATGGAACACCAAGGCTTGAGTTCTTCCTTGATCCGGGGAATCGTGGCTTCCTATGACAAGATCAACCAAATCAAAAAGGGCTGATGGCTTTGAAGATGAAATTTAAATCCTCGGAATTCGAACGACCATTGAAAAGTATGCTGACCGAAAACATAGATTAAGACATGAAACCATTCGACGTTTATCCCTTGTACAACGTAACCCCTGTGTCGGCCAAAGGCATAGAGGTTTTCGATGGGCAGGGCACGAAATATTTAGATTTTTATGGTGGCCATGCGGTGATTTCCATCGGGCATTCCCATCCGCATTACGTACGCAGGCTCAAAGATCAATTAGATCGGATCGGATTTTATAGCAATGCGGTCCAAAATCCGCTACAAATAGAGTTGGCGAACAAATTGGGCGAACTATCGGGCTGCGCCGATTATGATCTTTTTCTCTGTAATTCCGGGGCTGAGGCCAATGAAAATGCCCTCAAAATGGCTTCCTTTGAAACCGGGAAATCGAGGGTCATCGCCTTCCACAACAGTTTTCACGGACGAACCTCGGCAGCCGTGGCCGCAACCGATGACTCAAAAATTAATGCGCCTATCAACAAACAGCAAAAAGTTACATTTTTGCCCTTTAACGATATTACCGTCTTTGAAAAGGAAATCGTCAAGGGCGACGTCTGTGCGGTCATTTTGGAAGCCATACAGGGCGTGGGTGGTTTGGACGAACCTTCGAGCGACTTTTATCGGAACATCGCAAAATCCTGCAAGGCGAACGGTGTTGTGTTGATCGCCGATGAAGTGCAGTCAGGATTTGGCAGGAGCGGTAAATTTTTTGGATTCCAGCACCATGGCATACAACCAGACATTATCAGCATTGCCAAGGGAATGGGCAACGGCTTCCCCGTTGGCGGCATCCTGATTCATGACCACATCAAGGCTTCCCATGGCTTGCTGGGCACCACCTTTGGAGGCAATCATTTGGCCTGTGCGGCAGTATTGGCGGTACTCGAGGTTATCGAGGAAGAAGGATTGATCGGCAATGCGGCCCGATTGGGCGACTATTTTGTGGCGAAAGCCGCGGAACTTCCCGAAGTAAAAAGAGTGAAGGGCCGTGGATTGATGCTCGGTCTGGAATTTGGTTTTGAGGTCGCTGATTTGCGAAAAAGAATGATTTATAACCAACATATCTTTACCGGTGGCGCTAAAGACAAAAACGTTTTGCGCATCCTGCCGGCCCTGAACATCACGAAGGCGCATTTGGATTTATTCTTTGAGGCCTTGAAAAAAGAACTTCCATGAAACATTACCTTTCCATAAAAGATATCGATGCGCTTCCAAAATGGGTCGATGAGGCTAGGGAACTGAAGAATAACCCTAAAAAACATGCCGCTTTGGGGAAAGACAGGACCTTGTGCCTGCTTTTTTTCAACAGCAGTCTCCGCACCCGTCTGAGTACACAAAAGGCGGCGCTCAATTTGGGCATGGAGGTCATGGTCATGAACTTCGGAAGTGAAGGTTGGGCCCTGGAATATGGGGAAGGGACCATGATGGACAAAGGCAGTTCTGAACATATCAAAGAAGCGGCACAAGTGGTTTCCCAATACTGCGATATCCTGGCAATCAGGGCCTTTGCCGAATTGAAAGACAAACAAAAAGACGAGGCGGAGCTGGTCTTGGAAGGGTTCAAAAAATATGCAAGTGTTCCCATAGTCAATATGGAAAGTTCGGTAGGCCATCCCTTACAGGCCTTGGCCGATGCCATTACTTTGGCCGAAAAGCGAACAACGAAACGGCCCAAAGTGGTTTTGTCATGGGCACCACACCCTAGGGCACTGCCCCATGCAGTGGCAAATTCCTTCATTGAGATGATGCAAATACAGGATGCGGAATTTGTAATAACACACCCCAAGGGCTACGAACTGAACCCCGAAATCGTAAAAAACAGCCCTATAGAATATGATCAAAAAAAGGCACTGGCCGAGGCCGACTTCGTATATGTGAAAAATTGGAGCAATTACCATGATTATGGAAAAGTGGTTTTCCAAGACCCGGATTGGATGATGACCATGGAAAAACTAGGAAAGGCACGATTCATGCATTGCCTTCCCGTACGAAGAAACGTGGTGGTCGAAGATGCGGTTTTGGACAGTGAGCAATCGTTGGTGATCGAACAGGCCAATAACCGAACATATGCCGCACAACTCGTGCTGAAAAAGATACTTGAAAACCTGTAAATGCCCATTTCGGCAATCGAATTGAACCAGAGTAACCAATGTCCCAGAAATTAAAAAACAAAGTTTGTATCGTTACCGGAGCGACCAGTGGCATGGGAAAAGCGATCGCGGAGCGTTTTTCGGAAGAAGGTGCCCTGCTGGTCCTTTCCGGCCGGGATATTGGGCGTGGTGAAAAACTCGCTGAGCAACTGAAGCATGCCATATTTGTGGCTGGCGACATCAGTAAGGCGCCCAACAACAAAAAATTAGTGGAAGTGGCCATGGCGCGATTTGGAAAAATCGACATCCTTTCGATGAACGCGGGAACTTTAGGATTGGGAAAAGTGACCAAGCTTCCCATGGCAACATGGCAGCACACCTTGGACACCAATCTGAGCGCTTTGTTTTATCTTTCGAAATACGCAATTCCCGAACTTTTGAAACAAGCCGGAAGTTCGATTTTGATCAATGCCTCCATAGCCGCTTATAAGAGTTTTCCGGAACATCCCGCCTACTGTGCTTCCAAGGCAGCGGCCTTGGCATTGATGAAACAGATGGCCGTGGAATATGCCCCTGCAATCCGCATCAACGCGATTTGCCCCGGACCGGTCGATACACCGCTTTTGTGGGACTCGGCCAAGGCCTTTGAACATCCTGCAAGCGCGGTGGAAAATGCTGCCAAAACAACCCTTATGAAACGCTTGGGCACCCCGAACGATGTTGCGAAGTTGGCGCTTTTCCTGGTTTCGGAGGATGCCTCCTGGATTACCGGAACCGCCGTGACCATAGATGGGGGCATCATGAACGCTTAAAAAAGCCGACATTTGAAGTTTGAACATTAAGCATGAAATCAAAATTAGCAGTAATAAAAATAGGGGGCAATGTGATTGAGGATCCCCAGCAATTGTCGAAGTTCCTGACGTTCTTTGCTCAAATGCCGGGGCATAAGATCTTGGTGCACGGCGGGGGCAAATTGGCGACCGATTTGGCCCAAAAATTGGGGTTGGAAACCAAAATGATCGGCGGAAGACGCATTACCGATGCCGCCAACTTGGAGGTGATCACCATGGTTTATGCCGGTTTGACCAACAAAAACATCGTTGCCCAACTTCAGGCCAAAGCCTGCAATGCCATTGGCCTCAGTGGGGCGGATGGCAATACGATACAGGCGCATAAAAGAAAGGTGAAAGAGATCGATTATGGCTTCGCAGGAGACGTGGATGGCATCGCTTCGGCGACCATCGGGATGTTGTTGAACAATGGCCTGACACCCGTTTTTTGCGCCATGACACATGATGGTTTGGGGCAGCTGCTGAATACGAATGCCGATACCATTGCAGCGGAATTGGCGATAGGCATGGGTAAGACTTTTGAAACCACCTTATATTACTGCTTTGAGAAAAAGGGAGTGCTGAGCAATGTTTCCGACAGCGAATCGGTCATAACGCGGATCGATTCAAAAACCTATCGCTCGCTCTTGGAAAAAAAGAAAATAGCGGATGGTATGCTGCCCAAGTTGGAAAACTGTTTCCATGCGCTGCAACATGATGTGGCAAGGGTTTGTATCGGCGACCTTTCGATGGTCGGTCCGGATGCACAATTGTTCACTACGATAACACTATAACGATGGATGGAAGAATGCTTAAGGAAAAGGCTTTGGATCTGCTGAAGCAATTGATCGCGACCCAATCTTTTTCACAGGAGGAGGAAGCCACCGCAGCCTTGATCGAAGGATGGTTCAACGCATTTGATATCCCCTTCAAACGGGAAAACAACAACGTATTTGCCTTCAACGAATATTTTGATGCCACCAAGCCAACCTTACTGTTGAATTCCCATCACGACACCGTAAAACCGAATTCGGCCTATACCAGGGATCCATTTGAGCCTAGTATTGAAGAGGGTAAGCTCTATGGACTCGGAAGCAATGATGCCGGAGGCGCATTGGTTTCATTGATTGCTACTTTCACCCATTTTTATGGCAAGCAAAACTTGAACCACAACTTGGTGCTTGTCGCTTCGGCAGAAGAAGAAAATTCCGGTGCAAAAGGACTCAACAGCATGTTGCCCATTCTTCCGCACATCGACTTGGCCATTGTGGGCGAACCCACATTGATGCAATTGGCCATTGCCGAAAAAGGCCTGGTGATCTTTGATGGCATTGTAAAGGGAACCCCGTCGCATGCCGCACATCCCAACAACGACAACAGTATTTACAATACGATCAAGGTTTTGGAATGGTTCAAGAGCTTTTCGTTCGAAAAGGTGTCCGAGTTGCTCGGGGAAGTGAAACTTACCGTCACCCAAATCAATGCGGGAACCCAGCACAATGTAGTGCCCGCACAGGTAGATCTTGTGATCGACGTAAGGGTCAACGACAAATACAGCAACAAAGAGATTGCCGACATCTTGATGGCGGAAGCCCCCTGCATCCTAAAACCGCGTTCCCTTAGGCTCAATTCTTCCGCAATAGACAAGAACCATCCATTGGTGCTTTCAGGAATGGCCATGGGAAGGCCGACCTATGGTTCCCCCACCCTCTCCGATCAGGCGGTTCTGAGCTGTCAATCATTGAAGCTGGGGCCCGGGGATAGTACCCGTTCGCATTCCGCCGACGAATTCATCTATGTCAAGGAAATCGAGGACGGCATCGATATATATATTGAAATGTTGGAACGATTTTTAACTTAAAATGCTGGATGTGCGGCAACGAACAGCCATAAAACGAACACTATGAAACTCTGGGAGAAAGGGATTGGTACGGATACGAAAATAGACCGTTTCACGGTTGGCAACGACAGGGAATGGGACCTGCATTTGGCAAAATTCGATGTGATGGCCTCCAAGGCCCATGCCAAGATGCTGGGAAAGATTGGCCTGCTCACCCCCATCGAAGTTCGGCAGCTTTCAAAGGAATTGGATGCCATTGCGCTTTCGATCGAAAACGGATCGTTCACGATCGAGGACTCTTTTGAAGACATGCACTCCAAAATCGAATTTATCCTGACCGAAAAGTTGGGCGATACCGGAAAAAAGATTCACACGGCACGTTCCAGAAACGACCAGGTATTGGTGGCCATGCATTTATACCTCAAATCGGAGTTGGAGGAAATAAAAGGCCTGACCCACTCCCTCTTCGAGGTGCTGATGCAGTTGGCGGAAAAACATAAAGACAGCTTGCTGCCGGGCTATACCCACCTGCAAATAGCGATGCCCTCTTCATTCGGACTTTGGTTTTCCGCTTATGCCGAAAGTTTGGTGGACGACCTCTATTTTTTGGAGGCCGCCCACAAAGTGGCCGACCAGAATCCTTTGGGCAGCGCTGCCGGATACGGAAGTTCCTTTCCGATCGACCGTGGTTACACCACAAAGGATTTGGGTTTTAAAACTATGAAATACAATGTGGTTGCGGCACAGATGGGTCGTGGCAAAACGGAAAAAGCGGTGGCATTCGGGCTAGCATCTTTAGCGGCTACCCTCGCCAAATTGGCGATGGACCTATGTCTCTACCTCAGCCAAAATTTCAATTTTGTGTCCTTCCCGGACACCCTCACCACCGGCAGCAGCATTATGCCCCATAAAAAAAATCCCGATGTTTTTGAATTGGTTCGCGCGAAATGCAATCTGATGCAAGGACTGCCCAATCAACTTGGCCTGATCACCAACAATCTGCCCAGTGGTTACCATCGCGACCTACAATTAACAAAGGAGCTCATTGTCCCGGCCATCGAAGAAATGAAGGCCTGCCTTGAAATCCTGGCCTTTAGCCTAAAGCAAATAAAAATCAATTCCGATATTCTCGATGATCCCAAGTACGATTATCTGTTCAGCGTGGATACTTTGAATGAGTTGGTCTTGGGCGGGATGCCTTTTCGTGATGCCTATAAAAAAATGGGGAAGGAAATCGAGGCGGGAACTTTTGAGCCAAAGCGCGACATCACGCATACCCATGAGGGCAGTTTGGGCAATCTCTGTTTACGGGAGATCAAAGAAAAGATGCGGAAAGCAATGGCGACCTAGCCTATTTGTGCATTCCCAAATTCACTACCTCCTGTTCGGTCAAGTAGCGCCAATGGCCGCGGGGAAGGTCCTTTTTGGTTAAACCTGCAAAAACGACCAAATCGAGTTTCACCACTTCATATTCGAGCGTTTCGAAAATACGGCGTGCAATATTGTTGCGCGTGCTATTGATTTCAATCCCAACCTGGTTCTTCGGGGCATTTTCGACATAACTGATCTCTTGTACTTTTACCAATTTTTCATCCACCGCAATGCCATCCTTGATTTTCTTAAGGTCTGCACTGCCAAGGGGTTTGTTGAGCTCGATATGGTATATCTTCCTGAGGCCGTTCTTCGGACTGTTCAAACGGATGGCCAGATCGTTATCATTGGTGAACAAGATCAGTCCGGTGCTGCTCTTGTCTAATTTTCCTACGGGTTTCAGTTCAGATTTCGAGGCTTTTGAAATCAATCCAATGGCGGTTCGGTTACCATGTGCGTCCCTGCCGATGGTAACAAAGTCTTTAGGCTTATTGAGCAGAACATACTCTTTTTTGGTAGGATTCAGTAGCCGGCCATCAAACTTGACCTCATCGGTCAATTTTACCTTATACCCCATTTCGGTAATGGGTTTTCCGTTCACTGTCACATTTCCGGCAGAGATATAGATATCGGCTTCCCTTCTGGAACATACCCCAGAATTGGCCACATAGCGGTTCAGGCGAATCAAATCGGGATCTCTGGGCTGTTTGCGTACCGGAGCAGCATTTTTCCGCACGGGGGCGTTGCCCCTGGCATAACTCTTTTTTCTAAAGTTTCCGCCTTCCCTACCCGATGCCCTTTCGTCTTTATTGAAATCTGACCTAGCCATACATTTTTTTTGCAAAGGTAACAAAGCGATCGGGATGTACCCGTAAATGAAGGTGTTTATTGGTGTTGGGGCAATTTAGAGACGCTCACCTTATTGACTGGGACAGAAAGCACTGCCCGACTCAATCTTTGAAACCCACCGTGGATTGCCGCGACCGATTCACCATCAATTGGGTAACATCTGGCCTGGAATAGTGGCCCGCGACATCGAAATTCTGCCGTTCCCCATATACCCGGTCAAAATCCAAACTGTGATAGATCAAGCCTTCTTCCTGAAGTACGGGCGCCACCAGCCATTCACCATCGGGACCGGCGATACAGGATCCCCCGTTGGCCAAAACATCAGGGGCCTTGGCCAGAATCTTTTCGAGGTACGGGGTGTTCGGGGGGAAATCTTCCTTCTTCATCAAAGCAGAGACCGAGACCACATAGCTCCTCGATTCCCTTGCGATGAAACGGGTGATGTCCTTGGTATTGTGCTCACTTCCAGGCCAAACCGCTATATGCAGGTTTTCTCCCAATCCGTAAAGCGCGGCTCTGGGCAAAGGCATCCAGTTTTCCCAGCAATTGAGCCCTCCAACGGTAAACTGCTTCAATCGATGCACCTGTAGCCCATGGCCATCCCCCGGTGCCCAGGTCAGTCGTTCATCATAGGTAGGCTGCAATTTTCTATGTACAGAACGTATTTCGCCATTGCCGTCGATATAGACCAGGGAACAATAAAGGCTATGGCCACCCCGGTCTGCGGCACGTTCAATGATGCCCAAATAAACGGCAAGCCGATGCTCCTTCGCCAATTGACAGATGCCGTCCAATTCCCCTGCTTCGATCTGGATGGCATTTCTGGCATAATGGGCATGCAGTTCCTTGTTCACTTTTGTATCCCACGCCGCCCCATTGGTCAGGGCCAGCCAAAAAGGATACCCCGGCAACAAGGCCTCCCCGAAGACCACAAGCTCCGATTCATTTTGCGCGGCCTCCAAAATATTAGCTTCTATCTTCTGTATTGTAGCTTTTTTGTCAAGCCAAACCGGGGCAATCTGGGCCATGGCCACTTTCAATTGGTTCTCCATCATAAAATTCGGTTTAACACAAGGTCCACATCGATCAACAAGATACTGAAAACCCCTACGATGATCGTCAATTTTAGGATGTTGTGCAACCAGACATAGTGAACTTTAGACTTTGAAATCAACAATAAAACCAAAAACAACGGCAATAAAACCATGCATCCCATGAAGTAATAGTTCATTTGACCCACATCGAATTTTGAAATCAATAACCAAGAGGGCAAAAGGGTCAACAACAACAGGCACACGATCAGAAATTTAGAAACCCGCTCCCCATAAATGATCGGTATGGTCCTATAGTTCTGTGCCAGGTCGCCCGGAATATTTTCCAGGTCCTTGACCATTTCACGAACCAGAATCAATAGAAACAAAAATAGGGCATGCACAAAAATGACCGATTCAAAGTTTTTGTAGTACACAAACACCGCAAAGAAGGGTGAAATCGCCAACACGGCAGAAACAAGATTTCCCAAGAACGGGACCTTTTTTAATTTATGGGAATAGAACCAAATAAAAAAAACATAGGCCGAAAAGAAAAGCACCGCCCTAAAGGATACATAGCTCGCAGCAAAGACCGACATAAAATTTAGCAGGAAATAGGTGCTCAACTTAAATCGTTGGCTGACCAGACGATCGAGCATGCTCTTTCTGGGTTTATTGATCAGGTCTTTTTCGGCATCATAAAAATTATTGATAATATAACCAGCGGCGATCACCAATGCCGATGCCAAAACAATAAGGAATAGATTGAGGTCGAAAATCACTTTCCGAAGCGGTAGGTCATGGCCCAAAATATAGATGGAAGCCAGGTATTGCGCCAGAGCGATCATCAGAATGTTATACCCGCGCACCACCGAAAACAGACTCAATAACTTTAGAGCTAAGAGTTTGTTTTTTCTACTGAACATGTTGAAGTGTCTAGAAGTTGTATACCACTTCCAATTTGTAGCCTTTCAATGTATGTTTCGCTTTCTCGATATCTTCGGTGAAGCCCAAAATATAGCCTCCGCCCCCCGATCCGCATAGCTTGAGGTAATACTCATTGCTATCGATGCCCTGTTGCCATAATTGGTGGAATTTGGCAGGAATCATGGGCTTGAAATTATCGAGCACCACATGGGAAAGCTGTTTTAAATTGCCAAAAAGTGATTTGACATTGCCATTGATAAAATCTTCCACACAGGCATCGGTATGCTTGATGAACTGGTTTTTGAGCATATTTCGGAAGCCTTCGTGTTTCATCTTTTCCATGAAAATCTGCACCATGGGCGCTGTCTCCCCCGTTTCTCCACTGTCGAGCAAAAAAACGGCGCCTTTACCGTCGGTATTCTGCGAAGGAATACTTGCCGATTCTATATTATCCCGGGAATTGATCAAGATGGGCAGGCTCAAATAACTGTTCAAAGGGTCCAATCCAGACGATTTTCCATGGAAAAAAGATTCCATCTTGCCAAAAATCCGCTTAAGCTTCAGCAATTTCTCCCTTGTAAGATTTTCAAGGACAGTGATTTTATGGATGGCATATTTATCATAAATGGCCGCAACCAGGGCCCCACTGCTTCCGACACCGTAACCTTGGGGAATGGAACTATCAAAATACATCCCCGATTCGATGTCTTGGCGGAGTGCCTTAAGGTCAAAAGAAACCAACCTTGGATTGTCGATGACCAATTGTTCCAAATATTGGGCAAATGCATCTAGGTTCTTATTCGATTTTAGAGCGACTTCTGACTTACTGCCATCGGTTTTCAAAGCCCCCTTAAAAAAATTATAGGGTATCGAAAGCCCCTTTGAATCTTTGATGATTCCGTATTCTCCGAAGAGCAGGATTTTTGAATAGAATAATGGTCCTTTCATTTGATCTTATCGATTTGGAACGATTTAAAACGCTTTTGGCACTATAACATGATTAAAAGTTACACCTTTTTCGCACCAAAACCAATTTGGTCGCAAATATACTGCCCGTTTTCGCAATATGCAACAAGCTCATTTTTGATAAATTCAAATACCTCCTCCTTTTCGAACTCGGGATAAAGCACATGTACATTAGCCCCTGCATCCAGTGTAAAGCAGATATGGGTTTTGCTTGCCTTCCGAAAAGCCCATATTTTATTGATGATTTCAAGGGTGTTGGGTTTCATCAAAACAAAGTATGGTACACTGGTCAACATCATGGCATGAAGGGTCAAAGCCTCACTTTCGACAATTTCGATAAATTGATCGAGGTTTCCTGATTTTAACACACCTTTTAATTTCGTCAGGTTTTGATGCGCTTGGTCGAAGCGTTGATCGGCAAAGGGATGGCCGTTCATCAAATTGTGGCCGACACTGCTGCTGATCGATTTTTGCCCCTTATCTACCAATAGAATCGTATCATAAAAGTGATTGAAGCACTTGTGCACTTTTCCGGGATACTTGATTCCATACAGATTTGAACTTTCCTTGAACCCTGCGTGCTCGCCCCAAAGCACCAAATCACCTTCAATACTCCTACAGGCACTGCCCGAGCCCAACCGTGCCAAAAATGAAGCTTTTCTGTAAAAATAGGCATCATCCATCCCTGGATTTAATTGCTTTTCAATATCCATCAAGCAAAGGGCCAAAGCGGCCATGCCACTGGCCGATGAAGCGATACCGCTGCTATGGGGAAATGAATTGGAAGATTCGATCTTGAACCGATATTCCTTCAGGAAAGGTACATAGAGGGCGATTCGTTTGAAAAAGGCATCGATTTTGGGTTTAAACGCCTCCTTGGGTTGACCCTCAAAAAAGAATTCATATTGAAAGGTATCCGCGGGTTTTGGCAACTTTCGATAGGCGATGGAAGTGGTGGTCGCGCAAGCCCCCAGGGTAAAGCTCAATGAGGGGTTGGCGGGCATTTGTTCGGCATACTTGCCCCAATATTTTACCAAGGCGATATTGCTTGGCGCTTTCCATTTTGTAATCCCTTCCGGCACCATGGTTTCATAGGTGGGGGGTACAAACGATTTTTCGATCATCGAAAGAAATTATTTTTTGCAAAGATAGGTGTTACGTTACTTGGCAACGCCGGACAACCGATTAATTCACTATTTTAGGTGTGATTATACCCTCTGAATTGAAAAAGAAACTCGGCTATATCATCATAGCGGTCACCGTTTGTTTGGTCATCGGCTTCCTTTCAAGCTTTGCGACGCAGAGTTCGGTCAACGATTGGTACGTAGGTTTGAACAAGCCGGGTTTCAATCCGCCAAATTGGATTTTTGCTCCGGTCTGGACCCTGTTGTATATCATGATGGGGGTTGCCGCAGGGATTGTTTGGGCCAAGGGTTTTTACCATATTTGGGTAAAAACGGCATTGTACCATTTTGGTTTTCAATTGCTGTTGAATGCCGCGTGGAGCATCGTGTTTTTCGGTTTTAGACAACCCTTCTGGGCCCTGATCGTTATCCTTACCCTATTGATTTTATTGCTTTTGACCATTAAATGGTTCCGGGTGGTCAGCAGTCTGGCTGCCCTATTGTTGGTGCCCTATTTGTTATGGGTTTGCTTCGCCACCGTTTTGAACTATAAGATTTGGGAACTGAACTAAATTTGTCCGACAAAATTTCCATATTCTCCGCTGCAATGTGCCCCGCTATGATATCGAATTGGCAATTTCAATCAGTTTGATCATGGTTCTGTGGTTCCTTGTCGTTGCCAATACCTTCAATTTTCTTTCCACCAGATTATTGTTGAGCTTGGCATTCCCATAACCGTTTTGGCAGACTAAATAAACACAATCGTTTGTAATCGAAAACCACTCTCCGTCGAACTTTTCACCGTTGAGGGCTGCAACAACTTCATGCACGGGTGTTTCGAGCAGCAGAACAAAGTACAGGCTGTTTTGGTCGCTCGAATCGACATTTCGGAAGGGATGAAGCTCAAGAATCCGCGTTAATTCTTTGATGGACAACACTAAAACGGGCACCTCATGCCCAAAGGTTTTTTCAATTTGTTGCGCTATCGAACGCCCTAAATCTTTGGGATCGGATGCCTTGGTCCTGAACACAATATTTCCGCTTTGGATATAGGTAGTGACCGCTTCAAATCCCAGTTCGCGCATCATCGCACGAAGCGCTTCCATCTTGATTTTTTTTCGGCCACTTACATTGATGCCCCGTAGTAAGGCGATATATGTTGTCATGTTTCGGAAATATTAAAACTATGGGGCTTCCCCTCCGATATTGAAAAACAAAGGCAAGCGACAAGAGGTAATAGCACTGTTGCTCAATCCATCGCAATCGTCTGTGCCGCGATATAGGCACTGGTCCATGCATTCTGAAAATTGAACCCTCCGGTTATGGCATCCACGTTGATGACTTCACCTGCAAAAAAAAGATTGGGAAGCAGTTTGCTCTCGTAGGTCTTAAAATTGATTTCTTTAAGATCGACGCCACCCGCAGTAACGAACTCTTCCTTGAAAGCACTTCTGCCCACTACCAGAAACTCACACTGTGTCAATTGATCCGCAAGTCGTTGTAATTGTAGCTTGTTTGCCGAGGCCCATTTGGTTTCTCCGTCAATCCCCGAGGCCTTGACCAGATTGGTCCACAACCTTCTTGGAACTGTGATGGCCTTTGTTCGCAGCACGGTTTTTTTTGATTCGATATCCTTGATTTCCATGAGATGGGACAATACCGATCCCTGATTGAATTCGGGCAACCAATTGACCCTGATTTTAAAGGAATAGTTGAATTCGTTCAAAAGTTTGGCACCCCATGCCGATAATTTCAAAATGGCAGGCCCACTGAGTCCCCAATGGGTGACCAAAACCGGTCCTTGGGCCGACATTAATATTTGATCGGCCTTTTGGCTCTTCAGCTGGATCGTGATTTTTGGGTTGATAATCCGTTTGGCCAAAATATCTACCTGTGCACGGGTGCTGACACCGGGAATTCCCGATATTCTGTCATCCTTTATGTTGAAGGTAAACAAGGAAGGTACCGGAGGTTCTATGGTATGTCCCAATTGTTCCAATAAGCTCCATATTTTGGGATTGCTGCCGGTAGCCACCAGCACCTTTTTAGCCGAATAAGTAGCTTTGATCGTCTTTACCTCCCATCCATGTTGGATATCGCCTTCCGAAATAGGTCTAAAATCAACCACAGAACTATGGCGCAGCACCTGGATGCCCAATCGTTCTGTCTCCTTCATAAAGAGATCGATGATGGTCTGCGAAGAGTTGCTGGTAGGGAACATTCTGCCGTCGGGCTCAATCTTTAACGGGATACCCCTTTTCTCAAAAAAATCGACGGTGTCCCCACTGCAATAGCTATGAAAAGGGCCAAGCAGTTCCTTGGCGCCCCTGGGATAATTATGAATCAATTCTCCGGGATCGAACTCGGCATGGGTAACGTTGCATCTCCCCCCGCCCGAAACCTTTACTTTTTCCAGAACCGATTTGCCCCTCTCGAGAATGGCGATCTTGAATTCGGGATTGGCCTCGGCGATATGGATCGCCGCATAGAACCCGGCCGCACCCCCGCCGATGATGATGACATCGTAATTCAACGTACGCGTTCTGGATAGTTTGTAATAATGCCATCAACCGATAGCGCTTTGACAGATGCGATGTCGCTGGGTTCGTTCACCGTCCAGGTATAGATTTTATATCCTTTATCATGAATTTTATCGGCGATCTCTTTGGTCAAGGTCCTAAAACTGGGATTGATGGCCTCTGCCTTCAATTCCTTGGCAACAGGAAGCGCCTCCAGGGGATCGTCTTCGGTAAGGATGGCGATGGCCACATTCGGATTGATTCGCCTCATTTCGCGCAGTTCATCCCATTTGAAGCTGGAAATCAGAAAATTATCGGGTGACCAACCCCTTTCCTTGATATAGTATTGCATGATAAAATTGACCCTATCGGCAGTATCGCTGCCCTTGAGCTCAATATTCAGCCTTACCTGATTGTCGATCAGCTTCAGAACATCTTGCAGCATTGGGATTTGGTGGCCACCATCCAAAATCAGTTTTTTAAGATCGAAGATATTGTAATCTTCCACCTTGCCCCCTCCATTGGTGAGTCGTTCCACGGTATCATCATGGAAGACCACTATTTCACCACTGGAAATCTTAAATACGTCTATTTCTATGCCGTCGACACCAAGGTCAAGTGCTTTTTGAACCGAAGCGAGGGTGTTTTCCGTTTCATGGCCCATGGCACCTCGATGTCCAATAACCTGGGTTTTGTCCATTTGTTTACAACCAAGACTTAAAAATAGCAAAAGTACTGCTCCAAAATATCTCATTTCCTCTAAATTATAGTTAAGCTTCGTCTGCAAATATACACTTGGCTTCAACATAAGGAAAATTGTTGAAGGATTATTATCGGCGCTGTTACATCAGGTTTAAATGTATAACCTACTATTAATCAACCAGATATTAAATTGAGGGATGAAATTGTTTGCACATTTTTGTTTAACTTTATCAGACAACAACCAATTAAAACAAAATCTATGTTCACAAAACAGAATTTGCTGGCCACTTTGGCCGGTTTCGCAGTGATGTTTCTGCTGGGCTACGCCATTTGGGGCTTTGCCACTGCAGATTTTTTTGAAGCGCATGCGTTGCAAAACGTAATGAAAGAAACGCCCGACATGCTTTTTATCGCATTGGGAAATTTGATCGGTGTCTTTGCCCTTAGCTCGATTTATGGCAAATGGGCCAGGGGCATCCACAGTGCCAAGGAGGGTTTTCAATTTGGCGTATGGGTCGGCATATTCACGGGTTTGGGCATGGGTTTGCTCAATTATGGGACCACGGAAATGATGGATTTGACCGGATATCTCGCCGAAGCTGCCATTGAAATTGTATTCTACGGTATTATTGGCGCCGTTATCGCCATGGTCTACAAGGCCACCGCAGTGAAGAAAAGTTGATCAATTTCGGCTGATTTAAAAAAAGCCCTTGGAGCATTCCAAGGGCTTTTTTACGGCTTGATTTTAAAAATGAAGGATTCCAAGGGATTCAGGCGAACGCTGAATTTTCCAATACCGTTTTCAACCTTTAACATCGATTTGCTGCCATAGAGCATATCGACCATTTCGTAATCCCCGGTACCTAGGGCCCATTTCTTGATGATATCCTCGGGCACTTGAAGGTCGAACCCAAAGGTATCTTTGGCATCGAAATTGGCAACGACGATCAACTTTTCGGCATCGGACCAGCGAACGAACGAGAGCACCCTAAAATTATAATACTCCGTATGCGCCCTATTGTAATAATGGATATCCTGGTATGCTCCCATCAATGCTTCGCTGTTGATGGTGAAGTTGAGCAATCGCCTATAAAAATCGCGGAGTTCTTTTTCCGCTTGGCTCAATTGCCCGCCATCAAATTTTTTGTCATTGACCCATCGCTGATGATGGGGTACCCCGATATAATCAAAAATGGAAGTCCTTGAAGGTTTGCCGAATCCCGCATCTTCGGCACCCGGCTCACCTACTTCTTGACCAAAATAAATCATGGTAGGGGAAGTACTGATGGTGGCCGAGACCACCATTGCCGGTTTACCCCTATTCGCATCGCCCGCGAATTCAGGACTCGCGATACGTTGCTCGTCATGGTTTTCGAGAAAGTGCAGCATATGGTGCTCAATATCCTGCAAGCCTTCCTGCACCTTCGGGATATGGTCGGTCCAACCATGCCCCTGCATAATATGCTTCAATGAATCGTAAAGTTCCACCTTATCGTAGAGGTAATCCATTTTGCCCATTTGTATGTACGACCTGTACTGGTCGGGATTGTATACTTCGGCAAGCAGAAAGGCATCGGGGTTCTTGTTCTTGATATGGGAATTCATATAGCTCCAAAATTCGACAGGAACCATTTCGGCCATATCAAATCGAAATCCATCGACCCCAAAATCGAGCCAAAACAAAGCAATATCCTTGAATTTTATCCAAGAATCGGGCACATCCATCGCTCTCCAAAATTGAAAATGGGCGGTATGGTCTTTGCTTTGAAAGTCAGGAGGAAGGCGCTCAAAATCATAGCTCCCATCGGGCCTCACCCCGTAATTGATCTTTACGGTCTCATACCAGTCGTTGGCATCGGGTTGTGCCATACGCGAGCCATTGCCCGTCCACTTGGCCGGATTTTCTTCAAATTTTCCATCCAGCAACGGATGTGCTGCACCGCCCAAAGGCTGATAACCATTTTGCCAATTCGGCACCCTGAAGGATTCATTTGGGATGTAATAGAAGTTATTGTTTCGCGCATAGGCCATCCCGTTGTCATCGGTTGCCCCAAAAGGGTGCTTTCCCGAGGGGGTAGATTTCCCCTCATAGTTCCGGGCCACGTGGTTCGGTACGATATCGATCAACACCTTTAATCCCATCTTATGGGAACGCCCAACCAAGGCCCTGAATTCCTCCAAACGCCGGCTTGGGTCATCGGCCAGATCGGGATTTACGTTATAGTAATCCTTTACCGCATAGGGGGAGCCGGCCCGCCCTTTGACGATATCTGGGTCATCGTTCGAGATGCCATATTGGCTATAATCGGTGATCAGGTCGTGATGGGGCACCCCGGTATACCAGATATGGGTGACGCCAAGGTCTTTGATCTCGCCCAGGGCATCTTCGGTAAAGTCGGAGAATTTGCCCACCCCGTTTTCCCCAATCGTGCCCCAAGCTTTGTTGTTGGTGTTGGTATTTCCAAAGAGGCGGGTAAAAACCTGGTAAACCACAACCTTTTTCTTGCCTTGCTGTTTCTGGCCCATTTGGTTCATTTCCGTTTTACATCCAAATAACGACAAGAATATCGCCAAACAGGGAAGGATGCCAAATTTACACATTCCTTATTTTAGTGATTCCTGGCTGGGGTTCAATACCAGTCTCTTGCCATTGACCCTGATCGACATTTCGTGTTTGCCGTCAAGTTCAAAGGTATTTCCCTCGTGGCCAACCGTGACCTTCAAGATTCGGTTCCGGAAATTGACTTTAAAGGAGTAGGACTTCCATTCTTCCGGAATTCGGGGTGAAAACGATAGTTTGTCCTCCACAATGCGCATCCCTCCAAACCCTTCTACGATACTCATCCAAGTGCCGGCCATGGAGGTAATATGGAGGCCCTCTTCCACCTCTTTGTTATAATCGTCCAGATCCAATCTTGAAGTCCGCAGATAAAAGGTGTAAGCCTGGTGCATCCTATCGAGCTTGGCCGCTTGGATACTATGTACACAGGGCGACAGCGATGATTCATGGACGGTGAAAGGCTCGTAAAAATCAAAATGCCTTTGGAGTTCGTCAAGGGTAAAATGGTCTTCAAAAAAGTAAAACCCCTGTAACACGTCGGCCTGTTTAATGTAGGGTGACCTGAGAATCCGGTCCCAGCTCCATTTTTGATTGATGGGGCGGCTTTTTTTATCGAGATTGGCCACGGTGATCAATTCCTTGTCTAAAAACCCGTCTTGTTGCAGGTAGATGTCGTGTTGTTCGGAGCGGGGAAAATACATATTGTCGGCCACCGCTTTCCATTTTTCGGTTTCCGTCTCGGTCAGTTTGGTGATGCCTATGATCCTGCTATAATCGGCAGGATAGCCATCCTTCACTTTTTGCAACTGTTCCAAGGTATAGTCGATACACCATTTGGCAAAGTAATTGGTATACCAGTTATTGTTTACGTTGTTCTCGTACTCATTGGGACCTGTGACCCCAAGAATAACATATTGATTTTTCAAGGTCGAGAAAGTGGCGCGCTGCTGCCAGAACCTGGATATACCTATCAGCACCTCAAGCCCCATATCGGGGATATAAGAGTAGTCGCCGGTAAACCGATAATAGTTAAAAATGGCAAAGGCAATGGCACCGTTCCGATGTATTTCCTCGAAAGTGATTTCCCATTCGTTATGGCATTCTTCCCCGTTCATGGTCACCATGGGATAAAGGGCCGCACCATTCGTAAAGCCAAGTTTCTTGGCATTTTCAATCGCCTTCTCCAGGTGGTTGTATCGGTACTTCAATAGGTTTCTGGCCACTTTTTGATCTTTGGTGGCCATATAGAAGGGAATGCAATAGGCTTCGGTATCCCAATAGGTACTACCGCCATATTTTTCGCCTGTGAAGCCTTTGGGCCCAATGTTCAACCTGCTGTCCCTGCCCAAATAGGTTTGGTTCAGATGGAAAATATTAAATCGGATTCCCTGCTGGGCCTTTACATCGCCTTCAATGGTGATATCGCTCATTTCCCATATTTTGGCCCAGGCCGTTTTTTGCTTTTCGAGCAGGGCATCAAAACCCAAATCAACCGCTTTCTTAAGGGCATTTTTTGCCGCAGCGATCAATTCGGCAGCTTTATGGTTGCGCGACACGGTATAGCCCCCAAATTTGTGGAGCGCTATGGATTCCCCTTTTTTTAACTTATGGGTATATTCAAGTCCGACCCATTGCTCCTTTTCATGAACTTTGGGACGTATCTCAAGCAATTTCCCTTTTTGAACCAACTGTGCCTCCATAAAAGTACAGGTAGCGAAATTCGTTTTCATGGTATGGGCCTCGATAAAAGCCTGATTGCCATCGGCCTTGACATTGGTGGTGTTCCAAAATTTATCGTCCCAGTTGGTATCATGGTTTTTGATGCCACTATCCAAATAGGGCATGAATGCAATCGAGATATCGGAATCAACAGGAGTCAGTTCGTATTTGATGGCACCGACCTCATCGAGTTCCAAGCTCAAAAAACGGGTTACCTTGATATCCAAATGAACACCATTGGGCATTGTGGCCACGAAGGTTCGCATATACCATCCTTCCTTCATGTTCAACTCACGTCGAAAATGGGCCACTTTTTTACAACTGTTCAAATCGAAGGGCTCCTCGTTGATTTTAATATTGATCCCAATCCAATTGGGCGCATTCAATACTTTGGCAAAATATTCAGGATAGCCATTTTTCCACCAACCTACCCTTGTTTTATCCGGATAGTAAACCCCTGCAATGTAACTGCCCTGAAAGGTCTTGCCGGAATATTGCTCTTCAAAATTGGCCCTCTGCCCCATGGCACCGTTACCTATACTAAATAGGCTCTCCGAGGATTTTACCCGCTCTTTGTCGAAACCCTCTTCAATGATCGACCATTCACTGGGTTTAATATAATCTTGGTTCATAGGTTGCTTATTTAAAGGTTCGTATAATAGTTGTTATGGGCGTTGTTCAATGTAACAAATGCTGCGTCAGCTGCTTCAAATCAATTGCTTTAAACCCCCTAAGTCACAAGGTTTGTCTTTTTGATCAAATCTTCTAAAAACCCAAAATTGATTTCCGTAAAATCCACAAAATTGTAATCTGCTCCGGTAAGCACGGCCGAATCTCCAATACCTATACTGGTCATTTGTGCCGTATTGGCCGCCTCAATGCCCGCCAAAGCATCTTCAAACACCACGCAATTTTTGGCATCTACCCCCAATTTATCCGCAGCGATCATGAATACCTCCGGGTCGGGCTTTGCTTTGCTTACCGCATTGCCATCAACAATGGCATCAAAATAAGTCAAAAGCTTCACCTTTTCCAAAATTGGCACAGCATTTTTACTTGCAGAACCCAAAGCCATGGGAATGCCCTTGTTCTTGAGAAAGTCGAGCACTTTGGTGACGTCCGGCAAAATTTCGGTTTCGTCCATACCCGCAATATAGGAGAGGTAATCCTCGTTTTTTTCTGCCAACCACGCATTGAACTGTTCCTTGGAAACGCTCATGCCCCCCATTTCCAGTAAAATTTCCAGACATCGTATACGGCTGACTCCCTTAAAATTTTCGTTATCCTCTTCTGTAAAATGGATGCCAAGCTCATCGGCGAGTTTTTTCCATGCCATAAAATGATACTTTGCAGTATCGACGATCACACCATCGAGATCAAAAATGAATCCGGGTTTTTTCATTGGAAAACAGGTTTGTTTTAATAAAAATGTACGTTTTCTTTTAAAAACAATGACACCAATAACGCTGATTTACAGACCACACGGGGAAAAACATGATATGGGTATCTTAAAAATCGAATTGGGGTGAAAAATAGGGTTTCGGGAACAAGATACTTTGAATCTTACGTATTTCATAGCATTTTACCATGCGGAGTTCAATCATTTTCGGTTGACTCCCTTTCGATCAAGGTGGCCTGTATCACTTCAGTCCGGTATTTAACCTCTTCGTCTCCCACATCCCCTTCTATCCGGTCGATCAATAACTGGGCAGCCATTTCACCCATCCGATCGCCGTGCTGGTCGACCGTGGTCAAGGTCGGATCGCCGTAGCGTGATAGGATACCGTCGGTAAATCCAATCACTTCAAGGTCGGCAGGTATTTTGATTCCCATTCTTTTTGCCAAACGCATGCTGTGGATGGCGAAAAGCTCATTGACACATAGGATGGCATCCATCTCATTTTCCTGCAAAAAAGTGCCGATTTCAGCGACATTTACATCGGAATACGGCAATCGCAGTATCAAGCGTTCATCTATCTGCAGGCCACCGTCGATGAGTGCTTTCCGGTACCCCTCCGCTCTTTTTCTGCTCACGTTGAAATAACTTTCCGTTGTGACCAAAGCGATTTTTTTTCGGCCGTTCTTGATGAACTTGCCAACGGCTTGGTAGGCAATCTCAAAGTCATTGATGATCACTTTGTCGCAAGCGATGTCCTCAGTGACCCTATCGAAGAGCACCAATGGAATGCCTTGGTCGGTTACCTCCTTTAAATGGGCAAAATCGTATTTCTGTTGGGTTTCCGCAGAAAGCGACATAATAAAACCGTCGATGCTGCCGTTGGCCAACATTTCCATATTGATCACCTCCTTATCAAATGACTCGTCAGAAATACATATGATCACATTGTAGCCCCGCTGGTTCGCATATTTTTCAATGCCCCTGAAGACCGTGGTGAAAAAATAGTGCAAAATATCCGGTATGATGACGCCAATATTCTTGGTGCGCTTGTTTTTAAGACTAACCGCAATGTTGTTCGGTTTGTAGTTGTACAGTTTGGCAAAGGCCTGGATTTTATCTTTGGTATCCTGTCCTATTTCCGTACTGTTTTTGAGTGCCTTGGAAACGGTAGATATTGAAACGTCCAATTCCCGCGCGATGTCCTTAAGCGTAATTTTTTGTTTCACTGCATCGAAAATTTAAATTTCGCTGTCCGTAAATTTAACCATTATTAAGTTTGACCCGTGATAATTATTGTTGGAATTTGGCCATAAAAGCGATTCCTTAAGATTTTTTTTAGAAATTCGAAAAAACCTTATATTTACCCCAAATTGAGATATACTCATTTAAAACACCTATCTTTTGGGAATTGCCGAGAATAAGGTGGGGCTATTTATCAAAACTGAAATCAGGAAAAGTTATTAACACGAAACCGTTTGCGGAACTTCCTAAATTGTCCTAATCGGTATTTTAACATGTTTTTTACATATTTTAGGCACCTTAACGCTCTATTTTATTAGCTTTTAATCAAATTAACTCAACTTAAACTAACTTTTATGAAGATTACTCTATTCAAAAGCGTGATGATTCTCGGGGCATTTCTGTGCTTTGGGATTTCACATGCACAGGAAGTGACCGGGATGGTTTCCGATGCCAACGGACCGTTACCGGGTGCCAGTGTTGTAGTCAAAGGAACGACTACGGGTACGCAGACCGATTTCGATGGTAATTATACCATCAACGCAGACGGCGATGCCACCTTGGTATTCAGCTACATTGGTTTTAAGACCACTGAAGTTGCCGTTGGTGGGCAAACCACCATCAACGTAACCTTGGAGGAAGATGCCCAGGCGTTGGAAGAAGTGGTCGTAACAGGTTACGGCTCCCAACAAAAAAAGGAAATTACCACTGCGGTTACCAGTGTAAATGCCGAGGATTTCAACCAGGGGATCATCACCGCGCCCACCCAATTATTGGAAGGTAAGGTTGCCGGTCTGAGCGTTTACAACAGAGGGGGCGACCCCAACGGTGCGCCTACCATTCGACTAAGGGGTATTTCAACGATCGGTGGAAACACCGAACCGCTTGTGGTCATCGATGGGGTGCTGGGGGGCAGTTTGAACAACGTAGACCCTAACGATATAGCGAACATCACCGTCTTGAAAGATGGTTCTGCGGCCGCAATTTACGGTACACGGGGCTCGAGTGGTGTTATCCTTGTCACCACCAAATCAGGAAAATCCGGGCAACCGATGCAGTTGACCTACAACGGTCAGTTTGCCGTCTCAACCATCGCCAACCAAGTAAATATCATGAACCGTGAAGAATTCTTGGCAGCAGGAGGTAACGATTTGGGAAGCGCTACGGATTGGATCGAAGAAGTGACACAAAATGGCATTTCACAGGTTCACAACGTTGCGGCCGTCGGGGGAACCGAAGATGTGACCTATCGCGTGTCGGCGAACTTCAGGGAAAATGAGGGGATCCTGATCAATTCAGGTAACACCCAGTTCAATGCCCGTACCAATTTTTCGACGAGACTGATGAACGATAAATTGAAAATTGATTTCAATACTGCCCTTACCCAGCGTGAAAGAGAAAGAGGTTTTTATGAGGCCCTGCGGTACGCCGTAACCTACAACCCAACGGCTCCTGTTTTTGGGGACGACGCACCCTTCCCCTTTGCCTCTGCCCAATATGGCGGGTATTTCGAGACCTTGGGGCTCTTTGATAGCTTCAACCCGGCATCCATTGCCAATCAGAGCAGGAACAAGGAAGAATCGAATACCTTGAATTACAGCTTAAACCTGAACTATCGGTTCACAGACAATTTTTCGGCCAACGTAAACTATGCCGGGCAGAACATTAAATCGGATACCCGGATCTATTATCCCACCACTACTTTGTTTGGGGGCAATGCCGTAAGCCCGACCGCAAGGGGTAGGGCGAATTTCCTTTCCAGGGACGAAAGTTTCCAATTGTTCGAGGCCTATGGTACCTACACCAATACGATATTAGATCGTGTTGCGCTGACCGTCGCCGGGGGCTATTCTTATCAGGAAAACGACTATAACGACTACTTCTTCGGATTGGGAGATTTCCCTCCAGGAATTAACTTCGATTTCAGCAACAATATCGGAGTTGCACAAGACCTTTTGGAAGCGGGCCGAATTACGGCCAACAGCAGCAGGAGGGACGGTGACAAGATCATCGCCTTCTTTGGCCGCTTGAACGCCACCTTCGATGATGCCATTTATTTGAATGCCTCTATCAGAAGGGAAGGGTCGAGCCGTTTTGGTCCGGACCAACAGTGGGGTCTTTTCCCCGCCATCGCCGTGGGAGCCGATATCAACAAATACCTACAATTGGATAATGTGGATCTGTTGAAAGCCCGTCTTGGTTATGGGGTTACAGGTGCCATCCCTCCAGGAGTAGGTTTGTATGAAACCGTATACAATGTGGTCAATGGGGCCGACGGATTCAGTGGTTCCGGAACCTCCAATGGAACGCGGGCCGCAAATCCCGATTTGAAATGGGAGGAAAAGCGTGAGATCAACTTCGGTATCGAATATGCCATGGACCGTTTGTCTGCCACTCTAGATATCTATAATAGGAACATTGTAGACTTCATCTTTTTGGCCAACGTAGATGCCGCCTTGTTCAATGGAATTGGACAGCGTTTTGAAAATGCAGGAAAATTGAGCACCAATGGGGTGGAATTCACCATTAACTACGATGTCCTTAAAAAGGAAAATCTTTCCTACAACACTGGACTTATTTTCTCTACCTACAAGACCATCTTGAAGGAAAACGCCCAGGGCGATCAGGTAATCGCCAACTTGGGTGCTCCCGGACAAAACGATACCAACGTAATCTTGGTGAAAGAAGGCGAGGAAGTGGGCCAGATTTGGGGACCTGTTTTTTCAGGAGAGGTGAATGCCGTAGGCACTCCGATCTTGGTGGATATCAATGGAGATGGCCAATTGATTACCGGTCAAGGTAGTGCCTTGGACGATAATGCCGACTTTAAGGTATTGGGTAAGGGTATCCCCGATTTCGAATTGGGATGGACCAACCAATTGACGTTTGGTAAATGGGACGTCAACGCCTTCTTTAGAGGGGTGTTCGGACATAGCTTGGTCAATTCGTTCCGCGCCTTCTACGAGCCCATCATCGGTTCTCAGGCTTCCTACAATTTCGTGAACACCAAATATGCAAGACCCGATATCAAAACGGCGCAGTTCAGTTCTTACTATGTTGAGAAAGCCGATTTTGTAAGGTTAGACAACATCTCCGTAGGATATAACTTCGATATCAACAACAATTACATTAAAGATATCCGATTGAGTTTGAGCGCTCAGAACCTGTTCACCATCACCGGTTATTCGGGTACCCAACCGGATCCAGCACTTCAAGATGTTCCCGATGATTTGGTGAGCAACTTGCGGGCAGGAAGCGCCAATGTTTTGGCCCCCGGTATCGATAGGCGTAATACCTATTTCCAAGCGAGAACCATTTCGTTAGGCTTAAATGTTAACTTTTAAAAAAAAAACTATGAAACGCATTATTAAACTAACTCTCCTCAGCACGATACTTATAGGGTTTTCGTGTACGAATCTAGACGATACGTTGGAAGACACACTAACCACGGAATTCTCCAATGACGGTATTTCTACCGGCGGTGGCGGTGGCGGCGGGGTACTTTTGGCACCCTTTGGAAGACTAAGGGCCGGATCTGCGACCAACGGGGGCTATTTTCCGCTACAGTCATTGACCAGCGATGAAATGATGGTCGGCCAAAAAGGGGGTGACTGGTTCGACGGAGGTATCTGGATCAATTTGCACCGCCATACCTGGGATTCTTCCATTAACCGTATCAATGATACTTGGACCGATGCCTATGCCGGAATCGGAGAGTGCAACACCACCCTTGCAGGAACTTTGACCGCCAACGAAACCGCTCAGGTAAGGGCTTTGAGGGCATACTTCTACTGGAGGTTATTGGATATTTACGGAAGGGTAAAAATCATTACCACAGCCGGAGCGGATGCGCCCCAGTCCGATAGACAAACCGTCTATAATTTTGTGGAAAGTGAATTGTTGGCCGCCTTGGGAATACCTGCGGTAACAGCAGTAATGGATCTTTCTGCCAGTCCTTTGAACACCGATATCTCCAATTACAGGATCAACCAGTATGCCGCCTTGGGCATCTTGGCAAAACTGTACTTGAATGCAGAAGTATATACCGGTACGCCCAGATATCTGGAAGCAGATTGGGCCGCCACGTATATCATCGACAATTCGCCCTATCAGCTTTGTTCCACTGGATGCAGTGTTCCCAATTTGGCCAAGAGACCCGATGTGGACACCGATCCTGAGACCCTGGAAGGCTATGCTGCGGTTTTCGCACCACAGAACGAGAACAATCCCGAAATCATCTTCGCCATAGAATATGACGAGACCAGTGGCGGAGGTATGAACTTTGCCCAGATGACACTTCACGGTCCAAGTCAGTTGACCTATGGATTGGATGCCGCCCCATGGAACGGGTTCGCCGTTCTCGAAGATTTCTATAACAGCTATGAAGATGGCGATCTTAGAAAGAAAGCCAACTTTTTGGTAGGGCCACAGACCGATTTTACCGGACTTCCATTGTTGGATTTTGCCGCGGATGATGATGATCTACAGGTTAATTACACTCCGTTCATCAATGAGTTGGAACCCAATAGCCAACGACAAGGTGGGGTGAGAATGTACAAGTTCAGCTTTAAATTGTTCCAAAGGGCGGATATGGACAATGACTATCCTATCGTACGTTTGGGTGATGTCCACCTGTTGCGTGCAGAGGCCCGTTCGCGAGCCGCTAGCGATTGGAGCTTGTCATTACCCGATGTGAATGCCTTAAGGACCAGGGCCGGCGTGGCTCCCTTGGCTTCCATCGATGCAGATGGTTTCTACGATGAAAGAGGAAGGGAAATGTTCCAAGAATCGAGCCGTAGAACCGATATGATCCGTTTCGGTAAATTCCAGGATACTTGGCAATTTAAGACCAACGCTGATGCTTTCAGGAATCTGTTCCCGATACCACAGGCTCAAATCGATGCCTCTGGCGGTACTTTAACACAGAACCCTGGGTACTAGTACTAAAGATTTATTATTTTCGAGGGTTGTTCTTTTAGAGCAACCCTTTTTTTTGATTGAATATTCCCAATGAAACAATTTGTCGCTTTAACCTTGCTAATATTTGTTTCCTGTAGTACCGAACAGCCCAAAGCATCCCTTCCACTTTTTGTCCTTAAGGATGCCACATGCGGTATCTTTTTCGAAAATTCACTCTCCTATGACGAAGGCTTCAATCCCTATCTCTACCGCAATTTTTATAATGGTGGCGGGGTCGCCATTGGGGACATCAACAATGACGGTTTGGAAGATGTCTACTTTACCGGGAATATGGTAGATAACAAACTATTCCTCAATAAAGGCAACTGGCAATTCGAAGACATCACCGCTAGCGCCAAGGTGGCCTGCCCCGAGGTATGGTCTACCGGTGCCACCTTCGCCGATGTGAACGGTGATGGCTGGCTCGATCTTTACGTTTGCAAGGCCGGCAAACCGGAAGGGAAGAACAGGCATAACGAGCTTTTCATCAACAACGGAGACCTTACCTTTACCGAATCGTCCAAGGCCTATGGCCTTGATGTGGAAGGCTTATCGGTGCAGGCCGCCTTTTTTGATTATGACAAGGATGGCGATCTGGATGTATACATCCTGAACAACTCACTCAAATCGATCATCGGTTTTGAACTGATCAAAGACCAAAGGACCCTTCCCGATATCAGTGGCAATGGCAACAAGTTCTTCAGGAACGATGGAGGAAAATATACCGACATCACCCAAGAAGCAGGTATCTATAGCAGCAAAATAGGATTCGGACTGGGCATCACCTTAGGGGATTTCAATCATGACAACTGGACGGATATATACATCTCGAATGACTTTTTCGAGAAAGATTACCTCTACCTGAATGATGCCAATGGCCAATTTACCGAAGCGATGGAATCTTATTTTGGATCGATTTCCATGGGGTCGATGGGGGCCGATCTGGCCGACCTCGACAACGACCAGCTCACCGACTTGATGGTTACCGAGATGTTACCTGCAACCCCAGATCGGCAAAAAACAAAAACCGTATTTGAATCTTGGGACAAACACCAATTGGCAAAACAACAAGGATATTTCGATCAGTTTTCAAGAAATACCCTTCAACGGAATCTTGGGGAAGCCGGATTTTTGGAATTGGGCAGACAGGCCCAAGTGTCGGCCACGGAATGGAGCTGGGGCGCACTCTTGTTCGATATGGACAATGATGGCCTAAGGGACATCTTTATCAGCAATGGCATTTATAAAGACCTTTTAGACAGGGATTATCTCGCCTATGAAGCGAATGAGGAAACCGTGAAAAATAGGATCAACAACAAGGAACAGAACGTCATCACCACATTGATCGATGCCATGCCCTCCCAAGCCGTTCCCAATGCCGCCTTTCATAATTTAGGCGACTTCAAATTCGAAAATGCCACGGAAAAATGGGGCTTGTCATTTCCGAGCTTCAGTAACGGCAGCGCCTATGGAGATCTCGATAACGATGGGGACCTAGACCTTGTGGTGAACAACGTAAATATGCCTTCCTTTGTTTACGAAAATACGAGCGACACCCTAAATCATAGAAGTATAGTACTGAAGCTAAAACAGGGCGATGGCAATAGAGATGCCATCGGTGCCAAGGCTTTGATATCCTTCTTGGGCGATCGAAACGGTTACGGTGAAAACTATGTGTCAAGAGGCTTCCAAAGCAGTGTTCCTTCAGGTATCCATTTTGGGGTGGGATCTGCAAAAACAATCGATACGATAAAGGTTCAATGGCCCGATGGGGCAAACACACTCCTAACAGGCCTGGCCACCAACAGAACCTATACTATAGAACATCCAGGGATTGATGACACACAAAAATCGGCCCGGGGCATCGAAAAAACAAAAATGTACGGAATCACCAGGGAAATCGAGCCTATTTTCGAATTTGAACACCGGGAGGACAGCTATATCGATTTTAATAACGAACGCCTCCTGCCCCAAATGTACAGCAATGAGGGGCCCGCTTTCGCCACGGCCGATATCAATCGCGACGACATCCCGGATTTCTTCGTAGGGGGCGCCAAAAAACAAGCTGGCAGCCTCTTTCTTTCAACCCGGACCGGCTTCCAGAAAATTTCCGCCCCATTTGAGGAGGCCTCGGAATCGGAAGATGTTGATGCCCTGTTTTTTGATGGCGACAACGATGGGGACCTCGACCTTTATGTTTGCCACGGGAGCAAGGCCTATTCCCCCTATTCCATTGCGCTGACAGATGCCTATTATCGGAATGATTCCGGCGTATTCCAAAAAGTGGAAGATGCCCTAGCCTTTCCGACCCCTATCAGTTCGTCAGTGGTGAGTATGGCCGATTTCGATCAAGATGGAGATCAAGACCTTTTCGTGGGAGAACGGTATAAAACCAATCTCTACGGTTTGCCGGGCTCTGGCTTTCTGATGGTCAACGACGGTACGGGTCGCTTTAAGGCGGCAGAAATACCATCACTCAACAATATTGGGATGATCACCGATGCAAGCTGGGCCGATATCAACAACGATGGGAAGCAAGATCTCATTATCGTTGGGGAATGGATGGGTGTGAAGTTATTGCTCAACCAAAACGGGACATTCGCAGACAAAAGCCAGGCTTTTGGCCTAGAAGGCACAGATGGCCTATGGACTTCCTTAGCCGTTTCCGACGTAGACTCGGATGGCGATATCGATATCGTCGCTGGCAATATCGGGCGCAACAATTTTTATGAACCCCATATGAAAATGTTTGTCGGTGATTTTGATGGCAATGGTTTTCAGGAACAAATAATCTGCAAGGAAGTGGATGGAAAATACTATCCCATCGTTGATAAGGATGAGTTAATTTCGCAAATCCCAAATTTGAAAAAAACCCTGTTGTTCTATAGAGATTACGCCAAGGCCGATATGCAGTCCATATTTCCCGAAATCGATCTGGATCGGACAATGACCGTGAATTTGGAAACTACCGAAAGCACCATTTTTATGAACGAAAAAGGGAAGTTCAACGCATATGCCCTGCCCAACGAAATCCAGTACGCCCCTGTTTACGCGATCAACGCCACGGACATTGACGGGGATGGCAAAACGGACCTCTTTTTTGGAGGCAACCAATATTTGGTCAAGCCCCAATTCGGGCGTTACGATGCTTCCATGGGCTGGGCGATCATGGGCTCTTTCGCCCCGAAAAAAGACCATGTGAAAGTTGTGCCGCTGCATATCAAAGGACAGATCCGTGACCTGACATGGATTGAATACAATGGCAAAAAAATTTTAATAGCAACCATCAACAATGAAAAAACGAGTTTCCATGAATTTAAAGTACCTTTTTAGGCTTTTTTTGCTTAGCCTGATGATCGTGGTGATAGGTTGTTCCCGATCTAAATACGACCAGCTTGTAAAAGCCGAAATGGCCAAGGGCATCGTCAATGATTCCTTGATGCTGGGAATGAAATTGGGGCAGACCCAAAAAGAATTCTTTGATAAATGCTGGAAATTGAACCGGGATAAAATTGTCACCAACGGACCCGATGGCTATGTTATGTTTGAACTGCCCGTAAAAAAGGAAAACGGCAAGGGCGATGCCATTACCATGCTTTTCTATGGCATTTTTAATGACGATAAAACAATGACCGGAATGAATTTTCAATTTTACTACGAGTCATGGTCGTTATGGAACAAATCCCTCCAATCGGATCGATTGATGCCGGAAGTAAAATCGAGATTCATGAATTGGTATCCAGGGAACGACTTCATCAAGGTCGAACTCAAAAATGGTAAGGGCGATATCTTTGTCAAGGTCGATGGTATCAGAAGGATCACGATCAAACCATTGGATGACAACCGTGTTGTCAAGGCCCAAATTGATGACTTGCGTTATATACTTAGCAAACAATAGGATGAAGCGATTTTATGGAATATCGGGAAGAATAGCCGTTTTACTGCTGCTGATCGGCATGTCTTGTTGCACCCAAAAGCCAAAGCCCACTGTAGTACAAAAGGTGTTTGAATCACTTGATAGCACGCAAACCGGTATCAATTTTTCGAACAACCTCTCCTACAACAATGAGTTCAATGTTTATAAATACCGAAATTATTACAATGGGGGAGGCGTTGCCATAGGCGACATCAACAATGATGGGTTGCCCGACATCTACTTCACATCCAATCTTGAAAAAAATCGGCTCTATCTGAACCTGGGAGATTTCAAATTTCAGGACATCACGGAGAAGGCCCAAGTCGGTGGCTCAAGACCGTGGTCGACAGGCGTATCCATGGTTGATATCAATAGCGACGGTTTTATCGATATTTATGTTTGTAATTCGGGCGATCTTAATGGGGAAAACAAACAAAACGAACTTTTCATCAACAATGGCGATCAAACCTTCAAGGAGATGGCCTCAGACTACAACCTCGATGACAAGGGCTTCTCTACACATGCCTCTTTCTTCGATTATGATAAGGACGGCGATCTTGACGTTTATATCCTGAACAACTCCTATCAGGCGATCGGCAGTTTTGATATCAGGCGGAACGAACGCGGGAAAAGGGATGTGCTGGGCGGGGACAAACTCATGGAGAATGTTGACGGAAAATTTATAGACGTCAGCGAAAAGGCAGGAATTTATGGCAGTGTCGTGGGATTTGGATTGGGCGTGACCGTAGGGGATGTCAATAACGATGGTTGGGAAGACATCTATGTTTCCAATGATTTCTTCGAACGCGATTATCTCTACATCAACAACCGGAACGGTACGTTCTCGGAACAGCTCGAAGATCAAATGACCGCCATTAGTGCCGCTTCCATGGGGGCCGACATGGCAGATATCAATAACGACGGATATAACGATATTTTTGTGACCGATATGCTCCCGTCCGATTATCAAAGGTTAAAAACGGTGACCACCTTCGAGGACTGGAACAAATACCAACTGAAACTGAACAGCGGTTATTACCATCAATTTACGCGCAACACCTTTCAACTGAACAATACCGACAATTCGTTCAGCGAAATCGGGCGGTTGAGCGGTGTGGAAGCTTCCGATTGGAGCTGGGGCGCCTTGATATTCGATATGGACAATGACGGCTTTAAAGATCTTTTTATCGCCAACGGCATTTATCGCGATCTTACCGATCAGGATTATCTACAGTTCATTTCCAATGAAGAGATCATGAAATCGATCGTTACCAACAATACGGTCGATTATGCCAAACTGATCGAAATCATTCCTTCGAACAAAATCAAAAACCAGGCTTTCAAGAATTTGGGAGTACTTGATTTTGAACCTTATGAGGCTTCCGGACTGGAGATGGAAAGCTTTTCGAATGGCGCGGCGTACGGTGATTTGGATAACGATGGCGACTTGGATCTTGTGGTGAACAATCTCGATATGCCCGCTTTTGTGTATCGGAATACTACCATCGATAGTGGCCTCGGACACTACCTGAAACTGATCTTGAAAGGAGACCCAAAGAACAGCAACGCCATAGGTTCTAAAATCGAGATAGGGCCCCATTATATGTCATTGGAAAACCAGCCGGTCAGGGGTTTTCAGTCGAGCATGGACGTGCGTCCCAATTTCGGATTCCAAGAAGATACCCCTATTTCATTGAAGGTAACTTGGCCTTCCGGGAAGGTCACGGAATTAAAGGATGTTAAGGTTGACCAGACCCTGACCTTGGCAGAAAAGGATGCAACATTCATAAAAAAAGACAGTATCCCCCCTAAAAAAACATTGTTCCATAGGGCGGATATAGCCATTGCCTATGCACATCAGGAAAACCGCTTTGTTGATTTTGACCGAGACCGACTGCTCAATCAAATGTGCAGTACCGAAGGCCCCAGGATGAGTATGGGCGATGTCGACCAAGATGGCCATGCGGATCTTTTTATAGGCGGCCCAAAAGGGATCGCGCCCGTTCTGTTGATGGGTAATGGAACCGGCTATAGGCAAAAAGAAACAAAGAGCTTTGATAACAACAGCGATTCGGAAGATGCCGCCAGCCTTTTCTTTGATGCCGACAACGACGGCGACCTCGACCTCTATGTTTGCAGTGGGGGCGTGGAATTCTCACAATATGCCGGCAGTTTCTATGACAGGCTTTATTTTAATGATGGCAAGGGGAACTTTAGCCTATCAGATCAAAAACTTCCTGAACAGACAACGGTGCACAGCACCGCCAGCGTTGCGGCTTCCGATATTGATGGAGACGGCGACCTCGACCTCTTCGTGGGCGAAAGGATCGTACCCCTCAAATATGGGGTGCCCTGTTCGGGTTTCCTACTTGAAAAATGATGGCAAGGGGAATTTCACGGACGTCTACGCAGCAGATTGCACCTGACTTAAAAGATATTGGCATGGTTACCGATGCCCTTTTCCAAGATTTGGATCAAGATGGCGATGAAGACCTGATCGTGGTGGGCGAGTTTATGGGCGTTGAAATGTTATTGAACGAAAATGGCAGGTTCGCCCGTAAAAAAGACAATAAACTCGCCAATCTCAAAGGCTGGTGGAACACCATCCAAAAAGGTGATTTGGACAATGATGGCGACATCGATTATATTTTGGGAAATCACGGACTCAACAGCAGGTTCAAGGCCAGCAAGGAAAAACCGATCACGCTATACTCCAAAGATTTTGACAGCAACGGCTTTACCGATCCCATTCTTGCCTTTCGTGCCGATGATGGCAAGGATTACCCTTTTGCGCTCCGGCACAATCTAACCGAACAGATGAAAGGCTTGACCAAGCGATTTCCAGACTATCATTCCTTCAAGGAAGCTGGCATTCCCGACATTTTTACCGCGGAAGAATTGGCAGGAAGTCAAAAATTGGAAGTAAATACCCTGGCATCCGTTATTTTGATCAATGATGGGGCCGGAGGTTTTGCGGTGAAGCCCTTGCCCCTTGAGGTCCAGTTTTCGACTATTTATGCGATTGCTGTAAGTGATTTTGATGATGATGGCGATCTAGACCTCGTCTTGGGGGGCAACCAATACAGTGTTAAGCCAGAGGTCGGGCGGTATGATGCGAGTTATGGCGTGTACCTCGAGAACCAAGGCAACATGGAATTCAAAGAATTCCCCGATGGGGACGGATTTAAAATCAAAGGAGAGGTCCGTGATATTGTCTTGGACCATCACCGTCTCATAGTGGCCAGAAACAATGATTCCTTGGTCATATTCAATTATTAAAAGATGAAGAATACGTTTGTAATAGTTTGCCTTTCATTGGTATTTGCATTGGGGTGCAGCGAAAAGAAAGCTGCCCCGATGGTAAAGGCGCCCATTTACTTCCATTCGGTGCCTGCCGATAGCAGTGGTATCCAATTTTCGAATGACCTCACCTATAAAGACGATCTCAATATCATAGAATACCTCTACTATTACAATGGCGGGGGCGTGGCGATCGGGGATATCAATAACGACGGTCTCGAAGATCTTTATCTGACCGCCAACCAAAGCCAGGATAAGCTTTATCTCAATCTTGGGGGGATGAAATTCAGGGATATTACAAAAACGGCAGGCATAAAGATCGATTCAACATGGTCAACGGGCGTGACCATGGAAGATGTGAATAACGACGGGTTGTTGGATATCTATGTGTCCAAAGTGGGCAAATACAAAAATCTCAAGGCACACAACCAGCTTTATATCAACAAGGGCAACAACGTTTTTGAAGAGTCGGCATCCCTATATGGTCTCGATTTCTCCGGACTATCGACCCAGGCTTCCTTTTTCGATTATGATAATGACGGCGACCTGGATGTTTATCTGATGAACCACTCGTTTCACTCCCAAAGAAGTTATGGCAATATCAACTTAAGACAGCTTGCCGATTCCCTGGCGGGCGATCGTTTTTATGAGAACCTGTTGAACCAAGGCGAAGCAAAATTTATGGATGTCACCTCGGAAAGTGGAATATACAGCAGTGCCCTGGGTTATGGCCTTGCTATAGCCACATCCGATATCAATAATGATGGGTTCATCGATATATATATTGGCAATGATTTCCATGAAAACGACTACCTCTACCTCAACCAAGGCGATAAGACCTTCAAGGAATCGAGCCTTGATTATTTGTCCCATACCAGCAGGTTTACCATGGGGGTCGACATTGCCGACCTCAACAACGATCAACTGCTCGACATCTTTTCCCTGGACATGATGCCTTTCGATCATGACATCTTTCTAAAATCGGGAGGGGAAGATTCGGACAAGGTGAGCCTGATCAAAAGGAATTTTGGATTTGGAGATCAATATGCAAGGAATACTTTTCAACTGAATCGAGACAATTCGTTCTTTTCGGAAGTTGCTTTGATGAGCGATACCTATGCCACCGATTGGAGCTGGTCGGCGCTGATCCAGGATTACGACAACGATGGCTTAAGTGATATATTTGTGACCAATGGCATCTATAAACGCCCCAATGATCTCAATTATATCAATTACCTGAGCAATATCGATTTTGCCAAATACGATCAAACCAAGCAAAACGAAATTGAACAAAAATTGATCGAGGAAATGCCAACCCTGCGAATCCCCAATGTGGTATTTCGCAACAAAGGAAATCTTGAATATGACCGTTTTTCGGAAGAATCGGGACTTACACCCTCCTACTCCAACGGTGCCGCCTATGGCGACCTGGACAACGACGGCGATCTTGATCTGGTAGTGAACAACATTGATCAAAGCGCTTTTTTGTTGGAGAACAGGAGCAACCCCAGGGCAGAAAACCATTTTATCACCATTGCCCTTAAAGGTGAGGGGGCATTTAAAAATCCTGCCGGCGCCAAAGTATCGGTCTACGCCCAAGGAGAATCCTACCTCAAGGAACTATCGGTCGTCAGGGGTTTTCAATCGTCTTCTACGCACCGTTTGCACTTCGGCCTAGGGCAAGCAAAAAAAATCGATTCCGTTTTGGTTCGATGGTTAGACGGAAAAGTACAGACTGAAATCGGCCTGAATATTGACCAACAGCATACCATCACCAGAAGACAGGACCTGAAGTCCATGGTACATCAAGATGCCAAAGGTATAAAGCCATTCGAGACTTTTCCTTTCACCCATATGGAGAACAGTTATCTCGATTATGAACGCGAAATCCTCATGCCCGAAAAATTGTCGGCAGAGGGGCCAGCTTTGGCGAAGGCTGATTTTAATGGGGATGGACTTGATGACCTCTATATTGGTGGTGCAAAATATCAGTCCCCGGCACTTTTTCTCCAACAAAAAGATGGCAGCTATCTAGAGGATAAAAGCAGCGAATTCACCAAAGACATTCTCTATGAAGATGTTGATGCGGTAGCCTTCGATATTGAAAACGATGGGGACTTGGACCTTTATGTGATGAGTGGCGGCAACAATGCAGCTGAAGGGGATGCCAACCTGGAAGACCGTATCTATCTCAATGATGGCAATGGTCATTTTAGCAGACTTAAGGCCTCCTTGATCAAAACAAATGGGGGCAGTGTTTCCGCCGGCGATTTTGATGGAGACGGTTTTGCAGACCTATTCATCGGAAATCGCTCCATGCCCGGAGGCTATGGTTTGTCACCGTATAGCTATATCCTGAAAAACAACGGTAAAGGGGAATATGCCGTGGTTCAGCAGAGCAGGCTGGGCATGGTGACCGACAGCCAGTGGGCAGACATGAACAACGATGGACTTCTGGACCTTGTGATCGTAGGGGATTGGATGCCCGTTACCATTTTGATCAACAAGGGCGATTCAACATTTGAAGATGCTACCGTGGGCATGGGGCTCCAAAATACCCAAGGGATGTGGAATACCATTACCGTAGTAGATATAGACCAAAACGGTTATAACGATATTCTTGCGGGCAATGCGGGTTTAAATTTTAAATGGAAAGCAAGCTCCGATAAGCCGGTCAAACTCTATTTGGACGATTTCGATGCCAACGGGCAGCCCGATCCCATTATATTTTATGATTTTTTCGGAAGTGATGTGCCTTTTGCCCCAAAGGACAAACTGGCCGAACAACTGCCCATCTTAAAAAAGAAATTTTTAAATTATAATGACTACGCAAAAGTCACCAACATTGAAGAACTCACCGGGAAAAAGGAATCGGAAATCCTTGAAATCAAGAAAATAACCGAACTTCGGTCCATCGCATTCTTTAATCAAGAAGGCGGCTTTAAGGCAGTGCCCCTTCCGAGGGAAGCCCAGATGAGTTCGATTGCCGATTTTGAAGTCATCGGGCAAGGGAAAGGGGCTTTGATTTTTTATGTGGGCAATTATCTCGACTATACGAACGAACTTGGCCAAAGCGATGCCAATTCGGGCGGTCTACTCACTTATGAAGGAAATATGGTGCTTCGAAATGATTCCCATCTGCCCTTGCCTAAGGGCTTGAATTCAAGAAAGATCGTTTGGCTTGGAAAAGATCTCTTTTTGGTACTGGCCAACAACGACAAGTCGTATCTCGTCAGTGTTTCGAAAAATGGCCTTAAAGAATAAACTTTATGGGTCAAAAAGTGTGTTTCAATCCGGCATTGGCCGAGCTGCATCCCTCATTTGCCTAGGCAAGGCCCAGCTTACGGGTCAAGGGCCATTTCTTGTCGGAGAATCAATACTTTTCCGAAGTTTTGTTGGCCTCTACGGCGAAAAATAATATCTTCACTTCCAATGTTTTTGAGTAATCATGTATACAATAGGCTATGATATTGGAAGTTCATCAATAAAGGCGGCCCTCGTGGAAACAGCTTCGGGCAAGGGCATAGCGGTAGTTTCCGAACCCAAGGTGGAAATGGCGATGATCGCCCATAAAAATGGTTGGGCCGAACAGCATCCCGATGATTGGTGGCAACATGTCTGCACGGCCACAAAAAAACTCATCAAAGCGAACCACATCGATCCAAAAACCATCACGGGTATTGGCATTTCATACCAGATGCACGGCTTGGTGGTGGTAGATAAGCAAGGCGTTCCACTTCGCAATTCCATTATTTGGTGCGATAGCCGAGCCGTGGAAATCGGTCAGAAAGCGTTCGATGCGCTGGGCCATGAAACTTGCGCTGGGCAATTGCTGAATTCCCCCGCAAACTTCACCGCCTCCAAATTAAAATGGGTCAAGGAGAACGAACCTGAAATCTATAAAAAAATAGATAAGTTCATGTTGCCGGGCGATTACATCGCTTACCGATTGGGCAATACCATATGCACCACAAAATCAGGTCTCTCGGAAGGCATTTTTTGGGATTTCAAAAGCAATTCACTGGCCAAATGGTTATTGGATTATTATGGCATCGATCAAAAAATGGTGCCCCCCATCGTAGATACGTTTTCCTTGCAAGGCAGTGTGAGTGCCAAAGGCGCCTTGGAAAGTGGCTTGGCGGTGGGTACCCCCATACGATATCGCGCGGGTGACCAGCCGAACAATGCCCTTTCCCTAAATGTGTTCAACCCCGGCGAGGTGGCCGCGACGGGAGGTACTTCCGGAGTGGTCTATGCAATTACCGATAGCTTGTCGGTAAAGGAGAGTTCGAGGGTCAATAATTTTGCCCACGTGAATTATGGGGATCAAAAACCCAGAATCGGAAAATTACTGTGCATCAACGGGGCGGGAATCCAGTATCGTTGGCTGTTGAACAATTTGAACGTCGCCTCCTATGAAGAAATGAACCAACTCGCCGAATCGGTGGCCATTGGTTCCGATGGGGTAAGCATCCATCCGTTCGGCAATGGAGCAGAACGCATGCTCAACAACAAGACCTTGGGTACCCAAATGTCGAATATCAATTTAAACAACCATACCAAGGCGCATTTATGCCGCGCAGCACTCGAAGGGATTGCTTTTTCTTTTGTTTATGGCATGGAAATCATGAAATCGGATGCGATCAAAGCAACCGTGATCAGAGCCGGAAACGACAACCTGTTCCGGGCGCCGATCTTTTCAAATACGGTCGCCACCCTTATCGGTCAGGAAATTGAAATCTATGATACCACCGGGGCCATTGGTGCCGCTAGGGCCTGCGAATTATATAAAGGCGATTTCAAAAGTTTTGGAAAACAGATCATGGAACACGACTTTGTGAAGGGCTTTAAACCCGTCACCGACAAAACCGCTTATGAAAAAGCATATCTTAGGTGGAAGCAAGAATTGGAAGTATTAATCAAACATAAATAACAACGAGATGGCAACTTTAGGCAACAAGGAATATTTTAAGGGAATCGGGGAGATCAAATATGAAGGAAAGCAATCCGACAATCCATTGGCCTTTAAATACTATAATCCGGAACAGATGGTCGCCGGCAAATCAATGCGGGAGCATTTCAAATTTGCCATAGCCTATTGGCATACTTTCTGCGGCCAAGGGGCAGATCATTTCGGACCGGGGACCCAAAATTTTCCGTGGGACCAGCCCAAAGATGCTATGGAAGCCGCAAAGGCAAAAGCCGATGCTGCATTCGAATTCATCACGAAAATGGGATTCGATTATTTTTGTTTCCATGACTTTGACCTCGTTCAAGAAGGGGCCACTTTGGCGGAATCGGAAAAACGCCTCCATGGTATAGTAGACTATATCAAGGGCAAAAAGGCCGAATCGGGCGTTAAGCTGTTGTGGGGAACCGCAAACTGCTTCTCCAACCCCCGTTATATGAACGGCGCGGCAACCAACCCCGATTTTAACGTACTGGCAAGGGCGGGTGCACAGATAAAACTGGCACTGGATGCCACCATCGCCCTGGGTGGTGAAAACTATGTTTTCTGGGGAGGACGCGAAGGATATATGTCCTTGTTGAACACCGACATGAAAAGGGAGCTCGACCATATGGGCAGGTTCTTGGGAATGGCCAGGGATTATGCCAGAAGCCAAGGGTTCAAAGGCAACTTTTTTATTGAACCCAAGCCTATGGAACCCATGAAACACCAATACGACTTCGATTGTGCCACCGTAATTGGCTTTTTGCACCAATACGGATTGCAGGACGATTTTAAATTGAATATCGAGGTGAACCATGCCACTTTGGCGAGCCATACCATGGAGCACGAACTTGCCATCGCTGCGGCCCATGGCATGCTGGGCAGTGTTGATGCCAACCGGGGCGATTATCAGAATGGTTGGGATACCGACCAGTTCCCGAACAACATCACGGAAGTGACCGAGGCCATGTTGATATTTTTAAAAGCGGGCGGACTAAAAGGAGGGGGCGTTAATTTTGATGCCAAGATCCGAAGGAATTCCACCGATATGGATGATGTTTTCCACGCGCACATCGGGGGTGCCGACACCTTTGCCAGAGCCCTTTTGGTAGCTGACAAAATCATTTCTTCATCGCCCTATGAAGCCCTTAGAAAAAAGCGATACAGTTCTTTTGACTCAGGAAAGGGTAAGGATTTTGAAAGCGGAAAACTCAAGTTTAAAGACCTTTATGAAATAGCCAAGGAAAATGGCGAACTGAAATTGCAGAGTGGTAAACAGGAGTTGTTCGAAAACATCATCAACCAATATATCTGAAAAATTCAGCATTGGCCTAAAGTTGGGCCCCTGCCATTTAAAAAGCCTCCTCAAGATTGATCTTGAGGGGGCTTTTCAATAAATATTAACGGGCAAAATAGATATAAATCCCCACCACGATGAATACCACGGCCAAGCCCACTTGATTCACATATTTGAAGGGCTCGATGGAAACCTGTTTGGTATATTCGAGTTCGAAGGCTTCTTTTCTGGGCCATATCTTACCGATGATCAGCATGATCGCGATGTTGGATAAGAATAAAATGGCCATGACGTGCAAATAATGCGGATAGGCTTCCGCTTGCAATAATTTCAAAGCGGCAGGATCGACAATGCCAGCTATATTGGCGTCTTCAAGGGCGGCCGATTCAAAATGGGGCTTCATCAAAAACTGACTGATGATATATAATGCAGAACCTAACACAATGCCTATTTTGGCCGCAATGGCAGGCACTCTTTTGGTCATATAACCTACCACGATAATGGTAAAAATCGGAATGCTGTAGATGCCGTTGATTTCCTGTAGATAATTGAACAAACTTCCTGCATTGGCAATCAACGGCGCTATGAACATGGCCGCCAGTGCCAAACATGTTCCGAAGATTTTTCCGTATTTCACCACGGTGCGCTCCGATGCTTCCTTGTTGATGTGTTGCTTGTAAATATCTATCCCGAACAAGGTAACCGAGCTATTGAGAACACTATTGAAAGAACTCAGGATGGCACCGAACAGCACCGCGGCGAAAAACCCTACCAGCGGTTTTGGCAATACGGCACGGACCAATTCAGGGTATGCGAGATCGCTGGAGGCCAAGCCGCCATCAAAATAGTGATAAGCAATCATGCCAGGCAACACCAGAATTAATGGCCCCAATATCTTCAAACAAGAAGCCAACAATAACCCTTTTTGACCCTCCGCCAAGTTTTTGGCACCCAGGGCCCTTTGGATGATCTGTTGGTTGGTACCCCAATAGAAAAGCTGCACCAGCATCATCCCGGTGAAAATGGTGGAAAATGGAACTTCCTGACCGGCATTACCAGTGGAATCGAATCTTTCAGGGTTAGCGGAAATCAAGGTTTCCAATCCGCCAAAAATACTGCCATCCCCTATGGCCATCAGTCCGAAAATCGGAATCAAAATACCGCCGAGGATAAGCCCTATGGCATTGATACTGTCTGAAACGGCCACAGCCTTCAAACCTCCGAAGATGGCATAAATAGAACCGATGATCCCAATTCCCCAGATACAAATGACCAAAGCGGTATCGTTGGAAACCCCTAAAAGTTCAGGAACGTTGAACATGCCGCTAATGGCCACAGACCCTGAATAGAGAATAACCGGCAACAGTACCACTACGTATCCCGTCAGAAAGAGACCTGAGGTAATCGTTTTTGTGGACACGTCAAACCTTTTTGCCAGAAATTGGGGAATGGTCGTTAAACCGCCCTTAAGGTATCGAGGCAACAAAAATACTGCGGTAACCACCATGGCAATCGCGGCCAAGGTTTCCCAAGCCATTACAGATAAGCCATCGGTATAGGCGCTTCCATTGAGCCCTACAATCTGTTCCGTTGACAGATTGGTCAACAACAAAGAGCCTGCGATGACCCCGGCGGTTAAACTCCGGCCGCCCAAGAAATAGCCATCAGACGAGTTTTCATCGGTTTTTCGGGTTGCGTAATAGGAGATGACGGCTACAAGTAGTGTAAAGCCCACGAAAGATAGGATTCCAAGCATTGGTTCGTTTGGTTTGATTTGTCTCCCCTAATATATTGGTTTATTTGCTAAAATTCCGAAAATCGGGAAACAATCTAGCGGAACGGGCGTTTCTCCAAGGCAATTGTAAAACCGGTGCACATAAGTCATGAAAGTTGTTTAACACCCCCTTTTCATCCGTAGGCATTGACAACCATGAAAAATAACGTAATTTTGCAACACTAAACCCGTGCCATCCATAAGTTGGGAAGTTTCCCCGGGATAGGCAAGATATATTGAAGTAAGATGAAGAAGAAATTGGGAATACCATTGGCGATCATGCTGTTGATTTCCTGCGCCAAGGAACAGAAAAACGAAACCATCGTAGTGACCCCCGAAGAATTGCATGCCTCGGTAGACAAAGTCACCGAAATCATGATCCATGATATTTTTTCACCCCCTGTGGCCAGCCGGATTTTTGCCTATCCGAATATTGCGGCCTACGAAATTATAGCACAGCAAGACGGTCAATACCTTTCTTTGGCGGGGCAGGCCACAGATTTAACGGCGATACCCAAACCGCCCAGTGAAAATATCAATTACCAACTGGCCGCGCTTGTAGCCCATATGGAACTGAGCAAAAGACTCATCTTTTCCGAGAAGAAAATGGAAATGCTCAGGGATAGTCTCTACACCAAATGGGAGGGGCAAAATCCTGAAATGTTCCATAGATCTAGAGACTATGGCCTCCAAGTGGCCGACCATATCGCCGAATGGATGGCCAAAGACAACTATGCACAAACGCGTACCATGCCCAAATTCACCGTTGATACGGATGATGAAACAAGATGGCAGCCCACACCGCCCGCCTACATGGATGGCATTGAGCCCCATTGGAGCAAGATCCGCCCTTTCGTTATCGATTCTGCCCAGCAATTCAAGCCCGTACCGCCCCCGGCCTATTCGATGAAAGTAGGATCGCCATTTTATAAGGAGCTCAAGGAAGTATATGATATCAGTAAAAAAATTGAAGTGGAAGGAGATGCCTCCGAAGAAATAAAAATTGCCCAATTTTGGGATTGCAATCCATACGTCTCCGTGACACGGGGTCACCTGATGTTTGCGACCAAAAAAATTACCCCTGGTGCCCATTGGATCGGTATCGCCAAAATCGCTTCGCGTAAAACAAAGAGTGATTTCAACAAAACGGTCTATGTCTACACCAAAACGTCCTTGGCCATTGCAGATGCCTTTATCAGTTGTTGGGACGAAAAGTACCGGAGCAATTTGATCAGGCCAGAAACCTTGATCAACCAACATATCGATGAGGATTGGAAACCCGTGCTTCAAACCCCGCCATTTCCCGAATATACCAGCGGTCATAGTGTAGTGTCCGGTGCCGCTTCCACCGCCTTGACCGATATTTTCGGCGAGGACTTTACTTTTGAAGACGACACCGAACTTCCTTATGGTATCCCGGTAAGGCATTTCAAGTCTTTCCGGCAAGCGGCCGACGAAGCAGCCATTAGCCGTATGTACGGGGGAATTCACTATCGTGCAGCGGTCGAGGTCGGCGTGAAGCAAGGACGCGATCTGGGCCAGTATGTAGTGGACAAGCTCAAGATGACCAAAAATAAAGACCTGGCCACGAAAACGGAGTAAATGGGGAAATACCCGATAATTATCTTGTTGCTTGCCTTGGTTGTCGATTGTTCCAACTATGGCCAGCTTCGTTTTATGGCCAAGCTTCCCAAAAGTCTTGATGAAAATTCCGGTATGGCCTACCTCAAAGATTCAGCCGTATGGTTCATCGAAGATAGTGGAAACCGCAACAAACTCTATCGCGTCAACTTCGAGGGAAAAATAACAAAGGATTTGGAGGTGAAGGATGCCAAAAACATCGATTGGGAAGATCTTGCCAAAGACGACAAAAACAATCTTTTCATTGGTGATGTAGGGAATAATAACGGGAAGCGCGTCAATATGGTCATATACAAGGTTCCCGATCCTGAAATCGAACCCGGGGATAAGATCGACTCGGAAAAAATCATTTTCCAATACCCTGACGATATTCCTGGCATGGCCCCAAACGAATCGACCCGATTTGATACGGAAGCCATGTTTTTTCTAAAGGAACACCTTTACCTGATTACAAAGAACCAAACAGTGCCTTTTAACGCAACTACGAGGATTTTTAAGGTTCCGGCCCAAAAAGGCCGCTATATCGCTGAATTCATAGGTGAATTTAAAACCTGCGGCAAAGAAAAAAACTGCAGGGTCACAGGTGCCACCATCTCCCCGGATGCTAAAAAAGTAGTGCTTTTGGGCAATGGGAAACTTTGGGTTTTTACTGATTTTTTAGGGGACGATTTTTCAAAGGGCAGCTTGAAAAGCATAAACCTCAAAGTCAATACACAACTCGAAGCACTCAGTTTTTTGAATGATTCGATATTACTGTTGTCTGATGAAGAGAGAGCCGGTACGGGAAGAAATCTGTATCGATATCAACTAAGATAGCGTACTGTAAACCGGTCAAAAACCAAAGCCAAGACCAAAGGTAAACCGTATGCCGTCATCGCTTGTGAACAGAGCCAACCTAAGGGAGGCCAAATCGGCCGCGTTCACAAAAAGTCCGCCCCCATATGAAGTATGCCATTGGTCGGAATCCTCATTTGGAAGCCAAACCCTGCCGTAGTCGAAACCGGCAAACAACCCTATTGCCGAGGGCAGTATCCCATTGTTGAATTTGCCGATGTTGTACCTCAGGTCCGTATTTTGATAATAGGACTTTTTACCGGTAAACCTTTGGTTTCTGTAACCCCGCAGTCCATCCATGCCCCCTATGCTCGCCGCTTGATAAAACTCATATCCGTCCCCCCATATAAAATGGGCCTTCCACTTGGCGGCCAATACCAGTTTTCCTTTCGAATCCAATCGATGGTTGATGGCCAGGGAAGGAACGATATATCCGAAGTCGGTTGAAGCTTCATCGAGATTTTTCTTGTACCCTACCTCCAGGGAAGTGGCCAAACCCAAAGTAGGAAAGGCCGGTTTGTCATAATTTTCAAAGGAATAGAATGCGTTCGCTCCTGCAAAAGTATTGTTGGTTTCCGCTCCGTTTTCCTGATAAAAGGTATTCACGAATCTGTTTTCGGTCTCCTCCACCTCTATCATCTCATAATTGATCCCGACCTGCAATTTTGAGCCCATATCGCCACGCCAAACCAGGGAGGGTGAAAAATGGCTGGTCCTCAGTTTAACCCGGTTGTAATCCAACTCAAGGATGTCGTCCAAATTTTCGGTCTCATTGCCAAAACCGAAAAAATTGACCGCAAAATTCGGGCTCGTAAATTTGGTGGCCAGCGCTACGTTGGCGTTGCCGATCACATTGGCAAACTCACCAACATATCCTACTTCAAAACCACTTGTCGCAAAATAAAAAGCGGCATTTACACTATGTTGTTGGGTAAACGGATGTTGTATAAAACCGTTATGGGTATACACATTGTTCAGCCCTATTTTAAAGCCGTCATCCGGATTGAAACCGATAGTGGGTATCAACTGGTTGTTGCTGTTCCGCAATTCCAGGGGCCGATAGGTATTCAGGGCATAGTCGTCAGTGCGCCTAACCCTTGCCCTCGAGATATCTTTAAAGGTATTTTTTTTGGTTTTATAATCATAGACCAAAGTAATGGCACCTTCCCCAATATCATAGATGTCATTGTTCTGGCCCCCGATGAGTCGTACCTTGATGGCACTCCTGTTGCTGCCATGAACCTCAAAGCGGTCAACATCATCCAGGCCATATATCCATATTTCTTTGGTTACCGCCGCATTGAATCTTTTTTCAAAAAACTTTTTTTCCTTTTTTCCATCAATGGTGCGATAGCCTTTTACCAGAACTTCGGACTTGTTCAAGTAGTCGATTTCGAACCAATCATCCTTGTCGGTTCCGCTTACAACGGCATATTTGTTCAAAATCCCAAAATAAGATTTTGCGGTATGCTCCAAATGTTGGGCCCTTGATAACAATTTTTGCTTGATGCCCACTATCGTTTGGTCGTTCACCTCTTTGGGAAATGCCCTGAAGGCAGAATCGATTACCCCGTCGGATAGCCGTTCCCTGATTTGCTCTGCTTGATGCAACCATTGTTGTTCAGTGGTTTCAGCGAACAATGCCATATCGAGAACATAGGTCTTGGGAGAAGAATTGAATCCCTTGACGCTTCGGATTTCATCCTTGAATCCTTCCATCAACCGGAGCGCAGGAATGATGCGGGTTGCAAGGCCCATAAATAATCCGTCGCCCATGATGGAGTAGGCCTGGTCCCTGTCTCTTGGTACGGGCCGATAGATGATTTTTTCATTTTGTTTGTCCTTGAATTTTGCCCAGCGCCATTGATCGACATGCCGGTCCCAATCGCCCAAGACCATGTCGAAAAGTCTGGCACGGATAAACATTTCGGTGTCGACCCCATACTTCTCGTCATCTCTCAGGTCTTCCAGCATTTCATCGGTGCTCACCAATTCATCCGCAAAGCCAAAACTTTTCAGATCGCCATGACCGTCCCCGGCGTGTTCTTCGATCATATATAGCTCGTCGCCAAAAGTCTCGTTAAATTCTTCCAGGGCGGGCTGTTTTGGCACATAGTAGAGCACAGGGTTTGTATGATAGAGGTTGATGGCGTCAGAAAGCGGGCCTATGGTAAACGGGGCGTAGGGGTGGGATCCCGTATAAAAATCTTGCATGAACTCCTCTAAAAAAGTATCCTCCAGTTCGTCGATGACATATTTATCCGGAAAGACCATGGCCTGCAGATAGCGTTCCGATTGTTTTCTCAAAGCCCGCATTACATATTCCTTACCGTTCTTATGTCTGAGCCGGAGTGATTTGGACTGGTGGCCCCCACCCATGCGCACAGGGGTTAATCCGCCGAACAAGGTATCCAATCGTACCGTAGGGGCGTTCACCTGGGAGGCATAGTATTTCCGATAGCGTTCACCCCATAGGGTCTTGAAAATTGCGCTTTTTTCAATTTCCCGATCGGTATAGATTGCGGCTTTGATGGCGGGCGGAAAAGTGATCGGATAATTTTTCATCGACAGTCCACGGTCCGCTGGCAATACCTCGGTATGGTAAAGTAGGTCGTTGTTTCCCGTTTTGGAAATCCCATGAAAGGAAACCGCGGAAGAACCATCGGTATACACCTCCAGTATGGCAAATCCCATACTGCCCGTAGAGAACCGGCTGCCCCCCAATAGACGGGTTGCTCCTTCCTTGGCCCCTGAACCACTAACAATTTGTGGGGTTTCATTCTCAACAATATACTGCAGCGTATGTTCATGGCCAGAAGCAAAAATGACCTTCTTGGAAAATTGCGCCAAGGTGACCATTCGATTTTTGAATTCCGTATACCTTTTGTTCCTGATATCTTCAGTGGAAGCACCGGAGGTTTTTCGAATCAAGTTGATCACTGTCCCCAAAACTGGCATTGGAATACTGCCCCCTGCGGGAAAGAGTTGCTGCGCAATGGTAAACTGGCCTCCATGGGGGCCGTAGGTGAACATTGGGTGGTGCATGGCGATGAGGGTGGTCTTCTCGCTGTTTTTTTTGATCTCGCTCTCGACCTCTTCCCAAAACTTAGCCCGGCTTTTGATGCTACAGCCATCGTTTATTGTAGGATGTTTGTCCCAATTGGTGAAGTACCATTCCGTGTCTATGACGATGAGCACGGTTCGATCATCGATGTCGACGATTTCGATGGGACAGCCATTTTCCGGAAGGAATGGGTTTTTGCTCTTAATTTTTTTCTCGATATAATCTTCTTCACGTTTCAATCCTTTGAGCCCTTCGTTGTACCAGTCGTGGTTTCCTGGTATGAACAAAGGCCGTCCCTTAAATCCGTCCAAGGTACTCAATTGGGCATCGAGATGGTTTTTGGCACGCTTATAGGCCATACTGGAATCTTTCTTATCGGGCAGGCCTGCGGGATAGATATTATCCCCTAAAAACACTGCAGTGCTGTTTTTATCCGCATTTTGAAGGGCCTCTTTAAAGGTAAGCAATGCAGGATTGAGTTGATCCATGGGAGAAAGCCCTGCATCCCCGATCAGATAGAAGGTATGGGAAACCGTTTTCCCGTGATCCGGTTTTACTGTTTCGGGAACCTCGGCATACTTGGTCATATAAGTGGCGCAACTTGACAAAAAGACCGATCCAACCAAAATCAGGAGAAAGACCCTCCTTAGGTTTTGTAAGTCCAAAAAATTGTAATTTACAGGCATAAATGCAAGTATATGTCAGACATTGTCAAAAAAGCCGAGGATTATGCCGTAGCATTGCTGTCAAGTGCCTTGGATGCCAAATACCTTTACCACAACCTTCAGCATACCCATAGAGTCGTTAAAAATACTAAACAATTACTTAATTCGATTTCCCTGACGGAAAAGGAGAAAGAGTGGCTCCTCTTGGCTGCTTGGTTACACGATCTGGGCTATACCAAAACATACGCCGACCATGAAGAATTGAGCTGTGGGTTGGCCACTTCATTTTTGAAAGCGCAGGAATATGATGAAAAAAGCATAAAAATGGTGACCGGCCTGATCATGGCCACCAAGCGATACCACAAACCGGAAACTTTGAGCGAACAGATCCTGAGAGATGCCGATGCCTCACACTTTGGAAGCGATGCCTTTTTGGAAACCAGCGAACTGTTGCGAAAAGAACTTGGCCTTTTGGAAATAGCCCGGTACGATCAAACCGAATGGCGCAACGTAAACATCAAAATGCTTGAGACCGAACATGTTTTCCATACCGAATATGCCCAACAGCATTGGCAACAGGGCAAAAAAAAGAATTTGAAACGGCTTAAGAAGGAACGTAAGGCCGAAAAAGCCATTGCCAAGAAGGAAGACCTAAAAGCAAAGTATAAAAACGAAAGTCCGGATAGGGGCATCCAGACTTTATTTCGTGTGACCCTTAGGAACCATCTTACCTTGAGCGACATTGCCGATACCAAAGCCAATATTTTGTTGTCGGTGAACGCAATCATCATTTCGGTAGTCCTATCGAACCTCATTCCGAAACTTGACAATCCGTCGAATGCTTATTTGATTTATCCCACGGTGATCTTTCTATTCTTTAGCGTCGCCTCCATCATTTTGGCCGTACTGGCGACAAGGCCCAATGTTACCGGTGGACAATTCAGCAAGGAAGACGTGAAAAACAAAAAAGTGAACTTATTGTTTTTCGGAAATTTTCACAAGATGAAATTGGACGAATATGAGTGGGCGATACAAGAGCTGGTCAAGGACAAGGAGTATATATACAACAGCCTTACCAAAGATCTCTATTTTTTGGGCCTGGTGTTGAACAGAAAGTATAAAATCTTGCGGTCTACCTACACCATTTTTATGGTAGGAATTATAGTCTCGGTGATTGCCTTTGCAGTGGCATTCTACTATTTTGGTCCAGAAAGGGCGGGATAGGGAACTAGCTTTCCAGTTCCTCCATAAGGTCGCTATAGGTGAAGGTTTTTTCGGTTTCCTTGCCTTTTTTATAAAGAATTTCAGCCCGAATTGCCTTGAGGCCCGAAACGCCCTGAAGTCCTTCCAATTCCACGATTTCTACGTTCCCGGTAAAAAATCCTTTTGACTTCAAGAACTTGATATATCGCAAATATTCAATTTCATCTGCTTTTTGGGAGTACACAATGACCATTTTTCCCGTCTGGGTCAATCTTTCATCGGTCCCTTTTATATTGGATTTGTCGATGCGTTTTTTGATGATCTCGTAACGGGCGTTGTAGGTGCCATCCACGTCAAATCGCTTTTCATCCATTCTAAATCTTATCGATAAAGAGGTATTGTACACCAAGATCAAAGAGGCCACGTCCAAGGGTACGGTTAATTTGGATTTTAGGTCGTAATGCGCATTTTCCATTTCGCACATCACCTGAAGCTGCCAGAGCCTTAAATTGTTTAGGTACAGCGGACTATATTCCCTTGCCTCCACGATACTCTTCCCTATGTAGATGTTGTGCTCTATGCCATCGGTTTTGAAGCGTTCGAAATAATGCGGGAACATGGCTTGGGCCTGCTCTTGTTTTTGATCCATCAGCACGGCCAGCTTTTTGTTGATGGCCATCACACTTTCATCATAGTTCTTGCGATGGTCATAATAGGAATGCGTAGCTGGGTCAATTTTCGACTCATATTCCAAAATCATCATTTTCAGGTCGGGATCCATTTGTTTTAAATGATTCAACACAGGATTGATCTCCCCTGTCACGAAGTCGTGGATGGCCTGCTCGCTGTTCGTATGCAGTACCTCTTTGATTTCGTCGATATGGTTGTTGATCCTAAATACCAGTTCCTCATATATCGGCAGTCCCGTGATACGGATAGCCGCTTCCAGCACGTTGCCAATTTCGGCAAGCTGAATCATCAAATCGCGTTGAATGCCCATATTCCTCGCCTGAGATGAATCTTTTATATCGATTTGCCCATAAAGTGGGTTCACATCTTTAAATACAACTTCCTTAAATGAAGGCTGCCCACCTTTAAGACTTTCTTTGATAAACTGTTTGGCCTCTTCCTTGAATCTCCAATATACGGAGCCGTGAACGGAAGTGCACTCGTTCTGGATGACCGCATCGATCAAGTTTTCCTCTTCCGCCTTAGATCGTAGTACCGCGGTTACGATGAAAGGCATGATATCATCCAACATATTGGCATTCACACTGTTCAGCACGTTCTTGTTTGGCGAAACCAGCTCAAGGACACCCAGCAATAGGCCATCATCCGCGATCGGCGCAAAAATGGCACTTTTAAATCCCGAATCCTTTAAGTTCTTATAGGGAGCAGATCCTCCCGACTTGTCGAAATATTTATCGACATCCGATATCGCGAAATAGTGGTTGTCTTCCAACAAGGCCTTATAGGAAGATGGGCAAAGTGCCTTATCACAAGAAGTCGCTTCATCGTCTTTGAGTATGATACTCTCAATTCCGTTTCCATAGACCCGTTCAAATTGGTTGTACCTGGCATTATAGGTTACAAAACCCACGCTTAGATCGGCAACGTTAAAGAACGATTTAAAAGCGCCCTCTAGATCCTGCATAAAATTGTCACTGCCTCTTTTATCATTGGCAATGAGGTTCGATTTGATCTCTGAAATCGAATGATCGGCCGTGACATCGAACATGTTTGAAATGACAAACCCCTTACAGATAAAACTCTGTGGAGGGATTTTTTCTTTCCAAAGTGCAAGATTATCATAATTATCCAAAAGCTCCTCCACCTCCTCGGCGGTCAATTTCTTTGACTTCTTGGTAGCGATGATATCTATAAAATCTGCATTGTACATGATGCGGTAATGCCTCATGACCCCTCTTGCATCGGGAATATCATAGAACATTGGTCGTTTGAAATCCACTTTATAGCCATAATGGCTCCCCAAAATAATCGTACTGGCCACGATGTAAAAAAGATGATCTGGAAGCAGGCGCAATTCTGGCTTATACCCTTCGCCCCCTGCATCCTGCAATATTTTCTTGAAGCGTTTTGAAGAATTGAACACCGTGTCGCCGAAAGGTAAGGAGGCCGTTTTGATCTCGTTATGGGTCAAGACGTCCGAAAAGGTGTCTTCCAAAATAATGCGGATGATGTCCTCATATTTTTCCAATAGGGAGACATCGGTAAAGCCCTCGCGCAATTCGGGATAGGGAGCCTGCACTTGAAGTATATGTTGGGCCTTTTGGGCCAAAAAAGGATCGGGGCCCTTGGCCATGGCATCGTACTGTTCCAAAAGTTTGTTGAAACTCAGGAGCGGTATAAGCGGTGTGTCTTTGTAGTTGTTTTCCATGATATAACTATAATAGACGCCTAAATCCTATTAAAATTACAAAATTTGAAGGTCTATTTATGTTAACGGCATGCTGAAGTGGTTGAACATTTTTTGGGATATTTACAAAAAATTGAAACATGTCTTCCAATTTTAGGCTGAACCGAGCGTACCAAAATGCAAAGATCGTTCCCTTTGATGACCGCTCGAAATTTATCATTTTTAGCGACTGCCACAGAGGCGACAACAGTTTCGCGGATGATTTTGCCAACAATCGAAATATCTACTTTCATGCCCTGAGACACTATTTTAAAAATGGTTTCCATTACTGTGAGCTGGGCGATGGTGATGAGCTTTGGGAGAATCTATCTTTCGAGCCCATCTTCGAGGCACACAAAAATGTGTATAAATTGATGCGCGACTTCCATTTGGAGAACAGGTTACATATGCTATGGGGCAACCACGATATGGTATACAAAGACCCTGACTACGTCAAAAGGCATTTGTTTACCTATTTCGATAAGATTGAAGGATGTGACAAAGTGCTCTTTGGAGATATCGTTTACCATGAAGCACTGATCCTGAAGCATACCGTAACCCAACAAGAGCTATTTCTCACCCATGGGCATCAAGCCGATTGGTGGAACTATACTTTTTGGAGATTGGGCCGATTTTTGGTCAGGGTCCTATGGAAGCCGCTTCAGGTATGGGGTATTGCCGATCCAACCAGTCCGGCCAAAAACTACAAGGAACTCATTAAGGTGGAACGCCGCATCAAAAGATGGATCCTTGCACATAAATTGATGGTCACCATCATAGGCCATACCCATCGTCCCCGCTTTCCCGAGCCGGGAGACATTCCCCTATTCAATGATGGCAGCTGCGTGCATCCAAGAAGTATTACGGGCATTGAAATAGAAGCGGGGCACATTACGCTTATCAAATGGCAGATCGAGACCAGGGATGACGGCACCTTGCAGGTCATCCGGTCGGTTTTGGAGGGCCCACAGCGCTTAGATCGCTATCAGAAGGCAGCCCGCTGAATCGTGCTTCAGAGCAGTTTGAAATTGACCGGAATACTATAAGGAACCCGGACAGGCCTGCCGCGCTGCATTCCGGGTTTCATCTGTGGTAAGGTCGCGATGATCCTTGCCGCTTCCTTTTCCAATCCACTATCGGGCCCCCTGGTCCTTATATCCGTGATCTTGCCTTGAGCATCGATCACAAATTGCACATAAACCTTCCCTTCTATGCCCAGTTCTACCGCGATTTGGGGATAGTTGAATTCTTTGAGCACATGTTTTTGCACTTTCTCCTGGAAACATGCCTTGCGTTCATCATTGCCCTGTATGTTTTCACAGCCGGGAAACACGGGTACATTTTCGATGATTGCAAAAGGTACCGTGATATCTTCCTCAACTTCTTCAACGGCCACGTCACCCACATCCATAGGGGCTTCGATTACCGTTTCTTGGTTGATTTCGGTACTTTCTATGATGGTCTCCTCGATTTCGGCCGCATCTTCTATGACCTCAATGATTTCAGGAGCGGAAGGAGGTGGTGGCGGTGGTGGGGTATTCAACTTTTCGGTGATGGGCACATCCTCGTTGAGATCATCGGAGACATTCCTGATTTGAACCAACTGCTCTTCCTCGTCATAGGTCTTATGTTCCAAGACCATCCAGGTAGTGAAAAGCACAATGGTTAAGCCAATGACGAAGAATAGACCGCTATCTCGGTTCAGATCCGCTTTTGGATTCTTTTTTTTTCTCATGATACCTGCTTTTATATCCTTGAAATTAAGCAGGTTATCTTTTAAAAAGTATGACTTTTGTCAGGTTTTTCAGGCACGCAAGATCAATTGTCGGTGTGCTGCTATTTTCTTGCGGCAAGGGTCTTGATGGCCTCGACAAAATGATCCAATTCCGTGGTGGTCGTATATACGTTAGGGGTAATTCTACAGCCTTGCACATTGGCATAGTCGATCGCCACGGTGAACACTTGAAACTCATCCAGCAAGGTTTGGGCCAATTCGGCCGGCTTTAGGTGCGCTATCCCCACATTGGCAATGCCACAACTTCGGTGTTGTTCGATCGGGGTATTGATGACCACATGTTCAACATCCCGCAAACGGTCGCTCCAATACCGCTGTAGTTGGCGAAGTCTCTGTTCCTTTCGTTCCATTCCCAACAATTCAAGATAATCGATCGCGTCATCGATGGCCAGGTCTGAATGTACGGGATGGGTACCCGTATGGTTCAACCGCAGCAGGTTGTCAGGTTCTTTCACGTGATCGGCCAACAATGGCCAAATTTTGGGAATGTTGGCCCTGGAAACATAGAGCATGCCAACCCCCAACGGAGTGCTTAACCACTTGTGAAGGCTTGATCCATAATAGTCGCAATGAAGCGCGGCAATGTCCACCGCAATATGTCCGATGCAGTGCGCGCCGTCTACCATGACGGCTACGCCATGGCGATGCGCCATATCACAGATCTTACGAATGGGCAAAATCTGTCCGGTGATATTGATCATATGGCAAACCATGATCAGTTTGGTCCTCGGGCCAATCTGGGATTCATAAAGCGACACGATTTCTTCGTCTGAAGATGGATGATTGGGTACCGACACCACTTTGTTCACCACCCCATAGCGCAAGGCTACCTGTTGGAAATGATCGAGCATGGAACCATAATCCTGCTCCGCCATGATGGCCTCATCCCCCGCTTCCCATGGATAGCCCCCGATGATCATATCCAGCGATTCCGTGGTATTCCTTGTGATGATCAACTCATCGGGGGCACAGCCCACCAGTTTTGCCAATCTTTCGCCGATTCTTTTTTTATTGTCCCATTGCACCGTTCGCATATAATAGGAAGCTTCAATGTTGACGAACTTGATATGTTCCATGAAACGGTTCAAAGTAGGATTGGGAATGAAATTGTAATATCCATTCTCTAAATTGATATAATCTGGCTTTAGGGTGTAATCGCGCCTGATTCGTTCCCAAAAATCTTCCTCTTCGATAAAGTCATAGGCCTCGCTTATTTCGTCAGGTCGTGATGCTTTTGCATATGGGATAAATGGGGCAACCAATGCGGTCTGCCCGAGATATTTCAAAAAAGCTCTTTTCTTCATAAATCGATAATTGATATTACAAGTTAAGAAATGCCCGTCAAGGCTACCAATAAATACTTAGGAGAAATCGTATTATAAATTAGAAAATTTGCTAAATTCATAACCATGCTGCGCACATTTCCATAATTGATAGTCCAATATTTACGGTATGGGAATACATATAAGGATTGCACTGGCCCTTGCTCAAATTGTTTGCTTTCCATTTTCAATTATTGGCCAAGATGGCTCCGGAGGCACCCATGAAAAATGGGAATACATCCTTGAAGATTCTGGGGATATATTACAACTTGCCCTTCCGATTTCTGCCGGTGCGATGAGTTTGATCAAAAGAGATTACGACGGCACAAAAAAATTGGCGCTTTCCTATAGCACTACTATTGCGATTACCTATTCCCTCAAGTATTTGGTACATAAACAGCGGCCAGAAGGCAGGTATCGATTCGATTCGTTTCCCTCGGGACATACCGCTTCGGCCTTCTCTGGCGCCTCCTTCATTCAAAGGCGGTATGGTTGGAAATATGGCTGGCCAGCCTATGTTTTGGCAGGTATTGTTGGCATAAGCCGCATGGAAGGTCCTGACGGGTATCATGATATTATAGATGTTGCTGCAGGAGCGGCCATTGGTATTGGTAGCACCTATATTTTTACCAAACCTTATTCCAAAAACAATATTACCATAAGTTTTTCCTCAGGAAAAGACCATGGCCTATTGATGGTAAGCTTAAAATTCTAATTCAATCCCTTTTCATTCCCAAATCTTATGTACATTGGGTTGCTAAGACCAACCTATGCCTCTATTTATTGTTATTGCAGGAATTATTTTGCTGTTCTTACTCATCGCCCGGGTTAAATTAAACGCCTTTATCGCCTTTATCATCGTTTCTTTGTTGGTCGGACTTGCCGAAGGCATGGATTTGCTCAGAGTGATAGATTCCATACAAAGAGGGATTGGCAATACCTTGGGCGAGCTGATCATGATATTGGGCCTGGGTGCCATGTTGGGAAAGCTGGTGGCCGATAGCGGGGCGGCACAACGCATCACCACCAAGTTGGTCGACCGTTTCGGGATAAAAAATATTCAATGGGCCCTGGTGCTAACTGGTTTTATTGTCGGAATCCCAATGTTCTACACCGTTGGATTCGTGATATTGATTCCCCTTGTCTTTACAGTAGCCGCGGCAACCGGACTCCCTTTGCTTTATGTTGGCCTGCCCATGTTGGCCTCTTTGTCGGTGACCCACGGCTATTTGCCCCCACATCCCGCACCAACCGGAATCGCGGTACTCTTCAAGGCCGATATTGGCAAGACCCTGCTGTACGGTATCATCATCGCCATCCCGGCCATCATTGTTGCCGGACCGTTGTTTTCGCGTACCATTAAAAATGTGGTGGCCACCCCGTTGAAGGAATTTCTTAACCCTCGGGTACTATCGGAGGAAGAAATGCCCGGGACGGCCATCAGTATCATCACCGCCTTGTTACCGGTAATTTTGATCGGCCTGGCATCGGTCATCAACCTGTTGGTCCCCGAACAACATCCAATAAACCAGGTAACCGCCGTCATGGGGAACCCTGCACTTGCCATGCTCATTTCGGTATTGGTTGCGGTATACACCCTGGGTCTTGCCAGGGGTAAAACGATGACCATGGTCATGGATTCGGTCACCCAATCGGTTGCCGGCATAACCATGGTACTATTAATCATCGGTGGTGCAGGGGGATTGAAGGAAGTATTGATCGATAGCGGGGTGAGCGGTTACATTGGGGATTTGTTAAAAGGCTCCACTATTTCACCCTTGGTATTGGCCTGGCTGATCGCAACCGTGATTCGGGTTTGTGTGGGATCGGCCACGGTCGCCGGTTTAACGGCTGCGGGAATCGCACTTCCATTGATCGGGGAGTCGGGGGTCAGTGCTGAATTGATGGTCTTGGCCATAGGTTCTGGCAGTTTGATGCTATCCCACGTTAACGATGGTGGTTTTTGGCTCTTTAAAGAATACTTCAACCTCTCGGTCAAGGATACCATAAAGACCTGGACCGTTATGGAAACCACCGTTGGCGTCATGGGCTTGCTTGGCGTGCTGGTTTTGGATACATTTATCTGATGCCAATTGCCAATTCGGTATGCAAACCCCTAAAGGGCCTTTAAAATTTATTCGGAAAACAAAAAAAACAACCATATGGAAAATGCTTCAGAAAGAATTAAAACCTTGGGACTGGTTCTGCCGCCGGCCCCGCCGCCAGCTGGCTTGTATAAACCCATTCTTGTCGTAGACCATTTTTTATATGTTTCGGGCCAAGGGCCGATGATGAACGACGGCAGCCTTTTCACGGGACGTGTGGGCGATGATCTAAGCCTGGAAGATGGCAAGCGGGCGGCACGTCAAGTGGCCCTGACCATGCTGGCTACCATCACCACGCATTTTGGCGACCTGAACCGAATCAAGCGGCTTGTAAAAACCTTGGGCATGGTGAACTGTACCCCCGATTTCGACAACCAACCTTTGGTCATCAATGGATTTAGTGAATTGATGGCCGATATTTTTGGTAAAGACCATGGCGTCGGCGTGCGAAGTGCCGTTGGCATGATGCTGCCCGGACAGGTGGCGGTCGAGATCGAGGCGATGTTCGAACTGCATCAATAAACAAACCATGGATAAAGTGAATTGGTACGAATTAACGGATCCCAAGAAAATAAGCTCCCCTGCCCTATTGGTCTATCCCGACCGCATTGAAAGGAACATTCAAAAAATGGTCGCCATAGCGGGTGATGTTTCCAGATTAAGGCCCCATATCAAAACCCATAAAACAAGGGAGATCATAATGCTACAAATGCATTATGGCATCACAAAGTTTAAATGTGCCACCATTGCGGAAGCCGAACTTTTGGGACAATGCGGGGCCAAAGACGTGTTACTGGCCATGCAACCCGTTGGCCATAATATCGATCGGTTCTTTGGCTTGATGAAAAGTTTTACGAACACCGAATTTTCTACCCTGGTCGATAATATCGGAACTTTAAGGGACCTTGATGGGAAAGCCAAGGAATGCCGAACCAAGATTGGCCTATGGATGGATCTGAATACCGGAATGGACCGAACCGGAATCAAACCAGGCCCAAAGGCAGAAACTCTGTATTCTTTAATGGCTACCCTATCCAATGTAGTGCCAATGGGCCTTCATATTTACGATGGCCATATTAGAAATTCAGATTTCGGAGAAAGAAAAAAAGTCTGTGATGCCGCTTTTGAACCTGTATTGAAACTCAAAAAGCAGTTGCAAGCAAAGGGTGTCGAGGTCAAAACCATTTTAGCGGGCGGCAGTCCCACCTTTCCGGTACATGCCTTGCGCAAGGATGTGGAACTCGGTCCGGGAACGACCCTGTTATGGGATGCGCGATACGGACCACTTTTTGCGGACATGCGTTTTGAGGTCGCCGCGGTGCTGCTCACAAGAATCATCAGCAAGCCCGCGCCAGGCCTACTTTGTTTCGATTTGGGCCATAAATCGATCGCTCCGGAAATGGATTTCCCTAGGGTATATATCTTTGGCCTCGAAAACAGCCCTCAAATAAGCCAAAGTGAAGAACATTTGGTGGTGGCCTGTGAAACAGCCGACCTTTACGAGGTGGGCGATGCCTTTTATGCCATTCCCATGCACATCTGCCCCACTGTTGCCAAATACGAAGAACTGCTCACGGTTGTGGATGGCACCGTGACCGGGACCTGGAAAGTGGCCGCCCGAAACCAAAAAATTACCATATAATCATGTTCATATTCGATGCGCACCTAGACCTATCCATGAACGCCATGGACTGGAACCGTGACCTAAGCTGGTCGGTGGCCGACATACGCCATAGTGAAAAAGGGATGACCGACAAGGCAGACCGTGGCAACAACACCGTTTCCTTTGAGGAGATGCGGAAGGGCAATATCGGTCTTTGTATGGCCACCCAAATCGCACGCTTTGTAAAACCGACAAATTCCCTCCCGGGCTGGAGGTCACCCCATCAAGCATGGGCACATACCCAGGGCCAATTGGCCTGGTACAGGGCCATGGAGGCCGAGGGAGAATTGGTTCAGATAAAAAACAAAACGGAGCTCGACGCCCATTTGAAAAGTTGGGAAAAAAATTCAGTAGGGCATCCGATCGGCTACATCTTAACCTTGGAAGGAGCCGATAGCATCATTGACATGGGTTATCTTGAAAAAGCATACCAATCAGGGCTAAGAGCCATTGGTCCGGCACATTATGGCCCGGGCACCTATGCCCATGGCACCAATTCCATCGGTGGTATTGGCGCAAAGGGAAAGGAGCTCTTAAAGGAAATAGAACGGTTGAACCTCATCCTCGATGCCACCCATTTATGCGACCAAAGCTTTTGGGAAACCCTCTCGGTATATCAAGGGCCCGTTTGGGCGAGTCATAACAATTGTCGGGCATTGGTCGATCACAACCGGCAATTTTCCGACGCCCAGATCATGGAGTTGATCGATAGAAAAGCGGTCATCGGCATGGCACTTGATGCCTGGATGATGATGCCGAATTGGGAACGCGGCAAGTCAACGCCCCAGGGTATGGGGCTCACTTTGGAAAAAATGGTCGATAATATCGACCACATCTGTCAATTGTCGGGAAATGCAAATCATGTTGGGATAGGCACCGACCTCGACGGTGGCTTTGGAACCGAACAATGTCCCTCCGACATCGATACCATTGCCGACCTTCAGAAATTGCCATCACTCTTGGCCAAAAGGGGTTATTCGCAAGAAGATATCAAAGGAATCCTTCACTTGAACTTTATAGGGTTTCTCCGAAATGGCCTGGTCATAGTCGATCTTTATGCACAAGGACTGCTACGTTTAATCGATTTTAACTTCCATTTAAGTAGCCATGGCAGGGTATTTGTTATTTTTACCCCAGTTTAGCGATTGTTATACAAGATGCGTATCCTATTAACATTGATATTTTTGGCTGCACTGCCCCTCATGGGTCGGTCGCAGACCGATATTCCTGTCCAAAAACCACTAAAAGTGGAAGCGGCCAATAAACTCGATGATAATGGGCAGGAAAGCAAGGGCACTTCGTTGCGAATCCCCTCTGTGCTGGACAACAATCCCGAAATCGATTTGGCGCAGCCTACCGGCCGCAAGCCCGTAAAAATGCTTCCCGATAAAGAACTGGTACAGGCAGGCACCGGGATGAAAATCGATCCCAAGGTGGGTCCCCGTGAGAACAACAAGGAAGGTTCTTCCTCCTTTTTTGGCAATATGTATCTCGGCGATATCAAAAGCAATGGCAGCTTTGTAGGCATTGTATGCAGGGACCACGAATATGTTGACGGGGACCGGGTAAAAATTTACCTCAATGACCGTGTTGTGGACCCCAATGTGTTGTTGACCGGAAGCTTTAAAGGCGTTAATGTTGACCTCGATAAAGGTTTTAACCGGCTCGATTTTGAAGCCTTGAACGAAGGGTCTTCTTCCCCGAATACCGCCCAAGTGGATGTGTACGATGACAAGGGGCAGTTGATTTACTCGAATAAATGGCTGCTGTCTGCCGGCTCGAAGGCTACTTTGATCATCACCAAAGATTGATCCGGCACCGATTCGATTGGCCCGCTTCACTCCTCTTTCCAAACCATAATATCTTGCTTTTCTGAGCCAAATCGATTTGGTGTTTGCGATAAAATACATGTCATTACCCTGACCAATGAAAGCATGAAGTTTATATTTTGATATCTTTGGCGCTGCATTCAAAGTTCATCCCATGGGTAAGAAAAACTACAAGGTTGCCGTACTGCAACTCCATCTCAACAGTACTTCCACGGAAAACAGGGCCAAATGCCTTTCCTGGATCAAAAAGGCCGCAGCAAAAGGCGCTGAGGTCGTATGCCTGCCCGAACTTTATAGCAGCCATTATTTCTGCCAAAGCGAGGATGTGGCCAATTTCAAAATGGCTGAACCGCTCGGGGATATTTCGTTCACGGCGTTCAGTGCCCTTGCCAAGGAATTGAACATCGCCATTATTGTACCGTTTTTCGAAAAAAGAATGTCGGGCATTTATCACAACAGTGCCTATATTATCGATTCAGATGGCACCCAGGCCGGATTGTACCGAAAGATGCACATTCCCGACGACCCGCACTTCTATGAAAAATTCTATTTCACACCTGGAGATCTGGGGTTTCAATCGGTGAAAACCAAAAAAGGTAATTTGGGTACCTTGATATGCTGGGACCAATGGTATCCGGAAGCCGCCAGGCTGACCGCCATGAAAGGTGCCGATATCCTTTTTTACCCCACGGCTATAGGCTGGCACCCCTCCGAGAAGGAGAAATACGGGGAAAACCAATACGGGGCCTGGATGAACGTAATGCGGGGCCATGCCGTGGCCAATGGCATTTTTGTGGCCGCCGCCAATCGCATCGGACTCGAAAAGTACCTGCCCGGTACCGACGGGATCGAGTTTTGGGGCAAGTCATTCATTTGCGGCCCGCAAGGGGAAATCCTTGCTATGGCCTCCCATGACCAGGAAGAAATACTGATCGCGGAGGTGGATCTTGAACACCAAGAGAATGTTAGGCAAAACTGGCCATTTTTTAGGGACAGAAGAATCGACGCCTTCCATGAAATTACCAAACGGGCTTTATAAAAATTTATGGCAACAAGAAGATTTCCCGCAGAATGGGAGGCCCAAGAGGGTATTTTATTGTGCTTTCCCCATAATGGCAACGACTGGCCAGGAAAATATCAGGCCATACAATGGGCCTTTGTCGAATTCATCAAGAAGGTAGCGGAAACGGAAAAAGTGTTTCTGGTCGTTGCCGATGCCATCCTAAAGGAAAGGGTGCACGGGATGTTGGTTACCGCCTCGGTCAAGATGGGCCATGTTTCTTACCTCCTGCAGAAGACCAACCGAAGCTGGATGCGCGATTCCGGACCAATCATCGTAAAAAACGGCAGCAAAAGGGAGGCCTTAAACTTTAGTTTCAACGGATGGGCCAAGTACCCCAACTGGAGATTGGACCGTTATGTTCCGGAAATGGTGGCAAAACATTTAAAACTTCCACTGACCCAGGTCGTTCATAAGGGAAAAAAGGTCGTCCTGGAAGGTGGGGCTTTGGAGGTCAATGGAAATGGCACTTTGATCACTTCTGAGGAATGTCTCCTCCATCCAAGTATTCAGGTCAGAAATCCAGGCTTCACCAAGAAAGACTATGAAAGTGTTTTCAAGGAGTACCTTGGCATCACCAACACCATTTGGTTGGGCAACGGCATTGTCGGCGATGACACCCATGGCCATATCGATGACCTTTGCCGTTTCGTAGCTCCCGATACCGTGGTCACCGTTTTGGAAGATGACCCAAAGGATAAAAACCATGCGCCCCTTCAAGACAATTTAAAACGGCTACAACATGCCGTATTGGAAGATGGAAGTCCTATGAAGATCGTTACCCTGCCCATGCCGAAAAAAATCATGTTCGATGGGGTCCGCTTACCGGCGAGCTATGCCAATTTCCTGATCTTGAACCAAACGGTTTTGGTGCCCACCTTTAACGACGTTCAGGATAGAAATGCCTTGAATATTCTGGCCGGTTGTTTTCCTGAAAGGTCGGTGATCGGAATCAGTGCCATCGACTTCATATGGGGCTTCGGTACCCTACATTGCCTCAGCCAACAAATTCCGAAGTAGCAAACTTCCGTTTGCCAAGGTAAACCAAGTTCATTTTTGTAGGCTATTTTCGCTTACCGGGCCGATAGGTCTCTTTTGCCCGTTTTAAGACGTCCTCCTTATAATAGGGGACATCTTTAAATTCCGCATTGGCATAGCGCTGGGCCTGATCGTCGAAATGCGGAGATTCGGGATCGCCGCTTTGCCCTCCTGCCAAAATGCTCTTTGCGCGCACTCTGTCTCCGAACTCGACCACCGCTACGAAGCTATTGCCTCGGGTGCCATAGATTTTTTTGGTATTGTTGTCGTACCGAGCCCCATAGGCGGCAAGGGCACCCCAGCGGCCCGAAGCGAATCCTATGGGCATGCTGGGTCGATCGTCATCAAAGGCCTGGATGAGATCGCCGTTCAACCTTTGGTATCGGTTCACCTCGCCCCAAGGCATGTTCCAGCTACCAAAATCGTCATTCAAAGCGGTTATGACCTTGTTGAAAATGAGTAATCGCTCTGCTTTTGGGGACTTGGTTCCGAAGTAAACCATCAACTCCATATCATCCACATCATCTTCCTTTTGGCCCAATTGACCATAAAGGGTGCCGTAATAATGGGCCAAGGTCATTGCCACCGACTCTTTCGAAGTCCTATAATCCCATTGGCGCAACACATCGATGGGGTCTTTCAATTGCGGGTCTTTGGGCGTTGAGGTATCGTAGGCCTCCACCAATCCGGGAATCAAAGCATCAAAAGCGGGCATGTAGGGGTCATAAGCCAATGCGATCAAGCTGTCGAGGGTAAAACCATTTTTATTCCTGAGCAATGCTATCGCATGGATGCCCCTAAAATTTTCGCGGTCAACAGACATATAATTGGGATAATTTTCCTTTTTGGGACTAAACTCCAGTGCTGCTGTGTAAGGCGTTGAGTTGCAGTTTTGGATCCAACCATTTTCAGGATTGAGCAGTAGTATGTTTTCATCGACCGAATGAAGGCCTTGCCAGTCGGTCTCGGGATTACTGCCATCCACAGGTTTGGAAAAATCAAAGCTGGCATCGCGTTTGGGAATAAAATTACCATGGAAATAGGCGATATTACCGCCGGCATCTGCATATACGGTATTGTTGCTGGAGTTCGTCCTGAGGTCCATCATTTTCCTGAAGCCTTCATATCCGTTCTGTTTGGTGCGTATATAAGACTGTTCTAGCGCCGTCACCGGTTCCCACATCATTGCGGTTGCGGTCCACTGGCCCTCCTCCATATGGGTGATTGGCCCGTGATGGGTTCGATAGACAGGGAACACCTTTTCCTGCATCGCGTCGCCTAGCTTATATTTAATTGATATCTCTTTCGTCTCCAAAGGACGAAGTTCTTCCCCGAATTGGTAGTGCAGTTTTCCGTCTAAATTGACAATCGTCTCCTTGTATTCATCCAAAACATCGGTGTAGGTGGAAGTGTGCATCCATCCCGTTTTTTCATTGAAGCCCTGATAAATGAAGAACTGGCCCCAGGTTACCGCGCCATAGGCATTTAATCCTTCTTCACTCACTGCATGCACCTCGCCCCTGAAATAAAATGAAGTATGCGGGTTGATCAATAGCATGGCCTTCCCCGATTGGGTCAGCCTGCCAGAAATGGCTATTCCGTTGGATCCCTGGGGTTCGACCGGTTGTTCCTTTTCGTTGTTCTGGAGTTGGGCAGGTTCCGGGATTTCCATTCCACTTTCGTAAAAGGCCTGTATTTTTTCGGTCGAAATACGTTCAATATCACCCCCGATAGACCCTTCACTGAAGTACATCGGCATCCATGGTTCAAAATGGGTGAGGAGTTTGGGCTTAACTTCCGGATGGGTGTACAAGTAATAGTTGATTCCATCAGCGAAAGCATCGCAGAGTGTTTTCAACCAATCGGGACTTTTGGCATAATTTTCCTTCGCTTCGGCCTCGGTCATGAACAATTTTGCACGGAGATCGCTATAAAGCGCTTTTTCGCCCTCCACTTCTGCAAGACGTCCGGTCGCCCAGATATAATTTTGTTCCACCCGGTTGAAGTCATCCTCGCATTGGGCATACAACAACCCGAATACTGCATCGGCGTCGGTCTTCCCATAAATATGGGGCACCCCGAAATCATCGCGGATGATGGTCACATTATCTGCTTGCGATTGCCAACGGGCCACTTCGGGTTCCGTTTTGGTTTGGGGCATACAGGAAGCAGCTACCAGCAACGACAGTAAGACAAAATTTCTCATAAAATCAAATTTATAAATCTTAAAACTTTCAGTGCGTCAACGCCCTACCTTAAAGCGACTAAAGGGCCCTATTTCAGTCGTTAGGGATTTAAGCCTTTTTCAAGAATTGGGTTTTCAATACTACCTGGGCCTTACCGACCCGGCATTCGACTTCCTGTGGGTTTCCGGTGAGCCTGATGTTTCGAATAGCTTCACCTCGCTTTAAGGTTTTCGACATGCCCTTGACTTTAAGATCTTTGGTCAGATGTACCGAATCTCCGTCTTCCAATAGGTTGCCATTGCTATCTTTTGTTTCCATTGCTGTGTGGTTTTCTTTGGTGAAAATAATGGTCCTGTGTTCGAAATACTAATTTTTGGTCGAAAAATTCAGCGCTTTGGCCACACACAAAAGTATCGTTGTTTTTAGAGTAACTTTGCGCTTTCCTAAAACGAGACCATGGCAGAGAAAAAAGTAAGTATCCTTACCGCATTTAAGACCATCATTTGGCCAAGGCGCAACCTTGTGTTTGTTGGATTGATATTGATCGTCATCAGCAATGCTGCCAGTTTTGTAGGGCCCATATCGTTAAAGTATTTTATGGACGACGTGATTCCCAATAAAAATGTGGAAATGCTGAAAATATTGGTTTTGGTGGTAGCACTGTCTATCCTGGTGCAATCGATCACCTCTTTTTTATTGACCAAGATTTTAAGTGTACAGGCGCAATATCTGATTTCGGAATTACGGGCCCAAGTACAGAAAAAAGTATTGTCGCTGCCCATTCGGTTTTTTGACAATGCGAAATCGGGGGCCTTGGTATCGCGCATCATGACCGATGTGGAAGGGGTCAGAAATTTGATCGGTACGGGCCTGGTACAACTGGTAGGCGGAAGCATTACCGCGGTGGTTTCCTTAGTCCTGCTGTTGAATATCAGTCCGTCGATGACCTTCTTCACCTTGGTACCCCTGGCCATCTTTGCCTTGGTAGCCCTGAAGGCCTTCAAAATAATACGCCCCATTTTTCGAAATCGGGGCAAGATCAACGCAGAGGTGACGGGAAGGCTTACCGAAACCTTGGGGGGAATCCGTGTGATCAAAGGGTTCAATGCCGAGGTACAGGAGCACAAAGTTTTTGAATCGGGAGTGGAAAAATTGTTCCAAAACGTGAAGAAGAGCCTAACCGCCACTGCCTTTATGACCAGCTCATCCACCTTTCTTTTGGGGGTGGCCACAACGGGCATCATGGGTATCGGTGGCTATAAGATCATGACCGATCAATTGACCATCGGGGAGTTTTTGTCCTTTACATTTTTATTGGGCCTGATGATCGCTCCCATCGTACAGATGAGCAATATCGGCAGCCAGCTCACCGAAGCCCTCGCCGGTTTGGACCGAACCGAAGAATTGATGAACATGACCCCTGAACTGGACGAGGCGGAAAGGACGATCAATTTGGATAAGATCAAAGGAGATATTGTCTTCAACGATGTTTCCTTCGCCTATGAAACCGACAAGGAGGTACTTCACAACATTAGTTTTGAGGTCAAATCGGGTGATGTCGTGGCGCTGGTGGGAAGCTCCGGCTCAGGCAAATCGACCATTGCCGGTTTGGCGGCCACCTTCCTGACCCCTCAGTCCGGTCAGATCGCAATCGATGGAAAAGACCTTTCCAAAGTGAACCTGAACAGCTACCGGAAATATTTGGGCGTGGTGCTGCAGGATGAATTTCTATTTGAAGGCACGATTAGGGAAAACATCATGTTCCCGAGACCGAATGCCACGGAAACCGAGTTAAGGCAAGCGGTCGAGGCGGCCTATGTCGATGAATTTACCGACCGTTTTGACGATGGCCTCGATACCCTGATCGGCGAACGGGGAGTAAAACTCTCAGGCGGACAACGACAGCGTATTGCCATTGCTCGTGCGGTGCTGGCCGATCCCAAAATCTTGATCCTTGACGAGGCCACTTCAAATCTTGATACCGAAAGTGAGGCCTTGATTCAAAAAAGTTTGGCTGCCCTGACCCAAGGGCGCACCACTTTTGTCATCGCCCACCGATTGAGCACAATCCGCAAGGCCAATCAAATTTTGGTGATTGAAAATGGTCGTATCGCGGAGCAGGGCACCCATGACGAATTGATTGCGAATCAAGGAAGGTACTATAACCTGTTCACCTATCAGGCCAGGATTTAACCGATGGGGATGGCATTGCAACGATAAAAGATCGGCTGGGGGCGATTGCTTAGAAGGCCAATTGAGGAGTTCAGGCTTGCTACCCGATCAACTTTCCGGGGCCAAGGCCACCTCCAGGCCGTTGAGGTCTTCGGTGATGCGTATTTGGCAGCCTAAACGGCTATTGTCTTCCACATAAAATGCTTCGGCCAACATGGCCTCTTCCTCATCCGATTTTTCGGGGAGCGGGTGATTGGACAATACATAACATTGGCAAGAGGCACACATGGCCATACCGCCGCAAATGCCAATAGTGCCTTCAGGGGCCAGTTCATAGGAACGCACCACTTCCATCAGGTTCATGTTCATATCCGTCGGGGCATCCACTTCATGGCGCATGCCTTCACGGTCGGTAATGATAATTTTGATATCGTTCACAATACTTTATTCAATCGCCTTGACTGTCGCTTTCGGGGCTTCTTTAACACTACCATCAAAACCATGGATCCCCCCGACGGTCGTATATTTCATCACATATTTTTTATCGGGAAAGATGCGTTGGTACGCACTTTGGCACATCAGGGTCGCCTCATGGAAACCGCATAGGATCAATTTTAACTTTCCGGGATAGTAATTTACATCCCCTATGGCATAAATGCCGGGAATATTGGTTTGGTAGTCCAAGGTATTATCGACCTTAATCGCGTTTTTTTCGATGTCCAAGCCCCAGTCGGCAATAGGGCCCAGTTTTGGGGAAAGTCCGAACAAAGGGATAAAATAATCCGTCTCGAGAACCAGATCCTCTTCCCGGCCAATCTTTGAAATGGTCACCGCATTCAAATGGTCTTCCCCATGCAGCGAAACAACCTCGGCCGGGGTAACCAGATTGATTTTGCCCTTGTTTTTCAACAATTGAACCTTTTCCACCGAATCAAGGGCGCCCCTAAACTCATTTCGTCTGTGTACCAGTGTAACCTCGGAGGCCACATCGGTCAAAAAAATGCTCCAATCCAAAGCCGAATCGCCCCCTCCGGAGATGACCACCCGTTTATTGCGATAATGTTCGGGATCTTTGATCATATAGGCCACCCCATGGTCTTCATACTTTGCAAGGTTGGGCAAAAGGGGTTTCCTTGGTTCAAAACTGCCCAATCCGCCGGCAATGGCAACAATTGGGGCATGGTGCTTGGTACCCTTGTTGGTGGTCACTATAAAAGACCCATCGTTCAGTTTCTCGATGCGTTCTGCCCGTTCGCCCAACGTAAATCCGGGTTGGAAAGGTTTGATCTGCTCCAGGAGATTGTTCACCAAATCCCCGGCCAGTACCTCCGGAAATCCTGGAATATCATAAATCGGTTTCTTGGGATATATTTCGGAACACTGGCCCCCTGGCTGTGCAAGTGCATCGATCAGATGACATTTTAATTGCAATAATCCTGCTTCAAAAACGGCAAAAAGGCCTGTCGGCCCGGCACCTATAATAAGAATGTCGGTCTTAATCATTTACAAAATCGGCATTAGGAACCCACATTAATGACCTCTTCGATCTGTGGTGCATACTTTTTAATGGTCATCTCAACCCCGCTCTTTAAGGTCATTTGATTCACGCTACATCCAACGCAGGCCCCTTCAAGTTTTATTTTAACGGAACTCTCATTGTCTATAGAGACCAAAGAAATATCCCCTCCGTCACTTTGTAAAAAAGGGCGTATTTCTTCAAGGGCTTTTTCAACATTCATTTTTAGCTCTTCCGATGTCATATCATTTCTTTTTTACGGCAGCGCAGCCGGCCATGGTAGTGATCTTTATGGCTTCCGTGGGCGGGAGGCTCTTGTTCCTCCCAACGACTTCCTGTACCACATTCCTTGTCATTGTTTCAAAGGCTATTTCAACTGCCGTTGCGGTTTGCATCGCTGCCGGCCTTCCCACGTCGCCAGCTTCGCGTATGCTTTGAACCAATGGGATTTCCCCCAAAAACGGCACGTTCAGATCCTCTGCCAAATGTCTTGCCCCTTCCTTTCCAAAAATATAGTATTTATTGTTGGGAAGTTCCGCAGGCGTAAAATAGGCCATATTCTCCACGATGCCAAGCACAGGGACGTTGATCGCCTCCTGTTGGAACATGGCGACACCTTTTCTGGCGTCGGCAAGGGCCACTTCTTGTGGGGTACTTACGATAACGGCCCCGGTCACCGGCAGGGCTTGCATGATGCTCAAATGAATATCGCCCGTGCCGGGGGGCAGATCGATCAACATAAAATCCAAATCGCCCCAATGGGCATCAAAAATCATTTGGTTCAAGGCCTTGGCCGCCATAGGTCCCCGCCAGATAACGGCCTGGTTGGGTTGGGTAAAAAACCCTATGGACAAAAGCTTGACCCCGTAATTCTCTATAGGCTTCATTTTCGACTTCCCATCGATATTGACGGCCAATGGCTTTTGCATGGCCACATCGAACATGATCGGCATCGAGGGACCGTAAATATCCGCATCCAACAAACCTACCTTGAACCCCATTTTTGAAAGGGTAACCGCCAAATTGGCCGTTACGGTCGATTTACCGACCCCACCCTTGCCTGAGGCCACCGCGATGATGTTCTGGATTCCGGGAATGGGTTTCCCCTTGATTTCATTTACCTTGGGTTTGGACGGGGCATCGACCGATAAATTGATCTTGATCTTTGCTTTGGCATAGACTTCCTTGTGGATGATCTTTAAAATCTCCACCTCGGTCTTTTTCCGGGCCTGCAGACTTGGATTGTTGATCGTGATATCGATTTCGACCTCGTCCCCAAAAACCTGTACGTTCTTCACCGCTCCGCTCTCCACCATATTTTGCCCTTCTCCAGGGACGGTGATATGCTCCAATGCCTTGAGAATGTCTTGCTTGTTCAGCTTCATCATGGTTCACCCACTTTATATATATTCATTCTAAACAACAAAGATACCTATTAGCCTTGAAACGCTAAAGGGTTTGGATTGAAAAGTAACATGGCGCCATAGCCTTACCCAATACCCTCAATCAGGGGAAAGTTCTTTCCAGGGATCCCAAAAGTGTTTATCAAAATCAACGATTTTGTGGTCTTTTACGTTGATGCCCTCATTTTCCAAAAGCTGTTGCATCAAATTACTGCCATCGAAATGGAATTTGCCCGTAAGCAGGCCTGCTTTGTTGACCACCCGGTGCGCCGGTATATCTTCCATCGTATGGCTGGCATTCATCGCCCAACCTACCATTCTCGCACTGCGGGCGGCACCAAGGTATTTTGCGATGGCCCCGTAGGAAGTTACCCTGCCATATGGAATCTGTCTTACGACGACATATACTTTTTCAAAAAAATTTTGATTGTCTGCAGCCATCAGGTATAGAATATACGGATCAAGGTAATGACCAAAAGCAAGAGCATCAAGGCGCTCAAAATGTAGTTGCTATTCTTTGAAAACCTATTGCTCTTGGCTTCCAATTTATTAAAATAGAAGACATAGAAGTACAGCACCGAAAAGGTGCCCATGCCTGCAGCCAGAATGAAAATCAAAATGTCGGCCAACTTGAACTGGATCCATCCGGAAGCGTTCCACATGGCATTTAGGCCGCTATAATAAGGAATGGTCAATAAATTGACTGATGCCAAAAACAGGCCTTTGAAATAACTGTTTCTTTTGCTGATCACCACTTTTTTTACGGGACCTTTTTTGTTTTTCCTGGCGACCAAGAAAAAATAGATCGCAAAAAATGCGAAAACCACCAAGGCGGCTTTGAGCAACCAATCGATCACTTCAGGGTTCCTGTATAAAAATTTCGAAATCAATACGCCCACATAGGCCTGTACCATGATCATGGTCGATACGCCCATGCTGAAAACGATGCCATTGAATTTTCCCTTTTCCACCCCTACCTTGGCCGCATTCAAGTTTAACAGTCCCGGCGGAACGGTCGCCATCGAGGCGGCCGAAAAAGTGGCAAAGAACAGTATGAGCAGATGTTCCATAAAGTTAGTTTAGCCTGAATTGCAGGTAGGTAATGGGTTTGCCTTTTTCCAGGTATTGCTGTTCATAGAAGGTCTGGATATTCAAAACTTCCTGCGGTGCCCCTTCGTTTCGATAAATGTCGTGATTGGCATAGACGATGTCGAGATCCATACCCTGTAGCAGTCCCAAGGTATAACCGTGCATGAACTCGCTATCGGTCTTGAGGTGCACCAAACCCTTTGGGCGGAGTATCTTACGATACTTTTCGATAAAACTTTTATTGGTCATGCGGTGCTTGGTGCGCTTGTACTTGATCTGTGGATCCGGAAAGGTGATCCATATTTCATCCACTTCATTCGGTCCAAAAACCATATCCACCAATTCGATCTGTGTCCGTAAAAAGGCCACGTTTTTGAGTTTTTGTTCCAAGGCCGTTTTGGCACCGCGCCAAAATCTTGCCCCTTTGATATCGATACCGATATAGTTTTTATCTTGATGCAGCTTGGCCATGCCAACGGTGTATTCCCCCTTGCCACAGCCCAGTTCGAGGACAATGGGATTTTCGTTGCCAAAATGCGCTGCCCAGTTTCCTTTCAGACTAAATTGGCCCGCTGCGATGTCTTCCCTTTTGGGTTGGATCACATTTTCGAACGATTCGTTTTCCTTGAAGCGTTTAAGTTTGTTTTTGCTTCCCACAGCACCCCGTATCAGAATTTAAAAACAAAACTAAGTAAATCTTCCCAGCTTATGGTGTTGTCTGCAGATCAGACCTGCGGTTCTGACTGAGGCTGCGGATTTTTGGCCTTCTCAAGGGTGAATGAAAACTCCGAGCCCACTTTCTCGACACTTTCCACATATATTTTTTCGCCATGTGCCTCAATGATATGCTTAACGATGGAGAGTCCGAGGCCAGAACCGCCTTCACTGCGGCTACCGCTTTTGTCGATTCGGTAAAAGCGTTCAAAAAGTCGGGGGATATGCTGTTTGGGAATACCTTCGCCATTGTCGGTCACCCGAACGATGACCTTGTTTTTGATCAGGTTTTCGACACTCACCTCGGTGGTCCCGTTCTGTTGGCCGTATTTGATGGAGTTGACCAACAAATTGGTAAGTACTTGTTGAATCTTCTCCCGGTCTGCATATACGTAAATGGGTTCGGTATAATCCATATCAAAGGTGAGCGCGATTTCTTTTTTGGCCGACTTCATCTCCAACAGTTCAAAAACATTGCGGATGAGCTCTATGATATCGAAGGCAGAGCGTTCCACCAGCAGTTCTCCGGCTTCCAATTTTGTGATCAAATCGAGGTCTTTAACGATATAGATCAACCGCTCTACGGCCTTGTTGGCACGTTGAAGGTATTTCTTGCGCACGCTCTTGTCGTTGATGGCACCATCGAGAAGGGTTTCAATATAGCCTTGTACCGTAAAAAGGGGGGTTTTCAGTTCGTGGGATACATTCCCCAAAAAATCCTTGCGATATTCCTCCCTGATCTTTAAGGTGTCTATTTCGATTTTCTTATCCTTGGCGAATTTCTCAATTTCTTCGGTCAGGGTCTTCATATCGGTAGTGATGGGGTCCGTAGAAAGGGAGGATGATTCCAAAAGGGCCACGTCATCATAAATTTTCTTGATCCGTTGGTAGATAAATTTTTGGATCCTGTACTGCAGTATGACAAAGGAAATCAGAAAAAAAAACAAAGAGAAGAGCACCACAATGACCCAGTCCAACGACTTTAAAGCATAAAGAAGGCCTACCAAAACCACAGCAGAACACAGGGTTATCAGGAAGGCCGAGCGAAAGGCGAAACGATATGATTTTTTAAGCTTGATCGCCATCAGAGCACGTACTTATAGCCCACGCCCTTCACGGTCTTAAAGTGATCGTCCCCTATTTTTTCACGCAGTTTCCGGATATGGACGTCTATGGTGCGGCCTCCGACCACTACTTCCGTGCCCCAAACCCTATCCAAGATCACTTCGCGTTTGAACACCTTGTTGGGTTTTGAACTGAGCAGGGCCAGCAGCTCGAACTCTTTTCTGGGCAAAATGATTTCTTCCCCATGGTTGACGACCTTGTATTCCTCTCTATTGATGACCAAATTGCCGATCTTTACAATATCTTCCTCCTGCTTTTGCTCCTCCTCCTTCAATCGCCTTAACAACGACTTCACTTTGCTCACCAAGACCTTGGGCTTAATGGGTTTGGTGATATAATCGTCGGCCCCGGCTTCAAAACCCGCTACCTGTGAGTAGTCTTCGCCCCTTGCGGTAAGAAAAGTGATGATGGTATGCTCCAAGCCAGGGGTGTTGCGGATGGTTTCACAGGCTTCGATACCGTCCATCTCGGGCATCATCACATCCATAATAATCAGATGCGGTTCTTTCTTTTTGGCCTTTTCAACGCCTTCCAAACCATTTTTTGCGGTGAAAACCTGATATCCCTCAGCGGAGAGGTTATAACTCACGATCTCTAGAATATCGGGCTCATCATCGACCAAAAGAATCTTAATGTCACTTTTTTTCATGGATTTCAAAATTTGGTTCTTTCTCAAAAGTAAAGATAAAACCATTACGCAATAGCCGCTTAACCTTCATTTAATGTGATAACCTTAAGGTAACCCTGTCGAAATAAATGTTTAACATATAGGTAACACGGCTTTTACAACCTCTGGCGTTCTTTGCAGCAAATTTTAAAACCCATACTTTGAGAATCGTTCTTACATTGTTCGCATTCATTTTCAGCATTTTAGCATGTGCCCAAGAAAAGGGAAGCATTGCGGGAAAATTAATTGATAAAGAAGTCAACGACGAGCCTTTGGCCTTTGCCAATGTCTTGATCAAAGGCACCACCACCGGAACCACTTCCGATTTTGACGGCCTCTACGAAATATCAAACCTTGATCCAGGTTCCTACACCTTAATATATAGCTATCTAGGTTACGAATCGGTGGAACTGCCCAATATTGAAGTTGTTGCAGGAAAGGTTACCACCGTAAATATCCCCATGAGTGCCTCGGAAGGGGTGTCGCTCGATGAAGTAGTGGTGGTTACCACGGCAAGAAAAGATTCCCAGGTGGCACTGTTGCTTGACCAAAAAAAGGCCGTATCCATCAAGGAGAGCATCGGCGCCCAGCAATTGGCCCAAATCGGCGTCTCAGATGCAGCCACGGCAACCACGAAAATTTCGGGGGTATCGAGCAGTGAGGCTTCCGGTGATGTTTTTGTTCGTGGCCTGGGCGACCGATATCTGTCGACCACCTTAAACGGATTGCCCGTTCCTTCCGACGATGTTGAGAAGAAGAATATAGACTTGGGGCTGTTTCCGACGCGTGTCATCCAGAACGTCAGTGTCAGCAAGACCTTTGCGGTTCAATCATCGGCCGACCAGTCATCGGGGACCATCAATGTTACGGCCAGGGAACTGCAGGGCAGTGAGGAACTGGAAGTAAGCGTACAGGCCGGTGTCAACACCAATGTTGCGCAAAGCGGGGTTTTCGACAACTTCAAGGTTTCCCCCAACCAGAGAAATGTCGATGTTGGTTTTTACGACCAAAATGCCACGACCCGCGATCTCATCACCGTTCAAGGATGGAATACAAGGCAAGAAGACAACCCCGTAAATTATACCTATACGATCAGCGCAGGCAAAAGAATCAAAGAAAAATTCTCCGCATTTTTATCGGCATCGCAGGCCCAAACATATGAATATGGAGAAGGTTTGTTCCGTCAGTTTCGATCCAATTTCATCGACGATACCATCACCGATGCCACCTTGTACAGCAAAAATGTGACCACGAGCGGACTTTTGGACCTTACCTACCTGATCAACGGCAAAAACAAACTAAAATCCAGTACTTTCTTCGTAAACAAGCTTTCGGATCAGGTATTTGAGGGCGGTAGAAATGGGGAAGCCACCATTTTCGAAGAAACAGATCCCGCAGAAGGACTTTTCCAGTTTATCCGTGATCAGAATATCAAACAAACCAAATTATTGGTTACCCAACTGTTGGGCAGTCACCGATTGGGCGAGCAAAATACTTTAGAATGGGCCGGGGGCTATAATCTGGTAAAGGCAGATGAGCCCAACAGAATCAGGAACGAAGTAAACTTTGATCCCAATTCCAGTTTCGTACAGCTCGGCAGAACCGGCGGCTTTCAACAACGGAAATCAAGACAAGAAATCACCGATAACGAATTCAACGGTTACTTGAAGGATGTATTGCAGATCATTGAAGAGGATGATTTCGGAAAGTCCTTCAAAATCGAACTTGGCGCAAACTACCGTAACAAACAACGCGATTTTAGGTCTCAATTCGTAGGGGTGGAAGAAAGGGCGACCAACGCCATCAATCCGTCTTCCATAGATAACTTGGGCGGGATTTTTAACCGAGCGAACCTGGATAGTGGCGTATTGAAACTCAATGAACTTCTTCCGGATCTATATAAAGGCAAACTCGAATCGAAAGCGGCCTTTGCAGATTTTAATGTGGGTTTGTCGAAGTGGAACATCAATGCCGGTATGCGTTTTCAAAACGATAACATCCGCGTCAATTATGACGTGGGCAACATCCCTGGACGCATCGGGGAGAGCGTGAAGGATTATAACAACCTGTATCCGAGCCTTAACCTCAAATATGACCTAAACGACAAAAACGCCCTAAGATTGGCGCTCAGCAAAACAATAACCCTTCCGGAATTCAAGGAAATATCTCCTTTTGAATATGTTTCCCAAACCGGACAAATAATTCGCGGCAATCCAGACTTGGAAGCTTCGAAAGACCTGAACTACGACCTGAAATGGGAATACTTCCCTGCAACGGGCCAAGTGGTTTCCTTGGCGGCCTTTTACAAAGACATACAAGACCCGATCAATAAAGTACAAGATCGCGGTTCCGCCGGAGTGTTCTCCTATTTCAACTCGGGCGACAAGGCAGAAGTCTACGGATTTGAACTGGAAACCAAGGTCGATTTGATCAATGCCGATGAGGAAGGCGAGACCCCTACCGGAATCAATCTCGATCTCAATTTTAACGCCACAAGAATGTGGCACTCGCAGGATCTAAAAGAAGTTAGGGATGCGGATGGAAATTTTATAAGGACCTTTCGTTACAAAAACTTAACAAAAACCGATTTGGAGGGGGCCTCGGATTGGATTGTTAACGCAAGCTTAAACTTTTCCACACCTACGGAAAATCCATTTTCTGGATCTTTGACAGCAAATTATGCTTCTGATAAAATATTTGCGCTAGGTGCACCGGAAATACAGAGTCAGAGCGAAACGTTCTATAATGATGCGATCATTGAAAAAGGTTTTGTGGTGTTGGATGCAGTTTTATCCAAGGAGTTTGGGGAACATTGGAGGCTTCGCTTTATCGGCAGAAACCTTTTGAACCCGGAAATAAGGAGAACCCAATTGGTCAAGCCCAGTACAACAGGTATTGAAACCGACCAAACGGTAAGATCTTACACCAGCGGAGCAAATCTCAGTTTGGGCATCAATTATAGTTTTTAATAATCCATACTTGAAAACAAACTAAATTATGAAATTGAAAAACTCTATTCTAAAATTGAAAGGCGCTAATTTGTTATTGATTTTCGCGATAGCGAGCTCAATAATTTTGGTAAGCTGCAGCGGTGACGACAACGGTGGCGGTGATCCACCGGCCCAAGCCACTTGTTCGGACGGTATTCAGAACGGTACTGAGACCGGTATCGATTGCGGTGGATCTTGCACGGCCTGTGCCGTAGCCGAAGAGGTGAATTTAACAGGTTCTTTGGCCGAAGACCGAACCTTGGACCCTACCAAGGAATACAGGATTACGGGAACTTTCAGTGTTGAAGCAGGCGCAACCCTTACCATCCCTGCCGGAACCGTTATTGTTTCCGATGTGGGCACCGATAAATACATCGTGGTTCAAAAAGGAGGACAAATCGAGGTACAGGGAACAGCGGCCAATCCGGTAATCATGACCTCTTCCGGTGAATCTCCCGGAGATTGGGGAGGATTGGTCATTGCCGGTAATGCAACCACAACAGAAGGTGTTGATGCCATTGCCGAAGTAGGGGGCATTATCTATGGTGGATCTGACGATGCTGACAGTTCGGGGTCGATCAGCTACTTGGTAATCAACTATGCAGGTGCCCAGATCAATTCTGAATCGCAGTACAACGGCTTAACGTTATATGCTGTTGGTTCAGGGACTACCATTGAAAATATCGCCATCCTCAACGGTACCGATGACGGTGTGGAATTCTTTGGCGGAACGGTCAGTGTCTCGAATTTTTATTTGGAGAACAACGAGGACGATGCCGTCGATTGGACGGAAGGCTGGAGCGGTACCGTCACCAATACCTTGGTAATCCATACCATCGATGGGTTCTCGACCGCGATTGAAGGGGACGGCGTGAACAACAATCCTACTTTTGTCAACTTTACCGCGATTTCTTCAACCGGCGGGATAGCGCTTCAGTTCAAGAAAGAATCAGGGGCCACGATTACCGGTCTTTCCTTGACCGGCTATGTGAACTCCTTGGATTTCCCCAACGGCGGTGCCTTTAGCAATGTACAAATCGATGGCGCCGATGCCGACCCCACACTTACCTATATCGGGGACGCCACCGTGGATATTGCCAGCTTTGCCTGGGTGAATACCGAAACCACCGTAGAAACCATGGCTCTGGAAGGCGCCATTACTATGAACACTACCTTAGATCCCGATATCATCTATTTGCTCAATAGCAGCTTGAGCGTTGAAACAGGGGCAAAATTGACGATCCCTGCAGGAACCTTGATCATCGCGAATGCCGATAGCGGTTTGGAAACAAATACCTATATCGTGGTAAAAAAAGGTGCGCAAATCGATATTCAAGGTACTTCGGCAGATCCGGTGATCATGACTTCGACCAACCAAAATCCGGGTGACTGGGGCGGGTTGGTGATCCTTGGAGATGCCACGACTACCGAAGGCGTCGATGCGATTGCCGAAGTCGGGGGTTTTACCTACGGGGGCTCGAATGATGCCGATGATTCCGGGTCGATCAGCTACTTGATCATCAATTATGCAGGGGCACAGATCAATGCGGAATCGCAATACAATGGTCTTACCCTCTACGCGCTAGGTTCGGGAACCACCATAGACAACGTGGCCATTTTGAACGGAACGGACGATGGTGTGGAATTCTTTGGGGGAACGGTGAGTGCCTCCAATTTCTACCTCGAGAACAATGAGGACGATGCAGTGGATTGGACCGAAGGTTGGAACGGCACCTTGACCAATACCTACGTGTTGCACACCATAACAGGCTTCTCCACCGCCGCGGAAGGTGATGGCGTGAACAACGATCCTAAATTCGTCAATTTCACAGCAGTTTCCAACACGGGCGGAACCGCCTTGCAGTTCAAGAAAGAATCTGGTGCGACCATTACGGGGCTATCGTTGACAGGTTACGTGACTTCCCTTGATTTCCCAAATGCAGGGGCGCCCGCAAATGTGCAGATCGATGGAGCGGATTCCGATCCACTACTTAGCTATGATGCGGCGGCAACGGTTGATATCACAATTTTTGATTGGGCCACAGGAAACTGATTATTAGAACCTATTTTTAAGAAAAACCCCGTTTTGAACGGGGTTTTTTGCGTTTTGGCCAAATTTTTGATTCATTGAGGCTATTTGGCAACGTTCAAGCAAGCTTTTTATTATCTTTGAACCATATCTCATTCAATGAAGCACTTTTACCTACTAATTTGTCTTCTGTTCCTCACTATCAATTACGCACAGCAACCTGCTGCGAATGGTGACATACCCGGCTTTTTATTGTATCCCAACCCGGTGACCCAAGGCAAGGTGTTCATCACCTCAACAGCAAATGCCCCTAAGAAAATCCTGATATTCGATGTGTTGGGTACCCAAGTGCTGCAGACCACCATTTTAGGATCCGAACTCAATCTCACTTCCCTCGACGCAGGCGTATACGTGCTTCGCGTTTTTGAAAAAGACAAGGTGGCCACCCGGAAATTGATCGTGAAGTAGTTGACAATCAGACTGCGAAGGGCTTTTTTTCTTGTCGACAAAATACCTAAAAATCCGTTGAATGGCATAGTCGATTTTCTACGCCTACAATTTGTCGAATTTCACAACATTTTTACCGTCTGAGTACCTCCTTTTTTTATCTTTATGTTATTGATCCCAAATCGATACCATTGCAATGTGCCTTATGTTCCTAACTTCCTTAGGAAGATTGATTCATAAGACAAATTATAAGCAGTCGTTCATAGCGATAAACTTAACCATATGAAGATACTCTACACTGCATTGCTCCTATTCTGTGCCATTGGTTTATCTGCCCAAGATCCAGCTGGTCCGGACAAAGTCCTTAACGAAGAAATTCCAGGATTCAAATTGTATCCCAACCCGGCCTTTGAAAATGTGGTTTATATTACCACAGCGCAGAATGCCACAAAAGAAATTGTGGTTTACGATGTTTTCGGGGAAGTGGTTTTACGCGATGTCATCAATGGCAGCACACTTTATATTTCCGACCTGGTCCCCGGGGTATATGTTTTGCAGGTGATGGAAGGCAAAAAAACAACCACCAGGAAACTGGTCGTCAAATAATTCAGGAACGCCATTTACAGCACATACCTCTCAGGCCGCCTTTCGTATATCATCAGCATTTTAATCCCTAAACAATACCGTTAGAGCAAGATACTCATGGCGAATTTGGCTATTTTTGCCAGATGATCGCCGCCCACGAAATATTTGCAATCGATTCAAAAACAGCCTTTGAAAAGGCTGCTTTGGCGGTCTTTGGACATCAGTACGGGCAGAATATCGTTTATCGTGAATTCTGTGATCATTTAAACGTGCTGCCTTCCACCGTCACCAAACCCTCCGAGATCCCTTTTTTGCCCATTACATTTTTTAAATCAAAGAAAATCGTTGCCCATTCAAAGCTTCCCGAAATGGTCTTTACAAGCAGTGGTACCACAGGAGAACGCACAAGCAAACATTACCTGACAGATTTGGAAACCTATCGAAAAAGCTACCTCAAGGCTTTTGTGCGGAACTATGGGCCTATCACCGATTATTGTATTTTGGCCCTGCTCCCATCCTATCTCGAGCGGGAAGGTTCTTCCTTGATTTATATGGTGGCAGACCTTATCGACAAAAGCCGGCATCGCGAAAGCGGGTTTTATTTGAATGATTTGGAAGGCTTGTCCTTAAAATTGGAACGCTTGGATGCACAAGGCACCAAGGTACTCTTGATCGGCGTCTCGTTTGCACTGTTGGATCTAGTGGAAAAACACCGTTTCAAGTTGTATAACACTACGGTAATGGAAACCGGGGGCATGAAAGGGAGACGGAGGGAGCTCATCCGTGAAGAATTGCATGACATACTCCAAAAGGGTTTTGGGGTAGATCGAATCCATTCCGAATACGGGATGACCGAGTTGTTGTCGCAGGCCTATTCCAAGGGAAATGGCATTTTCAATGCTCCGCCATGGATGAAGGTATTGATCCGCGATACCGAAGATCCCTTGAATATTTTGGATTGGGGGCGAACCGGGGGCATCAACGTCATAGATTTGGCCAACATCAATTCCTGCTCCTTTATCGCTACTCAAGACCTGGGAAAAACTTACGAAGACGGTAGCTTTGAAATCATAGGCCGTTTCGATCACTCCGATATTCGCGGCTGCAACTTAATGGTGCTCTAGGCAAGCCCGGGTCAATTCACCACCAAAAGATAGTAGTTCTTTTTTCCCCGTTGTAAAAGCACGAATTTTCCATTGATAAGATCGGTGGCGGTGATCAGATAGTCGTCTTTGACCTTCTCCCTGTTCACGGAAATGGCATTTTGTTTCAATTCCCTTCTGGCCTCGCTGTTAGAAGTCAAAAAACCTGTTTTGTCTGCAAGGGCACCGATCATATCAAGTCCATTTTTGATCTCTTCCCTTTTGATTTCAGCCTGGGGAACGCCTTCAAACACCTCCAGAAATGTTTTTTCGTTCAAGGTCCTTAGGTCTTCGGAAGTAGATTTTCCGAAAAGGATTTCGCTTGCGCGGACCGCATTGTCGAGTTCCGATCGGGAATGTACCATAATGGTAAGTTCTTCGGCAAGCCTTTTCTGAAGCATCCTGAGGTGTGGTGCCTGCAGGTGTTCCCCGACTAACCTTTCAATTTGTTGCCTCGATAGAAATGTAAATATTTTGATGTATTTCTGAGCGTCGTCATCTGAGGTATTCAACCAATACTGATAGAACTTATAGGGGGAGGTTCTGTTGGCATCCAACCAAACATTACCACCTTCGGTTTTCCCAAATTTTGTGCCATCGGTCTTTGTGATCAAAGGGCAGGTCAACGCATAGCCCTTCCCGCCCCCAATCCTGCGGATCATCTCGGTACCCGTGGTGATATTGCCCCATTGGTCGCTACCGCCCATCTGCAAGGTGCAATTGTGGTTTTGGTAGAGGTATAAAAAATCATAACCCTGCACCAATTGATACGTAAATTCTGTGAACGACATACCTTCCTTGGCTTCGGAAGAAAGGCGTTTTTTCACCGATTCCTTGGCCATCATGTAGTTGACGGTGATATGCTTGCCCACATCCCGTATAAAATCGAGGAATGAAAATTGCTTCATCCAATCGTAGTTGTTCACCAGCACGGCGGCATTTTCATCCTTGCCCGAAAAGTCAAGAAAACGCGACAATTGTTCCTGAAGGGCTTGCTGGTTATGCGATAGTGTTGCTTCGTCCAATAAATTACGTTCCTCCGACTTGCCCGATGGGTCCCCGATCATTCCGGTGGCCCCTCCCAAAAGCGCGTAGGGCTTATGCCCTGCCAGTTGAAAATGACGCAACATCATCACGCTCACCAAATGCCCGATGTGCAATGAATCTGCGGTGGGGTCGATGCCGACATAGGCCGATTGCATCCCACCCAGCAAATGTTCCTCCGTTCCCGGCATCACATCATGCAACATTCCGCGCCATTTCAATTCTTCAACAAAATTCAAGACCATGCTGCTTTGTTTGTGTTTGATCTGCAAATATAAAGAACTCCACTTGGGTTTTACCCCTATGCCGGGTTCAATTTAATCCAGTCTAAATCGTTAACTTTATCCCATGGTTCTGGTCACTGGCGGCACAGGTTTGGTAGGATCCCATTTGTTGCTGCACTTATTGGAAAAAGGCATAAGGGTACGGGCCTTACACAGGCCTGGCAGCGATTTGCGGGCCGTTGCAAAAGTCTTTGCGTACTATAGCGAATACGCCGATGAACTTTTCCGGTCCTTGGAATGGATAGAGGCCGATATCAGCGATATCCCGGCCATGGAGGCGGCCTTTGTGAATGTTGAGCAGGTATACCATGCGGCCGCCCTAATTTCTTTCGCCCCCCAAGACCAAGATCGAATGATGAAGGTCAATGCAAAAGGAACGGCCAACGTCGTGAACCTGTGTTTGGCCCAAAAGATCAAGAAACTCTGTTATGTAAGCAGCATTGCCACCATAGGCACAGGCCGATCCGAGGAGCAGGCCAATGAGGAGGATGCGTACCAAGATCAATATGCCAATGACTACGGGCGATCAAAATATGAGGCCGAACTCGAGGTATGGCGCGGATCAGTTGAAGGACTTTCAGTTGTCATCGTCAATCCCGGGATTATTCTGGGCCCCGGATTTTGGGGCGGTGCAACTGGCAGCCTATTTATGATCGCCAATAAAGGCTATAGGCACTATCCGCCTGGAGGAAGTGGGTTTGTTACCGTGAAGGATGTGGTGAGGGCCATGACAATGCTGATGGACTCTAAAATAAAAAACGAACGATTTATCCTGATCTCCGAAAACCTTACTTACCAAAAGATCCTGACGCTCATCACAAAAAATCTTGGCCTAGAAACCCCCTTCAAGACCCTTGCGTGCCTGGCAATTGGAAGGGTTGCGCATCATGGATTGGCTTGCGCATGCCGTTACCGGCAAGACGAGAAAATTGACCAAAGAAGGCATTCGCTCGCTGAGTCACAGGGCTTCTTATTCAAATGCCAAAATAGTCGGGAAAATTGACTTCGAGTTCGAACCCGTGGAGGCCACTGTTGCATTTTGCTGTTCTCGGTTCAAGGAAGAGAATCCTTGAACTTCCTGACTTTTGGTTTTGCATTGGGACTGCCATCTTCAATTTCCAACATGCGTAAACTGTCCCTAGCCCTTTTTGCCGCATCCATCACTTTGGCCTGCCGATCTAATTTTTCCTCTACACGGATATAGATTTCTTCGTATTCATCGGGAAGGGAGGCATAGTATCGATCGCTTTGCACCAACTGCATACTATCGATATTGTACTTCTTTAAAAGATAAAGGGTCGGCTCAACCTTATTCTTTGTCAATATTGAAATGTTGGTGGTTTTGGCTGCGGTTATAATGGCCAGATCGGCCAGGATGTCAACCATTTTATCTTTGGGTATCAGATTTTCAGGGGCTTCCAATACCTTTTCGCCACAAGAAATTATGGCTAGAAAGAAAAATAAGGCTGAAATGGTGTTTTTCATTTTAACTGCGATCAAAGGTAAGTCTTTTGGCATTGCGCTGCTCCGAGAATTGGCCATTGTCATACGCCAAGTGACCATTGACGAAGGTATGGGTAATTCTGGAAGAAAAGGTGGTGCCTTCAAATGGCGACCATTGGCATTTGTAGGCGATGTTGCTTTTGTCGACTTTCCATTTACTATTGGGATCCACGACCACCAAATCGGCATAGTATCCTTCCCGTAGGTAACCCCGTTTATTGATTTGGAACAAGATGGCCGGGTTGTGGCACATTTTCTGCACGATTTTTTCCAGGGAAATCTTCCCTTGCCGATATTTTTCCAAGAGTGCGGGCAATGCATGCTGTACCAAGGGACCCCCAGACGGGCATTGGGTATAAATCTGGTTTTTCTCTGTCGAAGTGTGGGGCGCATGGTCAGTGGCGATGACATCCAAGCGATCATCCAATAGGGCTTCCCACAATTGGTCCCTATCGGCCGCTGTTTTCACCGCAGGATTCCATTTGATAAGGCTACCCTTACTCGCATAATCGGCATCTGAAAACCACAAATGGTGTATACAAACCTCAGCGGTGATTTTCTTCTGTTCGAGGGGAATATCATTTTGGAAAAGATGCGTTTCCTTGCCGGTCGACAAGTGAAAGACATGAAGGCGTGCCCCGGTTCTTTTGGCCAATTGAACAGTTTTGGAGGAGGAAAGATAACATGCTTCCTCGCTCCGGATTTTGGGGTGGCAACCGATCGGGATATCGTCGCCGTATTGTGCACGATATCTTTCAAGGTTACGCCTAATGGTCCCTTCATCCTCGCAATGGGCCGAAATCACCAGTTCAGTATTCAAAAATATCTGTTCCAAAACCGCCTCGTCATCGATCAACATATTCCCCGTAGAAGAACCCAAAAAAAGTTTTACCCCCGAACAGGCATGTTTGTCGAGCCGTTTGATTTCTTCCAAATTGTCATTTGCCCCGCCGAACAAAAAGGAATAGTTGGCAAAGGCCTTTTTACTGGCCAAAGCAAATTTTTCTTCGAGCCGTTCTATGGTGGTTGTCTGGGGGGCGGTATTGGGCTGTTCCATGAAGGAAGTAATGCCTCCGGCCACGGCAGCCCTGCTTTCAGAGGCGATATCGCCCTTGTGGGTGAGTCCCGGCTCGCGAAAATGTACCTGATCGTCGATAAGCCCCGGCATTACATATTTACCCCCAACATCCAAGACCTTGGCCGAAGGATCACTGATATGCCGGTCTATTTTAAGTATTCTGTCGTCCTGTAACAACAGGTCGCCTTCCATGATGTTGTTTTCGTTCACCATTAAGGCATTCTTGATCAATTGCCTACCCATATCAAAATCTTTTTTTGCGAAATATACTTCGTATTTTCATGACCAAAACGCCCCAAACCGCCTCTTTGATAATGGAGCCGCTCATTTTTGATTTACCCAAGACCCGATCTCTAAACACGATCGATACCTCCTCGATCTTATAATTCAGGAGATAGGCACGGAATTTCATCTCTATCTGAAAAGCATAGCCGATAAAGCGCACCGAATCGAGCTGAATGCTTTCCAAAACGTGTCTTTTATAGCAAACAAATCCGGCCGTAGGGTCATGTACCCGCATCCCAGTAATCATTTTCACATAGAAAGACGCCCCGTAAGACAATAAAACCCGGTATAAAGGCCAGTTGACCACATTCACACCCTTTTTGTAACGTGATCCCACCGCGACATCCGCGCCATTCATACAAGCTCTGTACAACCTGGGCAGGTCTGAAGGACTATGGGAAAAATCGGCATCCATTTCAAATATGAAATCGTACTTTTTGGCAATGGCCCACTTAAAGCCATGGATATAGGCCGTACCAAGTCCCGCCTTCTCTTTCCGAACCTCCAAAAAAAGTCGATTGGGAAAATCGGCATACAAAGATTCCACTTTGGCCGCAGTGCCATCAGGGGAATTGTCATCAACGACCAGCACATCAAATTCCTTAGGCAAAGCTATCACGGCCCGGATGATTGCCTCAATGTTCTCAATCTCATTAAAAGTGGGAATAATGACTAGGCTGTCGGACATTGAATTTTAAGGATTTGGACAAAAATAGTGTTTTATCATACTGGGATAAAGCGCTATTCGGCTATTTATGTATTTTTTAAATCTTGCCTAAAGATGATAATTCGTAATTTTGGGGCTTGAATGAACCAAAATTGACACCTCCAAAATTTCCCAGACTTTTCCTCTATTTTTTGGGGGCCATTTTAATACTCAACCTTATACAGGCGCAATTTACCGAACTCATCTTTGATGAGGCCTATTATTGGTACTATTCAAAAACCTTATCCTTTGGTTATTTCGACCATCCGCCCATGGTCGCCTGGATGATCTATCTGGGCGGTCTGCTGGTTGACGGGGAACTGGGCGTGAGGTTGATCAGTTGTTTTATGTCGGCAGGTACGATCATTATTTTATGGCTTTTGATCGATAGGGCAAAAAAGAATGATTTTATACCCCATTTTTTTGTGCTCGTATTTTCGATGACCCTGTTGAACGCTTATGGTTTTTTCACTTTGCCCGATACTCCCCTGTTGTTTTTTACGGCACTTTTTCTCATGTTGTACAAGAAGTTTTTGGATAGGCCCACGATGCTGAAGGCACTATGGATGGGCCTGGCCATGGCCGCACTGATGTACAGTAAATACCATGCGGTGCTGGTCATCCTTTTTGTGCTGCTTTCCAATCCCGGATTGTTGACCAACAAATATGCCTGGTTTTCAGTGTTGGTGGCAATCTCGGCCTACATGCCCCATTTTTGGTGGCTATATGACAATGATTTTATATCCGTAAAATACCATTTGTTCGAAAGGCCCAACGATGCCTACCAATTCCAGAAATATACTTTGGGCTTTTTTCTCAATATGATCGCTATTTTTGGCCTTACTTTTCCTTGGATCTACCAATCGCTTTTCAGGACCAAATCGCAGGATAAGTTGATCAAAGCGCTCCTTTACCTCACATACGGCGTATTGATATTTTTCTTTATTTCAAGCTTTAACAGAAGGGTACAGACCCAATGGATCATCGTTATTTCAATTCCTCTGGTCATAGTGGTATTCAATGATATGCTCGGCCATGAAAATTCAAGAAAATGGATTTTAAGGATGGGAATTCTAAACATTGCAGTGCTTTTATATCTCAGGTTGGGTTTGGTTTTCGAACCTTTGTTTCCCATCCATTATGAAAGCCATGGCAACAAGAAATGGGTACAAGAGTTGCAATCTAAAGTAGGCGACATGCCCGTAATCTTTGAAAACAGTTACCGGTTGGCTCCCATGTTTACCTTTTATTCCGGCAGTCGTTCTTATTCTCTGAACAATATCAATTACCGTCAAAACCAATATTCGATTGATGACAGTGAAGCAAAGGTGCAGCACCAAAAGGTGTATTATGTATCGCCGTTTCTTCCTCAAGAGTCTGTGGCTTTTACGATGCTCGATGGGGAAGTTTTTTACGGAAAATATATCGACAATTTTGAATCGTTCCGCAAATTGAAGTGTGATTTGGATGCAAGATCCTATTCGCTCCAATCCGGGGAAACATATACATTGAGGGTGGTCAATCCTTACGATACCGATGTCGATATCAGCAAATTGAAATTTGCCGTAGCCTATATGAACCCGAACAAGCGAATTCAAGATATCATCCCCATACGGCCAAAATTAGTTGACGACATTAAGCCGGTCCTTAAATCAAATGATACGACCCGTTTCACGTTCTTGCTGCCAAAACCTGAAATGGAGCGCCCCTCTTATTTTAGAATTGGGATTTCGGAAAATGGTCTGCTTTTTGGTCTTAATGGCAATAGCATTAAATTAGACTGATGGAAGCTGTACTAAGAACTGCCCAAACCCCTGACTGGATCACCTTTTTAATTTTTGCGAGCCTCATTTTCATCGTGTTCGCAAAGGGTTTGTTCTATGGCAGATACATGAATTTTATGATCTTGCCTTTCAACAATAAATACATCTTCCTCTATAACAAGAAAGACAAGCTGATGAATTGGTTCCAGGTATTCCTTACCATGTTTCAATTGATCAATTTTTCCCTCTTCCTTTACTTGATCGCGAAACTTTTCTTGGGCATTCCCAAAAATGACGACCCAATGGTGTTCCTGGGTATTTTGGGGGCACTTGTAGTTTTTCTACTTCTTAAAATAAGCTTTCAGTTGTTGAGCGCCTTTATTTTTGACTCTGAAAAGACCATCTTGGAAATTATTTTTAAAAAATTGTCCTATATCAATTATAGTGCGTTGGTCATGTTCCTGGCCAATGCCGTGCTGAGCTTTATTTTTATCGATTCAAAAATTGTGGTTTATGTAGCCATTTTCTTAATTCTATTGATCAACATCATTGGTTGGTCGACATTGTTGAAGAATCATCAAAATTTCATAGCCAGCAACTTTTTCTATTTTATTTTGTACCTTTGCGCACTTGAAATTGCACCATTAGTGCTAATTGGAAGTTACCTAAACCGCTGAAAACTATGAAAGTAAAGACGATTTTGGTATCGCAGCCAGAACCGAAAATGGAGAACTCCCCTTATGCAAGATTGATTGATAAGGAAAAGGTTAAGGTAGACTTTAGACCCTTTATCCATGTAGAAGGGGTAGATGCCAAAGAGGTTCGACAACAGAAAATTGATCTTAAAAACTATAGTGCGGTAATTCTGACCAGCAGGAACGCCGTAGACCATTATTTCAGAATGGCTGAAGAGATGCGTTTTAAGGTGCCCGATACCATGAAGTATTTTTGCCAATCGGAAGCGGTGGCCTTTTACCTTCAGAAATACGTGGTGTACAGAAAGCGCAAAATCTATGTGGGCAAAATGGATTTTTCCGAATTGGCCGGGCTGTTCAAAAAGTACAAGGACGAAAAGTATCTTCTGCCTTCTTCAGATGTTCTAAAACCTATTGTACCGGAAACCTTGAACAAGGTGGGCATTACATGGACCAGGGGAATTTTCTATAAAACGGTCATTAGTGACCTGTCGGATCTTAGGGATGTATACTACGATATTCTGGTCTTTTTCAGTCCTTCAGGGATAGAATCACTATTGAAGAATTTTCCCGATTTCAAGCAGAATGATACGCGTATCGCCGTCTTTGGAGACTCTACCGTAGAGGCTGCTACCGTTGCGGGATTGCGAATCGATATTCATGCCCCGACACCGGAAACCCCATCAATGACCATGGCCCTTCAAAAATATATCACTACGGTCAACAAAAAATAACGGCTTAAAATCAAAAGGCATATCGCTGTGGGCCTCCCCTTCTAATTTCTTCGCTTGCGAAGGCTTCGTATTTTTTGAAATTTTCCCGAAAAGCATTCGTAAGTTTAAATGCTGTCGTATAATAGGCCAGATCGTTGTTCCATGTGGTACGGGGGCTGAGTACGCTGGTCGGGACGCCCGGACATTCCCTGGGTTGCGCGACCCCGAAGACCGAATGGATATGGTATTTGTCATAGGAGTAAAGTCCCAGATCCCCGTTGAGGACCGCATTGATCATGGCCCTGGTATATTTCAGCTTCATCCTGGTACCCACGCCATAGGGGCCACCGGTCCAACCTGTATTGACCAACCAAACGCTTACCCCGCTTTCTTTCATTTTTTTGCTTAACATTTCGGCATACCGGGCAGGGTGCAAAGGCATAAAAGGCGCCCCGAAGCATGCCGAAAATGATGGAATGGGCTCAACCACACCTGCTTCCGTTCCGGCAACCTTTGCGGTATAGCCCGAGATAAAATGGTAAGCTGCCTGACTTGGTGTAAGTTTGGAAATGGGGGGCAGAACCCCAAAAGCATCTGCCGTTAGAAAAAAGATATGCTTCGGGTTTTTACCAATGGAAGGCCTTTGAACGTTGTCGATATGGTAAATGGGATAACTAACCCTAGTATTCTGTGTAATTGAAGTATCGGCAAAATCGATGTTCCCATCATCGTCCACGACCACGTTCTCCAACAAGGCACCCTTTTTGATCGCCCTGTAGATTTCCGGTTCATTTTCTTCAGAAAGATTGATGACCTTCGCATAACATCCGCCTTCAAAATTAAAGACCGCATTTTCGTTGTTCCATCCATGCTCATCGTCACCGATCAGTTTACGGGAAGCATCCGTTGACAGTGTGGTCTTTCCCGTGCCCGATAGGCCGAAGAATATCGCGGTATCACCCTCTTTTCCCGAATTGGCAGAGCAGTGCATCGGCAACGTCTTCTTTTGAACCGGCAGTATGAAATTCAGCGCGGAAAAGATGCCTTTCTTTATTTCGCCCGTATATCCAGAACCACCTATCAAAACTATTTTTTTGGTGAAATTCAAGATGGCAAAATTGTGCTGGCGTGTTCCATCGACTTGAGGGTCGGCTTTAAAACCAGGAGCGCTGATGACCGTCCATTCCGGGTCAAAATGCTTCAACTCTTCCGCAGTGGGGCGGATGAACATATTATAGGCAAAGAGGTTCGACCAAGGGTATTCGGTAATCACGCGGATATCCATCCTATAGTTCGCATCTGCACAGGCGTAACAATCGCGCACGTACAATTCCTGCTCGTTCAGGTACGATATGACCTTCCCGTACAATGCATCGAAGGCCTCCGGCTCAAATGGAATGTTGATGTTCCCCCACCAAACGTCATCGGCGGTAATCGCATCCTTTACAATGAACCGATCTTGCGGAGATCTTCCCGTAAATTCTCCAGTGTGCACCGCAAGCGCACCGGAAGCGGCTTCGCGGCCCATATGCTTATCCAAAGTGATCTCGTGCAGTTCGGCCGGAGACAGTTGGTAACCTATTCGGTCGTGGTTTATGCCATATGCAGTAAGGGATATTGTATTGGAACTTTTTTTCGAAATATTCATTCAAATTGGCTTTTATGGGTACAAAATTATCATAAAATTATATTTGCCCTATCATTTTTGCGAATTTATTAGTTGAATTGCCTTAAACAACGGTAGCCCAACAGGACCCAGCCGGCAATCAAGAATGTTCCTCCCACTGGGGTAATGATTCCGATGGTCGTGAAATCGAACCCGGTCAATCCATTGGTCGCCAGAAGATAAAGGGAAAAAGAGAACATGACAATGCCGATGGCCAAGCAATAAAAAATCCATTTTTTGCTTGCCACGGGCAATCGTGAGTTGGTCCCGAGCACCAGCAACAATAGGGCATGGTACATTTGGTATTTAACCCCCGTCTCGTAGGCATGCATTGCGCGAGCATCTACCAAATGCTCCAAACCATGGGCCCCAAACGCGCCTAAAACTACTGCCAATCCGCCAAAAACGATCCCCGTTAAAAATATTGTTCTGTTCATAACTTAATGACTTACTTTTTTGATAAATGTAACAATTTGATACCTTCGTCCTGCGTTATATCCGACGTAAAAATAGTCAATGCGTATGTTGCGAAAAATACTTGTAGTAGGTGCCGGGAAGTCGACTTCCTATCTATTGGATTATTTTTTGGAAAAATCAGCCTCCGAAAAACTTCATTTGACCATTGGCGACCTGAATCCGGAGGGCATTCCCGAGAAAATCAGAAAACATCCCTCCTGCAAGGCGATCCAACTCGATATTTTTAATGATGTGGAGCGAAAACAGGCCATCTCCGACAGTGATATTGTGGTTTCCATGCTACCTGCCCGATTCCACATCAAAGTTGCGGAGGACTGCTTGGCCCAAAACAAGCATTTGGTCACCGCTTCCTATATCAGTGAAGAGATCAAGGCGCTCGACACTTCGGCAAAGGAAAAGGGCCTTGTTTTTATGAACGAAATCGGACTTGATCCCGGTATTGACCATATGAGCGCAATGCAGATTATTGACCGTATTAGGGGCAAAGGGGGCAAAATGTTGCTTTTCGAATCATTTACCGGGGGCTTGGTGGCCCCTGAAAGCGACAATAACCTATGGAATTATAAATTTACCTGGAACCCAAGAAATGTTGTGGTCGCCGGGCAAGGAGGCGCGGCAAAATTTATTCAGGAAGGAACCTATAAGTACATTCCCTACCATAAACTCTTTAGGCGCACCGAGTTTTTTGACATAGAGGGCTATGGCCGATTCGAAGGATATGCCAATAGGGATTCGCTTAATTATCGGGAGGCCTATGGATTACAAAATGCACTTACCCTTTATCGGGGCACCATGCGCCGGGTTGGTTTTTCCAAGGCTTGGAACATGTTCGTTCAACTGGGAATGACAGACGACAGCTATACCATCGACAATTCGGAAGGGATGTCTTATCGGGAATTCGTAAACCTTTTTCTTCCCTATTCGCCAACCGATACGGTAGAACTCAAAATGAGACATTATTTGAAGATCGATCAAGATGATATCATGTGGGACAAGCTGGTGGAATTGGATCTTTTCAACCGAAATAAGACCGTTACCCTCAAGCACGCCACCCCGGCCCAAATACTACAGGCGATTCTGGAAGATAGCTGGACACTGGCCGAAAATGATAAGGATATGATCGTAATGTACCACAAGTTCGGCTTCGAAATCGAGGGCAAAAAAAAGCAGATCGATGCGAACATGGTGGTCATAGGGGAAAACAAATCGCATACCGCCATGGCCAAAACCGTAGGCCTCCCCGTAGCCATTGCCACTTTGCTCATTTTGAATCAAAAGATTACGACCCCTGGGGTTCAAATTCCGATCAGAAAAGAAGTGTACGAGCCCATTCTTCTAGAATTGCAAAAACTGGGCATCATTTTTAAGGAATATGAGGTGCCCTACTTGGGCTATAATCCTGACTCCGTGGCCAGTTAAGGCCTTCTCCTTCCCAAAGCGGCCAAAATTGGTTTTTTATACCGAAGGCGTCATCCAGCACTGGCAACCCCTCACAAATGGAGGCATCCCTACTGTTATTTCGATGGGTCGGCCTCAAAAATAAACGCCTAAACTTGACAATGTTAGGGCTATTATTGATTAGTATATTTAAGCAAAATGTTATTTTTACGTATAGATCAAAAGCACAAGTATGAAATCTGGTAATGAAAAAATTAAAATAGATGGCATTGACAAGAAAATCCTAAGATACTTGATGCAGGATGCGCGAAAACCGGTTCTGGAAATTGCGCGAAACATTGGCATTTCCGGAGCGGCCATTCATCAAAGGCTAAGAAAATTAGAATCATCCGGACTGCTTGCAGGTTCAAAATTTTTGATCAACCCCAAGGCCATGGGTTATACCACAATGGCCTACATAGGCATCTATTTGGACAAGGCCATGAGCAACCCTGCAGCGGTGAAACAACTCGAGAAGATTCCTGAAGTATTGGAATGCCACTACACCACCGGCAATTGGTCGATTCTGATCAAGGTCCTCTGTAGGGACAATGAACATCTGATGCAGGTGCTCAATAAGGAAATCCAACAAATTGAGGGGGTTTCCCGAACAGAGACCTTTATTTCCCTGGCCCAGCAGATCGATCGGCAGATCACCATCTAAAATGGATTAAATCAACGCGATTTCCAAGAGATTCCTTTTTAACCATGAAAAAGCCCATCCAGAAAAAATCCGGACGGGCTTCTCAAAATATCATTTGAATCAATCCCTTCCGCCAAGTACCTGCATTCCCCAGTAGACCAAGGTAGCCAAGGAACCTATGGCAGCCACCAGATAGGTACGGGCCGCCCACTTGAGCGCGTCCTCAGAACCTTTGTATTCTTCCTGGGTCACCATGTTCTTCGCTTTTAACCATGCCAATGCACGGTTACTGGCATCGTATTCAACGGGCAAGGTGATAAAACTGAACAATGTGGCGAGGCCCATCATGGCCAATCCTGCAACGGCGACATAATAACCTAGTCCCATACCGGCAGCAGCACCGAGCATCAGGCCACCAAAGACTACCCACATGCTCAGCCCTGAAGTGATGCTCACTACAGGCACCAATTTAGACCGCAGGGAAAGCCACTCGTACGCTTGGGCGTGCTGAACAGCGTGTCCACATTCATGGGCAGCCACGGCCGCAGCGGATGCATTGCGTTGGCTATAGACCCCTTCGCTAAGGTTAACGGTCTTATTTTTTGGGTTGTAGTGGTCGCTCAGCATCCCCGGAGTGGAAACCACCTTTACGTCGCGAATACCGTGATCGGCCAGCATTTTTTCGGCGATTTCGGCTCCGCTCATCCCATTTCGTAAATGCACCTTCGAATAGAACTTGAACTTCTTCTTTAACTGGTTGCTTACCAACCAACTGACCAGGGCAATGGCACCAATCAGTATATAATATCCCATCATAATTTTTCAAATTAATTTTACATTGATGATATCAAAGATAATACTGAATCCCGATATCATTGCTACATAAAGCAAAAACCCCGCCAATCTTCGTAATTCGCATTAAGCGGTTCAGGGGGAGAATATTTCATGACAAAATGTACGGGCCATGCCAAAACGACTTCCCATTCCAAATGGAGCAACTTTAGCCTTGAGGGCAGGATTAGTATCGCCATTACCATGCAGGCGGCATAGTGGAAAAGGCCCCGGCTTATTGGCCGTGCAATTATGAGCTACCATTCGAAGAATTATAATAGATCTTCGTACGTGCTCTTTGCACAGCGCCTTAAATCGACCTTCATGTCAACAAAAAGAATGTCTGGCCCTTAATAAATTCTTGAAAAGGGCAAAATCGATTAGCCTACAATATTTACAATTTTCCCAGGTACGACAATCACTTTTTTGGGTATACGGCCCTCCAGTTGTTTTTTTGTTTTCTCATGGGCCAGCACCGTGGCTTCGATTTCTTCCTTGGCCATATCGGAAGGCAACTCCAAGGTGAATCTCATTTTTCCATTGAACGAAATGGGGTATTCTTTACTGTGCTCTACCAAATATTTGGGCTCAAACACCGGAAATGGTACCGTGGAGATGGAGGTATTATGCCCCAATTGTGCCCAAAGCTCTTCCGCGATATGGGGAGCGTATGGTGACACCAAAACAACAAGGGGCTCGAGTATGGCCCTGCTGTTGCAATTTTGCGCGGTCAGTTCATTGACGCAAATCATAAAAGAAGATACCGTGGTATTGAAAGAGAAGTGTTCAATGTCTTCAATCACTTTTTTGATAGTTTTGTGCAAGGTCTTCAAGCTTTCCTTGGAAGGCTCGGCTTTGACGACCTGTAACCCGTTCTCATCAAAATACAGGCGCCAAAGCTTTTTCAAGAAGCCGTGTACTCCGGTGATGCCCGCCGTATTCCACGGCTTGGACTGTTCCAAGGGTCCCAAAAACATTTCATAGAGCCTTAGGCTGTCTGCACCGTATTGCTCACAAATGCTGTCGGGGCTCACCACGTTATATTTCGATTTCGACATCTTTTCGATCTCCCGGCCAACGATATATTTCCCCTTTTCCAAGACGAACTCCGTATTTCCATAGTCGGGTTGCCATTTTTTAAAGGCATTGACGTCCAATTCATCTGCACTATTGATCAAAGAGATATCTACATGGATAGGGGTCACCTGCTTGTCGCCGACCAATCCCTTTGAAATTACCTTGCCCGATTCTTCATCCCTATAAATAAAAGCACTCATTCCGGTGACCATGCCCTGGTTGATCAATTTTTTGGCAAATTCTTCATGGGGCACCAAGCCCTTGTCGAACATGAACTTCTGCCAAAACCTCGAATACAGCAAGTGCCCTGTAGCATGCTCGCTGCCCCCGATATATAGATCCACCTCTTGCCAGTAGCCAATGGCTTCTTTGGAAAATATTTCAGTTTCATTGTGGGGATCCATGTAGCGGTTAAAATACTGGGAACTTCCGGCCCAACCCGGCATGGTATTCAACTCTAGCGGAAAAACGGTTTTATGGTCGATCTTTTCGTTGCCGACCACTTTAGCGCCCTCGGTATCCCAGGCCCATTCCGTGGCGTTGCCCAAGGGTGGTTCCCCGGTTTCGGTGGGCAGGTATTTCACGACTTCGGGTAGTCTGATCGGCAAATGTTCATGGGGAACCATTTTTGGCATGCCCTCAACGTAATACACCGGAAAAGGCTCGCCCCAATAGCGCTGACGGCTAAAAACGGCATCGCGCAAGCGATAATTCACCTTCCCCTTTCCCTGTCCCAAATTTTCGAGCGCTGCAATGACCTTTTTCACGGCTTGTTCATAAGTTAGCCCATTCAAAAAATCTGAATTGGCGATCACAGTATGCGCTTTATCGACAAAGGCTTCTTCCGTAATGTCTGCCCCTTGAAAAATATTGGGAATGGGAATCCCGAAATGTTTGGCAAAATCATAGTCGCGCTGATCTCCACAAGGTACTGACATCACGGCTCCGGTTCCATAACCTGCCAATACATAGTCGCCGACCCATATAGGGACGGGGGCCTTGGTAAAGGGATGCGCGGCATAGGCCCCGGTAAAGGCCCCGGTGATACTCTTGACATCGGCCATTCGATCACGTTCGGATCGCAATGCACTTGCCTCGACATAGGCCTCTACCGCTGCCTTTTGTTCCGGGCTTGTGATTTTAGCGACCAGTTCATGCTCTGGGGCCAAGGTCATAAAGCTCGCTCCAAAAATAGTGTCGGGCCGGGTGGTGAACACTTCGATGGGATGGCTGATTTCATTGGCATCGGAAGGGATGGTCTTGAAGACTACGGATGCCCCTTCCGACCTGCCGATCCAATTGGTCTGTGAATCCTTTAACGGTTGCGGCCAGTCTATGGTATCGAGCCCGTCGAGCAGGCGTTGGGCATAGGCCGTGATTCGCATGCTCCATTGGGTCATCTTTTTACGGATGACCGGATGGCCCCCGCGTTCAGAAACCCCGTTCACGATCTCGTCATTGGCCAGAACGGTCCCCAATGCGGGACACCAATTGACCTCACTTTCGGCCAGGTAGGTCAGCCGATACTTCAACAAAATGCCTTGGCGCTGCTGGTCAGACATCGCTTTCCAGTCTTGGGCAGTAATTCGGGGAACTTCCTCATCACAGACCGCGTTGACCTTGGCATTGCCATTTTTCTCGAATATGGAAACCAAGGTTTGGATGTCTTCGGCCTTATCACTGTCGCTATTGTACCACGAATTGAATAGTTGAATAAAGATCCATTGGGTCCACTTATAATATTTGGGATCTGAAGTACGCACTTCCCGGCTCCAGTCGAAGGAAAATCCGATTTTGTCGAGTTGTTCCCGGTATCTGCTGATATTGGCCTCTGTGGTAAGTGCGGGATGTTGTCCCGTTTGAATCGCATATTGTTCCGCTGGCAAACCGAATGAGTCAAAACCCATGGGGTGAAGCACATTAAAACCTTGGTGTCTTTTATAACGGGCATAAATGTCGCTTGCGATATAACCCAGTGGATGGCCTACATGAAGCCCCGCTCCGGAGGGATAGGGAAACATGTCGAGCACATAAAATTTTGGCTTCGAAAGCTTGTTTTCTGCCCTGAAGGTTTGATTTTTGGCCCAGTAGTTTTGCCATTTGGCCTCAATTTCATTGAAATTGTATCTCATGTTCGGGTTTTCCGTTAATATCGGGCAAAAATAAGTTTAATCCATTAAAAGGGAAAGTATAATGGCTTAGAACACCGATTCGATAAAAAATTGAAAATATAGGCAAACGGTTATTAAGATTACTTTCCTATTTTTACACCTTCAAATGCCAACATGGGAAACTCTTTTGAGAATTATCAAAAACGAAAACTGGTTTCGTCCTATTTTTCGGTGGTATTGAGTATTGGATTGGTGTTGTTTTTATTGGGCGTATTGGGCCTTTTGGTGCTCAACACCAAGAAAATGGCCGATCATTTTAAGGAACAAATCGCTATTTCCATCTTTTTGAAGGAAAGTGCCAAAGAAGTCGAGGTCAATCAGCTTCAAAAAAGCCTTGCTATGGCCGAATATGTTAAATCGGCCACTTATGTTTCCAAGGAGGAGGCCGCTAAAAAGCACAGTGAGGAAATAGGGGAGAATTTTATGGAGTTTCTGGGTTACAACCCCTTAAAAAATTCCATCGATGTAAAGCTTAGGGCAGATTTTGTTTCACCGGAACAGATTGAGGAAATCGCCGCGGAACTTGCCTCCAAGGATTATATCGAGGAAGTTAGCTATGACAAACCGTTGGTTGGCCTGCTCAACGACAACGTGAAGAAAATAAGTTTTTGGATTTTAGTGGCTAGTGGGGTCTTTACCTTTATTGCAGTGTTATTGATCAACAGCAGCATTCGATTGAGCATCTATGCCAAGCGGTTTATCATCAAGACCATGCAAATGGTCGGGGCAACCAAGGCCTTTATTAGAAGACCGTTTATTTGGACAAACATTAAATTGGGCATGTTGGGAGGGCTTATCGCATTGGTCGCCCTTGCGGGATTCCTCTATTATATCGATTCCACCTTCCCTGAATTGGACCTATTTGGAGATCCATTGGTTTTGGTATTGCTATTTTCCGGTGTTTTTGCTTTAGGCATCGTGATTTCCCTGATCAGCACCTTTTTTGCGACACAACGCTTTCTAAATCTCAGAACCGACGAATTATATTATTAACTTTACGCCATGGGCAAAAAATCAGAGCAACAATCCGAAAGGCGTGCACAACAAGAATTCATATTCCAAAAAAAGAATTATCTCTTTATGTTCCTGGGAATGGGATTTGTTGCTTTGGGATTTATTCTGATGAGCGGCGGAGGGAGTGACGATCCCAACGTTTTTAATGAGGAAATCTTCAATTTTAGGCGAATTCGACTTGCGCCCACACTGGTGCTCATTGGCCTTGGCATCGAAGTTTATGCGATTTTGTTGAATCCGCACAAGAAGAAATAGGTTTTGGATATTTTTAAAGCCATTGTACTCGCCATTATTGAAGGGATTACCGAGTACCTTCCCATTTCCTCCACAGGGCATATGATCATAGCCTCTTCGTTTTTTGGGATTGCCCAAGAAGAATTCACCAAACTGTTCACCATTGTCATTCAATTGGGCACCATTTTATCGGTGGTCGTGCTTTATTTTAAGCGATTCTTCCAGACGGTCGATTTTTATCTAAAACTTATTGTGGCCTTTATCCCCGCCGTCTTCTTTGGCCTGCTTTTGAACGATGTGATCGATTCTTTATTGGGAAGTCCATTAACAGTGGCTGTTTCCTTGTTGCTGGGGGGTATTGTTCTATTAAAGGTGGATGACTGGTTCGGTGATGGAAACCAAACGGTTATCTCCTATGCCACCGCGTTTAAAATTGGAATGTTCCAGTGTTTGGCCATGATACCCGGGGTTTCAAGGAGCGGCGCCAGTATTGTGGGGGGAATGACCCAAAAGCTATCCCGAACCGCTGCTGCTGAATTTTCCTTTTTTCTCGCGGTACCGACCATGTTGGGCGCTACGCTAAAGAAAGGTTATGATTACTACAATGCCGGTTTTTCCCTGACTTCCGAGCAGATCAATCTATTGATCATAGGCAACGTTGTAGGTTTTGTGGTGGCATTATTGGCCATCAAGACATTTATAGGTTATTTGGGCAAACATGGTTTCAAAATGTTCGGTTATTATCGGATCATTGTTGGGCTGGCCATTTTGCTCATCCATTATTTTGTTCGCCCATTAACCGTGATCTGATGACAAAAGATGACTTTTTGGAGGGACAAGTGCTTCTGATCGACAAGCCCTTGGGCTGGACATCGTTTCAGGCAGTCAACAAAATCAAATGGGCCATCAAGAGCAAATTTTCGCTCAAGAAGATCAAAATAGGCCATGCAGGGACCTTGGACCCCTTGGCTACGGGCCTTCTGCTGGTCTGTACCGGCAAGTTCACCAAAAACATAGAACAGCTTCAGGGAGCGGAGAAGGAATACACGGGGACCATTACCCTCGGTGCGACCACGCCCTCCTATGACCTTGAAACCGATGTAAATGCCACCTATCCCGTAAAACATATCACAAAGGAATCGATCGGCATTGCCGTATCCTCCTTTGTGGGGGAAATTGAGCAACGGCCGCCTATATACTCGGCCTTAAAAAAAGATGGCAAACGCCTATATGAGTACGCTCGGGCGGGACAGGAGATAACGATAAAAAAAAGAAAGGTCAGCATCACGGCCTTTGAGATTACCCAAATCAACTTGCCCGACATAGAATTTAGGATTCGCTGTGGCAAGGGTACCTATATACGATCCCTGGCCCATGATTTTGGCATCGCATTGCGCAGCGGTGGTCATCTTTCGGCCTTGAGAAGAACCAAAATAGGGGATTACAACGTAAATAAAGCCATGGATCCCAATGCTTTTGCCGATATATTGCTGCAAAACAAAAATAATCCATAAAAATGTCCGCAATTCGGTTTCCTGTGAAGTGGAAATTGAAATATTTTAATAAAATTGCGGTTATAGCTCTATGAATCTGAATCGCAAACAGTTGTCTTTTCTGATTACCCTCTTTTCTATGTCGATAGTGGTACTGCTCTTATACAGTATCCATTTGGGAAAAGAAGAGGAAAGGGATGAATATGTGGTGGAAATGATTTTGGACGAAGCAGATTTGGAAGAATTGCTAAAAGAAGAGGAAAAACAAGAGGAAACCCCTGCTGAGGCAGATCCCATCAAGAGCCATATGGCGTTCAATGAAACGGCCAAACCCAGCCTTGGCAACCCTGAGCCCATAAAAACGCTGGAAGAGCTTATGGCAGAGCGAGAAGCAGCTTCAGAGAATGATGAAAATTCAGATTTGATGGCCGATTCGGAATACGCGGCCAAGATCAAGGAATTGACCAAAAAAAGGGAGGAAGCAAAACAAAAGTTGGGTGAAAAGGAGGCCGAAAAAGACGAATTCACCAATAACCTGGCCGAGCGGCGCACCTCGGTATCCTTTTCCCTGATCAACAGGAACAATTACAAACTTCCACCGCCTATCTATACCTGCATAGAAGGGGGAAAGGTAGTGGTCAATATCGAAGTGGACAATTTGGGCAACGTCATCGCCGCCGATTTCAATGAAAGGAGTTCCAGTACTGCCAATGGCTGCTTGGTAGACAATGCGATAACCTATGCTTTAAAAGCGAAATTCAGCTCCTCCTCCAAAATGCTTCAAAAAGGTACCATTACCTACTTGTTTCAAAGAAAGACCCGATAACAGGTCCTGCAGTATATCCGCTCCCCTATCCTTATTATACGAACTTTCGAGGCCTTACATGAAGGCTGGGGCAAATAGCAGTCTTATATTTCCAAATGCCGCTCGAGCACTACGATTCTTAAATCGATACTAGGGTTGGGTTCAGCAATTTTGTACACCAAGGAAAAGGCGGTTCTAAAGGGTTTGCTTACAATGATCTTTTCTTGATCATACCGCCCCTGGTATCGTTGATTTTGTTCATGACCACGAAGGCCCCGGGGTCAATTTTTGATATTTCTATATTTAGTCTACGAATTTCCAACCTGGTGATAACGGTAAACAGCACATCGTAGCTATTAAAAATCCCATTTTTACCAAATCCCCCTTTTGCAGGGTATATGGTCACGCCACGACCCATCCGCTCCACGATCATGGCCCGAATGGGCTCACTATGGTTTGAAATAATGGTAACACCGGTATATTCCTCAATGCCTTCTACCACAAAATCGAGCGTTTTGGAGGCGGCTAGGTAGGTGAGCATCGAATACAGTGCGGTTTCTATGGATAACAAATAGGCCGCAGCCATGAAAATCACAAAATTGATCAACACGATCACGTCACCTATGGTAAGGCCAATTTTTCTGCTCAGATAGATTGCCAAAATCTCCGTCCCGTCGAGTACCCCACCGCCCCTAATCGAGAGCCCTATCCCGGCCCCTAAGAAAAATCCTCCAAAAACCGAAACCAACAATTTATCTTGGGTCACTTCTGGAAAATGAACTACCGTAAGTAAGATGGCAAGCCCCAATATGGCCAAGCCAGCCTTGATGGCGAATTGCTTGCCGATTAATTTGTATCCCAGTAAAAGAAAAGGCAGGTTTACAACCACTATGAGCATGGAAAGCGACAAATCGGTGACTTCGGCCAATAGCAAAGAAATGCCGGTAGCGCCTCCATCGATAAAGCGGTTGGGCAATAAAAAGCTTTCCAGACCGAATGCAGCCGAAAGTATGCCCAAAGCTATGAATAGGATATCCCTTAGCAAAGAATTGACGGCTACCCTAAGCCTTCGGGATCTTTTAAAGTAAGATCGCGCATGGCCAAAGGTTTTAAAATCAAATTTGGAGTGCTTCCCCATAAACTTAAAAGATTCGTTCGTCAAACGGTAACTTGTCTTCCAAAAAAGACATAATTCAACAAAAATGCCTTCTTCTGCAAATTTGCTATAGATTCTCGGGATTTACCGCTAAACTGTTGAACAGTTTTGCCTTGGTGGTAAAGAACTTGTTCTGTACCTCGTTCTGTTTCAATTCGGCCTCGATGAGTTTACCCTCCCTGGAATTGATCAAAAATAGCGAACTCTCCCCAAAACTGAACTTTCGCTCTTCGGCCGTTAGCAATGCATTGTAATTGATCACAATATCATCGATCAATACATTTTGTGTTTCAAAGGACTCCAATTCCCTATAAATCGCCAAAACCTTGTTTCTTATGGCCACTTCGGCATTATCCAATTCGTATTGGGCGTCCTGCAATTTAAATTTGGCCAGCTTTAGGTCGCCCCTTTCCTTTCTGAGAAAAAGCGGCAACTGAAAATTGATACCCCCCTTATAATTCAATGTTTCAAAAGAATTGATCAGATCTGGGGTTTCCGTTAAAAAGTTATATTCAAGGTCTATTTTAGGCAGCAGTTTGTTCGCTTTCAGACGTTTTTCAACCAATAGCCCATCTACTTTAAAGCCCAATGACTTTAATTTTGGATGGTTTTGCAAGGTAAAACTGTCGAGCGGCTTTCCCATGATTTCGAGAGTGCTGTCTATATCATCCTCCAAGTTCAGGTCTGGCACAACATTGGGCTGTAACTCTATGGGCACATTATCGTTGAGCCACAAGAAATTGGAAAGTTCCAACGATTTGTTCATGAACCGAACCTTGGCCTGTTCCAAATTCAGCGCGCGGTCCTGTACCGCAATTTTAGCCTCTACAGTGTCAATGGCTGCGATGTCTCCGGCCAGCGCACTCTTTTTTATGCCCTCGAAACGGATTTGGGCGTTCACCAAAAAGTTGTTGAATACCTGAGTGTCGAGATAGGCCCTTAACCAATCGAAATAGGCCAAGGAGGCTTCGAACAGAATTTGGTTCACCAAAAGGTCACGATCCGCCCTGGTCTGCTCCCTAAAATATTTGGCTTGCTTCAGGGTGGCCATTCGTTCGTTGATCCATAATCCTTGTCCGACGGCCATGGAAACACCGGCACTGTACAACCCATCGGTCGGTACGCTTTCCGCGGGATTTAGAAAATCGCCATCATTCTGTTCAAAATTACCTTTCAACTCCAACCCGAACCAAGTAGGGATTTTGAAGGTCGCGTTCAAACGGTCGTAGTAGTCGGAACCCTTAAACTCCTTGCGGTCGTAATCGACTTCTATTTTCGGGTCGAATCCCCCACGGGAACGCATCAAATTGGCCTGTCCGACACCAAGGGTCAACTGGGCCTGTTTGGCGATCGGATGGTATTTTTTCACATATCCCAAATACTCCCCAAAGTTGAGCACCAGGGTATCGCCTTGTTGGGCGCGCACGGCAAGGGCCATGAATATAAAAAGGAAATAGACCTTCTTTCTCATTTTTTTTGGGCCTTTGCCATGTCGTTGGTCGGTTGATAATAGTTCGGGGGGAAGCCATTCAGCTGTCTCCATAACTCGAACCAAATGGGCACATCCTCCAAAAGGGCGATGGTATATGCGCCAGAGCCCACTCGGATGTCTTTCGGCCACGGATGGTCACTGGGGTCGGGGGCCAGAAGCACCCTATACTTGCCATTGGCACTGATAAAAGTTTCGATGGCAACCACCTTGCCCCCATAGGTGCCATAAGAGACATTGGGCCATCCGCTAAAGACGATCGCGGGCCAACCATCGAACTGAATGCGCACTTGTTCCCCCAAGTGCATCAAGGGCAGATCTAATGGCTCAACAAAAGTCTCTACCGCAAGATCGTAATCTGAGGGCATGATGCCTACCAATTGATCGCCTTCTTTAAAAGTCTCACCGATACCGCCCTGTATGGCTTTGTTGATGAAACCGTTTTGTGGCGCCCTTATGTAGTACATATCATTGCGCATTGAATAGTTGGTGAACTCGTTCTCCAGCTTGGTCACCTGTGCTTCCGAATCGTATTGGTTCGACTGGGCGGTGAACATATCGCTCTGCGCCTTCGATATCTTATCTGTGTATTCGGCTTGGGTTCGGTTGATTTCGACTTCAGCGTTGATCACTTCGTTTTTGGCGGCCAAAAGCTTGTTTTGTTGCGATATCAATTTGGCCTGGGTTTCCTGTAACTTCAACCGCTTTTCCTCTACATCGGTCACCGCTTTCAAGCCTTCTTTTTCAAGTTGCACCACCCGATCATATTGGCGTTCGGCTATGGTAATGTTCGTTTTTGCAGCCTCCAGATCAATGCTGTCGCTCTGTACCTTGAGAATGGCCTGTAACAGCTTGTTTTTTGCCTGTTCCAGCTTCATTCCCCTTTCCATACCAAGTGCGGAAATCTGGGTATTGAGTGCCCCAACCTTGTTCTCATAGGAAGATACCGCGGCAGATTTAGCCTTGATCTGTTGCCCGGTACGCTCCACCAAACGAGGATCGAAGTATTCGTTTTTGATCTCGGATATAAAGAGTATGGTATCTCCCTTTTTTACATAATCTCCCTCACGTACGAACCATTTCTCAATTCGCCCGGGAATTGGCGATTGTACGGTCTGGGGACGTTGGTCTGGGGTTAAAGTGGTAAGGTAACCTTCCCCTGAAACATTCTGAGTCCATGGTAAAAAAAGCACGATAAAGCCCACAATGGTAAAGCCCAACAAAAATTGGTTGAAATGCTTGTAGTGTTTCTTATGAAAAACGATTTTTCCTGACTTGTACCCAGTAAGGTCGACCGTTCTATTGAGCTTATTGTTCGAGATGTTCAGCATAATCTTTTAATTTTCGTTGATGATCTTCCCATTTTCAATGGTAATGATCCTACTGCAGCCTTCCATCCATTTGGGGTTTTGACTCACCACAAGAAGTGCCCAACCATTGATGGGATCGGTCAGGAAACGCATAATTTCATTGGCCTCCCGTTCATCAAATTGGTTGAGGGGATCTTTCAAAATCAGCAACTTGGGTCGCCGGATGATACTTCTGGCCAAAACTATTTTTTTGGAAACCGTGTAGGGAATTTGTTTTCCCTCCGGGTAAATGACCGTTTTGATGCCTTTGGGCTGTTCTTTCACAAATTGCGTGAGGCCCGTTTTTTCCAAGGCCCAATAAATATCTTCACTGGATACCGAAGAATCCCCGAAAGTAATATTGTCTTCCAAGGTGCCTTCGAAAGGGGATTCTTCAGACAATGACTGTCCCAAATAAGAGCGGTAGTCATTTAGATGCAATCCTTTCAATGACACATTGTTGACATAAATATTTCCTGAAGTGGGTTCAATAATTCCGGCGATAAGCCTCAATAAAGTAGATTTCCCAGATCCACTTGACCCTTGGATCAATATTTTACAGCTGGGGGTGATGGTCAAGGAAACATCATCCAATATTTTCTTGCTGCCATCAGGCACATGATAGTTCACACGATCCAATTCCAAGGTAAATCCCTCGCCAGGCTTAAAGGGGCGTTCCCCTTCCTGGGGCTCCAATTCCTTATCTACCACTTGGCCCAATTTTTCAAGCGAAGTGAGCACATCATAAATCGATTCGAGGCCCAAAATCAATTTTTCCACCGAAGCGATCACCAAGAGGATAATCAGTTCCGCAGCCACAAACTGCCCGATGTTCATTTCCTGGTTCAACACCAAAAGGCCCCCGATCAACAAAAGTCCCGCGGTGACCAAGACCTTAAACCCGACCATTTGGACAAACTGAATGACCAGGATGCGGAAGTGGCTCTCCCTAGCGGTCAAATAGCTTGCCACCAAAGTATCGTTCTTATCGATGGCATGACTGGTTTTGCCCGATAATTTAAACCCTATAATCGACCGTGCCACTTCTTGGATCCAATGGGCAACCTTGTATTTGTTTTTGGATTCGTCCAGACTGGTTTCCAAACCACGCCGGGCGGTAAACTTGAACACCACATAGATCAGGACGAGCAGGAGCATGCCATAGATGATAAAAAATGGATGATAGAACGACAACAGGATAAGTCCGAAAATAATCTGGAGGAAAGCGGCTGGAAAATCGACCAAAATTTTCGCCAATCCCTTTTGCACGGTAAGCGTATCAAAAAATCTGTTGGCCAATTCCGGAGGATAATAATTGCGCAGTTCGCTCATTTTTATCTTAGGGAAGCGATAGGCGAATTCAAATGAAGCCCTTGTGAATATCTTTTGTTGCATGTTCTCAATGATCCTCATCTGCATCAATTGCAGAATGCCACCGAAAGCCACTGCCAAGGTCACCAAGATAACCAGAACAACCCATGAAGTACTTACCTGTGCCCCTTGTATCAGGTTGATGATGGCCTGAATGCCCAGTGGAAGCGAAAGGTTTACCAAACCGGCAAAAATGGCGTAGTAAAACACTTGAAGAACGTCTTTTCGGTCTAATTTAAGCAAGCCGAGCAAGCGTTGCCAGGGGGTTAGCATTGGTTTAGCCATTGGTTTTTAGGTTTAAGGCATTGAAAACTAGGTCGGTCAAAAATTGGGTCGGACTGATGGCATCATTGCAATCGGTCATGGAGGAAAAATGTTCCTTCAAAAAATATTGGTGAAGTGCGCCTTCCACAATGGTACTTGCCAAACTTGAAGGATAGGGATAGTTGGGGTCTACACCAACGATCATGTCGCTGATACGTCTTACCAACCTTTTATAGATGACAAAGTAACCCTCCTTATTTTCCGCATCCACTTCTTTCGTCAAGTACGACTTGGAGTATTCATTGATCACTATTTTGTTGAGCAAAACCTCGTTTACATGTGAAACGGACCGATCCTCTTCAGTGGCGCTGGTAATGATTTCAAGCGCCCGTTTCAATTTCTCCTCGGCATTCGAGATACTGTTGGTCGCGAAAACCAGTTTGTATTCCAGCCATCCCCAATACCAGGAAGCCAAATAAAGCAGGAGCTTATGCTTACTTTCAAAATAACGGTATATGGAACTTTCGTTGGAACTGATTTTTTCCCCCAATTTTTTAAAGGTGAATTTATCGAAGCCCATCTCAAAGATCATATTAATACCATGTTCTATAATCCTTTTACCCAAATCTGAGGATTGGGGATCCTTTACATAGATCTTGTCGTTGATATCGATTTTTACCGTTTGTAATAAATGATCCATTAGATTTTATTTGAAACCGCTAAAATAATAGTTTTACTATTAATATGTAATAGTTTAACTAATTTTTAACGAAAGTACTACTTTCTAAATTGAAAATATTCCTATTTTCGTAAAATAAAAGGTCAATCATTACGAATATGGGAAAATTAACCTTCTTTTTGCTTTTTATCATAGGTATTTTACCGATGCAAGGCCAACAAGCCGGTGCTTTTGTTATTGAGGGTTTTCAAAAGATGGAAACCGGTTCTCCTATGACGAACTATGAAATCAACCTTCCCGTGAATCAAGTCGTCGCCATTATGGGTGGTCTGAAAGATTGGGATGGAATGAACGATTATTTTAATTTTTTTGGGAGCAAGCTTATTATCGAAAGCAGGGATGTTGGCCTCGATGGTATCACTTATTTGGTATTGAGAAGGGAAGATGGCCTGAATTTTTTTGATCTTTTTCCCACTTTGAGAGCCAAATTCATTCCTTCCCACCATATCGAATTTAGGCAAAGGGAAAGTTGGCGCAAGGAATCAGATTGACCATTCCATGGAAGGAATTCATTGTTTAACCTTAAATAATCAGATATGAAAAAAGTACTATTGTGTTTGATGTTTTTACTGACAGGGATTTCACTAAGTGCCCAAGAGGTTCGAAATTCGGTCTCCGTCGGTGACCTTATGGTCATCCAAAAGCCCGAAGGATTCGATTTTACGCATATACAATTTCCACGAAGGAACATCATTATCAAACAGGGAGGCATTGCCAATATGAAAAGTCTTTATGGTCAGAAAGTATTGGTAACCGAAGTCAATGGTATTCCTGACGGGAATATCGAAGTTGTTTTAAAACTCGTGAACGGACGGCGATTTTTCGGCTATCTGCCTTCCGTCAAGGCCGATTTGGATCTGGCATTGGCGGCTGGGGAACTAACGCCTGCGCAACCGTAACGGAAGCAAGAACTGGCCAATCGGTAACCTAAAAATACCTAGCTTGGCGCCAAGCGCCCATCAATGCTATGGTAAAAGCCGTTCATTGAAAGAGGTGATTATTCTCCGAAAAAAACGTATTCCATGTTATTATCCATACATAGAACATTGATAGAAGATATCAACGCGGCCAAGGCCGCGGGATATAGAGCCGCCTTTTTATTTCGCGACGGCCGAATCGTTTGCAGGGAATCAAATGAAGCCTATTCGGCAGAAGACTGCCAACTGGTGGAGTACTGCAGACATGAGGGCATGAACGATCCCGGCGATGCATCCATCTTGTTTTTGATTCGGTGCAACGATGGTCTAAAAGGATACCTAAGCAGTGCATACGGCCCATATTCCGATACCGAGCTGATCGATTTTGTAATGTCTTTGAAAAAAGCCGATGGCCCTATCCCTTAAATTTAGATTGATATGATCTTAGTCCACATCCTTGCAAAGAACAACGAACAGGCCCTTGAAATAGTTGAGGTATTGACCGATAGAAAACTATTGCTCCATGCCATGCTTTTCGAAAAGACGGTCTATCAAAAAAATCCGGCTACCCGAAAACTTGAAGGCCTTGAACAAGTGATGGTGATGGGCAAGACAAAGGCACTGTTGTTCAATACCATCAACAAGTTGCTCCTTAAAAAATATCCGGATCATATGCCCATGCTCTATGCAGTGCCGATCATTTATATGGACGATGAACAAATTACAACCTTAAGGGCAAAAACTGCCAAGGTTTAGGTCAAATCCGCATCCATCAATAATTGGCGATCCAGTCAAAATGCGATTCAATAATGGTTTGTTTATTCTCGATGAGGTACTCAAGGAAGGCTTTCGCTGCGGGAGATAGTTTTTTGCTCTCCAACCAAATCAGGTTCCAAGTCGTGCTTATGGGAAGACCGGGCATCGGTATGATTTGAAGGTCCCCATTCTTCAATTCGTTTTTGATCCCGATCAAGGGCGTGATCGAATATCCAAGTCCGGCCAACATCGCCTGCTTTACCGCCTCATTCGAGGTCAGCTCTATCTTCTTCTTAATCGGTATCCTAGATTTCGAAACAAATTTTTCCATGGCAAGTCGGGTAGCGGACCCTTGCTCCCTATAAATCAATGTCATGTTCCCCAAAGCCTTTTTCTGCATGGGCTCTTTTGATGCCTTTTTGCCCCCGACCAAGAAAAGTTTGTTTTCCATCAACGCAACGCAATTGACCTTAAGCTTTTTGGGCAATACAGACACCAAGGCAAAATCCACTTCATTCTTTTCCAAGCTTTTGACCACTTTTGCCTTGTTCGTCACATCCATCACCAGTTCCACACCTTGATGTTTTCCTATAAAATCGGTCAAAAAATAAGGCATCACATATTTTCCCGTTGAAACCACAGAGAGGGTAAGCCTGCCCGCCAGTTCCCCTTGATAAGAAAGCGTTTTGTAATTGATCGCATATACTTCATTCAAGATCTTCTCGGCCGCAACCGCAATCTCCTTGCCGAAATCGGTGACGAAAAGTTGCCGACCAACCACTTCGGTCAACGGGATGGGAAACTGATCTTGAAAGTTTTTGAGCTGTATCGACACCGCGGGCTGGGTCAAAAACAGCTCCTCTGCGGCCTTCGTAATACTCTGTTTTTGGACGATCTTGAGAAAGATCTGAAGTTGATGCAAAGTATAATGCATTAATTTAATTTATGTAAATCATAATAAATATATATAAAAATAAATAAACAAAACAATAGATCTTTGCCTCGAATCCAAAAAAAAATCAAATGAACACCATTACGATTGCCAAGGGCGATGGAATAGGTCCAGAAATCATGGAGGCCACGCTGAAGGTCATTATGGCCGCCGGAGCCCAGTTAAATATTGAGGAGATCGAAGTCGGGGAAAAGGTATACCTGGCCGGAAACACTGCAGGTATTTCAGCCTCGAGCTGGAATTCGATACGAAAGAATAAAGTATTCTTAAAGGCACCGATTACAACGCCTCAAGGTGGCGGTTACAAAAGCCTTAACGTCACCACTCGAAAATTCTTGGGCCTGTATGCCAATGTGAGACCCTGCAAAAGCATGCATCCCTTTGTGAGCACCAAGCATCCCGAGATGGACTTGGTTATCATCAGGGAAAATGAGGAAGACCTTTATGCGGGCATAGAACACCAACAGACCGATGAAGTGGTGCAATGTTTAAAACTGATCAGCAGACCGGGCTGTGAAAAAATTGTGAGATATGCTTTTGAATATGCCAAAAAGCACAATCGAAAAAAGGTCACCTGTTTTACAAAAGACAACATCATGAAGCAGACCGACGGTCTTTTTCATACAGTTTTCAACGAAATCGCAGCGGAATATCCCGATATCGAAAACGAACACTGGATCATCGATATCGGGGCAGCAAAAATGGCAGATACCCCGGAGACCTTTGATGTGATCGTCATGCCCAACCTATACGGTGACATCCTTTCCGATGTTGCCGCCCAGATCACGGGATCGGTGGGCTTGGCAGGATCTGCCAACATCGGGGAGGAATGTGCCATGTTCGAAGCCATACATGGCTCGGCACCAAGGCGGGCGGGACAAAACCTTGCAAACCCATCGGGATTACTACAAGGTGCCATCATGATGCTGAACCATCTTGGGCAATCCCAAGTGGCCCAGAAAGTACAGAATGCTTGGTTAAAGACCATGGAAGAAGGCATCCATACCTACGATATTTTCAAACCGGGCATCAGCAATAAAAAGGTCGGGACACAAGAGTTTGCCCAGGCCGTTATCGATAACTTGGGCAAGGAGCCCAACATCCTTAGAAAAGTAACCTACCTGCAAGACAGTCCGCTAAAACTTCCGAAATATACCCGTAAACCGGCCGCAAAAAAGGAACTCTTGGGTATCGACCTGTTCGCCCATTGGCGGGGCATTCGGGCAGAAGAATTGGCAGAACATCTCCAAACATTGAAAAGTGAGGCCCTCGAACTCACCATGATCACCAACAGGGGCATCAAAGTATGGCCCGATGGTTTCGAAGAGACCTTTTGCACAGACCATTGGCGCTGTAGATTCAGTGCAAAAAACGGAAGGATATCACAAGAGCACTTGCTTGGAATTTTGTCGGAGGCACACGAGAAAGGAATCGAAGTGATCAAAACTGAAAATTTATATGCCTTTGAGGGCAAGCCAGCCTTTTCGTTAGGCCAAGGTCAATAACAGAAAGAACCCTAAAAATGAGAAATATGAATCCCACCACATCACGACTGGCACTCGGCCTTACACTAACGGCCATTACAGTTTGCCTAGCCTACTCAATCGCCCACGAGTACATTTTTGTAGATCGCCTGTTGGCTTCTACTTCCATACTCTTATTCATCATCCTCATTCGAAGTCTGGAGAAAAAATAAGTTCAAAACCATCGGGGTTTGCCAAAGCAACACCTCTTTTTACAAACCTTAAAAACAATTAAATAAATTCATAAACTACATTAAAAATGAAGACACAGACCAAATTAGATGTAAAATTGGTGGAAGGTACTTTTACACCAGCTGATGCCGCTGACGTTTTGTTCACCTTGATAGGGGACAAAATAAAATTTCATAACCTTCAAATATTAAGTCTGCAGGAAAGGTTTGGGGAAACGACCAAAAACTCCGAAAAGCGCGTTAAAGAATTGAAGGAAGCAAAAAATAGGGTCAAGGATTTGGTAATCCATGCCCGGAACGAAGGCTGTGAACTTAGAATCAGTGGAGCCATTGAAATTACGCTACTCGAGAACAGTTCGTTATAAAGGTCGGTGATAATCAAACGGGCCAATCCGCAACTCAAATTCTGATATGGATATTCATCTGTTGGTTGACAACCTCACCAACCCTGCACTGCTATTTTTCTTTTTGGGCATTTTGGCGGTACAACTGAAAAGCGACCTTGAAATACCTCCCAATTCATCCAAATTCATTTCCTTGTACCTTTTGCTTTCAATCGGTTTCAAAGGGGGGCAGGAATTATCGCACAGTCCGTTGACCATGGAAATCATATGGTCGCTTTTGTTCGGGATTTTCCTTGCGTTGAGCGTTCCGCTGTATTCCTACTTCATACTCCGTAGGAAGTTCAGTGTATCCAATTCAGGAGCCATTGCAGCAGCATATGGATCGGTAAGTGCGGTCACCTTCGTGACCGCCATATCCTTTTTGGAACTTGAAAAAATTGATTTTGGCGGACACATGGTCGCCGTAATGGCCTTGATGGAGGCACCGTCGATCATCGTTGGCGTGCTCCTGATTTCGATCTTCGATGATGACCGAGGTACAAAAATCCCAATGGGCAAAGTGATTCGTCATTCGGTGACCAATGGCAGCGTCCTCTTGATATTGGGAAGCCTTATGGTGGGTTTGTTGGCCAGCGAACAACAGGCAGAGGGCATCAAACCGTTCACGACCGATATCTTTAAAGGATTTTTGGCGGTTTTCCTGCTCGACATGGGCATTACAAGTGGCAAGAAACTATCTTCCTTCCTTAAAAAAGGATGGTTTGCCTTTCTCTTCGCCCTCATTGTTCCCGTAATCAACGGTTGCACCGTGGCCATTTTGAGCGGCAGTTTTACGCATAGCGTGGGCAATCGCTTCCTATTTGCCATCTTAGCGGCAAGTGCCTCCTATATTGCGGTTCCGGCCGCTATGCGCTTGGCGGCCCCTAAGGCAAATCCCAGTCTTTATTTGCCCATGGCCTTGGCCATTACCTTTCCATTCAATATTACTTTGGGGATGCCCCTCTATCTTTATACCATACAATCATTTTAAATAATAGTCCTAACTTTATGTCCCAAAGATGGGCTTATGGAAAAACACAGATGCGGTTGGTGTAGGGGGGATGCCCTTTATGAGGCCTATCACGATTTGGAGTGGGGCGTTCCTGTAAAAGATGATGCCACCTTGTTTGAATTTCTAATCTTGGAAACCTTTCAGGCCGGCCTGAGTTGGATCACAATATTGAGGAAACGGGAAAACTTCAGAAAAGCTTTCGATCGCTTTGATTACCGAAAAATTGCCCGTTATGACCAAGCCAAGGTAGATGCCCTGTTACAAAACTCAGGAATAATCAGGAATAGGTTAAAGATCAAGGCGACCATTTCCAATGCAAGGGAATTTATAAAGGTGCAAGACGAATTTGGTAGTTTTAGCCGTTATATCTGGGATTTTGTCAATGACCGTCCCATCAAGAATTCCGTGGAAAATTACAAGTTGGCCCCGGCGACGACCACCGTGTCCGACGCACTGAGCAAAGACCTGAAGAAGCGCGGTTTTAAATTTGTCGGCAGTACCGTGGTATATGCGCATATGCAGGCGACCGGGATGGTGAACGATCATGAAATACACTGTTTTAGATATGGGGAAGTATAGCTTTGTTTTGCTGTTTACTCTGGTATGTTTTTCACAGGCCTTGGCCCAAAACAAAAGGGAGCGGGAGTTTCGTATTTTAAAAAAACAATTTCCGGAAGTCGCATTGCAATTTCTTTCCTCAAAGCTGGAGGAGGCTAAAAGAATCCGTTTCTACAAAGAGATAGACAGTGCAAAAATCAGTTTTGAGGCCAAATTCAAAAAGCAACGGCTGAATTACAGTATTGAATTTGACAAAGATGGCCAACTGGAGGATATTGAAATCGAAATAAAATCCATCGATCTGCCGAGCGAGAGTTGGGAGAACATTCAAGACTATATCGCAAGCAATTTTAAAAAAGCGAAGGTGCGCAAAATACAGCAACAATACTTGGCCACTTCGGGAGAATCGACCGAGACGACGCTCAAAAATGCCTTTCAAAATCTCTTGTTGCCATCTGTCAACTATGAACTGATCGTTTCCGGAAAAAGGGAAAAAGAGCACCAACAGTTTGAAATTCTTTTTGATGCCAACGGCATATTCAAAAATATCCGCAAATCGCTACCTCCCAATTATGACCACGTGCTCTATTAAAGTCATTCTCGCTACGATTTGCTTAGGCGGTTTTAATGTCCTTTTTTCCCAAAATGATGTTACCGTATACCTTCAACCCGAATTTGGATTCAGTTATAAGGTGAAGGACGGGTACTCTCATTTCCATTCCCTTCAAATTCGCAACTATGGATATCGCGACAATGAAGTTCAATTAAAGACCAGGCAAATTGATTTGGTACATTTCTCCAATTGGAAATTAAACCTCAACCAAAGTCTGGCATTGGGCGTTCAATATAGATTCAGGGAAGTATTTGAACCGGAAAGCGAGAATGAACTCCGCCTTGTGCAACAGTACAACGTATCGGCACAAAAAGGTACCTTGCGTTTTGGTCATCGTTTGCGGGCCGAACAACGTATCTCCCCATCCTTGACCCGGCATAGGTTTCGATACAGATTTGCCATTGATCTCCCCCTCAATGGAGAGAAATTGGATGTGGGGGAGGCTTATTTGGTAGTCTCTACGGAAGCGCTGCAAACATCTGCCAGGGGCAGGGCCCCTTCGTTTGACCAGCGATTGACAAGTTTTATCGGTTGGCAGATCAGCCCTGAAGCCAAATGGCAAATTGGAATGGAATATAGGGCGGAAGATTATTTCAAGGATACCGAGACCATTCTTTTTTTACTGAGCTCCTTGGTTTTCAGCCTTTAAAATCCTTATAAATTCGGCCCTCGGGATTTCCTCGGCGCCCAAACTGGCCAGATGAGGCGTATACAATTGACAATCGATCAATCGGTAGTCCTTTTTATCAAGCGCAGTGGCCAAGCCGATGAATGCGAATTTGGAAGCGTTTGGAACCGTACTGAACATACTTTCCCCGCAAAATATATAACCGAGATCCACCCCGTATAAACCCCCAGCCAGTAGACCATCTTGCCAAACTTCATAGGAATGTGCGAATCCCAGCTCGTGCAAATCGCGATAGGCCTTCTGCATTTCGGGCGTGATCCAGGTCCCCTCCTGGCCTTCCCTTGGCACCTTGGCGCATCCTTCGAGTACTTTTTCGAAACAGGTGTTTTTTGTGAGGACAAATCTGCCATCGCGAATTACCTTTCCCATGCTTTTTGAGACCTTGATCTTCTTGGGAAACAAGACCATTCTCGGATTGGGGCTCCACCAAAGGATCAGTGAATCCTGGTTGAACCAAGGGAAGATACCACTCCGATAGGCCAGCATCAGCCTATTGGGCGACAGGTCCCCGCCCATAGCCAAAAGGCCCTCTGAATTGGCACTTTCAACGTCTGGAAATTCAAGCCGGTCTGTCAGGAAAAAAAGGGGATGTTTTCGGCTATAATTGTTCAAGGCCCTAACTTTTTAAACAACGGTCAATACCTCCACGTACAGACGAAAACAACCCATCCGCCTTGGTCCGGCAATGAAAAAGAAGTGGCTTAAAATGGCAAGTCGTCGTGATCTTCCTCATTGATGTTATCGGCGGGCTCAAAGGCCTCCATCGGCGGTACCGGTGGCATATTTGATGGGCCACCTTCCGATTGAAGGTTTTCTATGCGCCAACCTTGAATCGAATTGAAGTATTTGATCTCGCCCTGTGGACTCGTCCATTCCCTGCCGCGTATATTGATGCTGATTTTTACAGCTTGACCCACTTGAAAATTATTCAAAAGGTCGGTGTTATCTTGTGTGAACTCGACCAGGATATGCTGTGGATATCGTTCTTCGGTTGTCACTACCACTTCCCTCTTCCTGAAACCCCCGCTACCAACGGTTTTGGTTTCGCCCAACACTTTTATTTTTCCTTGTATTTCCATTTCCTAAGATTTTTAGGTATTCAACATTTAAAGTTTTTAAAAATAAGATTAATAGGATTATTCTCCTAACAAAACCCTAGCAAGTTATCAAGCACTTATACGACATGGCCCGCTTGATGGATGGCCTAAAAACAATCAAGATTTTGAAGTATCGTTCGGGATTTAGCGCTATTCTCCAAGTGAGATCTCGAAGCGAACCCCAATTTAATGATGTGAGGGAAAATGTATATGGGCCAGCAACAGTTTCCAAGCAGAAGACAGGTCGTTTTTTTGTAGATATTCTTGCGCCATCCGATGTATTTCAAATGCATCCCTCCCGCTCAAAACCGATCTGGCTTCGATATGAGAGGCTATAAAATCGGCCACTTCCTTTGGGGAAGGAATTTTTTCCACATTGCCCAGCAACCCCAGGTCATTGCCGGTAAGTATCCGGCTCGATCTTATGGGTTCGGGAATGGCATCTACCCCAATGCCCAAGGAAGACAAGGGTTTGGGCACTTCAAAAAGTCCCATGTTCGCCCTGGTGTACCAATTGCCCCCCATTCGAGCAACCTGGTCGATCTTGTAGGGGTCGATATTGCCGTTCTCATCGAGCACGGTTGGCGAAATATGCATTTTCAGGACTTCCGAAAATATGAGGTTTCCTGCGCCTCCTTGTGTCCCAAGTGCTTCGATCTTGGTGACCTTGCATTCGAACTGTACAGGGGATTCAGCCACCCTGAAAGGCTTAACGAGGTCTGACTTTACCATGGTGAGCCCTGCCTTTTTAAACTCGTTCTCCCCTTTCGGATATTCGGTACTGGCCAAGGACATTTGCTGCACCATATCGAAATTTACGATATTGATCACAACTTCCATGGTCTGCCGAGCATTCTCCAAGGTATGCTTGGTGGTATTGTCGCGCACTCTGCGGGAGGGCGAAAAAATCAATATGGGCGGATTGCTGCTGAACACATTGAAAAAACTGAATGGCGATAAATTAGGCTTGCCCTCAAGATCCAAAGTACTTGCAAAAGCAATGGGCCTGGGCCCCACCGCCCCCAAAAGATAGGCGTGCATCTTGGTGCCTGACAAGTCTGAGGATAGGACGGAAATCATTTCATTCATCACTGCGCAAAGGTATGAAATTTGACCTGTATTAAATCGTGCGGAAATCGAACACAAACGATTTTAGGCCTTTTTGCGTTATCTTTGATATAAGACAACCAATGGATGAATTTTAATCCTAAGCACAAGACTTCCAACTTTATTTTGTTGATAGCATCATTTGTTATCGTGAGTCTCATCCTTTGGAATACCAATAGCTTTTTTAAAAAATTCAAAGAGGAGGAACGCCTTAAAATGGAAATCTGGGCCACTGCACAAACCGAATTCCTATCCCTCCCGGCCGATGCCGATCCGGGCAACCTTCCTTTAAGGGTCTTTCAGAACAATACTTCCACGCCGATGATCTTGGTGAATCGTGATGGGTCGATGAAAACGAACAATATTCCCAAAGACTTTGCCAAAGACACGGTATACCTCAAAAAAAGGTTGAAAATGTTTGAAAGTGAAAACAGGCCCATCACGATGGAAGACAAAGGAGAATATCTCGCTACCCTATACTACGGAAATTCGGAAGTGCTCAACAAGCTTAAATACTATCCTTTGGCCCTCCTATTGATCATTTTTCTCTTTGGGGCCGTCATTTTCTTCTTTTTTAAGACCAATAAAGCTTCGGAACAGAACAAATTATGGGCAGGCATGGCCAAGGAAACGGCCCATCAGATAGGTACCCCCCTCTCTTCTCTCTTGGGATGGAACGAGTTGTTGAAAGCGGAACATATCAATCCGGAAATCACCAAGGAAATAGAGAAAGACATTTCCCGCCTGGAAACCATAACGGAGCGGTTTTCAAAGATCGGATCTTTGCCCAAATTGGAAGCACGCGATATTGTACAAGAGACCAAAAATGCCTTTGATTACCTAAAGCTGCGAAGTTCAAAACTGGTGCATTTCACCTTTCATACCCAGATAGATCAAGCCATGGTGCTTCTCAACCCATCGCTCTTTCAATGGACCATTGAGAATCTGGTCAAAAATGGCATCGATGCGATGCGCGGAAAGGGCAGTATCAGCGTCGAAATCGTAAGAGACCACCACTTGGTGAACATCCTCGTTTCAGACAGTGGACATGGCATCCCTAAGAGCAATTACCATACGATATTCAATCCGGGGGTCACTTCCAAGAAGCGGGGTTGGGGATTGGGCCTTTCCTTGGTAAAACGTATTGTGGAGGAATACCATAAAGGGAAAGTAAAAGTATTGTCTTCGAGCAAACAGGGAACGATCATGCAGATCTCATTATTGATCCATTCAAATAAGAAACAACTCTAAACGCAAAAGGCAGGCCATGGCAAAGGAAAAAATGGAAATCATCAAAGAAGCGGCCCTACAGAACAACTGCCCGGAATGCTTCAACAAGTCTCTTAAGCTCACATTTTCGCAAAAGCATTCCTACGGTAAGCTGATACACCGTGTAACAAAGGAGGTCGCCCATGAAATGAAGTGTTCCAAATGCGGCTCCATAATCTACCCTGTTAAATGGACCGACGACATCGAACGCAGTTTTGATTATTATCAAAAGACGGTGACGCCCATGCGGGCAACCTTGGAGTTCAGGCCCTTATTTTACATTTTGGTGTTGCTGTTATTGGCCGTGGCCGGGGCATTGACCTATATTATGGTCCAAGGATTCCCCAGCTTTTGATTTGATATGGTGGTCGTGGGCTGCTGGTGCCGCTTCGTTGCCGCCCAACGGAATCCTTAAAGTTTTAATATTAAAGTGGGTTCTTTTTAAGTTCGGCCCTGATCTTATCGGCAAGGGCCTCGAATTCGGCTGGAGAAAGCCGCACCTTGTGTTGAAAAGTGGCTTCCTTCATTTCGTTCAACGGTATCAAATGGACATGTACATGGGGAACTTCAAGTCCAATGACGGTCATCCCGACGCGTTTGCATCGCACCGATGCCTCAAGTGCACGCCCTATCTTTATGGCAAAATCCATTAATCCCAGGTAAGTGTCCCTATCGAGATCTGTGATTTTGTCTATCTCCCTTTTTGGGACACAAAGCGTATGTCCCCTTGCGTTCGGGTTAATATCCAAAAAAGCAAAATACTTTTCAGTCTCCGCTATTTTATAACTGGGTATCTCTCCTTTGATGATTTTAGTGAAAATACTTGCCATGAGCTTGGTTTTGATGAATGACAAAAATCCTGCTTTGCGAAATATGCAAGAAGTACCCGGCTAGGCCCTGCTGATTTCGACCACCTTAAACTTCAAGGTGCCATTGGGAACCACGATTTCCGCGGTTTCTCCCACGGTCTTTCCCAGTAAACCCTTTCCTATGGGTGAACTTACCGATATTTTTCCCTTTTTTAAATCGGCCTCACTTTCGGCGACCAAGGTATATTTCATTTCCATCCCATTGTTCAGGTTTTTCAATTTGACGGTAGAAAGGACCAACACCTTTGAGGTATCCAACTGCGATTCATCGATCAACCTCGCATGCGACAAGGTTTCCTCCATTTTGGCAATTTTCAGTTCTAAAAGGCCCTGGGACTCTTTGGCCGCATCATATTCGGCATTTTCCGAGAGATCGCCCTTATCCCTGGCATCGGCAATCGCTTGTGATGCCTTAGGGCGTTCAATATCCCTGAGATGATTGAGCTCGTCCTTCAATTTTTTTAGTCCTTCCGCGGTATAATACGATACGTTACTCATAATATTTGATTTTAAGCCAATACTGGTACCGATGGTCAGTATTATAAAAATATCCCGCCTACAGCGGGAATGGTACAATCCTCGATTTAGAAAGATATGGAATATTTTCCAACAGGATTTCATGAATAAGAAAATCCCCTACTTTAGACGATGTCCTGCAACGTTTTTTTAGAGAGGATTTAACGCAAAGATACATATTTTTTGTTCAATTTTGTTGTTGATCATCATTGAAACCCTATCCCATGAAGCGAATTTGGAGCTTGATTTTGTTGGTATTGCTCCTGGCCTGTAGCAACGATCGAACCAATCGCAACCCCTATTTACAGGAAATCGGTTTTCGCTTTGATTTAAATTTGAACTTGCCCTTATACAGCCCGTTGACCAATACTGGTAATGTGGTTTATATCCCCAGCAGTGGGGTTGGCACCCGTGGCGTGTTCGTGATCAATGTCGGCTTCGACCAATTTAGGGCCTTTGAGGCGAGTTGCCCCAATCATGCGCCCAATGATTGTTCCACGATGCTGTTGGATGGCCAAATAGCGGTTTGCCCATGTGAAGAATATGAGTACACCCTGTTCACCGGCCAGCTTCAGAACAGGCCACAGGACGGAAACCGTTATTATGATATGCTCGAATATCGTGCCACCTACAATGGAGGTGTGGTCGTGATTTCCAATTAGGAAATTTGGCGAGATAAAATCTTAACCCTTTCATTGCGCTAGGCCCAAAATTTGATCCATCACCCAACTGGTATGAAGGCCCGATTTGCCCAAAGAGGGGTGTGTCAGCTTCCCCATCAGATGATCCCTGATATTGGCCACGTGGTATTTTTGAATATGTTTGGGGTGTGCTATGGTTTTAGTTTGTTGCCCCTTCGCATTCTCCAATACCAGGGGACGGTCCTCAAATATTGAAAAAATAATCTTCCCGCCACCGCCAATAATCTCTGCACAATCTACATACCCATCGCTCGCGAAGTTCCAACTGCCTTCCCCTTTGACCCCATTTTTGTGCAGCCAAGAGCCCGAAATTGTGTCCATGGCACTGTATAAGCCCAGCTGATTGGTAGCCATCCCCTTAGCCTCGGCTATATCGCCCATCAAGTACACGAACAAATCAAGGCCATGACTGGCCAAATCGTCGAAATACCCCCCGGGAGCCACCGCCCTGTCGGTCCGCCAATTGTGCGCCCCACTCTTATCAATCATCGAAGGGGGTTTGGCCAAATGCCAGCGAACCTGTCTTATTTGGCCGATTTCACCGGCCTCTATCCAATGTTTGATCTGATCGAACCTAGGGAGCGATCTACGGTAATATGCGATAAACAGGGGAACTTCCCGCTGCAAAAAGGCATTGTAGATCTGAAGGCTATCCTCATAGTTTGGCGCCATCGGTTTTTCAATGCAACAGGGCTTTCCTGCTGCCGCGACCATAAGTCCGTAATATGTATGGGAGTCGGGCGGGGTGGCAATATACACCGCATCGATTTCATCGTCAACAATCAGGTCCTCCGCTTTCTTATATGTTTTTGGAATGCCATGGCGAAGGGCATAGTCCTTTGCCTTTTGATGGTCGCGTCGCATGACGGCCGTCAGTTCAAAACCATCGGTTTGCTGAAAAGCAGGTCCGCTTTTCACCTCGGTAACATGGCCACAACCTATGATGCCCCATTGGATCGGCAAAGTTTTAAAGTATGGTTCCATTTCAATATTGTTGTGCCTTGTCATGTATTGCCTTTCCTTTATAGGTATTCCATCCAGACCTCGTATTAAGATTGCTGTACCATAAGGAATTGACGAAGCATTTTACTCATTCCTGTATTTGTTCATGATACCTCTAAACAATTCCCCTGTCGAAGGCGGGGTATAGGATATTGCATTTGCTCCTGCTTTAATGGCCGCCAAGATGGTTTCATCGGTCTTGCCTCCGGTGGCGATAATGGCGACTTCACTATCGATATCGCGAATGCGCTTGATGATGTCGCTGGTTTTTTCGGCCCCGGAAACATTAAAAATATCGATTCCGGCATGTATTCTGCCTTTGATATCGTCCTTCCCGGAAACTATTGTGATCGTCACCGGTATATCGATTTTTTCCTTGAGCCTATGAATCAAGTTGTTCGGCGTGGGTTTATTGAGCACTACCCCCAAAGCCCCCTGGAATTCGGCATGAATCGCAAGCTCTACCGATCGATCCCCCGTGGTAATGCCTCCTCCTACACCACAAAAAATAGGCTTGTCGGCCGCGAGGATCAATGCGTTCGATATAACGGGCTGTGGGGTAAAAGGATAGACCGCGATAATGGCACTGGCATTGGTATTTCTGATAATAGCCACGTCGGTGCTGAAGAGAAAGCTCTTCAGCAGTTGACCAAAAACCCTGATGCCCGAACACTGCCCTATGATTTCGGGCACGGCAACAATATTCGTGCGCAGTTTACTGCCAAAAGTGGGAATGGGTTTCATCATTTTCCAGCGAAAAACCTTTCTTAAAGATAATGCAATTTTAAGATGGGGCGTCTTTTGAAGAAATTGAATTTTACACCCACCGGAAAATCTGAACCAAAGGCCATCCGATAGCGTTCGAACCTTCCCAAACATATCTCGATAACTAAAACCTTATGGTAGCCCCCAGCAAAAAATGAATGCCCGCTTGGGGATAATAACCGGCACCTTCAACCGTGGTAATGGTTCCGGGATTTGTAAAATCATCATCATAGGTAAAAAAGTACCCATTGGAGACGATGTCCTGATCAAAAATGTTGTTCACCAAGCCAGAAAAGGTAATGCTTTCGACCAGGGAGTCGGGCTTCCAAACATATTGAACATTCAAATCTACCTGCGAATATGCTTTTAGTACCGAGAAATCCGAATCGATATTGCCCATGTATTGCTTTCCCACATACTTGCCCAGCAAAATCAATTGAAGGCCTGAATCCATCGAATAGAGGAGTTGATTCCCCGCAACGATTGATGGGGAGAAGGCGATGCGCGTATTCCCCAAAGACTGCAAGCTCCCATCACGTTGAAAAACAAAATCGAGGTTCCTATTGTTGCTCAAGGCTACATTGGGCCGCCATCGTATCCGCTCACCCAATTTTACATCGGCATCGAATTCGATACCCATGCGGTAACTATCGCCAATATTTGCCCTTAGCGGGGCTCCGACATCGTTCAACTCCCCTGTGAGCACTAATTGGTTTTTGTACCTCATGTAATAGAGATTGGCACTGAACTGAACTTTAGGAGCAAGATGTCGCCAACCCAGCTCAACGTCTTGAAGGTTTTCCGGTTCCGGATTACCGGACTCGTAGTCGTTTCGGTTCGGTTCCCTGTTGGCCACGGCATAGCTCAGGTAGAAATTATTTTCAGGATCGAGATCAAGGGTCAGTCCAACCTTTGGGTTAAAGAAGTTAAAGCGGTCATCGACCAATCCGGTATCATCGCCATTGGCCTTATATTGCAACGTTCGGTACTGCAAGTCCCCAAAGAGGCGAATTTCCCGGTTCAAATTGTAGTTGGCTTTCGCATAGAGATTGAGGTCTGACTTTTTTGAGCGGTCATCGTAATAACGATCTCGAATATCGGTAGCTCCCGCAAAACGCGCCCATATCACTTCCCCAAAGTGCTTTCCCTCATATTGGTTCCAGCCGCCTCCAAAAATCAGATTTGCTTTGGCGGTTTGATAGGTAGTGGAAAAAACGGCCCCGTAAAAATCATTATCCAGCCAACGCCTTCTGACCAGGTCGGTGGTGTTCACTTCCGTGCCGTTCACCAGCAGTGGTTCAATACCATAAATGGAAAAGGCATCATCTTCCCTGAATTGTTCAAAATAGCCTCGGCCATGGGTAAAGTGCAAGGCCATATTGGTGCTCCAAGAGGGGGACCAGTTCTGGTTCCACAGCAATTGCGCATGGTCTTGTTTGTAGTTGTCGACTTCATTGTCGTAAAATCGAAGGGTGCCGTCGGCATCGGTATATTGCCCGGCCGGATTGAAGGTGCGATCGCGTTGCAGGGTTTCGGCATCAATGCCGAACCATGACTGGTAAGTGATTTCCTGCCCTCCGAACAACAGGGCTTTGATGAGGGTGTTGTCATTTTTATAGGCACCCTGCAAGAAGTACGAATCCAGGTCGGAAGAGGCCCGATCGATATATCCATCCGAGGTAATTCGTGACAGGCGACCTGCAAGTTCGATTCGCTCCTTTAACAATCCTGTACTGAATTTGATGTTGTTGCGCAGGGTATTGAAACTCCCCACTGAAGAGGATAGCTGTGCATAGGCCTCCTCCGAAAGGGCATCGGTCAATATATTTAAACTGGCACCGAAGGCTCCGGCTCCATTGGTAGAGGTCCCCACTCCCCTTTGCAATTGGAGACTTTCGGTCGATGAGGCGAAATCGGGCAAGTTAACCCAAAAGGTGCCATGAGATTCGGAATCGTTGTAAGGGATGCCATTAATGGTGACGTTTACCCTTGTGGCATCACTGCCACGAACCCTTATACCGGTATAGCCTACTCCTGCACCCGCGTCGGAAGTCGTAACCACGGAGGGCAGGTAATTCATCAAAATGGGAATGTCCTGCCCCAGGTTTCTGGGCGAAAAACTCTTTTTGTCAAGGTTGGAAAAAGTAACGGGCGACTGATTGTTGACCCGTATCGCAGAAACAAAAACCTCCTCGAGCACTACCTTCGTGCCCTCTATCGAATCGGTTGGCTGGTCTTGGGCAAAAAGGGAACTGCCAAGTCCCAGTATTGCGATAAATGGAAAAATAGATTTCATTCGTACCATGTTATTGTTACGAATAAAAGGGGCTATTATTCTCTGTTAAACTCGGATTTTATTTCCTTAGGAAACGATGGCCGGCCTGATGGCGACCTGCGCTTTTTCCCTTGGCGGCATTACCCGCCCAGGTTCTTTGGGTATGATCTCAGCCAGCCTTCGTACTTGTTCATGGAAATTACATGAACAAGCATCGGGCTTAAGCACCCCTTTGAGATGGTACAAATATAGTGTTGCTATTTTGATTATTAAACGAATCCTGGATGATTATTTTCCTTTGGATATGAACATTTTCTCCGTTCACGACGTATCTTTAGAACAGCGGTCGCAGTCGGTCAACCATGAAAGGGAATTCGAAAAATAAATTCACGTTAAAAATCATCTTCAGCTATTTGGCGCTTACCACGATAGTTTTGGTATCGGGCTACTTCATATTTAAGGAAATCCGTGTTTTCCTGTACGATAACCAGATGGAGGAAACAGATGCCAAGCTTCTAAAAACCGGATCGCTGTTCACGGAATTATATGAAGCGGAAAGCTTATCCAAATTGGCCTTACAAACCAAAACACAAAAGAATTTCTCGGCCTACTCCGCAAAAATCGATACCATCATTATGAAAATCGATACGCTAAAACAGCTATCGACGACCGCGCACCATAAAGGACTTCTCGACAGCCTGCAATTGTTCCTCAGGCAAAAAGTGGCCAACAGCAACGCCTTGCGTAAACTAAAGGTAAAAAATGAGGCGAACAATTCCATCGATAATGCCCTGAAGGAATTCCGAAAAATGGAATCATCCATTGGCAAATTGACCATTTATAATTTCGAACCTAATCCCGAGAAGTTGACCCCTTATAAGAGAAAGGTTTTGGAGGATTGGGTCGCTTACCTGAACAAAAACATACCAGCGGATGGCACCGAAATCCCGGATTCGGATAAAATCGATTCCATTCTCAGCGCTTCCAAAATCTTGTTGGTCGAGGCTAAAAAAAATGATGCCAAAACGCAACGTTTTTTGGCGCAAAAAGAACAAGAAATCACTTCCAACGACCTTATTCTGTCCCAACAACTTCGATCGATCATCAGTGCCTTTGAACAGGAAATGGTCGTCAACTCATACAACCAGAGCCTGGTTAGGCAAGATGCCTTGCGAAAAAGTGTGAGACTGGCCGCGATGACCATTTTGCTCGGCTTTTTGGTCGCCGCCCTATTCACCTTCCTCATCAATAGGGACTATTGGCGGGTTCAAACCTATCGCCAACAACTCGAAAAAGAAAAAAAATTCTCCGAATCGTTGCTCAAAAGCAGGGAGCAATTGATTTCGACCGTGAGCCACGATCTTCGTACCCCGTTGAATACAATTACGGGTTATGCGGAACTAATGGATGAAACCCCGTTGAATGACAAACAACAACGGTATTTGAAGCATCTTAAATCTGCTTCGGAATATGTGGTAAACCTGGTCAATGACCTCTTGGATTTTTCAAAATTGGAGGCGGGCAAGCTCAAGATCGAGAAAAAATCTTTTCAGTTATCCTCATTGATAAGGGAGACCGCCGAGAACCTTCATGCCATCCATGCACAAAAAGATTTGGAACTGGTCGTAGATATAGACCCTGAACTTCAACAACATGTATTGGGAGATCCTTTTCGCATACGTCAGATATTGAGCAATCTCATAGGAAATGCCTTTAAGTTTACACAAGAAGGCACCATAACCATTAAGGCCAAAGCAAACATGAGAGGAAAGTCGATGATGGCCCAAATAGCCGTATCGGATACCGGTATTGGCATAGCGGAAGACCAGCAGCGGCAAATCTTTAAGGAATTTACACAGGCCGACGCACAAATCGAGCGCAGGTTCGGCGGGTACGGACTTGGGTTGACCATTTCGAAAAAACTTACGGAACTGCTGGAAGGCAGGTTGCATTTAAAAAGTGCAGTAGGGAAAGGCAGTACTTTTACTTTGGAATTACCTTTGCAATTGTCAAAGGAAACCGGGCTTAATGCAAAGACACAGTCTTTCATAGCACAAAATATTCAACTACTTATCATCGATGATGATGCTTCACTATTGCGTTTACTTGGGGAATTGTGTGAAAGTCTTGGGATTACCGCCCATATCTATAACGATTTTGAGGAAGTGGGGCAAAATGAACCCCTTGAATATCAGATGGTGCTCACCGATATTCAAATGCCCACATTGAACGGTTTCGAGGTACTTCAAAAATTAAAATCGGGCAAATATGCCCATTATGCCCACCAACCTATAGTGGCCATGACCGGTCGGCGCGATTTGGAGGATGAACATTACACCAACAAGGGGTTTGCCCAGGTATTGCAAAAACCTTTCACCAAAGACCAATTGATCGGTATCCTGGGAACCCAAGGGTTGATCGCCAACACCATTTCAAATACGGAAAATAAAAAAGCGGTTAAAAAGCCGACATCGACTTTATTTAATCTAGACTTAATCAGGTCGTTTTTAGGGGACAACGAAACGGCGATACAAGAGGTATTGCAAACCTTTCACGCGGAAACCATCAATAATATGCTTAATCTGGAAACGGCGATAGAACGGCGGCAGTATGCCTTGATCAACCAAACGGCACACCGCATGTTGCCCATGTTCAGACAGTTGAAGGTAGATTCCTGTATCTCCCTTTTGGAAAAGTTCGAAGTCGCCAAGGAAACATCCATGCCTGCGATGGATTTGGACATTGGATTAAAGGCACTACGTGAAGCGGTACTAAGCATGATGGCCGCAATGGAAGCCCAGACTATTATAAGTCCAACTTATAATGGTTGATTTTGTTATAAAGTGTCTTTCGGGTTACCTGTAACAGTTTGGCAGCTTCTGATTTATTGAAGTTTGTTGTTTTTAGGGCCTTGAGAATACGGTCTTTTTCGAATTCGGTTTTAGAATATTTTGATTTGATGGATCGATGGCCGACACCTTGGCGCAGCTCCTGGGGAAGCGCCGTTATCTGCACTTCTTCATCGGTAGTGAGCAATACAGATCTTTTAACCACATTCTGTAGCTCCCTTAAATTGCCTGGCCAGTGATATTGCTTAAAGGCATCCCAAACACCCTTCGAAAAATGATGTACGTCTTTGTTCAAATTTTGATTCGCCTTGGCCAAAAAATGTTCTGCAAACAATTTTAGATCTTCATACCGATCTTCCAGGGAGGGGATTTCCACGGAAAACTCGTTCAACCTATGAAACAGATCTTCCCTAAAGGTGCCCTTTTCAACCGCTTCGGTCAGGTCTTCATTGGTGGCGGTAATGATCCTTACATCCACACTGATTTCCTTGTTGCTCCCCACTCTTTTAATTTTGCGTTCCTGAAGTGCCCGTAAGAGTTGAATTTGGTTTTCATAGGAAAGATTACCGACCTCGTCCAAAAACAGTGTGCCTCCGTTCGCCGCTTCAAAATTTCCCATTTTGTCTTCCACGGCACCGGTAAAACTCCCTTTTATGTGGCCAAAAAACTCGCTGGTGGCAAGTTCTTTAGGTATGGCGCCGCAATCTACGGCGATAAAGTTGTGGGCATGTCTTTTGCTCTTATCATGAATGGCACGTGCAGTGACCTCCTTCCCGGTACCGCTCTCGCCCGTAATTAAGACAGACATATCGGTGGGTGCGACCAAGTTGATGTATTCCTGCAGTTTTTTTGAGGCTTCACTGATGCCCATGATGACATTCCCAGTGATTTGGGACGATGTCGCTGACGCATTTTTTGCCACGCTTTTCTGTGCAGTGGCCAAGGACTTTGCATCTTCCGATTTAGATTTGGCCTTTAAGGCATTCTCGATGACCATGAGAATTTCATCCGGGGTAAAGGGTTTTGAAATATAATCGTAAGCGCCCTTTTTCATCGCCTTAACAGCCGAGCCTACCTCGGCATAGCCAGTCATCAATATCACTTGGGTTTTTGGATTGGTGCTCTTGATGTCACCGAGAAGTTGTATCCCATCATAATCGGGCAATCTCAAATCGGTGAGTACTACATCAAATTCGTTGCCGGATAGCATGACTTTGGCATGGGCAGCCGTAAAGCTGGTCTGTACTTGAAAATTGTGTCTGGTCAAGAACTTTTGCAGCATTTGGCAAAATGCAGCATCGTCTTCAATGATCAAGAGGTTTGGCATACCGTGTTCCTTCTGTTAGCTATCTACGTAAAAATAGTACATGATGGCCGAACTAGCCCTAATTTATTCAAAAAATAAGGACTATGACATTGTAAGGAAAATAGCGCTTTGAAAGTGATGCAACCTATTATCGTGCTGCGCTACAAAAAGAAAGAGGCCGTATGACTACGACCTCTTTCCGACCAAACCAACTTGATACAAAACAAATAACTCAAGTTATTACATTTCAATCCAGTTTCCATTTTCGTCAGCAAACAGGGTGCCTGAAGTACCATCTTGTAAAGATACTTCCAACTTGTATTGCTTTGATTCATTGAGATAAGCCTTGTTGATAGTCGCTGTGGGATAATTTTTCGCGACGGCGGAGGTGACGGCCTCAGGCAGTTCGCTGGTAGCGATTTCTGTGAAATTGTCCTGAGCCACCACTTCAGTTGCAACTGATGCTGTGGCTTCGGTATCCTGTGCATAAGTGGTTAATCCTCCAAATGCAATGGCCAAAACAAAAAATAATTTTTTCATGAGTCTCGATTTTAATATTAAAAGCTATTAGCTATAGTGAAAATATGATACCAAAAACCAAATAAAACGTAACTAACTCTTTTTTAGCGGTTTAAATCCTATTGGGCAGCTTACCATTGTGTAATAATGTGTAGTGAAAACGATAAGTGTATAAAAGATACACGTTGATGGCCAAAAATTTTACGGAAGGGGTTTAAAGCGGGCAGCCTGCACTAGTTCAATTTTAAAGATCAAAATGCCATGCACGGCCATTATAGATCCGACATCCCCTGAACAGACCACCCCCAAAAGTGGGGATCGTTCAACAAAAAAGTCCCCGTAGGTTTCTACAGGGACTTCTTGCTCAAAAAATCTGATATGAATTCAATAAGATAGGGATCTTATTACATTTCAATCCAATTGCCATCGGCATCGGCATACAACTCAACAGAAGTACCATCTTCATTGGCCACTTCCAATTTGTACTGTGCAGCTTCGTTCACATAAGCTTTTGCAATTGAAGTACCGGGATAATCGGCGGCCAATGCCTCAGTAATTGCGGCTGGCAATTCTTCAATAGCTACTTCAGCAAAACCATCTTGTGGTGCTACGGCTTCGGTTGCAACTTCCGGTGCAACGGCTTCAGTGGCAACTTCAGTGGCTACAGCCATTACTTCTGTTGCTTGCTCTTCTTGTGCAAATGCAGTTAAACTTCCTAAAGACATTACTGCTACTACCATTAATTTTTTCATTCGTTCTTGTTTTTTAAAAATTAGTATTTGTTTTGTTGCTTTGTATAGAGAAAGAATAATGCCAAGAAGTAAGTTCCTGAAAATAAAATGCAATCGATTAATTGCCAATGGGTTATAATCTATGCGCGTTGACATCCAATGGGTAATCATGTGTAACCGCGGAAAAAGTGTGTAATTTTTATACGATCTGGGGTTACCGGATTTGATGTGATGGCCGCAACAGATCATTGACCGTTTTTACCGGATTGAAGGTTTCAACGGGGACTTCAACAAAAATCGTATTCCAGAAGGCCATGGCGCCGTTCCAAAGTCCCGGAAGTTCCAAGGCTTTGAGTTGCTTGCCTTCTTGTGTTTTTTCGGTAATCAATCCTTGTTTGGCATCTACGTACTGGAGCAAATCAAACTTTTCGCCTTTGTAGTTTTTAACCCCACAGACAAGATCTACGGGATTAAAGTGCGACGCACTCTTGAATATCGAGCCCTGCGACGCATTTTTCATATCAACCTGGGCCGATTCGATGATCTGTAGCGAGATGTTCTCATGGGCATCCTTTACCCAAAAAGGCCCTCCGCCAGGCTCCCCTTCATTCTTGACCATCCCACATACCCTGATGGGCCGGTTCAGCTTATCCTGTAATATCAGTATCTGTTCCGATAGACTAAAGCTCGAGAAACTGTTGGGAAACCTGACGTTCATTCTGTTGACCAAAAATGATTCCACTTCGGCGAGTACCTCTGCGCTGATCTTGCCTTCCTCCAATTTTTTGGCATATTCGAAAACCTTTTCCTGTATTTCCAGCAAAAGACCGGCCAGCATTTTTTTGTTCATGGCGATTTGCTTTAGCAACCGCTGGGGCACAACATTATCGATGTTCTTGATAAAAATGATATCCGCATCCTGCTCGTTGAGATTTTCGATCAATGCGCCATGACCCCCGGGTCTAAAGAACAATGACCCATCAGGGGTTCTAAATGCGTTGTTATCCATATCGACTGCAATGGTATCGGTAGCGGGCTTTTGGAACGAGAAGTCGACAATAAAGTCGACCCCTGTTCGCTTTGAAACCCTTTTGGATACAGACGCATATTCCTTTATGAACATTTTTTCATGTTGCGGGGATATGGTAAAATGAAGGTAGGCCGTTGCATTGGTTTCGGCATACAATGCGGCTTCGTTTAAATGTGCTTCAAAAGCGGTCGATATTGAAGTCCCATAATTGTGGAAAGGAAGGAGACCTTTCGGGTAAAAACCAAAATTGAGCCGGTCTTCTGCAAGCATTTCATTGACGAATAGGAACTTCTCTTCATCACTTGAGCCAGCCTTTCCACGGATTTTCGACTGAATACTTTCATAGAATGGCAGCATTTCCAAGCCATCCATGAATATTTTGACATCCTTGTTCCCGCTGCGTTCAAGATAAGCCTCAAATTTTTCCTTCTTGGGATGGTAGTCTACCAAAAAGTTGAACAGCGCCTTGAACATCCGTGATGCCGCACCAGAGGCCGGGACGAACTTTAGCAATGATAATCGATGTCGGTCCGCTTCGAACTTTTTTACAAATGACTTTGAATCCTGAGCGGAATACTGCGCAATGCCATCGCCGACCACCGCAGCCTTATCCAGGCGTACGAAAGCAATCCCCTCCTTAAAAGTTTCAAGCTGTTTTTCCACCTTTTCCTTGCCGATTCCTTTCTCCAAAAGTTGCTTCTCGTCTTCTGCTGTAAATAACATATGCTTATTTTGCCTTAGAAACCATTAATCCATCGATCGCAGCGATGGCTTTTGCCAATCGCTCTTTTTTATTCCCCTTTAAGATAACAAAATTACGGTGATACTTTTCCAAAGTTTCTTTGAAATAATCGAACATCCGTTCCCGCTCAAATGGCTTGTCCCTTAGGTCGTCCCCGACCCAAGGAATATCAATATAGGTCAACAAATAAAGATCATAGGTGTTTTCCAGGGCAAATTTTTCGAGCAGTGGATCACAGTCACCGGTGTAATAAGCCTCGGAATACACCTTTGTCTCCAATAGATCGGTATCGCATATCAACAGGGAGGAAGCCGCTTTTGAAAGTTCGTTTTCGAGCAAAATTTGACCAGCAGCAATGGGCAGCAGGTCTTTGGGTTCACATGTTTTTCCCTCGTTGTCCCATTTCCTTTGAAGGTATTCACGGGCATACTCCGGCACCCATACGGTTTGATAATGGGCGGCCAACTGTTTCGAAATGGTCGTCTTCCCGGTTGATTCTGGACCGAACAATACCACTTTTACGAGGTTTGAAGGCTGCTGTTCAAGCTTTTCTTCCATGCTAAATAACCTTGGATCGCCAAGAAGGTAAAGATAAGATATTGCAGTGAAAGCATGCCAAGCCCCCGATAGGCATATAATGGCACGGTAATGATATCGGCAAAGATCCAAAGGGTCCAGTTTTCAAGCTTTTTGAGCGCCATATACCACATGGCCGTAAAAAAAATGCCCGAAGTGAAAATATCGACATAATTGGAAGGTTCCACGGCCACGCCGAACACCCGGTAGACCAAATAGGTGATCATCATGGTTAACACGAACAAGCCAACGCCCACATATTTTTCCCTGGTATCGGTCCGGGAAATTTGTACCACTTTTTTATGGTCTCGCTTTCTTGCCCAGTTCCACCAGCCGTAAACACTCATGATGGAAAAGTATAAATTCATCATCATATCGCCCAAAAGCTGGTCTTTGAACAGCAAGTAAACGGTGATCATGGTTGCGGCCAAACCGGTAGGATATACCCATATGCTTTCCTTCTTGGCAAACCACACGCTCAAGATTCCACTTATAAAAACGATGGCCTCGAGCAGGATGACATAGGAGGCCTTATCCTGATAGGGGTCTAGGAAGAAGTCAGAAATTTGGTTCATATCCGCTGCGGTCAGATTTGACAATTTTAATAAAAAGAAGGCCTTTGTCCATGAGTTGGAAAGCCGATTTTATTTCCGTTTGCAGCAGCGTCATCACCGTGTCGTATTCACCATAGACTTGTGTGCTCAGTGGATTTTCAAGAATGGTCAATCCCGAATCCCTTAATTTTCTGATAAATCTGATGATATGTTCTTCAAAGTCATCCTGAAGGGGCGAGAAGGTAAGCTCAACCGATATGTCCATTATTGTTTGTTTAGTAATCCCAAAAGCCTATGGAATTTGTGTAAAGAATAATTTTGATGAGATGGGCCTATGCAGTTTCAACGGCATAAACACAGGTGAATCCCTCAAATTCAAAATAATCGATATCATAGACCGACTTTTTGCCCTTGTATATTATTTCCCCCGTGGTTTTTCCATCTGAAAGATCAAAATCACTGATCACAATGTGGTGCAGGAAGCTCAAGCCCGGTTTTTCATAGATTTTGTAGAGCGATTCTTTGCAACCCCACACTATGGTCAATTTTCTGATCAGGGCATCCGTGTTGGCGATGGTACTGTACTCCTCCAAAGGCGTATACTTGTGCGCGATCCTTAAAATCTTTTCCCGTTGTTTCTCGATATCGATCCCCACTGCAGGCCCCTTGCTGGTGATGATGGCCGTAAAATGGTTTGAATGGGTAATGGAAATATTACTTCCATCGGTCAAATGTGGTTTGCCAAGATCGTCATAGTACAAGTCTTTATCTTCATACCCCACAATGGCCATCAAATGCCTGATGCTCAAAAAACCCCTTCGGTGCATTTCCGATTTCATATTCGCCAAGCGGTCACGGCAATGAGTGGTCAAGGCAATGCCCTCGGCCAATGCCCGCTCGCTCTCCTCGATTTTCCAAATATGGGCGTGTATCGAAGAATTTACCTTTATTGTCTTATAAAGAGGCATCCCATTACTTAAGTAATTTGTAACTTTGCTGTGCTAAAAACGGGCGTCACCGCCTTTAAACGAAAGTAAAAAATAAATAAAGAATATGAGCACTAAAACCATTCCGTATGTACCTTTTAAGGTGAAGGATACTTCCTTAGCGAACTGGGGAAGAAAAGAAATTCAATTGGCCGAGGCCGAAATGCCAGGATTAATGGCACTTCGGGAAGAATATGGGAACGAGCAGCCTCTTAAGGGAGCCCGTATTGCCGGATGTCTTCACATGACCATACAAACCGCGGTATTGATAGAAACCTTGGTCGCGTTGGGGGCTGAGGTTACCTGGAGTTCCTGTAACATATTTTCAACGCAAGACCATGCGGCCGCGGCCATCGCAGCTGCCGGCATATCGGTCTATGCGTGGAAAGGAATGAACGAGGAGGAATTTGATTGGTGCATAGAACAAACTTTGTTTTTTGGGGAAGGCCGGAAACCATTGAATATGATATTGGACGATGGGGGTGACCTTACCAATATGGTTTTGGACCGATATCCCGAAATGGCGACAAACATAAAGGGTCTTTCTGAAGAAACGACCACCGGGGTGCACCGACTTTACGAACGGGTAAAAAAGGGAACCCTTCCTATGCCTGCCATCAATGTAAACGATTCCGTCACCAAATCGAAATTCGATAATAAATATGGCTGCCGTGAAAGTGCCGTGGATGCCATCCGCCGTGCCACAGATACGATGTTGGCCGGGAAGCGCGTGGTTGTAGCGGGCTATGGCGATGTCGGCAAGGGAACCGCACTCTCGTTCAAGGGAGCAGGGTCTATCGTCACCGTTACCGAAATCGATCCCATTTGCGCTCTTCAGGCCTGTATGGATGGCTACGAGGTCAAGAAACTGGAGACCGTGGTAGGTGTTGCCGACATAATCATTACAACTACCGGCAACAAGGACATCATTCGCCCAGAGCATTTTAAAGCGATGAAGGATAAGGCCATTGTTTGCAACATTGGGCATTTCGACAATGAAATCGATATGGCCTGGTTGAACAAAAATTATGGAAAAACCAAAGATGAAATAAAGCCACAGGTAGATAAATATACGATAGACGGGAAAGATATCATCGTTTTGGCCGAAGGGCGCTTGGTGAATCTCGGCTGTGCCACCGGCCATCCCAGTTTTGTGATGAGCAACTCTTTCACCAACCAGACCTTGGCCCAGATCGAGTTATGGAAAAACAGCGATGATTACGAAAACGACGTGTATATGTTGCCCAAGCACCTCGATGAAAAAGTGGCCAAACTGCACTTATCGCGTTTGGGCGCCGAACTCACTGAACTCAACAAAGATCAGGCTGATTATATTGGGGTTACCGTTGAGGGTCCTTTCAAACCGGAATACTACCGATATTAAATCTCGATAGGAAAACCTAGTCAATACGGCACAAAAAAAACCTGCACGCTTACAAGTGCAGGTTTTTTATTTTTATCAGGCCATTATCAGGCTTCGAATGGCTCTATGGAAACATATGACTTTCCACCGGCCTTCTTTTCAAATTTTACCATCCCGTCTACACGAGCATGTAAGGTATGGTCTTTTCCGGCATAAACATTCTCACCTGGGTTATGTTTGGTGCCACGTTGTCTTACGATTATATTTCCAGCTATAGCGGCTTGTCCTCCAAAAATCTTGACTCCTAAGCGTTTCGATTCTGAATCCCTGCCGTTTTTGGAACTACCTACACCTTTTTTATGTGCCATTTTATTGCGGTTTTAATTCTGGAGGAAATTTTATTTGCCCCCGTTCAATTTGTCTTGAAGTTTCTTTAATTCATCCCATTTGCCATCGGCGGCAAGCTGTGCCTGTTGTGGCCAAGTGGTTGGCTCCAAATGGGCCATTCTTGAGCTGGCTTCGGTCAGAATATCCTTGATTTTTTCAGGTTTGGCCTTGGCCAATTTTGAAAAGGATTCCAATCCTGCGTTTGCCAAAGCTTCCGCGGCTTTTGGTCCAATCCCTTCAATCTTTTTCAAATCGTCTGCCTTGGCTGTTTTGGCCGGTGCCTTCTTTACAGTAGCGGGTTTCTCCTTTGCAGCTTTGGTCTCGGCTTTTGGTTTTGACGGAGCCTTGGCCTTTTCTTCCTTCAACGGTGCAGCTTTTGGCTTCTCAACTTTAGCAACTGCGGCTTTCGGTTTCTCGACCTTTGCCACAACTTCTTTTTTGGCTCCGGAGGCGATAATGCTCTCCACCAAGATTTCTGTCAACGCCTGTCGGTGACCATTTTTCTTTTGGTAGCCCTTTCTTCGTTTTTTCTTGAAGACGATTACCTTATCACCCTTAAGGTGCTTGACGACTTTGGCTTCAACAGCCGCGCCGTTTATAGCTGGGGCGCCAATGGTAATGTTCTTACCGTCATCCAAAAGAAGTACTTGGTCAAAAACGACCTTTTTCCCTTCTTCCGTTTGCAAACGGTGAACATACACTTTTTGGTCTTTTGCAACTTTGAATTGCTGCCCTGCCATCTCTACAATTGCGTACATAGCGTGTATATTATGGTTTAAAAGTTCCCATTTTTTTTAAATAGGAGGGTGCAAATATACTTCTAATTCATCAATGTACAAGATGTTTTTTAAGTTTTTAGTCTATTTCTTTTTGGGATTGTTGGAAGATTTGAAGAGTTGCATGAAGGCCAAGGTGAGCACCAAGGAAGTCGCAAATCCCATAATGGCCACGGTGAAAAAAACGATAGCCTCAAAATCCTTATAATCCTTAAACCAAACGCTGGAAAGTTCCTCCAGAAATTCGGTATTGATTTCGGTAGCGTAAAAAGCAAAAAACAAGGTGAAGATCAAGGTAGCCGCGAACCCAGTGACCAAGCCTATTTTAAATCCCTGTCCGTAACTAAACCCAATTGGATCCCTCAGGCGTTCATATTTTATGGCCTCAAAAATGGAAAAACCGGTGATCACCGCATTGAAGAGGCTGAAAAAAATGTTGGTGTGCAATCCGAACAATGCCAAAATTAAAAAATAGGCTATCAAAGAACCACTGGCTGCAATTCCAAAGCGAATGGGCAAGGAAAATCTTTTCATGTAAATGATTGGTTTGAAATGTTAATTTACATCTTAACACCAAAATTAAACAATAATTATTTGTTAAAGCACAAAGTGGGCAACATCTATCCTGCCAAAAAAGGTATTTTAGCCCTGGCGTACTGCCATAGGGAAATTAATGAATAATTTAAATCACTCTCAATGAAAAGAACAATATTTTTTGCAATGACGCTCCTATTTATCGGCATGAACGCAATGGCCCAGGATGCCAACGAAGAGGTATTTGTGCTTGAGGATATCGCGGTTAACGATATCCTACAACAATATATCGATGCCATTGGCGGTTCCGATAAACTGAACGATGTTACCTCTTATTCCCTAACGGCTGAAGCAGAAATGCAGGGCATGAAATTGGATCTGGAAATGAAAAAAACCTCCAAAAACCAATTTATGCAAGATGTGAAGGTCATGGGTAATTCGATGAGCAAACAGGTATTGGATGGTGATAAAGGATATATCGAGATGCAAGGACAACGCCAAGCCCTTGAAGCCGAGGACATCCAAAAAATTCAGGAAGAATCAGCAACTTTTCCGGAACTGAATTATCTAAACACTGACGGAATAACCCTGGAGGGTATTGAAACCATAGATGGCAAGAAAACCTACAAGCTCAAAATTTCGGATGAAAAATCTTCTTTCTATGATATGGAGACCGGACTCAAAATCCAGGATGCGCTCATGGTGGAGGCTCAGGGCCAACAATTGAGCACCACTTTTACCTATAGCGATTATAAGGAAGTGAACGGCATCAAATTTCCATTTTTGCTCACTCAGGCCATGGGGCCCCAAAGCTTTGCTTTTATAGTGAAGGAAATCAAAGTGAACGAAGGGGTGAGCGATGCCGATTTTGAATAGGTTTTAAAAAAATAAAGCCGTTGGTATCGAACAAGTAGTTTCGGGGCCTACGGCTTTTTTTTGCTCAGGAATTTTAGGTTATAGCATCTTATGGATCGATGCTTCGCCTATGACCACGCCCTTTTCAACCACTGGATCTCCAAAATAATTGATTGTGGCTTCCCCATAACAATTTATTTTTAGCCTATCGGACACTTTTACCCTGAAATTGCTCTCGCCATAGGCTGTGATTTTGGTCGATTTGTTTTTCAATTTCATCGCATTTACCTCACTTTCCCCATAAGCCCTGTACAGTTGGTGGTTGACCGCCCCATCGGTAATTTCTAAATAGCTTGAACCATAAATGGCCACGGTCAGGTCTTCAGCGATCAAGTTATCGACATACACTTTCGACTCCCCGAAAATGGACAGTTTGAGGTCCTTTTCTTGTAGCGGGCCATGAACGCGAACGATTTCTTCCCCACGAACCGATAAATTCTTCAACCTTTTATAAGTCACCGTAACGGAAGCCATGGTACCATCGTAAAGGGCTCGTTTTCCGTTTCGATTCCCATTATATTCCTTTTCTGACCCCGTCACTATTTTGGCGCCATCGAGGTAAATTCGAAGGGTATGGCCGACCACCTCAACATTCAATTTATCAATCGGTAATCTGGCCTTTTCGATGGTAACCGATTCGCTATCGCCCTGTATAAATGTCACTTCGATATGTGGACTTACGATCACTTTTTCAAATGAACCTATCGCGACCTGACTAGGTTGACCGAGGACTTGTGTCATGCAAAAAATGGACAACAGGGCAAAAGCCCAACAGAATTGGTTTTTTTTCATTGGAGTATTTATTAATAGTTCTAAAGTAAGGAGCACTTTCGCGGCAGGATGTTACACTTATTGGATAAAAAAACATAAGGTCAACGTTTCTTTTTGTTGACCAGCCATACTCCGAGTAAAATGATCAAGCCCCCAATGATCTGATAAAGATTGATGCGCTCCCCGTCCAATACGCCCCATAAAATGGCGACCAGGGGAATCAAATAGGTCACCGAAGCAGCAAAAACCGGACTCGATACATGGATTAACCGATTGAACAGAATATTGGCAAGTGCGGTGCCCAGAAGTGCCAAGACCAAGAGATACCCAATGGCAGTATGCATGGGGCCATTAGCTTGGAACTGTTGAAAAAATCCGGAATAGATAACCAATCCGAATGCGGGTAAAACGACCACCGCAAAACTTGCCGTGGTAATGGTAAGGGAGCTTAGATGGTACAACCGGTTTTTTACGATATTGATGTTTATCGCATACCCCAGGGCAGACAGCAATATAAAGATCGCATACCAATAATTCTGCGTAGAATCAAATTCCATCCCTGCCAGGATCAAGGCCAGGGTTCCCAAAAGGCCCACAAATACCCCAACAATTTGTTTTTTGACAAGGATGATGCCGAACAGCAAAATCCCGACCAAGGAGGTCAATAAGGGTACTGTGGAATTAAAAATTGCGGTGACGCCGCTGTCCAACTCCGTTTGTGCCAGGGCGAACAAAAAAGGTGGAAAAAAGGAACTTAAAAATCCCGCCATGACCAGCCATTTAATGTCCGCGGCACGTAGCTTCCGCAAGCTTCGAAAACCAATGACCAACAAAAAGAACGCCGCAAAGACGATGCGCAATCCCCCCAGTTGCAAGGCCGTAAAGCCTAACAGGGAGCGTTTGATCAGGATAAAGGAGGAGCCCCATATCAATGCTAACAGCATGAGATAGAGCCATTTTTTTTGGTAATCGTTCAATCGAGAAATTTTTGGCAAAAGTGCAGCTTTTTGGGCTAGTATTTACAACCATAATACGTAAATTTGAATTCGTCAAAACCGATATCGTTATGCTGGTTCTCCCAAAAAAGTATTTAATGTTCGCGCTCTTTTTCTTGATTATTTCTTGCAAGGAGGATAAAAAATCAGCTGAAGCGCCCTCACAAATGGAAAAGGTAATGGCCATTCACGATGAGGTGATGCCCCAAATGGGCGTCATGGGCAAATTGGTAGGGGAATTGAAGAAAAAGGAAGACAGCACCGCAATCGGCCAGGAGTACAAAAAGGCAAGGGAGGAACTGCAAGCAGCCAATAAGTCGATGATGGTTTGGATGCAGGAATTTGGAAATCGTTTCGATTCGGATGAAATCTTAAATGGCAAGGAACTCAATGACCAAAAACAACAATGGTTAAATGAGGAGGAGCAGAAAGTGCAAGCCTTAAAAGAAGAAATCTTGACGAGCATCGAAAAGGCCAAAGCCTTGCTCAAGGATACGAATTGACATTTTCCCGGAAAGGCAATTTTCCAAGATCTACGTTGCCCCCGGAAATGATAATGCCAATTTTTTGATCTGCGAATTTTTCCTTTTCCCGCAACAGGCCGGCCAAAGCGACGGCACTTGAAGGTTCCACGATAATCTTCATACGCTCCCAAATAAGGCGCATCGCCCCAATAATTTCTTCTTCCGTAACCCGAATAATGTCGGTAACGTGCTGCTGGATTATCGGGAAATTCTTATCGCCCAAGGTGGTGCGCAAACCATCGGCAATCGTATTAACCGTAAGGTTATCTTCTATTTTTCCGCTTTTCATGGACCGATAGGCATCATCGGCCTCAAAGGGCTCGGCTCCGTATACCTTGCAGTTTTTACCAAAATGAAATGCCGCCAAAGCGCTTCCCGCTATGAGGCCACCACCTCCGACAGGACAAAAAATGGCCTCCAAATCGCCATGATCAGCCAAAAGCTCCAATGCTGCCGTACCTTGCCCAACGATTACCTTTTCATCATTGGAGGGGTGGATGAACGTAGCGCCCGTTTCCTCGGCTATTGCATCGGCCATGGCCTTTCTGGCTTTTAAGGTCGGCTCGCATTCATAAATCCTGGCCCCATACGCAATGACCCCGACCTTTTTTACCTGGGGCGCTGAGGTGGGCATAACGATATGGGCGATGACCCCCAAACTTTTAGCGGCCAAGGCCAAAGCCTGTGCAAAATTACCGGAAGAGTGGGTTACCACACCACCCTTTCTTTGAGTATCGGTAAGTTGGAGAATGGCGTTGGTTGCCCCTCGCATTTTATAGGCTCCCATTCTTTGGAAATTCTCACATTTAAAATAAAGGGTTGCCCCGGCGATCTGGTCGATCGATCGCGAACTGAGGACAGGCGTTTTGTGGATGAAGGGGCCTATCCGATTGTGGCAAGCCAAAAGTTCTTTTTTGTTCATGCGATTAAGGTTAGTAGGAGGCTTTTCAATATAGACCTCAATCCTTCCAATGCAAGGTTTCCATGATGGTCAGGATATCGTTCTGGAGGTAAACAGCTGCTGGATAGATCGAATCGTAATTGGGCTTGGCATAAAAATAGAGTGAACCCGTCACAAAATGATTGATACTGTCGGTCACATAAAATTGGGCCTGTGATGCTGCATCACCGCTTACGGCATAAAACATACCGTAGACCCGGTCTTTTGGATTTTCAAACAACTTAGATTCGATGGCATCGGCCTTGACCACGTGCTCATAGCTGAATTTTTGGGCATCCCCCAAAAGCTTAACAAGATTTCCCGCTACTGGCTTGTAATTGACAAAAATGGTCCCCTTCATCGCGGGATAGTCCAAGGTGAGGGATTGGGCTTTTTTTTCCTTGATCACGGCCATCTGGTTGTACTGAAACATAAAGTGATCGGTCTGCAATGTAGCCGTTTTGACTTCGGGATATTCCAATCTAAGGAATGCCTTGGGCTTCGGAAGCACTTCCTGTTTGCATCCCAACAACATAAGGGTGGAGAGCAACATTGCAAATGATATCCTAGTTCGCATTCGGCAAGGTGATTTTTATCTGTTTTAGGCGCTTTTTGTCCAAACTCTCAACCACGAACTGGTAATCGTTGAATTGGATCTTATCCCCTCTTTTCGGAAAGCTCCCAGCGATTTCCAACACGAAACCAGCTATGGTTTCAGATTCGCCCTTCTGGGCTTCGAAGATGTCCTCTTCCTCTATTTTAACCACCCTATAGAAGTCTTTTAGCGCGGTTTTTCCATCGAAGACAAAATTGCGTTCGTCCAATTTTGAGAATACCAGGTCTTCATCATCGAACTCATCGCTAATATCGCCCACAATCTCTTCTATGATGTCTTCCAAGGTCACGATACCCGAAGTTCCACCATATTCATCAACGACCACGGCCAAGTGCATCTTCTTTTCTTGAAATTCAAGCAACAGGTCATCGAGTTTCTTGTTTTCCGGGACAAAATACGGTTCACGAATAAGGCCCATCCAGTTGAAGGTCTTCCTATCGATATAGGGTAGGAGGTCCTTTACATAAAGAACGCCCAGCACATTATCCATGTTTTTTGAGAATACCGGAATACGGGAATAGCCATGGGATTTGATTTCAGCGATGACTTCCAGAAATTTCATTTCCTCATTCAGTGCAAAAATATCGATTCGGGGCCTCATTACCTGTTTGGTATCGGTATTTCCAAAAGTAACGATGCCCTGCAATATTTTGTGTTCTTCCTTTGAAGTGTCGCCTTCTGAGGTCAGTTCCAAGGCCTGTGACAAGTGATCTACACTCAGGTTCGATTTCTCTTTCCCCAATTTATCATGGAGAAAGATCGTTCCCGATCGCATGGGCAAACTGAGGGGAGAAAAAAGCAGGTCGAGCACCTTTAGCGGATAGACCATAAAATGGGCGAAAGCCCTTTTATTTCTATTGGCGTATACCTTGGGCAGGATTTCGCCGAACATCAGAATTAAGAATGTCGCAAGTACCACCTCCAACAAAAACCGCACTGAGAGTATTCCGAACAGCACATAATTGATATTGGTAAAAATAACGTCGCCTATGGTGCTGAATAAAAGTACCACCCCGATATTGATGGTATTGTTCGCGATCAAGATAGTGGCCAATAATTTTTTTGGACGTTCCAAAAGCTTGGCAATCATCGTCCCTTTCGATGTCTTGTTTTCCATCAAGTCGTTGACATCGGTAGAAGAAAGACCAAAGAAAGCCACCTCTGCGCCGGAAATCAGGGCGGAACATATCAATAGCAACACCAAAAGGGCAAATTTAACCGCTAGGGCACTATCAAAAACAATAAAATTCAATAGTATACGTAAGGGGTCTGGGTCCAACAGTTGCTATTTAGTTATATATCTAAAAAGGCAGGTCATCTTCCTGATCAGCCTCTTGCACGGGTGCCAAATTTTGGCTGGTGCCCTTTCCCGTAACCACGGCTTCCGGGCTGTTTTGACTGTTTCCTAAACTTTCCTTCTTTGTAGTCAAAAAGGTGAAATCCTGTACCTGCACCTCGGTGGAGTATCGTGTTGCACCGTCTTCACCCTGCCATTGGCGGGTCTTTAGACGGCCTTCAACATATACTTTATCCCCTTTGCTCAAATATTTTTCGCAGATTTCGGCTGCCTTGTTCCTCACGACGATATTGTGCCAATCGGTGTTGGTAACACGTTCCCCGGTCTGCTTGTTGGTATAGGTTTCGTTGGTGGCCAAGGGAAAACGGCCAATACATCCACCCCCTTCGAAATAATGCATTTTTACCTCATCCCCAAGATGTCCTATCAACATCACTTTGTTTAATGTCCCGCTCATAATTATTTGGTAATATGCAAAAGTACTAAATTTTAAATGTTTTAATAAAATCTGCCAACAAAACTGGCATGGGATAAACCTCCAACTCGCTCACGAGCACCTTATGGCCCCTCAGCTCGGTACATCGCGCGATCCAAAATTTGGTGTGTAAATTTTGGTGCGTTAATTTATGTACCATCGGCTTTTCGTTGTGAAGGTACATCTCGGTGGCATCGATAAACCGCAATTGTTCAGGAATCCTATTTTTTAATGAATTGAGGTCGATTTCCATATCCGATTCAATGAGCGGAAACTGCCATAAGTGCTTCCATATATCCTTCTCCCTCCGTTTTTCGATCACTGTTGAAGGGAATCCTTCGGAATCTACGGTCAATGGCACCACATAATTGAAATATCTATTTTTGGGCTTTGATTTTTTGAGCTTCACCGGCAGGCTTTCCACAAGTCCTTTTTGCACTGCCACACATCCATCGTTCAAAGGACATATAAGACAATTCGGGCTTTTTGGGACGCATTGCATGGCACCGAATTCCATGATGGCTTGATTATAATCCCTAATGTGATCCACATCCATCAACTCCTGGGCCAATTGTTTAAAATATGTGCTGCCTTGGGTATCATTAATGGGCAGGGTAATGCCAAAGTACCGTGACAGCACCCTATATACATTGCCATCTACGACAGCATGCGGTGCATCGTAACAAATTGAGGCAATAGCACTGGCGGTATAATCACCAATTCCCTTCAATTCCCTCAATTTGTCATAGCTTTTTGGAAAGGTTCCCTGGTACTGTTGTGTTACCATTTTGGCGGTGGCATGCAGGTTTCTTGCCCTGGAATAATACCCGAGTCCCTGCCATAGTTTCATGACCTGTTCTTCAGGGGCTTTGGCCAAGGATTCCACGGTAGGGAATTCTGCGATGAACTTGAAATAATAAGGGGTGCCCTGTGCCACCCTGGTTTGCTGAAGTATAATTTCAGACAGCCATATTCTATATGGATCTTTAGTGCCGCGCCATGGAAGTGCTCTTTTGTTTGTGGCATACCAGCGCAAAACTTTTTGGGAAAACAACATGAATTTATTCGTAAAGCGCTAAAGTAGTGGTTTATAGACTTAAAATTAATGGTTTAAAGCAAAAGATTCAATTTAATTTATATATTTGCAACCCTTAAAACAAACTATATTATTTCATTTAATAAAAGATGACGAAAGCGGAAATTGTAGCAAAAATCGCGGATAAACTTGGAATGGAAAAAGGAGATGTCCAGGCCACTGTGGAATCCTTTATGGAAGAGGTAAAATCTTCTTTGGAAAGCGGTGACAACGTATATTTACGTGGTTTTGGTAGTTTTATTATCAAGAGAAGGGCCGAAAAGACAGGCAGGAACATTTCTAAAAACACCACTATCAAAATAGCGGCACACAACATACCATCGTTCAAACCTGCAAAGGTTTTTATTGAAGGTGTCAAGAGCAATGTTCAAATAAAATAATCAATAATTTAAAAGCAGATCTTCATGCCGAGTGGTAAAAAACGAAAAAGACATAAGGTAGCTACCCATAAGCGTAAAAAGCGACGGAGAGCTAACCGACACAAGAAAAAGTAGTTGTTCCGACTACTTTTTCATTTTAATCCGTTCTTTGACATAGAGATTCAAAAGAGAAGAATTTCGGCAGGTCTGCACGGCCTGTTTATAACATTGTTTAATCTATTTATCCACTCCGATAATTGTGGAGGGATAACTATAAATACAATCAGGTGAATAGAGAATTAATCGTAAGATCTAGTTCTGATGCCGTTGATTTTGCTTTGCTCAAAGATGGAAAGCTCACTGAATTGCATAGAGATGAGGATAACAACAATTTTTCCGTTGGCGATATTTTTTTGGCCAAGATACGGAAGCCTGTGACCGGTTTAAATGCCGCGTTTGTGAACGTTGGTTATGAAAAAGATGCCTTTCTGCATTACCATGACCTTGGGCCACAATTGGCCTCAATGCTAAAATTCATTAAAAATGTGAGTACTGGAAAGCTTAGGGATTACTCCCTCAAAAACTTTCCTTTTGAAAAAGACATTGACAAAAACGGTGTGATTACCGATGCCATCAAGGCCAATCAGTCTTTACTGGTGCAAATCGTAAAGGAACCCATTTCCACCAAAGGACCCAGAATTAGCTCAGAACTTTCGTTCGCAGGGCGTTATCTGGTCATGGTGCCTTTTTCAGACCGGGTGTCGGTCTCACAGAAGATAGGCAGCAAGGAGGAAAAAGAGCGTTTGAAAAGATTGGTCATGAGCATTAAGCCAAAAGGTTTTGGCGTGATCATCCGTACTGTTGCCGAAGGCAAAAAAGTCGCGGAACTGGACAAAGATTTAGAAAACTTGCTGAACAAATGGACGGCAATGTGTAAAAGATTGTACAGAGCGCCAACACCATCAAAGGTATTGGTCGAAGTCAATAGGGCCTCCAGCATCCTTAGGGATGTGTTCAACGACACCTTCACGGGCATATATGTCGACGATGAAACGCTTTGCGGACAAATACAAGATTATGTATTGGAAATCGCACCGGGCAAAGAGTCGATCGTGAAGCATTATAATTCCCAAGTACCGATTTTCGAGAAATACGGGATCGAGCGACAGATCAAGACATCTTTCGGGCGCACCGCCTCCATGAGCAAGGGAGCCTATTTGATCATTGAACACACCGAAGCACTACATGTGATTGATGTGAACAGTGGTAATCGTTCGAACAAGGCAAACAATCAGGAAGACACCGCTTTGGAAGTGAACCTTTTGGCCGCTTCAGAAATTGCCAGGCAGCTACGCCTGCGCGATATGGGCGGCATCATTGTCATCGACTTTATCGACATGGTGAAACAGCACCATAGAAAAAAGCTGTTCGAACATCTCAAAGATGAGATGAAAGATGATCGGGCCAAGCACAAGATCTTGCCCCCAAGTAAATTCGGACTCATTCAGATCACTAGACAAAGGGTGAGGCCAGAAATGAATATAAAGACCACCGAGGAAGATCCCAATAAGCCAGGTGGAGAAGTAGAGGCCCCGATAGGGATTATCGATAAGGTCAATTCAGATTTGGAAAAGTTATTGAAAGGTCCGGCAAAGGATAATAGTGTGACACTAAACATACATCCTTTTATTGCCGCCTATCTAATGAAAGGTTTTCCATCAATCCGTACCAAGTGGTTCTTGGAATATAAAAAATGGATAAAGATTCAACCAAGGGATGCCTATACCTATCTTGAATTTCGATTCAAGAATAAAGAAGGCAAAACTATTTATTAAAACTTAAGCGACCTTTGGAAACAAGGGTCGCTTTTTTTATTTCCACTACTTTTGCGTCATGCCATCTTCAAAAAGTTATTCCGTACAGGAAGCCGCCAAAAAACTGGAAGGCTATTGTGCCTATCAGGACCGATGCCATAAAGAAGTGGTGGGAAAATTGCGGGAAATGCACATGATACCTGAGGCCATTGATATCATCGTCACCCAATTGATCCAAACCGACCATCTGAATGAAGAAAGGTTCGCCAGAAGTTATGCCAGAGGGAAATTCAACATCAAAAAATGGGGCAGGAACCGAATCATCAGTGCCTTAAAACAACGGGATATTTCCAAATACAACATTGCCCTAGCCCTCAAGGAAATTGATGATCGGGACTATATGAAGACCTTTGATGAGCTCTCTAAAAAATGCCTCAAAAACCTCAAAACAGGAAATCCGCAAACAAGGCGAAAAAAAATGGCCGACTATCTTTTATATCGAGGATGGGAAAGCGAGTTGGTCTATGACAAAATCAAAGAACTCCTCGGATGATCATTGCTTAAATAGGATTCCTTACCAGCACCCATTTATCGAAAATTGAAACTGGCTCCAATACCCACCACCAACTGGTTGTGCAGTTCCTCAGCGGGACTTCTGTCTTCGGATTTGTACCTAGCGATTGGGAAACCCACTTCGCCAAAAAGTCCAAAACCATCAGACAGGAAATACCTCACCCCAGTATGGAACCCAAAATTCTTTAGACTAAGGTCCAAGCCCGGATAAATATCGAATTCATCCCCCAGCCCAATGACTTCACCCAGATGCGCATTGGCCCTCGCCTTTACATCGAAACGATCGGTAAATCCGGCATTCAAATTTTCGTCTACACTCAAAAGATATGTTGAGGAAATCCCCAGGGAAATATTTTCCGCCAAGCCGTAATCGTAGGTCGCATTGATCCCTGTTCCATTGTCCTGTAGGTTGATACCCACCTGAAATTTTTGATCCCCTTCACCTGAATAAGCTTGGGAAAAAAGGCTAGTGATGCCCATTAGGCATAGGAGGTAAGTACAATAGGTTTTCATAGGTCGGTAATTTAGAGTTGAATATTTAAGATACTGATAATAAATAACTATCGCAATACTTTTTGGGCCCCTATCCTCGCTTTCTGGTTCTTCCATTCAATCCATTGTTGACCCCCCAATTTGCGCATCAAGTTGTCATAGTTGCGCATCACAAATATATTATAGAGCCCTTTTACCACATTAGCCGAATTTCTGGGCCATGCCCTAAGACTCATCGAAAAGCCAGGCGTAAGATACTTCATATAATGCCAATATCCTTCCGGCATATATAAAACCTCGCCATGTCGCAAAAGGGTCCGATAACCATTGGCTTGCTTCAAAAGCGGCCATTTTTCAAAATCGGGATTGGCAAAATCGATGCTTTCATGGGTGATCAAAGAATGGGGTACCTTGTAGAGGTTCTTGGTTTCCGTTTGTGGGAAAAGGATACATTCTTTTGTACCTTCAAAATGAAAATGAAAAATGTTGGCCAAGTCAATGTCGTAATGCATGAAAGTGTAAGAATCACTGCCCCCAAAAAAAAGCATTGGTAAATTCCTTTGAAGTTTGAGCCCTAAATCGGGATACTCGTAATCTTCCTGTAACTCTGGTACTTCCTTTAGGATGTTCCACAGGAATATTCTATAACGTGTGGGCTCTTTCTGGAGCAGGTCGATATAATCGGCCATTTTCATTTTTGCGTGAGGTTCGTTAAAACCATCTTTGTGGTGAACGGGCCTGTCGTCGTAGAGCGGCACAATTTTATCCCCGGCAACATGGCGCATATATTCCAGGTTCCAACGGCTGTAAGCAGGCCAATCTACAGTAGCCTTCTCGATCACTACCGGCAATTGCGGCTTGAAATAATGATCGATAAAGTCTTGTTTGTTGATGGTTTTAACCCTTTGGATTTCTCGTAAATTCAATGTTATTCGGGTTATTTATGAACCTTAAATTTAATGAACCTTTGGGAAAAATTATCTTAAAATTAAGCTAATGTAGGCCTATTCCGCCGTCTTGCTTCTACGTTTGGCTTCCTCATTTCGAGCGATATGGTGACCCGGCCTTGACCATTTTGGTTTTTCTCCAAGGGGAATAAATTGTGAATCGGCTGCTTCCACCGTTTTCGGCTGGTCTATTTTGGCAAAGGCTTTCTGCGGTCGAAGACCCAAGTTTTCGAACATAGCCATATCTTCATTCACGTCTGGATTGGGCGTGGTCAACAATTTATCGCCCGCAAAGATCGAATTGGCACCGGCAAAGAAGCACATGGCCTGTCCTTCCCTACTCATCTCGGTACGGCCTGCCGATAACCTGACCTGTGTTTGCGGCATCACGATACGGGTCGTAGCTACCATCCGGATCATATCCCAAATGGCTATGGGTTCCATTTCCTCCATTGGGGTACCAGCAACGGCCACTAAGGCATTGATGGGCACGGATTCTGGTTGGGGGTTGAGCGCAGCGAGGGCCACAAGCATTCCCGCCCTATCTTCAAGCGATTCTCCCATCCCAATGATTCCACCGCTGCACACGGTAACATTGCTTTTGCGCACATTATCGATCGTCTCCAAACGATCCTCAAAAGCTCGGGTTGAAATGATATCCTTATAATATTCCGCCGATGTGTCCAAATTATGGTTATAGGCATAAAGACCTGCTTCAGCAAGCCGTTTCGCTTGGTTTTCAGTGAGCATGCCCAACGTACAGCACACTTCCATCTCCAATTTATTGATCGTGCGAACCATTTCCAGGACCTGCTCAAATTCAGGACCATCCTTTACGTTGCGCCATGCCGCGCCCATACAAACCCTGGAACTGCCAGAAGCCTTGGCGCGAAGCGCTTGGGCCTTTACCTGGCCCACCGACATCAAATCATTGCCCTCGATATTCGTATGATAACGCGCCGCCTGAGGACAATATCCGCAGTCTTCGGGGCAACCCCCCGTTTTAATGGAAAGCAGGGTCGACACCTGCACCGTGTTCGGATCGTGATGCGATCGATGCACGGAAGCTGCCTCGTACAACAGCTCCATGAGCGGTTTTTGGTAAATGGACAAGATTTCAGTTTTGGACCAATTATGTCTTATTTCACTCATGTAAGTTGCTTCATTGAAGGTCAAAAATAAACTTAAATGTCTGGAAATGCCAAATAACCCCTGCATTAATGTTGCGATGGCGCCTGTAATAAGATACTCACGGCATTGCCCCCAAAGCCAACTGCGTTCACCATTACCCTTTTTATGCTTCGAGGCTCAGAACCATATTCCAAAAATGGAATTTTGATAAGATGTTGATGTTCCATCATCAAAATCGCCATTTCAATTCCAAACATTCCGGAAGCGCCGAACGTATGCCCAATTTTCCATTTATTGGTGGTCATCAATGGAAGCCGACCGCCAAACACCTTCTGTATCGCCCTAAATTCGGAAAGATCGCCGTTAATGGTTCCTGGTGCATGCACCACCAATACGTCGACATCCTCTGGTCGGTGCTGCCCCAAAGCCATTTTCATCGAACGCTGGAAACAATCCGCATCGGTGGAAATGGAGACATTGTGGGCCAAAGGTTCCGTTGCATAACCCAATCCTTCGATTACGGCCAATGTGTTATCGTGAAGGCCCAACTCCAGACAAGCCAAGGCCGCACCTTCTCCCAGTACCATCGTGTTTCGGTCTTTATTCAAATCCAGGCTGCGGCAGGGATAGTCGGAATCATTTTGGGCATAAATCTTCAAGGCTTTCATTTGGGCCAGTGTGAAAGGTGTTAATGGGGCTTCACTGCCCCCGACCAAAAATTTATCGGCCATGCCGCTCCCGATCCAAGCTACCCCGTTCAAAAGGGCATGCAAGGCCGTGGAGCAAGTGATCGAATGGGAAATTTCCGGGCCCTTGGTCTGCAGGTCATGGGCCACCCAGGAAGATATATTGCCGAGGGTCGTCGTGGGCGAAGCCAACGTGTCTGTTCGGCCATGGGTCAAAAACGTCTCATGGTGCTTTTCGAAAAGGGCAGTGGCCCCTCTTGAAGAGCCTAAATTGATCCCAAAATGGTCGCCCCTTTTCCAGCCCGCTCCTTCAATGGCATTACGAGCAACGAATATGGCGTAGAGTACCGAGTCATCCAAGTTTTTGAATTTGGGATCTGATGATCGTAGTTCGGTGATCAAATCCTTGGCCATTTTGGGCAATCGCGCCACCCAATCGTAGGTCGTTCCGTTCTTTTCGCGAGAAAGATGATGGGCATCGGATAGGTACCCTTGCCATACCTCGCTTGGCGTGCATCCCAAAGCGGAGATGGAGGAAATTGCCGTAATCGAAATCGTTCGGTTCGTCATTTGTCCTTCTAATTAGACGATTTCCAATACCCCTGTAATACTGCCATAGATCTTCTGCAATTGTGCTTCTGAAATAATGTAGGGAGGTAAAATATAAATGGTGTTTCCCAAGGGGCGCAAAAATACGCCATGGTCCATAAAATGGTTAAAAAGTTGGTCCCTTAAATCGCCATAACGTTCCATTTCCAACTTCATATCTAGGGCGTAGATGACCCCACATTGCCGTGTACGGGCCACCTTGGGATGTTTTCTTATGATCAGGTCGAAAGCGCGGTGCGAATCTGATATCCTTTTTATGTTTTCTTGGATCTCGGCAGATTTCAGAAGCACCAGGCCCGCCAAAGCGGCCGTGCAAGCCAGAGGGTTCGCCGTATAGGTATGGCCATGGAAAAAACCCTTGGCGATATCATCACTATAAAAGGCATCGTAAATCTTTTGGGAACAACTGGTGATAGCCATGGGCAGCAGGCCTGCGGTAAGGGCTTTTGAAAGGCACATGATGTCTGGTTTCACCATAATTTGATCGGAAGCGAAATGAGTGCCCGTTTTACCAAAACCGGTCATCACCTCGTCGGCAACGGTGATAACGTCATGGCGCTTCATTAGTCTCAAAATACGACATAAGCCTTCCCTGTCATGCATCTGCATAGCGGCTGCACCCTGCACCAAGGGTTCATAAATAAAACCCGCAACATCATTTCGGCCCAACCGGACTTCCAAATGATTCAAGATAGCTTCAATATTGTTATGGGTCGGGGCCGGGATACGCTCAACTTCCAAGAACAGATCCTCAAAAGGGCCATTGTAGACCGAAAGTCCCGAGACCGACATGGCGCCAAATGTATCTCCATGAAATCCCCCTTCAAAAGCGAGGAGCACATTCTTTTTTTTACCATTGTTGAAATGGTATTGCAAAGCCATTTTTATTCCAATTTCCGTTGCCGTTGAGCCATTATCAGAAAAAAAGAGCTTTTTTTGGTTGAAGGGCAATATTTTGATGAGCTCTTCCGACAATTGAACGGCAGGTTCATGCGTAAATCCGCTGAAAACCACCTGATCAAGACTTTGCATCTGGGCATACACCCTTTCTATGATAAAATCGTTGCAATGCCCATACATGGCAGTATACCAAGATGCGATACCATCGATATATTCCTTGCCGTTTTCATCGTACAAAAGAGCGCCTTTGGCTTTAACGAGCCCCAACATTATTGGATGCCGCTTGTGCTGTGTCAAAGGATGCCACAAATATTTTTGGTCGCGTGCCGAAAGATTTTTCAATGGTATTGTTATGAAGTATGCGATTTCTCTATCTTGCAAAGATGGGAATTAATCCTATAACCGCCCATGCGAATTAGATCGATCGGAAAACTAAAAACATTGATTGCCAGCATGCCACAGCAGGTGGTATTCATTTCACTTTTGGTGGTTTCGATTGCCATTCGGTTTCCGTTTTTCTTTAGGGACTATATCGATCGGGACGAAAGTACTTTTATTTTAATGGGACAATCATGGGTGAACGGCCATCTCCCGTACACCGAATTATGGGATTTAAAACCCCCGATAACTTTCTTGTTTTTTGCCGGCATCATTTACGTATTCGGAAAGAGCTTTTTGGCCATTCGCTTCTTTGGGGCCCTGCTCGTAGCCATATCCGCTTTTTTCACATATAAAATCGGTGCTGAATTTGGCAAGAAGCGGATGGGGTATTGGGCCGCTCTGGGCGCAGTGGCCCTACAGAGCCTGTTCGGCAGCTTGCAGGGAGTCATGTCGGAACATTTGTGCATGGCCTTGTTCGTCCCGGGACTTTTCTTGATGCTACAAACAAAAACCAATTGGGGGTATTTGTTGACCGGGCTCTTAATGGGTATCTCGATCATGACCAAATTGAACATCGCCTATGCGGTCTTTTTTCTGGGACTATATCTAATCTACGACCATTTCAAGGCCAACAGGCTCGAAAGGCGATTATGGCAACCCGTTCTTTATGGCGTTGGCATCATTGTTATTGTGGGATTGACACTGCTGCCTTATTACAGTGAAAATCAAGAATTGGTATGGTGGAATTCGGTGATCAGGGCATCCTTGGCCTATGCCGGGTCGAGCCAAGGAGCACTACTTAATTTGGCGCCAACCTTCTTGGCCATCGCGCTATTTTTTCTGTTAGCGTGGCGAAAAAGGTATTTCGATTTCAAAGATAGAAAGGTACAATTACTGATCATCGCCATCATTGGCGTACTGTTCTCCTTCGCCAAGGCCGGCAGGATCAACAGCCACTACCTGATCCAACTGTATCCGATACTTATCGTTTTGGTCGGGTTATCCATCAGTAAGATAAACCTCCATATCAAAAAAGCCCACCAACCAGTTCTTATCCTATTGATGCTTATGGTGCCGGCAGAGAGTTATTTGGAATATTATCGAATCATAAAAAACAAATTGGACAAGGGTACTTTCTACAATGGGGAAGGCATTACGGTACCCCAATATCTGATGAAAACATTTCCTGACGAAAAAAATGTATTCTTTTTGGAATACCATATCGGATATTGGTTAATGGATACCACACCCCCGACCAAGGCAGCCACACATCCCAGCAATATCTGTCGTGAAGAAGTCTTCCCCTATTTTGACAATCCCAGAAAAACGGCTCTGGACGAGATCACGTTCATCATGTCGGTAATCCGACCAAAAATCGTGGTGACGCGAAAAAATAGATTGGTATTCGACGATAAGCTGGTCGAGGAAAACAGATATGTCACTGCATACCTAAAAAACAACTACCAGGTATGGGCTACCGTTGAAGGGGCGGAAATTCATAAAAGATCAGATTGACATCAGGATGTTCCTGAAGGTATCGGCATACTTCTTTATGACCGGTTTATCAAAAACGGGCTCTTCATCTATCCTACCGATCAACGAAACCCCGGTTTTGTGCAATATGATGTTCTCGGTTTGCGGATTGGCATCGCCACTAAACAGCACAGATACATCATATCCCCTCATCTTCAGCCAATTGATGGTAAGCAAGGAGTGGTTGATACTGCCCAAATAATGTCTGGAAACGACAATTACTTTGTAATTGGGCATTATGATGTCGAGAATGGTGTCCTGTTCGTTCAAGGGCACCAATAATCCACCGGCACCTTCTATGACCAGATGATTGTCGGTATGCGGTTCGTGTATTTTATTGGCGTCCAAAGTCACCCCGTCAATCTCTGCGGCGGCATGCGGACTCATGGCTTGAGTGAGCTCAAAGCTGCTCTTATAAATTTTGGACTTGCTGTTCGACAACAGTTCGGCCACCCGATCGCTATCGGTATGGTCCAAATCTCCTGCCTGAATGGGTTTCCAATAATCGGCTTCCAAAGCCTCCGTGATGATGGCGGAGGCGATTGTTTTACCCACCCCCGTTGATATTCCCGTTACAAAAATTCGCTTCATTTTATTGGGGCTTTGTAATCATTCCACAATTTAGGCATTTGTACTTTCTTTTTTCAAAAAAAGGAAAAAGTTTATGGAATATTCCCTTACGGTTGTAGTATACCTCAGACCTCTTGGCTTTGCAATTGGGGCATACGACGGGCAATCCGTTTTTATCCAAGGCATATGCCCTTATTTCATTGTAAATTTCCAAGGCGTGTTCTCTATCACCATATAATACCTGCAACTTCACCCCTCCGATCGCATTGCTGATCAAAGGGTCTGAATTCAAAGTGTTTTCATCCCTCAGGAAAACCTTTATGCCTTCCGATTCCAATTTTCCCTTGATGATCTGCACATCCGCCGCATATTCGAAGGCCGCAATGGTATAAAACTTTTGGTTCATGAGTTTTTAATTAAAACCGATAGGCGGTAAAGCAAGTCTCCGATTTGTTCTTTAGAATTATAAGCGTGAAGGCATATACGCAACCTTTCCTGACCGATGGGAACGGTTGGATTAAGGATAGGCTTCACTTCGAAGCCAAATTTCCGTATCGCGTTTGCGACATCGCTCACCTTTTCATTGCCCGGAATAATACAGCAGTGTATGGCCGAATTGCTAGGAATGAATTTTGGTCCTAAACCCAAACTTCCCAGTTCTTGATTAAAATAGGCGATATTATCGTTAAGCTGTTGCCGCTTCCTCTTCCCTAAATCGGACTTTGCCATCTGATAGGAAGCATCGATCGTGGCCACCGTATGTGGCGGAAGACCCGTGGTATAAATAAAGCTTCTGGCAAAGTTCAAAAGATAGGCCTTTAGGTCGTGAGATCCCAAAATGGCAGCCCCATGGCACCCCATCGCCTTCCCAAAGGTGACGATTCGGGCAAAGATATCTTGTTGCAGCCCCAAATGCTGTACCATCCCTGCACCGTCATTTCCAAAGATTCCTAGGGCATGGGCCTCATCTACCACCAAATAGCAGCCATGTGCCTTGCAAAAGGCCGCAAGTCGAGGTAGATCGGGACTATCCCCATCCATGGAAAAAACCGATTCGGTAACCACATAAACGGCAGCTTCATTATCGTTCGAAAGGTTCAGTCTATTGCGCATAATCTTCGCTGACAGATCCCCTAAATTGTTGTGTTGGAATTTGAAGCCCTTTGCATGCCCCAATTGAATGCCATCCCGTATGCTGGCATGTATATATTCATCATAAAATACCATGTCGCCACGCTGGGGAACCGATGCAAAAAATCCAACATTGGCATCATAGCCCGAATTGAAAACCAAGGCTGCATCAACCTGATGGATTCGGGTGAGTTTATTTTCTACAAGCCCATAGATGGTGTGATTTCCGCAAAGCAATCGGGAGCCGGTCGCCCCGTTCAAAACCAGGTTTTGTTCCTTCAGCAAAGTAACTGCCGCGTCAGACAATGTCACCTCTTTGGAGAACCCAAGGTAATCGTTGGAAGAAAAATCGACCAAGTCGCTCGCCGTAGGCAGGCTTCGGAGGGTCCCGGCCCGCTCCCGTTCGACGAGTTTTAAATTTAATTTTTTGGGGAATTTTGGCATGTGCCAAATTTACTATCTTTATTCAAACTTCAACTGATGGTCGTTTATAAAAGGGCTACTCAAGATTCGGAACTGCAACAGATTTTGGAACTGCAGCGGAAAAACCTCATTCCGGTGCTCACAGAAGACGAAAAACAGCGAGAGGGCTTTGTTACCGTATCACATACCTTTGAAATACTGAAACGGATGAACGAGGTGTGCGCCCATGTAATTGCCAAAGATGGTGATCAGGTGGTGGGTTATGCCTTGTGCATGCACCCCCAATTTGGCAAGGAAATAGAAGTTTTAAAACCGATGTTCGACGAGATTGAATCGGTGGTCCCTAAATCGGAGCAATATTTGGCCATGGGCCAAATCTGTATCGACAAGGCGTTCCGAGGACAAGGACTCTTTCGCCATTTGTACGATCAAATGAAAAAAGGGGTGCAACCCGAATTTACCACCATCATTACAGAGGTAGACGTAAAGAATGTCAGGTCGTTGAAAGCCCATTATGCCGTGGGTTTCAAACTGCTTAAAACCTATTCTTCCGGTGGGCAGGATTGGCATTTGATTGCCTTGAGCTAAACTAAAAGAGCCACCCTTTGTAATGGATGGCTCTTGAACTTATAGTTGTTAAGGGATGCAGTTAATCTGCCAAGACGATTACCTTGTTGCCTTTCATTTCGATGGTACCGCTGGTAATGGGTAAAATAGTCTTGCCATTGGCATCTTTTGAAAACCTGGATTGGTAGGCCTCGGCAATCGTGATGCTACCGTCGACCTTTACATTTCCAGCTTGTAACAAGGAAACAATCGGTGCATGGTCTTGCAACATCTGAAATTCCCCGTTGATACCGGGCACGGTAACGGATGTTACTTCTCCGGCAAATAAGGTAGCTTCCGGTGATACGATCTCTAAATACATATTTTTAGCAATAAATCATTTATGAACAATCAGTGACCATGAGGTACCACCTGTACATTTACATTCCAAATTTCAGGCCCCATTTCACTAGGCTTCGGCCAGCATTTTTTCACCCGCTTCGATGGCTTCCTCTATGGTTCCCTTCAAGTTGAAGGCCGATTCCGGCAAATGATCCAATTTCCCTTCCATGATCATATTGAAACCTTTGATGGTTTCCTTGATGTCTACCAATACCCCGGGAATTCCGGTAAATTGTTCAGCAACATGGAAAGGTTGTGATAGGAAACGTTGCACCCTTCGTGCCCTGCCCACGGCCAATTTATCTTCCTCCGACAATTCTTCCATTCCTAAAATGGCGATGATATCCTGTAATTCTTTATAACGCTGCAACAATTCTTTGACCCTCTGGGCACAATCGTAATGCTCCTTGCCCAAAATATCGGCGGTCAAGATCCTGGAGGTCGAATCCAAGGGGTCTACCGCTGGATAAATGCCCAACTCCGCAATCTTACGTGACAGTACGGTGGTGGCATCCAAGTGCGCAAAAGTGGTCGCAGGAGCGGGATCTGTTAAGTCATCCGCGGGTACATACACCGCCTGTACCGAAGTAATGGATCCTCTTTTGGTGGAGGTAATGCGTTCCTGCATGGCGCCCATCTCGGTGGCCAATGTAGGCTGATACCCTACGGCCGATGGCATACGTCCCAAAAGAGCCGATACTTCCGAGCCCGCTTGGGTAAACCGGAAAATGTTATCGACGAAGAACAAAACGTCCTTGCCTTGCCCTTCGCCGGCGCCATCACGGAAATACTCAGCGATGGTCAAGCCAGACAAGGCGACCCGTGCACGTGCTCCGGGAGGCTCGTTCATTTGCCCGAAAACGAAAGTGGCCTTCGATTCTTTCATCACTTTTTTGTCGACCTTGGAAAGGTCCCAGCCACCCGCCTCCATGGAATGTAGAAAAGCGTCGCCATATTTTATAATGCCCGATTCCAACATCTCGCGCAACAAATCATTTCCTTCACGGGTACGTTCTCCAACACCGGCAAATACAGATAGGCCACCGTGTCCTTTGGCAATGTTGTTGATCAATTCCTGAATCAATACTGTTTTGCCTACCCCTGCACCGCCGAACAATCCAATTTTACCTCCTTTGGCATAAGGCTCGATCAGATCGATTACCTTGATTCCGGTGAACAAAACCTCGGTAGAAGTCGAAAGATCTTCAAATTTTGGCGCTTCCCGGTGAATGGGCAAACCATGTTTTCCGGCTTTGGGCAAGTTCCCCAAACCATCGATGGCATCCCCGATCACATTGAACAAGCGGCCATAAATGTCATCACCGATCGGCATCTGAATCGCTTTTCCAGTCGCCAGCACATCGGTACCCCTGCTCAACCCATCGGTTGAGTCCATTGAAATGGTTCTTACGGTATTCTCACCGACATGCGATTGCACCTCCAATACCAGTATGGAACCATCTTTGTTTGTTATTTCCAAGGAATCATAAATCCTCGGAAGTGTTGATCCCGATTGGAACTCAACATCGACCACCGGGCCAATAATCTGGGAAACCTTTCCTGTAACTTTCGACATTACTTCGTAGTTTATTTGTTTAGTATCAAAAAATCATGAAAAACAGATTGCAATACTTATGTTTTTCAGGCTGCAAAGATAGACTTTTCCGTTTTAATTGGAAATGGTTTTTTTTCGCTTTTTTAAAAGAAAAAGGGCAAACCTTCCGGTTGCCCTTTTTTATTTTAATGTTGTTTTTGGTTAAGGATTAATCGTCCAAGAAACATAGTAAATGGAGCCGATGAGTCCAGTTCCGACCGCGGTAAAGTATTCTTCTCCCAAAATGTTGGAGCCACCTACCTTAAAGACCGATTTCATACTGGGCACTGCATAATTGACCTGCGCATCCAATACGGTATATGCCGGGACATCTCCGTCGGCAAAGCTCGCTTGCCAAAAGAAGGTATCGCTCCATCGATAATTGACGTTAAACCCAAAATTCTTGAACAATTCGGTATTTCCGAAAGAGGCTTTCACCTTGTGTTTCGGGGTGTTGAAATTGGTCCTGAAATCGGGAAAGGCGGCCTGGTTAAAATCGAGTTCGGCATAGGTATAGTTGACACCAAAATCGAAATTGCCGAGTACTTTTGCATCTATGCCCGCGGTGACCCCGTAAGAACTAATGGTCGCCTCGGAGTTGGTATAGTTTTGGTATACTTTGACGATCGCCGTTCTGGAGGGCCAGTAAGGACAGACCATTGTCACCGACGGTGCCATAAAGGGGCACGATCACATTCACGTTGGAGATGAAGTTTTTGTAATCGTTGTAATACCCGCTCACGTCGATGGCCACTTTGCCGATTTGGGCACGATAGCCCACTTCCAGGGCCGTGATTTCCTCGGGCTGCACCAATGGGGTATTTACCGCTGTGGGGGTTCCTGCCTGTACCGAACTTACGCGAGAACGCATTTTCATAGGCAGCCCTACCTGCAATCGTTACCGTTTGTTGCGAAGTGAGGGCCGCACCACTTGCGCTCAAGGTCATAGGGTCTGATGTCCCTGTCCAAGTTGTCAGGCGCAGAGCCCACCAATATGGCCCTACCAGCATCCAAGCCGATAAATAGATCTTGGGTGGTGGGGTTTCTAAAGCCCTGTTGGGCAGAGACCCTGATATTATGGTTCCTTTTCTCGCCCAAGGTATACATCAAAGAACCCCTTGGGGATACGAATGCATCAAAAAATTCATTCTTGTCCAATCGGCCCGAAAAGGTATATTTCAGACGATCATCCAAAATTTTGCCCTGCACCTGGGCATAGGCACCATACTCGTTATAGGAAATCGGGCCATCGATGTCGGTGAAGATCGTTCCATTGGAGTTCAGGATGTATTCCCGAAACGAACCACCGATTTGCAGATCAACAGCATTGTCCAACAAATGGCTGAAGTTATAGTTCGCATCGACATGGCGCAGTTTGGTGTTGTCGATAAACTTGGCGCCCGTGGTAAAGTCCCCATCCGCAATGACGTTGTTAAATGCATTTTGGAATTCAGGGGTTCCGGGAAGGAACCTGCCGGTATCGGCCGCTTGTCGGGCCGCGGCGTGGGCGGTGGCGTCATCCAATTGCACCCCGGTACCGACGCCCAGTTTCGCCCCGATAAAAGTTCTCGCGTAATCGGTGAACCATTGGGTATCGCCTTTCCAAGCACGGTTTACGTTCACCGCGGCAGCTCTGGTATCGTATGAGTTTCCAGAACTTTCTATGGTGGTATAGCCCCTTAAAAAGAAATTTTTGTTCCTGATTTCGATTTTATGCTGTTGTAATATGAAGTCCCTTATGGCATAACGGTTGGCGCCCTGGTAAATCGTATTTCCCCGGCCCACCCTGCCGTTATAGATGATCTCAAAGTCGTTGGCAAATGGCTTATAGTGGATCGATCCATCGAACTTGACACTTTCCGCGTTATAGTCGACCAAATCCCGTTCTTCATATCCGGTCCTGGTAACAAATGCAGAACCCACCGTGCCCGAAGGCAAACCGGCAGCGGCATCAAAATTAAGAGTGGTCCCCACCGCTTCACCATAAACATTCAGGCCGTCGTAGGCCGGATCGCTCCTGGTCCTTCCTGGATTGAGCAGGTCGATATTATTGTTCGCATGCCAATCTTCGCCACTTAAATAGGAAAAATTGGCCTTCATGGCAAATTTATCGCTGAACGCGTGGGCGACCCTGAGGCCAAAATCGTAATAATTGTTGTCCCCGGCAGCCTGCTGGGAGGTCAATCCGGTTTTGAAATAGGTGCTTATGCCCTGATAATCGAAAGGGTTTTTGCTGGTCATGAACAGAATCCCGTTAAAGGCACCTGCCCCATAAAGCGCCGAGGAAGCCCCAGGCAATATCTCAACACTGTTCACTTCCAGTTCCGACATCCCTACCAAATTGCCCAGTACAAAATTGAGGCCGGGCGCGGAGTTGTCCATCCCATCCACCAACTGCATAAAGCGGGTATTGGCGAAGGTGGCAAAACCACGGGTGTTGATCGATTGGAAGGTTAAACTGTTCGTATTGATATCTACCCCTTTTAAATTCTGAAGGCCGCCATAAAACGACTCCGAGGTGGTGTTTTTGATTTCTTTTAGACCGATACGTTCCACGGATACCGGGGATTCGAAAAGGCGTTCCGGAGTTCTGGAGGCCGAAACGACCACCTCGTCGAGATAGGTCTCCGCTTCATTGATCGAGATGGATAGGGTTTGGTTGTTGGAAGTGACATCTGCAGATGCCTCGGTAAAACCGATACTGGTAATCCTCAATCGAAATGGAGGGACCTCGGAAGTCTCCAAGACAAAATTTCCGTCAAAATCGGTTACCGTTCCAATGGCCTTGCCCGCAATGACGACGTTGGCACCTGGCACAGGTTCATTATTTTGGTCTATTACTTTTCCGTTGACCGTGGTTTGGGCAAAGCCAATGCTTCCCAACAGTAGCAACGAAAACAGAAGTATTGTTTTCATGTGTAGTCCTGAGTTATATTAGTTGTAGGCCAAGATACTGATTTTTTTAAATCGCTAATCATAAATTGAAAAAAATTATGCATGCATAATAAATTATCTGTAATTTTCTAGGCTTTAAAATAGGATATCCGCAAACAAAAAAGGCCGTGATTTCTTCACGGCCTTTTGATATTCTGTGATGACGCATTACTCCACGGTGACCGATTTGGCCAAATTGCGGGGTTGATCAACGTTGCAACCCCTCATGACGGCTATATGGTAAGACAGCAGCTGTAGCGGTATGGTGGTCAACAAAGGCGTTAATGATTCCATGGTCTCGGGCACCTCGACCACATGATCGGCCAATTCCCTTACCTGGGTGTCGCCTTCGGTAACGATGGCGATGATCTTTCCTTTCCTCGATTTGATTTCCTGGATATTGCTCACCACTTTTTCATAATGCCCCTTTTTGGTGGCAATTACGATTACGGGCATATGCTCGTCGATCAGGGCTATGGGCCCATGTTTCATTTCGGCGGCGGGATAGCCCTCGGCATGGATATAACTGATCTCCTTTAACTTAAGCGCACCTTCCAAGGCTACGGGAAAATTATATCCCCTCCCCAAATACAGGCAATTGGGAGAATCTTTATATACTTCTGCGATGTCACGTACAATAGCATTGGTGTTCAAGGCAATCTCCACTTTGGTAGGGATGGTTTCCAGTTCCGAAAGGAATTCATGGTATTGGGAACCTGAAAATATACCCTTTGCTTTGGCCAATTTCAAGGCAATCAAAGTAAGCACTGTAATTTGGGTGGTAAAGGCCTTTGTGGAAGCCACCCCAATTTCAGGCCCGGCATGGGTATATGCGCCAGCATCAGTTTCGCGGGCTATTGACGAACCCACCACATTACAGACCCCAAATACAAATGCGCCTTTTTCCTTGGCAAGTTTAATGGCCGCCAAGGTATCGGCGGTCTCGCCCGATTGGGAAATCGCAATGAGGATATCCTTGTCGGTGATTACAGGATTTCTATACCTGAACTCCGAAGCGTACTCCACTTCCACCGGAATCCTGGCCAGGTCTTCAAAAATATATTCGGCTACCAAACCGGCATGCCATGAAGTGCCACAAGCCACAATGATGATCCTATTGGCATTCAGGAATTTTTCCAGATTTTGATCGATACCCGCCATTCTGATCAAGCCTTGATCAGCCAATAGCCGTCCACGGTACGTATCTTTGATTGCCCTGGGCTGCTCATAGATCTCCTTGAGCATGAAATGATCGTAGCCCCCTTTCTCGATTTCTTCCAAATTCAATTGAAGTTCGAGGATATTCGGATAGGCGATGGCATCATCCTTTATCTTTCTCAGTTTGATTTCCTTGCCCAAACGCACAATGGCCATTTCTTCGTCTTCCAGATATACCGCATTGTTCGTGAATTCAATAAAGGGCGAAGCATCCGAAGCGATGAAAAATTCCTTATCGCCAATGCCAATGGCCAACGGACTACCCAATTTTGCCACAACGATCTCGTCGGGCTTCTCGATGTCAAAAACGGCTATGGCATAGGCCCCAACCACTTGGTTCAAGGCAATCTGTACGGCTTGGCCCAATTTTACCTGTTCAGTGCGCTGTACCTCTTCGATCAAGTTCACCAACACTTCGGTATCGGTATCGGAATCGAAGTGGTAGCCACGTTTGATCAATTCCTTTTTTATCGATTCGTAGTTTTCAATGATCCCATTATGGATGATCACCAAATTCCCTGAATTGGAATAATGGGGGTGCGAGTTCACATCATTGGGAACCCCGTGGGTAGCCCACCTGGTGTGGCCAATTCCCAAACTGCCCTTGAGTGACATATTGGTTTCTGCCATATTTCGCAGGTCTTCTACCTTACCCTTGGTTTTGGTAAGATTGATTCTTTCCCCATCGAAGAGAGCCACGCCCGCACTGTCATACCCACGGTATTCAAGGCGTTGCAACCCTTTCATGATAATGGGGTAGGCATCCCTAAACCCTATATAACCTACAATTCCACACATAGTACAATAATTTAAGATTCGGAAAGGTCAATTTGACGCTAAAATTAAAGGAAACGGATCAATCCAATATTCTTTTATGGATGTAGAACGTATAATTCCTTTGAGTGGTATGTGAAGGGGGAACAAATATACCACAGTATGTTCATGCCATACCCAAGTGGATAGTCTTACAGGAACTGAACCTAGTCCAACTCGGTATAATAAATTTCCAATTTCAACTTCTTATCCTCGTTCTGGGATTCGACATTGCTGCCAAATAGTACGGTGCTCAATGGGGTCAGGGTTGATATTAGGGGGAGTTCTTTTTCCACATCATTGGCCAGCATGGCATTGAGTACTGACAACCTCGAAATATCGGTGGTCAGGGTGAGGCCCAATGTTACGTTATCGGCATCCCTGACAATCATATTGTTGATGTGGTCGGTAATTTTTACGGTATACTTAATTCCTTTACCATCGGTCTTCTGTACGATGCCGTCATAATTTAGAAAGCTTCCAAAAAGATCTTGTGAAATTGTCGTTTCTGTGGTAAAATTGATCAGGGGAGCACCGGTCTCCGTGTCGTAAAGATAAAGTCTTGGTGGATCGATGATATTACCACTGGCGTCGAGCATTTCCCTATCGACGTAAAAAACCAGATTGGCCTCATTGATGATCCAATTGTTGGCTTTGATCTGGTTAATGATATCAAGACCATTGTTGGCGTCAAATAGATTTATTTCAGCATAGGTTCCCGCGCCACCTTTCAAGTAAATCCTGGAGGCATTTTGATCGGTATCCAGATCATCCGCTATGGGTTGGGGCAGCACCTCATTGTTGAAGGTGTTCACCGCATTGCCGTTCACCGTTTGGCCTTGAATTTGCAAAAGGTTCATCACGTAATCTTTCTGGGCGGTTTCTATAGTATCATCCGATGGGTCGCTTGTGGTGGAATTAACATTGACCTTTTGGTATTCATAGGTGATGGTCAATCGTGCCTGTGCAATATCGAAAAGAAACAACAAGTCTTCGCCGGTGGGCGTTACAGTGAGATGTATTCCTCTAAGAAATTCGGTAAAATTGGTTTGGCTCAGCAGTTCTTGGCTGCTTTCCTTGTCCAAGATATTCGTTTGAAAAAATTCGGCATTTAGGGGGACCTTGATTCCCGGGTTGACGGCGTCAAAATCTTCAGATTCGTCCACGTCGACCGTTTCAGGGTTATCTACCTTTGGCGTCAATATCTGCAGGTCGCTGACGGTGAGTTCCCCATCAAACAAAACCTCGCCTACAAAGGCAGGGCTGAACTGCTGGGAAGAAAAATATTCCTGAGCCTGTTGAAAATTGGTGTTGGGATCTAGGTTCCTCAAGTAGTAGGTCGACTGTTCGACCTTTAACCTGAATGGTGCTTCACGATTGCCATAAATACTATCGATATCGATTTTCTTTGGAAATTTGTTCTTGGCGGTATCGGTATCGGTATCATCGTTGATGCCATCGCCATCGGTATCGGGGTTCAGAGGATTGGTGCCGTTCAACTTTTCCTGATTGTCGGAAACACCATCACCATCGGTATCGCTATTGGCATCATTGGGGTCTATATCGAAGGCGTTGTCAACCCCGTCGTTGTCGGTGTCGCGTAACACATTCGTTTTGGTCAGGTATGGTATGTAGAGGTATACCTCCTTGATTACTTCATCTTCCTGTATTGTGGTAGGTATATCATCTGTGTCGCCTTCATCCTCCACTTTTTGCGAATACAGTCCAAAAATCGGGTTGGCCTGAGAGAGCAACAATTGGGAAGTGATCTGGGCTTCGGTTTTGCCGTATATCGGGTCATTGTACATTCCCAGTTGATAAATGGGCAGTTTATTGGTCTGTACAGCTTCTATTTTTTTGTTGAATGCAAAAACATCATAATCCTGTTTGTTGGTTGAAAATGGCTCGCTACCAATGACACTTGCACCAAGAGTGGTCAGGTCATCGTTGCAGGAAACAAAAGCCAGAACGAGCAAGAGACCAGCCATGGCGGGGAATTTGAATCTATTCAACAAAATCATTTGGGTTATTTTAAAACTTCTTTGATATAAAAGTTGGTATAAGCTTCCTCAAATTCTTGTAAGGGAACATAGGGCAAAACCGGTACTTGAAGGTTGGCAATGTATTTGGACAATTCCTCGGAAATATCCTCAGCGGCTAAAATAACCGCATCGGAAAAATCTACGGCTATTTTTAACAAATTATTATAGTTGGGTTCGGAAAGACTTGCGATATTTTCTTCGGGAATACCGTCAAAAGCGATTTTTTTGACCATGCCCTTGTCGAGCTCCCCATCGAAGGATTTTTTATAAACAGAAGTGACGATCTTGCTATCTGCGAACAGGGGTTCGTCGGCATAATACTTCCTGAGGTACAAAGGCAAAAGAGAAGCCAACCATCCATGAACATGGATGATATCCGGGTTCCAGTTCAACTTCTTTACCGTTTCAACAACCCCTTTTGCAAAAAAAATGGCACGTTGGTCATTGTCAGGAAAAAGATTCCCCTGTTCATCGGTAAAGGTCGATTTCCTCTTAAAGTATTCATCATTATCGATAAAGTATACCTGGATTCGCTCCCTGGGAATGGAGGCTACCTTAATGATCAAAGGCATGTCCATATCGTTGATGACCAAATTCATTCCTGACAGTCGAATCACCTCATGTAGTTGATGCCTTCTTTCGTTGATGTTACCGTAGCGTGGCATAAAAATCCTAATCTGGCCTCCTTTGCTGTTGACCATCCTCGGCGTTTCATAAGACATTAAGGAAACTTCGTTCTCTGGAAGGTACGGGACTAATTCTGAAGATACGAACAATATCTTTTTGCCATTCATAAATGCTGTGTTGCGTTATTCGTGCAAACGAAAGTGCAAAATTACAAAAATTATACAGATTAGCCGTATTTGTAGTAAGTTTGCTCGCTTTTAAATTAGAGCGATGCCCTTAATCGAGACTGAAAAAGACTTGAGATCAAGGTTGGATGCCTTTGATGGACAAGGACAACTAGCCCTGGTTCCGACCATGGGGGCGCTGCATCGCGGTCATATCGCATTGGTAGAAAAAGCCCTTGACGAAAATGAAAATGTGGTCGTAAGTATTTTCGTGAACCCAACACAATTTAACAATAAGGAAGACCTAAAGAAGTATCCAAAGACCTTGGCCGCAGATGTGGCCCTGTTGCATGATATTTCTAAAAAACTGCTCATTTTCGCGCCTTCGATCAAGGAAGTATACGGACGCGATATCACTTCAAAATCATATGATTTCGAAGGCCTCGATCGGGTCATGGAAGGCGCTTTTAGGGAAGGTCATTTTAATGGTGTGGGTACTGTTGTGGAAGCCTTGTTTAAAATGGTTGGGCCCGATAGGGCCTATTTTGGGGAAAAAGACTTTCAGCAATTACAGATTATTAAAAAATTGGTGGAAAAAAAACGATTGCCTGTCGAAATCATTGGCTGTCCTATAGTCAGGGAATCGAACGGACTTGCGATGAGTTCAAGGAACGAACGCTTGTCGAGCAACTTGAGGAATGAGGCTTCTTTTATTTATAAAACCCTCGGGGGCGCCAAGAATAAATTTGGCACGAAAAGTGCTCGTTCTGTGACCGATTGGGTGAAGGGTCAATTTAAAAAACATGCCCATTTAGAATTGGAATATATCCAGATAGCCGATGTTGAAACCCTATCTCCGGTCGCAAGGAAAAGAAATAATGTAAAATACAGGGCCTTTGTTGCCGTTTACGCCGAAGGCGTTAGGCTCATAGACAACATCGCTCTGAATTAATTAAATTTGTACCATGCAAATTCAAGTCGTAAAATCGAAGCTCCACAGGGTAAAGGTTACCGGGGCTGACCTCAATTATATAGGCAGCATCACCATAGATGAAGATCTTATGGAGGCAGCCAACCTGGTCAATGGCGAAAAAGTACAGATCGTCAACAACAACAATGGGGAACGGTTGGAGACCTATATCATTCCAGGGGCTAGGGGCAGCGGGGAAATTACCCTTAACGGCGCTGCCGCGCGCAAAGTGGCCGTTGGCGATGTCCTGATCATAATCGCCTATGCCTGGATGGGTTATGAAGAAGCCAAAAAATTCAACCCTTCTTTGGTATTTCCCAATGAGGCTAACAATCTGTTACAATAAAATTGGCCGGAAGAACAAAAAAAATACTTAAAACTGCGCTCCCAATCCTTTTGGGCATCTTTTTGGTCTGGTTTTCCTATTATAACACCTCCCGCGAAGACCGTGCGCAGATCGTTTTCTATATCAAGGAAGCGGATCTGTTTTGGGTAGGGCTATCCGTGATGTTGGGCATTTTAGGACATGTTTCAAGAGCCATCCGCTGGAATTATCTTTTGGAGCCCTTAGGGTACAGGCCCAAATTAAGAAATAACATTCTTATTATTTTGATGGCCTATTTTGCCAACCTTGGCATTCCGCGCACCGGTGAGTTTTTAAGGGCCACTGCCCTCACGACCTATGAGGGTGTGCCTTTTGGAAAAGGTTTTGGAACCATCGTTACCGAGCGGGTCGTTGATGTGATCATGCTAATGCTCATCGTCATGGTCACCCTGATATTGCAAACCGATATCATCCTCGCTTTTTTTATGGAAAGGGGTGTCAATTTTGGTGGAATAGCCCTATTGTTGGGCGGTGGATTGTTGGGCTTGTTCCTCTTTATGGCATTCGTAAAAAAATCGAACCATTCTATCGCCGTTAAAACGAAAAAATTCATCAAAGGGCTGCTCGATGGGGTTTTCAGTATTTTTAAAATGAAGCACAAATGGGCATTTGTATTGCACACCCTATTGATCTGGGGCTGCTACATCGGCATGTTATGGGTAATCAAATATACGGTGCCGGAAACCTTGGGGCTATCCATCGGGGCCCTTCTGGTCGCCTTTGTGGCCGGCGCCTTTGCCATGGCGACCACCAATGGCGGCATCGGACTCTACCCCATAGCGGTGAGCAAGGCGCTCGCCATTTATGGCATCAGTACGGTATCAGGAGATGCTTTTGGCTGGATCATGTGGATTTCACAGACCCTTATGATCGTGGTATTCGGTGCAATATCCTTCCTATTATTGCCGTTATTGAACAAGGAGAAATAATTCTCCAAACCAACCAATCGGCAAACCATGCGACATCTCATTACCTTATTTGGCCTGTTCCTGTGCCTGACGATCAACGCCCAGGTCTCCCAAGAAATCTTCGAATCCTTTAAGTTACAGGAGCGCAGGGACGTACGTTACTATTTTCCGGAAGACTATGACAAGGAAAAGAAATATCCGCTGACGGTAGTGTTGGATGCCGAATTTCTTTTTGATCAAGTGGTCGCCAATGCTAAATTTTACAGCAAGTTTCATGGCATGCCCGAAATGATCATCGTGGGTATCGAACAAGGAAAAAACGGTCTTCGATTTGAGGATTGTGCCTTCGATGAAGGGAACGGGTTGCCCGCGGAAAAAGCACAGAAATTTTTTGAGTTCCTGGGCATGGAAATTATTCCCTATTTGGATTTGAACTACAATACAGCTCCTTTTAAGATGGTGGTTGGTTATGATATTACGGCCAATTTTGAAAATTATTGGCTCTTTAAGGAGACCCCACTATTTAATGCCTATATCAACATTTCGCCTACCCTGGCTCCGGAAATGGAAACCCGTGTGCCCGAACGTCTGGCGGCCATCGATAAAAAGCTTTTTTATCAGCTAATTGTGGAAGGGGAGAAAAACAACAATACGGCCCGTATCCTGGAAATGGACGCGGCCATCAAGGCTTTGGACAAAGAATCGTTGCATTACTTCTTTGAAAAATATGAAGCCGCAGACCATATCTCCGTCGCGACCTATGGTATCGGAAGGGCCTTTGACAATATTTTTGGCATGTTCAAACCCATTAGCCAAAAGGAATACAAAGAGCAAATTCTTACTGCCGAGGGGCCCGTTTTTAAATATTTGGAAGACAAATACCAATACATCGAAGACCTATTCGGTTTTGAGAAGGCGATGGACCTCAACGATGTGATGGCCATCTACGCCGGAATCAGAAAAAAAGAAGATTTTGAATCTTTGAAACCGCTTTCGGACCTATGCAAAAGTGCTTTCCCCAATACCATGCTCGGCTTCTATTTTGAAGGGGAGTATTACGAACAGATCGGCGAGCCCAAAAAAGCGCTAAAAACCTTTGAAAAATCTTTCGGAATGGAAGAGATCGATTTCCTGACCAAGGATATGGCCTTGGAAAAAATCGATGCCCTGAAAGCCGATTTCGGTTTTTGATGCCCTCAATGGCGTATCATTCCTTCATTCCCTGATTTAAGCATTGCCCGATTTCGTCAGGCAATGGAGACTGCCCTTTTAAACGCTATCTCCCTAGAAACAAACTAAAAAGATTTTGAAACCCGGTCGGATAGGTCCTTTCACGGTTTCCGTCAACCGAATATTCAGCCAACCAGCCCATTCAACCATCCTGCAGCTTATAAAACTTTGGTTTATCTTTGGCCATCATAAATACGGGCAATGGCCAAAACCAAAACAGCTTTTTTTTGTCAAAACTGCGGTACCCAATACGCCAAATGGGTAGGGCAATGCCCTGCTTGTAAGGAATGGAATACTTTGGTGGAGGAGGTCATCCATAAAGAGGAAAAACCTACATGGAATATCGCTTCAAAGGCCTCCAAAAGAGTCTCTAAACCTTTGCCGATCAACGAAATAAGCACGGAGAAGGAACAGCGCATCGATACCTTTGACCAAGAATTCAACCGGGTGTTGGGGGGAGGCCTGGTACCGGGTTCGTTGGTGCTTTTGGGCGGAGAACCGGGCGTTGGCAAAAGTACCTTATTGCTGCAGATCGCGCTTAAGCTCCCATACCGTACCCTATATGTTTCAGGCGAAGAAAGCCAAAAACAGATCAAGATGAGGGCCGATCGCATTTTTCCGGATAGCGGTACCTGCCTTATCCTTACGGAAACCAAAACACAACAGATCTTCCAACAGATCGAGGCCACCGAACCCGATATCGTTGTCATCGATTCCATACAAACCCTGCACTCCGATTATATCGAATCGGCAGCCGGGAGCATTTCACAAATCCGGGAATGTACGGCAGAGTTGATCAAGTTTGCCAAAGAGACCAATACGCCCGTGATCTTGATCGGACATATCACCAAAGATGGCACCCTGGCCGGACCTAAGATCCTGGAACATATGGTAGATACCGTTTTGCAATTTGAAGGTGATCGAAACTATGTCTACCGCATATTGCGCGCCCTGAAAAACCGCTTTGGATCTACCGCGGAGCTGGGTATCTACGAAATGCAAGGGGGTGGACTTCGACAGGTGAACAATCCTTCGGAAATTTTGATCTCTAAAAACGATGAAGGGCTTAGCGGCACTGCAATCGCATCAACCATTGAAGGTATGCGTCCATTGATGATCGAGATCCAAGCTCTGGTGAGTTCGGCGGTTTATGGCACGCCCCAAAGATCGACCACGGGATATAATGCCAAACGTTTAAACATGCTCTTGGCGGTACTCGAGAAGCGCGCCGGTTTCAAATTGGGCGCGAAGGATGTGTTTCTCAACATAACCGGAGGAATTTCGGTAGACGACCCTGCCATCGATCTCGCGGTAATCGCCGCGATACTTTCAAGTAATGAAGATATCGCCATTGACAAGGGCATCTGTTTTGCCGCTGAAATTGGATTGGCAGGGGAAATTAGGCCCGTGCAAAGAGTGGATCAAAGGATTATGGAAGCAGAAAAATTGGGGTTTGGCACCATTTATGTCTCCAAGAACAACAAAATCGGCCTTAAAAATACCACTATCAGCGTTCAAAGGGTAGCAAGAATTGAGGACGTGATCCAACGCTTGTTCAACTAGCCATTAAGGTGCAGGATCTGGGATGGCGTTATGGATCTGTTCGATGCCCTGTAAAACCGCCTCGCTTAACTCAATATTGATGCTTTCGATATTTTCCTTGAGTTGTTCCATACTGGTCGCACCGATAATGTTGCTTGTGAGGAAAGGCCTTGAATTCACAAAAGCCAAAGCCATTTGGGCCAATGAAAGATTATTGGCCGAAGCCAGTTCTTGATATTGCTGGGTAGCCTTTACAGCAGTCGCTCCACTATACCGATTGTAACCGGGAAAAAGACTGATACGTGATTTTTCGGGCATTTGATTTCCCAAATATTTACCACTCAATACCCCAAAACCGAGCGGGGAATAAGCGAGCAGCCCAATTTTTTCCCGATGTGAAACCTCTGCATTCCCCACTTCGAAGAGGCGGTTCAACAAGCTGTATGGATTTTGAATGGTGATCATTCTCGGGAGATCTGGGTGCACCTTGCTCTCTTCAAGATACCGCATTACGCCCCAAGGCGTTTCATTTGAAAGTCCGACATGCCTGATCTTGCCTTCGCCAATCAAGTCCCTCAGCGTTTCCAATATCTGATGGATGTTGTCTTCCCAATAATCGGAAATACTTTGCTTATAACCCCGTTTCCCAAAATAATTGGTGTTTCTGTCCGGCCAATGCAGTTGGTAGAGGTCGATATAATCGGTCTGTAACCGTTGCAAACTACCTTCAACGGCTTCCGTTATGGAGGCCCTCGTAATTCCCGTTGTGCGTATGAATTTTGTGAATTCCGCCTTTCCGGCAATCTTGGAAGCCAAAACTACAGTGTCTCGATTGCCCCTTTTTTTGAACCAAGTGCCAATGATCTTTTCGGTATCGGCATATCGATCGGGATGCGCCGGAATGGGATACAGTTCGGCAGTGTCGAAAAAATTGATGCCTTGGTCCAGGGCATAGTCCATTTGCTCATGGCCTTCCATTTCCGTATTCTGGTTTCCCCAGGTCATGGTGCCCAAACAAATTTTACTTACTTCAATGTCGGTATGGGGGAGTTTGGTATAATTCATGGCGATGGGCGGCTATTGAATTGAAAGGTGCAAATTTACAAATTATATCCCCATTGCATTTTTTATGATCCGTTTATTGTTCCAGTTCCACCAAGATGGGGCAATGATCGCTATGTTTGGCTTCCGAAAGGATAATCGATCGCTTCAGCCTTTTTGCAAGGGGCCGGCTTACCATCCCATAATCCAAGCGCCAACCCTTGTTGTTGTTTCTGGCATTCGCCCGATAGCTCCACCAAGTATATTGATGGGGCGCCTTATTGAAAAAGCGAAAGCTGTCGACAAAGCCATTATCGATGAAGGTGCCGATCCAGTCCCTTTCCACCGGAAGAAACCCGGAGACATTTTTGTTCCTTACCGGATCATGAATATCGATGGCCTGATGGCAAATGTTGTAATCGCCCAAAATGATAAGGTTGGGGCGTGTTTCCTTTAGCGAATTTATATATTCTTGAAAATCGGCCATATATTGAAGCTTATGGTCGAGTCGATCCAGGTTGGTTCCTGAGGGAAGGTAAAGGCTCATGATGGAAACATCGCCGAAATCGGCCCTGATGTTCCTACCTTCAAAATCCATATAATCGATTCCCGTACCATATTCTATATGGTCGGGAGGTGTTTTGGCCAGGATCGCAACTCCACTATAGCCTTTTTTTTGCGCACTATACCAGTAATGGTGGGTGTAACCGGCCTCTTCGAATAGCGAAAGCTCCAATTGGTCTTCCTGTGCCTTAATCTCTTGAAGACACACCACATCGGGGTCGACGACCTGCAACCACTCCAAGAAGCCTTTTCCCATGGCGGCCCGAATGCCATTCACATTATAAGATATGATCTTCATTTTTCTTTTGGCCAAAAATAACCAAAACCACTTGATAAGCCCATTCCAAATTGATTGAAATCGCACGAAATATAATTCTGGTACAACCTTTGGTAGGTAATTACCAACCCGGTAAATTTATATGAAATGAAAAAAGCAATCACGTTTCTGTTGTTGGGCATGATGGCCCAATTGACGTACGCCCAAGCCTATCCAAGATTTGGGAACGACCATGAGGTCAAATTCAATATAGGCCTATTTTTGGCCGCCAACACCGTGGAAGGCTCTTATGAGTATTACTTTAGCGAAGATACCAGTATCGGGGGCACCTTATATTTTGATAATATCGCCGACGACTACAACGGCAATTTTGGTTTTGGCCCCAATTTCCGCGCTTATTTCGGTTACCTTCCCAGAAGCGGTTTTTTTGCGGAGGCCTTCGGACTGTATTATAAAGGCAGGAGAAACCCTGAACCCAACGGCGACCCTATAGACCGAAATTTCAACACCATGGCAATCGGACTGGGCGTAGGTAAGAAATGGGTGACCCGAAATGAAAAATTTACCTTGGAGGTCAACGGGGGGCTTGGCCGCAATATCAATCAAGAGGCATTTCAAGACCTCTTTATTTTCCGTGCCGGTTTTTCCATGGGGTTTCGGTTCTAGCACCATCCCTGTTCCACTGCATAAAGAAATAAATCAACCCTAAAAGAATGACGCTATCCAAAGGAAAGCTATCTTTCCTGGTAACTATTCATTTTTGGACATGAAAAAAATTTGGCTAACCTCCGTGTTGTTGTTGTCCTTTTTTATGGCGTGGTCTCAGGAAATCATCAAAGACCCCCAGCCTACCAATGAATTGAAGATCAATGGCTTTAACTTGATAGCCTTTACTTTTCTTGATTTTTCGTACGAAACCTTGTTGAACGAAGAATCCTCCTTAGGGGCGGGAATACTGTTCAATCTTGGGGGTGCCGACTATTTCTTCGACGAAATACGAAATTTTTCACTCACTCCATACTACAGGCAGTATTTCTCCAAAAAGTATGCGGAAGGATTTTTTGTGGAGGGCTTTGGGATGATCAATTCGGGGCGGCAATTCGATTTTTATGAAGATTTTGAACAGACCCGGCCCGTTAGGGGGGAAAATTTCACCGATTTTGCACTGGGCATCTCCGTGGGCGGCAAATTCGTCACCCCAAGAGGTTTTGTGGCGGAACTGTATTCTGGATTGGGAAGAAACCTTCTCGGTGCCAGCGATGCGCCCGTAGTGATCAGCCGTGGTGGAATTTCACTGGGATTCCGATTTTAAGCCCTATTTTTAGGGCCTCAAAAATTCCAAATGAAACCTCTTTATTTTCCACTAGCATTTTTGTTCTTTTCATCAATCATTTTTGCACAGGAAGGCGTACAAAATGACAGCATCACCCAACTCGACGAAGTGATCCTGCTCGATGCCCTTAAGACCAAGAATGCTCCTGGAATAGTAGCTTCGGAAGTGATTGGGGCCAAGGTATTCCAGAACTACAGTCCGGTCGATATGGTCAGCGCCATCAATCAAATCCCCGGGGTGTATGTGCTCTCGGGCGCATTAAACACCAATCGCATTACCATACGCGGGGTCGGGGCCCGTACCCTTTTTGGCACGGACAAGCTTCGGATGTATTATAATGACATTCCTGTGACCGATGGCACGGGGTCTTCTACGATCGAAGCCTATGATTTGGAAAATCTGAGCCAGATCGAAGTCATCAAGGGACCAAAAGGAACCACCTATGGCGCCAATTTGGGCGGGGCGATCATTTTGACGCCCAAGGAAGCCCTTGGCATCACCACCACTTTTTGGAACAATTTCACAGTGGGTTCCTACGGATTGATAAAAAATAATTTTTCCTTTAACCAAAACGATGGCAAACTCCGTATAGGGCTTCAGTATGGCCACCTGGAAACCGATGGTTATCGCGAAAACAATCGATTCGAACGGGATGGGATGCTCCTGAACGCCTCCTACCGATTCAGCCCCAAAGACAAGCTGGGCCTATTGGTGAACCACATCGATTATACGGCGCAGATCCCCAGTTCCTTAGGAGCGACCGCTTTTGCGGAAAATCCGCGACAGGCGGCTTTTACCTGGAAGGCTGCCCAAGGCTATGAAGCCAATAACTATACCCTAATGGGGTTGAACCATGAACACCGATTCAACGAAAACCTTAAAAACAGCAGCAGTATCTTCTATACGTATCTAGACCACTATGAGCCCCGACCTTTCGGGATATTGGATGAATTTACCAATGGATTTGGTTTCCGGAGCAAATTTGACGGAAGATTTGGGTTGGGCGGGAAACAGGCCGCTTATATTTTGGGTGGTGAATTGTACAAGGATGAATACCATTGGAACGAATATGAGAACCTCTATCAAGCCAACAATGGCAATGGAAGCCTTCAGGGCGACCCATTTGCGAAGAACAGGGAATTCCGCAGCCAATGGAACGCGTTTGGCACCCTTTTGGTCGATATTACCGAGGCATTTTCTGCCCAAATGGGCCTGAACCTCAACAAGACCCGATACGACTTCCGTGACCTCTTCAACACAGGCGCTGCCAACCGAAGTGCCGATCGTGATTTCAGGGCCATCTTGCTCCCCAGTATCGATCTCGGCTATATCATCTCTACCAACCATAGGCTGTACGCCAATGTGGGAAGGGGCTATTCAAACCCCAGCTTGGCGGAAACCTTAACGCCCGACGGGGTGATCAATCCCGATATCAAACAGGAAACCGGAACCAACTACGAATTGGGCGGCCAACTCTACTTCGATGAAAAAAAGCTTTCGGTCAACATCGCCGTATATCGAATGGACATCAAAAATTTACTGGTGGCCCAAAGGGTTGGAGACGATCAATTCATCGGAAAAAATGCGGGTAAGACAAAGCACCAAGGCCTGGAATTGGGCATGTCGTACGCCTTGGACCTATCATCCAACATCAGCGTTTCCCCTTTTTTAAACTACACCATCAGCGACCATAGTTTTATTGATTTTGTGGATGGCAGCAACAATTATTCGGGCAATCCCTTGACCGGGGTGCCCAAAAATCGAATCAATGCCGGGCTTCAGGTTCGGATGTTCAATGATTTTTATTGGAATACCACCTACCAATATGTAGGGGCAATCCCTCTGACAGACGCCAACTCGCTATCAAGTGAGCCCTTCAATTTATATACTTCCAGATTGGGCTATGGCAAGAAACTCTCCGATCGGATCTCATTTGGCATCGATTTCGGCATCAACAACATTTTTGATGTGGTTTACGCCCAATCGGTGCTGATCAATACCCAGGCCTTTGGCGGCGCCGAACCAAGGTATTATTACCCCGGCGATGGGCGGAATTTTTATGGAAGCCTGCGATTGGGCTACAAGCTGTAAAAGCCTATCGCTGTCAAAAAATGGGCCTTGATCAAATCTTCCTCAGCCAGGTCTTCATATCCACCGCTTTGTGAATGATGTTTTTAAGGGAATCGATGGCAACGCGTTGTTGTTCCATCGAATCGCGATGGCGCAAGGTAACCGTTTGATCCTCCAGGGTTTGGTGGTCGACCGTGATGCAAAAAGGGGTGCCAACAGCATCCTGTCGACGATAGCGCCGCCCGACCGCATCTTTTTCGTCATAGACCACATTGAATTCCCATTTTAAGTCCTCCACAATCTTTTCGGCCACTTCCGGCAGGCCATCTTTTTTTACCAATGGAAAGACCGCTGCCTTGGTCGGTGCCAGCACGGCAGGAAGTTGTAACACTGTTCTAGTGGTGCCATTGTCCAATTCCTCATCCTTGAGGGAATGTGAAAAGATGGCCAGGAACATTCGATCTAAACCGATGGAGGTCTCCACTACATAAGGAACGTAGCTTTCGTTAATTTCAGAATCGAAGTAGTGCAACTTTTTGCCGGAGTATTTTTCGTGTGCAGCCAAGTCGAAGTCGGTGCGCGAGTGGATGCCTTCGAGTTCCTTGAAACCAAAAGGAAACCGAAATTCTATATCTGCAGCCGCATCTGCGTAATGCGCCAGTTTCTCATGATCATGGAAACGGTAATTTTCTGCCCCCATGCCCAGCGATAAATGCCATTTCATACGGTTCTGCTTCCATTGCCCATACCATTCCTTTTGGGTGCCGGGTCTCACGAAAAATTGCATTTCCATCTGCTCGAACTCCCGCATCCTAAAAATGAACTGTCTTGCAACGATTTCATTTCTAAAGGCCTTTCCGGTTTGAGCGATGCCAAATGGGATTTTCAATCTGCCCGTTTTCTGTACATTCAAAAAGTTCACGAAAATGCCTTGGGCGGTCTCGGGTCTCAAATAAAGATCCATGGCACTATCGGCGGATGCGCCCAATTTGGTGCCGAACATCAAGTTGAACTGTTTTACCTCAGTCCAGTTTTTTGAACCGGAAACAGGACAAACGATTTCCAGTTCCTCGATAAGGTGTTTTACATCGGCCAGGTCTTCCTTTTCCAGCGAACGGGCCAACCTTTTTGCGATGATATCGATGTTTTCTTGATAGCCCACTACCCTTGCATTCGTGGCCAAAAATTGAGCTTGGTCAAAATCAGCGCCAAACCGTTTGCCCGCCTTGTCCACTTCCTTCTCAATTTTGGCTTCAATTTTGGCGATATGATCTTCGATAAGTACGTCGGCCCGGTACCTTTTCTTGGAATCCTTGTTGTCGATCAGGGGGTCGTTGAACGCATCGACATGGCCGGATGCCTTCCAGGTGGTGGGATGCATAAAGATGGCAGCATCGATGCCCACAATGTTCTCGTTGAGTTGCACCATGGCCTTCCACCAGTATTCACGTATGTTTTTCTTGAGTTCTGCCCCGTTCTGGGCATAATCATAAACCGCACTTAACCCATCGTAGATTTCACTTGATTGAAAAACGTACCCATACTCTTTGGCATGGGACACGACTTTTTTAAAGAGATCGTCTTGATTTACCATGCGGCAAAAATAGAATTTTTACCCTTAGCGCATCCCGGGAAATTTAGAAATTATTTCAATTGGAATTCTGAGGAAGACAATAGCCGTTCATCCTCGAAGACATTCAGGGTATAGGTACCCTGTACCAAGGAACCTTGTGGGAGCGTTACGAAATCGCATACCTGTGTTTCTTCCCCATCAAAAATAAATTGCACCCGCTTGCTATAGACATTGCCTTGCACGGTGATCGTATTGGCATTATCCTCGATAATCCGCATTTCCGGGCTCAAGAATTGGAAATAGATCACCTTTTCACTACCCCTGGTAGCGGGATCCGCCGAAATGGTCGCGCATCCCCTTAGTTTTTCGATGGTCGATGCCTTGGTGGTCTGTATGGCTTTGCCGCTTTTCACCCTAAAGCCGTTGCCCTGGGAGTTTTGTATTTTGAGGTAACTCTTTATTTTGAGTTCCCTGTTGAGCTCAAGGATTTTTTTGCGTTGCAGGGCTTCCGCTTCCGCAAGGGACAAGCTTTTGCCCCTCAATTCCTCAATTTGTTTTTTAGATTCCTCATACTTGTCGGAAAGCAACATGTTGTTGTACTTCAAAAAATTGTTCTTGAGCTTCAAACTATCGTTTTTGGCTTCCAACCTCCTGAGCTCCGATTTGTATTCCCTAAGGCGTTCCACGGTGAAATTGAGACGGCCCACGGAGTCCAATAATTGTTGAACCCGGTACCTGGAGTCTTGCAATTCGATGTCATTCACCTCGTTCAGTGCGGTGAGCCGGTCGACATCGGCTTTCATAATGGTAAGATCCTTGACCAATATCGATTTTTCCTGTTCCAAATAATTGATTTGGCTCTTGGATTGCGCGTAACTATAATAAAAGGCAATTAAAATGCCCAATATTACAGCAACCATAGCAGCTAGTATGATGTTATAGTTGAATTTATTAACTTGACCTTCCATCAAAATCGGTGCGCTTTAAGTAGGTTATTAATACAGTAAGGTTTGTTTGGTTCCAAACTATCAAATATACTAAACGATATCAACTCAATTCTCTTGCCCAATGTGTGTTTTGGATGTAATGCGCATTTATCTAGAGGAGAACAACTACTGTGTACCGTTTGTCGAAACGATTTGCCATTCACCGAGTACACCTTTAACGTAGAAAATGCAGTTGACCGTATATTTTTCGGACGAACTGCAATCAAAAAGGCAAGTTCATTCCTTTTTTACCGGAAAAACAACAAGGTACAGCACCTGATTCACCACCTAAAATATAAAAATCAAGAGCAGATCGGCACCTTTTTGGGCAACTGGTATGGCCAAATCCTAAAATCGGATAAGGGCTTGGTCGACAAAATTGATTTGGTGGTCCCCGTACCCTTGCATCCCAAAAAATTAAAAAAAAGGGGGTACAACCAAGTTGCCGAATTCGCCAAACGGTTGGCCTACCATCTCCATGCAGACTATTCGGACACCCTTTTGCTGAAAACCTCCAATAATAGGACACAGACCATAAAAGGACGTTTGGGACGATGGCAAGAAAATAAATCATTGTTTACCCTATCGTCCATAGCCCCTTTTGAAAACAAGAACATTCTCTTGGTCGACGATGTGATCACCACCGGCGCCACCATGGAGAGATGCGCTGAAACTTTGCACCAAATTCCCGGCATAAACATATATATCGCAAGTATGGCGGTAGTGCCCCTAAATTAAGATTTTGAAGCTTTTTTTTAACGGCTTCCGCCGCTTGAAATGATATTGGATTATCCAAATAAATCGTTTCTTTGTCGTCATGAAGCACACCAAATTGTTAAGACGGGCTTTGGCTGGACTCTTTCTGTCGTTTATCTCCTTAGCCCTGTTGCAGTGCGCCAAAAGGGGTAGCCCCACCGGGGGTCCAAAAGATGTGCAGGGACCGGTGCTACTCAAGGCTGAGCCCGAAAACCTGTCGGTCAACTTCGAGGGTAACAAAATACGCTTGTATTTCGACGAGTATATTAAGTTGGAAAAACTTCAGGAACAACTTATCGTTTCACCGCCCCTAAAATACCTACCGCAGATTACGCCACAGGGGGGAACGGCCAAGGTCATCGAAATAACTTTGAAAGATACCCTGCAGGAAAACACTACCTATACCTTGAATTTTGGGCAAAGTATCGTTGACAATAACGAAGGGAATCCGAACAGTTTTCTCACCTATGTATTTTCCACTGGGAGCTATATCGATTCACTACAACTTCAAGGCGCGGTAAAAGATGCCTTCAACAAAACGCCCGATGATTTTATCAGTGTGATGTTATACGGTATCGACAGCACCTACAATGACTCTACCGTTTATCGTCGACCCCCAAATTACATCACCAATACCCTCGACAGTGCCGTAATATTTAGCTTGAAGAATATCAAGGAAGGCAACTATGCGCTTTTTGCCATCAAAGATGTGGCGAAAAATAATGTTTTTGATCAGAATACGGATAAGATCGGATTTGTTGCCGATACCATTTCCCTGCCAACCGATTCCATTTACCTGCTCAATTTATTCAAGGAAATTCCAAACTATACGGTTTCCGTACCCAGTTTTGCCGCCAAAAACAAAATTATTTTCGGCTATTATGGCATAGGTACCGACATACAAATCAAGCCCCTTACCCCCTTGCCCGACAGTGTGCGCACCATGGTGCTCAAGGAGCGGGACAAAGACAGCCTCGACTTTTGGTTGACCCCTTTTGAAGCAGATTCCATAATTTTCACCGTGGCCAACGAGAAGCTAAAAATTATAGATACCTTCACGGTTAAAACCAGGAAAGTAGGTGTCGATTCTTTGGTCCTTACGCCCAATTTTCGGGGTGCATACGGCTTTAGGGATCGATTTCATGTGGCGGTGAACACCCCCATTACCCAAATGGATACCACAAAGTTCGATATCATCAACCAAGATTCACTTGCGGTGCGCTTGGGACTGACACTCGACAGTCTGGACAATAAGATCGATTTTGATTTCGAAGCTGAACCCAATGAAAAATATAGTATTGCCCTATACCCCGGTGCCATCACCGATTTCTTCGGAGAGACCAACGATACCCTTTCCTATACCCTAACGACCAAAAGTTTAGCTGACTATGGAAATTTAAGGATGACCTTGGCGGGAAACGTCAGCTATCCCTTGATCGTACATTTGACCGACGAAAAGGGAAAGATCAAAAGGGAAATCATTGCCGAAGAATCAGCGGTTTTCGAATTCAATAGTTTAGAACCCGGGAAATATCTGGTACGCGTGATTTTCGATACCAATGAAAACAGGAAATGGGATACGGGCAACTACCTCCTAAGGATACAGCCCGAAAAGGTTAGCTATTACCCGAAGGTCATCGATATGAGAGCCAATTGGGAGGTAAACGAATCCTTTACAATATTAGAGTAAATCGGTCCATATCATCCAGAAATTTGAGCTTTTCCCTGGTATTTTGAAGATGGTCCATACTTAGCTCCCCATAAAGGATTTCCTCTTTCTGTGAAAAAACCAAGGGTTTTCCCAAGGCATCATAAATGGCAGAATGTCCGGGATATTGTAGTTTCACACCGTCCGTGCCGATCCTATTCACCCCTATACAATAGCTCATGTTCTCGATGGCACGGGCCGCCAGGAGGATGTCCCAAGCGTGGATACGCACTTTTGGCCAGTTGGCAACATAAACCAAAACATCATAGTGTTCCACATTGCGGGCCCAGACCGGAAATCGGAGGTCATAGCAGATCATCGGACAGATTTTGAAGCCCCTAAAATTGACCAATACTTTTTGTCGACCCGACCCGTATACCTTGTTTTCCCCGGCCAGGGTAAACGTGTGTCGCTTGTCGTACTGTTCGAAACTACCGTTGGGTTTTACAAAAAAAAGTCGATTGGTGTATTGCCCCATTTCAAAATATGGAAGGCTTCCCATGATGGCCGCATTCTTTTGTTTCGCGATTTCCTGCATCCAAGCCAAGGTCTTTTTACCTTCTTCTACGGGTATGTTTGTGGGCGACATGCTAAATCCTGTAGTAAACATTTCTGGCAATACGATCAAATCGACCTCTTCCGAGATGCCGCCGATAATTTTTGCAAATGCGGATCGGTTGGCCTCTGGATCTTCCCATACCAACTGGAACTGGAGCAATGCCGTTTTTAATTTTTTATCCATGGGGTTCCCTTAAATCATGGTTATTTTAATGTTTGTGGTTTTCCAATAAATCGATCAATCCGGGCGTCCCTTGCATTCTGGCATGATCCAGGGCCGAATTCCCTTTTGCGTCCTTGATTGAGATATCGGCGCCATGTTCGAGCAAGAGTTTGACGATTTCCGGTTTGTTGAAAGTAACCGCATAGATCAAACAAGTAGCGCCCATCGCATTTCTATGGTTGACGTTTGCCCCCCGCCCGATCAAGGTTTTGGCCATGGGCAGGTACCCTTTGAAACATACGCCCATCAAAGCCGTATTCCCCGATGCATCCTCCGCATCAACCTCGGCACCCTTTTCCAACAAAAAATCGACCACCGCTTCCCGATCATAGTAAGCCGCAAGGGTCAAGGGCGATGAGCCGCGTTGGTCGGTCGCATTGACCAAATAGGGATTTTCGGCCACCAAAGCCCGTACATCGTCCAAATCTCCGCCACGAACGGCATTTAATAAACGCTCCAATTGTTCCATCGAAATAAAAGTATAAAAAAAACAAGCACCATCCCTATTCATGAATATCGCCGAATGAAGTATCATGGTGGTCAACCGATTTTTTTAGAAACTTTGGTTCGATCCGATATTTTTTGTACTACCTATCAAATTTATCTTCATACGGCAGGCCATAGCCTTGGGCACTATTTAGACTGGGTTGGGTAAAAAGGGTCTTTTGTGCCTTCCAGTATCAATGTCATTATTGGCCGTCTAAGAGGAGATGACCGAGGAAGACTGTCATGTGCGCATCCATGTGGAAGGGTGTTTTAATTGTTTTAGGAAAAACAGTGTTGCCCAATAGGCCTGTTGACGGAACGTTATTCAAACAAATAGACGCCGATTAGACCTCAATTTGGCTAATGCAGTTAAACTTTCCGGAATATCGACCTTTGAACCTATTGCTTTTGATTGTACCTTTTCGGAAAAATCATGCTATGTTGGTTTGGGGCCAGCAGCAAACCCAACTTTCATTCTTTGAATATTATGAAGGACTCCATTAACGTTATTGACCGTTTGTACCGGCTTTTCCTTTCCGAAAAAACCAAGGAGCGAAGTGAAAAGGTGATTATCTCCATTGCCATTGTCAGTTTTCTCTTGCACTTAGTTCTTATTTTGTTCAAGGATTTGATGCCCGGAGTACTTAGGTTCGATTCTGAGCTTTTCAACAATCCCATTTCAGCAATTTATACCCCGTTTTCCTTTATTTTAGTTTATGAAGTATACCTGTTGGTTTACTACCTCCCTAAATCAATTTCCCTATATATCAGCAAACAATACGAAATCATCACTTTGGTGATCATCAGACGGATATTCAAGGACCTCTCCAATCTGGACCTCAACACCAATTGGTTTGAAAATAGCTATGACCTGCAACTCACCTTTGATTTGGTGACCACCATAGTGCTTTTTGGCCTAATCCTCCTGTTCAATAAATTAAATCAGAACCGGAAAAAAGTGCGGGGAGAAGCCGAGGAAAAATCGGATACCCTCGTGCGGCTCATTCGCAGGAAAAAAATCCTGGCTGTTATTCTGGTGCCAGTATTCTTGAGCCTTGCCCTATACAGTTTTGGAACTTGGATCACAGATATAATAGGGGCCACCCAAGGCGACATCGGGTCACTTGGCGACATCAACCTGATTTTCTTCAACGAATTCTTCACCATTCTTATTTTGGCGGATGTGCTCTTACTGCTTTTCTCCTTCTTCCACACCGATCAGTTCAATGCGGTGATACGCAATTCGGGCTTTATCATTTCCACCATCCTCATCAGGTTATCGTTCAGTACCACCGGGCTTATCAACGATCTGCTGGTCGTTGTGGCGGTTACCTTCGGCGTGCTCATCCTATGGTTGAACAACAAATACTACGCCTTGGAATAAAGGACTGTTCCATTTTTATCAATAGATCAAGGACTGTTGCGGATACCCGGTGTAAAATCTTCCGGGGCATTTTGCGGACTGTTGATGGTACCTTCGGCCCCGGTATCATTGTAAATGGTCCATTCAGAAAAGTTGAAAACCGGATTCGCTTTTTGAATTTCATGATTTCGAACGGCCTTACCATCTTCAAATTCATGGATTGTACCACTCCCATCCTCACCAATGACCCCAAATAAGTCGATGGTCTTCCCGAAAGGATCTACCAATTCCAGGTTGTCGTCTCCATTGGAATCGGCTGCGGTATTGGTGCCCACGGCCATATCGGGCATGAAACCATAAACCGATTTAAAAACGGTCGCATTCGGCGAAATGGTCAGCGTACCGCCTGGTTCGATGGCCAAGCCGGTCAGGTCGATCGTCGAGCTTACCTCCGTATTTTCATTGGTGTACCGCCTTAAGTTCCACCCTTTGAGATTCAATATGTTGTCACCCGCATTGTAGAGTTCCACAAAACGGGCATCAGGATTGTTGTTGGGGTCGGCCAACTCGGAAAAAAATATCTCGGACGACGTAAATTCATCGATAACATCTGCACAGCGCCCGTTGGTAAATTGAATATCGTTCAGGTCGCGAATTACCAAATAGTAGTCGCTGTTATCCTTTTGCAGTATGCCTCTGATGGTCCCCATTCCCTCAGGCATAGGTTGCGCCTGAAAATCGGCATATCCACTGTTCAAAAGAGAGATTTCATTATCATTGCAATCGTTCAGCCGGCGAAGGGTTTCCTCTTTTTCCGCGGCAAAAGGCATTCCCAATTCCGCGGCGATGACTTCAACATCATTTAAAACCACCAGCGTGTTCAAGTACGATTCGTTGAGGCTGTCGATTTCAAGCTGTTGGGGCACAACCACCGAACCTTGTTCACAGGCCAACATCAAATGCGCTTTTAAAGCGCTATAGGGCAATCGGCCGACCGAAAGGTTTCCAAAGGAATTAAAGGTACCCCCAAGTTTGAAGTTGCCCTTGCTTTTTCCCAGATAGAGTCCCTTTAATTTGACGTGGATTTTGCTGCCCACCGGATACCACAGATGTGAATCGCGCAGTTCGATTTCAATTTGCAAGCCCTCAGAAGGAGCTGTTGGCTTATCCTGAAAATGGAGTACGTTAAAAAAATTACCCGCTGCATCTGAAGAAACCACATATCCTTCAATTACCAGGTCGTCTTGTATTTGAACGGTTTGGTTGCCGTATAGTTGCTTTACCTCACTATAGGATACATTCGCGATAAGATTCGAATCACAACCAAGCTCAGGCGGGTCGAACTGACGGTCTTTCACGCAGCCCATGAGGCATGTTGCCAAAAGAAAACACAGCGGTACTACACCATGGTAAATCTTCTTTATCGTCATACTGTTTCGCTCATCAAATGGTTGTGGTGTCATCTGCAAAGAAATCCTGTTAAAAACTCAATGCGAGGTTCAAAAAATAGGTACGCCCAAAACCATACCAATACTTAGGGGCGAAGGAAGGGCTACCACTTAAGTTGTCTTGGCTCAACTGCCCAAAATTTCCGTTTCTGCTCTGTTCATAACCCCCGGTCCTGAAAACCGTATCGAAAAGGTTGTTGATACTGATGAACAAACTGATGTACTTTCCTTTTTTCAACCACGATTTTCCGCCGACCAGATTCAGGAGGTAAAAATCGTCAAGTGCCCTTTGCGAAAGGAGATTCCGCACATTTGTGGTGTTGGCATCGGGGAAAGTTGCGCCGGTTTCGGGATCCAACAAAAAACTTTGCGTTCTGGTAATGGCCGAAATGCCTGCATAGTTGTTTGCCAAATAATTCGCCGTGCCGCCGACCCACCAATATTTTGGATCGCGATATTCCAAACCGATCGAATAGGCTTTTTGCGGACCTTGCGCAAGTTTATGATCTTTGAGTGTGGCCAACCCTAAGTCAATGTTTCCTCCTGGATCTATTAAGGTTTCCACTGCTCCGGCAGTATCGAAATTGATGGTGACATTGGGGTCGCTGGCATAGAGAAATTTACCAATGGCACCTACCAGCGAGAGTTTTACGGTTGGTGATATCTGGTATTCCAAGCCCAACTCAATACCCATGTGCAACTTGTCAAGATCGGTCAATACTTCCTGCACAAAATCGGACCCCACGCCAGAATCCACAAAAAAGAAATTGATATCTGTCAAATTTTGGAATCGCGTAAAGAATCCTGTGGCACGGCCGGTGAGATTCGGCAATCTTAGTAAATAATTCAGATCGACCGACGATATTTTCTCACTCTTGAGTTCGGGCACCACTTGGTTGTTCTCCCGTGGATTGATGAAGCTGTTCTGTAATACGGGCGCTTGGGAAAGCTGGGCAACATGGGCAACAATACGATGCCTTCCCGTGATTTGATTGCTTAAACCCCCTTTGATTCCAAAATTTGGAAAGGACAATATTTCACTTTTACCTAAGGAATTATCCAAAAAACGCTCATTTTGGAAAAGGCCTTCCCGTTGATAACTCTGTACTGTATAATTCCCAGTGACGAAACCAGTCCACTTTTTATAGTTCCAGCGCATTTGAAGGAAGGCCTCGTATTGTGTGGCATCGATTTTATAGCGGTAGTTGAAGATCGACCCCTCATAAACGTTCCCATCCGAATTCAGGTTGTTTCTGGTTTTTGAAAATGGATCGATATCTTGATGGACCTCGGCCCCCAATAAATCGATTATTTTGGCATAATTGTCAAACTTGGAACGGCTGTGGGCCAGACCAAAATCGATTTGAAGTCCGTTATCGCCCAAATAATTTGCCTGTGGTATTCAAAGAGAATCTTTGGCCGTCGCCCACATCTTCATAAAATACATAGGCCGTACCGTTCTTATTGGCCAGATAAAAATCCGGCCATTGCATCTGGGGATTGCTGATGAATCCCTCCTTGGCCGCCATGGTGCTCAAGAAATTCGCTCCTATGGGGCTATTGAGATAGAAACTCGGCAGGTATCTATAGTACGAAGGGTCCGGATTTGGAGCATTGAAATAACCCAAGCGACTTCTGGCTTCCGATCCGAATTGGTATGCTATTCCGGTGTTCAAATTAAACTTTCCCGAGGTGTATCTATGGTTCAGCACGAATAGGGGCTCCGCAATTTTACGTTCCCGTGAATTTCGTATCTCGCCATTTTGGTAACCCCAATAGGGGTTGTAACGGTTGCCGACCAATTCAAAAACTTCTTCGGTTATGGCCGAAGAACGTCCACGCCTATTGGCGGCAAACAACCCCAAGGCCTGGATACTGTTTCTTTTATCCGGATGAAATTCAATTGCCCCTAAAAAGGAAAAGGCATCGTACAAGGTTCCATTGATGTACCCCTCTTTTGCCCAACGCCTGGAGGCCGTGAACAATGTGCCAATGCCATTTTTTTTGATTCCGGAGTTGTAGGTCGCCATCGATCTGCCCGAATAGGTTCTGTTGGAAGCCGCGGCAGATACCCTAAGCCCGGGCCTCAGGGCAGATGGTCTTATTTCGATGTTGGTCGTACCCAGAATCCCACCAAAGGAAAAATCCGAGGCCTCCATCCCATTGGTGAACTGCTGGTTTCGCGTTACGTCATTGAGTCCGCCCCAGTGGTTCCATTGGGGCCTACCGTCGATGGGCCTGTTCATCGCTATCCCGTTGATGGATACCCTCCCATATTGGGCATCGTAACCCCTCACCCTAAAAAAGGCCTGTCCGAAGTCGAATGCGGCCCTGTTCAAAAAAAGATCCCTGGAAGCCTGTAAAATGCCTGTTGAGGAAGCGACGATATCATCATCGAATAGTTCGGTATCCGTCAAGCTTATCAAATTATCGGATTTCTCCATGGTGATGTCCTTCTCAAGGAACAGGACCCCGAGATCCAAAGTGCCGCCTTCCAAATGCAATGGTACACGCATGCCATTAAAATCGGGAACGGAAACGAGCAGTATCGCGGGTCCTTGTTTCGAAGTTGAAAACTGAAATGTTCCCCCGTCCGAAAGGGTTTGTGAAATCGAAGTGCCTTCGAGCATCACCCCGCCATTTTCGATCAAGCGCTTCGATTGACGATCTATGACACTACCAACGACTTTGGTCAATTGCTGCGCTTTCAGGGAAAAACCCATCAGGAGCAACGTATATGCCAACAATAAAAATTCCATCATTCCTGTCTTGATCATTATTGAATAAATAAGTGGCTGAGCGGTATTAAAAAATGGGAGCCCACAAAAAAGAACCACAGTTGCCATGCCTGTGAATCCCATGTTCAATACCGATTCAAAAATAAAAGCAGACCCTGCACCATACATGCGGAATCGTATTTTAACTTCACGGCGATGTCGCGTACGGGAAATCTTATATTTATTTTTTTGATCGGGATTCGCTGTTCTTTTGTATTCCCCCAGAAACAGTATACCGTTCGTACCATTGCATTTTACAATGTGGAAAACCTTTTCGATACAGAAAACGACACGCTGACTTTTGACGATGACCGAACGCCAGAGGGCAAGGATCGATGGACCAAGGAACGGTACAACGAGAAGGTAGGGCGTATAGCCAAGGTGCTGGCCCATATAGGGAGGGACTTGACCGGGACATCGCCCGATCTAATAGGATTATGTGAAGTAGAAAACAAACAGGTCGTTGAAGATCTGATTTCCCATGAGCGGTTAAAGCAAGGAGACTACGGAATCATCCATTTCGATTCTCCGGATGAACGCGGTATCGATGTGGCGCTCCTCTACAAGAACGAATCATTTTTGCCCATAGCTTTTGCCAGTAGGAGGCTGCTATTGGCCGGGTTGGAACAAGATCGAAACTACACCCGTGATCAGTTGGTGGTCAGTGGGCTATTGGATGATGACCCGGTTCACATCATTGTGAACCACTGGCCTTCTAGAAGTGGAGGGGAAGCATTGAGCCAACCCTACCGTATCGAGGCCGCCAGATTGAACCGGCGAATCATCGATTCGATCCAAAGGTTGGAAGTAGGGGCCAAAATTATCGGAATGGGCGACCTGAACGACGATCCTACCGATGCCAGTTTAAAAATGGTGTTGAAGACCAAGGGCGACCGAGCTGATTTGGTGGCAGACGACCTTTTCAACCCTATGGAAAAATTATTTCGCAAGGGTATCGGGTCGTTGGCCTATCGGGATAAATGGAACCTGTTCGACCAAATCTTCCTTACCGGCAATCTCGTCCTTGCCGAACGGGGGCAACTTCGATTTTGGAAGGCCGGGGTATTCAAGGCCCCATATTTGATCACGTCCAAAGGACCTTACAAGGGCTATCCCTTTCGCACCTATGCCGGAGGTAATTATACAGGCGGATATAGCGATCATTTCCCCGTCTATGCTTATTTCCTCAAGGAAAAATAGACGGCGTTTCCTAGGTCAGGAAATATAGGGGTCAGTAGGCGCCTTAAAGTTCCTTGATCGAGATGTTCCTCCATTTTACCTTGATACCACCGCCATCATGAATCTGTAGGGCGATCGAACCTTCGCCCGCTCCGATCTTTTCATCGGTCAGGGTAATCATTTCTGTTCCGTTCAGCCAAGAAGTAATCGTATCCCCATCGACGCGAATTTTCATCGTATTCCATTCCCCGGCTTTGAGGGCGCTATCCTTTTCAGGGTCGGGCTTGATAAGCCACCCCCTGCCATAAGATTCGTAAACACCACCTGTGTCGTGCCCAGGAGGGGCCACTTCTACTTGCCATCCACTAACTTTGGTGCCATCAACCGTTGAACGGATGAAGACCCCGCTATTGCCGTCGGCCTCCTGTTTGAAATCGAGGGTCAGTTCAAAATTTTTATAGTAATCATCGGTGGTCAAATAGCCATATTGCTTATCTGGGCCGCTCTCACATACCAATAAACCGTCTTCCACATACCATTTTTCGGTGCCATGGATGGTCCATCCCGAAAGATCGTTTCCGTTAAACAATGACTTTTCCTGTGCCAAAACGGGCATGGCAACCAAGGCCAGTACAACAATAATCAAGCTTTTCATCGGTTTCAATTTTTGAATTTAATATTAATTGGTAATTTACGTTTTCCTTCAATCGATTCATCCCAACCATTGTCCCCAAGGGATGCGGCTTAAAATGAGCACTAGGCCCAATCCGTAAAAAATGGCGATGCTCCTGAATTTTTTATGCCCTTCCATGAATTTTTTATGGCGCGACCATCCGATGGTAATCAATATTATGGCGATAATATTGATAAAGGGGTGTTCCACGGCCAAGAGTCGGGAAGGGGCATTTAACCCCCCCATCCCCAAAGTTTGGATGGCCTTCAAGCCATTTTGTGAGACAAAGAACAGCACCAGTCCCACAAACAACTGGGTGTGGGCAAATATCAGGGCGAACAGGCTCAAGCGAAAGTCTTTTTGAAGGTTGAATACTCTATTCCCCATCAGTCCGATCAAGGCGTTGGCCACGGCCAAAAAAAGGACGGCCAGGACGATGTAGGCCAAATAGGAGTGGACCATTTGTAAAACTGCGTACATAGGTGTTGAATTTAGTTTTTAAATGTAATGATTTTTGTGCATAAAAAAACCCCGTCAAAAGACGGGGTAATTTATCTTCTATATCGGCGCTCATTAGTTGAACAGATACCTCACGCCCACTTGCAACCTCCAAGTATCTCCAATACTGGTTGAGGGTCTATTGGTCGATGACGGGAAATCCGTGGTGCCCGGGATGGTATTCAAACGGTACACCGGCTCTCCTGCGGCATTGGTACCTGTATAATTCAACGGGGTTTGCTGGAAAGCGAACTGGGGCACGCCCCATTCCGAATTCAACATATTCCCGATATTCAAAAAGTCGAGGGACAATTGGATCCTGTTCTTTTTATCCTGGGTTAAATTGATGTCTTGGGTAATTCTCAGGTCATACCTGTTCAACCATGGGTTTTTGGCCCCGTTCCTTTCGGCGATACTGCCCCTGTTGGCGCTTAGATATTCGTCGCGATCGATATAATTATTGAACAGGTTGATCTGGTCCTGTTCGGTGATTGTGGCACCACCTAAGGTGAATTCTTCAAAATTCAGTTCGGAGGCATCGTTGGGAATATAGATCAATCGGTTGGCGTTGTCCCCAAAATTCCCGGAATAGGTATAGCTATATCGGCCGTTCTCGCCCCCTTGCCAGAACAGCGCAATGGTAGAATTGTCTGTTTTGTAGTTCACGTTGGCAATAAAACGGTTCGGTTGGTCGAACGCGGCAAATCCCAACTCTGGATCGTTCCTGTTTTCCTGAACCTCTGCGGTCCACAACGACCCGGCTTGCGATCCTCCGGAAGCGGCAAGATCTCTTGCCCTGGAAGCCGTATAGGCGATCATGGCGTAAAATCCGTTATCGAACTGCTTTTGCAATTGGGCGGTCAGGGAAACATAATCCGCTTTACGATCGGCATTCGTCAAATAAAACACGTTGCGGAAATCGGCATCGTTGGAATAACCCCCCGTCCAGAAAGGCCTTTGATCCGGACCGCTGAGGTTGCCGTCGGGGGCTCGCAAAACGGGGTTGTACACGATGGGCGTGGAGATGTCCCTGGAGTAAATGAAATCCATGGTCCCGGTAATGCCAAAAGGAAGTTTATGGTCTACACCGATGTTGGTACGCCATACCTGAGGCAATTTGAAATCCCTATCGGTTAAATTCAGTTCGTTCGACAGGGTTTGTTCGGCATCGGTAGGATTTCCAAAAGTAACGTCTGGATTGAAGACATAGTTAGGACCAAAAGCAGCCGCAACATCGGCGCCTTCATAACCAATACCTCCGCGAACCACACCGGATCCATTGACCTGGTTGCTGAGCCACACAAAGGGAATACGTCCTGAAAACACGCCCATACCACCCCTTACTTGGGTGATCCCCTCACCATTGACATCCCAGTTGACCCCTACCCTAGGTGAGAAAAGCGGTTTCACCTTAGGGAATTGGCTCACGTCTGGGGTAAAGGTATTGCCATCTTGATCTGTAAAGGTCTTGTTCAGGTCATCGAGCAAGGTGTTTCTTGGAATATCGGTAGGATAGAAAGGAAAATCGATTCTCAAGCCACCTGTGAGCTTCAGGTCATCGTTCAGCTGATATTCATCCTGAAAATAAATACCGAACTGACCAAATTTGGTTTCGTCCACAGGGGGTGTATTTGACCCGTCCAAGGCGAATCCTTTGGCAAAAGCATCAGGATAGGCGCCAGGGGTCTGATTGATCACCGTTTCCACGAAACTATCATAGCTGGTAAATCTATAAAAGCCATTGAATACGGGGTTAAAGGCATTTTTGAAAGTCATGAATTCAAAATTGGCCCCCAAAGTGTAAGTATGTTTCCCGGAGTAGATCGAAAAGTTGTTGGTAATATTAAAAACATTGTTTTCCAAAAGGTTCCCTACGGTAAACAGTTCGTTCCCCAAGGCGGTGTAATAAAGAAGGTTACCGCCACCGTCCGGTTCCAAGACCTCGATAAATGGAAAGTCCTGTCCCCCGGGAATACCCCTTTTGGGATCTGTGATAGCCGTGTAGCCTACGGTGAACTGGTTCGACATGTTGTCGGCGACCCTTGAGTTCCATTCCCCAACCCAGGATTCCACTTTCCTGTCATTGGTATAGTTTGCATTTGCGAAAGTCATTGCCTCTATCCCGAATCGGTTCGTATTTCGGTAACGGGTCGCGAGATAACGGTTCGAGTTCCCATTGATGGACACGTCTGTAGCCGCTTCGTACACGTTGTACCTTAATGAAAATTTGTTGTTTTGGTTCAGGTTGAAATCCAATCTGGCATTAAAGCGTGTTTGCGACGAAGCGAAGGGATAGTTCTCATAAGGCCCTGTTTCATAGCCATAAAGCGAATTCATGCTTTGACGGATAAAGTCGAGTTGTGAGGCCGGTACCCTGGAAATGGTCAATCCATCGGGATTGAGACCTGGCCTTGAAGCTTGTCTGGTAAAACCGGGAACGGCTTCCTCTTCTTCCTCGTAGCTGACAAAGAAAAATAGTTTGTTTTTTAGGATAGGGCCTCCAAGGCTAATCCCCTTGATGTCGTTCTGTGAGTCGCCACGGTTCAATTCTATATCCCTTAGTTTGTTGCCTACCATTTGGTCGTTCCTATAGTAGTAATAGACAGATCCCTTGAAATCATTGGTCCCGGATTTGGTAATGGCATTTACCGAAGCTCCTGTAAAACCAGCCAAACGCACATCGTAAGGGGCAAGATTCACCTGTACTTCCTCTATGGCGTCCAATGAAATCGGATTGGAACCGGCAAACTGCCCATCGCCCAGTCCGAAGTTGTTATTGTAGATATTGCCATCAATGGTATAGTTGTTGAACCTGCTTGATGTTCCGGAAAATGAAGTGCCGTTTGACTGTGGTGTTAATCTGGTAAAATCGTTGATGCTTCTGCTAATCGTCGGCAAGGCATCGATGGTTTCCCTTGACAGGTTCACGGCCGGGCCGGTACGATCCGAATCAATAATGCCGCCACTGATGGAAGTCACCACCACCTCGTCTAACTGCATGCCCTCAATAAGATTCACTTTTAGACTATAGGTTTGGCCGAGACCGAGCACGATACCATCAAAATTCTGGTCCTGGAAGCCTACATAGGTAATGCTAACGGTATAAGGACCACCGACCCTGATATTGGGAAGGTAAAAAAGGCCCTCTTCATTGGAAATCGCACCATAGGTAGTGCCCGAAGGGGCATGTACGGCCACGATATTGGCCCCCAATAGTGGTTCGCCCTGTTCATCGGAGACGGTACCCTGCATGTTCGCCGTGGTGATTCCCTGCGAAAAAGCCATTGCCGAGGCAAAAACGGAAGCAAGCAATAAGTAGAATTTTTTCATTTTCAAGATTTTTTTTAATTAGAGCCGCAAAAATGAAAAAAATTAACCGTTCAATTGTTATTTAAATGTTAAAAAACAGACAACTGAAGGGTCTATCACAACGACTGTAACCTCTTGAAAACAAGGCGGGTGAGTGCAAATAATGTTAAAATAATGAAAGAAGAATAATTTAGCTTTTAAAATATTGCAATAGGCGCATCGTAGAGCTGTCATGATCGCTTATTTCGGAATCCTCGATATCCTTTAGGGTGGTATTGGCAAGCTGTTTTCCGAGCTCAACGCCCCATTGGTCATAGCTGTAAATATTCCAAATCACCCCTTGAACAAAAATTTTGTGCTCATAAAGGGCTATAAGGGCACCCATGCTTTCAGGGGTAAGCTGATGTATCAAGATACTATTGGTGGGTTTGTTCCCTTCGAAAACCTTGAAGGGAAGCAACTTTTGAAGTTCTTTTTCGGACACATTTTTGGCTGCGAGCTCTTTGCGGACCTCTTCAACACTTTTTCCGTTCATCAAAGCTTCCGTTTGGGCAAAATAATTGGCCATCAACTTATTGTGATGATCGGTATCGCCGTGAAGTGATTTTTTGAATCCAATAAAATCGGTGGGGATCAACTTGGTGCCCTGATGGATCAATTGAAAAAAGGCATGCTGGGAATTGGTGCCAGGTTCCCCCCAGATGATGGTCCCAGTCTCATACCCGACCTTATGGCCATTTCGGTCAACGCTTTTCCCATTACTTTCCATGATGCCTTGCTGCAAATAGGCCGAAAACCTGTTCAAATATTGGGTGTATGGAATAATGGCCTCGGTCTCCGAACCATAAAAGTTATTGTACCATATGCTCAGCAGGGCGAGGACTACGGGCATGTTTTCCTTAAAATCGGCAGTTTTAAAATGGGTGTCCATGGCATTGGCCCCCTTTAACAGGGTGTCGAAATGATCATATCCCACCGCAAGGGAAATCGAAAGTCCGACGGCGCTCCAAAGCGAAAATCGACCCCCGACCCAATCCCACATGGGAAATACATTCTCGGGCATTATCCCGAATTCGGCTATCTTTTCGGTATTGGTAGAAACTGCCGCAAAGTGTTTGGCAACATCTTGTTGTCCCGCATGCTTCAAGAACCATTTTTTTATGGTGAGTGCATTGGTAAGGGTTTCCTGGGTGGTAAATGTCTTGGAAACCACCACGAACAAGGTGGTCTCGGGGTTTAATTCCTTAAGTACTTCATATACGTGGTCGCCATCTACATTGCTGACAAAATGGAGTTTCAAATGATTCTTGTAAAATTTGAGGGCCTCCACCACCATAACAGGCCCTAGGTCGGATCCACCGATGCCGATATTGACCACATCGGTAAACGCTTTTCCCGAATAGCCTTTTTTGGCCCCGCTAACAATAGCTTCCGTGAAGGCCTTGATTTTGTCCTTCACCTCAAAGACTTCCGGCACCACATTCTCGCCATCTACCAATACACGGTCCGATTTTTGGGCCCTTAGAGCGGTGTGCAATACGGCCCTTCCTTCCGTTTGATTGATGATATCCCCTCCAAAGTATTTTTGGATGGCATCTCTTAAGCCGGCTTCCTCCGCCAGTTGTATCAGCAAAGGCATCGTTTCCCCTGTAATCCTATTTTTGGAATAGTCGCATAAAAAATCGTTCCATACCAAACTTAGTTTTTCGGCCCTTTTGTGGTCTGAGCCAAAAAGCTGCTTCAGTGTGATGTCTTTGGTTTCCTGATAATGATTTTGGAGCTTCTTCCAGGAATTGGTCTTGGTAGGGTCGGTGTTCTGGAGCGACATCTTATTGGTTCATGGTTAGGAGTTCGTCATGTTGGTTCATCGGTGTTTCCTGTAGTTCAATACAATCCAATTGCGTCCTCATAGGGTCTATAAATGCAAAATAATCGGGCCGAAGGTCTTCCGCCAACGGCTCTGCCATTGGAAGTTCTTCCCGCAGTGGATCAACTTGCCTACCATTTCTCCAAAAACGATAACAAACATGTGGACCACTGGTGTTTCCGGTCATCCCGATCCAGCCTATGACATCGCCCTGTCGAACGAATTGTCCTTTCCTCACGTTTTGTTTTTTCATATGCAGGTATTGGGTATCGTAGGTGCCATTGTGCCTGATCTTCACATACTTGCCATTCCCGCCTTTTCGGGTCGATTCAACCACCGTCCCATCGGCGGTCGCAATAATGGGGGTTCCCAATGGAGCTGCATAATCGGTGCCTTTGTGTGGCCTTATTTTGTTTCCATAAAAACGGATCCTCCTTTTAAGGTTATATCGCGATGAGATCCTTACTTTGCTGAACTGGACCGGAGCCCTTAAGAAGGTTCTCCTTAGATTATTGGCATCTTCGTCAAAATAGTCCCTTAGCCCTTTAAGGGAATCGTTTTCATAGGCAAAGGCATAGATAGGCCTGCCGTTGTGTTCAAAATAGGCCGCTTCAATGGGTTCGGCCCCTGCATAAACGGTATCATTGATATATTTTTCCTTGTAGATCACTTTGAACTTATCGCCTTTTTGCAAGCGGAAGAAATCGATGGTCCAGGCATAAATTTCGGATAGGTTGTTGGTGACATTATAGTCGATACCCTGATCCAGGATGGCTTCGGACAATGAGGTTTCTATCACGCCGGAAGCCTCACGCTGCACATACTTTACCGCTTTACGGTTTCTATAGGCAACGGCGCTGTCGCGAAAGTCGACCACGGTGTAATTGATGGCATCGTTCTCATAAATGAACACTTGGGCGATTTCGGAAGTGTCTTTCGATTGCAAGATCATATAGGGTTTGCCGACCCTAATTCTCCGAACATCGAAGGTATCTTTATATTCTTGTGAAATTTTGGCGATCTTCGGGTATTCAACCTTGTTCTCCAACATCAGTTGCCCAAAACTATCTCCCCGCTTCACGGTATCCATTTTTACCTTAAAGTCATTGAGGTTGAATCCGAATCGAACCAGCTCCGGTTCTTCCGCCATTGCGATGGTCTGATCGGTTTCGGAATCGCTTGGTACGGGTCGTTCTTCCTTACAGGCAAGGAAAATTGCCACAAATACTATTATGCCCCAGTATTTAATCATTGCTATTTTATTCTTTTTTCAGGGTTAAAGATATGGTCTACCCACTGTTTTCCCCAATTATTTAACGCTTGTTTGGAGTAAAGTTTAGGAAAAAAAATCACTTTTTGAAAACTTGGCGGCAGGTATTCTTTCCAATTTGTGCCCCCGGTGGCATTGATTTCCTCTTTTCCCTTTCCCAAATAGCGATGTGCCGATCCCATATGCATCAACGGCCAATTGACGTTCGCGTTCAGATCTAAAGTCTTTAACGCCGCGATCAACGCTTTATTATCCTGCTTATCCTCTGGCAATTGCAGGTACTTTTCATAAATGGTGTTCCCTTTCAGTTGTTTGGCGATACGTACCAATCGGGGGGTATATCGATATTCGAATTGTTTGAGCGTCAAGGTCTTTTCGCCCGTTGCAAGGTCGGTCGCCCCTTTTTTCCAATAGATGTTTTCATAAAGTTCCTCTATGGTGTTTTCATGGGAAAATCGGTTCCTGTCGCTATGATGGACCAGGTTTTGGAGTGGGGTGGCATATAATTCGATCATCCTGTACTGCGCCGACTGAAAGCCACTGGCAGGCAAAAGGGCCATTCTATATTTTAAAAACTGTTCGCGTTCCATCCCCTTGATCATTATGCTGAAGGAGGAGATCAATGCCTCGTAATAGCTGTTGATCCTTCGGGCCTTTTCAAGAAAGAAATCGACGCTTTGCGATTTGTCGTCAACGATCTGGTTTTGTTCGTGCAGTATCAGCTTAAAATAAAGCTCGGTAATTTGGTGGTACATGATAAAGATTTCCTCGTCCGGGAAATATGTACGGGGAACCTGTAAGCTCAAGAGGGTGTCTAAATGGATATAGTCCCAATAGGTAAGGTAGCGCTGGTAGAGCAGGCCGTCGAGATAAGCACTTAGGTCTTGACCGGAATCCTTGTATTTTTCCTCAAGTTTTGAGATTTGGGATTCGATATGCCCTTTGTTATCCATTGATGTGCTAATCCATGATTATTTTAAACTGGTGTTTAAGACCATTGTAACCGTCAAGATCGGCTTTGATCGACCCGACCGCCAAATCGGCCTTGATGCGGATCGGAATCCTGTTGTCATCTGCGGAAACCCATAAAGAAAGGCTTTCTTGTTCCTTAAAAACCCTGCCCGACTGTACATAGGGCCTAAACTTATGACATGCGACCTTCCCAAATTTAGTCCTTAAAACCTCTTTGCCCAAATATTTGAGCTTGAAGTCGAATACCCCATCGTCGTCGTAGAGCATCTTGAGCTTCACCGATTCCCCTTCCACGAGTTTGGAAACGTCATAGTGGTTCCTTAGATAATAGAAAGCGGAAATCAGGTCTTGAATGCTGTCTTTCAGTTCAAAATTATACTTTTTCTTGTTCTTCTTGTCATTCAGAACCGCCTTATCATTATTATGGTCAAAATTTATTTCAACATCTTTGGTATATCCCCCCTCATCGATCTTCCTGATAAAGCGATATGGCTTCCCGTCTTTTTGATCGAAATAGCTCTCATAGGTATCGTCAACATTGAAAAAGATACTGGCAAAACCAGTGGTCCTGCCTCTTCCCACCACATGGTATACGGGCACCTTGTTGATCACATCGGTTTTCACATGCAATGTGGCATAGCTGGCATTCAAGAGCCCGTAATGCATCCTGAACTTCAACCATTCCCCTGGTTTAAAGGCCGAATCCTTTGCGGCACCACCATTTTGGGCGGCCAACAACTGGCTACCAAAGATGAACAGCAATGCAAACCACTTTCCCATAACAAAAAATTCAGGCCAAAATTAGTAAAAGAGACAATACTCCAAGTTTAACTTACAGTTATAAAACAAATTTTATTCCAAACTATTGTGCCCCCGTTCAAGCCCATAAAAAAAGCCCTGATGGAACACCAGGGCTTTTCCTAAATAACCAACCAAACTTTAAATTATGAAAAACCAATACTTAAAGTTGTAAGGGAACCACCCCTTACGAGTACAAATTTAATACATCAACATTATGTTGTAAACCCTTTTAACTTACTTTAACTTTTGGTTTAACACAGAATTATCATTGGAGGGCCAATTTCCGATTAAATCGGCGCAATTGGTTCCCCCATTTGCGCAGGGAAATGCGATTTTATCCTTAAAGAGTGCCCCTGGAAGCCTGTTCCCTTTCGATTGATTCAAAAAGGGCCTTGAAATTTCCCTTTCCAAATGATTTTGCTCCTTTGCGCTGAATGATTTCGATGAACATTGTGGGGCGATCTAAGATGGGTTTGGTAAATATCTGAAGGAGATAGCCTTCGTCGTCCCTATCGATCAAAATGCCAAGTTCCTGCAAGGGGGCCAAATCTTCGTCGATCTCACCCACCCGATCGAGCACATCCTCATAATACACGGCGGGCACCGTCAAGAATTCCACGCCCCTGTTTTTGAGGGCACTTACCGTTTCTATGATGTTGTTCGTGGCCAAGGCCATATGCTGGACGCCAGCACCGTTATAAAAATCGATATACTCCTCGATCTGCGATTTTTTCCGGCCTTCAGCGGGTTCGTTGATGGGAAATTTTATACGCCCGTTGCCATTGCTCATGACCTTGCTCATCAAGGCGGTATATTCGGTGGAAATGTCTTTATCGTCAAACGAGACCAATTGGGCAAACCCCATTACCTTAGCATAGAACTCGCACCATTTGTTCATCTCGTTCCAGCCCACGTTGCCCACCATATGGTCTACAAATTTTAGGCCAACATCCTTGGGTTTATAAAAAGGTTCCCATTTCCTGTAGCCCGGCATAAAAGCACCTTTGTATTTGGAGCGTTCCACAAAAACATGAACGGTTTCCCCATAGGTATGGATTCCCGAGAGCACTATTTCGCCCTGATCATCCTGCAAGGTCTTGGGCGCAAAATAACTTTCGGCACCCCTTTTTGTGGTCTCTTCATGACTTTTGGCCGCATCATCGACCCATAGGGCGATGGCTTTTACGCCATCCCCATGTGCATCGATATGCCTGTTGATGTCTCCCCCCGATTTTAAAGGCGAGGTAAGCACCAAACGTATCTTGCCCTGTTGTACGACATAAGATACTTTGTCTTTTAGACCGGTCTCCAGACCGGCATAGGCCAGCGGTTGAAATCCCCATGCCGACATGTAGTAATGGGCCGCTTGTTTGGCATTGCCCACGTAAAGTTCTACATGATCGGTGCCCAGCAAAGGCAGGAAATCTTCTGCTTCCGGATTTTCAATGGGCAAGTGAAGTGATGTTTTATCTAATGTTGACATGATCGGGTTTTTTTCGAGTTGAATATATTTGGTGCAGTTTGGGCAATGAACCTCTGCAATTACATTTAGAGCAATCTATAAGAGCCGCCCAACAACGAAGGAACTTTGCTTTAAACTACCACATGGCCCTGAGATGGGGCGTAATATCAATTCTTGGGCTTGGCATATCCTTACAAAGGTCGTAAAAAAGAAAATATTACGTTCATGGAGTCTTCAAAACCAATAGCCAACACTAAAGAAGAGCTGATTGTTCTTGGCTTCTGGGCTCCAGGAATACATCACCTGAACCGGACCGAGAAAAGATTCCCAGCCATAACCCAGTCCGTACCCGGAATAATTGGGCTCGGTAAACCATTCGCCCGTTCTAAAAATATCATCCTCGACATTCGCAAAATTAGCGGAGAACAGGAGATGGTTTTTTCTGGTGAACTCCAGATCCAAACGTCCATAGGCCTTGACGTAACTATTGCCCGGCAAACTTAGAAAATCGTATCCCAAGAAAGGAACAAAGTTATTGATCAAATCTGTGCCATAGCCGCCCAGAACAAAATCGAAGGAGGTTACATTGGAGGTGCCCAGTTTAAAACCGCCTTCAGTTTCCACATTCAAGGACAGATTTTTAAAAAGGGGAAAGGCGCCCCCCATGCGCGCTTTCGCGACCGAGAATTCCTTGAAATTGTCATTGAAGTCGGAAGAGAACAGATAAAGATGGAAATCTCCATTAAAGTAAAGTCCGCGTGTGGGAAAATACCGGTCATCATAGGTGTCCAAAACCAATTGTCCGAACGTGCTGTAGTAGTTGCTTTTTTCAAAGAGGGTGCGCCCCCCCTCGGCCCTTAAGACCGGAAGTCCGTTGGTATCCAATAAATCCCCGAGGGTTTGGGTACTCAAGCGCAACCATTTGTGTTCGGCCCCGATGGTAAAAGCAAATTCTTCCCGCCACACCGTTTGCAGGTACAACTGATTGGTAAAATCGTTCACATCGATATTGATGGTATTGATGTTGATACTGCCCGGCACGTCAAAGTTATCGCGTATCAAATCGAAATTGATCTGGTTGTCGAAGGTATTGTACCTCGAGTTCAGGCCAAAACTCCAATAAGTACCTTTGTCTACATAATATTGCAGGTTATACCTGATCTTGTCCCCTAAAATAAAATCGAAGGAAGCCACATCGTCTTTCATGAGCAATCGCTTCTTGGTGAGGTTGGCCAAGGCAGCACTTTTGTATAGATCGTCATAGTGGAGGCCCAACCGCAATAAATTTTTATTGGGATTCTCTTCCAGAACAAGGGTAAGGTCTTCCCCAAGACCGTTGCTGGTCAATTTATGGTGTATGGTTTTGAAGTTGCCGGTTGCCGACAAATTGCTGATGCCCTGGTCGAGTTTTTTAAAAGTGGTCTTTTCGCCAAGGTTGAACCTTAGTTTGCCTTTGACGTAGCCGCGGGTATAGTTTTCCAGATCGCCATCGATGATCAAACGGTTGATCATCAAGCTGTCTTTGGGCACCACATGTTCTACGGTGACCTTCACCGAGTCGGCACCGCTGGAAAGAAGTTTCAACGCTTCCCATTTGTTTCTTGCGGCAACTTCGCCCAATCGAACGATTTCTTCATATTTGTTGAAATCGATCACCGAATACCGATCCAAACTGGGTTTGATGTAAATGTCGGTGCGTTTCGATTTACCGGTCATGGCGGCGGCGGTTCTGAAATTGTTGATCTGCAGCAATATCTCCGTGGCCGAGAGCAGGCCTTCCCTATCTGAAAGCCCGTGCTGCACATCAACCCCAATGATAATGTCCGCCCCCAGTTTTTTGATCTCATCCAAGGGATAATTATTGACCACGCCCCCGTCGATAAGGATTTTACCGTCCAACGTCGCAGGCTCGAAAAGGGAGGGCAGGGTGCCACTTGCCAGTACGGCTTCGGGAAGGTACCCTTTATCCAATAACACCTGTTCTCCGGTTTCCACATTGGTGGCAATGCACAAAAATGGGATGGGCAGTTTATTGAAATCATGGATATCCTTCACATGGTACAGTACCCTTACAAGTTCATTATAGATATTCTGCCCGCCCGAATAGGCCGGGGGCACCGATACCCTAAAATTCTTGAAAGGAAGGGTAAGGGCATAGCGGTCAGAATCCTCCTTTTCATAAAAGGTTTTTGCGCTCCTGGGCAAGTTATCGCGGATCAGTTGATCAAAATTGGTGTTCCGAAAAATCGAATCCAACTGACCGGCAGTGTAGCCTGCCGCATATAGGGCTCCGACAAAAGCACCCATACTGGTGCCGCCGATGTAATCTATTTTCACACCCGCTTCTTCGAGCACCTTCAATGCCCCGATATGAGCCATCCCTTTCGCTCCCCCACCGCTCAATACCACCCCGATTTTAGGCCTTTCAACATCAGCACCTTCCTGGGCCATGGCCGCTATGGCCACGGTGAACATCAAAAAGCTGAGCATTGTTTTCTTCATCTGGCCTATTGGTCGCAATTATTGATGGAATGTTTCATAAATTTTTTTGGCCTTGGATATCCCTACGGTTTTTGCAAGACTTTCTAAGGAGGCCTCTTTGATGCGCTTCACCGATTTAAAATCTTTCAAGAGCTCTTGGGCCGTTTTTCCTCCAATGCCCTCAATACTCTCCAACTCGGAATTGATGGCCGCTTTGCTCCTTTTGTTACGGTGAAAGCTAATCCCGAATCGATGTGCTTCGTTCCGAAGCTGTTGGATCAGTTTGAGGCTCTCCGATTTCTTGTCCAAATAAAGCGGAATGGGGTCTTCGGGGAAAAATATCTCTTCCAATCGCTTGGCGATGCCGATGATCGCTATTTTCCCACGAAGCCCTAACCGATCCAAGCTCTTCACTGCAGACGACAGTTGACCCTTGCCACCATCGATGATGATCAGCTGCGGAAGCGGTTCCCCTTCTTCCGATAATCGCTTGTACCTTCGGTAAACGACTTCCTCCATGGACGCGAAATCGTCTGGCCCCTCCACTGTTTTGATATTGAAATGGCGGTAGTCTTTTTTGGAGGGCCTGCCGTCCTTGAAGACCACACAGGCAGCCACGGGCTGACTCCCCTGAATATTGCTGTTGTCGAAGCACTCGATATGGACCGGTAATGACGATAGCCTTAAATCTGACTTCATTTGGGCCATGATACGATTGGCGTGCCTATCCGGGTCTATGATTTTGATCTGTTTGAATTTCTCCTGCCTAAAGAATTTCGCGTTGCGCTCGCTGAATTCCATGATTTTCTTTTTGTCGCCCAACTGCGGCACGGTGACCTTTACACCGGGTCCTACCTCTACAGGGAAAGGTAGGTACAACTCCTTCGATTGCGACTCAAACCTTTGCCTAATTTCGACAATGGCCAACTGCAAGAGATCTTCGTCCGGTTCATCCAATTTTTTCTTGATCTCCAAGGTATGGGAACGAAAGATAGATCCATGCGACAACTGCAAAAAATTGACATAGGCATAGGCCTCGTCAGAAATGATGGTAAAAACATCGACATTGTTGATTTTCGGGTTCACTATGGTCGATTTCACCTGATAATTTTCAAGCACCATGATCTTGTCCTTGATGCGCTGTGCCTCTTCGAACCTGGTCTCCTCGGCAAGGGCCTTCATCTGATGCTTGAAATATTGCAAAGAGGTTTTAAAGTTGCCTTTGATGATTTCCCTTATGTCCTCTATTTGCCGATGGTACTCTTCCGCGTTTTGAAGACCCTCGCACGGTGCTTTGCAGTTGCCCAGGTGGTACTCAAGACAGGCCTTGTATTTTCCTGCGGATATCTTTTCGTGTGACAGGTCATAGTTGCAGGTTCTTAAGGGATAAACGCTCTTCACTAGATCGAGCAAAATACGAACTGTTTTCATGCTGGTATATGGCCCGAAGTATTCCGAGCCATCCTTGATCAGTTTTCGGGTCGGGAAGATTCTGGGGAACCGCTCCTTTTTGATGCAGATCCAGGGATAGGATTTGTCATCCTTCAAAAGGACGTTATACCTTGGCCTATATTTTTTGATCAAATTGTTTTCCAACAAAAGCGCGTCTGACTCTGTCGGGACCACAATATGTTTGATATGCCTTATCTTTTTCACCATGACCCGGGTTTTGCCGTACTCATGGTTTTTATTGAAGTAGGAGGCAACCCTTTTTTTGAGGTTCTTGGCTTTGCCTACATATAGGATTTTCTCGTCGCTATCATAAAACTGATAAACCCCGGCGTTATCGGGCAATGCACTCAGTTGGATTTCAATCGGTAATTGGGGCATTGTTCCTGAATCGTGAATTTTTGGAATATCGAGTTAAATTACTGTGTTTTTGGAAAAGCACCCAGCTTTTTCTTGTTTTTAACCCGCTATTGTGAAAGCCTTTACAAGGCATTTTAGCACTAATCCGTTTGATGGCAGTGCCCAGCATAGACGAATCATGTTCCTCTTGAAAACATATAAGTCGGGTGAACCACGCTTTGGCTAAAAAATGTTGTTATTAATCGAATTTATTTGGACCTATTTTGTTAAATTGTTGCTAAAGTTGTCGTTGTAAGAAAAAACTTGTCGTTTTATAAAAAAACATCATTAGTCCTTCGAAAGAAATTTATTGTATTGTTTTTCAGTACTTTACAAATATAATTTCATTATCATTCTCCCAAAATCAGTGTATTTGGGTTCCCTTTAAAAAACATATTGTGCATTTCATCGATGAAAAGTTACACTTAGTGGATTTTTAATTCATTTTTTTATTTATATTTAAAAATTCAAAATCGAGATTAACATGGACAATTACATCATCACCCTTGGCTCTTATCTCCTTCTTATGCTGTTTTTCAGGATTTATTATCTTGTAAGCGCAAAAGAATAGTGTCTGGATAAATCAAGGAACCTACTTATACTATCTTAAGAGCCCCAACTCCTAAGATCGTCATCCAAAAAAATGTTCAAGAAAGACTTGCGATTGAACCATATATCGCTCCGGGAAGGTCTTGCTCCGGAAGATTTGTTCAACGGAAGCCTGGCCATTGCCAACCAATCGCTCAAAGTTCCCATCTGGGAGGGCGAATTTTACCACCTCTTTCTTCCCATCTCCGATAAAAAGGAAGTAGATACCAGTTTTATATTATCAATTCTACAAGGTAAGGACAAACACGTCGTGCTGTCAAAGGTGTCCGCAAAAAACAGACTGCGGCATTTCCTCTTGACCGATTCCACCACATTGCAATTGAATACATGGGGCATTCCAGAACCGACCGGTGGCATCGCGGTTGACCCCAAACAATTGGATGTGGTCTTCGTGCCGCTGCTGGCTTTTGATGTCTTGGGAAACCGTGTGGGATACGGACAGGGATTTTATGATCGCTTCCTGCATGAATGCCGTGAGGATACGCTAAAAGTCGGACTCTCGCTCTTTGAGGCGGTACCCAAGATTACCGACAGCGAAGCCCATGATGTGCGCCTGGACTATTGCATCACCCCGGAAAAAACCTATACGTTCAAATCGGACTGATCCTGTTGCTCCGTTTGTGTGGAAGTCTCTTCCTTGTGGCCAAAGGCTTTTTTGTTGAAGACGATCAATATCCCGACCCCGGTACTGATCGCGGTATCGGCAACGTTAAAGACAGGTTCGAAAAAACGGAAGTGATTGCCTCCAAAATACGGTACCCAGTCGGGCCAGTTCGTATCGATCATCGGGAAATAGAGCATGTCTACCACTTTTCCGTAAAATAGGCTGCCATAGGGCTCTTTGGCAAACACAGTGGCGACTTGGTTGTTGCTGTGGTCGAACAGCATACCATAGAATACCGAATCGATAATGTTTCCCAAAGCCCCGGCAAAAATCAATGATACCGCCAAAAGATAGGTGGTATTCGCCCTTTTTTTGGTGAGATCGTAAAGCCAATAACCGATTCCCACGATGGCAAAAAGTCGGAAAATGGTCAAAACAAGCTTCCCGGTATTGTCGGAAATGGGCAATACGTCGCTCAGCTTGGCCCCCCAGGCGGCACCTTCATTTTCGATGAACAAAATCTTGAACCAATTGAAAACCTCAACCGATTCCCCTAGGAAAAAGTGGGTTTTGATATAAATTTTACTGATCTGATCGATGGCCAGGATCAAAAATATCAGGAGCAAGGATTTTTTTAAGTTCATAGTTGGAAAAATAACGGGGCAAAAATAGACATATTATTCGGTTTTGTTCAGCATGATGTTCCCCGTAATGGTCTTCAGGATATATTGATGGCTACCAGGGGGCATACCATTTTTGCGGACCTTTCCGAATTTACTGCTGGCCTTGATGTCGGCGGCCCTGTCCCTAACCTCGATGTCGCCACTTTGTGTGATCACTTCCACAAATTCTGAAACCCCGGTCAAAATACATTGCCCTTCATTGAGACTGATGCGTAAATCCCTATAGTCCCCAAAAACCGATACATTGGCACTGGTGCCAAACAAGGAGACGCTTTTCCATTCGGGCAATGTCAGCTGTATGGCTATGGAAACCACCTTATGGGCACTCAGTTTATCATTTGGAATCACAAAATTGGGCTGAAAACCAGCACTGATCAACATAGCGGATCCTTCTTCCTGGATGTTGATCAAAAGGTCTGGGTTGTATTCCCCATCCATTTGGGCGGTCACCGACATTTCTTCCCCTTTCCGGGTGCCCAGGGAAACCGAATAACAATTATTGGCATCGATGGAAATAAAGGAAATTCCGGGGTGTATGATCGATTTCTTGATGACTTTTTGACCTAGGGCGTTCTGGGAAAACAGCAAGAAGCCCACAAAAAACCAAAGGGGCATACCTACCCTGTGCATGGCCCCGGCTCCAAGGGTTACGAAAGGGTTAAAATCGCAATACCCCCATTTTTGGGGGCATGTTGTATTGCTAGATCTAAAAGAACGCAACTGCGGTTATTTCTGCATATTTTTGGCCTCGATGCTCAGGGTGGCATGCGGAACCAACTTCAACCTTTCCTTATTGATCAACTTTCCAGTAACCCGGCAAATGCCGTAAGTCTTATTTTCAATACGTAAAAGGGCGTTCTTCAAATCGCGGATGAACTTTTCCTGACGGATGGCCAGCTGCGTGTTCGCTTCCTTGCTCATGGTTTCGGATCCTTCCTCAAAGGCCTTAAAAGTGGGCGATGTGTCATCGGTACCATTATTGCCGTCGTTCATATAGGCACTTTTCAAAAGCTCCAAATGCACTTTCGCCGTAACGATCTTCTCATCAATGAGCTTTCTGAATTCGGCCAAATCCTTGTCCGAGTATCTAATTTTTAAATCCTGATCCATAATCTTAATGTTTTTGGATAAATAATTTTGTGTTTACTTCGTCGAAGGCCACCGCCATGCCTTCCTCTATTTGTTCCTCCAAATCGAGCTCGGCGGTTAAGGTTTCGGTCATGATGTACTTCAAATTGCTCTCCACAGCTTTTTCGACCAACCCATCCTTTTGGATTTTAACATCTATCTTATCGGTCACCTCAAAGCCGGAATCCTTTCGCATATTTTGAATGCGGTTCACCAATTCCCTGGCGATTCCTTCCTTTTTCAAATCATCTGTCATGGTCACGTCCAAGGCCACTGTAAGTGATCCCGAACTGGCTACCAGCCAACCTTCAATGTCTTGGGAAGAAATCTCTACCTCCTTCAACTGTAAAATAATGGTTTTATTTTCAATTACAATGGATATTTCGCCATTTTGCTCAATTTCTTGGATATCCGCTTGGCCAAACTGCCCCACGGCCTGGGCGATTTGTTTCATCTGTTTGCCATAAACGGGGCCCAAGACCTTAAAATTAGGTTTGATCTGCTTGACCAAGATGCCCGAAGCATCGTCTAACAGCTCAATATCCTTCACGTTGACTTCCGATTTGATCAAACTTGCCACGGCCTCTATTTCCTGTCGTTGATGTTGGTTCAACACTGGGATCATGATTTTCTGTAAAGGCTGTCTCACCTTGATTTTTTCCTTTTGCCGGATTGACAAAACCAAGGAAGAAATCTGCTGTGCCTTTTGCATCTTGCTTTCCAGGGCCGCATCGACTATCGTGGCATCGTATTTCGGAAATTCTGACAAATGTACACTGTCAAAGTTATCAGTATGGGTTGCGGCCGTTAAATCCTTATAAAGCCGGTCCATAAAAAATGGGGCCACGGGAGCCGATAATTTTGCCACGGTCAACAGACAGGTGTACAAGGTCTGGTAGGCCGATATTTTATCTTTTTGGTAATCGCCTTTCCAGAAACGCCTCCTGCACAAACGCACGTACCAATTGCTCAGGTTCTCCTGTACATAGTCGGAAATGGCGCGGGTGGCCTTGGTGGGCTCATAGTCGGCGTAAGCCTCATCCACTGTTTTGATCAAGGTATGCAGCTCGGACAAGATCCATCGGTCGATTTCAGGGCGTTCCTGCAAGGGAATTTCCGTTTCGGAATAATCGAACGCGTCGATGTTGGCATACAGGGCAAAAAATGAATAGGTGTTGTAGAGCGTGCCGAAGAATTTGCGTTTCACTTCCACGATACCGTCGATATCGAACTTGAGGTTGTCCCACGGGTTGGCATTGCTGATCATGTACCAACGTGTGGCATCTGCCCCGTGCTCGTCCATGGTCTCGAACGGATCGGCCGCGTTGCCCAAGCGCTTCGACATTTTTTTCCCTTCCTTGTCAAGAACCAGTCCATTGGAAACAACGTTCTTATAGGCTATGGAATCGAAGACCATGGTGGCGATAGCGTGTAGGGTGTAGAACCATCCCCGGGTTTGATCTACCCCTTCGGCGATGAAATCGGCGGGGAAGGTGATGTTCTTGTCTATAAAATCCTTGTTTTCGAAAGGATAATGCCATTGGGCATAGGGCATGGCCCCACTATCGAACCATACATCGATCAGGTCGCCTTCGCGCTTCATGGCCTTGCCCGATGGCGATACCAACACAATTTGATCGACAATATTCTTATGGAGGTCTATGGTATCGTAATTCTCTTCCGACAGGTCTCCCACTACAAAATCCCCAAAAATATCCCGGGGCATCAGGCCCGCTTTCACGGCCTTGGCCATTTCCGCTTTCAGTTCGGCCACAGACCCAATGATCAATTCTTCCTGGCCATCCTCCGTGCGCCAAATGGGCAGGGGTATACCCCAATACCGGGATCTTGAGAGGTTCCAGTCGTTGGCATTCGCCAACCAATTGCCGAAACGCCCTTCACCGGTAGATTTAGGTTTCCAGTTGATCTGCTGATTGAGTTCGAACATCCTGTCTTTCACATCGGTGATCTTGATGAACCAAGAATCGAGGGGGTAATATAAGATCGGTTTATCGGTTCGCCAGCAGTTGGGATAGGTATGCAGGTACTTCTCTACCTTAAAAGCTTTGTTCTCTTCCTTGAGCTTAATGGCTATTTCAACGTCTACCGATTTATCTGGGGCGGTACCGTCGTCATAGTATTCGTTTTTGACATATTTACCCCCCAATTCGTTCATCTCAGGACGAAATTTTCCTTGTAGGTCTACCAAGGGAACCGGATTATCGTTCTCGTCCAAAACCAACATCGGGGGCACTTCAGGTTGGGCCAATTTAGCTACTTGTGCATCATCTGCCCCAAAGGTGGGCGCGGTATGTACGATTCCAGTTCCGTCTTCGGTGGTCACAAAATCACCGCCGATCACCCGAAACGCATTTTCAGGATGCTGGTAGGGCAAAGCGTATTTGAGCAATTGCTCATAGCGGATGCCGATCAAGTCCTTGCCTTTACAGCTGGCCACTATACGATAGGGTATTTTTTTGTCTTCCGCCTTGAAGTTTGAAAAATCGAAATCCTGTTCCGCAGCAAAGAACCGGCCCCCAAATTGGGCATCGACCAAGTTTTTGGCCAAGATCAGGTGGCAGGGCTCAAAGGTATACTGGTTGAAGGTTCTCACCACCACATAGTCGATCTTGGAGCCCACCGTCAATGCGGTGTTGGAAGGCAGTGTCCAGGGCGTTGTGGTCCATGCCAAAAAAAGAGATCGTTCTCAAATGGCTTTAAAAAACTGGGGAGTGTTTCCTTTTTGGCCTTGAACTGGGCCACTACCGTGGTATCGGTTACTTCTTGATAGGTACCCGGCTGGTTCAGCTCGTGGGAACTTAATCCCGTGCCAGCCTTGGGCGAATAGGGCTGAATGGTGTAGCCCTTATAGATCAGGCCTTTGTCGTAAATCTGTTTCAACAGCCACCAGACCGACTCCATGTACTTAGATTTGTAGGTGATGTAGGGATCGTTCATATCCACCCAGTATCCGACCTGCAGGGTCATCCTGTTCCAAACGTCGGTATAGCGCATCACGGCTTCCTTGCATGCGGCATTGTAATCCTCCACCGATATTTTGTCGCCGATGTCTTCCTTGGTGATGCCCAGTTCTTTTTCAACGCCAAGTTCTATGGGCAGGCCATGGGTATCCCAGCCGGCCTTGCGCTTCACCTGGTAGCCTTTCATGGTCTTGTATCGTGGGAAAATGTCTTTTATGGTCCTTGCCATCACATGATGGATACCCGGCATGCCGTTCGCGGAAGGAGGCCCTTCATAGAATACATAGGGCGGTTTGCCTTCCCTGCTGGAAACGCTTTTCTCGAAAATTTGATGGTGGTTCCAATAATCCAGTATTTCCCCTGCGACTTTCGGAAGATCCAATCCCTTGTATTCAGCGAATTTCATACGAATTGCTCTAGGTACTACAAATAAAGGCTGCAAAATTAATGATTTTTGGCCGAATTTAAAGGACATGTGCCGACCGAAATCGATCGAAAAATCGAATTGCCGGTTTTAAATGGAAAAAATGGCCCGCACACAAGCACGCTCCTTATCTATCATGAATGCTCGCTTAAAATCGCACCCCCAATCCAAGCACCAGATTGATGCCGGGGGCAACGATGCCGGAGGAATAGGAACGGTACCTTTGGTCGGTCATGTTTTCGAGTATTGCGGTCGCTTTAAAGGCATTTGTAATTTGGTACTGCGATCGAAAATTAAGGGTATACCATGAAGGGGAATAGGGGTTGCCGTTCGCATCGACCGCATAGATATAATCCTTGCTCCGTTCCGAAGGGGCAAGATCCTCATAGGCGATTTCCCCATTGAAGTTCAGGAAAAGATCGGTCTTGATCTTTTGGTTGTTCCAGAGCAGGTGCAAATCCCCAAAAGTGGGCGCCACATGACGGCCCGGAGCATCGGTGCCATTATCTTCTTCTTCTATCCCATTTGTAAGTGTCAAATTGCCCGCGAGTGAAAGCCTATCGGTCAGAAATGCATCCATCCCGAATTCAAAACCGTACACATAGGCCTTGGCAGCGTTCTGAATGGCCTGTACCCTGCTCAGCTCCCCGTTGTATTCTATTTCCGAAGCGCCATTGAATTGATAGTCCCTCCGCACCAGGGCATCGACCAGATACGTATAAAAGGCCGAGCCTTTGAAAACGACCCTGTCCTGAAAATTCTTTTGGAGCCCCAGCTCCACATTGTAGGCATATTCCGGTTCCAGATCGGGATTGGGCACGACCACCGCCCCGGGTTCCGAATCGAAAATTTTGCCCACATCGTCGATATTGGGAGAACGGAATCCGGTTGAACCGTTCAGCGTCACCTGAAGATCGGCCTTCGGAAGCCAACTGAAGCCCAGACTACCGGTCAATGCGCCATTGTTGAGGTCGGCATTGTCGAAGGGAAAGGGATAAAAGGTCCTGTCGAAATCGGCATCGATCCAAACATGGCTGTACCGAAGCCCTGAGAGCAGGCTGAAATTCGGCTTGGCCTGAAACTCTCCACTGACATAACCGGCAAGGGTTTGCCAGCGGGAACCATCCGGATAACGGGAGGCCGCAGCGGAGATGGTATTGCTGCCGATATCTTCTTGGCTACCCGTAGAATGCACCCTATTGAAAACGTACTCGGTGCCATAGTACAACCTGAGGTTGCCCATTTTCTTGTTTTCGAAATCGATGTTGCCCGAGAGTGCATCGACCTTCTCCATGGCCTTGAAGCGGATCGGTTCCCCAAAATTGCGATCGGTTCTACTCTCTTCAAAATGTTGGTAGGCGGTGGTGATCTTCATTCCATCGTAAAAAAGACCTTTGCCTTTTTTGTCAATCTGAAAATTGCCCAAGAACCATTTTTGTGGCCCATATTGCCATTCCGCAGATCGCAGGCCGTCACCCCTTGGCCTTATCAATCGATCGTAACGTGAATAATCGGAGGTCTCCGAATAATGGGTATTGAATTTGAAATACCAATTGCTGCTGGGTTTGTAGGAAATCTTCTGCATCAGGTTGATCTGATCGTAACCTGTGGGCAGCTGCCTCCTGGGCTCCGGGTTCGCCACAAGCAGGTCTTCCCCTGAGACCGTGGCCACGTAATTGTTTCTCAGATAGGAGTCTTGTCCGTGGCGACCCATTTTAAGGTCTCCAAAATTGTTATAGGAAACATGAGTTAAAAAGGCCCAGCGTTTATGTCCAAAATTCAAGTCGACATGGCCGGTGTTTTCCTGGTTGGCCGAAGCAAAACGGTAAGAGGCATTCCCGCTGATCTGGGTCGAGTCGCCCGATGAAAACTCCGCATTTTTGGTGTAAAAGTTCATGACCCCGCCCATGGCGTCGCTGCCATAGATCACCGTTCCAGGTCCAAAAATAATCTCGGTCGATTGAACCGTGAAAGGGTCGATGGAGATGACGTTCTGTAGGTTTCCACCCCTGAAAATAGCATTGTTCATGCGAACCCCATCTACCGACATCAAAAGCCTGTTGGTAGAGAATCCCCTGATCATGGGGCTTCCCCCACCGAGTTGGCTCTTTTGAACAAATACCTTACCGCTGTTCTGCAAGAGATCGGCCGAAGTTTGAGGATTGGAAAAAGCGATCTGCAGTGCGCTTATTTTGGCGATTTTCTGGGGGATGTCTTTTTTCTGTTGCTCCCATTTCGACACCGACAGCACTACTTCTTCTAGCTGCTGCGGTCGAAGTTCCAACGAAACCATGCCCCCCTGTCTCAGCATTTGTGCCTTGGTGCTTCTGCGAAGTTGGTAATTCAAGTGCCGCAAATAGATTTTCTCGTTGCGATCGAAGTCGGTTATGTCGCAGCGGCCGTCAAAATCGGTGATTACGGTCTTGGACCGGTCTTCGTTGAACAAGGCCACATTGGGTATGCCCGCTTGGTCGTCCGCATCCAAAACGGTAATTTCCTGGGCATGGAGGCCCAATGTGAAAAGAAGAAAGAAGGCCAATGGTATCCGCTGCATATCAACTAAAAACTTCATTTAAAATCGTGAGGGATTTTGGTTTTCGAAAACCCTGCAAATGTAATTCGAAATACAAGATCAAGGTTTTCAAAAGTGCTTGTCGGCTCTTCTTCGACATGCCTACGCTTCCTATCGCATCAAAATTTATGCCCAAAAAGGTTTTAAAAAGTTTTAAATCATCACCGGCCAGAAGGGGGTTCAGGGACGGGGATTCGACAAAGGCTCCCTCGGTTAGGTCAAAATAGTCGGCCGCTACGGAATGGGTATCGGGATAAAATCCCAAATACTTGGTGAGTTCCAACAAAAAAAAGACATGGAAGTTGGCGATATCGTCATGGGTATCCATCCATTGCAGGGCCGCTTCCAAAAAATCGAACAAGCCTTGGTTGCGCTCTTCCTCCTGAATGCTGTTGCCCACCATTTCAGCCAAAAAAAGGGTCATCGCATTCTTGGCCATATCGGTATAGAGGCTATGGTAAGGGTAGTATACCTTGGCTTCCCGTAGCTGCTCCAAAGTGCCCTTATTGCGGTGCATGGCAACCACTTCCAACTGGGTAAATGGTTGAAAATAGGCCGCTTTCAATTTCCCTTTTTTTGCAGCCAGAACGCCCTTGAGCAAATATGATTTCAGGCCATCACTGGCCGTGAAGGCCCTTACGATCAAACTGGTATCGCCATATTTCAAAGCGGAAAGCACTATGGCCTTGGTGGTGACCTGCATCGGTTGGGTTGGGTTTTGGCGTAAAGATAGGGGTATTGCCCCCATCGAACCAAGCAAAGCAGGCGACCAAAAAAACGGGGAAAAGGCTTGAAAATCAAACCTAATTCCCGTCATTTTTCCTGATTCAGGGGAGTCTTTATCAAATCACCCCTTGTGCGAGCATGGCATCGGCCACTTTTACGAAGCCTGCAATATTCGCGCCTTTGACGTAGTTGCAATACCCGTCTTTTTCCTTTCCATATTCGATACACGAATCGTGGATGTCTTCCATGATGCCTTTCAAACGCTCGTCGACTTCCTCGCGGGTCCAACTGATGCGCAGGGAGTTCTGTGACATTTCCAGACCGGAAGTGGCAACGCCGCCAGCATTGGAAGCCTTGCCCGGTGCGAACAATAATTTCGCTTTATGGAAGGCGTGGATCGCTTCGGGGGTAGAGGGCATGTTTGCGCCTTCGGCCACACAGATGCATCCGTTTTTGATCAGCGTGGCGGCACTTTTGCCATCAAGCTCGTTCTGGGTGGCGCATGGCAGCGCCACATCACAATTAACTTCCCACGGCGTCTTGCCCTTGACGAACTTCGCCGAGGAATATTTTTTGGTATAGTCCGAAATACGGCCGCGCTTGTTGTTTTTCAGGTCCATCACAAAGGCCAATTTCTTTTCATCGATACCCTCCTTATCATAAATATAGCCTCCCGAATCGGAAAGGGTTACCACCTTACCGCCCAAATGCAACACTTTCTCGGCGGCATATTGTGCTACGTTCCCAGAACCCGAGATGACCACGGTCTTGCCCTTGATGTCTTCTTTTTTGGTCTTCAGCATGCTTTGTGCAAAATAAACGGTACCATAGCCTGTGGCCTCGGGTCGAATTTTTGACCCTCCCCAGGAAAGTCCCTTTCCAGTAAGCACTCCGGTAAATTCGTTCCTGATCTTTTTGTACATCCCGAACAAAAACCCGATTTCTCTGGCACCTACGCCGATATCGCCCGCGGGCACGTCGGTATTCGGGCCTATATGACGGCATAGTTCGGTCATGAAAGCATGGCAAAAACGCATCACTTCATCATCCGATTTACCTTTGGGATCAAAATCGGACCCGCCTTTTCCACCGCCCATGGGCAGGGTGGTAAGGCTATTCTTGAATACCTGCTCAAAAGCCAGGAACTTCAAAATACTCGCATTCACGGAGGGATGGAAACGCAATCCGCCTTTATAGGGCCCAATGGCCGAATTCATTTGGATACGATAGCCACGATTTACATGGATTTCGCCTTTGTCGTCGACCCATGAAATCCTGAACGAAATAAGCCTTTCCGGCTCTACCATTCTTAAGAGGATGTTCTTACCGCTATATATTTTGTGTTTCACGATATACGGGATCACCGTTTCGGCGACTTCCTGTACGGCTTGGATAAATTCGGGTTCGTGGCCATTTCTGACCCGCACCTCGTTCATAAATGCTTCGATTTTTGCTTCCATAAAATGCTTCGGAATAAGTTATTTCTTTATTGAATATTAAATTTAACGGCAAAAATATATTATTTTAACAATTTTCACCCTCTTTTTTTTACTATTTGATAATTACCTAGCCGATGGCCTGTTCCAAATCGGCGATCAGGTCATCGGCATCCTCGATACCAACGCTCAAACGAATCAGCGAATCGACAACCCCGCTCTTTTCCCGCTCTTCCTTCGGGATGCTGGCGTGCGTCATGCTGGCCGGGTGGCCGGCCAAACTTTCGACCCCGCCCAAAGATTCGGCCAAGGTAAACAACTGCAACCGCTCCACGATCTTGATCGCGGCCTTGAAGTTGCTCCCTTTCGGCACAAAAGAAATCATGCCCCCAAAATCGGCCATTTGGCTTTTTGCGATCTGATGATTGGGATGGTCTTCAAATCCGGGCCAATACACCTTTTCGATTTTGGGGTGCTTTGCCAAATATTGTGCCACTGCCCTCCCGTTCTCGCAATGGCGCTGCATGCGCACGTGCAGCGTTTTGATACCGCGGAGCACCAAAAAACTATCCATTGGGCCACAGACAGCACCACTGGCATTCTGTATAAAATAGAGCTGTTCGGCCAAGGCCTTGTCGTTCACCACAAGGGCACCCACAACCACGTCGCTGTGGCCTCCCAGGTATTTGGTGGCCGAATGCATCACGATATCTGCGCCCATTTCCAAGGGGCGTTGCAGGTAAGGGGTTGCGAAGGTGTTGTCGACCGCCAGCAAAATGCCGTGTTTTTTGGCCAGTTTGGATACGGCCTTGATGTCGATCACGTTCATCATCGGGTTGGTCGGCGTCTCCACCCATATCAATTTGGTCTTTTTATTGACGTATCCGGCAATCATATCTGCATTTTGCATGCCGATAAAATGAAAGGTTATACCGAATTTTTCAAAAATCTTTTTGAACAAGCGATAGCTGCCGCCATACAGATCGTTGGTGGAAATCACCTCATCCCCTGGCTTCAGGAGTTTAACAACGGCGTCGATCGCAGCGAGACCGCTGGCAAAGGCAAGCCCAAAAGTGCCGCTCTCGATGCTCGCCAAACTCTGTTCAAGGGCGGTACGTGTAGGGTTGGCGCTTCTCGAATATTCATAGCCCTGGTGCCCGCCAGGGGTACTCTGGGCATAAGTGGAGGTTTGGTAAATCGGGGGCATGACCGCACCATATGCTTTGTCGGGCTGTTGGCCCCCATGAATGGTTTTGCTATTGAATTTTAACTTTTTTTCGTCCATGACTGCTATTTGTTCCTACAAATGTATCGTTATCTTTGATGGCATCCAATGCTTGACCATTTTTACCGCAAACCAAAATTTATGAAGTCCCCGATACGCCATTTCTTGCTGATATTGCTATTACTCGGTTGCCAAAAGGAAGACAAACTTACTTTCGATACGGTGGTTTTCGAGGAAACCCCTTGTGCCGATTGTCCAGATGTGCAGATCGACCTGCCCCATGCCCTTGATCAGTCCAAGTTGGCCAAGACCATCAATACCGCCCTCACGGAGGAAGTCATTTCGCTGCTGCTTTTTGATGAAGGCGAGGCTTCTGTGACCACCATTCCGGAGGCCATCGATTCCTTCAGGGAGGGGTATCTCGATCTCAAAGATTTATTCGCTGAAGAATCTACCCAATGGGAGGCAAGGATCAATGGCGAAGTGCTTTATGAAGACACGAACCATTTGACCATACAGCTCACTTCCTACCTTTTCACCGGAGGTGCCCACGGATATACCGCACAGCGTTTTCTCAATTTTGATAAAAAAAAGGGCGCCGAAATGGAAAACCGGCAACTCTTCAAGGATGGAGACGGTTTCCAACAATTCGCGGAACGCAAGTTCCGAGAGCAGGAAAAGATTCCCTTCGGCCAGCCGATCAACCAAACCGGACTCATGTTCGAACAGGATACCTTCTACCTTCCGGAAAATATCGGATTTACCAAAGACGGACTCCAACTGCTGTACAATCCCTATGAAGTTGGATCATATGCCGACGGCCCTATTGTGTTGACCCTCCCTTATCAAGAGGTGGGCCCTTTTCTGTCGGCACAGCTACAGTAGCCCTATGCGCTCACCTTTTTCTGGAGTGCCAGGATAACCGCCATATGCAGGCCCTCATGGAAGAGATTGAAGGCGATGGCATCCTCGACGTTTCTCAGGGTCACCCGGGCACTGGTGGTGTATTCAACATATTCCTTGAACCTCCCGGTTCGGTAATCTTCCCGGGTCTGCTCAATGGTTGACAATAAAATTTCACGTACCGTTTTTATTTCTTCTTCGGAGGCCGTACCGTCGGGTACGGTTCCCTTGCGATATTTTTCAACAAGTTCCTGGGACACCAACAATGGAAGTTTACTGAGATTATAGACCAGGCCCTGCTGGGAAACGACTACATGGGCTATGTTCCACCAAATGTTGTTGCGGTGACCCTCCGGAATCTGCAGCAATTGCGCCCTAGGGGTATGGTCCATTAAATAGGCGAGGTTCTTTCTGTTCTGAATGGTGATGTCAAATAGGTTCTCCATAATCGGTGGTTTCCGCGTGCTTCGTGCTCCGGCTTCGCCGTCTAAAAATAGTACAATTGAACGAAAATGGGTTTCTTTGCAGGGAACAATTTATACCCCCAATTGTTGGGCAGCGCCATATGGCCGGCATGGGGAAGATAACGGCAAGACATGAAAAAAATTTACCATTTGGGCAGTTGCAGTACCTGCCAACGCATCCTGAAGGCCCTGGAACCTCTGAAAGGCGTCGCTTTACAAGAAATCAAGACCCAGCCCATGACCGAGGCACAAGTAGATGAAATGAAACGGTTGGCGGGAAGCTATGGGGCACTGTTCAGCAAAAGGGCACAGCTTTACCGACAAAAGGGATTGCATGAAAAACAGCTCACAGAAGCCGATTACAAAGCGCTGATTTTGGAACACTATACTTTTCTCAAACGCCCGGTGATCTTGGCCGATGACCAAATCTTTATAGGCAATGCCCAAAAAGTGGTCGAGGCCGCCCAACAAGCCCTGCATCTTTGAACCGACGCAGCCTTGCCATATTCGCGGCCATCGGGGCCACTGCCATCTATGGGCTCAACCATACCATTGCGAAAGGGGTGATGCCCCATTACGTGCAACCGTTCGGGTTTATCATACTGCGGGTGACCGGGGCAGCCATCCTCTTTTGGATCATGTCGATCTTCGGGCCCAAAGAGCATATTGAAAAAAAGGATTATTTGCGGCTTTTTATATGCGCACTTTTGGGAATGGGGGTGAACATGCTGGTATTTTTTAAGGGGCTGTCGCTGTCGACCCCGATCAACAGTTCGGTGCTGGTGACCACCACCCCAATCATCGTCTTGATCCTCTCGGCCGTACTGATCAAGGAAAGGATCATGTTGCGCAAAGTCCTCGGCATCGCCATAGGCCTCCTGGGCGCCCTGGGGCTGATCTTTTTTGGATCTGAAATACGGCAGGATGCGCCCAACATCCCACTCGGCAATTTCTTTATCATGTTGAATTCGGTCTTTTACGGTTCCTACCTGATCGGGGCCAAAACCTTGATCGCCAAATACCATCCCTTTACTTTTATGAAATGGCTCTTCACCATAGGGATCGTCATCTGTCTGCCCTTCGGTTACGGCCAGTTTACCGAGATCCAATGGGGCGAACTGCCTTCGGAGGCGTTTTGGGGCATCGGTTTTGTGGTGGTGGGCACCACCTTTCTCACCTATCTATTCAACATCTTTGCCCTTACCCAGTTAAAGGCCTCCACCTTGAGCGCCTTCGTGTACATCCAGCCTTTGATAGGCATCTTGTTCGCCCTGGCCCTGGGCCGCGATACGCTCACGACCGTCAAGATCCTCGCGGCCGGCCTGGTGCTTTTGGGGGTATATTTGGCCAGTAAAAGACCCAAACCCCAACTGAACTAAGGGTCTGCCGCTAGAGTCCAATCAAATTTATTGTTAAATTTAACCTCAAAAAAAAATCAATGTCCGAAAAATCAACCTTTGTTCAAGCCCTTTCCCTTCCCGTCATCGCCGCCCCAATGTTCTTGATCTCCGGACCGCAATTGGTTATCGAATGCTGTAAAAATGGCATCGTGGGAACGTTTCCGGCCCTTAACCAACGCACAAGCGAAGGCTTCGAAGAATGGCTTATCGAGATCAAAACCGCCTTGGAGACCTTCGAGAAAGAGACCGGTAAAAAACCGGCCCCTTTTGGGGTGAACCTCATCGTACACCAAACCAACCCCCGGTTGGAGGCAGACCTGAAGCTCTGTATCAAACATAAGGTGCCGATCATCATCACTTCACTTGGCGCGGTATCCATGGTGGTCGATGCGATACACAGCTATGGCGGACTCGTATTCCACGATGTGATCAAAAAACGGCATGCCCAAAAAGCGGCCGGCGCAGGTGTAGACGGACTTATCCTGGTCGCAGCGGGAGCGGGCGGCCATGCGGGCACCGTAAATCCGATGACCTTGGTGGCCGAGGTAAAGGCGTTTTTCCACAAAACCATCATCCTATCGGGCTGCATCAGTACCGGGCGCGACATCGCCTCTGCCCTGCAAATGGGTGCAGACCTGGCCTATATGGGCACCCGCTTCATCAATACCACGGAGAGCAAGGCACCGGAAGCTTATCGCAAAATGATCATCGATGCCGGAGCCAGTGACGTGGTCTACACTGCGGCCATCTCGGGCGTCCACGCGAATTTCCTCGGGGCCAGTTTAAAGGCAGCCGGCATCACCGAGGCCGACCTGAAAAAAGACACCAAAATCGATTTTGGCAAAGAACTCGATACCGAGGCCAAAGCATGGAAGACCATCTGGTCGGCAGGGCAGGGCGTGGCCACGATCGAAGATGTACTGCCGGTGGCGAAACTGGTGGCCCAGTTGAAGGCCGAGTTCAAATCGGCCATCGAGGCACAGGCCAAGGTTTTGGAAACCTATCCCAAATAAGCTTTTTGTTGTTTGTGCAACCGAACAGCCCATTGTTCATTGTTTATTGTTCATTGTTAATTGTTAATTGAAATCCCATGTACGTCAAAAGAAACATCAGCTGGGGCATCATCCTGAGGTTTGCATGGAAGAACGTGATCTTCTATACCCTATGGGCCTCCCTTATTTTTTATTGTTATTACTATTTGGGATGGACACATATCGACATCCCCTTCCAGCCGCTGAGCGTCATCGGTATCGCCGTGGCCTTTTACATCGGCTTCAAGAACAGCCAGAGTTATGACCGTTTTTGGGAGGGCCGCAAGATCTGGGGCGGCATCGTAAACCAGTCGCGCACTTGGGCCGCCAACGTGCTCTGTTTGGTGAACGGCGACCGTGAGACCCACAGAATCCTGATCTACCGCCAGCTTGCCTGGATCAATGCGTTGCGCGTGCAGTTAAGGCAGCCCAGTGTATTTTCGATGAAGGAAGACCGATCGGTGCAAAAACTCTATGACCGACATGGCGATCGTAACCCTGTCTGTGCGGGTCTTGATTCGTTCCTGACCGAGGCAGAGGACGCCGAACTGCAAAACCGCAAGAACGTGGCCACACATCTGATCAAGAACCAGGGGCTGCACCTGAAACAACTGCTCGAAGCGGGCAAGATCACCGAGTTCGACAAGCAGATCTTCCACCACAACCTCGAGGAACTTTACAATTTACAGGGCATGTGCGAACGTATCAAGAATACCCCCTTCCCTCGCCAATATGCCTATTTCAGCACCCTGTTCACCTGGATTTTCGTGATCTTGATCCCTTTCGGGCTGCTCAACGTCTTTGCCGGGGAGCTTACCGAACTTTCGGAGGCCAACCAATGGTGGTATATTTTTTTGATGATCTTCTTTTCGGTACTCATATCCTGGATCTTTTCCACCATGGAAAAGGTGGGCAGCAACAGCGAGGATCCCTTTGAGGGACGTATCAACGATGTGCCCATGACCGCACTCTGCCGTACCATTGAGATCGACCTGAAAGACATGCTCGATGAAAAAGACCTGCCCGAAAAAGTGAAGGCCAAAGACCATATATTATTTTAACTTTGCAGGTCGCCCCACATCGCAAATACAGTTTATAACGGAGCCTCCTTCACCCTAAAATGACCCGTCACCAATGCAAACCGTTCCTTTTTAATTGCACATTGCTAATTGTTTATTGTTAATTGTTAATTGATTATTGTTTATTGTACCCTATTCCCGGAATGCCTAAAATCGACTCGACATACAATCCGCCCCTGGTCTTCAAGAACGGCCACCTCGCCACCATTTATTCGGGGCTGGTACGCAGGGTGAACGGCCTCAACCAACAGCGCGAACGCCTCGAGCTGCCCGATGGGGACTTTCTCGATCTCGATTGGAGCTTTGCCGATACGCCGACCGAAAAGGTGGTGATCCTCCTTCACGGGCTCGAAGGCAATGCCCAGCGCCCTTACATCACCGGAAGTGCCAAGGCCTTTAACGCCGAAGGCTACGACGCCTGTGCGGTAAATTTCAGGGGCTGCAGCGGAGAGGCCAACCGCCTCTATCGTTCTTACCATTCAGGGGCCACCGAAGATTTGGAGGAAGTGGTGCGGCATATCCTCCAAAACAAAGATTATCGCGAGCTCTACCTCAAGGGCTTTAGCCTGGGAGGGAATCTCGCGCTCAAATATTTGGGGGAGGGCCGCGACCTGCCCCAGGAAATCAAGGCCGCAGTGGCCGTGTCAGTACCTTGCAGCCTTTACAGTTCGCTGCAACAGTTGTTGATGCCCAAAAATGTGCTTTATGCCCAACGCTTCAAAACCCATCTGCTGGTGAAGCTGATTGAAAAGCAAAAACTATTCCCCGAAAAAATATCCGATGCCGATATCGAAAGCGTGGTGACCCTGAAAGATTTTGACGACGTTTACACCAGCCGTGCCCACGGGTTTACGGATGCGATGGACTATTATGCGCGATGCAGCAGCTTGCAATTCTTGTCGAACATTGCGATCCCGGCCTTGGTGATCAATGCCAGGAACGACTCTTTTCTGGGCCCTGAATGTTACCCCGTTGCGGAGGCAGGGGCCAACCCGAACCTTTACCTTGAAGTACCCGCCTATGGGGGACATGTGGGCTTTTTCGACTGGGGCGCCCATTATTATACAGAACAAAGGGCAATAAAATTCCTGCAGGGAATGCATTGAACGGGGCTATTCATTATATTAGTGGCATAAAACCTTACGACATGAAAAAAATTTGGAGCATATTGGCCGTTGCGGCCCTGATTGCCAGTTGTGGCGAAAAAAAGGAAGAAAAGAAGGAAGGCTTTGAAATGAACCGCACCAAGACCGAGGCCAAGCCCGCAGTGGTGGAAGTCACCGTACCGGTAGACCTCGACAATGATGGCGTAGGCCCGTTCAAGGACATCACCTTCCCAGCTGAGGTAAACGCCGAAATGGCCGCTGCCGGCGAGGCCAAGTTCAAGGCCATTTGTACCGCCTGCCATATGGCCGAGCAGCGCATGATCGGCCCAGCGCTCAAAGGGGTGTACGAACGCAGAAGTCCGGCCTGGGTGATGAATATGATCAAAAACCCCGATGTAATGGTCAAGGAAGATCCCATAGCCATCGCCTTGCTCAAGGAATACAACAACGCGATCATGTTGAACCAAAACCTTTCCGAGGAAGAAACCCGTGCCGTAGCGGAATACTTGCGTACCCTTTAAGCTTTCGAGAAAATACAAAACCTATGCTGTTATCCCCAACCCTATGGAAGGATAACAGCATATTTTGTTTGGATATCATAAGTTGTGTGCAACCTGAAAAATTGAATGAATAACGAACAAACTGCAATACGAACCACATATTTTAGCATAATTGGAAACACCAGTTTAGCTTTGATTAAAGGGCTTGCAGGATTCTTTGGTAATTCATATGCACTCATTGCGGATGCAATAGAATCAACAACCGATATTTTCTCTTCTCTACTTGTTCTATTTGGTTTAAAATACGCAAAACGACCAGCAGACGAAAATCATCCATACGGACACGGAAAAATTGAACCGCTAATAACGTTCTTGGTAGTCGCTTTTCTTGTAACATCAGCAACCATTATTGCCTACGAAAGCATTCAAAATATTCAAACACCTCATAAAGTTCCTAAACCTTGGACGTTAATTGTACTTGGGTGTATCATTTTATGGAAAGAAATCTCATTTAGAATAGTTCTCAAAAAAAGTAAAGAGACCAATAGTTCTTCACTCAAAGCAGATGCTTGGCACCATAGAAGTGATGCAATAACTTCTATTATGGCATTTATCGGAATTTCTATCGCTTTAATTTTCGGCAAAGGATATGAAACGGCTGATGATTGGGCAGCTTTATTCGCTTCTGCTTTTATTCTTTACAATAGCTATTTGATTTTCAGACCAGCTTTAGGAGAAATTATGGATGAACACCTGTATGACGACCTGTTGGAAGAAATTCGAGAAGAATCTATAAAAGTCAAAGGTGTAGTTGGAACAGAAAAATGTTTTATCCGAAAAGCAGGAATGAAATACCACGTTGATTTACACGCAATAGTTGACGGAGAAATTTCCGTTAAGGAAGGACACGATATTGCACATAATTTAAAGGACTTTTTGGGAAATGAATTACATTTACTGCAATTGATAACATAGATAAAAGCGGAAACAATTATAACATATTCGTTCTCATTTGGATAAAATTAGGGAAATTTAATAATGTTGATTTAGGATTTGCTTATTAGTTGTTCAGCCATCAGTTGAACAGTTGCAGGAGCATTAGCGGTTGGAATATACATTTCCGCTGCATAACTAATAAATAACGTGTTACAACATGGCGATCATCAATTCTTGTCCGAATGATTTGAAGAGTAAGGTGGATAGTATTTTTGCATCTTTAAACGGCAAAAGCCCCGGTTGCGCTGTAACCATCATTCAAAATGGAAAATTGTTAATCAAAAATTCTTACGGAAGTGCGAACATTGAGAATCAAGTTAAGTTCACACATGAGTCTGTAGTTCGAATACCTTATTCAGAAGGTAGAGAATTTATTGCTCTCGCGGCGATATTGATGGAGAAGGATGGTATTTTAAGTTTAAATGATAAAGCAAGCCATTATTTTCCAAAACTTCCGGAGTGGGCAGCCAATGTTTCCCTTTGGGATTTGTTAAATCACCGAAGTGGATTTGTGGACGAATGGGCCACACTATTGCTGATGTATAACAGCATGTCCAATCGATTTGAAACAGAGCAATTCTTACGCCTACTTTACAACCAACCGGCTCCCGAAATTGAACCGGGTAAAGGATATATGTATTGTAATTCCGATTTTGGATTATTGCGACTTATCATGGAAAAAGCTTCCGGAAAGAATTTACCTGACTGGATCAAACTGCGATTATTTAAGCCATTAAAAATGAATAGCACATGCATGCAGGAAAGCCCTCTGGAAATTATTCCCAATAAGGCCAATATGTATGAAGATTCAAGCGAAGGAACTATCCAGAATGCAAACATCCAAAAAACATCTCCGGGCGGAGATTATTATATCCTCACCTCCGCCAATGATCTCGAAATATGGGCTATGGAATTCAGTAATCCCAACTCTGAAATATATCAAGCCGCCAATAAATTAATTGAAAATGTACGCTTAATGCCCGGAAAAGAAAATCATTACATTACAGGGTACACGTATAACCAAATTGCCGACCAACAGGTCATTGCTCATGAAGGAGTAAATGAGTATAATTATATCACTCGCATCCCTTCCCTAGGGCTTACCGTAATCACCTTAGGCAATAGAAATAGCGATGGTTTTGCAAAAGAAAATAAAGGTATTATTAATGTAATTTTGAGACAGTCCAATCCGCCCTTACCCCTGCTCTTAACCAAGCCCATTCCAATGTCAAAAAGCGAATTAATAAAGTACGTTGGCAACTACCGATGGCAAAATCAAGTTTCTTGGGAGGGATCGAATCCTTCTAGAAAGTTCAGCAGTATTTATATGGAGGGGGAGCCACTAAAAATGAGATATCAAGGAAACTATGTAATTACACTTACTCCGGTGGGCGCAAATGTATTTTATTACAAGGATGGATTTGGTGTTCAATTTGAATTTACTAAGGCTAGCAAGGATGCGTCAACCACTTTAACGGTAACTTATGATGATGGTTTTCCCGGGGTAACGATGGTGCATGATACGGAAGCTGTTTGGCAGCCATCAAAAGAAATGATCGGCGAATACACCGGAAGATTTTATAGTAAGCATCTCGATTATTATTGGCATATAGATCAAAATGAAGACGGTACTTTAGTTCTTAAAAGCTCCAATTTACCAGACACCAAATTAGAACCTGATGGTTATAATCAATTCCATTTTATTAGTGAATCATATCCGGGGTCTGGATTTGACAGATGGATTTTATTCAATAAAAATGATGAAGGTAAAATAACTCATTTGACAGCTTGGTCAGGACGAGTTATGCACCATAGGTTTGACAAAGAATAGTGTATTGCTCAAGCGCACAACATTGTGTTGAATTAATAGCGGTTTAAGTAATAAAATGACAGTATAAACATAAAAGAAAAGTCAGAGTAAAACGGAAAAGATAGAGGGTGAAAACCCAATACTCTAATACACTGAACCGTTGTACTACATTACTCTTTCCGCAAACCTGCTTCAGTGACTTTATGCTACCTTGGCGTTTCAAAGACTCAAAAAGATGGTTTGCGATGGCCGAAAAGCTCAGTGAAGCAGGCACTATGACCAACCCCTGAACAATGAAAAATAGGTAATGCCGTGATCGGAAAAGCCGGAAGAAAACAACAAGGCCATTCATTGATGATGACATCAACCACAACCAAATGAACGCAACTGAAGTGAAAGAACCCTCTCATCGCCGACAAAAATCGATTTGGATAAAAAGGGTTTTTACCCTGTTATTTGGCATAACGATCTGGCACCTCCCCATCCCTTGGGACCTGTCACCCGATGCATGGCATTTGTTCGCCATTTTTATAGCGGCCATCTTGGGCGTATTGATCGATGCCCTATCCATTTTTACCGCATCGGTCCTCGCGTTGGTGGCGGTGGTCCTCTTCAGGGTTCTTACCCCTGCACAAGCTTTTTCGGGCTTCTCCGAGAGTTTTATGCTCCTCATTTTAGCCGCTTTTTTGGTCGCAAAAGGGGTTATCAAGTCAGGATTGGGAAGGCGAATCGCCTTTTTGTTGATTCGCCGATTCGGGAAGTCGACCTTAAATTTGGGCTATTGTATCGTAGCTACCGATACCCTTACTCGGACCCGCCATTCCGAGCAATACCGCAAGATCGGGAATTCTTTATCCCATCGTACATGCGTTGTCCTTGGACACCGGATTCCTCCCGACCCCGGAAAGCAGAAAGAAAACGGGAAGTTATCTTATGATGACCGCCATTTCCGGACACACGATAAGTTCGGCACTATGGTTTACCGGAATGGCCGCTAATCCCGTAGGCGCGGGAATTGCAGCCCAATTTGGAGTGAACATCAGTTTTGGGAATTGGCTCTTGGTGGCTTCGGTGCCCTGTATCATCGCCCTGATCGCCATCCCCTTTGTATTGTACAAACTTTTTCCTCCAGAAAACAAGTACACGCCCGAAGCGCCCGAAATGGCAAAGCAAGCACTCCAGGAAATGGGACCCATGCGCAAGCATGAATGGATCATGGGCATCACCTTTTTCGGGATGATCCTCCTTTGGGCCTTATCGCCGGTTTTGAACATCGACTTGGCCATTGTCGCCTTTCTCGGATTGTCGGTACTGATTTTGGCCAATGTGTACACGCTCGATGATATCCGACAAGGGGCCGGAGATGCCCTCGAAACCTATGTATGGTTCGCCATTTTATATATGATGAGTACGGCACTGAACGACATGGGTTTCATGAAAACCTTAGGGGCCCAGATAGCAACCCTCATCAGCGGTTATAACTGGGTTACGGTTTATGTACTGTTGACCGTATTATATGTTTTGATCCATTATCTTTTTGTCAGTCAGACTGCACAATTGCTGGCCCTATATGCTGTTTTTTTACAAGTTGCGGTAAACGCTGGGGTACCCGCGGCACTGATGGCCTTTATGCTTTCTTTTGCAACCAATTATTTCGCCGTCATTACCCCCCAGGCTTCCAGTTCAAATGTATTGTTTGCGGGAAGTGGCTTTTTACCGACGGAAGACATCTATAAACAAGGCGCGGTGATCACGGTTTTGAATTTGGTAATCTTTCTTCTTGCCACACCGTGGATTATGTGGTCAAGTTTATTATAAGGGCATGAGGAATTAGCCATCGCCGCCATTGGACCTATCAAAAAAATCCCCTAAAAATAGGATCAAGTTTTTTAAAACCATCTGACCATGATTATTGAGACTCCATAAAGAAGAAGAAGAAATTATGGCCAAGAATCAGTTCCTAAAAACACTGGACAAGGAAATTAAAAAACAAAGGAATCCTATCCTAGACATTCACTTGCGCAAAGAAATGCTACAAACTGGCACACCCTTTGCTTATCTTTAAACATAAAAATCACCTCAACCCAATAACAAAAAATATGAAAAAAATAATTGTTGTCGCAGTGGGCATATTATGCAGCCTTCCCGCCCTGGCCCAGAACAAAAATTACCTCGACCAACCCTATTTGGAGACCAATGCCGTAGTGGATACCCTTGTGGTGCCCGACCGGATCTATCTGTCGATCCTCATTACCGAGGCCGACACCAAGGGCAAGACCTCGGTAGAGGAACTCGAGAACAAAATGGCGGCAAAATTCAAGGCCCTTGGTATCGACCCCAAAAAACAGTTGACGCTTGCCGATGTGGCCACCAATTTCAAGAATTACTTCCTTAAAAAAACCGATGTGCTCAAGAGCAAGGCCTATACGCTGCTGGTCTATGATGCCCAGACCGCTGGCAAGGTGATCGTGGCCCTCGAGGCTATCGACATTGCCAATGTGCAGCTCACCAAAACCGAGTATTCAAAAATGGAAACGCTGCAAACGGCCTTGGTAGGGCAGGCCGTTGCCAAGGCTAAACTTCAGGCAGAGGCCATGTTGCGGCCCCTTGGCCAGGCATTGGGCAAAGCGCTCTATCTCTCCGACCTCAGCACGAACCGTTACCTGCAGGGCAAAACGGCCGGAATTTTGGTGCGCGGCATGGCCATGGACGAGGCCCAGCGATACGACCCTATCGACATCAGCTTTGAAAAAATAGAGATCCAAGGCAGCGTCAACGTGATCTTTGCCATCGAATAAAATCCAAAAGTCCATGAAAACCTTCTCTGCCTTTCTATATGGCTTAGGTATCGCATTGCTGCTTCCGCGCGCCGTCCGATGGACCGGCACAAAGGAATAACCTGTACGGCTTTAATGCCGATCATAAAAAAAGAGTAGCTTTAAGGCATGGCCTTTGTTGAAAACCCGCTTTATGTCGGCACGGTGCTCTGTTTGATGGTGGTGCTCTCCATCTATGCCGCCAAGACCAAGATCGGCAGACAATTGAGCGCAGCCCTATTGGTGATCCTTTTTACCGCCGTACTTGCGAACTTGAAGTTGATTCCCTCTGCTTCGAACACCATTCCGCTATACGAAGGCATCTTCGCCTATTTGGCCCCGCTTTCCATCTTTTATCTGATGCTCGGGGTGAACCTCGGCTCGATCAAAAAAGCAGGCGCTCCCATGATCATCCTCTTCCTGATCGGCTCGCTGGCGACCGTACTTGGCATATTGATCGCATGGACTCTCATCTCCCCGCAAAAACTGCTTGGGGAAGACGCCCGCCTGATCGCAGGCATGTTGACGGGTACCTACACCGGGGGCAGTGTCAACTTCAATGCCGTGGCCCTCGAATACGGTTTCCAGGAAAAAGGCATTCTTTATGCGGGTACCATCGCCGTCGACAACGTGGTCACTGCCGTTTGGATCGTGGCGACCCTTACTTTTCCGGCCCTGTTGCGAAAATTCTGGAAAGACAAAAAAGTGGGCAGCGGTGCACAACAACGTCATGCTCCCGAAAAAGAAACGATCGACCTGCGCTCACTGATGTGGTTGCTATTCTTGGGTCTTGGCGCCCTTTTCGTCTCGGAAATGATAGCCGACTTGGCACCTGCCATCCCCGGAATTTTAAGCCTTACTACCCTTGGGATACTTTTGGCCCAGACCCGCTTTGTGGCCAACCTCAAGGGGAGCCATACCCTGGGCCTCTATTTGGTTTATATCTTTCTTGCCGTGATCGGCGCCTACTGCGAGATCGGTTCGGTAGTGGAACTGCAGCAAGTGGGGATTACCCTATTGGGCTTCGCCACCCTGGCCGTTTTCCTGCACGGAGTATTACTGATCGTGCTGGGCAGCCTGTTCTACCGCGATTGGGAAATGATCGCCATAGTGAGCCAGGCCAATATCGGCGGGGCAGCCACTGCCATTTCCATGGCCGAGGTCTTTGGCCGAAACGAACTCATCCTTCCGGCCATTCTAGTGGGCACCTTGGGCAGCGCATTGGGCACCTATCTTGGGTTTATGGTGGTGGGATTGTTGTAAGTTGAGCGCACTGATCAAGACAACTTTACAGAACTGTGCTGCTTAATGCCCAACACGATATAATATTGGATACGTTCTTCCTCAATTTTAAAGATAAAGCGTACGAAGCGTGCGCACACTTCGTAACATTTTATTAAATTTCCAGCGCCATATTCGATATGCAAGGGCATATCGGGTTTTGAGGAAATGATTTCCAAAAATCAATTATAGAAAAGGATATGTTGATGTATGCCCATTTGGCGACGGTGGTGCCCTGCTTTTTTATGGGCACGGCTTTATTGTTGATCCAAAAGGGCACTTCTTTGCATAAGGGCATGGGGAAGGCCTATATGGTATTGATGTTCGTCACCGCCATGATCACCCTTTTTATGCCCGCTCAGGTAGGGCCGCAAATCCTCTATCATTTCGGATGGATCCATAGCTTCAGCATTTTAACGCTCTATACCGTGCCGACGGCCTATATCGCCATCAAAAAGGGACAGGTGAAAAGGCACCAAAGAAAAATGATCTTGCTTTACTTTGGCGCGATCATCATTGCCGGAGGTTTTACCCTGGCCCCTGGAAGATACCTCCACGAATTGTTTTTTGGTTAGAGCATGCATTACTTTCCCATGAAATAATCGCTACCTTTCTAAAAACGAACCATTGAGCACAACCCATGAAAAAAAGAAGACCCAGCCTCCCTATCACCGCCTTTTTTGGATTGCTTATCCTATCCGCTGCCTGTACCGAAGAAACGCATAAGGCGACATTGGTGGTCACCAACGCCAAAATATGGACGGGCAATAGCGCCATGCCCTGGGCAGAGGCCATGGCCATCTCCGGAGATACCCTCGAGGCCATCGGGACGATGGAGGCCATCAAAGGCCTTATCGGCGACAGCACAAAGGTAGAGGACCTGAAGGGTAAATTTGTGTCGCCGGGCTTTATCGACTGTCATGTGCATTTGATGAGCGGTGGCAACGGACTCTTGGGCGTACAGCTCAGGGATGCCGATACCCCGGAAGCCTTTTCGGATAAGATCGCGGCCTATGCAAAATCCGTACCCCCGGGCACCTGGATCGTGGAAGGCAATTGGGACCATACCCTTTGGGGCGGGGCGTTGCCCGAAAAGGAATGGGTCGATGCCGATACCCCGGAACACCCTGTGGCCGTACTGCGCCTCGACGGGCATATGCTCTTGGCCAATTCGGTGGCATTGCGTTTTGCGGGTATCGATAAGGCTACCCCCGATGTCGAGGGCGGGGAAATCGTCCGAAATCCCGATGGGACCCCTACCGGTATTTTGAAAGACAACGCCATGAATCTGGTGTTCGATAAGATACCTCCCATGAACGACGCCCAAAAAGAAAAGATATTCAAAGCGGCCATGGCCTATTTATTGTCGAACGGGGTCACCTCGGTGCATGATGTTGACGGCCTCAGCAAAACTTTGGGAAGCTACGGTACCGCGATGAAGCTTAAGGAACAGGGCCAACTTGCGCTCCGCATCTATGCCGCTGCCCCGCTCAGCGATTGGGAAACCCTTGCCGCCATGGAAAGACAAGACGACAAATGGGTCAAGGCCGGCGTATTGAAAGGCTTCGTCGATGGTTCCCTGGGTTCCCATACCGCGGCCTTCGATCAACCCTATACCGATAAGCCCTCCGATAAGGGATTTTTCATCAATGGTGAAGCCGATCTTTACGAGTGGATCTCAAAGGCCGATAAGGCCGATCTAAAGCTTATGGTACATGCCATAGGGGATCACGCCATCCACACTTTATTGGATATTTATGAAAGGGTGGCAACCGAGAACGGTAAAAAGGATAGAAGGTTCAGGATCGAGCATGCACAGCACATCGCCCCGACCGACGTCGATCGCTTTGCCGAGCTGGGCGTCATTGCCAGCATGCAGCCCTACCACGCCATCGACGATGGCCGTTGGGCCGAAGCATTGATAGGGCCAGAACGGATCAAGACCACCTATGCCTTCAAATCGTTGTTCGACAGCGGGGCCACCGTCGCTTTCGGCAGCGATTGGTTCGTTGCGCCTGCCACCCCGTTGGAAGGCATATACGCTGCCGCAACAAGGAGAACACTCGATGGAAAAAATCCCGCTGGCTGGGTACCCGATCAAAAAATTACGGTGAAACAGGCCCTCACCGCCTACACGGTGAATGCTGCCTATGCCAGTTTCGATGAAACGATCAAAGGTACCCTTGAAGTGGGCAAACTTGCCGATTTTGTGGTGATCGGCGAAGATCTGACACAAAGTGATCCGGTGCGCATCAAGGACCTAGAAATATTGGCCACCTATGTCGGGGGACAAAAAGTATATGAAAATGCAACCATGAAGCGATAAGATGCCATCGATGCAGAAATCGACAGATCTATTTTAAGTTGTACACGGTAAAATGTCTAAAAAAAATGTAATTTCAATTCCCCCACACCTTAAAAACTTCAATCTTAAAAATGATGCAAACCATCTTAGGCGCAGGGGGCGCGATTGGCGTGGAACTGGCCAAAGCCCTGACCCAATACACCAACCACATTAGGTTGGTAAGCCGTCATCCCAAAAAAGTGAACGCCACCGATGAACTCGTATCGGCCGATCTGCTTGACGCTGAATCGGTGCGGCTTGCGGTGAAGGGTTCGTCGATTGTTTATGTCGCCGTGGGTTTTGAATACAGCGCAAAGGTGTGGCAACAATGCTGGCCTCCCTTCATCGACCATGTGATCAAGGCTTGCAGGGAGAACGGGAGCCGATTGGTCTTCTTCGACAATATCTATATGTACGATCCAAATTGTTTGAACGGGATGACGGAGGACACCCCGATCAATCCATCGAGTAAAAAGGGCAAGGTCCGGGCCGAAGTCGCACAAAAGATTCTGGATGCCGTTCAACGTGGCGAAATTACGGCTCTCATCGCCCGGTCGGCCGATTTTTACGGGCCCTCGATCGGGAACAGCGTTCTTTTGGAAACGGTCTTCAAACCCCTTGCGAAAGGCAAAAAAGCGAACTGGTTGGGCGGGATTCACTTCAAGCATTCGTTTACCTATACCCCGGATGCAGGGAAAGCCACCGCCATGCTCGGGAATACCGAAGAGGCCTACAATCAAGTCTGGCATTTGCCCACCGCGGCCCATCCATTTACGGGGAAGCAATGGGTCGAGACCATTGCCGCTGAAATGGGCGTTAAGCCCGGTTACCTAGTAGCTTCAAAATTTCTGGTACGCCTGCTCGGACTGTTCATGCCCATCATGCGGGAAACAGCGGAAATGACATACCAATACGACCGTGACTATGTCTTTGACAGCAGTAAGTTCGAACAACGCTTTAAAATGGAACCTACACCCTATCTACAGGGAATCAAGGAAATCGTAAAAAGAGATTTTACGGGATAACCCTTTTTGAAATGCATTGACCGGTTTTTTTGTTAAGAATTTGTTAATTGTTATGTTTTTCCTTAACTTGATGCCTTAATAAAACACCGAAAATCATGGACAAAGCGGAAAAACTCATTACGGCAAGGGTGATGATATGTTTGGGAATAATCGCAACAGTGACTTTGGCCATAGTACTTTACGATGAATATTACCTTCATGTTTATAGTGAAGTGGAACAAACCGTCGCAAGTTCTTTGGCGAAATTCCATAACACTGTCGCCTCCAATTAAGGAAATATATCATAATATAAGGCCCGGATGCGAATTGCATCCGGGCTTTTTTATTGGGAGCCCGCAAGTTGGAACGCTTCACACGTCTCGATCACGCGTATTGCCCTGATAGAAGAGAATGACGTATTCAAAAAATAAACCAAGGCTGGAAATTCAACGGCTTCTATGGCTTATATTCGTAAACCAATAATCAATGGGCCGTTTTCGATGGTCACATCAATCCCAACAAGCTATGATTACCTTCATAAAATATAGGGAAGTGCTATGCTACTGCATGCTCCCCATACTTTTTATCTTCTCCTGTCAATCGCCCGAGCCGGCATCCAAGTCCTTGGCCATTCCCGATGAGGTCACCATAGCAGACATCCAACAGGCCTTAAGGAACAAGGACTATTCCATTGTCGAAATGACCCAATTTTACCTCGATAGGATCGATTCCCTGAGTTTCAACGGTCCGGCATTGAACGCCGTGATCACTGTAAACCCAGATGCCTTGGCCATCGCCGCCCAGCTCGATGCCGAAATGAATAGCGGCAACATACGCGGCCCATTACACGGCATTCCGATATTGTTGAAGGACAATATCGATACGGCCGATAAAATGCCCTGTACCGCCGGGGCAAGGGCAATGAAAGAGTCGTATCCGACCGAAGATAGTCCATTGGCCGCCCAACTTAGAAAGGCCGGAGCAGTGATTTTGGGCAAGGCCAATATGAGCGAATGGGCCAATTTTCATTCCAATGAATCTTCGAGCGGCTGGAGCGGCTTGGGCGGACAGACCAAAAACCCCTATGACCTGACCCGAAACCCTTGCGGGAGCAGTTCCGGTTCCGGAGTGGCCGTATCGGCGAACCTCAGCGTTCTGGCCATCGGAACCGAAACCAACGGGTCGATCGTTTGCCCGTCGAACAACAACGGCATCGTAGGAATAAAACCAACGGTTGGGCTGATCAGCAGAACGGGCATCATCCCCATTTCCTTTACACAAGATACCCCGGGGCCCATGGCCAGGACCGTTACCGATGCGGCCATCTGCTTGGGCCTGCTTACGGATACCGATCCATCAGATACCGCAACCTTGGCCCCCGGACGGGTTTCCCATGCCGATTATACCCAGTTTTTAAGGCCCGATGGACTTCGTGGCAAGCGCATTGGATATTACAAAAAACCTTTGGGCGACAATGTACGCCTCACTTCGTTGATGGAACAGAACGTGGCCTTTTTAAAAGCACAGGGCGCAACGATCATCGAGATCGACGACATCATGGCCAGTGGGGTCAGGGGGCATTCCTTTCAAGTACTGCTCTACGAATTCAAGGATGGTTTGAACAACTATTTTGCGGCTCTCGGGCCAAAGGCGCCTGTCGGCAGTCTTGAGGATTTGATCCAGAAAACTTTTTCCGACAGCGTTGAGATGCGGTACCACGATCACGAACTGCTGAAGCTGGCACAGGGCAAGGGCGATCTTCAAAGTAAGGAATACCTGGAGGCCTTGGCCGCAAGCCTCAAAGGGAGTCGGGAACAGGGCATAGACAGTGTCATGAACGTACATCAATTGGATGCGATCATGGCCCCTACCGGCGGACCCGCATGGAAAACAGATTTGACCAATGGCGATAATTTTGGGGTGAGCAGCTCCTCCCCTGCGGCCATTGCGGGCTATCCCAACATCACAGTGCCCATGGGCGAAATCGATGGGCTGCCCATAGGCGTTTCGTTCTTTGGCCGGGCCTGGACCGAGCCGCTATTGCTGGAAATCGCCTATGGTTTTGAGCAAGGTACCCGTAGCAGGATCAGTCCGACCTACCGAAACGATGGCCCTTGATGCCATAGCGCCGTTATCACCCCAAATTAATTTATCAATCGGAAGTGTCGTTCAACCCCCATTACGATTTTGCTGTCCGATTCCGCCATATGCCAAAGACACGGGCCATCATCTGTGCGCGAAAAAGCGGAAAGGCATTTTTTTTGGCTGAAAATAAAACCCACTCCCATCCACTTTCGTAGGTAGGGTAAACCCAACAAAAACCTGCGATGAAAAAATCAGCCAGCCTGATCACAGTATTTTTTATGGCCTTCCTGGCGCAAGCACAACTATCGCTTCGGGGCACGGTCACAGAATCCGGCAACCTACCCATAGCCGATGTGAACATTCTAAATATTGCCAATGGTACGCATGGCCATAGCAATGATAAAGGCTTTTTTATGATGGAAAACATTCGGCCGGGCGACACCCTGCAGCTTTCCCATTTGGGCTATGAAACCCAACTGTTGCTGGTGAAATCGCTTACCCAGCCATTGAACTTGGTCATGGAAGCCAAATCGATTTCGCTGGAAGAGGTGGTGATTTCTCCAAGGATCGATGCTTTGAACCTGATCACCGATATCGATATACAAACCAATCCCGTGGCCTCCTCCCAGGAAATTTTAAGACAGGTACCGGGTTTGTTCATCGGTCAGCATGCCGGCGGGGGAAAGGCCGAACAGATCTTTCTTAGGGGATTTGATATCGACCATGGCACCGACATCGGTATTACGGTCGATGGCCTTCCGGTGAACATGGTCTCCCATGCCCACGGGCAAGGATATGCCGATCTTCATTTTGTAATCCCGGAAACCGTGAACAAGATCGATTTTGGAAAAGGACCGTACTATGCCGAACAGGGGAATTTCAACACCGCTGCTTATGTCGATTTACAGACCAAGGAACGATTGGAACACAGCCTGATCAAACTGGAAGTGGGCGATTTCAATACGCAGCGGTTGTTGGGGATGTTCAATGTGTTACAACTAAACGGCCATCATGCCTACATCGCTTCGGAACACCTGGCCACCGACGGTCCATTCGAAAGTCCGCAAAATTTCAATCGTATCAATCTGATGGCAAAATACAGCGGTAACCTGACCCCTACGGATAAAATTGGGGTCACCGCCTCACATTTCCAGAGCCGTTGGGACGCTTCGGGCCAAATTCCCCAAAGAGCGGTCGACGCCGGTTTGATCGGTCGTTTCGGGGCCATCGACGATACCGAGGGCGGGAGCACCGGCAGGACCAATCTTTTGGTCACTTACCACAAATATCTCGATGAGCGATCATCGATCAAAAACAGCGTCTTTTACAGCAATTACCAATTTGGACTGTTTTCCAATTTTACCTTTTTCCTGAACGACCCCCTCAACGGCGACCAAATACTGCAAAAGGAAGATAGGGATATCTATGGCTTGAAAAGTGAATACCGCCGATCTTTTTCTACCGACAAATTGAACGGTAACTGGCAGATTGGAATCAGTTTTCGCACCGATAGAAGCTTTGACAATGAGCTGTCGGGCACTCGCAATCGAACCGAAATCCTGAACCCGATCCAAAGGGGCGACATCAGTGAAACGAATTTGGGTGCATTTGTCGGAAGCACCATCAATATCGGCAATTTTACGATCAACCCTTCCTTGCGTTTCGATCGTTTCAATTTCCAGTACCAAGATGCCCTCCTCGGTTTTTACCAGACCCAGGCAGAGTCTAGGGCAATCGTTAGTCCGAAGTTCAATGTACTCTACAACCCTTCGGGCAAAATACAACTGTATGCCAAAGCGGGTAAAGGTTTTCACTCGAACGACACCCGTGTGGTGGTCGCCCAAAAAGGGAAGGAAATACTCCCGGCAGCCTATGGTTTCGATTTGGGTTTTATTTGGAAACCCATGCCCCGATTGCTGGTGAACGCCGCCTACTGGTATCTTTACCTAGAACAGGAATTCGTTTATGTAGGCGATGCCGGCATCGTGGAGCCCAGTGGCAAGACCAAACGCCGTGGCATCGATCTGAGCCTGCGCTATCAGCCCGTCGATTGGTTATTTTGGAATTTCGACACCAATTATACCCATGCCAGGGCCTTGGAAGAGCCTTCTGGCGCCGATTTCATTCCTTTGGCGCCCGACTTTACCATTGTCAGCGGTTTGAACGCCATCCATCCCTCAGGCTTTTACGGCGGGGCGAATCTCCGATATTTAAAAGACAGACCGGCCAATGAGGACAATTCCATCATTGCAGAAGGGTACGCCGTATTGGACTTGAACCTTGGCTATGAATGGAAAAATTTCGACTTTTCCCTGCAGATTCAAAACCTCTTCGATACGCAATGGAACGAAACCCAATTCGCGACCGAGTCAAGATTACAGAATGAAACCGTCGCGGTGGAAGAAATACATTTCACGCCCGGCACTCCATTTTTTATCAAGCATTCGATCAGTTACCGTTTCTGATCCATACCCTTTATAGCGAGGTAGTTTGTTTTTATTTTTTTGGTACATTGGTTGAACTTAAAACACCAGTCGCGAACCCTATCAATTTTTTTCTTGCGGCAAATAACCAAGTATGATGGCAAATATTTCAAGAAGGCAGTTGATAAAACGCACCGCAAGTACCGCCATTGGCGCCACAATATTCGGGCTCCCATTGATGGCGGCCCCACAACAGGATAAAAAAATAAAGGTGGTGGTCACGGGAGGCCACCCCGACGACCCGGAAACAGGTTGTGGAGGGTTGATCGCCCTGCTAACGGCAGCAGGCCATGACGTGACCCTGGCCTATTTGACCCAAGGGGAGGCCGGTATCCCGGGTAGGACCCATGGGGAGGCGGCGGCCATTCGCAAACTGGAAGCCGAAAAAGCTTGTGAAATACTCAAGGCCAAGCCCATATTCATGGGCCAGATCGATGGGGATACCTATGTGAACCAAGAGGCGTTCGACAGTACTTTGGAACTACTGAATGCCGAAGGTCCCGATCTGTTGCTCACCCATTGGCCCATCGACACCCATAAAGACCACCGTGCCTGCTCCATGCTTACCTATAACGCCTGGCTGGCCATGTCCAACCCGCCGGAACTCTATTTCTATGAGGTCATGAGCGGGATACAATCCCAAAATTTTGCACCGACACATTTTGTCGACATCAGCTCCGTGAAACCGATCAAACAGCAAGCCTGTCTGGCCCATAATAGCCAGCAGATGGACATCTATTATGTGGGTACCCATGGCAAAATGGAGCAATTTAGGGGAATGGAAGGGGGTTTTGCCCATGCAGAGGCCTACATCCGTCATTGGCGAAATCCCAAGCCAATGACCGATTTCTAAAGGATACCTTATACCTTATCGACCGCCACTTTATAGGTGGGGTCTTCCATGACGTTCACCTCTATGAGATCATCGGCATTGGCCAAGAGTCGCTTACAATCGTTGCTGAGATGCCTGAGGTGGACTTTCTTGCCCACTTTTAGATAGCGCTCGGTAAGTTTGTTCAAGGCCTCAATGCCCGACATGTCGGCCACACGGCTTTCCCGGAAATCGATGATGACTTCCTCCGGATCGTTTTGCACGTCGAATTTTTCCGCAAAAGCGGTGGTTGATCCGAAAAAGAGCGGGCCATAGATTTCATAATGCTTGGTCCCCTGATCATCGATATATTTTCGTGCCCGAATCCGTTTTGCATTTTCCCAAGAATAGGCCAAGGCCGAAATGATCACCCCCAACAATACCGCTATGGCCAGGTTGTGCGTGATGGCCGTAATCAAAGTAACCAGCACCATCACCACGACATCTGAATTCGGCATTTTTCGAAAGGTTTTGAAACTGGCCCATTCAAAGGTGCCGATGGCCACCATGAACATCAGGCCTACCAAGGCCGCCATGGGCAAGCGTTCGATCAAACCCGATCCGAACATGATAAAGACCAACAGCATCACGGCCGCCGTAATGCCCGACAAACGGGCCCTAGCTCCCGAGGAGGTATTGATCAAACTTTGTCCGATCATGGCGCAACCCCCCATTCCGGATAGGAAACCGGAAAGGATATTTGCCGTGCCCTGTGCCACACATTCTTTGTTGCCACTGCCCCGGGTCTCCGTAATCTCATCGATTATATTAAGGGTCAACAGGCTTTCGATCAGGCCTACCCCGGCCACAATGGCCGCATAGGGAAAGATGATCCCAAGGGTCTCCCAACTGAAAGGTATCCGTGGAATCGAGATCGGGGGGAAACCCCCATTGATTGTTTGCCCCGCTTTCATGGTATCGGCAACGGTGAGCGTGTCCACGCCAAATCCTATGGCCACGGAGGAGACCACTACGATCGCCACCAGTGAGGATGGGACCGCCTTGGTGAGTTTGGGAAGGCCCCAAATGATCAGCATGGTCAACAGGGTCAGCCCCAACATGGTATACAGGGGTGCTCCGGACAAAAGCGCATCGGTCCCCTTTTGGTAAAAGTTGGGGAACTGCGCCATAAAGATGATGATGGCGAGGCCGTTCACAAATCCGAACATTACGGGATGGGGCACCAGCCTAATGAATTTTCCAAGTCTTAGGAATCCGGCCCCGATTTGCAATACCCCTGCGATGATGACCGTTGCAAACACATAATTCAATATGGTGTCGGGTTCGATGCCCGGAAAGTTTCGTTTCAGTTCCAAGATCAAACCCACAAAGATGACCGCCACGGCGCCCGTTGCACCGGAAATCATGCCCGGTCGGCCTCCCAAAATGGAGGTCACCAAGGCCAATACAAAGGCCGCATACAGCCCTGTCAAGGGTGAAAACCCCGGAATCAGGGCAAAAGCTATGGCTTCCGGCACCAGAGCCAGGGCCACGGTAAGACCTGATAAGATTTCGGTCTTATAATCTACCTGCTGCTTAAAATCGAATAAATTTAGGTACTTCTTCACGCCATAAGATTTTAAGGGCGCAAAAATACCATTAATTGTCAGCTTCTGATGGACAACTGGTCTAAAATCCAATCTTATTTATATACCCGTAAACCAAATTACTTCCCTTATTCATAATTTTGATTTACATTTTAAACAAAAAAGGACACCCCTGAAGGTTAAAAGGCAACAACAAATTTTACAGCTTTTTACCCAAGGCTCAGGGCGTAAAGGCCAATCTTGATGGTTGATTCTAATGATTTGATATAATAATTATCCGCAGCGGACTTTTTAAAAAAAATCCCAACACTTTCGTATTGGGATCCTCCATTTTCTATCTTGTTAAACTTCTAAGAATGTGTGTAATCTAAAAGGCCGTAAGTATTTCAAAATTTCCAACAAAAACGCCAGTTACAACAACCCCAGCATCATCTTCATAACTATAGGAACAATCAATCGTACCTGTGTTGGTAGCTAAATCGAATGTCCTTGAATTAATTCTAAACACATGCCCGTGTGCAAGTTCTCCATCAGGGAATCCAACATGATCATATGCAATACCGGTCGCTATTTGACCAAAAGTCTGTGTCCCTACAGTAGTGGTATTGGTAAAGCCTGAAATATCATGTTGAGAGGAGTGTTTACCTTCCATTATTATATTTAAATAGCCCAACTGATTGCTCTGCGGATCCCAAACAAAGAAGGGTGTTTCTTCAAGTGTAGGTTTTGTGGCCATTATATTGCAAGATATTTTAGTGTAATGGGTGGTGGTTGTTTCGAAGGCTATTTGGTTATTTGCATCTTCAATGATGTCGCCGTCTGTAAACACAAAGCTGAATGCCCTATCATAATCACCAGAGGCATCATCAACAAGTAAATAAGCCTTTTGGGTCACATAGGCATTGTTTCCAATAACAAATTCCGTGTTGGTATCCCCGGGAACGGCTTGAAGAATTGGCGTGGGTTCATTAGCTTCAGGTGAACAACTATGAATAATTATAATTGCAATTAGGATAAGAACTTTTTTCATGGTTTGATTTTTAGTTTCAACAGAAACGTTAAAATTTTATTTAAATTGTCCTTTTCGCTACCATAAATTATTTCTAATGGGACCCCAGACCTCGTCCAAATAAAGTAAATACTTTATCCATTAAATTGTTTGCCAACAATGCCATCAACCTGTAGTTTTATCAAATTGGAGGTGTCACTGTAAAATATTTACATTCTCAAGACCAAAGAATGATTTTATGTTGAATAAGACGGTACTTCATGACTGAAGATGCCTTTATACTTTACATCTTCAAAATAAACCATGTTTCCCTTTTACCCCCAAGGATGAAGGGGTATGAGCGATTAAAGAAAAGAGAGACAGATAATGTATTGCGCCTTGTGGTAGCCTTAATCTTTTGGAGAAACTCCCCGACACCCATGGTCACTTAATTATTGAAATAAACTGCAATGCCCCGACCTGGGCACGATCTACCTTTTATTCATAAGAAAATCCAATTACTCGCTTCTGTAAAATTTATCCATTAGCGAATACTGCCAATGATTTGACAATTGAAAAATAAATGCTTGTCCCAGTGAAATTTCATCATGTCATGGTCTGTGCCAATGCTGTTTCCGGTCATTGGATTCTTAAAGCTCGAAGGGATGGCTTGCTACCACTGCCTCAACCCTAGAAGTTTTTCCCCAAGCTCCGATAATTTGGCAGTATCGTATTTGGTCTGTTCCCAGTTTCTGGGATCTCCCGGAAAGGCATAACCCTCAGGGGCAATCCTGTTTTTCCAGGAATTGATGCGCCATTGCCGCAAAGCCTCATTATCCTCTTCGGCCGGCATCATGGATATGTACTGGGCGATGCGCACCTTGTCAACAGAACGGTTGGGACGAATGCCGTGTGGCTCCGTACTGTTGAAGATGAGCAGGTCCCCGGCCTCCAACTTTACCTTTACGATCTTCTCCTGCAAATTTGAAACATCGGGCTTAAACCGGTCGCGGTCTTCCGGTTGGGTAAGTTTCCAGGTATCATAGTTCCGGTACAGCCAAGGGATGCATTGAAAACCGCCCATGTTCTCATCGGTTTGGTCGGCCAGGGCCAAAACGCCTTGTACGTTCTGCGGACGGGTCTCGGGATCATAGTCCCAATGGATGAACCCCTTGTATTCATGGCCCGGCCGCATGGGCATATTCAAGTTGGCGCGATCGATGGTGACCCATAATTTTTCGGTGCCCCATACGTCAACAAAGGCATCATAGACCCGCTCCATCTGGCGATTGTTCCAAAGGTGTTGGTGGTTATAGACCTCCACCATTCCGGTTCCGGTCAGTTCCTTCATCTTCATTTCTGCCCTGGGAGGGGCATACCAGGTCTCGGGATTTTTGGGGTCTTTCTCTTCAAATTCCCATAGGAAGTCGGCCGTTGCCTTGGCCTGTGCTTTGGGCACCGCATTTTTAATGACGATGTACCCGTTGTGTTGCCAAAAGGTCCAATCATCCTCACTTAAGATGCGCAATGGCCTTTTGTTCGAACGATCGTTGAGTTTTATCTTGCTGCTGGTAGCGGTGGAGGGATTCCCGGGAATCGCCTCATGGGCCTTATTGGCCATCTCTATCTTGGTATTGCCGTTTTGCATGATATGGTTTTTAATGAACTGCTGTTTCGATAGGATAAAATTAGGGTAACGATCTAGGTTTCGTAACCTTGATATTGACCAATAATTGAACAATATTGATATATTTAATACTTTAAGTAAACAATAAAGGCAATTTAGTTAAATTTATACATGAAAATCCAACTCGAAAATATCAGTCCGGATGCCGAAAGTTCCTTTCGGCTGTTGCACAATCCGAAACTCAACGATCTGTTTTTCTGGCATTTTCATCCGGAATATGAACTGGTGTACATTGAGGGCGCCAATGGCACCCGCCATGTAGGGGAACACATTTCGGCCTATGAGGAAAGCGATTTGGTTTTCATTGGCTCGAACATACCGCACCTCAATTTCGATTATGGGGTTCAAACCGATTACAGGAAAGAGGTGCTACATATCAAGGAAGGCTTCAAAAACAAGGTGTTCAATGAAATTCCGGAGCTGTCAAAAATTTTCAGGCTTTTCGATAGGGCACAGCATGGCATAGCCTTCATGGGGGAGACCAAGGCGGTCGTAGGCCCAAAATTAAAGGAATTGCATGCCCTTCCCCCTTTTCAACAGTTCCTGCAAGTGCTGCATATTTTCGAGATTTTGTCGGAAAGCCAAGAGTTCGTCTTGCTACATGAACAGCCGGTGTTCAATTTATACAACAAAAAACAACAGGAACGGTTGCAAAAGGTCTATGCCCATATCGATGAACACTACGAACGCAAAATCGAGGTCGGGGAAGTCGCTTCGCTCTGCAATTTGGGAAAGGAAGCATTTTGCCGATACTTTAAAAAAGCGACTGGGAGCACTTTTGTCGGCTTCCTGAACCAATATCGGATCAGTCAGGCCAAAAGGTTGCTTTTGATGGGGCAGCACATCGGTGAAACGGGTTATGATTGCGGCTTCGAAAGTCTGTCGTACTTTAACCGTACCTTTAAAAAAGTGACCGGTGAAAATCCATCTGCATTTAAAAGGAAATATAAAATTTTAAGTTGAAATGAAGCTGCATTATTACCCATTGATTCCAAAACCCTTTATGTTGATATTGGTCTTTGCCCAGGCCGTTCTGGCACAAACCTCGGTTTCCATTGTGGGCGACCAGTTCCATATCAACGGCGAGCCCACCTATGGCGACCGCACTTGGAACGGTCATCGCATCGAAGGCCTACTATTCAATTCGAGGATGGTACAGGGTATTTTTGATGACTTGAACCCAGAGACCCGGGAACGATTCCAATATCCAGACACCGGAATTTGGGACGCGGAACGCAATACCGACGAATTCGTTTCGGCCATGAAATCGTGGCGTGAACATGGCCTGCTTGCCTTCACGTTGAACTTGCAAGGCGGCAGTCCGATGGGCTATGGCAATGCGGGCTGGATCAATTCAACCTTCGATGAAAAGGGAGGATTGAGACCGAAGTACCTATCAAGGCTCGACAGGATATTGAAACAGGCCGATAGCCTTGGCATGGTGGTGATCTTGGGTTATTTTTATTTTGGCCAAGACCAACATTTGGAAAATGAGGCAGCCGTGATCCGCGCGGTCGACAACATCACGCATTGGCTGCTCGACAAGGGCTATCGAAATATTCTTGTGGAAGTGAACAATGAATGCGATATCGCGTACGATCATGAAATTCTACAACCCGAAAGGGTACATGAACTCATAGCCAAGGTGCAAAAAATAAAAAAGAACGGTTTTGGTCTGCTCGCCGGCACCAGTTACGGGGGTGGCCGAATTCCCAAACCCAATGTGGTGCGACAATCCGATTTCATATTGCTCCATGGCAATGGCGTAAAGGACCCGGGGAAGATTCAGGAGATGGTGACCATGACGAGAGCCGTTTCGGGTTATGACGGCCAGCCCATTTTGTTCAACGAAGACGATCACTACGATTTCGAAAATGCAGACAACAACATGGTATCGGCTGTAGGGGCCTATGCCTCCTGGGGCTTTTTCGACTTTAGGAGGAAAGACGAGGCTTTTGAAAACGGATTCCAAAGTGTACCCGTAGATTGGGGCATCACCTCGAAAAGGAAGCGAAATTTCTTCGACCTTGTGAAAAAGATCACGGCGTATTAAAAAAACCGCCCCAAATATCCCAATGGCCATCGGGACTTCAGGGCGGTTCCTAACTAAATAACCAACCAAAATATGTTTGTTTCGACTGCGGTCTATGGTGACAGCGGTCTCAAAATTTCATGCTTTATCGAGGTTTCAAGAACGCTACTGGGCTCTTGAGCGCATTACCTTCATTACCGGACGAACCGTTTTCGTCCTTTTTTTGTCCACTGTGCCTTTTCCCGATTTCAAATACTGTTGGTAACCCCTTCCCCTAAACTCGTAAACCGTACCACTGGCCACATGATATAACTCGATGGTTACATCATTAATAACGTACAGTTCAAAGTAATCATTGCCCAGAAAGTCGTAGGCCAATGTTAAAGTTTTGAGCGTTTCATCGTTTTCCGTGTCATACACCTGATAATCTCCGACGAAATCCCATTGCAGGGCTCCAGTGGCGGTACCCACTTTATCTACCGACGATCGAAAATAGGAGGGAAAGAACTGCAAATAATTCTCCCGATCAAAGTCGTTCAGTGCACCCTGATCAGTGGTATATACCTTTTCCCATACCTCATATTCCTGCAAAAAATAGTCGATATTGTCGTAAAAGACGAGGTCGTAATCGAAATTGTTGCGTTGGAAACCTTTCAAGTAATAAGAGGTGTTCGATCGGCCATCGTAGAGTTCTATGGTATTTCCATTGACCGCAAAGACGTCCAACAACCAGAGTCCATCGATATCATGGTCGATTTCTACCGTACCGATCAAGGTGTTGTAATATCCCACATCTATGCCCAAACCGTTGCCCGTTTTGCCGATGCCCGCCAGATTATTGTTGGCGAATAAGGTACCATTGTTAAAGGAAATGGTAAAGGCGCGTTGTAAAAATGGCACCTCGCCGTTACCTTCGGTAGCATTGATATCGACATACCAGAGGTCATAGGATTGCAAAACCCTGTCTGTGTTAAATGCCGATTCCATGATATACTCCTCTTCCACGATCACTTCTGTGTAGCAGGAAGTCATCAAGCTACCCACCAATAAAATTCCGAATAGTACTTTTGCCTTCATAATGCTAGGGTTTAAGGTTGTTATAAGATAAACAAGCACCGTGCCATATATTTAATATTCTGATTTTCAATTATTTATAATTCAATATTTAAATTGTGTATTTTTGGCGCATAACCTAAAGGGGAGGTAGTCCCATTCGGAAATGATACGTAAGAAACCAAAATTCGCCGTGCTCGGAGGTGGGAGTTGGGCCACGGCCCTCGTTAAAATGTTGTTGGTAAACCAAGACAAAGTGGGCTGGTACATGCGAAATTCAGATGCGATCGGGTTCTTGAAGATTCAGAAACACAATCCCAATTATTTGACTTCGGTGACCTTTGATACCGATAAGCTTGACCTGACAGATAATATCAACAGTGCAGTGAGCGGGGCAGATATCTTGATCTTTGCCATCCCCTCAGCTTTCCTGCAAAGCGAACTACAAAACCTCTCGGTTTCGCTAAAAGAAAAGATCATATTTTCAGCGATCAAGGGTATTGTTCCGGAGTCGGGCCTGATCGTTGGGGAGCACTTTCATGAGAAATATGATATCCCATACGACCAGATCGGGGTCATCACGGGTCCTTGCCATGCCGAAGAAGTGGCTTTGGAGCGCTTATCCTATCTCACCATTGCTTGTGCAAACCGCAAAAATGCAGCCTTGGTGGCCAAGAACCTGAGCTGCGATTACATCAAGACCAAGATTACCAAGGACATCATCGGAACGGAATATGCGGCCATGTTGAAGAACATCTATGCCATAGCCGCCGGTATTTCGCATGGCCTGGGTTATGGCGACAATTTTCAGAGCGTGCTGATGAGCAATGCCATTCGTGAAATGAAGCGATATACCAAACGCATCCATAAAATAGACCGGAACATCAACGACTCCGCTTATCTCGGCGACCTATTGGTGACAGGCTATTCCATCTTTAGCCGAAACAGGATGTTCGGCAATATGATCGGCAAGGGGTATACCGTGAAGAGTGCCCAAATGGAAATGCGCATGATCGCTGAAGGCTATTATGCGACCAAAAGTGCCTATGAGCTGAAATCCAATTTTAACAAGAAGGTGAAGACCCCCATCATCGATGCGGTTTACGAAGTACTGTATGAAGGCAAAAATGCAAAAAAGGTATTTGCCGATCTCACCGATAAACTGGATTGATGATTTTTTGCGCCTGTATTTAAACCCTTTGTAACGTAAAATTGGAATGCGTGTCCAATTCGCGCTGCAGTGCTTCGCGCCAAGCCATGATCTGGGCCTCATCTGCCTTAAAAATATTCTTGAATTCCTCCAGAACGGGCTCCATCAATTGGCGCATGCCATCGATGTCGAAGTATAGCCTTCCCGTTCTGCGGATGAAGAAGTCCATCGGGTTCTGCACCATTTCATAATCAATCCCGAATCGAAGTTCGGCCTTGGCCATCCGCACCGCTTTGTCTTTTTCGTCGAGGCCGGAATAGTTTTCCAGGATGGTCTCCGTTTGTTTTCCATAATTGGTGACCAGAAACCAGGCATCATATTCGGAAAAGCCTTCAGGTTTGATCCGCTCATAGATTTCGGCAATATATTTCTTGACGTATTTGAACTTTTTAAAGTCTTCATTACCGGATAGGGGTATTTTGTCCGTGGTGCATTCTTTAAGTTCCCTGCCAAATTCCTCCTCCATTTTTTTGGCGATCCTATCTACCACCCTTTCGGCCATTTTTCGATATCCCGTGAGTTTGCCGCCCGCAATACTGATGAGCCCGGTCTCGGAGGTGAAGATCTCATCCTTTCGAGACAATTCTGAAGCCGACTTGCCTTCCTCATGAATCAGTGGCCTTAGTCCGGCCCAAGAGGAAATGATATCCTTCAATTCCAAATTGATGCTGGGAAACATGTTGTTGACCGCAGAGATCAGGTAAATGGCATCGGCGATATCGGTATGCACCTCATCTTTGTTGTCGTTGTAGTTGGTATCGGTGGTGCCGACATAGGTGATTTTACCCCTGGGAATGGCGAACATCATCCTACCATCGGGCACGTCGAAATAAACCGATTGTTTCACCGGCAGTTTTTTATAGGGAAACACCAAATGCACGCCTTTGGTCAGGTGCAGGCGTTTTCCCTTTTTGGAATGGTTCACGCTTCTCAGTTCATCGACCCATGGGCCGGCGGCACTGATGACATATTTACATTTAATGTTGATCGATTTTTCCGATATGCCATCTTTCACCTTCACACCGATGATCTTTTGTTCATCGTAAAGAAAATCCTCCACGCTGGCATAGTTCAAGGCGACCGCCCCGTACCGAAGGCTCGTTTTGATGTTTTCAATGGTCAAGCGCGCATCGTCGGTTCGGTATTCGGCATAGTACCCTGCGCCGTTCAAAATCTTTTTGGGCAAAAGGGGTTCCAATTTCATGGCTTCCTTCTTGGTCAGCATCTTGCGTTTGTCATCGCCGGTGACCTGGGCCAGAATATCGTATACCTTGAGGCCGATAGAGGTCAACCATTTGCCATAGGAGCCATTTTCGATCAACGGGAGGAGCATTTTTTCGGGCAGGACCAAATGTGGGGCTACCTGATGTACAATGGCCCTTTCTGAGCCCACTTCCTTGACCAACCAAAAATCGAATTGTTTCAAATAGCGCAGGCCGCCATGAATCAGCTTGGTCGACTTGCTGCTGGTGCCCGAGGCGAAATCGCCTTTCTCCACCAAAGCAACCTTAAGGCCACGCGAGGCGGCATCCAATGCAATGCCCCCGCCTGTGATGCCGCCACCGATAACGACCAGATCGAATTCTTCCTTCACCAATTTGGCGATGGTTTTGGTTCTTTCCAAGTTAGAGAATTTGATATTTTTCATAGCTTCATTCTGTATTGCAATTTTACATATTTCCCGCTGCCATGGCATACTGCCTTAAGTACCCTTTCGTCATTAGGTTTTCCGGCAAAAATAGGGACTTCGAAGGAATATCAATCTTTTGTCCATCCTTTGGTGCGTTCCACGGCCTTCCGCCAATTATTATAGAGGCGTTTGCGTTTTACCCTGTCGAAGGTGGGTTTAAAAATTCTGTCCATGGGCCTGTTCTGGTCGATATCGCCCTGTTTCCATACACCGACTTGGATTCCAGCCAAAAATGCGGCGCCCATTGCGGTCGACTCAATGACCTTGGGCCTATGCACTTCGGTATCCAGTATATCAGCCTGAAACTGCATCAGGTAATTGTTGGCACAAGCACCGCCATCGACCCTGAGGCTTTTGAGCTCGAGTCCCGAATCTTCTTCCATGGCCTTCAGAATGTCCTTGGTCTGGTAGGCCAGGGATTCCAGGGTCGCTTTTGCCAAATGCGCCTTGCCGGTATCCCTAGTCAGGCCAAAGATGGCACCACGGGCATACATATCCCAATATGGGGCTCCCAATCCTGCGAAGGCGGGCACAACATATACGTCACTCTCTCCTTTAACGGAATTCGCCAGCGCTTCTGTTTCCTTTGCATCCTTGATCAATTCCAGTCCGTCGCGTAGCCATTGAATGGCCGCTCCCGCGATAAAAATACTGCCTTCAAAAGCATAGTTCACCTTTCCATTAAGGCCATAGGCGATGGTAGTGAGCAGCCCATTTTTCGAAAATTGGGGCTTTTCACCGGTGTTCATCAGCATAAAACAACCTGTACCATAGGTATTTTTTGCCGTTCCTTTTTTGAAACATCCCTGACCAAAGAGCGCTGCCTGCTGATCCCCGGCGATGCCGGCAATGGGAATGCTGACGCCATCGATCTCAAAATCCCCAAAATGGTGTGCGGACGGCGCCACTTCCGGCAGCATTATTTTTGGTATGCCGAGGGCTTTTAACATCTTGTCGTCCCACTTCAGGTTTACGATATCGTAGATCATCGTACGGGAGGCATTGGTGTAATCGGTGACATGGTTTTTTCTATTGGTCATGTTCCATACCAACCAGGAATCGACGGTCCCCATCAGAAGGTCGCCTTTCTCCGCTTTCTTTTTGGCGCCCTTCACATGGTCTAGGATCCATTTCACTTTGGTCCCCGAAAAATAGGAATCGATGACCAGGCCCGTCGTTTTGCGCACATGCTTTGACAAGCCGCTATTCTTCAATTCTTCACAAATATCAGCGGTGCGTTTGTCCTGCCAAACGATGGCATTGTAAATGGGCTCTCCGCTACTTTTGTCCCATACCACCGTGGTTTCGCGTTGGTTTGTGATTCCGATGCCCTTGATATCGGCAGGGTTGACTTTATTTTCTTTGATCAACTGTTTCAGCACCCCGAGCTGCGACTCCAATATTTCTTTTGGGTCGTGTTCTACCCAGCCTGGTTTGGGAAAAAACTGTTTAAATTCTTGCTGCACCATCCCTTCGATGGTTCCTTTTTGGTTCACGAGCAGGGCACGGGAACTTGTTGTGCCCTGGTCTAAGGCAATGATATAACTTTTGGACATGTGATGGAGGTTAATGCACTAAGATAAGCGAATATAATTCGAATACAAAAGAACCTTTGGAGCACCTTAGCAATGATAACCAAAACTTGATATAATGGTCGCTGATGAGGTGTTTTTTATTAAAACGGAAAGCATATCGCCTTGCCCTTAAATTCCATACCCTTCCGGGAAACGGCATGGGAACGGCTTCATTTATCAAAACCGTACTCCCGCTCTACCAGACAAATGCGGACTTTGTACCATTGGTACCAGTCCGAGATTCCCTTTTGTTGGGCGAAAATGTGATCGGCATTGGCCTTCCAATCGGCTATGGCGGCAAGGCTTTCCCAATAGCTGACGGTAAGACCCACTTCGCTCCTGGCGCTTTCCACCCCTAAAAATCCGGGTTGTTCACGGGCCAATGTTTCCATTCTTTGGGACATTTCGGAATAACCTTGGTCCCCTTCGGTGCGGACTGAGGTGAAAATCACCGCATAATAGGGCTTTCCCGTTTTCATCGGTTACGATTATCAATTTGTATTTCAATCCCAGTAAACCCTATGGGCAACATCGGGGTATTCCCTCTCAAATGAGATACTCCCTGTCTAAAAAATAGCCCACAATGGCTTCTTTCATCAATACCGACTGTTCTCCCGCCTTCAGGGTGGGCAGCTCTTCTTTGATGGTATAATGGGGCCAACCTTCTTCGTCGAAATAATCGAATTCATAATAGCCATAGGGCTCGAGCAACCTGCAGATGGCAATATGCATCAGATTGAGTTTTTCGTCTTTCTTGTATTTCTTATGATACTGTCCCAGTTCTTGCACCCCCACCAAATAGATGATGGCATCCAATTCGAGGGGATCGCCGTCTGAAAATTGGGCCGAGAGTTTTTCTACAAGTACTTCCCATCGCTCCTTTAATTGCAAGTCTCTAGACATGTTCATTTCATTGTCTGCCTTTGGTCAAAGGCAGAAGATAGACAAAGGTACAAATCAAAATGTTACATTTGTTCAAACACTATCGCATGGGTTTTTTGGATATCGTTTTTGGGCTATTGATGCTTTGGGGTTTGTGGAAAGGCCTTAAAAACGGACTCCTCTTGGAAATTGCTGCCATTATCGCCCTGATTGCTGGATTATATGGTGCCATTCACTTTTCGTATATCACGGGAGAATACCTGTCGAGGAATTTTGATTGGAATGAGCAGCATATGAACCTTGCGGCCTTCATCATTACCTTCATCATCATCGTACTTGCCGTTCATTTGGCGGGTAAATTGTTGACCAAAATTGCCGATCTGGCCCTTTTGGGCTTTGTGAACAAATTGGCAGGTGGCATATTCGGGGTTTTAAAAGTGGCGGTGATCCTCGGTGCCCTATTGATCTTTGTTGACCACATGCATTATTCGATTGGGGTGATCACGGAAGAAACCAAGGCGAAATCAATATTCTACAATCCCTTAAAGGATATCGGGTCGTTGGTGTTCAACAAAGTCTTAAAGAAGCAAGACCCCGACAACGAGGCGCCTTGACCTATTTTGATGACAAAATCGGATAGAAAGTTTCGGTGACCGCAAATCCCGAAAAAATGCCGTTTATCGAAAAGATTGCCTTTTTCGTAGGGGATGTTGCTATTTTCTTTAACATTACAAGGTTGAAATCTCCCCTTCAACAAAGATTTTTTAGTACCCCCTTTTCTTCCTTACCTACTGGCAGGCATACCTACTTATACTTACAATTTAGAACATTGTATGAAAATGAAGTTGCGACATACCCTTTTGATAGGGGTAGTATTGTTGGCGGTATCCTGTAGCAAGGAATCGGTCGTGGGGGAAACCCTGATACCGGAATCGGAGAATGCCGTTGTTGTGGAGGGGGAACTGTTGGCCGTCGTAAACGACCATAGGGCAACATTGGGCTATACCGTTTTGGAATATAGCGCGGTAGCCTATGAATTCGCCAACAAGCATACCGACTATATGATTGCCAAGGGCAGTTTGAGCCATGATAATTTCAGCGCCCGTGCCTCCAATATTTCCTCTCTTGAGAACGCGGAGATCGTGGCCGAGAACGTTGCAAAGGACTACGACACTGCCGTGGAAGCGTTCCAAGGTTGGCTGAACAGCTCCAGTCATAAAAAAACCATGGAAGGCGATTTTACGCATACCGCCGTGAGCGTTAAAAAGGATGCCAACGGAAATTATTACTTCACCCAACTCTTCTTCCGTTAGCTTTTGTAGCGCAGATTCTTTTTATAACTTTGAAGGAAACAATGACTGGCAATTCGTGGCCCAATTTTGGCTTCGATCCACTACAGCGTAAACCTAGTTGAAAAAGATGACCATCATACCGCCATTTAATTTGAACCAATGGGTCGAGGAAAACCGTGCCTTGCTAAAACCGCCTGTCGGCAATAAGAACCTTTACAAAGATGCCAATGACTACATAGTGATGGTAGTGGCGGGGCCCAATGCGAGGAAAGACTATCACTATAACGAAACAGAGGAGCTCTTTTATCAGTTGGAGGGCCAGATTGAAATCCATATACAACTTGAGGGCCAAAAAAAAACTTTAAAACTGGGTCCTGGAGATATGTACCTACATCCAGCAAAAGTGCCACATTCTCCTGTGCGCCATGAGGGAAGTATCGGTTTGGTCATTGAGCGAAAAAGGGCCGATATGGAGGTAGACGACGGGCTGCTTTGGTTTTGCGATCAATGCAACCACAAATTGTACGAGGCCTATTTTACGCTCAACGATATCGAAAAGGATTTTTTAAAGCACTTTAAGCACTTTTATGGCTCAAAGGCATTGCGTACCTGCGAACAATGCGGGACGGTGATGCCGGTAGACAAGCGTTTTGTGGCAGAAGAATAAAACATGGCGATCATCACGAACATATTGATCATACTGGTGGCGATCCTGCATGGCTATTTTCTTTGGTTAGAAATGTTTGCATGGACCACAAGGGGCAGAAAGGTATTCAAAAAATTCCCTTCGGAACTGTTCGAACCCACGAAGGCCTTGGCGGCCAACCAAGGGCTGTACAATGGGTTCTTGGCGGCCGGATTGTTTTGGACGTTTTTGATCGATGATCCCATATGGCGCGCCAACATTGCCTTTTTCTTTTTAGGATGCGTTGCCATCGCCGGGATTTATGGGGCCTTTACGGCCGACCGAAAGATATTTTTTATTCAAGCCTTGCCCGCACTGCTTGCCATATTTTTGCTTTTTATTGATTTCCATTAATCTACAACATGCACCAGTGATGGCATCAAACCAGAAATTATGTTGACTTTTAGGTGCTATATGGCTTTTTCAGTCTTGTTGTTCATAACGATCAAACTTCCCGCACAGATGACGACGCCCGAACAAGTGGTTCAAAAACAACTTGAAGCCTATAACCAAAGGAACATTGAATTATTCATGTCGACAATGGATCCCGAAGTGGTATTTTATAATTTCGCCTCAGGGGAAAGAACCATGGAAGGGGCGGCAGCCTGTCGAGCTTATTATACCGATCTTTTTAACAATTCCCCCAAACTGCATTCCACCATATTGAAGCGCATGGTATTCGGGAACAAGGTGATTGACCATGAAGGTATCGTCGGGAGAAATGGCAATGAAGAAGTCGTTGAATTGGTGCTGATCTATGAAGTAAGACAGGATAAAATAATCAAGGTTACCGTCTTGAGAAAGGACGATTAAAACCCCGCTTTTATTTGTAGCTTTGTCCTCCCGATTGTTATCGGAAATAACAAAACATTCCAAAAAAGTTATAAAATGTCAAAAATTGCAGCTGACTTCGGTATTGACAAAGCCCTAAAAACATTGGGCGTTCAAGCCATAAACAATGGCACCTCAACCGGCGAACACAGTTTTTCCTCTGGGGAAACCATCGCATCTTATTCGCCCGTTGACGGGGCTTTGATCGCCAAGGTGAAGACCACTTCAAAGGAAGATTATGAAAAAGTGATGGTTTCGGCCACGGAAGCCTTTAAGACCTGGCGGTTGAAACCGGCCCCACAACGCGGTGAAATCGTACGACAATTCGGCGACAAATTGCGAGAATTGAAAGAACCTTTGGGAAAACTGGTCTCCTATGAAATGGGGAAAAGCCTACAGGAAGGGATGGGCGAGGTACAGGAAATGATCGATATCTGTGATTTCGCAGTGGGCCTTTCCAGGCAACTGCATGGTTTGACCATGCATTCCGAACGGCCCGGCCATAGGATGTACGAACAATATCATCCCTTGGGGGTGGTGGGCATCATCTCGGCCTTTAATTTTCCGGTGGCCGTATGGGCCTGGAACACCGCCCTAGCATGGGTATGTGGAGACGTCTGTGTTTGGAAACCTTCCGAAAAAGCGCCCTTATGCGGGGTAGCCTGTCAAAATATAGCGGCCCAGGTATTCAAGGCCAACGGCTTGCCGGAAGGAATTTCTTGTTTGGTGAACGGCGATTATAAGGTAGGGGAATTCATGACGCATGACCAACGGGTAGCTTTGATTTCGGCCACCGGTTCCATTCGAATGGGAAAAATAGTGGCCCAGGCCGTAGCGGCCCGGTTGGGCAAATCGCTTTTGGAACTGGGCGGCAACAACGCGATTATCGTCACTCCGGATGCCGATATCAAAATGACCGTGATCGGTGCCGTTTTTGGGGCAGTGGGCACTGCGGGCCAAAGATGTACTTCAACCAGGCGTTTGATCATCCACGAATCGATTTACGATAAGGTAAAAGAGGCCATTGTCGCTGCCTATCAGCAATTGCGCATCGGCAACCCATTGGATCAGCACAACCATGTAGGCCCGTTGATCGACACCGATGCCGTGGCCATGTATCAAAACGCACTGAAAAAAGTGGTTGCAGAAGGAGGTAAACTGGTGATTGAAGGCGGGGTGTTGCAAGGCTCCGGCTATGAAAGCGGATGTTACGTAAAACCGGCTATAGCGGAGGCCCGGCCCCAATTCGAAATCGTTCAGCACGAAACCTTCGCCCCCATATTGTACCTGCTCAAATATTCCGGGGAAGTCGAAAACGCCCTCGCCATACAGAACGGGGTGGTACAAGGCCTTTCATCGGCCATAATGACAAACAACCTAAGGGAGGCCGAACGCTTTTTATCGGTGGCAGGCAGCGACTGTGGCATCGCCAATGTGAACATAGGCACTTCGGGTGCCGAAATCGGCGGCGCGTTTGGTGGGGAGAAAGAAACCGGCGGCGGACGCGAAAGTGGATCCGATGCCTGGAAGGTATATATGCGCAGACAGACCAATACCATAAACTATACGACGGAATTGCCCTTGGCACAAGGTATCAAGTTCGACCTCTAATAAGATCGCAACATGCTGATGGGGCCTCCCGCCCCTGGGATCATGTTCGTGGAGCAATACCAGGTGTCAGCCCATAAATAACCCGCTGCTTTTTATATTCCTACCCGTTCCCCCGATCGGTAAGAGATAAAAATCAGCGGGTTTAACCAACTAAGCTAACTCAAACTTATAAACGCAAAGAAAATTAAAAACTAGATTTTTGGGACCTCGACTTCAACGTTTCGGGAGCATCCACATGCCAACTACCGTGAAGTAGTTCCTGGAGTCCCAGCACGATGAACATACAACAGAAAGTCAAGATTCTGATGATTTCATTTTTCATATCCAAACAAGTACTATTCTCTTTATTAAATGTAATGGATACCTTTCAATGACCGGTAGGTATTTGTATGGTTAGTATCTTTTCCTGTATAAATGGTAAGGTCAAAATCAATCCCCAGAACCACAATTTCAAAATTTAGCCTCAATATTCGGTAAAATATTGAACCCATTTAAAACAAAACCCTTCCCCAATGCCGGAACTTCGTCGGGAGGGAAAGGGCCTATATTTATCGTTCCCCAAGTTGCGACGAACTTTCCAAAACCTGCCCATTTCTTGTACGGTTGGGCCATAAAACTGTATCAATGGTGCTTTAGATTGAATAGGAGCTAAACATGGAATGTTGCGCGTCAAAAGGTTTAAGTAATTGAATACCAACATTTAATGTCCGAATTATGATCAATTTTAAGATTTTTTTGATACATTGCTGCGTCTTAAACCTAAGTGATAAATCATGACCAGAAAAACAACGAACCTCATCGGCATCCTCCTTACCATCATTGCGGGGACCATGCTCTACCTATTGCTTTGCAGTTCTTGCGGCACTCCTCTCGCTTAGAGGCCTCTAAAAAAAATAACCATCTAATTTTAAACTGTGGAATATGGAATTTGAAAACTTAAATATCTGGTGCTGGTTGATACCTGCATTGGTCGGTATCATTTCGGGAATCTTGGGATACCTGATCGGAAAAGGGGGCAATACATCGGTGACCGACAACAAGGAACTTAAATTGGCCCAGGACAATAACGCCAAGTTGAAGGCTGATCTAGAAAATTGTCAAAAGAAATTGTCGGCAGGAACTGCAGTACCTGCTGCAACCATTGCCTCATCTGCCGCAATCAAAACTGCGCCATTCAATGCAAAATCGGCAACTACCGCTTTGGGTAAAACCGTAAAATTCGACGACCTTACCATTGTGGAAGGCATTGGCCCCAAAATTCAGCAGTTGTTCCATGCGGCGGGCATCAAAACCTGGAAGGCGCTCTCCGAGACCTCAGTCGCCAAATGCCAACAAATTTTAACCGATGCGGGCAACCGTTTCAAGGTACACCAACCCGGATCATGGCCCATGCAGGCCAAAATGGCCCATGAAGGCAAGTGGAGCGACCTGGCCAAATGGCAAGATCAGCACAAACACGGTAAACTGTAAACTTTCAACCCATAAAAAAACCCGGAACCAAATGGTCCGGGTTTTTTAATTTTAACTTCTTTCAGAAGGTTTATGGCCCAAGGAGCACCCTTTATACCATGCCATTGGCCTCGACCCATTTAAAGCGGTATTGGTCTTCCGGAAACTTCATCCTAGAGGCGATCCGTTCCAAGCGGGCCGGTAAAGCCATAAGATAATCCCGGGCTTTTTCGGCCTCGTCGTTCAATCCCCTAAGGGCGTCCAATTGCCAGTAATCGTTCAGTTTTTGTAAGATTTCGATATAATCGTTCGCGGTGTAGACGCCCAACCGCTGCGCACAGTTCGAAAAATTTTCGAAAGCCGTACCGATACTCCCGCCAGACTCCCTTAAAAAATGGGCGGGCATCACAATTTTCTTCTTCATCATGTCGGAAAAGGCCAACATCATACCGCTGGGATCTTCACCGAATATCGTCTTCACGAATTCGCGATAGGCCAAATGATGGCGCATCTCGTCACCCGCGATGATGGTGCACATTTTTCCCAAAAGCACGTTGCCCTTTTTCTTGGCCATCTGCCCTACACGTTTGTGCGAGATATTGGTGGCCAATTCCTGGAACGAGGTATAGATAAAGTTTTTATAGGGGTCTCTGTCCGTACCGATATCGAACCCATCGGAGATCAAATACTGAGTGGTGATTTCAACTTCGCGCATGTTGACCCTGCCCGAGAGGTACAGGTATTTGTTCAACACGTCGCCGTGACGGTTCTCTTCCGCGGTCCATGCACGCACCCATTTTGACCACCCATTTTTATTTTCGGAATGTTGGTTGATGCCCTCCACGTCCATAAGCCAAGATTCATAAGTGGGCAGGGCCTCCTCGGTGATGGTATCGGCTACCATGGTCACCCAGAAGTCATACCCCAATTCTTTCGATTCGCCCCTCAAATCTTCAACGGCTTCCAAAAACCCTTCGCTCTGTGAATCGGGCAAAAAATCGGTGGGCTGCCAGATTTCATCAATGGGAATCAAAAAATTATTCATGAAACCTTCCACTTGTGGCTCAATGGCCTGCATCACCTCTAATCTGATATTTTTAGTCGACATATCGCCTTTTTTGCAAAGTTCGTGATAAATTACATAAAATAGATGAATCTGGCACCTTTTTCAATTCCTGCCAACTTCACCGGGATAAAGCAAATGCACCGGATCGCTTTGCCAAACCGTTTTGGTCGAAACATCTATGATCGAAAGAGGCCCCTTAAACGCTGCCCCGGTATCGATATTCCAAACGTTGGCAGCCTTCTGAGGGGTGGTTTGCCCGATACGTGTGACCGGAGTGTGGCCGATATAGATTTCATTGTAATGGATGAGTCTTTTAGGGTATCGATAATCATCCGGGGCCAGATCGGGATTCAACGAAAGCGATAGCTCCCATAGGGTTCGGTCCCAATAAAAAGTCTTTTCGAAATACTCGTGCTCTACGCCGTGGAGATTGGTAAACCCGGCATGCAGGAACAGTTTTTTTTCGGCATCCAGGTGATAGTTCTTCAAGTTTTGATAGAACGCCATATGCGAGCGAATGGTAGCCAGATCCGCTTTTGCATAGGATTGCATGGTCGCAAGTCCGCCATGCTGTACCCATAATGGATTGTCTTTTCTTTCCAAAAGCCAATCAAGGCATAGTTCATCATGGTTTCCCCTAATAAATACGCAGTTGTAATTTTTCTGGAGGCCCAATAAAAAATCGACGGTTTCCACGGCCTGGCTCCAGCCATCAACATAGTCCCCTAAAAATATCAACTGGTCTTTTGTGGATACCCCGGCTCGGCCCATAACCTGTTCCAAAGCCCTGAGGCCCGCATGGATATCTCCAATCACTAATGTTCTCATGCCGCAAAAATCGGGATTATGCAGATGATTGCCATGCCAAAGCCCAATAAATTTAAAATGGAACGAATATTTCGATGGGGTAAGCCTTGGCATAGTCCACGGCAGAAAATGATAGATCTTTTAAAGTTTCCAATTATATTTGGAGCCCCTTGTAACACATCGGCAAGATTTGGGACAATGCTTTGAAAAGGGCTTCAATGTAACTACCTTGTCACGGACTATCATTTCATAGGATGAAACATATTTTTTGTATTGGCGAATTGTTGATCGATTTCGTTGCCGAAAAGCAGGGCAGCGATCTCAGCAAAGCCGAGGTTTTTGTGAAAAAACCCGGTGGTGCGCCGGCCAATGTGGCCTGTGCCATCGCCAAACTGGGCGGCAACAGTAAATTCGTCGGATGTGTGGGCAGCGACCCGTTCGGAAGCTATTTACTGGAGGTTTTGAAGCAAAACCATGTCGATATTTCATTGGCACAGCGGGTCAAGACCTTTACGACCTTGGCCTTTGTTTCCTTAACCGAAGATGGCGAAAGGGATTTTGTGTTCAGTCGTGGAGCCGATAAGGAATTGGCCTATGATCCCGAGCTCAAAAAATCCATCAAAGGCAATATACTACATCTGGGCGCAGCTACGGCCCTTTTGGGCGGTGGCCTGGAAAAGGCCTATGGCCGTTATTTCTTTGATGCGCTTACACAAAATGCCTTCATAAGTTTCGACCCCAATTTCCGTGGAGATCTGTGGTTGGGGGAAGAAGATAAATTCGTTAAGAAGTGCATGCCGTTTATTGAAAAGGCAGATCTCGGCAAGTTCAGCTTGGAAGAAGCACAGCTGCTTACCGGCAAGACCGATCTGCACGAATGCGCTGATGTGCTGCATGAATTGGGCACCAAAATCATTACCATTACCCTGGGTGAGAAGGGCACCCTGCTCAGTACGAAAGAAGGAAGACGTACTGTCCCCAGCATTCCGGTTACGCCGGTCGACACTACAGGAGCCGGTGATGCCTTTATAGGTTGCCTTCTATATCAAATCTCGAAGTTGATCGACACCAATGAAGTTTTCTCGAACCTGGATCGGTTGGCCACTATGGTCGAAAATGCCAATAAGGCCGGTGCCATTACGACCACCAATTATGGTGCCATCCCATCATTGCCCGATCAAAAGCAACTCTTTGCGATCTGATGAACCAAACCACCCTCCATCAATTGTTGATCGCTTCGCGTCCCGAACTGATCGAAGAAAAGGAATTTGAGAAGCTTTTCGACCTTAGGCTATCGACCAACCTCACTCTGATCAAGGAACTATTTTTTTCACTATATCCGGAAGGGGAACACGCCAATTCCTTTAACAAATTGTTGCAGGCCCTGCCCGTCCTCTTCAAAGATCGACCGCTACCCTTGAGGGAATTGGACCTCGAACGCTTGTCTGCGGGTAACTGGTACCAATCTGAAAAGATCGTCGGTATGCAGTTGTATGTAGATCATTTCAATAAAGACCTCAACGGACTTGCAGAAAAAATCGGGTATTTCGAAGAATTGGGCGTAAACCTGTTACACCTTATGCCCATTACACCAAGGCCCGAAGGAGAAAATGACGGCGGGTACGCGGTAAACAACTACCACGAGGTGGCAAAACGTTTCGGGACCAAAAACGACCTGCTACATCTCACCGAAAAGCTTCGAGAACATCGGATGTATTTAATGTTGGATTTTGTCGCGAATCATACCTCCAACGAATTTTCTTGGGCCAAAATGGCCATGCAGGGCGATGAAAAATACCAGGGATATTACTATACCTATCCCGATAGGACCATTCCTGACGAATTTGAAAAAAGCCTGCCTGAAATTTTTCCGATGACGGCCCCCGGCAATTTCACCTACAATGCCAAGATGGATAAGTGGGTCATGACCGTTTTCAACCAATATCAGTGGGACCTCAACTATTCGAATCCCGAGGTATTTATCGAAATGTTGGCCAATTTGATCAAATTGGTAAATCTTGGGGTCGACGTGATCCGCCTCGATGCCCTTGCCTTCCTTTGGAAAAAAATGGGCACCCACTCACAGAACCTTCCCGAGGCCCATAACCTGATTGCACTTTTTAGAATGTGCATGCAGGTCATTGCCCCGGGCGTGGTTTTTTTGGCGGAAGCGATCGTGGCCCCGAATGAGATAATCAAATATTTTGGAACGGGGCAAACCAAGGGGAATGAATGTGAAATTGCCTATAATGCGACCCTCATGGCCTTGCTTTGGGATGCCATTGCCACTAAGAAAACGCTTTTGCTCTATAAAAATCTAAGGAGCTTGCCCGAAAAGACACGGGAGGCCACTTGGATCAATTACATCCGCTGCCATGACGATATCGGACTGGGCTTCGAAGACCACCACATCCATGAGATTGGCTGGGATGCCAAAGAACATCGAAAATTCCTTTTGGATTATTATTGTCAAAGACTTCCTTGGTCGCCCGCCAAAGGCCTTATGTTTATGTACAACCCGAAGACGGGGGATGGCAGAATTACGGGAAGTTGCGCCTCCCTGCTGGGGTTGGAAGCCGCATTGGAACAAAAAAATAGCGCCCACATAGCCTTATCCATCGATAAGATCATCATGATGTATGGCATCATTTTAACCTATGGCGGAATCCCATTGATCTATGCCGGTGACGAAATAGGTGCCCTGAACGACTATTCCTATCTCAAGGACAAGGACAAAAAAGAGGACAGCCGCTGGGTGAACAGGCCCCATCAGGATTGGGACGCTATTGCGAAATTGGACAAAGGCGATTCGCATCATTCCAAAATATTTTTCACGCTTCAAAAATTGATTGCGATAAGGAAACAAAAGTCTGTGTTTGCCGATGCCAACAATTTGATTTTGCACAATTGCGACAACCCCCACGTTTTGATCTACGAAAGAAGTACGCCCGAAAAAGGAGCAGTTTTGATCGTTTGCAATTTCGATGAATCTCCCCAATCGGTAGCACGGAACAACATGGGATCCTTTGGGATGGCAGGGCATCCAAAAGACCTCATAACGGGCACTCCCATTAAGTTTGTAAAGGATTTGGTGAAGTTGGCGCCTTACCAAATGCTTTGGATCGAGAAGGGCTAACTATACTTTATCTTTCTTAAGATACGCAGCGATTCCTTGAGCGATTGATAGATTTTTGGATCGTACTTCTTTAGCAAGGGCCTAGCCGCCTCCATCTGGTCTTTTGCTTCCTCCAATCCATTGAGGTAACAGATCAGGTAGGTGTCCGGCAGGTGTCTTAGGTCTCTGATTTCCGATGGGGCCAAAGCGATGTTCTTCTCCATTTTTTGTATCACCGCTTTGTTGGCGTTCAGGATATGTAGCAAGGTTTTCCTGTCGTATTGGGGCGGATCGAAGAGCAGATCGCTCTGGATCTGGTAGGTACCGTTATCCTCAAAGGTCAGCACCATTTTCTCCAGGGGATAGTACTTTTGCTCATCGCCCAGTCCCAACTGCACATATTCCATGGTCGTGAACGAATCCTCGTTGTAGGCAATGGTAATCTCATCAAAGGTGGAGTAAAACAGCTTCACCTGTTCGTTGATCAATTCGATATCGACCCTGGAGAAATAGGTCTGCCCCTTTACTTTTTTCTGGTTACCGGCCCAGCATACCACAAATTGTTCCTTGAAAACCTTGTAATTGCTTTCCAAATCGCGGTGTCGATGGTTCATAAAATCGATCACTCCGTCGAGGGTGAGTTCTATGTTGTTCTTGGCATGTTGTTCAATGGTCGCAACCGCGCTCGAATTGATGTCTTTCAAGGTGATGTTATAAGCCTTGGGCATACTGATACTGCCTTCCCGAAAAAAAACCATCCCCCCATAATATTTCCAAATGTTCTTTCGAAGGGCGCATACCTTCCCGTTCGATTTGATGGTCACCAGCCCCACCACCTTCCCTTCGGGCAAATGGGGAAAGGGAATGTTTTCATAAGAAATCAAAGGGGGATTGTCGAGGTAGGCGTTCACCAGGTTCTGTATTTTGCTGTCGTCGAAGAAGTCGACCCCAACGATCTTATTTTCTTCATCCTCCACCCCGATGACGATAAAGGAATTGTTTTTTGGATTGCTGTTGGCAAGGGCACAGACGTGCTTGAGGAATTTTGCTTTGCCTTCTTTTTGGCCAATGTCGATAAAGCGTTTTTTATCGTAAAAACTGTTCTCGTCGTTGTGGGCGAGAAGATTTTTCACGAGGAGACGCTTGTTGATCATGGCTTTCTGTTCACAATGGTCGACGACGCTTGGGCTGTGGGCATTACGATCAAATCGGCAATGTTCACGTGATAAGGCCGTGTCACCACAAAATATACAATATCGGCAATATCTTCGGGCCTGAGCGGCTCAAAACCCTGATATACACCGTGTGCCCTTGCTTCATCGCCCTTGAACCGGACATTGCTGAATTCGGTTTCCACCAGGCCTGGATTCACCGCTCCCACACGTATTCCATAGGGGTTCAGGTCGATCCGCATCCCTTGGTTGATCGCATCCACGGCATGTTTGCTCGCACAATAGACATTGCCTTTAGGGTAAACCTCCTTGCCCGCAGTGGAGCCAATGTTGATGATATGTCCTGAGCCCCTCTCCACCATCTTCGGCAAAATGGCCTTGGACACATAGAGCAGCCCTTTCACATTGATATCAAGCATGGCATCCCAGTCGTCCAAGCTGCCTTGCTCAATGGGGTCGAGCCCATGTGCATTCCCGGCATTATTGATCAATATATCGATGGATGCAAAAGATTTTGGGAGAGATCCGATAGCGGCGAATACGGCTTCCCGATCGCGTACATCGAAATTCAAGATATGCACTTCGGTTTGGTTCCCCAAGTCTGATTGGAGCGCCTCCAAGCGAGCTTGGCGCCGACCACATAGAATGAGCTTGATGCCATTGGCGGCGAACAAGGTGGCGGTGGCACGGCCAATTCCACTGGTGGCTCCGGTAATAAGGGCTGTTTTTGTCATTTTGTCTGTTTTGTTATTGTTGGTCAGGGCACCTCATGTCCTTGACTGGCTTGCAGCATAACAAACCAATCTTCCAGTTCCAATTGGATATTGGTCGCCGCCATCGCATCTTTTAATCTTTTGCCAGAAGCCGTTCCCACGACCGGAAATACTTTGGCGGGATGCTTTAAGATCCAGGCCAATAAAAGCTGGTCGGCCGTACAGCCATATTTTTCTGAGAAGGTATCCATTACCTCCGAAATTCCTTCGGTCCGGGACGTTTTCTCTTTAAAAAAAGAGCCCAAAGGACTCCACGACATGGCCATCCGACCATGGGTGATACAATCGTCAAAAATGCCATTATACATGGCCTCAGCACTGGTCAGGGAAAACTCTACCTGATTCGCCGATACCGGAATCGCCGATTCGATCATCGCAATTTGCGACGGCATAAAATTGGAGACCCCGAAGGATTTGATCTTGCCTTGGTTCTTCAGTTTTGTAATCGCCTTGGCGATGGGTACGGGATGCATCAGCGGACTTGGGCGATGCAGCAACAGCAAATCCAAATATTCGGTTTGCAGATGCTTTAGCGACTGTTCGGCAGACCAAAGAATGTAATCCTCTGAATAATTATAGTGCTTGATCCCAATTCCCCTTCCTTCCGACACTTTCTGGATGCCGCATTTGGTGATCAACTGAATTTTTTCCCTATCCACACCGCTCTCCTGAAAAGCCTTTCCAAACTCGGCTTCGTTGGTGTAATTGCCATAAATATCGGCATGGTCGAAAGTAGTGATTCCCAGTTCCGTACAATCGTTGATGAGGCTTGCCATCTCGGCTTGCGAAAACCCTTTTCCCCAATTGCCCCAGCCCATTGTACCGGCAATAATTTTTGAATATGCGTTTTTGTTTTCCATAAGGAAGTGAAATTAAAAAGAAATCCCTTAAAAACTTCATAAAAATAGGGCCTCGCCCCTTTTTTTAACCAATCATTAACAGCATAGCACTGATTTAATTTTCAATTTGCACCTCTGTTAAAATTTAATGCGATCATAACCAAATTTTTACATGATTATATGAACGAAAATGCAATAGTTGACATCAGTGCGGTAAACGAAAAAATTGCCCAGGAAAGCGCTTTCATCGATTTACTGATGTTGGAAATGAACAAAGTGATCGTAGGGCAAAAACATATGGTCGAAAGACTGTTGATCGGCCTCTTGGGTCAAGGCCATATTTTGCTTGAAGGCGTTCCCGGATTGGCCAAGACCTTGGCCATAAATACCCTTGCAAAAGCCGTTAAGGGAAGCTTTAGCAGGATACAGTTCACCCCTGACCTATTGCCGGCGGATGTGGTTGGAACGATGATCTACAATATGAAGGTGAACGACTTTTCAATCAAGAAAGGACCCATTTTCGCAAACTTTGTGCTTGCCGACGAAATCAACCGGGCCCCTGCCAAAGTGCAATCGGCGCTCTTGGAGGCTATGCAGGAAAAACAGGTGACCATTGGGGATGAAACCTTTATTTTAGATAAACCATTTTTGGTGATGGCCACCCAAAACCCGGTAGAACAGGAAGGCACCTATCCCTTGCCGGAAGCCCAGGTAGATCGATTTATGCTAAAAACCGTGATCGATTATCCCAAAATGAACGAGGAACAACTGATCATGCGCCAAAACCTGATGGGCGCCTATGAAGACGTGAAGCCTGTAATCTCCATAAAACAGATATTGAATGCCCAGCAGGCCGTTCGGGAAGTTTATATGGATGAAAAAATAGAGAAATATATTTTGGACCTGGTTTTTGCCACCCGTTATCCCGAAAAGTACAATCTAGACCATTTAAAGCCACTGATCAGTTTCGGCGCATCCCCTCGTGGGAGCATCAATATGGGTATTGCGGCCAAGTGCTATGCCTTCATCAAGCGAAGGGGCTATGTTGTGCCTGAAGACGTTCGCGCCGTTGTTCACGATGTGTTGAGACATCGAATTGGCATCACTTACGAGGCAGAGGCAGAAAACATCACTTCTGAAGAAATCATCAATAAGATCGTAAACGAGATTGAAGTGCCATAAAGTCGCCTATTTGAGCGTCCTGCACCATGCAGGAGTACTTGAATTTGATACTTTGAACCCTAATGGATACCAAAGAACTACTTAAGAAAGTCCGGAAGATCGAAATAAAGACGCGACGTCTTTCCGATCATATTTTTGGTGGGGAATACCACTCTACCTTCAAGGGTCGAGGCATGACCTTCAGCGAAGTAAGGCAATACCAGTTCGGAGACGATGTGCGCAGCATTGATTGGAACGTAACGGCCCGTTATAATGAACCATTTGTCAAGGTTTTTGAAGAGGAGCGGGAACTGACCATGATGTTGATGGTGGATGTAAGTGGTTCGGAAATGTTCGGAACAACAAACCAGTTCAAGAAAGAGATCATCACGGAAATTTCGGCAACACTGGCTTTCTCGGCCCTACAGAACAATGATAAAGTGGGCCTTATGTTGTTTTCCGATACCGTTGAGCTCTACATTCCTCCTAAAAAAGGGAAGAGCCATGTTTTGAGAATCATCCGGGAATTGCTGGAATTTAAACCTCAGAGCAACAAGACCGATCTTGCTGAAGCCCTCAAATTTTTGAGTAGCGTGATGAAGAAAAAGGCCATTGTTTTTGTGCTATCCGACTTTATTACCGATGATTATGAAAAGACCCTGAAGATTTCGGGCAACAAACATGATCTGACCGGTATCCGAATTTATGATGAGCGTGAGGAAACCATTCCCAATTTGGGCATGGTTCAGGTACTCGATGCCGAAACAGCGGCGGTTCGCTTGGTGAATACCCAATCGAAAAGCGTAAGGATGGCCTACGGTAAATATTATGCCCAGCGTGTGGAATACTTCCGGGACACCTTCAAAAAGTCGGGTTGTGGTACTTTAAGCTGTAGGGTCGACGAAAGTTATGTGAAGAAATTATTGGGCTATTTTAAGAGAAGGGGGTAAACGAAAATGATGGAGGTACCAATAAAATGCAAGAATGGAATGATGGGCAATGGCACTTGGGCCTTTGTTTGCGCCATATGCTTGACAATTTCTTACAGTTATTCACAGGACATACCCAGTATAAGCACCAAGGTCGATACCACCCAAATCAAGATCGGCGAACAGCTGCACTTTACGGTGACCGTTGAAACAGACACAACGGCACAGGTTATTTTTCCGGAAGGGCAAACCTTCTCCCCCTTGGAAACAGTGGAGGCTTTTGCGACTGACACAACAAGGAAAAAAGACCGCATGACCCTGCAAAAGGTCTATGCCCTCACCCAATTCGATTCAGGCGCCTATAAACTGCCCGCCCAGCGGATAGAAATCAATGGGAAGGGGTATTTTACAGATTCGTTGACGGTACTGGTGGCAACGGTGCCCGTTGATACGCTGGTACAGAAAATGTACGATATCAAACCCCTGCTGGAAGTAGAAAAGAGCCAAGGCAATTTATGGAAAATACTATTGGGTGTCCTGCTCTTTTTGTCCGTGCTGGGCTTCTTGCTCTATTGGTTCGTGTTTAGGGCCAAACGTTTGACCGAAGCCGAAAAGGAAGCCTTGTTGCCCCCCTATGACCGCGCCTTACTGGAATTAAAAAAACTGGAAAATTCCAAATACCTGATCCAAGACGAATACAAACAGTACTATTCTGAATTGACCGATATCGTTCGGTCTTATCTTGAGGAAGACGTTCATGTTTCGGCCCTTGAGAGCACCTCCGATGAGCTGATCACCAAGTTGGAAATGATGCGCGATGCCGGCGAACTGCAATTGGAAAGCGATACCATTGGCCAGTTCAAAAGAATTTTACAAACGGCCGATCTCGTAAAGTTCGCAAAATCGAAACCGCCCACTTCGGTCGCGGAACAAGATCGAAAATCGATTGAAGAAATTGTGATCAAAACCAAGAAGGCACTTCCCGAACCGAGCGAAGAGGATTTGATGCAACGGGAGGAGTATCTCGTAGGGTTGGCCAAAAAAGAAAAACGGAAAAAATGGATTTTGGCAGGAAGCATTTCATCGGCTGCCGTGATGGCGGCAATTGCCTTTTCCCTGGTCTATTATGGCCCCCGTTATGTCTGGGACACCATCACCGGTTATCCCACCAAGAAATTATTGGAAGGGGAATGGATCGCGAGCTCCTATGGTTATCCCCCCATCAATCTCGAAACCCCCGATGTGCTGGTGCGCCAAAAAGCCAAATTCGCCCAGGGCGCGGACGGGAATATCAAGGAAATGCAGTCATTTTCATATGAAAGTCCGGATGGCCTGTTTACCATCAATGCGACATCCATCACCTTGGCGCAGCAGGTAGAGCCCGATTATGAAAAGGCTGTCGAAAGCTTCTTAAAAAGCCTGGAAAGCAAAGGGGCCAAAAATATCATCACCAAACAAGAAGAATTTGTGACGATAACCGGGGTCAGGGGTCTGAAAACCTATGGAAGCGGCAAATTTTCGGTTCCTGAAAAAGCCGGGGCCGTCAATGGAAATTATATCGTGCTGAACTTCGGCGGACCCGGTTTTCAGCAACAAATTACCCTTACTTGGTTGGACGATGACCCTTACGCCCAGGACATCGTAGATCGCATCCTTGGAACGGTAGAGGTTAAAACGGAAGTTTAAATGTTTGAGAATATCGATTTTGCGAACCCTGATTTCTTTTGGCTGCTATGCCTGCTGCCATTGGCCGTGCTATGGTACGTTCTCAAGAGGAAGGAACAAACCGCTTCCTTAAAAATATCGAGTACAAAAGGTTTTGGTAACGGAGGCTGGTTGCCCCGACTGAAGCCCATGCTTTTCGTTTTGAGATTATTGGCCCTTACGGCCGTCATCGTGGCCATGGCCCGGCCTCAGACCGAAGACATCTCCACCAGGACCAAAACCACCAAGGGCATCGATATCATCATGGCCATCGACGTGTCGTCGAGTATGTTGGCACGTGACCTTAAACCGAACCGATTGGCGGCATTGAAGGAGGTAGCCGCAGATTTCATCAAAAAAAGGCCCAACGACCGTATAGGCCTGGTGGCCTACGCTGGGGAAGGTTATACCAAAACCCCGATCACCAGCGACAAATCGATCGTGCTGAACGCGCTCCGTGAAATCACCTACGGCCAATTGAACGACGGAACTGCCATAGGCATGGGGCTGGCCACTGCGGTAAACCGCTTGAAGGAAAGCAAGGCCAAGAGCAAAATCATCATCCTGTTGACCGACGGTGTCAACAATTCCGGTTTTATAGAGCCCCAGACCGCGGCGGATCTCGCGGTAGAATTCGGAATCAAAACCTACACGATCGGGCTGGGCACCAACGGCAATGCACTCTCTCCCATTGCGTATAATGCGGATGGTTCTTTCAGATACGGGATGCGCGAAGTGGAAATCGATGAAAAATTATTGGAGGACATCGCAAAATCAACAGGAGGACGATATTTCAGGGCTACGGACAATGAAAAGTTGGAAGCGATCTACGATGAGATCAACAAATTGGAAAAGACCGATATAGAGGAATTCAAATATTACAAATACGAGGAAAAATTCAGGCCATGGGTGCTTTTGGCCGGGGTTTTGCTTTTGCTGGAATGGGTCTTGGCAAATACCTTGTTCAGAAGTTTTATTTAATGGGACACGCGTTTGATGGCGGGTTCGAAGGCAATAAAAACAAAAAATGATTCAATTAGACGAAAAGGTATATTTTTATCTGCTCGGCATCATCCCGGTGTTGATCGTCTTCTTCGTGCTTTTGCAGATCTGGAAGAGCAGAACCCAAAAACAGTTTGCCGACCTAAGCTTGCTTAAACGTTTGACCCCGGATCGGTCGATGTTCAAAAGCACCTTGAAACTGCTGTTTTTTCTGTTGGGACTGGCTTTTCTGACCTTGGGGCTCGTCAACCCCAAAATGGGCACCAAACTCGAAACCGTGAAACGGGAGGGCGTCGATATCGTTTTTGCCGTCGATGTCTCCAAAAGCATGTTGGCCGAGGACATCGCCCCCAACCGCTTGGAAAAGGCGAAGCGATTGGTCTCTGAAATCATCAACCAATTGGCAAGTGACCGGATCGGTATCATCGCCTATGCCGGGCAGGCCTATCCACAACTGCCCATTACCACCGATTACGGTGCGGCAAAGATGTTCCTGCAAAGCATGAACACCGATATGCTGACTTCCCAAGGCACGGCCATCAGCGATGCCATTGAACTGGCCACAACCTACTACGACGACGAAGATCAAACCAATAGGGTGCTCTTTATTATTTCCGACGGGGAAGACCACTCCGAAGAATCGATCAACGATGCGGTAGAGCAGGCCGTTGAAAATGGAATCCGTATTTTTACCATCGGAGTGGGCAAAACCAAGGGAGCACCCATTCCCATGAAGCGCAACGGAATCGTTGAAAGTCTTAAAAAAGATGCGCAGGGAGAAGTGGTCATCACCAAGTTAAATGAAGAAATACTTAATCAGATTGCCTATGATGGCAATGGAGAATATATCAATGGTTCCAACACCGAAGAAGCCGTTGAGTATATCAAGGAACAGCTGTTGCAGATGGATAAAAAAGAATTCGAAGCCAAGCAGTTCGCAGAATATAAGGACCAATTTCAATGGTTTTTGGGCGCCGGCCTCTTGATGTTGCTCCTTGACATTTTTATTCTTGACAAGAAGACAAGGTGGTTGAGACGGTTGAATTTATTTAATGAAAAGGAAATTGAATAGCATGAAAAAATTATTTTTTGCCTTCGTTTTGATTTCCTCCCTTGCCTGGTCGCAAGAGGACGAGAAACTAAAATCTGGGGCCCTTAGGGAATCGAAAGACCTGACTTGGGAAGGCAACAAAGACCTTTCCGAAAATAAATTCGTGGAAGCCGAGGTCGAATATAGGAAGGCCATTGCCAAAAGCGATGAAAATGTTGCGGCACCCTATAATCTTGGCAACGCCTACTATACCAAAGAGACCTATAGTGAGGCTTTTGGGCGTTTTAAGGAGGCCGGAGAGCTCGCGTCCGAAAAAGCCGACAAACATAAGGCCTATCACAATATGGGCAACGTGTTTATGAAACGGAAAGAGTACGAAAAAGCGGTGGAAGCCTATAAACAGGCGTTGCGCAACGGACCGAACGATGAGGAAACCCGATACAATTTGGCCCTCGCCAAGGAAATGCTGAAAAAAGAACAGCAGCAGAACGACCAGAACAAAGACAATAAAGACGACCAGGACCAAAAAGACAAGAAGGAAGACCAAAAAGAAGGCGATAACAAGGAAGAGAACAAAGATCAAGACCAGAAAGACCAAGGCGATAAGGGCGATCAAAAAGAAGACCAAAAAGAGGAGCAAAAAGACGGAGAAGGCGATCAAAAGGAAGAGCAACAGAAACAACCGGAGCAAGGTGAACAGCAACAAGAGCAACAGCCAAGGCCCAACCAGTTGAGCAAACAACAGATCCAGAACCTATTGGAGGCCATGCAAAACGAAGAGAAAAAAGTTCAGGAAAAAATCGACGCCCAAAAGGTAAAAGGCGTCAAAGTGAAGAACGAGAAAGATTGGTAAAACCGATGGGCATTAAAAAACATTTGGCATTTCTGGCATTTTTGTTCCTGCTGACGGGGCTTAAGGCACAGGATAACAATGCGGTTACCTTCGAAGTGAAATTGAGCAAGGATAAGTTGGGCATCAATGAACGTTTACGCGTTGACTTTACGATGAACAAGGATGGAGACGATTTTGTTGCCCCTAATTTTGAAGGTTTTCAGGTGGTCATGGGGCCTTCGCAAGCCATCAGTTCTTCATGGGTCAACGGGGTCAGGAGCTATTCAAAGACCTATTCCTATACCTTGGCCCCCACTGCAAGGGGTAATTTTACCATAAAACAAGCCACGATCGTTATCGATGGGAAGACCTATAAATCAAGCCCAAAACAGGTGGAAGTGACCGCAGCGGTCGACAAGCCCAGCGACCAGATGACCGCAGACGATGTGGCCGACGAAAGCCTGCATTTGGTAGCCGAAGTTTCAAAAGACGACCCCTTCCTGAACGAGGCCGTGAGCGTGGTGTACAAATTGTATGTGAGCCCGTCGATAAGCGTCACCAACTATAGGCCGTTGGACAATCCCAAGTACAATAATTTTTGGAGCCAGGATATTCCCATTACCCGATTATCGGCAGAAAACGGCACTTTTGATGGAAAACCCTATCGATACGTGGTATTGAAGCGTGTGGTGCTGTACCCTCAAAAATCCGGGGAGCTTGAAATTGAGCCCCTCTCCTTGGAGGTGACCGTTGAAGTTCCGACCAGCCGTCGCGACTTCTTTGGCCAAAGGATGTATACCTCGACCAACAAAACGGTATCGGCAGGAAGACGCACCTTGAATGTCAAGGCTTTGCCCACAATGGGCAAACCTGAGCATTTTGGAGGCGCGGTAGGGGACTTCGATTTTACCGTGACGACCAGTAAAAATAACCTTAAGGCTTCCGAATCGTTTCAGGCGAAAGTGGAAGTCAGCGGAAAGGGGAACCTCAAACTGTTCCAATTGCCCGAGCCGAGCCTTCCCGGGTCATTGGAAGTTTACGAACCCGAATTCGAAGAATCGGTACGGACCACGCTCTCTGGGGCACAGGGAAAAGTGAGCAATAGCTACACCATAGTGCCCTCTTTTAAAGGAAAGTATCCCATCCCACCCATCGCCTTTAGTTACTTCAACCCCCAAACCGAGAAATATACTACCATAACCTCCGACGAAATCATCATCAACGTGCTTTCCGGTCCCGCCAACACGGATGTCGCCAACACCATTCCCGGTGCCACCAATCGCCAAAGCGTGGTCGCGACGGGAAACCAGTTCAGTTTCATCAAATTGAAACCGAACCTCAGCAGCATTGGCGAGGATCACTTTTTTGGTTCAAAGGCATTTTACCTTTGGTGGCTATTGCCTATTCTATTGATTCCGCTCAGCATTGTCCTGGGAAGAAAACGGGAAGCCATTGCAAGTGATGTAGCGGGCAGGAAAATCAAAAGGGCCAACAAATTGGCCAGAAAATACCTCTCCACCGCTAAAAAAGTCCTTGGGAACAAAGAAGCCTTTTACATTGCCATGGAAAAGGCACTGCACAATTATCTCAAGGCAAAATTGAAAATCGAGACCTCGGAGTTCAGCAAAGACAAGATCACGGCGCTGCTGTTGCAAAAACAGGTCGATGAAAATACGAGTGAAGGATTCATCGGATTGTTGAAAAACTGTGAAATGGCCCGCTACAGTCCATTTTCGAATGTACAGATGCAGCAAGATTATGATAAGGCCAGTGAGGTGATTTCGAATATGGACAAACAATTATAAGATGGCCATGGGTATTTTCAAAACACCGGCAGGCCCGATTGAAAAGTTGACAAAAAATATTGCAAAAGTGAAGCCCATCATAATTCTTTTCATGTTTTTTATGGCCGTATGTGCCCATGCACAAAACGATGCCCTATTTGAACAGGCCAACCAAGCCTACAATGAAGGCAATTATGACAAGGCTGTCGAGGACTACCTCGATATTTTGGAGCAGGGCTCACATTCTGCGGCGCTTTATTTCAATTTGGGCAATTCGTACTACAAACTCAACAAGATTGCCCCAAGCATTTATTATTATGAAAAAGCATTGCTGTTAACCCCCAATGATGCAGAAATCAAAAACAACCTGACCTACGCCCAGAACATGACCTTGGATGCCATCGATAACATGCCCGAGATGGGGTTTTCAAAATTTTACCGCAATCTTACCGGAATGCTCTCCTTCGATCAGTGGGCCTATACCGCCGTGCTGTTCATGATGCTCTTCGTTGGCCTTTATATTGCCTTTTATTACTTCAGATATGCGACCAGAAAAAGGATTGCCTTTATCTTAAGTTTGGTCTCCCTTTTGTTTTCAATGGCCACTGCTGCTTTTGCATACCTACAGTACGATGCTTTTAAAAGCGATAGGCCTGCCATTGTGTTTTCGAGCGAAGTGGAAATCAAAGCGGAACCCAACGATAGAAGCCAAGGGGTATTCACGTTGCATGAAGGCGCCAAGGTAAATGTTTTGGAAGACCTGGACGATTACCACAAAATAAGCATTGCCGATGGCAAAACAGGTTGGATTCCAAAGGAAAGCATTAAATTGTTAAAGGATTTTTAGAAGATCTTAACAATTATTTGATAGCAATACCATTATATTAGTGGTTCGCTTTGTTGATATGGGACCAATAATCAGGATAACGCTTTTGTTGATATGGCTTTTTGCCGTTTGCGCCCCCAGCGTGATTACCTTGATTCACGTCGAAAAACCTGTAATCGTCAACAACCTCAATGAAGAGGAACCCCATGAGCAGGGAAAAAAATTACAACCCGACGAAATTATTTCCAATGCCTTCCCCAATGCTGTTCACTTAGTGGCGCGCTCCAAAAAATCCACGCTGACCGATTATTACCTGTTGGGCCATCCCAACCACACCCTGGAAATTTTTCTGCCGCCTCCACGGTCGGTTTCCTAATATCCCACAAATAAAACTTTAAAAACCTAACCTATCTTCAAGAATCTTGAAGACCTAATTCTATTGGAATGTTCAAATATATCAAGAACGACTTGCCAGCAAGTATCGTTGTTTTTTTTGTGGCCTTGCCCCTTTGTTTGGGGATAGCCCTGGCCAGCGGGGCACCGCTTTTCTCCGGATTGATCGCGGGGATCATCGGGGGTATCGTGGTGGGAAGCCTCAGCGGTTCCCACATTGGGGTGAGTGGTCCGGCCGCCGGTTTGGCTGCCATCGTACTCACCGCCATAGGCGCCTTGGGGGGATATCAAAATTTTTTATTGGCCGTCGTGCTGGGCGGTGCCATTCAATTGCTATTCGGAGTGCTTAAGGCCGGGGTGATCGGCTATTATTTCCCCTCTTCCGTCATTAAAGGCATGCTTACCGGAATTGGAATCATCATCATCCTAAAGCAGATTCCCCATTTTTTCGGTTATGACGTCGATCCTGAAGGGGATTTCGCTTTTTTCCAGGTCGATGGCAATAATACCTTCTCTGAAATCATCAACACCGTGAACAATATCAGTTTGGGGGCTACCATTGTTGCCGTATTGGGGCTGGCCATTCTTCTATTATGGGACAAAATCCTTTCCAAAAAAGGAAAAATCTTCCAGTTGGTACAAGGGCCCTTGGTAGCCGTTACATTGGGCATACTGTTTTTTATATTTACAAAAGATCATGCGGTGCTGGGTATCTCCTCCAATCATTTGGTCAGCGTGCCCATCCCGGCAGACGCCGCTTCTTTCATGAATCAGTTTAGCTTCCCGAACTTCGGGGCAATCACCGAGCCTCAAATTTGGATCACCGCCTTTACCATAGCGCTGGTCGCAAGCCTTGAAACCTTGTTGTGCGTGGAGGCCACCGATAAAATCGATCCAGAAAAAAGGGTTACCCCGACCAACAGGGAACTTTTGGCCCAAGGCACCGGCAATATTATTTCAGGGCTCATCGGCGGCCTGCCCATTACACAGGTCATCGTAAGGAGTTCCGCGAACATCCAGTCGGGAGGGAAGTCGAAGTTATCGGCAATCATCCATGGTTTCTTCCTCTTGATTTCGGTGATATTGATTCCCAGGTTGCTGAACATGATCCCGCTATCGGTCTTGGCTTCGATCTTATTGATCGTAGGCTTTAAATTGGCCAAACCCAAACTCTTCAAAAAAATGTACGATTTGGGCTGGAAACAGTTCGTTCCCTTCATCGTTACGGTCATCGGTATTGTTTTTACCGATCTGCTTGTCGGGATCGGTCTTGGTTTGGCCGTCGGCATTGTGGTGATCTTGATCAAAAGTTATCAGAATTCGCACTTTTTGCATATCGAGGACAAAAGCAACGGCAAGCATAAAATTAAGATGACCCTGGCCGAGGAAGTCACATTTTTCAACAAGGGCGCCATTCTAAAAGAATTGGAAGGACTGCCAGAAGATTCGTATCTTGAGCTTGATGTTCGTAAAACGAGGTATTTAGACAACGATATCATTGAAATATTACAGGACTTTTCGGAAAAGGCCAGAAACCGCCATATCGATATCAAATTGGTCTCAGAGAAGGGGATTGTGGAAAACCCGCCCAGTTTTATTGAATTTTTTAAATTGAACAACAAACCTGCACGGAAAGTGAAGGGGAGCCTAACCCAATAAAAAACAAAAAGATGAACTTGGAGCATGTATTTGAGAACAATAAGAAATGGATTGCCGATAAGCTGGCCAAAGAACCCGACTTTTTCGATAAGTTGGGCCAAGGCCAAAATCCGGAATTGCTCTACATCGGCTGTTCCGACAGCAGGGTAACCGCCGAAGAACTGATGGGGTTGGGTCCTGGGGAAGTATTCGTACACCGGAACATCGCCAACATGGTCATCAGCATCGACGTGAACGTGATGTCGGTCATCAATTATGCGGTGAACAACCTGAAGGTCAACCATGTGGTCGTCTGTGGCCATTATGCCTGCGGTGGTGTCAAAGCGGCCATGCAATCGGCCGATTTGGGCATTTTGAACCCTTGGCTGCGCAATATCCGGGATGTTTACCGCATCCATAGAAATGAATTGAACGGCATTAAAGACGAAGAAAAAAAGTACGACCGGTTGGTTGAACTCAACGTACAGGAGCAATGTGTGAATCTTATAAAAACCGCGGCCGTTCAGAAGGCATATCGCGATAGGAACCTCAAGGTGCACGGCTGGGTGTTCGACGTGCACTCCGGTAAATTGGTCGATCTAAAAATCGATTTTGAAGGCATTTTAAAAAACATCATGGAGATTTATCATTTGGATTAGGAGACACTTTCCTTAAACGCCAAAAAAGCCAATGAAAATTCATTGGCTTTTTTTGGACAAAATTCTTACCTTAAGAAAGACTATCTTCACCTACCATGAAAGGTCTGTTCGCCAATTTTAAGGGGGATTTTTTTGGAGGAATTACCGCAGGTATTGTCGCGCTTCCCCTGGCGCTTGCCTTCGGGGTAAGTTCGGGATTGGGGCCCAGTGCGGGCCTCTACGGGGCCATATTCATCAGTTTCTTCGCGGCCCTATTCGGAGGTACCAATACGCAGATTTCCGGTCCGACCGCACCGATGACGGCGGTGAGCATGGTCATCATTGCAGGCATCATAACGCTTTACGATGGAAGCGTGGAGAAGGCGCTCCCCGCGATCTTGGCGGTTTTTTTGTTGGCAGGTTTGATGCAGATAGCCCTTGGCCTGTTGGGCCTTGGCAAATATATCAGATACATCCCCTATCCGGTGGTCTCTGGTTTTATGACCGCGATCGGGTTGATCATCATCATCACCCAAATTCTGCCCGCCATCGGCTACTATCCCAAAGAAGATGCCGCTTTTATAGAAAAATTCAAACCCCAAGCAGAGGAGTTGATACTGGAGAACATTCTTCGCGAAGAGGCCGGAGAGGGTATCCTGGTGCTGGAAGATTTTCAGGAAACCGTTAAAAGATCCGGTGAAATCACCGTTGCCGCCATTCTGAATGAGGCACAGACCCTGGCGGCTTCAGATGCCTCCGGAGTGGTAGGGGCCGTGAAGGTGATGCCGACTGGCCTAAAAAACATCAACTGGCTCGAATTGGCCCTCGCCATGGCCACCATCATCATTATCTACGGATTTAAAAAAATTACCACGGCCGTGCCAAGTACGCTGGTGGCATTGCTTTTGGTATCGGGGGTGGCGTACGGTTTTGGTATGGATTACCGGGCCATCGAAAAGATTCCGGAAGGGCTTCCATTGCCCAGATTGGAAATTTTTACCGAATTCAGGATGGGTGCCATCGCTCCTTATATTTTTACCTCCTTGACCCTGGCCTTACTGGGCGCCATCGATTCATTATTGACCTCCGTGGTTGCCGATAACATGACCAGGACCAAACACCAACCCAACAAGGAATTGGTGGGCCAGGGCATAGGCAACAGTATCGCCGCCATATTTGCGGGACTTCCGGGGGCAGGTGCCACCATACGTACGGTGGTCAACATCAATTCAGGCGGTAAAACCAAGCTTTCGGGCATGATTGCAGGCGTTTTGCTGCTCTTCATCCTGCTGGCATTGGGCCCGGTGGCTTCAAAGATTCCGGCAGCAGTTCTTGCGGGCATTCTGATCACTGTGGGCGTCAGCGTAATGGATTATAAAGGGCTGCGGGCCATCCCAAGCTTACCGAAAGACATCACCTTGGGCCCTTTGAAGGTCAGTTCGGAAGTAATCATTATGGTCATTGTGCTATTGCTGTCCACTTTTTGGAACTTGATCTATGCGGTAGGCATTGGGCTTGTCATCGCCTCCTTGATGTTCATGAAAAAAATGGGCGATCTTACTGCTGAACGATCCGACGTAAGAACATTGGAAAAGGAGCAATCTTGGACCGATGAAGCCGGTCTGCCAAAAAATTTGAGGGAGGAAGTCTTTATCAAACACTTGAATGGGCCCTTGTTCTTCGGGTCTACCAGCAATTTTCAGGCATTGGCAAGCCAGATACCACCTACGGCTTTCACCGTAATCATACGTATGGATCTGATGCCCTATATGGACCAATCAGGGTTGTACGCCATGGAAGATGTGTTGATCGATCTTAAAAAATCAAAGAAAAACGTACTCTTGGTCGATGTCCAAAAACAGCCCCGTTATATGATGGAGCGCGTAGATATCGTTCCCGATCTCATTCCAGAGGCTCATATATTCAAAACCTTTGATGAATGTTTGGCCTGGATCGAAAACAACGTTGTCGACGAATACCAAAAATAGCGCCCCATTGCCACGATTTGGGCAGTTTAATGGTCGGGGAAGTTCAAATTATTTTAAATTTGCGCCACAAGTAGAGGACCATGATCGATAAAATAAAGAGCCATATTGAGGAAGTGGAGCGATTCACGGCCGATTCCAAAGAAGCGGTAGAAGCCTTTCGCATCAAATATTTGGGCAAAAAAGGGGTGCTGAACGAATTCTTTTTGGCTTTCAAAGAGGTGGCCAACGATCAGAAAAAAGAGTTCGGCCAGGCCGTGAACACCCTTAAACAGTTGGCCACCGAAAAAGTGACCGTTTTGAACGACACCTTGGAGACCAAGGTGGTGGAACAGGGCATTTATGGGGATCTTACACGGCCCGGCGAACCTATCGCCTTGGGGTCAAGACATCCCATATCCATTGTAAAAAACCAAATCATCGAGATTTTTTCCCGAATTGGTTTCAACGTTTCGGAAGGGCCCGAAATTGAGGACGATTGGCATAATTTTACGGCGCTGAACCTTCCGGAGTACCATCCTGCACGTGATATGCAGGATACTTTTTTTATACAGACCGATCCGGATATCCTCCTGCGTACCCACACTTCATCGGTGCAGGTAAGGTATATGGAAAACAACAAACCTCCCATTCGTACGATTTCACCGGGAAGGGTGTACCGCAACGAGGCCATCTCTGCCCGATCGCATTGTTTTTTCCACCAAGTGGAAGGCCTCTACATCGATAAGGATGTATCGTTCGCCGATCTAAAACAGACATTGCAATTTTTTACGACGGAACTCTTTGGAAAATCGAAGATCCGATTGCGCCCCTCTTATTTTCCATTTACCGAGCCCAGTGCCGAGGTAGATGTTTACTGGGGCCTTGAAACGGAAACCGACTATCGGATGACCAAGGGAACCGGTTGGCTTGAAATTATGGGCTGTGGTATGGTCGATCCCAATGTGCTCGATAATTGCGGTATCGATTCGAAAACCTACTCCGGTTTTGCCTTCGGAATGGGTATCGATCGTATTGCCCTATTGCTGCACCAAATCTCAGACATTAGGCTTTTGAGCGAAAACGATATCAGGTTCTTGGAACAGTTCAGGAGCGCATTGTAAACGGTTGGCCAAAAAGACCAGCGAAAAATAAGTTAAGGATTGGGATGAAGTTCCCCCGGCACGGGAAAATCCCAAAGTTGTGATGAAGAAAGACATAGAAATACCGATTGCGAAAGAAGTTTATGTTGCCATCGTCCATGAATGGAACGACGAATTCCTCTCCAAAGACTGGAATGCCTATATCATCAACAACCGAAATACCCCCATTGAAATGGTCTTGGTGGTCTCCGTCGGCTTCGATGGCGAACGAAAAACATCAACCATGCGACATGGCATAGGGCTGGTTGGGGCAAAATCATTTGAGAAGATCGAACTGTTGACCGAGGAAGTGCTGGCGCTGAACAATGAATTTTTCGTTACATTTTATGCCGATGCGAAGCTTTATGAAAAACGTTTTCTGTTTGAGAAGAACAGTATCCATCCAAAGGCATTTACCCATATACCCATCATAGAAAAAGAAGGGGTTCTGGCCAATTGACCGCCAGATCTATTTAACAATCAATTAACTTTTTCATGTTCCATCGAGCCTTAACCAATTGTATTTTTAAGTTTTCATTGAATCTAAAAAAATCTCTCCTGCCCAAACTCGCCGCATTTGAACCATATGCTTCTCTAGAAACTGAAACAGGTATTCCGATGACCCCACAACAAAGGCAATCTAAATTATTCAGATATGGCTAACCATGCCCCCATACCCTTGATTACAATTTCATGTCTAACCTTATTGATCTTTGGTTGTGGCAAGGGCCAAAACGGACCCGGTAATTCCCAAATGGGCACTCAAGTAACTTCCTATCCTGTTTTCACCGTCGAAAAACGGGATGTGACCATGTACAAAACCTATCCCACAACCCTTGAGGGTGCCGTGAGCAGTGAGGTGCGACCTAAGATTTCGGGCTATATCCAGTCGGTATTGGTCAAAGAAGGCGAAGAGGTGATTTCTGGGCAACCCCTGTTTCGTATCGAAACGCAATCGCTCGATCAGGATGCGGCCGCCGCCAAAGCAAATGTAAGGGCGGCGCAGGTCGAAGTTGACAAACTAAAACCCCTTGTCGACAAGGGAATCATAAGCAATGTGCAGCTAGAAACCGCAATAGCCAAGTTGGCACAAGCACAAAGTGCTTACAATGGCGTCAATGCCAATATCGGTTACGCCAATATCAAAAGTCCGGTCAATGGCGTGGTCGGATCCATTAATTTTCGGAAAGGGGCGCTCGCCAGTGCGCAGGACCAAAGGCCTTTGACCGTGGTCTCCTCCATAGAAACGGTCTATGCCTACTTTTCCCTGAACGAGAAAGACTTTATCAATTTTATCACCGTAGCCCCTGGTGCCACCATGGAAGAAAAAATAAAAAACCTCCCAAAAGTAAAATTGATCATGGCCAACGGGGTCGAATTTGGAAGGGAAGGAACCATAGAAACGATTGCAGGTGACATCGACCCGCAAACCGGCACCATCACCTTCAGGGCCCGTTTTGACAATGATAGCGGCCTGCTCAGAAATGGTAGTAGCGGAAAGGTAATGTTGCCGCAAATCTTTAAGGATGTGGTCGTGATCCCGACTTTATCAACCTATGAACAGCAGGGAAAAACATTTGTTTTTAAGGTACAGTCCGATACCTTGGTTCCCGCTGCCGTTTCGATCATCGCCGAAGCCCATAATTTATATGCCTTGGACCAAGGGGTGCAGGTAGGCGATATCATACTGGGCAAAGGCATCGGTAAGGTACGTGCCGGAACAAAAATTGCCCCATCGCCAATACCAATGGATAGTATTCTCAATTCTTTTGACCCTGTTTTTTAAATCATAAACATGCTAAAGACCTTTATTGAGCGTCCGGTACTTTCCACGGTTATTTCGATCATCATCGTAATGCTCGGCGTTCTGGGCCTTGCCGAATTGCCCATCACACAGTACCCCGATATTGCCCCGCCCACCGTGCAGGTCACCACCAGTTTTCCCGGGGCCAATGCCCAGACCATTTTGGAAAGCGTCATTGTGCCCATAGAGGAACAGATCAACGGGGTAGAGGGTATGACCTATATCACCTCCAGTGCCAGTAACGATGGCAGTGCCTCAATTCAGGTGTTTTTTGAACAGGGCTATGATCCTGATATCGCCGCGGTGAACGTTCAGAACAGGGTTGCGCGTGCCAATTCCCTTTTACCGTCCGAGGTCACGAGGGTAGGCGTCATCACAGCCAAGCAGCAGAACTCCGCCCTGCTTTATGCTGCCTTGTTTTCCACCAATAAAGACTATGATGACACTTTTATACAAAACTATCTGAACATCAATGTCAGGCCTGAATTGCTCAGGGTCAAAGGTGTAGGTGCCATATCGGTTTTTGGGGGCAAGGACTATTCCATGCGCATCTGGATAGATCCCGATAAAATGGCCAATTACGGGCTTTCCACTACCGATGTGACCAACGCAATCAACGAGCAGAGCCTGGAAGCGGCAGCGGGTTCATTGGGCCAAAACGCGGGAGAATCTTTCGAATATGTCATCAAATACAAAGGACGGTATAAGACCGCTGAAGAATATGAGAATATTTTTATCAAAGCACTAGGTCAGGGCAAATTCCTGCAGCTGAAAGATGTCGCCAAGGTTGAATTGGATGCCTTTTCCTATTCTTCACTTTCATTGTCAAAAGGAAATCCAGGGCTGAGTTTCGGGGTTTTCCAAACCCCTGGATCAAATGCGCAGGAAATCATAGAGGAAATTTATGTGAAATTGGAAACATTGAAGAAAGATTTCCCTGAAGGCATAGATTATTTGATCAATTACGACACCAATAAGTTTCTGACCGCCTCCATCGATAAGGTAAAGGAAACCCTGATCGAGGCTTTCTTGCTGGTTTTTTTGGTGGTCTTTATTTTTTTACAGGATTTGAAATCTACCCTGATTCCGGCGATTTCAGTCCCGGTATCGATTATAGGAACCTTCTTTTTTCTGAACCTGCTGGGGTATTCCATCAATCTACTGACCCTTTTCGCCCTTATTTTGGCCATCGGTATTGTGGTCGATGATGCCATCGTGGTAGTGGAAGCCGTGTATGTGAAGCTCGAAGGCGGCGAGAAAAACCCAATGAAAGCCTCCATCACTGCCATGGGCGAGATCAGTGGGGCCATTGTTTCGATCACCTTGGTGATGGCCGCTGTATTCATTCCGATCACTTTCATTCAAGGACCTGCAGGGGTCTTCTATGAACAATTTGGCGTAACCTTGATCATTGCCATTTTAATTTCGGCACTCAATGCCCTTACCTTGAGTCCGGCCCTTTGTGCCATTTTCCTCAAACCGCCTAAGGAAGCCACGCCCGGCCAAAAGCATTCTTTGGCGAAACGTTTTTATATCGCTTTCAATACCGCCTTTGAAGCCACGAAAACCAAGTACACCAATGCCCTGGGCTTTCTTTTAAAACATAAATGGGTCACGTTCTTGGCCCTGGCCCTGGCAGTGGTCGGTATTGTGATTGCAGACCGAACCATCCCAACGGGTTTCGTGCCTTCGGAAGACAGAGGGGTTATTTTCGTCAATGTTGAATTGCCGCCAGGGGCATCGCTCGACCGTACCTTTAAGGTCATGAAAGACCTATTCGATCGAGTGAAGGATATAGAGGGCGTGCGCACCGCGTCGATCGTTGCCGGTAGAAACTTCTTCTCGGGTGCGGGAAGTTCTTACGGTTTGGGCTTTCTTATTCTTGAAAATTTTGAAGATCGTAAATCCGAGGAAACGTCGATCGATTCCCTGATCAACAAAATGACCAAAAAGGTCACGAATATCAGTGACGCCAAAATAAGGTTCTTTACCCCGCCAAGTGTTCCCGGATTTGGAAGTGCAGATGGTTTTGAAATACGGATTTTGGATCGTTCTTCAGGCGACCTCAAAAAACTCGACCAAACCGTCTCGTCATTTGTTGAAACCTTGAGCCAACAGCCTGAAGTCTCCTTTGCCTCCAATTCGTTCAGCACCGATTTTCCACAGTTACAGCTCAATATCGATGTGGCCAGGGCCAAGGAGGCAGGATTTACGGTGAACGCCATTTTAAGTACGCTCCAGGGTTACATCGGCGGCTTTTTTGCTTCCGATTTCAGCAGGTTCGGCAAGCAGTACAGGGTATTTGTGCAAGCGCTTCCCGATGATAGAAAAGATGAATTGAGCCTCAACAGTATTTTTGTGAAGAGCACAACGGGGGAAATGGCACCCGTCTCACAATTCGTGAGTCTGGAAAGGGTTTACGGCCCGCAGACCATCAGCCGATTTAACTTGTTCAACGCAGTCACCGTGAATGGGACCACCGCAGAAGGTTATAGCACCGGTGATGCCATCAATGCGGTCAACAGGGTCGCGGCAAAAGGTTTGCCCGAAAATTTCGATATCGCCTTTTCGGGGATTACCAGAGAGGAAATCGCGGCATCCGGGCAGGCGGGAATCATCTTTGCCCTCAGCATCCTTTTTGTCTATTTTCTGCTTGCGGCACAATTCGAGAGTTACCTGGTACCCCTTGCCGTGATATTTTCATTGCCCATTGGGGTGGCAGGCGCTTATTTCTCTACGTTGCTGTCAGGGCTTCAAAACAACATTTATTTCCAGATCGCCTTGATCATGCTTATCGGACTATTGGCCAAGAACGCGATCTTAATCGTGGAATTTGCCGCTCAAAGGCGTAAACACGGACTTTCCCTGCCCCAAGCAGCGATGGAGGGTGCAAAAGTGCGGTTGCGGCCCATCCTTATGACTTCCTTTGCATTTATTTTGGGCCTATTGCCCTTGGTATTGGCCAGTGGGGTCGGCGCACAAGGCAACCGGTCTATCGGGACCGGTGCAGCTGGCGGTTTGCTATTTGGCACCGTTTTGGGCGTCTTTGTCATCCCGGTACTCTTTGTTGTTTTCCAATGGCTGCAGGAAAAGATAAGCGGTGTTCCCGAAGCTGTTGCCGCGCGCAAAAGTGAAGAAAGTCAATAAAATGATGAAGAACTGTAGATACTTTCCGGTCGCATTGGTCTTGATCCTGCTTCAGTCCTGTTTTGTGGCCAAAAATTATGAGCGGCCCAGTGTTGAAGAAATAGACCAGCTGTACAGGACCGATGTCGTATCGAATGACACCTTGTCTATGGGGAATATAGCATGGTCCGCACTGTTCACCGATGACAAGCTCAAGGGCCATATCGATGCGGCACTTGAAAACAATTTGGACATCCGTATCGCCCTCCAGCAGATTATTGCGGCGGAGGCCTTTATGAGACAAGGCAAGGCAGGTTATTTCCCTACCTTAAGCGCAAGATCAACGGCCACCCATCAAGAATTATCGCGAAACAGCCAATTTGGTGCATTCTTTAACAATGCCATCGACCAGTACGAATTTTCGGCCAATCTCTCTTGGGAGGCAGACGTCTGGGGTAAAATCAGAAGTGAGCGACGGGCCACACGAGCCAGTTATCTACAGAGCATGGCAGCACACAAAGCCGTGAAAACACGGCTTGTTGCCGAAATTGCGGCCACCTACTTCCAGCTATTGGCTTTGGACGACCAATATGAAGTGACTCTCAAGACCATTGAAAATAGAAAGCGCAGTCTCGAGACCATTCAAGCGTTGAAGGATGCCGGCAACATAACCCAGGTTGCCGTAGACCAGACTGCTGCCCAATTATATAACGCACAGGCATTATTGGTAGATTTGGAGCAGGCCATATTCATTTCTGAAAATGCGTTCAGTATCCTTCTGGGAAGACCCGGACAAGCAGTAGACCGAACCACTTTGGCCGAACAACAGATCCAAACGGAACTCGATTTGGGGGTACCTGTCTCCCTATTGGGCAACCGGCCCGATGTGATTGCCGCGGAATATAACTTCGCAAGTGCGTTTGAGCTGACCAATGTCGCCAGAAGCAATTTTTATCCCGCGCTCACCCTTACCGCGAATGGCGGATTCCAAAGTTTGGAATTCGATAAATGGTTCAGTTCCAAATCGCTCTTTGCCACCCTGATTGCGGGACTTACCGAGCCCATTCTAAACAGAAGGCAGATACGTACCCGTTTTGAGGTTGCAAAGGCCCAACAGGAGGAAAGTTTTTTAAATTTTAAAAAGACCTTGCTGGTGGCCGGGCAAGAAGTATCGAATGCCATGTATGGATTTCAGGCCGAGTCGCGAAAATTCGAATTCCGTCAAAATGAAGTCACTGCCCTAAGGCAAGCGGAGTCGAACTCGGAAATTCTGTTGAACAATGGGTTTGGCACCTATCTAGATCTGCTGACTGCCCGACAGGCGGCCCTTAATGCGGAACTCAACGCCATCGACAACAGGCTAAGCCAATTACAGGCTGTTATTTCGCTTTACCGTGCCCTTGGCGGCGGATGGAAATAAATGACATGGCCCCTTCACAAGAATAGATCGGTTTTAGATTTACCGCAAAGGGAAACCCTTGGCAGCCCACCACGGATGAACCTCAATGACCAATCGGCCCGATTGAACCATTGGGTCGATATGGGCCAGGCTATCGGCCATTTCCTGGGTAGGCGTGTTATAAATGGTAATGCCCCGGATTTCACCGTCGTCTCCGAAGGGGCCTGAAATATCTGCAAATCCTTCATTGTACATCCTGCCCAAATGGGCAAGATGTAATTGCTGCAAACTATCGGTTTCCGCTTTACTGATTGAGCGGATCGGGCCACGCTTCAGAAATACGATGAAATATTGCTGCATCAAAATGGTATCTTTGCTGGCTTCGTCAACATAGTCGAAGGTTTGAAAGCCCTTAGCTTCCAGGGCTTCTTTGATTTCCTTGGTTGATTTCTCTTTTCGAAGGGGTTCCACATCGGGACCTGTAATTTCCTTTCGGTCTCCTTCTTGACATCCCAGAGTCAACAACAGTATGAATAAAACGGACCTATATTTCATGTTTTCCATAGATTGAATGGGTTTTTGCTTAAATAAGAATTATAGTACCTGATATTGCCGGTAACCTCCTGCCCCAACCAGTCGGGTTTTTCAAAGCCCTCGTTTTCATTTTGAAGTTCCACTTCAGCAATGACCAGCCCTTGGTTGTCTCCCAGGAATTCGTCTATCTCAAAGAGGTGTTTCCCATAAGGTACAATATACCTCACCTTTTCTATGACGCCCTTCTCGCAAAGTGCCATCAGACTTTCCGCTTCTGACAAGGGCAGTTCACATTCCCATTCATAACGGGTGGTTCCCGAAAGGTTCGACTTGCCTTTTATGGTCAGAAATCCTTTATCGCGCTGGATCCTTATCCTTACCGTGCGTTCGGGGTCGGTATTCAAAAAGCCCTGTGAAATGCCATGGCTGTGCTGTGCCATATTTCTATAGTCAGCGGAATTGACCAAGAATTTCCTTTCAATTTCGATCATAAAGATGTTTCCGATGTAAAATAAACCCTTCTAAGATAAGCCTTAAATTTGTGTATGTCCAATGATCTGCCCTTTCGGAAAATTATCCATGTCGATATGGATGCCTTCTACGCTTCGGTAGAGCAGCTCGACCATCCGGAGTTGCGTGGCAAACCCATTGCAGTTGGGGGCGGATCAAAGCGGGGCGTCGTTGCTGCCGCCAGCTATGAAGCCAGAAAATATGGGGTTCGAAGTGCGATGAGCGGGTTTTTGGCCCAGAAAAACTGTCCGGAACTTATTTTCGTCAAGGCCCGTTTCGATCGTTACAAGGAAATTTCCGAAAAAATCAGGACCATATTCCATGAATACACCGATTTGGTAGAGCCATTATCCTTGGATGAAGCCTACCTCGATGTGAGCACCAATAAGAAAGGAAATCCTTCGGCCACATTGATTGCCAAAGAAATACGCCATCGCATTTTTGAGGAAACCGGTCTCACGGCATCCGCAGGAATTTCAATCAACAAATTCATCGCCAAGGTTGCCAGTGACATCAATAAACCCAACGGTCAAAAAACAGTAGCCCCGGAAGAGGCGATTCCCTTTTTGGAAACCCTGGAAATCCGAAAATTTTATGGTGTGGGCAAGGTTACGGCCGAAAAAATGTATCAACTTGGTATTTTTACCGGCATCGATTTAAAATCAAAAACCTTGGATTTCCTGATGGAAAACTTCGGTAAGGGTGGAACGCATTACTATCAAGTGGTACGTGGCATTCATGAGAGTCCGGTCAAGCCCGATCGCACTCCCAAATCAGTAGGGGCGGAACGCACCTTCAGTGAAAACCTGAGCAGCGAGGTGTTCTTGATGGAGAAGTTGGAACTAATCGCGGTGGAACTCGATCGAAGATTGAAAAAGTCGGCCATGGCAGGTAAAACCATAACCCTCAAAATAAAATATAGCGATTTCAGTTTGCATACCCGAAGCAAAACACTTCCCTATTTTGTAAAGGATAAAGCCCTTATCGTGGAGACGGCCAAAGAACTGTTGTATCAGGAAAAATTGGAAAACTCAGTTCGCTTATTGGGCCTTTCCCTTTCGAATTTAAACAATTTGAAAGGCAAAACGGAAGAAAACGATGCCATGGTTTCAGTACAGTTACAATTCGATTTTTAATCTTTTTGTTTAGCGTAGATCGGCTCGAGAAATGCAATTTCGTTTAAACCTTAAACAAAAATGTTAATCATTCCCATCTTGTCGTTGCCGATCCTTTCTTTTTACTAGTTTTATACAAAAATTGCTCCCTTTTGATTCAATACATAGAACGGTTTAACGCCATATTGGAGTCCAGACCCAGGTCGATTTCCCCGTGGATCGTTGAAATGGGATGGCATTTTATTGGTGCTCCAAACCCGGTCTTTAGTATGGTGTTGATCAAGAAAAATATATTGGCTATAGCCCCCATCCGATTTCATTTCCCCATATGGAAGAATTAATTCAATACGACATAGCAGTCCAGAAGTTTTACGCCACGCAACAGATCAATGCCCTGCCCCTGATTTCGTCAGACGTTTCCGGTGAATTTTTCAATAGGGTCTGTGAAGGAAGCAGGGACATAACCGCCTTGCATCATATGGCCAAGACCCACCATTGGGCAACCTTGCCCAAGCTGAACGAAGCTTTGATCTGCAACCGACAGGTCATCGTGGTGACCGACGCCGATTTAAAGATTGTTCACGCCTCGCACAACATTGAAGAGATGAACGGTTACAGTGCGGCAGAAGTGGTCGGCAAATCCCCAAAAATTTTCCAAGGGGAGGCGACCTGCAAAGAAACGACCAAAAACATCTCCAAGGCCGTGCGGAACAAAACTTCTTTTGAAGCGGTGGTCTTGAACTATAGAAAAGATGGAACGCCCTATAATTGTTGGATCAAGGCCGACCCTATCCTCAACGAATCGGGAACTGTTGTACATTTTATCGCCTATGAAAAGGAAATTGCTTAAGTGTTTGTTAATCTAACAAAAAAAGCCCCGGCACCAATGATACCGGGGCTTTCTATTTATTGATCTTAAAAACTGCAGGATTCGATTTCGGTGATCCTAAGGGTATTGACCATCCCTTTGTCTTTAATGGGCATGGCGGCCAAACTGATCAGCATGTCGCCGACGTCCAAAAATCCCTTTTGGCAGGCTATTTTGTTCACATCTTCTATGGTCTCGTCGGTTGACACGTAACGGTCATAAAAAAAGGCGTTCACCCCCCAGAGCAAACTCAATTGGGTCAAAATTCTTCTATTGGAGGTAAATACCAGAATATGGGCATCGGGCCTCCAGGCAGAAATTTGAAATGCGGTATAACCGCTATTGGTCAAGGTGGAAATGGCCTTTGCCTTTATTTCATTCGCCATGATCGCCGCATGGTAACAGACCGACTTGGTAATGTACCTTTTGGTGCGGATATGGGGCGGTTCATGTGGTACTTTGATCAGATCCGACCCTTCGACGCTCTTTAGGATGCTGGTCATCTTTGCGATTACTTCTACGGGGTAGTTGCCCACAGAAGTTTCCCCCGATAGCATTACCGCATCCGCGCCATCCATCACCGAGTTGGCCACATCATTCACCTCTGCCCTTGTAGGGGTTAGGCTGGTGATCATGGTTTCCATCATTTGGGTGGCGATAATCACGGGAATCCGGGCTTTCTTGGCACGCAGCACCAATTGCTTTTGGATCAATGGCACCTCATGTGCGGGAACTTCAACCCCCAAATCACCTCGGGCGACCATGAGTCCATCGCAATAGGATACGATTTTATCGATATTCTCCACCGCTTCCGGTTTTTCGATTTTGGCGATGATCGGGATTTTGTATTCCGAGTGTTCTTTGATCAAATTTTGAAGATCGATCAAGTCCTGACTGAAGCGCACAAAAGATAAGGCGATCCAATCGACTTGTTTGGAAATGGCGAATATGGCATCCTTGATGTCCTTCTCGGTGAGCGCTGGAAGCGAAATATTGGTATTGGGCAGGTTCACCCCTTTTTTTGATTTGAGGGGACCTCCTTGTATCACCCGGGCCCTAACTTTATCTTCCCCATTGGTTGAAAGAACTTCGAACATCAATTTGCCGTCATCCAACAAAATATGCTCCCCAGGTTTCACATCCTTGGGAAAGGAAGTATAATTCATGTAAACTTTTGTGGCGGTACCTTCAAATGGTTTGCCGGTTACGAAATCGAGTTCATCGCCCGGAGAAACCACGACTTCCCCGGCCATGACCCCGACCCTTAATTTAGGGCCCTGCAGGTCGGCGAGGATCGAGGTATTCGTGTTCAGCTCCTCGTTCAATTCCCGGATCATGTCGATACGTTCCGAAACATCGGTATAATCTGCATGGGAGAAGTTGATTCTAAACACGTCAACACCCGCCTCTATCATTTTCTTCAATACTTCCTTCGTACTTGATGCCGGGCCCAACGTGGCCACAATCTTTGTCTTCTTTTTGGTTGGCATTATAACAATATTAAGTTGTTTTTTGATTTCAGTTTATCAGGATCTACGGCGTAGGCGGTGATCATTTTTCGTATCCGCAGCAGCGGCTTAATGACTTCTTCCTCTATATCCATATCATCGTGCAATATCTTTATTAAATAATCGACCTCTTTGAGCTCCTGTACCAAATGATGGGTTGTAAAGGAGGGTTCGTCCTGGAACAGATCGGATCTGATCATTCCATCCTCGCTGATGTTATTGTTGGTGGCCAAAATCCAATCCCTGTCGTGCCGTTCGTCCCTCCATTCAAAAATGGGAAACGAAATCTGTGGACTCAGGCGAAAGTCTTCTTTACACCTTCGGAACTTGGCATGCAGACCGAGGTTGATATGGTAGACCAATTCATAGTCTTCCATACTGCTGTGCAATGCGACCAAGCTGAACGGGTCTTCGGCAAAATCGCTTGAAATTTTATACACTGCGTGCATATTCGAACAAAATAAGCAAAGATAGGATTTATAACGAGACCTTAATAAATTATGGCGATGTAGCCCTTATTATTGAACATATCCAATGGCTGTTGTTAAAATTGTACTGCTTTACGATTTTTCCATTTTGTTCTGAAGGGCAAAATAGGCCCTTTTGGAAGCCCGTTCCTCGGCTTTCTTTTTGGAAGTGCCCCTAGCCTTGGCAACGACGTTCCCGTCAATGGAGAGTTTTACGGCAAAATGCTTCAGCACATCGTTGCCGGTATCGTCGTATACATCATAGTTAAAGCTTTTTTTCTGTTTTTGGCACCATTCGATGACCAGGCTTTTGTAACTGATGACCTTTCCCTCGAGCTGTTCGATATCCACATAGGGTTCGATCACTCTTTTATTGATGAATTTTTCGCAATAATCGTATCCCCTGTCGAGATAGATGGCCCCTACCAGCGCTTCAAATACATTGCCATGGATATTGTCACCAAAGTGAGATTTCGGGATGCGGCTCTCCACAAAATGAATGAGGTTCAAGTCTTTTCCCAACTCGTTCAGGTGTTCCCGGCTCACGATTTTAGATCGCATTTTGGTCAGGTAACCTTCATCGCCCTCGGGGACTTCCTTATATAAAAAATGGGAAATTATGGTTCCCAACATGGCATCCCCCAAAAATTCGAGTCGTTCGTAATTCATGGGGTTCCCTTCAAAATCTTTTTTATTGGCCGACCGGTGCATGAAAGCCTTCTTGTACACATAAAGTTTCTTGGGCTTAAATCCAAGAATGCGCTTTATCCCTAAAAAAAAATCCCCATCCTCTTTGGGATGGGAATTGAATATATTCGAAGGGAATCCCATAGGATCGTTTAGCTTATTTTTTTGAACACTACGCAGGCATTATGGCCCCCAAAACCGAACGTATTGCTCAAGGCAACTTTTACCTCGCGTTTCTGGGCCTTGTTCAGGGTGAGGTTCAATCTTGGATCAATATTTTCGTCTACCGTGGTGTGGTTAATCGTCGGGGGTACAAGGCTATGTTGCATCGCCAATATAGACGCAATGGCCTCGATGGCCCCAGCGGCACCAAGGAGATGGCCGGTCATCGATTTGGTCGAATTGATGTTGATGTTCGGGGCATGGTCACCGAACACTTCCACGATCGCCTTTAATTCAGCTACATCGCCCAAGGGAGTAGAAGTACCATGTGTGTTGATGGTATCCACGTCCTGCGGCGTGAGGCCGGCATCGTTCAGACAGTTTTGCATCACCCGGATGACACCGATTCCTTCGGGGTGGGGCGCTGTCATATGGTATGCATCGCTCGAGAGACCGCCTCCCGCCAGTTCGGCATATATTTTTGCCCCCCTGGCTTTGGCATGATCATATTCTTCGAGGATAAGGGCACCGGCACCTTCCCCGAGCACGAACCCATCGCGGGTCGCATCGAAGGGTCTGGAGGCCGTGGCCGGACTTTCGTTTCTGGTGCTCAAGGCATGCATGGCACCAAAACCGCCCATCCCGGCGATGGTAACCGCTGCTTCACTTCCCCCGGAAACCACAACGTCGCAATAGCCCAAGCGAATATAATTCATGGCATCGATCAAAGCATTGGCGGAAGAGGCACATGCAGAGACCGTGGTATAATTTGGACCCATAAAACCATGTTTGATCGAAATATTGCCAGGGGCAATATCAGCAATCATTTTTGGGATGAAGAAAGGATTGAAACGGGGGGTGCCATCTCCAAGGGCAAAATTCATGACCTCGTTCTGAAAGGTCTCCAACCCCCCAATTCCTGCGCCCCAAATGACCCCTACCCTGAACTTGTCCAATTTGGAAAGATCAAGACCGGAGTCTAAAATGGCTTCATCGGAAGAAACCAATGCATATTGGGCAAAACGGTCCAATTTTCTGGCCTCCTTGCGATCAAAAAAATCCAATTCGTTGTAGTTTTTCAGCTCGCAGGCAAATTTGACCTTGAATTTCTCGGTATCGTAGTACGTAATGGGGGCAGAACCGCTTTTCCCGGTTTTTAATCCCTCCCAATATTCGTTAAGATTGTTCCCTATGGGCGTTAAGGCGCCCAGCCCGGTTACAACGACTCGTTTTAATTGCATTTAACTATGTTTTAGAATGATTTCCCGGACCGTCATAACCCCAACGGTCCAAGATTTTCACGATAACAAGTAAAGTGAAATTAAAAAAAATTATCCATGCAGCGCGGTTACCACATGGATAATTTTGAAACTTGTTCAAGAAAATACACGAATTATTTCGCTTCTTCTATATAACTAATGGCTTGGCCAACTGTTGCGATGTTTTCAGCTTGATCATCAGGGATTTGAATATCGAACTCTTTTTCGAATTCCATAATCAACTCAACCGTATCCAATGAATCTGCCCCTAGGTCGTTCGTAAAGCTAGCTTCCGATACCACTTCGTTCTCATCAACCCCCAATTTATCAACAATGATAGCTTTAACTCTTGATGCAATGTCTGACATAATTATTTTGGTTTTAAAAATTTAAATTGTTGGCAAAAATAAAAAACTTTGGTGTAATAACACCATTTGTCATCAAAATGTATCGTAATTTAATAAAATTAAAGACAGGAGTGCTATTTTCGCCCAAGAAAAAATCATTCCATAAAAATGGAAGACTTTCCCATTAAAAAGATCATATTATTTGCCTCCGGTTCAGGGACCAATGTGGAAAACATTGTTCGCTATTTCCAAGCCCGTCCGAACATCACTATTGCAACGGTGCTCACCAATAATAGGGAGGCAAAAGTCATTGAGCGCTGTAATAAATTGAATATAAGTATTTTATACTTTAACAGATATGCCTTCTCGTCATCCGATGTGGTCCTAAAACTGCTCAAGGCGCTTGAACCGGACCTAATCGTTTTAGCGGGTTTTCTGCTCAAAGTACCCGCCAATCTCATAGCACATTTTCCAAAAAAAATCATCAATATCCACCCTGCACTCCTGCCCAAATATGGCGGAAAAGGCATGTACGGCAGCCATGTGCACGAGGCAATAGCGCGTAACAACGACACGGAAACCGGGATTACGGTACACTATGTGAACGAAAATTATGATGAAGGCGCCATTATTTTTCAAAAAAGCATCTCCTTGGCCCCGGCCGACGATGCCTTGGCGATTGCCGAAAAAGTACATCGGTTGGAATATGAATACTATCCAAAAGTGATCGAAAAGTTGTTAATGGGATCCTAATGGCCAAAAAAGAAAAATTTTATACCGTCTGGAAGGGGAAAAGACCTGGCATCTATATGAAATGGGACGATTGCAAGGCCGCCATAGAAGGCTATAAAGGGGCACAGTACAAATCTTTTTCTACCTTCGATATGGCCAAAAAGGCCTATAACGGCAATTATGAGGATTACAAAGGGAAGCAGAAAGGAACGGCTGCACTCTCCCCTTCGGAATTGTTAAAATATGGAACGCCCAATTACCATTCGATAGCCGTCGACGCGGCCTCCAGTGGCAACCCTGGTATCATGGAATACCGTGGCGTCGACACCAAAACGGGAAAACTGCTCTTCCAACAGGGCCCCTTCACTCAGGGTACCAACAATATCGGGGAGTTTTTGGCCATTGTGCACGGACTGGCCTATCTGAAAGAACGCAATAGCGACCGAATCATCTATACCGACTCCCGCACCGCGATCAGCTGGGTCCGCAAAAAAATATGCAACACCAAGCTTCAGGAAACCGTTAAAAACAAAATGCTTTTTGATTTGGTACGCCGTGCAATCCTATGGTTGAAGTCAAATTCCCATAATACCCCCATTGTGAAATGGGAGACGAAAGCATGGGGGGAAATCCCTGCCGATTTTGGCAGAAAGTAAGATTGATGATCAGGAATGGGGCCAAATAATCCCATGGTTCATTGAAATTCAAAATTAGATGTTAAGGTACTTCTTCAATGGAAAACCAAAACAGTATATTTGCACCAAATTTCTACCGAGATGGGCAAACTTTTGATCGTGGGCACCGTGGCATTCGATGCCATTGAGACCCCATTTGGAAAAACGGACAAGATTTTGGGCGGAGCGGCCACCTTTATCGGTATGGCAGCCTCCCAATTTGAAGTAGAATCCGCGATCGTTTCCATCGTAGGCGATGATATGCCCAAGGAATACCTTGAGCTGCTTTCCAACAAAAACATTGACCTCTCAGGATTGGAAATCGTCAAAGGCGGCAAAACCTTCTTTTGGAAAGGCAAATACCACAACGATTTGAATGCGCGCGACACCCTGGTCACCGAACTCAATACCCTGGCCGATTTTACGCCCAGGGTACCCGACCCCTTCAAGGATGCCGATGTGGTGATGCTCGGCAACCTGCATCCCAGCACCCAGATGAGCGTTATTGAACAAATGGTGGCCCAGCCGAAATTGATCGTTTTGGATACCATGAATTTTTGGATGGACAACGCCCTCGCCGAATTAAAAACCGTAATGCAGCATATCGACGTCATTACGATCAACGACGAAGAAGCGCGACAATTAACAGGAGAATATGCCTTGGTCAAGGCCGCGGAGGAAATTCAAAAAATGGGGCCGAAGTTCGTAGTGATCAAAAAAGGAGAGCATGGCGCTTTGTTGTTCCATAAAGAATATGTCTTTTTTGCCCCTGCATTGCCTCTTGAGGAAGTCTTTGATCCTACCGGTGCCGGGGATACTTTTGCCGGGGGTTTTGCCGGATACTTGGCGGCCACCGACAATATTTCCTTTAACAATATGAAACGAGCGGTGATTCACGGCTCCAACCTGGCCTCCTTTTGTGTGGAACGATTTGGAACCGAACGGATGCAAACCCTTACAAGGGATGAAATCAATAAAAGGTTGCATCAGTTTAAGGCCTTGACCCAATTTGAGATTGAGTTGCAATAAACATACGCCCTGAACATTCGGGGCTTTTTTAATCAAAGTAAGATAAATGAGCGACGCTATTAAGCATGAATGCGGCATCTCCCTGATCCGATTGCTAAAACCTCTGGAGTTCTATCAACAAAAGTACGGCACCGCTTTTTATGGGGTGAACAAAATGTACCTGATGATGGAAAAACAGCACAATCGGGGTCAGGATGGTGCGGGATTCGCCAGCATAAAACTCGACATGAGGGCAGGCGAACGTTACATGAGCAGGGTGCGTTCGGTAGAGGGGCAGCCCATACAGGACATCTTCGATCAAATCAATGATAGGGTGAACTCCGCTTTCAAGGAACATCCCGAATATGTGAATGATGTCGCCCTGCAAAAAAGGAATATTCCCTATATCGGTGAATTGCTTTTGGGACATGTGCGTTATGGCACCTATGGCAAGAACAGCATAGAAAATGTGCACCCCTTCTTAAGGCAAAACAATTGGATGCACAGAAATCTCATCGTAGCGGGTAATTTTAACATGACCAATGTTCATGAACTGTTCGACAATTTAGTGCAGCTTGGACAGCACCCCAAAGAATTGGCCGATACGGTTACGGTGATGGAAAAGATCGGGCATTTTTTGGACGATGAAGTGGCCAAATTATATAAGCAGATCAAGAAAGAGGGCTATAACAAAATGGAAGCCTCCCCCCTGATCGCGGAACGGCTGAAAGTGCATAAAATTCTGAAAAGGGCCTCCAAAAACTGGGATGGAGGGTATGCGATGGCCGGATTGTTGGGTCACGGTGACGCCTTCGTACTGCGCGATCCCTCGGGAATACGACCCGCCTATTATTACAAGGATTCGGAAGTAGTGGTCATCGCTTCCGAACGCCCGGCCATTCAAACCGTCTTTAATGTTGCCTACGAAAAAATCAAGGAAATAGATCCTGGCCATGCCATGATCATCAAAAAAGATGGAGGTACTTCGATCAAGAAAATCCTAGAGCCACAGGAAAGGAAAGCCTGTTCCTTTGAGCGCATCTATTTTTCAAGGGGGAGTGATAAAGAAATATACCAAGAACGCAAGGAATTGGGCAAACTCATATTTCCCAAGATACTCACCGCCATCAACCACAATATAAGGAAAACGGTCTTTTCCTATATTCCAAATACGGCAGAAACTTCATTTTTTGGGATGGTGAAGGAGGCGCAGAATTACCTCAACAAGAAAAAAGAAGAACAGATCCTGGCCCTTGGACCCAACATCACAAGCGAACAGCTCCACGAGATTCTGGATGTTCGCCCGCGTATTGAAAAAGTGGCCATCAAAGATGCCAAGCTCCGCACCTTCATCACACAAGATAGTAGCCGTGACGATCTGGTGGCCCATATCTACGATATTTCCTACGGTTCGGTGAATAAGGGCGATAATCTGGTCATCATCGATGACAGTATCGTTAGGGGAACCACTTTGAAAAAAAGCATTCTTAGGATCCTGGACCGCTTATCGCCCAGAAAAATCATTGTGGTCTCCTCGGCCCCACAAATCCGCTATCCCGATTGCTACGGCATCGATATGGCGAAATTGGAAGATTTTATAGCCTTTAGGGCGGCCTTTGCCCTACACCAAGAACACAATACGGTATACCTGGTCGATGAAATCTATCAAAAGTGCTTAAAACAGATCCACACCAACGATATAGAGGTCATCAATCATGTGAAGGAATTCTATGCCCCTTTCACGGCCGACCAAATCTCCGATAAAATCGGCGCATTATTGAGTCCGGAAGACATCAAGGCCGAAGTACAGATCATCTATCAGACCATCGAAAGCCTGCACCAGGCCTGTCCGAAAAATTTAGGGGACTGGTATTTTACGGGCAACTATCCCACCCCGGGAGGAAATCGGGTCGTTAACAGGGCATTCATCAATTTTTACGAAGGAAACAATCAGAGGGCTTATTGAGCATTTTGTCGATAAAATGCATGCTTTTTTGTATTTCATCGATAATTTTGGGCTTTCATCGGCTTTTTGGCCTCATTGGACCCCCTCCCACCTATTTTAGATGTGCCATAGCATAAGTAGGTTAAGTTCATGGTAAGATTTGGGGCAAAAAAGGTGGAGACTTCTCCACCTTTTTTATTTTGCATCCGTCCAATTCCAAACGATCCATCCGATATTTCTACCCTTCGTTTTGCTTCTAGCCATGTTGCATCAGCACACCCCAGTGGACTATATGTAGGGGCAGAGATTCAAATTCGCGACGCATCAATCTGTTTTTCTGCCTCCGAGCGTACTTCAACTTGTAATTTGACCGTTCAACAAGGATATTTTTTGTGACCGAACACACCCCCTATTTTTGTTGGACCATAGCATAAGTAGGTTAAGTTCATGGTAAGATTTGGGGAAAAAAGGTGGAGCATTGCTCCACCTTTTTATTTGTACCAGCTTTCCGCAACGCGCCCCACAAGCCCCAACCCAAGGTTCACCTTGATCATCCCGAAATGCCGCCATGCCGATGTCCTTAGCTGCCAATTGCCGTTAACGGCAATCATTGAATCAGAAATGCACTTGAATGCGGATCGGATGTTTTTAAGAATAGGTTTTGGGAGGACCCAACAAAAGGCCCATTGTTGCCCTTTATGGCATTTCAACCCTAAATTTGGGTATTCATCGGAAACCTTTCCTTGATTGGTTTCCATCATCTACTTTCGAAAAACCATAGCATAAGTAGGTTAAGTTCATGGTAAGATTTGGGGAAAAAAGGTGGAGCAATGCTCCGCCTTTTTTATTTTCCAGCCCCTATAGATTAATAAGGTTTTCCTTACTTATTGGCAATCCCGGATGCTTTGATTGTAGTGCAAAACATCTAAAATTTCCAAAATTTCCTTTTTTATTTGCCACAATACCAGTAATTTAGTAGTGCCATAGCATAAGTAGGTTAAGTTTATGGTAAGATTTGGGACGAAAAGGGCGGGGGCTTCCCCGCCCTTTTCTATGTTTGGGGGAAAGCCTGTATGTTCTTGTGGGGAAGACCCAAAATTAGCCCTTTGACCCTAACATTTTCAAAGGAAGGGTATTGGCGTGCCCCGTATTGCAGTTAAAGGGTCGCGGCTGTTTCACTAGGTTTGGCAACAAAAAAACCACTCCAAGGGATTGGAATGGTTTTTTTTAAAAGTTGGGTACCGATCCTATTATTTGTTCGCTTCATACAGAGAAGCCACTTTGTCCCAATAAATCACATTATAAAAGGAAGAGATATAGTCTGGTCTCCTATTCTGATAATTCAGGTAATAGGCATGTTCCCAAACATCCAATCCCAATATCGGAAATCCACCACAACCGGTGCCTGGCATTAAAGGATTGTCTTGATTTGGGGTGGAGCAAATTTCCAATTTTCCGCCCTTGTGCACGCATAGCCATGCCCAACCAGATCCGAACCTGGTTCCGGCCGCAGCAGAGAATTTTTCCTTGAAGGCATCAAAAGATCCAAAGGCATCGTCAATGGCCTTTGCCAAAGCCCCGGCAGGTTTTCCGCCTCCTTTGGGCGACATGACTTCCCAGAAAAGGCTGTGGTTATAAAAGCCCCCTCCGTTATTGCGGACCGCACCATTGGCCATGTCAAGGTTCTTTAAGATTTCCGTTATGGATTTTCCCTCCAAGGGGGTGCCCTTGATGGCGTTGTTCAAATTGTTGGTATATCCATTGTGATGCTTGGTATGGTGTATTTCCATGGTTCTCGCATCGATATTAGGTTCCAATGCATCATATGCATAGGGTAAATTGGGTAGTTCAAAAGCCATTTTCCAGTTTTTTAGGTTACAATTATGTGTTCTTCAAAATTACAATTTTAACAATCAAAATGCCCTAATAAATTGTTAAGAACTGTGCCTTATTGCTTAATTTGCGGCTAAAAATAAGGTGGCCGTCATTCCATTCCAAATCTATAATGCCTCTGCCGGGTCGGGAAAGACGCGCACACTCACCAAGGAATACCTGAAAATTACCCTCTCTACCCCCAAAGGGTTCGGAAAAATTCTAGCCCTCACCTTTACGAACAAAGCCGTAGGGGAAATGAAACACCGTATTTTGAAGAGTTTGTACGATTTTGGGCAGACCCTCAAAATGGAAGATGCCGATACAATGTTTCTTGAATTGATGGAAGAAATGCACTTCGATGTGGGGACCTTGCAAAGAAAATCGAAAGAGACCCTTAAGGACATCCTGCACAACTACGCCTTTTTCGATGTTTCGACCATTGACAAGTTCAACCATCGACTGATACGCACTTTCGCCAAAGATCTAAAATTGCCACAGCATTTCGAAGTGGTGCTTGACAAAGACCTACTATTGCATGAAGCCGTTTCGCGGGTACTGCTCAAAGCGGGATCCGATGCACTATTGACCAAGGTTTTGATCGATTTTGCCCTTGAAAAAATCGAGGATGACAAGAGCTGGGACATTGCTTTTGACCTGATCAATATTGGAAACCTTTTGTTCCAGGAGAATCATGCCCAGCATCTGGACAAGTTTAACGACAAGGACATCGCAGAATTCTTGGAACTGAAAAATGACATCAAAAAAAATATGGCGTCGTTCGAAGCGCAAATCAAGGCCAACGCCTCCAAACTCCTGCAGCTGATCGATGACCATGGGTTGGCATACACCGACTTTACGCGAAGTGCGTTCCCAAAATTCATCGAAAAGCTTTCTTCCGGCGATTTCAAAGTGGATTTCGATACTTCCTGGCGGGTCGATTTCGGAAGCAACCCCCTTTACAACAAAAGTTGTCCCCAGCCGATCAAAACGACCATCGATGCACTAATGTCACAATTCATTGCCTCTTTTGAAAATTTGAAGAAAGACGTATATGAGATCAGTTTTTTAAAGAATGCCTATGGTAACATTGTGCCATTGACCGTGCTGAATACCTTACGGCAGGAGGTCAAAAAGATTCAGACCGAAAGGGACCAGCTCTCTATTTCAGAGTTCAATACCCTGATATCCAACGAAATAAAAAATCAACCCGCTCCCTTTATTTATGAACGGCTTGGCGAAAAATACCGGCACTATTTTGTGGATGAATTTCAGGACACCTCTACCATGCAATGGGAAAACCTGGTGCCGCTCATTGGGCATGCGCTTGAAAGTATTGATGATGAGGGCAACAGTGGGTCCTTGTTCCTGGTCGGTGATGCCAAACAGGCCATCTATCGATGGCGCGGCGGAAGGGCCGAGCAATTTCTTGACCTCATCGCCAACCATAAAAACCCATTCATTTTTCCCCCGAAGATCGAGCCCCTGCCAAAGAATTACAGGAGCCATGAGGAGATTATTAGGTTCAACAACGCCTTTTTTCAGGCTACCAGTACCTTTCTCAACCACAGTGCCTATAGCCAATTGTTCCTGGAAGGAAACAAACAGGCCATCAATGCCAAAAAAGGTGGTTTGGTACGGTTGGCCTTCATCGAAAAGGATGGGGAATTGGAAAAATCGGCAGCTTACGACCAAGCGGTTCTGGAAACCATCGCCCGCACGCGGGCTCTGGGATATGGTTATGGTGACATCTGTATTTTGGTGCGCAAAAATGCCGATGGTTTGGTCTTGGCCAATACCCTAACCCAGCAATCGATACCCGTGATCTCTACGGAAAGTCTCTTGCTGAACAGCAGCGACAAAGTGAGGTTCCTGGTCGATCTCCTGCTATATGCCAACCAGCCCGATGATCGGGCCGCCAGTTTTCGAATACTTGCCTATCTATCGGCCTCCAAGCCCCAGAAACACCGCTTCATCCATGACCATCTCGATCAATTGGATATGCTGTTTTCAAACGATTATGCATTTGACTTGTCGACGTTGTATCAGTGCTCGGTATATGACGGCCTCGAAATGGCCATCAAACAATTCGCCCTGGCCGAGGATACCGATGCCTATATCATTTATTTTATGGACGCCGTTCTGGGGGTTGAAAATAAAGAGGGCAGCAATATCCAGATTTTTTTGGATTTTTGGGAAAGGCAAAAAGACAATTTGGGAATCAGTGCGCCAGAGCGAACCGACGCGGTACAGATCATGACCGTACACAAGGCTAAAGGGCTTGAATTTCCAATTGTGATCTTTCCTTTTGCAAATGAGCACATCTATGCACGGAGGGATAAAAAAATATGGCTGCCCGTTCCGAAGGAAAATTATCTTGGTTTTGAAGAATTGCTGTTGAACGAAAAAAAAGAGGTTGTACAATACGGCACCATCGCGGCGGAGCGCTATCTGGAGGAGGAACAAAAAATGGAACTCGATGCCTTTAATTTGTTGTACGTGGCTTTGACACGTGCAGAAAAGGCCTTATTCATCCTTACCGACAAACAGATAGACCAGAACGGACAACACAAAACAGATTATTACTCGGGCCTCTTCATTCATTATTTGATGCAGGCAGGATTGTGGGACGCTTCCAAGGAGGTCTATGAATTTGGGGCGCTGGGGATGGCGGAGCCCCAATCCCATCCCATACAGGAATCGATCCCGTTCACCTATACCAATAAAGCAATGCCCGCATTTAAAATCGTAACGGCTTCCGGGAATTTATGGGACACCGATAGGGGCAATGCGCTGTTCAAGGGAAACGTCATACATTATACCATGGGAATGATTCAGACCGAGGACGATATCGATCATGCCTTGAAAGAAGTGGTCAGATTGGGTGACCTCTCCAACAATGAAATGGAACCGATACGCAATGCCATCAGTCAAATTGTTCGGCATCCTGAACTGCAACCTTATTATAAGGATGGGAACCACGTAAAAAATGAGCAGGATATCATTACGGCGAACGGAACCCTCTTACGGCCCGACCGTGTTGTGATCCAAGACCGAAGGGCGACCGTCATCGATTATAAAACCGGGCAAAGGAAGGAAGAACATGCCTCACAGATCAACCGTTACGGCAAAGCCTTGGAGGAAATGGGTTACCTTGTAGAAAACAAGATCATCGTCTATATCAATGATGAAATCATTTTAGAAACCATATAACACAAATCATGTACGGAAAGATTCAAACACATCTACAAAAAGAATTGGAACAAATAAAGGAAGAAGGCCTATATAAGTCCGAACGTATCATTACAACGCCGCAAGAAGCGGTAATCCGGATTTCAACCGGGGAAGAGGTCATCAATTTCTGTGCAAACAACTATCTGGGCCTGTCGGCACACCCGGAAGTGGTACAGGCAGCAAAAGACACATTGGATTCCCATGGTTTCGGAATGTCGTCGGTGCGTTTTATTTGCGGCACCCAGGACATCCATAAAGAACTGGAAAAAAAGATTGCGGATTTCTACGGTACGGAGGATACCATATTATATGCTGCGGCCTTCGATGCCAATGGCGGGGTCTTCGAGCCCTTGTTGGGACCTGAAGACGCCATCATTTCCGATGCCCTCAACCATGCCTCCATCATCGACGGGGTTCGTTTGTGCAAGGCCAAACGCTATCGATACGCCAATAGCGATATGGCCGATCTCGAAATACAACTAAAACAGGCCGATGCCGACGGGGCCCGCTTTAAGATCATCGTGACCGACGGGGTCTTTTCCATGGATGGCTTGCTGGCACCGCTCGACAAGATCTGTAAACTCTCGGAACAATATGACGCCATGGTAATGGTCGATGAATGCCATGCTGCCGGGTTCATTGGAAAAACGGGCAGGGGCACCCTTGAGGAAAAAGGCAGTATGGGCCGTATCGACATCATCACCGGCACCCTGGGGAAGGCGCTTGGCGGGGCCATGGGCGGCTATACGACCGGAAAAAAGGAAATCATAGAAATTTTGCGCCAGCGATCCAGGCCTTATCTTTTCTCCAATTCCTTGGCGCCGACCATCGTAGGGGCCTCAATCAAGGTTTTTGATATGCTCGCAAACGATACTTCCCTAAGAGATCGGCTCGAATCCAATACCGCCTACTTCAAAAAAGGGATAAAAAAGGCCGGTTTCGATATCATCGACGGGGAATCGGCCATAGTACCGGTGATGCTATATGATGCGAAACTCTCCCAAGAGATGGCAAATCGTCTGTTGCGGAAGGGTATTTATGTCATCGGTTTCTTCTATCCGGTAGTGCCGAAAGGAAAGGCTAGGATACGGGTTCAATTGTCCGCTGCCCATACCATAGCGCATCTCGACAAGGCAATTTCAGCCTTTACGGAGGTGGGAAAGGAGCTAAATATCGTTTAAATGCAAGGTTTTCCACCTGAAATGCAGTAAAAAAAATAAACAATTGATTTTGTTAATAATAATTAACAACTTACATTTGCGGCTGATAAACACTTAAACTTAAAATTTTGAACATGAAACATCTTAGCAAATTATTAATTGCTGCCCTGCTCTTTGTAGGTTATAACAGCATACAAGCTCAAGACATGAATAACCCTTGGCAGGTTAGTTTTGGGGTAAATGCCATAGACACATATCCTACGAGTGATGGAAGTTCTTTCGGTAATGAATTCTTCAATGTAAATGACCATTGGAACATCGTTCCTTCCATATCCTATATCGGGTTATCTAAATATATAGGTAGCGGTTTTTCATTTGGAGCAAGAGGTTCTTTGAATAAATTAAATAAAATAGGCGATACCAAGGTTGACGATCTTTCACATTATGCAATCGATGGTACCATTAAATATTCTTTAATTAAGGATGCCGCTATCGAACCATTTATCGAAGTGGGCGGAGGTTATACTTGGATCGAAGGTATCGGTGCAGGAACTGCCAACGGTGGATTGGGTATCAACTTCTGGTTTACAGAAAACGTTGGTCTTACCCTTCAATCTAACTATAAGCACGCTTTTGAAGATTACGGCGTGAAGCACTTCCAACATTTGGCCGGTATAGCTGTCAAGTTTGGCGGAACCGATACAGATGGTGACGGCATCTATGACAAAGACGATGCATGTCCAGAAGTTGCCGGTTTGGAGGCTTTCAACGGATGTCCTGATTCTGACGGTGATGGTATCGAAGACAGCAAAGATAGCTGCCCCAACGAAGCCGGATCTAAAGAAATGAACGGTTGTCCTGATGCCGATGGCGATGGTGTTGCCGATAAAGATGACGCTTGTCCTAGCGAAGCCGGTTTGGCCAGTCTAGCTGGTTGCCCAGATGCTGATGGCGATGGTGTTGCCGATAAAGATGACGCTTGTCCAAACGAAGCTGGCCCTGCTGCCAACAAAGGCTGTCCTTACGAAGACAAAGACGGTGACGGTGTATTGGATAAAGACGATCAGTGTCCAGATGTTGCCGGTACAGTGGCAAACAATGGCTGTCCTGAAGTTACCGAAGAAGTTCAGAAACAATTGAACGACTATGCAAGAACCATTTTGTTCGACACCGGTAAAGCCAGTTTGAAAACAGAATCAGTATCGGTATTTGTTGATATTATCAGAATTTTGAATGAATATCCCAACTCTAACTTTACAGTTGAGGGTCATACCGATAGCGTAGGAAGTGCTAGTTTGAACCAATCACTTTCCGAAAAACGTGCCAACTCTGTGAGAGATTTCTTGATCAAAGAAGGCGTTAGCGCTGCTAGGTTGACTGCTATTGGTTACGGTGAAGACCGACCAATCGCTGACAATAAAACCTCTAAAGGTAGAACAGAGAACAGAAGGGTGGAAATCAACTTGAAAAAGTAATTTTCTGATCCACTCCAAATAATTAAAAAGCCCTGGCGATTGCGTCAGGGCTTTTTTTATTTTTGCCCATGCGCAGTTTTATAGAAGAAGTGGTCACCGAAGCATCAAGGAAATATGGATCTTTGGAACCGCTTATTTTTGTCCTCCCCAGTAAAAGGGCCGGTACGTTCATGCGCCGGGCCATTTCGAAATCGGCTGTTAAAACCATCTTTGCCCCTACCATCTTCAGTATTGAAGAATTTGTATCCCATGTGGCAAACTTATCCTACGCCACCAATACAGAGCAGCTTTTTGCGCTTTACCAGACCTATTCCGAATACGCAAAGGGCGAAAAAGAAAGTTTTCATTCCTTTTCCTTATGGGGCCAAACCTTGCTGCAAGACTTTAACGAAATCGATCGGTACCTGATCGACCCCAAAAAATTGTTTTCCAATCTGGGAGCCGTTCAGGAAATGAACATTTGGTCGCCTGAAGCCAAAAAGACCCAAATGATGGAAAATTACCTGTCGTTCTGGAACAATTTGGAAACCCTCTACTTCCATTTCAATAGGGCCTTATTGGCCAAGGGCACGGGCACCCAAGGCCTGGTGTATCGCGAAGCCAACACCAAGCTGCAATCCTATATCGATGAAAATAAAGTCCAGCCACATCTTTTTATCGGCTTCAATGCCCTCAACAATTCGGAAAAACAGCTCATACAAACCCTCTTGGCCGAAACCCCATCAACGATCTATTGGGACATTGATCCTTATTTTTTGGAAGACCCCATCCATGATGCGGGATTTTTTATCAGGCAACATCAAAAGACATGGCCTTCGCTTAAAAATCAGCCGCTAAACGGCTTGGGGAACCATTATCTAAAAGAAAAGCACATTGAGGTCATCGGGGTGCCGGGCAATATTTCCCAGGCCAAATATGTCGGCAAGCTGCTGAAACAGCTAAAGCGCGCCGAGGGAGACCCCTTAAAGACCACTGCAGTGGTGCTCGGGGATGAATCTTTGTTGAATCCCATCCTGAATTCCATCCCCGAAACGGTCACGGAAGTGAACATTACCATGGGCCTTCCCCTTTCCAAAATCCCATTGGCCAGTTTGTTTGCCCAATTCTTCCGTCTATATATCAACAAAGAGGCGCAAGGATGGTTCTACCAACCGCTCCTGGGCTTTTTATCGCATCCGTATCTGAATGTGCTATGGGCCGATGAACCTCTTAACCAGGCGAAGCTATTGGCCGAAGAGATTCGGAAAAACAACCACACCTATATCGGGGCCCAAACCATGAGAACGATCACAAAAAATGATGTTGCGATCGAGCTGTTGTTTGTTGACGACCCCAAGGGGCCGAAAGACCTTGTCGAGCGCTGTTTGGCCCTTATCCTTAAGTTGAAGGACAAAACATCGCGGAAGACCGATTCGCTTTCCCTGGAATATTTGTACCGTTTTCACAGGCTCTTCAATCAATTGCTGAATTTGATTACCGCACATCCCTTTATCGATGACGTGAAATCGCTCTCGAGTCTGTACAATGAATTGTTGTCTACCGAAACCCTCGATTTTAAAGGTGAACCTTTGCAGGGTTTACAAATCATGGGCATGCTTGAAAGCCGTAACCTCGATTTTGAGACCATCATTCTCACTTCGGTGAACGAAGGCATTCTCCCCTCGGGCAAATCGAACAATTCTTTTATCCCCTTCGATTTAAAAAAATACTTTGGCTTACCGACCTATAAAGAAAAAGATGCCATCTACACCTACCATTTTTACAGATTACTGCAAAGGGCCAAAAACATCTACTTGCTTTACAACACCGAGCCCGATGTTTTGGAGGGCGGGGAAATGAGCAGGTTGATCCGCCAGTTATTGAGCGATGAGAACAAAAAAAATGACATCACCGAACGCATCGCAGCACCGCTGCTCTCGCCAGCAATCTACCAAGGGGAAGTGATCGAGAAGGATGAAGGTTTGATGGAACTGATCAAAAACCATGCGATGCAAGGCTTTTCGCCCAGTTCCCTGAGCAATTACATCATGGATCCCATCTCCTTCTATAAAAGAAACCTATTAAAAATAGAGGATGTGGCGGAGGTAGAGGAAACCGTGGCCGCAAATACCTTTGGCACCATCGTGCACGATAGTCTGGAAGCCCTTTATACACCATTTATTGGAAGCCTACTGAGCAAGGAAGGGCTCATGAAGGCAAAATCGGAGGTCAAGGAGGTCGTGGCCCTAAATTTTGCCAAAAGCATGTTGGGCGGCGACATGGGGAAGGGCAAAAACCTCTTGGTTTACAACGTTTTGGTGCGCTACGTGGAAAATTTTATCGATGGGGAAATAGGGGAAGTAGAACGGCACGACATCAAGATCCTCGGCCTGGAGCAAAAATTGAAGATGACACTGGATATTCCAGGGATTCCCTTTCCGGTTGCCTTAAAGGGCAAGCTAGACCGTATCGACAGCAGAGATGGCACTTTGCGAATTATCGATTATAAAACGGGCAAGGTAGAAATAAAAAATGTTGAAATCGTCGATTGGCCTTCCATCGTCGAAGATTATGCCCATAGCAAGGGTTTTCAGTTGCTCTGCTATGCCGCCATGTACCATGCAAGCACCAAAGTTGATGGCCTGGAAGCGGGAATCATCTCTTTCAAGGGATTACAATCGGGACTTTTAAAATTTTCCAAAAAAGACAAGGCAGGCCAAGGTGCCAAAAAAGAAAGTTTGATCGACACGGAAACGCTGGCCGCATTCATGCCTCAGCTATTTAAGTTGATTACGGAAATCTGCGATTCCAAAGTTCCTTTCAGGGAAAAGGAAATTTAGGCCTATTTCAAATCAGGCCTTGTCGGGCGCACCTCGATTTTGCTGGGCAAGGTTCGTGGGTTGATCTTCAGCAGATCCAGCACCAAATCCCCAATATCCTCGGGTTGTATCTTCCAGGCATCGCTTTCGTCGGGTTCGTGGTCGTTAAAGTGGGTCGCGACCGATCCGGGCATGATGGTCGACACCTTGATGTCGAACTTTCTAAGATCCAACATCGCCGCCTGGGTAAAACCGACCACCCCGAATTTCGTGGCATTGTAACCGGCGCCGGAAGCAAAAAAGTTGGTCCCTGCCAAACTGGCCAGGGTAATGTAATAGCCCTTCGATTTTTTAAGCGCCTCGACACTCGCCTTTAAGGTATGGAACACCCCATTGAGGTTGGTGTCGATCATTTGGTGCCAATGCGCTTCCGACATTTCATCGATCGGGGCAAAATGGCCTACACCCGCATTGGCCAGTACCACATCTACTTGCCCCCATTTTTCAAGGATTCGCTTTATAGCCTGCTGTTCGTCACCATGTTTTGAAACATCCGACTGCAGTGCCATCACCCTGCTTTCGTTCCCCAAGGACGAGGCCGCCTTTTCCACCGTTTTAAGCGTTCTGCCACTGATGGCCACCCGCATTCCCGCATCCAACAATTTCTTGGCAACGCCCAGGCCAATGCCCTTGGAACCTCCCGTGATATAAGCTACTTTGTCTTTTAAATCCATGGTGATAAATTTTTATAAAGATAATTCCCCGACCCAAAGGATAAAAATGAAGCTTGTTATACTTTTCCCAAAAGTCAAGGTCTTTGGATGACGACCGAACCGCGGTGGCATAGTGCATTCATTTATCGGTAGTTCGGCACCGCAAAGTGTGATCGAATAAATCAAATTTGGTATCTTTCGAGAACCCCCTATCGCAAATTTTTTATTTTCAAAAGTATGGGCAAAAGGTGCAGGGCAGCCATAGCAAATGGCAAGGGAGGTTTTGAGGTGGGGGACATCGTCGTTCATGAACCCCTTGAGGATGAAGTATTGGTCGCGATCAAAGCAGCGGGCCTCTGCCACACCGATCATGATTCGTTGTTCTGGGGGAAGCCCCTGGTGATGGGCCATGAAGGGGCGGGTATTGTCGCTGCAGTCGGGGACCGCGTCACCCATGTAAAGGCGGGCGATTCGGTCATCTTGAATTGGGCCACGCCCTGTGGCCAGTGTTTTCAATGCCTGCTGGGGAATCGGCATCTCTGTGAACAAAACTCACCGGTCATCGCCGGCAGTAACGGTTATACCAAGGGCCACGCCCATTTGGAGGGGACCCTTTGGCAGGGCACACCCATTGAGCGATCGTTCAACCTGGGCACCCTGTCGGAATATACCTTAGTCAAAGCGTCGGCGGTGGTCAAGAATCCTTCTCCGACCCTCTCCTTTGCCTCGGCCAGCATCATCAGTTGTGGGGTGATGACCGGTTATGGTTCCGTTATCAACTCGGCCAAGGTGAAAGCGGGGAGTTCGGTAGTGGTTCTGGGTGTGGGCGGGGTAGGCATCAGCGTGATACAGGGGGCCAGGATCGCCAGGGCCGGGATGATCATCGCCATCGATATCAACGAAGGCCGCTTGGCGATGTCGAAAGACTTTGGGGCCACCCATATCATCAAAGCGCACACAGACGACAAAGGTCTTTTGGAGGCTGCCAAAAAGGTCAAAAAGCTGACCCAGGGCCGCGGGGCCGATTATGCGTTCGAATGCACCGCCGTCCCGGAACTGGGGGTGGCCCCTTTGGCCATGGTGAGGAACGCCGGTATGGCGATACAGGTGAGCGGGGTGGAACAGGTCATCGCCGTCGACATGAACCTCTTCGAATGGGACAAAATATACCTGAACCCGCTCTATGGCGGCTGCAACCCCGGTATCGACTTTCCACAGATCGTTCGCTACTATGAGGCCGGGGAAATGAAGTTGGATGAAATGGTGACCAGGACCTATGCCTTGGAAAATGTACAACAGGCCTTCGACGATATGCTTTCGGGAAAAAACGCCAAAGGGGTGATCACCTTTGAATAAAACAGCACTGTACCATGACCTCCAGATTCAGAACCACCAAAATCTCCAATCCCCAATTCGAGAGCGACCATTTGAGGTTCATCACCATCAAAACCGATCATCTGAAGGGCCGTGGCGATATTTGCGTTTTTGTGCCCCCAGGCAACGATTTGAAGAATATCCCCTTGGTAATATTGTTGCACGGTGTGTATGGCAGTTCCTGGTCCTGGGCCCTGAACGGGGGGGTGCACCGCACGGCCCTCGACATGATCCGTTCGGCGGCCATTGCCCCCATGGCAATCGCGATGCCCTCGGATGGCCTTTGGGGCGACGGCTCGGGCTATACGGCGCACCATGGGCTCGATTTTGAGCGCTGGATCGTCGACGATGTGCCCGCCGCGGTAATGGAACATATCGAAGGCGTCACCGAGGCGTCGCCATGTTTCATTGCCGGACTATCCATGGGCGGTTTTGGCGCCTTGCGGCTGGGCATCAAATACGGAGAACGTTTCAAGGCCGTTTCGGCCCATTCGGCGATGACCCATTTCGATCAGATGAAGCTGTTCGTGGAGGAGCCCATCGAAGCACTGATCGCCCACGGGGCCACGAACGAGGGCATCTGGGACCTGGTGCAAAGGGCCCAGGGCAAGCTGCCCCCCTTGCGCTTCGATTGCGGCAAGCAAGACCTACTGCTCGACCACAACCGAAAATTGCACGCCCAGATGAAAAAGGCGGGGATACCACACAGTTATGAAGAATTCGAGGGCGGGCACGAATGGGCCTATTGGCAGGAGCATGTGAAGGACAGCCTTAGGTTTTTCAATGCCGTGGAGCCTTGAGCATCGCCACTGTGATGCAACGGGAAACCCTTTCTTTATCCCAAAGGCTATTGGGATAAAGAAATATTTTTATACGCATATAACGAGTTGGCAACAAGCTAAAAAAATGACATTTTAACAAAAATAATCAGACAAAAGCATATGAAGGAAATCGAAGATTTTTTTGAATACTATAAAAATGCAGTTTGGCAAAAAGATGCAACCATGTTATTAAAACTATACGCTAATGAGGTTATGTCATTTGACATGTGGGACATAGGGTACTATAAAACCCTTAATGAATGGACACCCGAAATTGAAAATTGGCTATCCTCATGAGAATAATGAAAGTGAAGCCGCTCGGAGAAAAAGAATGAAATAAAAAATCGAAGACACTTGGGAGAAGAAAAAGTGAAAGTTGACTTTGAAATGATTAAAGTGTTCAAATCAGATACAAATGGATTTGCATGTGGATTAATAGAATTTCAAGCTATAAATACTCAAGGGGCAGTATTAAGGAAAATGAAAAATAGAATTACTGTCGGATTTTCAAGATTCAAAAATGGCTGGAAAGTGGTTCATCAACATGTTTCGGCACCCGTAACCTCTGAAAATCTTACTGCCATTTTGGATTTATAAATGATTTTATAAAAATAATTATGAAATGGCAGAAAACTAAATTCGGGAAAGTAAACAATGGTATAACTGAAATGCCCGTTGCCAACAATGTATAAAAAATTAGGGCTTATAGTCCTTTAACAAAGGCTTGGGCGTATTTATGAAGTTGCCAAATCTCTTGATTTGGCTTTCAGAAAAATACGTTGAAAACAAAATACAAAAGCTTTGGCTTGTGGCCAAACAGAAAAGTCATCGCTTGCCAACCGCCCTACTTTTCTCATAATAGACGTTATGCTCCAATATTCCTAAACTATCCAACGTCTCCAAAGCCATGTTGCATGTGGCGTTTTGGAATGGAAACCGAAAAAGGAAAGTACGCTTGCCAACCCTTCAACTATTTCATGATGATCGGCGTTATATCCTAAAATTTTGCCCAGAAAGAAAAGCAAAAAGACCCGGAGAAGGGCTACAACCAATGCCGGAATACCGTTGGAGAAAATTCTGCTTGGCTTAAGCACAAGGTCAAAATCATCAGCAATATGGGGGCTGCCAACCCATCTGGGGCCGTTGATGCCATTTATGGGTTGGCCGAAAAGCTCGGGCTCCAGGGCATAAAGATCATCGCTGTTTTGGGCGATGACATTTCCGGCGATATTCATGGCTATCTCGACCATATCATCTTGGAAAACGGAGCCCCGCTAAGAAGCCTAAAAGACGATATTATTTCAGCAAATGCTTATTTGGGCATCGATGGCATCCTCATGGCCTTGAAAGAAAATGCCGATGTGATCATTACCGGCAGGGTGGCGGACCCCTCGCTCTTTCTGGCCCCGATGGTTCATGAATTCGAATGGAGCAAAAGCGATTATGATAAACTGGGCAAAGGAACGCTGCTGGGCCATTTGCTTGAATGTGCCGGACAGGTCACCGGGGGATATTTCGCAGATCCAGGGAAAAAGGAAGTCCCGGATTTAGGGGATTTGGGGTTCCCCTTTGTGGAGGTTTTGGAAAATGGGGATGCCTTTATCTCAAAGGTCCCAGGGACAGGGGGTGTCGTGAACATAGGATGTTGTACCGAGCAATTGCTCTATGAGATACACGACCCCGGGAAATATATTACTCCAGATTGTACTGCCGATTTTTCGAAGGTCGATTTTGTCCAGGCTCGGAAAGATCAGGTAACGATCCGAGGAGGTACGGGCACCAAGGCCACCGAAACGTATAAGGTAAGCGTTGGCTATGCCAATGGCTATGTTGGAGTCGGTGAAATAAGCTATGGGGGGCCAAATTGCATTGAGAGAGCGAAACTTGCTTCGGAAATAATCATTGAAAGGTTCCAAAGACAGCAAATACAGATCGAGTCTTTGAAGGTTGACTTTATCGGTGTAAATTCACTTTTTCACACCGACATATTTCCAGAACACCCGGTACCGGAGTTAAGGCTTCGAATCGCGGCCAAAACACAAAGTTGGGCCGACGCCCAAAAAATTGGGAATGAGGTGGAAGCCCTATATACAAATGGTCCTGCAGGCGGTGGCGGGGCCACAAAGTCGACCGAAGAAATCGTTTCCGTCGCCTCTATTCTAATACCGAAGAACACTGTAAGAACCGAGCTGATCATCAAACAAATAAAGGAACAATGAAACTCTGGGAAATAGCACATTCACGATCGGGCGACAAAGGCAATATTTCAAATATTTCCCTGATCGTTTATGATAAAAACCACTTTGCGCTTGTAGAGAAGATGGTAACCCCTGAAGCGGTTAAAACCTGGTTTTCCGATAGGGTCGAAGGAAAGGTGCAACGCTACGAACTTCCCCAATTGGGGGCATTGAATTTTGTGATGCACGATGCCTTGTCGGGAGGGGTAACCAGTTCGATTACCCTTGACAAGCATGGAAAAAGTCTGAGCTCGCATTTATTGGACATGGAAATTGACATAAGCTAAACCATTTTAAGACATGACAAGATTACTACTTTTAAGCTGTTTCCTACTTTATGGATCCGGTGTGTGCACAGTCCAAGGAAGGGACCGTACAAAGTTTTGTGCTCCATTCCGAGGCGCTGAAAAATTCCGGGGGCGAAAATCCCAATCGAAAAATATCGGTTTATCTGCCCCCGGATTACGGCAATTCCGAGAAACGCTATCCGGTTATATATTATTTACACGGTTTCATGGGTACCGACAGCATTTATGCAGGCATGAAGGAAATATTAGATCTAGCGACCAGCACGAATAAAATACGCCCCTATATTTTGGCGCAGGCCGATCACAATACACTTTTTCAAGGCAGATTATAAGCAATCAAGCCTGATTGGAAATTGGGAGGTCTTTGAAGCGATTAATTGGTAAACGCGATAGATAAGATGTACCGGACCTTGTCCAATAAGGAAAGCCGGGGCATCGGAGGCCACTCCATGGGCGGATATGGCGCCATAAAAATTGCAATGCTACATCCGGATACCTTCAGTGTGGTCTACGGCATGAGTCCAGGTCTTATGGGCTTTGTCAAAGAATTTGGGCCGAACAGCGATTCGTTCAAGGCCCTCGAAAGCATCCATACTGTCGAGGAACTCAGAAAATCATATTATCCCAAGGTATTGGTAGCGGTAGGCCGGGCCTGGACCCCGAATGCCAAAAAACCCCCTTTTTATTGTGACATGCCTTTTACCTATGAAGGCGACAGCTTAAACGTGAATCGGGCGGTTTTGGACAAATGGCACCAAAACATGCCCATGGAAATGGCAAATGCGTATCAAGACAACCTGCGGAAACTCAAAGCGCTGAAGTTGGATTGGGGAAGAAACGATGCTCCCCGGTTTCCACTGCAGAACATGCAGTTCAGTCAAAAGCTTGAAAATTTGGGAATCGACCACTATGCGGAGGAATATATTGGAACGCACGGCAATAAGATATGGACAAAGGATGGCCGTGTATTGAATGCCATGCTTCCATTCTTTAACGACCATCTGAAATGGGATTAGATTGCAAGCGCAAAAAAAACCCCGTAACTTTCAGGTAGACAGACATCTCCAGTCCTGCAAATGCACGGAACTGTGGCCTTTGGCCCCAGAGAGCAGTGTAATCATATGAAGTGAAATGATACCGGGGTAGCTGCGCTGCTCCAGATCATCTCCCATCCTGCAAATGCAGGGGACTGTGGCCCAGAGCCACAGAAGCTTAAAAACAAAACAGCCCATTCAAATACATTTGATGGGCTGTTTGCTGTTTTAAGCTTAGCGCTTTCCTGCGCTTGATCGTGGAGAATACCGGAGTCGAACCGGTGACCTCTTGCCTGCCAGAAAGAGGATTCACATATCAGAATAGACCAAAGTAGTTTGTAATTAATTATAAATCAGGTATTTAATTAAATACAGATTGTTTTGATATCAAACGAAATCAACTATTTGCGTGCAAATTGCGTGCAAATTTTTTATTACCTTTAAGTTTCATGAATACCAATGTAAAACTTTCTTTGGATACCCGTAGGCAGAAAAAAGATGCCTCCTATCCAATTATTTTGCGACTGACTCATTTTCGTAAAACGACTTCAATAAGTTTAGGTCAATCTGTTCACAAAGAATATTGGGACAATAAAAACGAGAAAATCAAAAGAGCGTTCAAAGGCACTTCATCAGTTAGCAAATTGAATAATCAGCTTTTGAAAGAAAAGACCAGAGCAGTTGACATTATCAACGACCTACACGAAAAGGACGAGCTCAACTTTTTGTCAATTCTACAACTCAAAAGTAAAATCGTAAAAACTGCTTCTTTTGAATCATTTTTCGAATATAGTAAGGACATTGTGAATGAGTTAAGGATGGCAGAACGTTTTGGAAATGCGAATACGTATTATGCAGTAATTAAGGTATTGGAAAAATTCACTGGTGGGAATGATATCAAATTCAATGAAGTTAATTACGATTTCCTCAAAAGATTTGAAATTTGGCATTTTTCTAGAGGTAATTCTGTGAACGGTCTTTCGGCGTACATGAGAACAATAAAGGCCATTGTTAATAAGGCTATTAAATCTGATGTTGTTTCGATTGATGCTTACCCCTTTACTCATTATAGGATTAAAACAACTCCGACAGAAAAAAGAGCTCTTGATATCGACAGCATAAAATCTATAATGCTTTTAAAACTGACAGAAACGGATAGCTTGTTTCATTATAGAAACTACTTCTTAGCATCTTATATGCTCTATGGTATTTCGTTTATGGACTTGGCTTTTTTAAAAGTTCAGAATATCATAGATAATCGTATTAAGTTCCAGAGGAGAAAAACATCCAAACCCTATGATATAAATATAACACCGCAATTGAAAGAGATACTTTCCTTTTATCTTCAGGATAGAGAAAAATCAGATTTCATATTTCCAATAGTTAAAAGAGACAAATTTGAACTTCAGTACAAGGACGTGTTATGGGCCCGGAAAAGATATAATAAGGGGTTGAAAGAGATTGCGGCTAAATGCAATATCGAACAGCGGTTGACATCTTATGTATCTCGTCATAGCTTTGCTACCCAGGCGATGTTGCAGGATGTTCCTTTGCAAGCAATCTCCGCCATGCTTGGGCATAATCGCCTATCCACTACTCAAATATACCTAAAGTCTTTGCCAAGCGTGATATTGGATGATTACAACAAAAAATTAGTTGAGCTATAGGATTGATTTTTTGGCTAGCCCCAAATCTTACCCCTAAACTTTGCGCGTGGATCCTATGGAATTTTTGTAGCGTTCCGGCAGATAAGCGTAAAGCAAAAATTCCATAGGGCGCACCCTACTTTTGATTTGGAACACTATCTTTTTCCTTTAACCATTTTTGGTACGATTTATAGTGCTCGGGGTTTTGCACGAAATACCCCCTTAAACTAGATATTACCTGTTGCCGGCCTTCAGTAAATGCTTTTTCCTGAATATCGCTCATTCGAGATACTTTAAAAGCTAAGTAACCGATGATGACCAAAGATATCGTCCAAATCAAATAGTGAATCCATAACTGTGTTCTGGGAACCAATCTTGCCTTTAAAATCTGCCTTTCCATATCGACAATGGATTCTTGAAGCCGTGAATTCTTCGTCTTTTCAGCATTGAGATGCTCTTTGAGCAAAAATTCAAATTCCGAGGCGTCCGGCCTTATTTTGATGTCGTCTACATTCTTGGTCAGTTTCTCCAACGTTTGCAAGGATTTGTTGAACCCGTCCAGCTCATCGTTGAGCAATTCCATTATCTCGTCCAGTTTTTTGTATCCCATGGTCTCCTTTTTTTAATATCCGATTCCCGTATCGATTGCTTTTTTAATTACTTGCTTTAGCGCATTCTTTGCTAGGGTGGTGGCCAGGTTGGTACTCATTTCCATCGTCTTTCCCAGTACTTGCACCGACTTACCTGTGTGTGTTTGTTTTCCTATGCCTTTGTTCTGCGAAAGCTGCCCTATAATATGTGCTCCTGACATGGTGCGGTGCACCTCGCTGGCCTTAAAATTATGGCCTTGGTATTCAAAGCGGAATCCCTGTAATCTGTTCGCCTTGTTGATGGTTGGTATCACTTCCACATTCCTTTCCTGCATTGCCTTGATATAGCCATCCAGCGTTTTGGGTTTTTCGTTATGCACCACTCTCTCATGGATGTCCTTTATTTCAAGTCTTATCTTTATGGAATCCAGTTCCTTTTCCAATTGCACTTCCCTGACCGTGGTGAGCCCCATTTCCTTGGCAACGTTTTCGGCGGCAAGTTGACTTCGCTTTCCTATGAAACTATCGTTATAGGCCTTGCCGTCAAAACCTATCCTGTTTACATAAAGATGTACGTGGGTATGTGCCTTGTCCCGATGGACAAAAGCGATGGCCTGCCGTTCCTTCAATTGCATTTCCTTGATAAACCTTTGGGTCAGTTCCTTTAGTTGTTCCTTGGTCAGATTCTTTCCGTCTTGGGATGTCGGGCTCAGCACAAAGCTGAGGGTGTTCTTTTGGCAACGGGTGTTCTCCTCCTGGATAAGTTTGAACTCCTCGGTTATCTGTTGGGGGTTATTCCCGGCCAGATGTTGGCTAAGGACAACTTCGGCACCCTTCTCCTGGTTCCATCCATATCCCATGGATGCCCCTGTATGCGCTATGGACTTCCCTTTGCCTATCATTTTCTGAAATTATAGAGATGGTTCCTGATATCCTCTGCCAATTTCTCGACCTCATCGGCCAGATTCGGGTTCCGTTTCTTGAACATATTGCCAATACTGCTAAAGTTGTTCTTGTACTTGACCAAGGTCTTGTAACATTCCAATTGCTCTTCCGTAAGCCGTTCGATTATGCTATTGCCGAAGGCCGAGCTCCGGCAATACTCCGAAAGGCTCAAGCCAGCCCGTTCCGCCCTTTTCTTGAGCAGCTTCTTCTCGTAGATGGAACACCTGAATTTGATATAGGTCCGTTTCATTTCTCTTTTACTTTGCGACCTTCGGGAGCAAAGCAAGATTGTTTTTGTGGCAACAAAAACACATCTTGAATTCCCTGCCCGATTTTATCTTTTGCAGTGCCCATGAGCCATTCGTTCATATCCTTAAAACCTATGTAAAGTGCTGATTTGTCTTTGCAATTTTGAGAGTCTATTATCAGCATATTTGCGCCGTTCGTTTTCCATTTTCATCATTGTCCAAATAGAGGTCTACTCTGGTATAACGTTCAATTATTTCCACTGCCTTTTCAACAAATGCCGTGGAGTTCAAAACCAAAAAATCAAATTCGGTATCCAGATTTTTAGCGATTTCCAAAAGGGACAATAAATCGAACATCCCTTCGGTAACGATGAGCATTTCATTTCCGTTCTTGATATGCGTGATATCCTTCGGCGAACAGGAATTTTTGTAATATTTGTTCCTCAGTTCCCATCCCCCAGATTCGTTCTGGAGTCCGATTGCGAAATAAGACTTCCCTTTGAAATCATAATGGACTTCTTTAATTAATTTGTTGGCAGTTGGGATTGAAATATTCCTAGATTTCAGATACTCCTTCAACGCAAAATGGGTCAGCGATTTGATTTCCTTAATCCTTATTTTGTGCTGTTGTTCTTCCTTAAAAATCGGTCGCTGTTGAAAAGAAAAAGAGATTTGACCTTTTTCCAACCAGTTCAGTGCCTCTTTTACGGAAGATTTATGAATAAGACAGATTAGGTCTATTACATTACCACCTTTACCCGCTCCATGGTCGTACCATCTATTGAGTTTCTTGGACACCTTGAAAGAGGCTTGGGTCTCTGAGCGGAACGGACTCAGGAACCAAGCTTCTTTCTCCGTTGATCTGGTCGGAAAGTGCCCGAGTTTTGCCAGCGCTTTTTCGATGGGAAAAGCTCGGGCTCTTTCACACGATAGTCTCTTTGTTGTTTCTTTTTTCATATGCCAAATAGTTTTGGGCAAATTTTTGATGTTTTGATGAAAAACTATCGGAAAGCCACTATTCACAATGGTTTCCATGGTCATCGTTTTCTTCATCGATTCATCGTTTTCATATTTTTTCTGTTTTTTTCTGTCATCGTTTTTTATTTTGATGAACAAATGATGATATAATGATGACAGCCTCAACATCGATGGGTATTGGGAACAGCTCAATCCGTCATCGATTCATCGAAATTTTCAAGTAAAAAAGATTTTTCCACGGTAAAATAGCGTCCCTTCGCATCCAATAATTGCATGGAGGCATCCTGCCAGATGACCAGTTTTTGATAGCTCAGGGAATTGTCCTTGTTCTCCAATTTCCAATCCCTTTTCAATAATCTTCTAAGCTGGGTCAAATCGGTCTTTATCCGAGTCCTGTTGAGTAGCTGTAATGCATCCAAAGGGCAAAGATGGATTTCCTCGATATCGAACTGTTCCATGGCGCCCAAGAGAATCGTTGCAAGTTCCTTTTCCACTCGGTTCCGATTGTTCTGCACCAACCTTTTCAAAGCATCGGTCTTTATCTGTTTTGGGGTAAACCACATTCTCGTAGTGTGTTCAGTGGATAGCTGTCTTTGTTGCAAATGGAACAAGAAAGCCGGTATTTCCGATATCAATTGATGAAGGAAATCTGTTCTCTCTTTTTTGAGTACCGGTATTTTCAGTACCCAAAAACGGGTCTCGTTCCCGTCTATCTTGATAAAATTTTCCTCGTTGTTGCTGCACAGGATGAACTTGCCGAAGAACTCCACTTCCCGTTTGTCCTTTCCCTTGGCCTCCAGTTTGTTGATATTGGTCGTGCTCAGGTATTTGATACGCTCCGTAAGTTCTTCCTTGTTGAACAGTACTTCGTCTATACAGATGAGCAGCTTGTTCGCCCAATCCGCATTGAACTGGCTGCTGAAACTGTCATTGGTCAGATAGGTCAGGTTGTTGTCGAAGATGGCCTTCAACCATTTCAAAAAAGTGCTCTTGCCCGTGGAACGCTCCTTGGAGACCAAGCACAGAATGGGCAGCACCTGTACCGGCTTTATAAACAGTAATTGTAGATAATCCAATCCCAGTTCATAGTGCTTCCCGAAAATATGTTCGATGAAACTCAATGACGTATGGCATTCCCCTTCTTTGGGGATTGCCGGCAACGGGGAATAGGTATTATAAAAGCCTTGGTATTCCTGTTTGAAATCGATATGGTTCGGGATACAGGTAAAACCATCGTACTTGGGCACCTTACCCAGATAATCCTTACCATGGTCCTGACGGATGGTCTCAATGTTCCAGTGCACCAGGATCTCGTTGAAATGTCCGGCGATGGTCGGTGCCTGCACCAGTTTGTAGTACGAAGTGCCTACCCGTAAGTACGGTACTGTTTTCATAGAATAAGGTTTTGAACACCAAGGGGATTCCCAAGGCGTAGAGTGAATTGACAAAAAATTTGGAAATGGTATCGCCTGCCAGTGCCTAACGAACAGGTTCCGCTATCGTTTCGATTTCCTGTATGGGTTTTCGTTCGTTCTGGAGCAACCAACGAACGATTTTTTTCCTTTCGAAAAAAATCAGTTTTCCGTTGGGTTTGGAGTGCGGAATATGCCCCGCGGCGGTAAGCTTGTACAGATAGCTTCTGGATATACCCGTATAGTCACAGGTTTCCTCAAAGGTCAGTACCTCTTTATTGGCGATCAACAGTCTTTCCAAACGGTCGAGCCGTTCGAGTATCAAAAAATTGTCCATTTTGTTTCTTTTTAGATTACGAAATGAACAAAAGCGCTTTTGTTTTCCTTCAATATTGTTATTGGATAAATGTAAAAAAATAGGCAAAAGGAGAAGTATAAAAAAACAAATAGTTATTCACATATAATTGATATACAGTATTTTATGTCATATCAGTTCAAATTTAATAGAGTTGAAGAGCCCTGAAGTTTATTTGGTTTCAATTGATGCCAAATGGAACTGTTCTTAATTTTGGCCGAATGGATGGTTTAATCGAGAAAACCGGGTTATCAACAATTAAAACTGAAGGAATATGAAAATATGTACTCTAGAAAGGCAGATTTTAGTGTTTGGATGTTTTAAGTGCAGTCCGATACTTGGTTATAACTTGAAGAAAGACAGGCATCTTTTTGAAAAATACTGTCCCAACAAACCTTCAATTTAAGGGACTGGACCAGAGGTTTACTTAGGATTTGTCGCTATTAGCTAAATTTGTCCGTTTTGCCTTTCAATATTTGATGTTAAAGGTTAATCCAAAATTTTAGAGCCAGGCAGGGTCGGAGCGGCAGACTGCAGGGGTAAAAAACACCTTGGCCAATGCTTTCAAAAAAATAAGTACCCAACGCATCTTTATGGCGCTTTCCGCGGACGAGATCGATCTGAACATCAACCATCCAGATAGTTTGGCGGTGGTATCGGTGGTCAACAACCCGAAAATCGAAACTTCGATCTCGCCCGTGATAACCACCATCATCCATACCATTACCAAACAGATGAGCGTTCGTCACCGGAATCCTTCCTTTCTGCTGATGGAGGAAGCGGCTACCTTGCGGAGCTATGACATCGCCACCGTCTATGTCCTGCAGTACAAGATCCAAAACGATATGATGTACGGCCCCTTGGCCAGTAAGGCCATTTTTAGCAACCTTTCCTATCAGTTCTTTGGGAAAGCCAATGATCCTGATACCGCGAAATACTACGAGCGTTTTTTTGAAATCATTAAAAAGGAGACCATCAGCGTGAACAAGGGCTACAATCTTAATTTTGATACCCGTGTCACCAAAGGGGAGCGGGAGGTGGCCAAGACCCGTGCTGAAGTCTTTTATGGCCTGCCACAGGGCGGCTTTGTGGTATTGGCCGATGGAAAGGATAAAAGGGTACAGTTCAGACCACCCAATATTCAAAGACAATTGCCTTTGCCGGAACGTAATCTAAAAGAACAGCTTCAGGAAAATTTTGAGCGGATACATCGAGAGGTGAGATTGTTATTGGAGAAAATGATTTAGTTATACTTTGACCTAGCTGAGAAAATATTGGTTCTTGTTAATGGCATCTTGACCATTTCATTGTGTAAATAACATAATATATTATTGTTTATCAATATATATTTATTATTTTGCGGCAATAATATCACTAATGGGCAATATGAATGATACGGCAAGGTTTAGTAACGGGACACTGATCAATATCCTGTTGATCGTTTTTCAAGGGGGCTTTTTTATTTATGCTTTTGCCACGGTGTTTTATATCCTTTTTGTCATAATCGCTTTTGCCATCGGGGATTCCACCTTTCCAACGGATTTCCCCGTCATGTTTTCACTTTCCGATAAAGGCGCAATAAATTTTCCAGATCAACTCGGAACATTGAATTTTAGCATGCAACAGGGTATGGGGATTATTGGAGCGGAGAACCTGCCCAAGGGCTTTGTCGCTTTGTATGGTATAATCGACGTTCTCGGGGTCACTTGTATTCTTTTGAGTTTAAAACTCACGATAGCGATTTTGGAAGCCGTAAAAGAAGGGGGGTTTTTAATCGTTGAAAATGCCAAACGTTTGAGAAAAATAGCTTTTTTAGGCATTGCCATGTTCTTGTTCAACAGGCTCGCCACTGTAGTTTCTGCCTCGTACTTCAGCGATAAGATTCAATATTCCGGTATCGATTTCAGCAGTGTAAACCTTTATACCTTTTTTAATGTGCAATCGATATTTTATTCCCTTTTTCTTTTGGTGATCGCAGAAGCTTTTCGAATTGGAGCATTACTGAAAGAGGAGTCCGATCTAACCATATAAAAAATCAAATGCCCATCATTGTAAATCTTGATGTGATGCTCGCAAAACGAAAAATGTCGTTGACCGAACTATCGGAAAAAGTGGGCATCACCATGTCGAACCTATCCATCCTCAAAAAAGGAAAGGCAAAAGCAATTAGGTTCAGCACACTTCAAGCAATCTGCGAAGTATTGGAATGCCAACCCGGGGATATTTTAGAGTATGGTCCAGAGGAATAGGCCTTCGCTTTTTTAATCACAGGAGTTGTCAAAATGCACAATCGTTAATCTGAACGATTTGTTTTTGCTTCAAGCCTCGCTGTCTTTACCAGCCCTTTAATCACCTAAATTAATCTATGGTAATTTTTGACAAGCGGAAATTGTGTGTGATATCAAAATGTCTCAATAGGATTTTATGGACTGCTGTTTCCTAAGTAATGTCTGAAACAATTCGACCGTTTTTCCTTGATAGGCCTCGGGTATGCGCCCGCCCATGATCCATTCGTTCTTGACCAATTTCCTGCTTCGAAGGTTGAACTCATTTTTAAGGCAGACCAAGGCTTCCTCCTTGGTAGCATGGGTCATTTGTTTGAACAATCTTCTAATATTGTCGGTCATGGTCGGTTTTAGCAAGTACTAAATTTATTCCAAATTCGGCACTAAAAAAAGTAAAATCGATATAAGGCTAGTTTTCTTTTGAACTAATCCTTTATTTGAACTCTAGGATTTCTTAAATGATTTATACTGAACTTTTATATTGGGATTGATTCTGCACAGGTGCTCTATAAATTTCGCTTTATGCTTTGGGGAGATCAAGATCCCTTCATGACCATTGTAGATAATGTCAAGCCTATCGAGAGAGACTGCTGGAGCACTTATTATGCTGTTGGTCTCCGATATCAAATCGATTTATTGGATGTCGATTTTCTTATTGAAGAGGAAGCCAGATTTTACGATGAGGATATCTCCCTCTATCGTATAGGAAGTACTCATGAATATATACGCGATAAAAATAAGAAGTAGAAAGTTGATAAGCAGGCCGGACCACACCGGCGGAGAAATCATTGGTATTGAAGTACCGATCAAAATCGCCAGAATAAATAGCGACAGGCCATAACTAATTTTAGAGGGGTATTTATTCATCCTTTATTTAAACGCTAATGCATTAGGACATGCTGTCCAAACTTATGGTTCCAATATCTTTTTTAAAGTTCTTAAATCTAATCCTTATTTCATTATCCAAATGGCTGCATCTTCTTTAGGCTTAAATGTAGCGAAGTCCGGTTTTATGATTGTCCCGTAGGATTTTCTATTTCTATCAACATATAAAGTAGTTGTAAGATAAAGTTGGGCCCCATCTTTCAGTTTAAAGGATTGGTTCCCTGTAGTGAAGCCGGCAGTTTCAAGGCCAAAGAGCTTGGTGTCTTTCTTGCCTATAAAGGAAACCAAAGTCGCCTCCCCGGAACTGGCTGTTTTATTACTTATCAGCAGTGCTATTTTTTTACCCTTGTTTTTAATGTTATATGGATTTTCCAATTTCAAAAGGCTATTTTCCCCAATGTAAACCTGACCATCTTTACAGCTCCAGGGGACGAAATTTTTCTTGTTATCAAGAAAATAACCGTAAGTACCATCTTCTAAAATAGGGCTTAATCCCAATATCATGGGCCACATATTGCCACCGCTGTTCTCCCTGAGATCGACGATCCAACCTTTCAGATTCGACTGGTCCAAAATTTTAATATGCCCTTGTATCTCTTCGGCAAATTCCCGCACCATTTTAGGGGTGCCAACAAAACCCGGAACTTTTAAATACCCTATATTATCATCCAATACTTCAGAGGTAATGACCGGTAAATTCCCCTCGTTGGTAGTCATGTTTTTGAAACCATTGGCCGACATTAAAAAACTATGCCCGCCATCCTTTAAATACCTAAAAGATTCTTTGATGATGCCATGTACATCCTCCATGCTTTGTGCATGTAATAGTTGTTTATAGGAATCCTCCTTTATTTTGCCCCAATCTATTTTGTCGGTGTAAATGGCATGCGTTTCCATAAGATCCAGGGTGCTATCCAGATATTTTTTCTGTGAGTTACATGAAGGCAAAATACATACTATGGTAAGCAGGAAGCAGTATGTTAAAAACCTATTAATGGCATTGTTTCTTTCTATTTCCAATGTTAGCTCTTTTAGAAGTCTTTTATTTGAACCTAAGAGAACTGGACAAGGGCTTTTCATAGCAGGCTTTATAAAGCGCAGACTTTTTACGGTCTTCAATATCATTCACTTGCAAAATGCATTTCCTCTTTCAGTTCAGAAATCCTTTTCGCTACAACATCGGAAAAGTATGGCTTTTTATCACCGAATTTTTCAAGGAAACTTGAGTATTGATTTAGTTTAACCTTGGGATCTTCGTATAATTGGTCCACCAAGGTACAGATCTGATAGTATACCATATAATTGGTATCATCTTCTTCAAAAGCCAACTGGTAATAGTTCAATGCAGCTTTTAAATCATTCTGTTCCCTGGCCAAGCCGGCCAACGCAAAATATTCACCGGCAAGAACCGGTTTTTTGGCTTTGATGGCCTTCTTGAAAAATAGGGCAGCACTATCCAGTTTTTGTTCCTTCCAATACACACTGCCCAAACCATTATATGCCGTTGGTATGGACTCATCAAAATTTAATAGGACGTTATAGGCGTCTTTAGCTTTTTCAAACTCCCAGAGCCTATAATAGCATTGCCCCAATTTCTCATAAATATATGGTTTGCCTTCACCCAGGTCTAAAAGCTTTTCAAATAAGATCCTCGCTTTTTCGTATTCATCGTTGTTGAACATGGCCAGCGCTTTCAGATTGATCAGGGAAACATCATTTGGGTAAAAGTCGAGCCCTTTGTCTACGTAAAGCAATACAGAATCTTTTTCCTGTTGGCCAACATAGTATTTGCCCAATTGAAAGATACTTCGCAAATGTTCATTATCGAGATTATAGGCGGTTTTAAGAAATTGGATCCCCTCTTTGAAGCTATCCAGTTCGATCATCGTAGTTCCCATATAATAATAGTATTCGGGATTCCTGCTGCCTTCCTGTATTAAATCATAAAACTGATAAACGGCCTCTTGGGTCTTATTGGTCTTTAATAATAATTTTCCCAATTCAAATCGGGGAAGCTCAAAGGAAGGGTTATTTGCAATAACATCCTCATATTGAATGATGGCCTTGTCATAATTTCCAATAGCATTGTATGCGCGGGCAATCTGTAGATTTGAATTCGCCCTGTTGTCCTTGGCGTATTCATTTATGGCCCCTGTATAATTGCCGAGAGCGTAAAGACTATCAGCAACTGACAAGCCTGATGATTGGGCGATTGAATTTCCAGTGACAAGTAATAAAAAAATTTGAATTGATTTTTTCATTCACGCTGATTTACGTTAAAAAACTAAATCTATATTACCTCAAAGCGAATCATTCAAAAATATCTCATGCCTTTCTGGCGGAACACTCTTATGTATTAACATCCCATCATTATAGATCAAAAAAGCAGTGGGATATTGGATTTTATTAATCCTTTGTTTGAACTTTTGACCTGATGTTATTATCCTTTTAGCTGTTTTAATCTATTGATTGCGTTTTCATTTGCTGGATTGAGTTCCAACGATTTTTTATACGCTTCGATTCCTTTTTCTTTCTGGCCCAACAGCAATAGGCATTCTCCATAACTGTCATAAGTATTAAATCCATTTGGATATAATTCGGTGTTCAGTTTGAATATTTTTAAAGCGTCCTCGTTTTTTCCTTCTCTCATGAGATTGTAGCCAAAACTATTGATTCCGCTTTCGGACAAGTCATATTTTGATTCCTTCAGGTTTTCCGTGTTTATGAATTTTACGATATCCTCAATACTTTTTCCATCGTCCCGTAGTTCAGACAGTTTTTTACGGTTCATACTTTTAACTCTTTCTCGTTGTTGGGCTAAAGTTTCTACACCGTATTCGATTCTTTCGGCATCGGTAATTTGAGTGGTATCGATTTCTCCCAAAGTCCATGGCGCATCAGTGCCCATTTTTTGATACTGAGTGCCATAAATTTGAGGTTTATTTCGACTTAAAAGATTTCGGTCGATTGCTGCCGCTAGCAGCCATTTGTTCGCGGTGGAATCCATTTCAATCGATTTTCTCATCAATTTTACGGCCATTCCATAGTCTATCGAATCTCCACCATGTTGGAAAACCATTGCTGCGTTATGATAGTCTTTTGAAGTCCGCACTTTACTTGAATCCAATAATTCATACACTCTTTTTTCCCTTAAACTGTCCCTTTTGGAAACCGCACTCCAGTCAATATGGTCAGTTTGTCTATCCGCTTGGTCGTTTCGGTAGATTTCAATTAGTTCATTATTGTCTGTTAAAGGCAGTTCGGAAATTTCTTTTTCTTTGTTCATCTTGCAAGAAACAAGTCCAAGAATTAAAATTACAAATATGTTTTTCATATGGGTGATTTTTAGGTAATCATAACTGATTTGGCTGTGTTTTCGGCGTGGTCCAAGGGCGAAACTGAGCGTTTGGCCCATCGTTCCCGCTACCTTGGATAGCATTAGAAATTAAAGTTGGCAACATCGGGCCTTGGCCTTATAGTTCATATTCCTTTTATCTCAATTTAAAATATGGAAAAAATCCTTGCCTAGATAATATCCTAATGAAATGAGAGAGATGGCAAAGCAAAAAGACCAAAGAACGTAAGTAATCAATTTTTTATTTTTTTCCATATTAAATGTATTTGGTATCCAACAACTCATTTTAGACCGTCCTGTAAATAGTTATTTTACTTTTTTCTCAATTTTATAGGACTTTTCCCCATTGGTGATTATGATGTTATAATTCCCTTTTGGTAAGCCCAATAAACATTTTACCGATTTGTCCATGACTTCCAATATGTCAATCGGTACGGCTTCATAAAAGTTTTCGCCTTTTTTGAATGCCATCACCAAAATTGGAAATGGAATCTTGATATCCGAGAGCTCAATTTCCGTTTTAATGTTGTCGTTTGTAAAAATCCAATTCGGTCTTGTATCGGAATACTCCGTATTGGGATGAAATACCGCAATATCTGACCAGGCTTGTTCCCTTTTGTATGGGAACGGGGCATTTTCATTATCCAAAAGAACAGTTGGTTCAACGGGGTTTATTGCTTTAAGGAGTCGGCCATTGAATTTCGGGTCGTGTTTTTCGCTATAAGCAACTTGATTTACGGTCAATGGGTCTATTCCGGTATATTCTTTCAGTCTGCCCGCCATGGCTTTTTCCCATGAACTATGGGTTCCTTCAAGGGCATGGTCAAATCCGCAATGAATCAAGAACTTTTCATTTGGCCTTTGTTCGATATGCCCCATGATATTTTTTGCCTGTTCCATTTCGCGGGTTTTGCCATCAGCGCCTGAAGTTTGTTCGTACGGAAATACACGATAACCGATTTCCAAAGCGTTTCTGACCATATTTCCGAATTGCGGCTCAACGATGTACCAACCCGTTTTTTGGATGGGATATTTTCTTTGTGCCAAAGCACTGTCCAAATACTCTCCGTTGGAAAGCGCTTCAAGTCCTAAATTCCTATAGCCCAAGTCGAACAATTCCTTTAATAGGGATTTGGTGAAAAATCGATGATAAGAACTGTGGTGGGCCTCGTTGATTATAACAATACGATTTTGTTTGGCGGTTTCTATTATGAATTCCTTCGCGGATACTTTCCTGTACAATGCATTGATAGAGTCGATTTGTGTTTGGCCATAATTTTTTTCTTCAGTTCCCATGGCCAAATCCCAATGTCGTAAAGCATTTTGATAATCTCCTTTGGCAGCATAATCGGAAGCAGAGATTTGGTATTTCCAGGGGACCGTGTCTTTTTGGACTATATCCTCAATTTGAGCACTGAATTTGTAATCGGTCTTGAACTCGATCTTTTCCAAAAGCTGCTTTTCCTGTTCACAGGAAATGAATAGAAAAAGACAAATGTAAATGAGGTTAGAGAATTTCATAATGTCACGACATAAAATACCGCTGGAGAATCAATATTTGAATATACGCGTTCTTTTTAGTAGACCATTCATCCGTTAATTTTAATATCACCCTTTAATTCCAATAACGATGAAGATGAACAATATGTCCTTTCTGCTTTCGAACTTCATTTTAGCTGTTTGCTACCGGTTAGGATATGATCGGGTTGTTGAGATTTGCTGTTAATCAATTCGAGTTTGGAATCTGGTCGGGTTGATGCTACGAAAATATTTAAGCGATAATAAATTAGCAAAACAATGGATTTTAGTCCTTGTGGTTAAAAGTCATTTATTCAGCTGTTCTTTAAATTCCAGTATTTCAGACAAATATATTTCGTCAAGAAACTCGTTATAAAAATCCTCCCTTTTGTAAGCAATATTTTCTTCCGCTTTCAAAATATTTTCTTTTGCCCTTTCGATTTCTCCAAGGTTTTTATATGCCTTGGCAATTCCTAAGTAGGCTTCGGGAGTGTATTTTGATTGGTTCAATGCCCTTTGAAATTCCAAAATCGCTTTTTCATAATTGCCAAGGCCGTATTCGCAAAGTCCGAGATAAACGAACGAATGGATATCTACCCAATCTTCTTTTTGAACTTTGATGTTCCTATTAAATAGTTCGATCGCTTTTTGGTAGTCCTTTTTTCCAAAAAAGCACTCCCCACGTAAGAAGTCAATGTCCTCGCCCCAAGGAGCGTCCACAACATTTGGCGTTAAGCTGTCAAGTCTGTCAAAATCAATGAGCGCTTTGTCATAGTCCCTCATTTTTCTCAACCTGATCCAACCTCTGTAACCTAAATGTGAAGCTGGGTCCAATGCAACGGCTTTGTCCAAATACTCAAACCCCTTCCTAAAGTCTCCCGCTTTATTGAAATCGACCGATCGTTCCATCAAAGCATCGCTATTTTCCTTGTCAGACTCAATTGCGGTTTCAAAATCGTGTGATTTGGCAAAGATGACAGACTTTTCCCTATCTGGTCTGGTATTCCACCATAGCGAAGTTCCAATAATCGTCAACAGGATCATTGCGCCCAATCCGATGAATAGATACTTAAAAGATTTCCTCAATTTGTCCGTTTTTAATTTTTAATCTGATCAGGTTGTAGGTTTTGAAATCTTTATCCCGTTTCCAATTTGTAAGCCCAACGGCAATTTTTTGAAGTTTTTTTATCAATTCTCCATCGTTGAATTTCGTATCCCCGTAGTTTTGGTCAATTTCAAATGTTTCAATATCACAGAGTTTCCCATTTTTTGAAACATTTAGCCTTAATGTTATAAATCCATCATTTGGCCTAATGTTCGTCTCGGTAAGTTGAAGGTCTCTAAATGCATTTCTTAATGTTGGTCCTTCTCCCTCAATTCTACTGTTGATACCATTCGCCCAATATGGCATTGTAGGTTCTTCGCACCCGTTTTTTTCTTGAGAAAAAGATAGCAGCGTTAAGATTATAATTATTGCTAAAAATCTTTTCATAATTGTTATTGATCTGAATTATTTCAAATCTATTTCTTATTTGAAAGCAATTAGGGGATGAATGTGTGAATTAGCTTATTTGTAGGTTAAATATATATTTTTCATAATTTTTACAAAGGTTCGTATAAGAAAAGTAGAACAGGTGGTAAGGGATGTTCTTTCCGTTTAGCCACAAGCCAAAGTTATTGCCTTTTGTTTTTATCTTTTTTATTCCAATAACCAAATCAAAAGATTTGGCGGACCAACAAACACTTCCAAGCCAATAGATTCGGAACTTGCGGCCCTGGTTGCTATGGCATTGTTACAAACAGTATTTACCCTGTTATTTTCGAATCTTGAACCTTAATTTTCCTTTTTGGGCTTTTCATCAACATGAATTGTGCCAAAACTCCCGGTTTTCATCATTTCATTGAATTGCTCGAATGCGCCCCAAAGGTTCCGACTGAATTTTCCCACCACGATTTCTTTATTGATTAATGGTCTAAAGTAGTTCCATACGTAGTTATCCTCTCCATAAGACCCTCTTTGATGCCAGAGTATTATCCATGCCCTTTCCTGCCAACCATGGTCTTTTGTGATTTCTATCAACCTTGCTATGTTAAGTGAGTCAATTTTTTGCATAGACTCATCCGTCAATTTTTTATATTCTTGATTAGGTGCAGGAAATAATAACGCCCTGTATTTTTTTACGGCGACCGAATCGTTGTTTTTTCCAGCCTCCAGTAACCCTTTCATGGCATTTCAGAATCCTCGTCGGTACGACCGCTGATATAGTCATCTATTTTACGAACAAACTGGTCTCTTGCGGTTAATTCCTCGATTTCAAGATAGATGTCAATGTTTTCCAGTGTTGAGAAATACTTTTGTCTTAGACTATTATAATCGACCAGAAAGTCTTTATAAAATCTCTTGTCTTGAATGTGTTCAAAGCCTTCGTATGCTTCTGAGATATTCCATTGACCACCTCCTTGCGTGACACCTTTTCTAATCCATTCATTTGCTAGATTTTCGTTGTCCATTTGAAGGGCGCAGCTGGCCAAATCAAAGTATGAAGTACTTGAATTTGGTGTTAAAAGTTCTAAGGCCGTTCTATATTCTTCGATTGCCTTTTTGAAATTTCCATCATACTTATATGTATTGGCCACAGAAATCAAACTGTCATGAATATCATATTTTGTTTGTCCAAAACAGATTGTAGTAGTTACTAAAAATGCCAAAAGTGATTTTTTCATATTGTCTGTAACGGTCTCGTATAACCGTCAGTTACGGGTTAATACGCGTTAATTTTCGGTTTAGCACTGACGTCAGCAATTCCATGTGGATTCGGACGTAGTCGAATCCGCCCTAATGGTGTTCATACGGTGTTGTACACAGGTTTTATTTTATTCCATTCAGGTTTTTCAATTCTATAAATATTTACTTTGTTCCCATTATATTCAGTCACTTTGTCGACTTTCATACCGTTTTTAATGGCAACCGTTTCAGATGATTTGTTTGTAAGACTTATGATTGATATTATTGAATTTGATAAATTATTTTCAAAAGCATAATCTCTACATTTTTTTGCTGATTCGGTCGCAAAACCTTTATTCCAAAATTCGGGTAAGAGTGAATACCCTATTTCTAATTCTGTTATCTTGTCAACGTTTTGAATTAAAAGTCCACAATGCCCAATTAATTTTCCCGATTCTTTTTCGATGAGGGCATTCATTCCGCCTAAATTGTTTTCGTAACGATAAAATTGTTTTTCATACCATTTTTCACATTCAATTTCAGGGTTTTCCAATTCTGAAATCCAATGCAGAGAAGTATTGGATTAGAATTCCAACCAGTCATTAAAGTCAGATTTTCTTATTTCTCTGAATAAAATTCGTTTGGTTTCTTGATTTTTAAGTAGGTATTTCATTCGTTCCTCAACTTGTGTACAACGATTTCGCGAAAGATTAGTTGCGGATTTTTACCACAGAAAATGTCCATACCTGACTCAAAGACAATTGATTGCCAGGATTTCCCCCTCGAACACCGAAGCTTCAGCGAAGATATTGGAAATTCCGCCCGCAATTAATTATACAACTTGTTACCACACGTTTTATAATTTATTATTTAAGATTTTACGTAATTCAATGGGTTTAATGTTCTGGGCAATAATTTCACCCTTGTGGTTCAGAAGTAAATTGAAAGGAATAGAATTAATATTGTATGTTTTTTCGGTGCTTCTTAATGAATCAATAACTTGAGTCCAGCTCAATTTATCTTCTTTTATGGCTCTTTTCCATGCTTCTGCATTCTTGTCTATGGAAATTCCCAATATTTCAAATCCTTCATTCTTAAATGTATTGTATATGTTCAGGAGTTCTGGATTTGTTTGTCTACAGGGAGCGCACCAAGAGGCCCAGAACTCTAACAATACGACTTTTCCTTTGAGGGAGAGCCTATTTATCATTTTGCCTTCCGGATTGGGTAATACGATATCGGGTGGTGTATTTCCATTTTCGAAAAGCTTCCTTTGTATAATGAGACTCCTAATCTTATTTATGCGGTCTTTATCTTGGTAGCTTGTATCAATAAGTTTTAACAGGAATTCTAATCGATTCCCATTTAAGAAACTATAATTACTGCCTAACTCATCTAAATATTCTGCACTCATAGTGGATTTGGGGTTGACGGATATAAATTCATGTAGGTTATTATAAAGCGAAACCTTTTTTATACTATCGTTTTCCTCATTATAAACGGTTTTAATCATTTTATCTTCGAAACGGTTTCTCAAATTTTGACTTTTTGAACCACTTATGCTATCAATATCTAAAAATTTCGTCATACCCATACTTGAATTCCCAACGGAATATTTTGCGGATATATTTATCGAGCTATTTTCCACCATTACCGTCCCCAAGGTCATCTCGTCAGTTGAAGAAGGCCGTCCTGGAAATAAAATGCCCCTAGTGGGATATGGCACTTTACCTTTGAAAATAAATGAGTTATTTGAAACCAAAGAACTGTCAAGCAAATCGTTATATTTTAAATATATATACCCACTAAAATCTCCGTCAATTTTGCCATTTAATATAAACCCATCTCTTTCTTTTCTGCAATTGGTCAAGAGGATTATAAATATTCCAAGTGAAAATAGCTTTTTAGTATTCATAAAAACATATTGGTGATTCAATGTGTGGCAACGGTCTTGTGTATGGTTAGTTGTGGACTTTTCCAACGGAAAATGTTCGTCTAATCTAAGATAATTGATTGCAAGGATTTCGGTTTAGGAAATCCAACCGCAATTAATTATGCATTGTGTTGTACCACGTTTTTATTTTTCATTTTTAAATTCAGCCCTATAATCCAAGTAAGTACCAAAACAAAAGTGATTTTCTGTATAAATGGTAGATATTCGATATAATTGCCACTGTAGTAAATGAGGTTGTTAATTCCCAAAAGTATAATGCAAATTATTCCACTTACTTTAAAAGTCTTCAATTCACTATTATAGATTGTCCTAATAATTCCAATAACTACAAAGACCCCAAAAATGCTCGAAATTGTTGTCATTAAATCATGAAATTCCGTAAAAATCAAGATTGCTGAAATCATTGACAACGCCCCTAAAATTTGAATTATTAATTTCCAAATTCCGTTCTCCACAAAATACTTGGCAAACTGAAAGAAAAAAAAGTGCTAGACTCGAACAGAGAACTATCATTGCAGAAATTGCAATAGGTCTTGCTGGATTTGCCAGTCCATTCAGACTGTTTTCATTCATTAAATTGCACCAGTAATTGTTTATCCAGTCAAACCCAGTCGAGTTCAGATTCGCTTGAGAACCTCCCGGATACAGACTGGTGGCGAAAATAAAAAGTCCAACAAACGTCAAAATTCCGAAAGTAGGCAAGAGGGTTACTATGTCTTTAAGGTCTTTGATTTTTAAAGGTTTTTATAAATGTGCTACAACGGTGTCGGCTATGAGTAGTTGCGTGGGTTAGCACTTAACTTTGCAAGTACACACCAAACTGAAAATCCGCGAGGATTTTCAGAAGTAGGCGAGAACAAGCAATTACTTATAGCCATCCTAAGTTTGTTATTCGTTTAAACAGCTTCTTCTTCTACTTCCACTAACTCTGCTAATTTCAACGCAACTTTGTACATTGATTCCTCATTTGTATTAAGACCACTCCTTGAACCAAGTAATGGACTCACTTCACGAAGTCTTTCAAATGTCGTGTTGTGAACTATTGGAACAAGTAAATCACGTGCTAAAAGAGCAGAAAGTTCTTTTTCAGCAATTCCTTCATTCCGAACTCGGTCGATAAAAGATGGCGTAACTAAAACTATTCCAACTCTTGAATTTGCTAATCCTTTATCGATTTCTCGAAGTAATGAAGAACCTAATAAAACATCCTTTTCACTAAACCAAACTGATACTCCGTTATTCTCAAGTAAATCGTGTAATTCTTTTGCTGAATCTTTTCGGTCATCCCAAGCGTGACAAAGAAAAACATCACGTAGGTCAGGAATAGTCGCACGTTTTTCGATATTCTCACGAACTGGTGTCAAAGTCCGAATTTCCGCTGATGTATAATAGACACCTGATGATGGACTGGACCAACTTGGTTTTCTACTTCTGGAACTACTTCCGCTCGAACTTCCACTTCCGTAACTACTTCTATACGATGAGTATGGTGAAGTATGTGATGAGTAAGAGCTATATCCTCCACGTCCTCCACAGGCAGGACAATTTGCTCTTCCACTTGCTGTTCTATGTCCTCTTGATGGTGCTGTACATCTTGCCATAATTTTTTTATTTTTTATTGAGTTCCGATTTTCGGAAATTATACACAACTTGTTATATGAGCATAAAATTAACTGTTTATCCCAAATATTTTCCGGATATGACAATGTTTCCATGGATTAATATCCAGTTCAAGGATGATCATCAATATTGAAAAAAAGGGCAACCGATCCTGACATTCGAAAATAATTGATTAAATTTAATTTTACAGCAATTGTAGGACAATCAATGTTAAAGGATAACCGTATATTCTTACCGTTGGTCCGATAACTGCTCCATTTGATCGCATTCATGGTTATTTTGAGGATTACTAATCCTTAAATATTTTAATTATGAATGCAAAAAGAGTTTTCATTTTAACCGGAATGGTCTTATTTATGGCAGGGGTCTCCAGTTCCTGCACGAATGACACCGCAAATGATGATCAGCTTTATCAGCAACAATCGATTGACAAAGACGAAATCACGGAAGGGGATACTTAAAAACCTGCTGGCGGCATTGGGGATCATTTTCCTTTCTTCGCTGCCATATATCCATGATATCATCACGATCAGGGGCGAGGGCATGCAGCTCTGGGTCCCTGATTTTGGTTTGGAGCAATGGCTCACCGACAGCGAGGGAAAAGTCATGGGCTTTTCCTCTTATCGGGTCTTCATCTATACTTTGTCCATCCATTTGTTCGCCCATATCGGTTGGGTCGGCTGGATGTTGGACGCCAAGGGAAAATCATATCGCTTCGCCTTGTTGGTGCCCGTGGTATTGAGCGGTTATACCGTTGCCCTGTTGTTGTTCAACGCCAGGGCCACCGAATTTGATGAACCGGATACCAAATTCTACATTACGATGGTTCTGGGCATCCTGGTCATCGCCAATTTTTTCATGAATTATAAAAAGAAGTCCATTACATGAGAAATAACGGGACTCGATTTGGTTTTCTCAACGCCGTAGGGGAAAAGTTGAAGGAAATGAATGATAGGGTAAACCGTATCATCGACAACTTCAACAATGAAAAACTCTACGTTTTGGACCATCACGACATTATTGAACAGTACAACCAGCTTGGCCTCGGGGATATTGATGAATTTTGTGCCAGCTATACTTTTGCGATGCACATTGGCCGGCCATACGATAGCCCGGAAAGCAGGCAAGCCATGTACCTGGAAATAAGGGACTACCTATACGTTCTTAAGGAAAAAGGGGAAATAAGATAGCCCCAATGTAACACTGCGCTTTACGTCATTTTACCTATTAGGTGTTATTGATTAAATCGCTTATTTCCCAATGCCAATTACAAGTTGAATTGTTTATTTGATGGCCTATATAAAGCATTTATTGTATCATAGACACTATTTCTCCAATGCCCTTACCGAATGGTCCTTTTCTTGCATCGGAACAATGCCGAAGAAAAATAATAATCGATACAAGTCAATCCTAATTTTGCGGGTGTTTATGATTTTTATTGAATTGCAATAGCTAGGTTTCCTGGAAGTCTAGAAAATTCCTATAAATATGGTTCTCGCAAATTAAATATATTTGATTATCCAGTGCCTAAATCAACGACTACATGTTTATTACGAAAATCAACTCTTGTTTTGCTTCCATAACCGCGCTGATGTTTTTTGTTGGTTGCCAAAAGCATGAACAAAGCCATTTCGACTATCCGGTGATCGAGAATATACAGAAAACGGAATCCCATTTCGGGATCGGGTATATTGATGAATACCATAATCTTGAAAACATCAAGGATTCATCTGTGCTGAACTGGTACCGGGCACAGGATAAGATTAGCGAGGACTATTTTTTAAAGGACGAAAAATTCAATAGTCTTTATCAACATTATGATTCTTTGGAAAATAAAGTCTCAGATGAGGCTTTACGGATTACTTATTGCGAGTCTGGGGACACTTTTTTTCTTTATAAATATGAGAACGATGACCATCGTTCTCTTTATGTAAAAGGCGGAAATACTTCAGTTCCAATAAAGCTTTTTGATCCAGTAACCTACTTGGATGGAAAATATGAAGTGGAATACATCAAACCTTCTTACGATGGCAACTATGTTGCCATTGCCATGGGCAAGCCTGAAAACTTTTACAATGAGGTAATTATTTTCGATCGGAAAACCAGAGGAATATTGGGAAATACAATAACATAATGTTAAACCCAATAAGGCAGGAGGAATTATTTGGACACCGGATAGCAGCTCAATAACATTGATAAAGTATCCAGATGATGGGGATGACAAGAAGGACAATAATAGCTATACCATACTGTATGATCTTAAGCGTCCCAATGGAGAGCCGAAAACTATTTTTAAGAATGGCAGCAATGGAATATCCCTTGATGAGGATTATTATCCGGTGCCACGATTTCGGTCAGTGCAGAGCAATTATATGTTCATCTATGCGGCGAACGCTTCCGATCATTGGGATTGTTACTACCTCCCCGTAGAGGAATTCAATGCTGGCCTTTATAACTGGAGACCATTGTTCAAAGCCGAGGATATGGTGTTGAACGATTATGGTGTTGAAAGGGATCACACCTATTATTTCAAAAGGGTAAATGGCGAGAACATCGAATTTTGCAGTGTTGATCTCAACAATCCTGATTTTGCGAACCCAAAAATCCTGGCCTCTGGAAATGGACCGGAACAGATCAACAGCTTTAAGATCCTCAAAGACCACATATATTATACCGTTTCCTCCAATGGGATATCGGAATCATTGTTTGAATATATTGACGGAAAAGAGCCGCTTAAAATTGAACTTCCTTTTGCGGCCGGGAGCATTTCGTTCGATTATCGATCTCCCTATAAAAACGATCTTTGGGTTACCCTGTCCGGGTGGACCTCTAACCCGAAGGAATACTATCTGAAGGAAGATGGAGCATTCGAATTTACGGAATTGGGAATGTGGCCCGATTATCCCGAGTTCAAAAACATTATCAGCGAAGTAATGGAAGTCAGTTCGTATGATGGCACCAAGGTTCCATTGAGTATCATCAGAAGAAAGGACCACAAATTCGGGGCCGGTGCAAAAGGAATAATCACCGCATATGGTGCTTATGGGATGTCTGAATCCCCTTGGCACCATTCACCAATCATGGATTTTGTGAATAAGGGCAACATTTATGCAACTGCCCATGTCAGGGGCGGCGGTGAGAAAGGCCCAGCTTGGCATGATGCAGGTCTGAAATCAACCAAACAAAATTCATGGAAGGACCTGATCGCCTGTAGTGAATACCTGATCGATAAAGGATATGTGAATTCCAAAAAATTGGGATTGAACGTGAATAGTGCGGGCGCAATTACAGGTGGGATGGCAATAAATGAGCGACCAGAACTATTTGGTGCTTTTTCGGCTTTCGTTCCCCAAATAAATGTGATAAGGATCGAGTATTTGGATAACTATGATGATTCCGATACGGCTTTTGAGTTCGGCACGGTCACAGAGCTCGAAAGCTATCAAGATTTATTGAAAATGGACCCTGTCGTAAATCTCCATGGTGAAAAGAAATACCCTAGCACGCTCTTGACCATCGGTTTTAATGACTACTTGATTCCGCCATCGGGCGCTGGAAAATACATTGCGTTGCTCCAGTCGTTTAACCCATCAAATGACAGGCCATATCTTTTGGATATCAAATTCGATGCGGAACATGAAATAGATTGGCTTGATGATTATGCGCGTATGTTGTTTTTTATGGAATCTGAACTGGACTAGGGCTTTTCATAGGATACGGTGTTACCCACCGTTTTTTTATCCGTTAACTTTATTGATCATTTCCTTAATTCTACTATTATTTTTTATTCGGTTCAAAAATTCATTAAAATCTTCGCCTGTGTTTGGTTTTTCATCAGACTGCAAATAGAAAAATGAATTATCATCATTAGGAAAAATAATAACAGTTTGACCAAATCGTAAATCAAATGATTTTAAGTTTACAATCAAATAACCTGCATTTTCAGGACTTTTAATTCCAACAAAATCGTAAACATTATTCAGTTCGAGTTGTCCTTGAATTGTCAGATATGGAAAATTTCTTGAAGAAACATCGCCATTTACGTGATAATCTTTGGTTCCCGTATAGAATATTATTGTGAGTTCGTGTTTAAATATTAATTTATCATCTTTCCCGCCCGTATTTTCGCCAAATGTTATTCCAGAAAAATGTATTTTATCAATTTCAAAGTTGAACGGTTTACTAAAAACATAATATTCGTATTTCTCAACTGGAAATGCTAAAGAATTTATTGGTTTTGAGTTTGTGTCTTTTAGCCACTTTTTATCGTTATTAAAAAGTTCCATATTCCAGTTTTCGGGAATTTGGTTGTTTTTAGCTTTGGTTTTTAAACTGTCCACAATATTCTGTCCGCTACCACTCATACCAGTTATAAGTATCATCAAAATCAGAATATTCTTTTTCATCGCAATATTTTTTTCAAATGGTGGGTAACGGCCCTGGCTAAGCCCCGTTGCTTTAGAAGTCCAGGCCCAACCAGGAATGATTTATAAGAACCTAAGATAGGAAATTAGGATAAGCCACGGTAAGTAATGGGGGTATAGCATCGATGAAAAAGCAGTTAGGCGTTGTTAGCTTTAGGTACTAGCCTTTGGTTGATTTGCCCCAATTAAATAATACAGTACCATACCCACGGGACTTAAAAAGAGAACAACCATAATCCACAAAATTTTGATGTTGGCTGGCAAATCTCTAGTCCTAATATGGCGTAGTGTGAAAACCAACAAAGCTAGGAATGCCAAACCAATGAAAATAAGAATTGCCTCAGTAGAAGTGATTAGTGTTATCATGGACTGAATTTTTAGGTATTTACGGATTTTCTTAATAAAAGCTAACGGTTCCGGCTATGGCCTGACGCCTCGATGGGCAGACCATTCCAGAATTAATTAATAATCCCTAATGTAGGAAAATTTACCCAAGCCTTAGCAGGCGATTGGCCATAGGCGTTGTTGGGGTGGTGAATACAACAAGTTACATTTGAATAGATATCCCGCCATTATCTGTTTTAGTAATATTGACTTCAGAAAGCGGTTTGAGGCCAATCGAATCTCTTCTTTTGTCTATCTCCGCAATTTCCTCTATTGATAAATCAAAATATTTATGAATGGGCAACTGATAGTAGTAGGGATCCAATTTTTCAGGTCCCCAATTTCTTCTTCGATCAATTATCCAAGCATATTGCGATGGGGCAATAAAACCGTCATTATAAGCTTTGTCAATTATGGGTTTTAGCTTTTTGTTTCCTATATCTGAATCAAAATGAAGCATGATGATAAATGCATTGCCAGCAGCTATATGACCAACGTTTTTAGGATTTGGATATCCTTTCTCATCTATGAGAGATAACAGTTTTTGGATGTTCAAAGAATCCACAACATGAATGGGCTGTGTTTCACCTCCCTTACCTGTTCGAGCGGCCTGGTCAACTTCAATCATTTCTAGAATAGCATCTCTATAATCGGAATCAAACTTGGGATTTTCATATGAAATGTTACTCAATTCGGGGCATTTTTCACCTGAAGTAGTTGAATTGTTCCAATTCATAACCCTGATTTGCGGCCTGTTTGATGATACGATTTGGCCAAATCGCAATCATTTAATGCAATGGCTAAATTTCTTGCTGTAATGAAGTGATCAGGTGGCACAAATTCTACCAAACGTTCAGCTCTTTGAAAAGTGCTGATTGCATCTTGCCATTTGCCCTCGGATTGAAGCTTTCGTACTTGATTATATGTCCTATAGTATTCAGGATAATTAGAATCCGAATCTTTTTGGCATGAAGCACTTAAGATTGCAAGTACACAAACGAAATAATAAGCTTTTCATAATTTTATTTATCATTACCCCCAACAAGTGAATATAGCTATTAGCTAATATAGGAATATAAAATTATTGACTATCTCCAACTTAGACGGGTTATTGACCACCACTTTTGCTAGTTTCAAAATCGGTCTTTTTACGTGACTAGGTTGCAATCTTGTCCAGCCATATCCCAAAGTGTCCCAAACTCGATCTCCTTTAGTCGTTTCGTTAATTGACCTTTTAAGGGACTTAGATTCCCCAAAATATTGAAGGTTAAATTGTCTAGGGATGTGATATTTTTACAAAAAAGCATTCTGTAACCAGTGAAGAACTATCAAAGTAAACCAGTATGTATCTAATAACATCAAGCTTAATTCATAATCTGTTTTGCGTGCAAATTGCGTGCAAATTAAAAAAGCTTCAAAAGTCAAAAACTCTTGAAGCCTTATAATACTTGGTGGAGAATACCGGAGTCGAACCGGTGACCTCTTGCCTGCCAGGCAAGCGCTCTAGCCAGCTGAGCTAATCCCCCAAAATTTCAGACCGCAAAGGAAATACTTTTTGGGAAAGTATCAAAGTCCAAATCAATCTTTCTTGACACTGAGCACCAAAACGGGTATGGGCAAGTAAAATTCCGATTTTAAAATGGTATTCTTTTCCCATAGCTTGTTGAAAAATCCCCGCTTTCTTCGAAACACGCAAAGCAGGTCGGGATGGTGTGCCCGGAAGTGTTCCAAAACTCCCAAATAAGTGGTCGGGTTTTCGGTAATGGTGAGCCTGGTACTGATGTCCATAAGGGCGGTATCGATCTTTAAGTCATCGTCGGTATAGCCCGGCGTTTTCACCAAAAGCAGGTTTACTTCGGCCCCGAATTTTTTCTTGATATCGATCAGGGGATTCAAAATTCGCGACCGTTTCAAGACCCCCGACTTAAAAGCGGTCAAAATTTGGCGCAATGGGGTGAGCGTGGTGCCTTTTGGAACGATCAATGTTGGGATGTTGGTTCTTTTGATGATTTTCCCGGAGGTATACCCCAGATAGAGCTCCTCCTGAATGTCATTGCTCCTTGGCGACATGATGATCAGATCGATGCCCAATTCCCTGTCTATTTCCTTCAATCCATCAACAATATCGCCTTTGTAGGTCGCGATTTTTATGGGGACATCTTTGGCATCGATCTTATCGATTACCTCCTTCATATGTTCCTTACTGCTTTCCGATATGATTTCAGTGATATTGGCCAAACTGCCGGCCTTTGGACTTACGCTGAACACTTCCATCACATAAATGGTACTGGAAAAGGCTTTTGCGAAATCGACCGCATATTGTAAAGTGGCATGCGATTCGGGATTGGAGCCAATAGGTACGAGGATGTTTTTCATTGATAAGAATTATTTATAGTATTGGTCAGCGGCCATGCGACAATTGATTATAACAATGCCCTCACGGCTTTCAATGGCGTTTCAAGGCCTACATTTGTCGAATTATACCCTAAATTTACAACATAATTTTATGTGTCGATGATTCGAAGGGCAAAGATATCGGAAATACCGGATATTTTAAAATTGGCCAAAGCTTGTGCCGAAGCCATGATCGATAAGGGCATTTATCAATGGAACGAACACTATCCATCGCGATCGGCCTTTGAAAAAGACGAACGGGAAAAATCGCTCTACGTACAGATCATCGATGGCCAAATGGTAGGTACCGTGGTGATTTCCAACCAAATGGACCAAGAATATGTTTCCGTATCATGGCTCAGCCCGAGCAAGAACAACATTTATATTCACCGGCTTGCCGTCCTGCCCGAACATCAAGGCAAAGGTTATGCCCAGCGCATGATGGATTTTGCGGAGCGCTATGCCAGGGATAAGGGCTATACTTCGGTGCGCCTAGACACCTTTAGTCAAAACCGCAGAAACCAGGTTTTTTACGAAACACGTGGCTATCAAAAATTGGGAGATATTTACTTTCCCAAACAAAGCGAACACCCGTTCCATTGCTATGAACTGCTGCTATAATCGCGATTTTATTGAAAACGGCCATCACCTTTAGGAACATCAACAGAATTGCCATTCCGGCGACCATTGCCGGTATTGCGGAACCTGTACTCTCCTTGACCGATACCGCCATCGTGGGCAATATTCCCGTAAATGGACTCGAATCGTTGGCCGCGGCGGGCATCGTGGGCTCTTTCCTTTCCATGTTGATCTGGATCCTGGGACAGACCCAGAGCGCGATTTCGGCCATCATGTCACAATACCTCGGGGCAGGCCGACTGGAAGAGGTGCGCTCCTTGCCGGCCCAAGCCATTGTCTTGAACATCGCCTTGAGCTTTGTGGTCCTGTTCTCCACGGTCTTCTTTATCGAGGAAATTTTCGTGATGATGAAGGCTTCAGGTAAAATTCTCGACTATTGTATTTCCTACTACAGTATCCGTATTTGGGGATTTCCACTGAGCCTTTTCACCTTCGCCATTTTTGGAATTTTTAAAGGGCTCCAGAACACTTTTTGGCCCATGGTGATTGCCATTACAGGCGCCTTGCTCAATGTGGGACTCGACTTTGCCCTGGTGTATGGCATCGATGGATTGGTACCTGCCCTTTATTTGGAAGGGGCCGCCTGGGCGAGCCTTATCGCCCAAACCGTGATGGCGGTGATGGCCTTTGTGCTGTTGCTTCGCAAAACCGATATCAGTTTAAGGCTTCAGGCCCAACTGCACCCCGAGTTGGGACGACTTGTGGGCATGAGCCTCAATCTTTTTGTGCGCTCCTTTGCCTTGAACACCGCGCTGGTACTTTCGGTCAGGGAGGCCACAGGATTGGGCGACCACTACATCGGTGCCCATACCATAGCCATCAATCTTTGGCTGTTTGCGGCCTTTTTTATCGACGGGTATGGTACCGCCGGCAATGTCATGGGGGGACGGCTTTTGGGGGCAAAGGATTATACTGCCCTCTGGGAACTTGCCAAAAAGATCGTGGTCTATGGGTTGGCGGTAAGCCTTATGATGATGCTTGGTGGCGCATTGCTATATGGCCAGATCGGACGACTGTTCTCCCATGATCAGCAGGTGCTGCTAAGTTTTGGGAGTATCTTTTTCATCCTCTTGCTGGCCCTCCCCATCAACACCGTTGCCTTCGTTTTGGATGGCCTTTTCAAGGGATTGGGCGAGATGAAGTTTTTAAGGAACCTGCTGCTCATGGCCACTTTTTTGGGTTTTGTGCCCGTCATCTATCTTGGAAAATACTTCGATTGGCAACTGTATGGAATCTGGGCGGCCTTTACCGTTTGGATGTCGATACGGGCCGGCGCCCTGGTCTGGAAGTTTAGGAGAAAGTTTCGGCCACTCGTGCAAAACGTTTAATTTTGGACAAAACGAGCTAAGATGGGTACCACTAGGGAAAATGGAAGCCTTTACACCAAAATAGAGGGCAAAACGGCCTTTGTAGAATTCGGACATCCGGCAGGAAATTCCTTTGTGGCCGAACTTCTAGATCGGCTGACCGCTGAATTTGAACGGCTTTCCGAAAATGAGGCCATCCAGGTCATCGTACTTCGATCGGAAGGCAACCGGGCTTTTTGTGGCGGGGCCTCCTTCGATGAATTGTTGGCCATCGAAAATTTCGAGCAGGGGAAACTGTTTTTTAGCGGGTTTGCCAATGTCATCAATGCCATGCGCAATTGCAATAAGATCATCGTTGGCAGGGTACAGGGCAAAACGGTGGGCGGCGGTGTAGGGTTGGCAGCGGCCTGCGACTACGTTTTTGCTTCGGTCGACGCGGCGATTCGCCTCTCGGAACTCACCATCGGCATCGCACCCCTGGTGATTGCTCCGGCCGTGGAACGAAAAATGGGAAAGGCAGCACTCTCTGAAATGTCGCTGTCGCCCACGGTATGGAAAAATGCCTATTGGGCCCAGGAAAGGGGATTGTTCTCCAAAGTATACGATACCATGGCTGAGCTCGACAAAGACCTGATGTTCTATGTTGCTGAGCTTGCCGCATACAATCCCATGGCACTCAAGGCATGGAGAAAGGTTTTATGGGAAGGAACCGAACATTGGGGCCAGCTCTTGACGGAAAGGGCCGCCATCACCGGACAGTTGGCGCTTTCGGAATTCACTAAAAATGCCCTTGGTAAGTTTAAAAAATAATGATTTCCAAATATTGGCGTTCTATCACAAAAGATAACTCATGAAAATATTGGATTTCTTAAATGGCAATTTGGTATTCCCGCTAGTCGCCCTTCTGCTGCTGGCGATCTATTTTATCAATCGGGTACGCACGAGAAAAAAATTTAAAAGATAAAGAACCTTGTCGGGGTCTATGGAAACAGCGTCCCTTACCAAGCTTAAGTTCCTGGGCACGTGATGGGCTTTAAATAGGCCATGCTATGGGCAAAGTCAGTAAAAAGGAGGGTTTTCGTTTTAAAGAATTCCTACCTTTGCCCTGCAAATAGAAATTATGGGCAACATAAGAATCACCAAACAGTTCAGTTTCGAAACGGGCCATGCCCTCTATGGCTATGACGGCAAGTGCCGGAACGTGCATGGGCACAGCTACAAACTTTCAGTCACCGTAATAGGGCAGCCCATTGAAGATACTTCACACGTAAAATTGGGAATGGTCATCGATTTTGGCGACCTCAAGAAAATCGTGAAAGAAGAAATTGTGGATGAATTCGACCATGCCACGGTTTTCAACAAAAATACGCCCCACGTAGAGCTGGCCAAAGAACTCAGCGACCGAGGCCACAAGGTGATCCTGGCCCACTACCAACCAACCAGCGAGAACATGGTGGTCGATTTCGCCCAAAAAATCATGGCGCGGTTACCGAAAAACATCAGTTTGCATTCCTTAAAACTTCAAGAAACGGAGACCTCCTATGCAGAGTGGTTTGCCTCCGACAATAATTCTTAACGCCCTAGGGGATTGGGCCAAAAATACGCTTGCTTGGATTTATGGCAAGGCGCGCTGGGCTTTTTCCTTATCTTTATCCCCATATGCAATCGATCGTCATCCCAGCGGGAAAGAAAGTTTATTTCGCAAGCGACAACCATCTGGGCGCACCCAGCTTCAAGGAAAGTCTGCCGCGCGAAAAAAAGTTCGTGGCCTGGCTCGACACCATAAAAAGTGACGCTGCAGCGCTCTTCCTATTGGGCGATCTTTTCGATTTTTGGATGGAATACAAGACCGTGGTCCCAAAAGGGTTTACACGTACCTTGGGGAAATTGGCCGAATTATCGGATGCCGGAATCCCCATCTACTATTTTGTCGGCAACCATGACCTTTGGATGAACGGATATTTCGAAGAAGAACTCAACATACCGGTGTTCCATCGGCCCCAACAGTTCACGATCAATGGTAAGTTGTTCTTTATCGGGCATGGTGACGGACTTGGTCCGCAGGACAAGGGCTATAAACGCATGAAAAAAGTTTTTACCAATCCTTTGGCAAAATGGTTTTTCAGGTGGCTGCACCCCGACTGGGGCGTTCGATTGGCCCAATATTTTTCAGTGAAGAACAAATTGATCTCGGGGGACGACGACATCAAATTTTTGGGTGAAGAAAAGGAATGGCTGGTACAATATGCCAAACGGAAATTGGAAGACCGTCATTTCGATTATTTTCTTTTCGGGCATCGGCACCTTCCCTTGAACATCGACTTGAACGAGAAGTCGACCTATATCAACCTGGGTGATTGGATTACCTACTTTACCTATGCCGTTTTCGATGGGGATAGCATTTCCCTGGAGAAATATACCGTCAGTTAGCCGTCTCGTGCAGTTCCACATCTTTTTGAAGGTCCAGTTTTCTAAAACTGGGCGAGAAGATGGCCGTCAAGCCTACCGTGGCCAAGGTCATACAGCCTCCGAAAACCACCGCGACCACGGTACCCATGTACTTAGCGGTTAGGCCACTTTCAAAGGCGCCGAGTTCGTTGGAGGAACCCACGAACATCGAATTTACCGAAGCTACCCTGCCCCTCATGTGATCCGGGGTCTTCAATTGTAAAATGGTTTGTCGGATGACCATGGAAATTCCGTCCACGGCCCCGCTCAAAAACAGGGCGATCACCGACAACCAGAATATGGTGGACAGTCCGAAAACGATCATGCAGATTCCGAAAGCGAAAACCGCCAAAAGCAGTTTCTTCCCCGCAGACCTGTGCAAAGGAAATCGGGTAGACCCCACCATGGTCAAGGCGGCACCGACGGCAGGCGCGGCCCTTAAAATGCCGAATCCTTCGGCCCCTACTTGCAAAATATCCTGGGCATAGATCGGCAAAAGCGCCACGGCACCGCCAAAGAGCACAGCGATCATGTCGAGGGTAAGGGCGCCCAAAATGGCCTTGTTGCCAAAAACAAAACGCAGGCCTTCCTTAAGGCTGTCGATGACGGCTTCTCCCAATTTCGGATTTAAAATGGGTTTTCTGGAAATTTGCAATAAAGCGATAAGCGCCATCAAGGAAAAGAAAAAGACCAGGCACATCGACCAATGTACCCCGATCCATCCAATCGAAAATCCCGCCAAGGCCGGCCCCATCACCGAGGCCAATTGCCAGGTCGTACTGCTCCAAGTAGCAGCATTCGGATATACTTTTTTCGGCACGATCAAGGCCAATAAGGAAAATACGGTAGGCCCCAAAAACGCCCTAACGATTCCCCCGATGAATACGAGCAAATAAATGGAATAAAGGATCGTTTTGGTTTCGGCCTGGGCCACCACTGAAGGCAGGCTAATGATGAACAATCCCAAGCTGATGACCGAAAACCCAAAAATACATTTGACCAAGAGGTTGCGCTTCTCGTTTTGATCAACGATATGGCCCGCGAAAAGGGCCATCACAATCGCCGGAATAATTTCCATGAGTCCGATCAATCCCAATGATAGCGGGTCTTTTGTCAATGAATACACCTGCCATTCGATGACTATGAACTGCATGGACCAAGCAAAGACCATGGCAAAACGCACCCCCAGAAAAACATTGAATTCTTTAAAGCGCAAAGCGGCATATGGATCCATAGTGGTTGCCCGTAAAAAATAAGTGCCAAAGATATTATTATATCATCTTGCATGGCCTTAATGCTAGAAATAAATCAATATTCGATGTTGGTCCCTGCCAACCAAGAAGAATCCTCGCGAAGGTTTCGTTGGCGAGAATCGATTACTTCCGGAGGTCCTTGATCTTGAGCTGGATGCTGAGATTCCCCTGCCATTCATTTTCCTCAAGGGTATACAGTGCACTAAAGGTTTTTTTTTCTGAAACGAGTTCGATCTTATCGCCCAAATTGAAACCGATGCCCCCAAATGGGCCATATCCATGCTGTGTCAAGGAAACCTTCAAATGCGCTCCGTTTTCACCAACCTGTTTGGCATAACCCGTATCGGCCAATTGTTCCGTCATGAAAACCGGGGTCATGTTGCCTGGGCCGAATGGGGCAAATTGCTGTAGGATCCTCAGCAATTTCGGATTGATTTGATCGAAGCCGATCAGCGCATCGGCCGTGAGTTCGGGAATCAATAAATTGGGGTCGATGCTTTCTGAAACCACCTGCTCGAACCGTGATTTGAAGGCCTCATATTGTTCTTCCAACAGGGTAAGGCCCGCGGCGTACTTATGCCCTCCAAACTGTTCGATGCAGTCGGAACAGCCTTCAAGGGCATGGTACACATCGAACCCTTTCACCGAACGTGCGGAAGCCGCCAATTTGTTGCCGCTTTTCGTAAAAACGAGGGTCGGCCTGTAATAGGTTTCCGTTAATCGGGAAGCCACGATGCCGATGACCCCTTTGTGCCAGGTATCTTTATAGACCACTGAGGTAAACCGGTCTTCTTCCTTGTTTTGCTCGATCTGGCCCAGCGCTTCCAAGGTTATTTCCTGATCTAAGTTCCTTCTATCTGTATTGAACTGTTCAATCTCTTTGGCAATGCTTTTTGCAATGTCGCCGTCCGTGGCCGTAAGGAGGTTCACCGCATATTGCCCATGTTCCATTCGTCCGGCGGCATTGATTCTCGGAGCGATGATAAAGACCACATCGGTTATGCTGAGTTCACTTTTGTTGATTTGGTCGATGATGGCCTGGATGCCGGCCCTGGGGCTCGCATTGATCACCTGCAGGCCAAAATGGGCCAGTATGCGATTCTCCCCGGTTATGGGAACGATATCTGCCCCGATGGCCGTGGCCACCAGATCGAGATATGGTGTTAAGGCATCGATGCCCACCCCTTGTCGTGATGCCAAGGCCTGGATCAATTTAAAGCCCACCCCGCAGCCACAGAGTTCATCATAAGGATAGTGGCAATCTTCCCTTTTGGGGTCCAGTACTGCAATCGCATCGGGTAGTTGGGGCCCCGGTCTATGGTGGTCGCAAATGATAAAGTCAATGCACTTTTTCTTGGCATAATCGACCTTTTCAAGCGCCTTTATCCCGCAATCAAGGGCAATGATCAATGAAAAGGAATTGTCTTCCGCAAAATCGATGCCCTGATGGGAAATACCATATCCTTCGGAATACCGATCGGGGATATAGGTTGCGACGTTGGGATAATATTGCAACAGATAGGAGGAAACCAAAGCGACTGCGGTGGTTCCGTCAACATCATAGTCCCCATATACCAATATGTTCTCCTGCTTGGCGATAGCCGATTCGATACGGGCCACGGCCAGATCCATATCCTTCATTAAAAAAGGGTCGTGCAAATGGGCCAATTGGGGCCGAAAAAACATTTTTGCCTCATCGTAGTTGTTGATCCCCCGCTGCAAAAGCAATTGGGCGACCAGCGCATCAACCTTGAGGGCTTCGGCCAATTGGTCGATCCGTTGTTGTTCCGGTCTTGGTTTGAGTGTCCATCGCATACTATCCCACACTTATCGTTAACTCCGACGGGAGGTGTGTATTTACTGAAATACCGCCGTGAAGTTCTGGCCAAAAGTCAAGGGCCGGCATCCTTGGCGGAAAATGTTATTGGTGGTGAAAAATCGTCTTGATCTCGAGCTTGGCGAAATGTCTGAACATCTCCATCACTCCGCAATACTTTTCAACCGATAGGTCGACCGCCCTTTTGAGCTTGTCTTCGTTTAGGTTGGCCCCATGAAAATGGAATTCAACCACTACCTTATCATAATATTTGGGGTGTTCGTCGGTCAGTTGGGCAATGGTCTCTATATGGAAGTTTTCGACCTCCAACTTCATTTTTTTGATAAGGCCGGCCACGTCCAATCCAGAACATCCTGCCATGGAAGAAAGCATCAATGCCTTGGGACGAAAACCATTGCCCTCGCCCCCGTCTTCAGGGCCTGCATCAATTTTTAAGGTCAATCCGGAAGGATTGGTGCTCTCGAAGGCCATTTTGCCCAGCCATTTGGTCGTGATATGATTTGTGGTCCCCATTATTTTTTGTTTCTTGTTAGCATCATCATTTCAGTTTCAAAAGTAGCATAAAACCCGGTAAAAACATTACAGTATGCCTTTAGTAAATCCGCTTCCTTCAGACCACGATGCCGAAACCAAAGAATTATCGCGCTTCTTTAACGAGACCCTTGGTTTTTGCCCGAATTCGGTACTCACCATGCAGCACCGGCCGGCAATTTCAAAAGCTTTTATCAACCTCAACAAAGCGGTCATGGCCAATGAGGGCAGGGTGACTTCCGCCCTGAAAAGAATGATCGCCTGGGTAAGCAGTAACGCCAGCGGCTGCCGATATTGCCAGGCCCATGCCATTAGGGCAGCCGAACGCTACGGGGCGGAACAGGAACAGCTCGACCATATTTGGGAATACCGCACCCATGGGTCATTTTCGGAGGCGGAAAGGGCCGCCTTGGACTTTTCGCTCTTGGCCTCCCAGGTGCCCAACGGGGTGAACGCAGAGATCAAGGAACGCTTGTACCGCCATTGGAACGAAGGGGAAATCGTTGAAATGTTGGGCGTTATCGCGTTATTCGGCTATTTGAACCGATGGAACGATTCCATGGGCACCGATATCGAAGATGGCGCGGTTGAAAGCGGGGTACAGTACCTGGGGAAACACGGCTGGGAAAAAGGGAAACATGGTGGGGGCGTATATTGATCTGCCGACCGATTTCCGACCGAGGTTTTCGGCACTCCTATACCATTCAAACCAAAAACGTCTGCAATAAATAAATCGTGAACATCCCCCAAAAAGTGCCGGTGGCCATGCTCAATATGGCTAGAACGATGGCATGTGGCATCCACTTTTTTTCATAGGCTGCCGTAACTGCTGGCGCGGTCGCGATACCCCCAACATTCGCCATGCTGGCAATGGGCACCCATGCCATATTTACGTTCAATACCTTGGCAATCAAAACCATGAACACAAAATGGCCTACGATCCAAATAATCAAAAAGGCTAAAAATGCGCCGTTGAAACCTAGGGTGGCAAATTGCAGTTTCAGCCCCAAGACCGCCATGACCACAAGGATAAGAATGCCCCCCGTTTTCAATGAAAAACGAAAATTCCAATTGGGAATGAAATTGCTCAAGGCCAACCCTACTAGTGACAGCACAACCACCTTGACGACAAAACTATCGATCGTTACATGGCATATGGCAATGGCCAATAGCAAGATCGCACTGCAGTACCAAGGGGAAAGGGGATTCTTGGCTTCGGCACGCAGGTCTTCGGGCATGGCAAGATCGGATATACGGAACAGCCCGTTCAGGTATCGGCTTTTCTTAATCGCCTGGAACATTAGGATGGTCCAGATATTCACCAATACATTATCCATCACCAAAACAGACAGGAAAATATGCTCAGGGCATTCCACGAGTTCCTTCAACACCAATTGACTGGTGCTCCCGCCGATCCAGCTGCCCACAATGGGCGGAATGCCCTTCCAATATTCCCCTTGCAACATAGTGTTCGTGACGAGATCCGAGTCCGATAGTCCCAACAACAATACGGGGAACAGGGCAATAAAAAATGATCCCGATATAAAAAGCAGGATCGGCTTCCATCCTATGGCCTTCAATTGTCCTATGGATAGGCTGGCCATTACCGAAATGATGGCCAAGGGAATAAATAGGTCCCTGCTGAAACGGTGTATTCCCGCTTGGGAAAAGTCCGCATCAAGAACATAGGAAACCAAGGCGGGAATGAGATAGGCGAGCAGGATGGCCGGAACCCAATCAAAAAGCGATTTAATGTGCCGATTTTCCCATCGGTCCAGGAAATAAACGGCCAAAACCGTGAACATGGAAATAAGCCATGGCGTTATCATGGCTTCAATTTAAGTTTTTTCGGAAGAGCGCCTACATTATTTTTTCCCTGCCACAACGATCACAATTTCACCCTTGGCAGGTTTTTTGGTATAATGCTCGAGTATCTGGGCAGCGGTTCCCCTTACGGTTTCTTCGTACATCTTGGTGAGTTCCCTACATAGGGCGACCTGTCTTTCCGCCCCGAAATATTCGACGATATGGGCCAAGGTCTTGAGCAGTTTATGGGGCGATTCATAGAGGATCAGCGTGCGGCTTTCTTCCGCCAACAGTTGCAAGCGGGTCTGCCGGCCTTTTTTGACCGGTAAAAAGCCCTCAAAAACGAATCGGTCGCTGGGCATCCCGCTGTTCACCAAAGCGGGCACGAACGCGGTTGCCCCGGGCAGGCATTCCACTTCGATGTCATTTTCGATACAGGCCCTTGTGAGCAGGAATCCGGGGTCGGAAATGCCAGGGGTGCCGGCGTCGGATATCACTGCCATTTGTTCCCCGGCCAGTAAGCGTTTGATCAGGTCATCGAGCCTTTTGTGCTCGTTGTGCATGTGATGGCTCTGCATTGGAGTGGCAATCTGAAAATGATGGAGTAACTTCCCACTGGTACGGGTATCTTCCGCCAAAATAAAATCGACTTCTTTCAAGATGCGCAAGGCACGAAGGGTGATGTCTTCCAGGTTGCCGATCGGCGTGGGTACCAGATATAATTTTCCCATTTTTTGCTCAGACTTTATAATTTGGTTGTTGCAGAGATCACCTTATTGTGTTGAAACCATTGAATAAAAAACCCTACGCAGCGTAGGGTTCAAATATTGTGTGACAGAACGTGAATCAGGAGAACTTTCGTTCGATCAGTTCCATGAACCTGACTTCGTATTCCTCTTTACCCTCCCAATGGCCATAATCCGGTTTAACCATATTGTTCACAAAAGAAATCGATCGTTCAAGGGTTTCGATGGTCCCCAACTGTGACATCACACGGTTATAGTCTTCAGAACTGCCGTTGAAGAGGTGTTTAATAAAAGCCAGCTTGTTGTTCAGGTCAACCTTAATTTCCTTTTTGCCCAATTTGTCGTTCAGCGATTTTTGCTTGGCCTCCTTTGTCGCTAAAGGCTCGTTCTTTGGCATAAAAAGCTCCTTATCGTTTTTCATGTAATTGGGCTTTGCCAAAAATTCGGCAAATACATCTTCTTCCGTGGCGTTGTCGGACATTTCAGAGACCATATGCTTGATGGTGTCCATCCCAGGGGTAATGATATCTTCCTGATGCGGATTGGTTTCGGGCACCGAAGCATTGGCACTGAGCACCATACTTGCCATTTTCTCGAATTTTGCCGCAACTACATTTTTCGAAACATCGATTTCGACATCCTGCAGTTTCTCCTCAATAAATTTCAATACGGCCAATTTTTCGTACAAAGTCCTGGAGGCCTCGTACAGTTCTGAAATATCGTTCATATCACTTGCCGTAAGGATGTCGGTGGACAATTTTCGCAGCTCTTCCTTCAATTTTCTCTTCATCGCGCTAATTTTTTCTTTCGTATCAAGGATGTTCTTTTTTTTTAATTTTATCTTTCTTTAACAAGAACGAAAAAACACCCTATTTTCGTCTAAAATTACAAAATGTTTCTGGAAAACACGGTAAACCCCAAAGAACAATTCGGCTGGATCGAAGTTATCTGCGGCTCGATGTTCTCCGGGAAGACCGAGGAACTGATCCGAAGGTTGAAAAGGGCCAAGTTTGCCAAGCAGAAGGTTGAAATTTTCAAGCCGATGGTCGATACCCGTTATCACGATGATAAGGTGATATCACACGATGCCAACGAAATCAGGTCTACCCCGGTTCCCGCCGCGGCCAACATCAGACTTTTGGCCGATGGTTGCGATGTGGTGGGAATAGACGAGGCACAGTTTTTCGATGATGAGATCGTGACGGTTTGCAACGATCTTGCCAACAAGGGCGTCAGGGTGGTGGTCGCCGGTTTGGATATGGATTTCAAAGGAAATCCATTCGGCCCGATGCCCGCATTGATGGCCACTGCGGAATATGTTACCAAAGTGCATGCCATTTGCACCCGTACGGGCAATCTGGCCAATTATAGTTTTCGAAAATCGAAAAACGATAAATTGGTGCTCCTGGGAGAAACCGATGCCTATGAACCTTTGAGCCGTGCCGCTTTCTTCAAGGCCATGCTTCGGGAAAAAGTGAGCAAAATGGAGGTAGAGGCCGAAGAAATTACCCCGAACGAAAAGAAAAAGAATGCCTAAGGCCACCGAAACGGTTCTGGAAATCGATCTAGATGCCCTGGAACACAATTATAACTATCTGCGTTCCAAGCTCACTCCCGGCACCAAATTTTTGGGCGTGGTAAAAGCATTTGCGTATGGCAGCGATGCCGAACGGGTCGCCTTGAAACTTGAAGCCCTGGGGGTCGATTATTTTGCGGTGGCCTATGTCAAGGAAGGTACCGCATTGCGCATGGCGGGCATCACCAAACCTATTCTGGTACTGCATCCCCAACCCGGCAATTTTGAGGAACTGATTCGCCATTGTTTGGAACCAAGTCTGTATTCTCCCAGGATCTTGAAAGCGTTTCTGGCCGTAGCGGCCGAACAGAGGCAGCAATCCTATCCGGTACACTTAAAGTTCAATACGGGCCTCAATCGCCTTGGGTTTTGGGAAAAAGATGTCGATTTTATCTTGCAACAATTGAAAGGACGATCGGAAATAAGGGTAACCTCCGTTTTTTCACATTTGGCCGCGTCTGAAGATCCGGCAGAAAGGGAGTTTACACTGCGCCAAATCGCGGCTTTTAAAATGATTGCCGATACATTGGACGTTGACCTGGCCAACAAGCCTTTTCGACATATCCTAAACACATCGGGTATCCTGAACTATGTTGAAGCACAGTATGATATGGTGCGCAGCGGAATCGGGATGTACGGTTTTGGGAACGATGCCAAAATAGACCCGCAATTAAAGCCTATGGCCACGCTAAAAACCGTTATTTCCCAAATACACCATATCAAACCAGGGGAGAGTGTGGGGTATAACCGAGGCTTTACCTCCAAAGTAGAGCGTACCACGGCAACCCTTCCGCTGGGTCATGCCGATGGCATTGGTCGCCAATATGGCAATGGCAAAACCTATGTGACGGTCAACGGAAACAAGGCATTTATCATCGGTAATGTATGCATGGATATGATCATGATCGATGTTACCGACATCGATTGCGATGAAGGTGATGAGGTCATCGTGTTCGGATCCCATCCAAACGCCGTGACTTTTGCTTCCTCGGCACAAACGATATCCTATGAACTGTTGACGGGGATATCGCAACGGGTACAAAGGATTTTTATCGGCCGTTAACATTTCATTAAGAAAATTATTTTCTTAAATTGCACCACATTAACCAATTAAATCAGCTATATCATGTTCAAAGAATTTAAGAATTTTATCATGACCGGCAATGTCATCGAATTTGCCGTTGCAGTGATCATGGCAGGCGCAGTGGGCCTTGTCGTGAACGGATTCGTATCCGATATCATCATGCCCATCGTGGGCCACTTTTCGGGAGGAGTTGACTTCTCCAGTTTAAAAATTGTGCTCAGCGAGGCAAGTGGCGTTGCCGGCGAAGCAGGTTATGTGGCCGAAAATGCCGTGCGTTGGGGCGCATGGGTCAATACCATCGTGAACCTGATCATCGTCGGATTGGTGATGTTCATCATCATCAAGGCCTACAACAAGACCAAGACACCGCCAGCGCCCCCAGCGCCAAGTGGCCCGTCACAAGAAGAACTTTTGACACAGATCAGGGATCTCCTAAAAAAATAATCCCCTTTCATCTCCCTTACCAATGGGTGATACCGCTACACTGTATATTCCTAAACCCCTGTCTAATGGCAGGGGTTCTTTTTGGGCTATCATTTCATAACTGTTTTAAATATAACATTTTGTTGTATTTTTTATAATTCGATGTTGCTTTGCTTGTGCAATCGCAAAGCATGTACTATTTTTGCGTCCTAAATCAAAAAAATGAAAGTAGCGGTAGTGGGTGCAACGGGAATGGTGGGCGAGGTAATGTTAAGGGTATTGGCGGAGCGCGATTTTCCGTTGACCGAATTGCTCCTGGTCGCTTCTGAGCGATCGGTGGGGAAGACCTTGCCCTATCGGGGCAAAGACCATAAGATCATTTCCATGGCCGAGGCCGTTGCCGCAAAGCCACAGATCGCCATTTTTTCGGCGGGAGGGGACACCTCATTGGAATGGGCGCCCAAATTTGCAGCGGCGGGGACCACCGTGGTCGACAATTCATCGGCCTGGCGAATGGATCCCGATAAAAAACTGATCGTTCCGGAAATCAATGCCCATGAACTGACGGCCAAGGACAAGATCATCGCCAATCCCAATTGCTCTACCATCCAACTGGTCATGGTCTTGGCGCCACTGCACAAAAAATACCATATGAAAAGGGTGGTGGTATCGACCTATCAATCGGTATCGGGCACCGGGGTAAAAGCGGTAAGGCAATTGGAAAATGAAATCAATGGTGTGCAGGGGGAGATGGCCTATCCCTATCCGATCGGCAGAAATGCCCTGCCGCACTGCGATTCGTTTTTGGAGAACGGCTACACCAAAGAAGAGATGAAATTGGCACGTGAGCCGCAAAAAATTCTCAACGACCGCACCTTTTCGGTGTCGGCAACCGCGGTGAGAATACCCACCTCAGGGGGTCATTCCGAATCGGTCAACGTTGAGTTCAACAACGACTTCGCTCTTGACGAAGTGCGAACACTCTTGCAGCATACCCCGGGCGTGGTGGTGCAGGACAATCCCGACACCAACACCTATCCCATGCCCATCTATGCCCATGATAAGGATGAGGTGTTCGTGGGACGCATCCGAAGGGATGAAAGCCAACGCAATACCCTGAATATGTGGATCGTGGCCGATAACCTAAGGAAAGGAGCCGCAACCAACGCCATTCAGATCGCGGAATACCTAGTTGAAAACCGGTTGGTGTAATCCTACCCTTTAAAATACTGTTAAACCTTTGGATTGCGATGCTTCCAAAGGTTTTTTTTGTGCTATTTTAGCACTTCAATCCCCCTTACCGATGAAACACTACTGGTACATGTTTGCCTTCTCCACCTTGATGTTGGCGTGCCAAAACGTTCCCAAAAAAACTACCATTTCCGTGAACTACCCAACTACTACAAAAGTTGATACGATAGATACTTATTTCGATGTGCAGGTGAACGACCCCTATCGTTGGCTGGAAGACGATCGTAGCCCAGAGACCGAAGCCTGGGTCCAGGACCAAAACAAAGTGACTTTTGGCTATTTGGAACAGATCGCTTTTCGGCAACAGCTGAAAGAACGCCTTGAAAAACTATGGAACTATGAAAAATTGAGCGCCCCGTTCAAGGAAGGCGATTTCACCTATTTCTATAAAAACGATGGGCTTCAAAACCAAAGTGTGCTCTACCGTCAAAAAGAAGGCGGGGAAGCCTCCGTTTTTTTAGATCCCAATACGTTTTCGGAAGATGGCACCACTTCCCTGGCCGGACTTAGTTTTACGAAAGACGGGGCCCTGGCGGCCTATCAAATTTCAGTAGGGGGCAGCGATTGGCGAAACGGCATTGTATTGGATACCCAGACCATGGAAATCGTGGAGGATACTTTGGTAGACCTCAAATTCAGTGGCATTTCGTGGTTGGGCAACGAAGGTTATTACTATTCGAGCTATGATAAACCCAAAGGCAGCGAACTCTCCGCCAAAACCGATCAGCACAAGGTCTATTACCATCAATTGGGCACTCCCCAAAAATCCGATATTTTGGTATACGGGGGAACTCCTGCCCAAAAACATCGTTATACTGGAGCTACGGTTACCGAAGACGAACGTTATCTTATCATTTCAGCCTCGAATTCAACTTCGGGCAACAAACTGTTCTTAAAAGACCTTAGCAAGCCGAACAGTGAATTGGTGATTATATCCGATAATGAAGAATCGGATAGTTATGTCATTGACAATATGGGTTCCAAATTGTTCATCGTTACCAACAGGAATGCCCCCAATAAAAAAATGATTTCGGTCGATGCATCGGATCCCACACCGGAACATTGGGTAGACCTTATTCCAGAAACCGAACATGTGCTCTCCCCGAATAAGGGCGGCGGCTACTTTTTTGCGGAATATATGATCGATGCCATTTCCAAAGTCTTGCAGTACGACTATGATGGAAAATTGATTCGCGAGGTGAAACTTCCCGGAGTGGGGAGCGTTTCAGGGTTTGGCGGAAAGAAGGAAGAGAAGGAGATCTATTTTTCCTTCACCAATTATATCATTCCGGGTTCCTCGTATCAATACCAAGTGGAAGCCGGGGATTATAAGCTCTATTGGAAACCTGAAATCGATTTTAATCCGGAAGACTACGAATCTAAACAAATTTTTTACCACTCCAAGGACGGCACCAAAGTGCCTATGCTCATCACTTATAAAAAAGGCCTGACCTTGAATGGTAAAAATCCAACGCTTCTTTATGGCTATGGTGGTTTCAATGTAAGCCTTACCCCTTCATTCAGTATCGTGAACACCATATGGTTGGAGCAAGGTGGCGTTTATGCGGTACCCAATTTAAGGGGTGGCGGTGAATATGGGAAGGCATGGCACGATGCAGGTATCAAGACCAACAAACAAAACGTTTTCGATGATTTCATCGCCGCTGCCGAATACCTGATCGACAATAAGTATACCTCCCCGGATTTTCTGGCCATTCGTGGTGGCAGCAACGGAGGGCTTTTGGTGGGTGCCACGATGACACAACGGCCCGATCTAATGAAAGTGGCCCTGCCCGCCGTCGGCGTCATGGACATGTTGCGGTACCATACTTTTACGGCCGGGGCCGGTTGGGCCTATGACTACGGTACCGCACAAGACAACAAGGAAATGTTTGAGTATCTAAAGGGATATTCCCCCGTGCATAATGTGAAACCTGGGGTGTCCTATCCCGCGACCTTGGTCACCACCGGAGATCACGACGATCGTGTAGTACCCGCACATAGCTTTAAATTCGCGGCCGAACTGCAGGATAAACAAACGGGTGGCAACCCTACCTTGATCCGTATCGAGACCAACGCGGGGCACGGTGCGGGAACGCCTGTGAGCAAAACCATCGAACAATATGCGGATATTTTTGCCTTTACCTTCTACAACATGGGCTATGAAACCCTTCCCAATCAAAAGGTTTTGAAGGAATTTAAAGACTAGCCCGTATTATTGGGCCATCTCAAAAAAGCATGGGATTTTTCTTTATTTAATGGAGTAGTCTTAATTTCGCCCTTAATTATTATTTGGTTCTTAAAACCATGCTGCACCTTCAAAATGTTAGTTTTGCCTATGGGTCCGTTCCGGTTCTGGAAAATATAACCCTAAAACTGGCCAAGGGAGAACATCTCTCCATTATCGGTGAAAGTGGTTGCGGTAAAAGCACCCTTCTTAAAATAATCTATGGCCTTTTACAGGTGAAAAAAGGGAAAGTAGTATGGGATGGCAAGGAAGTGCTCGGGCCAGACTTCAACCTGGTGCCCGGGGAACCTTATATGAAATACCTTTCCCAGGATTACGATCTTATGCCGTTTACCACCGCCGCGGAAAATGTGGGGCAATTCTTATCGGTATTCGAGCCCGAAGAAATGAAGCGGCGAACCGGGGAACTGCTCGAAATACTGGAAATGACCGAATTCGCCAAAACCAAAGTGAAATATTTAAGTGGCGGGCAACAGCAACGTATTGCCCTGGCAAGGGTGCTCGCTCAAGAACCCCAGGTATTGTTGTTGGACGAACCTTTTGGACATATCGATAATTTCCGAAAGAACAGCCTCCGCCGCAACCTTTTTTCGTATTTAAAAGAGCAGCAGACCACCGTTATCACCGCAACGCACGACCAAAACGATGTGCTGGGCTTCGCAGATCGCGTCGTCGTCATCAAAGATACCGGCATCATGGCCGACGATACCCCTAAAAACTTGTACGAAAGGCCCAAAAGTATGTATGTCGCCTCACTGTTCGGGGAAGCCAACCAAATTCCATTGCATATCATCAAGTCGTATGCCGATACCAAGAGACATATCATCGTGTACCCCCACGAATTTAAGGTTTCTGAGAAATCAGGGCTGGAAGTGACGGTCGACAGATCGTTCTATATTGGGGGCAACTATATGATGGTGGGCAACTATGAAGGTAAAAAGCTTTATTTCAACCACCCATTGCCTTTGGAAAAAGGCAAAAAAGTCTTCCTCAATATTTCCATTGAGACCATCAACCAACGATTGGCAGAGCGCTAAAACATGAACAAGGCCCAAATATTGAAAGAATTGCAATTCAAGGCCATAAGGAGTGGCGGTGCCGGGGGACAGCACGTCAACAAAGTTTCTTCAAAAATCGAAATCACCTTTGATGTATTGGCCTCCAACGGGCTATCGGCTTGGGAGAAGGACCGCATTTCTCTAAAATTGGACAAACGTTTGACCAAGGAAAAGACGCTGATGCTCCAATGTGACGAAAGTAGGAGCCAACACAAAAACAAGCAATTGGCCATAAAGCGGCTTTTCGAAATATTGGAAGCGGCCCTTCATGTCGCCAAAAAAAGAAGACCTACCAAACCATCGAAGTCGGCCATTGAGAAACGCTTGCAACGGAAAAAGACGCTGGCCCAAAAAAAACAGGGGCGAAGAAAGTTCGATCTTGAATAGGGATCGCATGGAAAGTCAAAACCGGAACACGAGGCCGGCTCCGGATTCTTTCAACTATTTCAAACGCAATAAACACTCAACTCTTGAGAACAAAACTGGCGCTATTTTGGCAGGCAAAGGTTTAGCGATGATCATCATTTCTTTATAAAATTCCCATTTATTCCGGATACAGTTCGAGTGCAGGGCCCGGCATCTTTTGCCTCTCGATTTCAAGACCCAATAACTGCATGACGGTCGGCGCAATTTGATTGCTGTACAACTGTTCTGGCTTTTCAATTTCTCCCAGGGATAAGATTCCGTTCCCAAAAACCACCAGCCAAACCTCCCCGGCGCCCTGGACCTCATCACCATGGCCTTTCCAAGTTTCCAGAGGCCTTGTGCCCCTACCGTGATCGGTAGTGATGATAAAAACGGTCTGCCCTTTATAGAATGGGTCTTTTTGTGTGAAATCCCACAGTTCCTTGATCATGGCATCGGTGGTGTGGGCCGATCTCAAATAGGCCTGATAATCCCCATCATGCGCAAAATCATCGGTTTCACCATAAGCGATGTAAACCAGTTCGGGATGATGCTTTTTTATATACTCCAGGGCATAATGGTGGGTGAAGGCATCGAGCCTCACGCTGCCCCAAGGACTGGGAACTTCTGCCTGCAGTTCATTGAGGAAAATTTCCCGCTCGCTCAAACCATCGCCCGTAGCATTTTCAAAACCCGCATTCACCGGCACCCCGGAACGACCTTCGTTGACAATAAAGGGAAAAACGTCCCAGCTGCCAAAGGCAACCACCTTGTCCTTAAAGTCCGGATGCCTGTTGGCGTATTCCAGGACGGTAATATTGGGGTTGTCGATCTTGTCGTTGCTGGTAATAAGGACATCATCGGCCATCCCGGTCAAGATTTCATTGTATCCGGGATAGGAGAACCACAACTTGTTCGTGAGGTCGACCTTGCTGCCCTTGCTTCGGTTGCCATGGATTTTCCCCATTTTGACGGCATTGTCCCAAATAAAGGGCATCAATACTTCCCTTCTTTCTTCGGCCGTCTTGCGCCAAAATTGTTCTTTCAATCCCATGGTATCTTCGACATAAACCTGATTGGTGATCAGTTGGGGATCGGCGCCGGTAAATAGCTCCTGCCAGCGATAGCCGTCCAAGGTGATCAGTACTACTTTGGGATGTTCCGGTTTTTGAGCCCGTAGTTGGGCAATGCCAAAGATTAGGACCAGTACGGTCAAAAATACCGCACAGGCTGAAGGATTGCTGTCATGTTTTTTCATGCCTCGGAATATGTTGGCCCATCGATTTTGGCCGTTTATAAGCCCGGAACAAAGCGAATCCGGATCGTATTTTAGAGGATTTCCTGTACCTTGATCTGCTCGCCGTTAAAAACGACCACATCCCCTACCGATTTGCCGAGCAGCAGTTGGCCCATGGGGGTGGACGTGGAAATACAATAGATCGATTGGTCCCCTTCCTTGAACTGGCCAGCCGAAATGGCCAAAAAATAGTTGTGCTTGGAAGTCTGCACCAGACATCCCAGGCCAATGATCTGATTGACCGACCTGATATTGACCTTGCCCAGGACACTTTCCATTTTTTCGGCCTCGGAAAGCTGTTGACCCAGTTTTTCCTGTTCCAGTTGCAGCATGGCACGGCCCGTTTCATGTTTATCGCCAGAGCTGTTCTTATCCTCGGAATCCAAGGCATCCCTTAGGTCTTTTTGACTGCTTTTAATTCTTGAGATCCTGTTTTTCACGAAAGTATCGCAAAACTGGAAAAGGCTTGTCTTTAGATTTCGGTTCAGCATCGGACGGCAGATCGGGTTGTAGGATATATGCATCAATCAGGCCTTAAAAGTAGAATTAATTTGGCGAAAAAAGGCACTAAATTTCGGTTTCCTGCATTAGTCGACCGCGTGGTACAGGTCGGCCAATCGATATTCCAAAAACTCGATAATGGTCCCCTCGTCTTCACCGTTCGCCGCCATTGCATATACCCGGTCAAAGTTCTCCGCTTTAAAAAATTCCAGGTCTGCCGTGCGCTCTTCGCTGAAGATATTCCAAGACAACAATCCTTCCAGCATTTTTCTATGCGCATCGTATCTCCTGTTGATCAAGGCGCGCTTGTTGTTGGTGATCCCGCTTCGAATGGGTTGATTCGTGAGAAACTGCTCGTTCCACTTTTCTTGCTCCGATCGAAGGCGGCTATCTGCTTTTTGGGCCTCCGCTATAATCTTAAAATAAGCCCTGGTGACCAAAATGTGGTATTTATCCTTAAACCTCAGCTCACGGTCGGTGTCCGGTGAAAATGGCCGTGCAAATACCTCTTTACCCGATAGTCCCCCGTAATCCTGTTTTTTGTTGGCCTTTGTATTGGAATTGCTGGCCAGCAAAGAATTTGTCCAAGCCTCAGACTGCACGATCTCCTCCCATACCCTGTCATATTCACGATCGTACTTCGATTTGGTGGGCGCACAGCTTTCGATGCCTGAAAAGAAAAGCACCACCGCACAGGCCTGAACGAAAAATTTGAATGAATCTTTGGTCATACATTAACTTCTTTATCCATGGGCACAGACACCATCAATCCTAAAAGTGCACAGCGTATGAACCTCCCCTTGGAAGGGGGCACTTTTAGCAAAATGGTATAATGGATAGGTTCTTCCGTTTTTAAACGGAATTTGAAGGTAAGTCTGAGGGGTAGTACAAACTGTTATTGGGAGGAACAAGATAACAAATTATAGGACTGCTGCCTTGGAATAAGGTTCATTGTTGATAAAATCGGATGAACCTGCTTAAAGCGTTGGCCAAAGCCTATACCAAGTCGGCCAATTCCTTTCCAACGGCACTCCCTATGGCGATGCCCATCCCGCCCAATCTTACCCCGCAAGAGACATTATTGGATACTTGCTTTACGATGGGCCTTTTTTGATCGCCCATGCCCATGATCCCGCTCCACCGCTGTTCTATTTCAAAGTGGGTGTTGGGCAAGATCATTTCTCTCAACAGGGTTTCCAATCGGTTTTGGATCAGTGGGGTCTCCCCGAAAACCGTGGTTTCCTCGGCTTTGAAGTCGAGGTTTCTGCCTCCCCCGAATAGGATTCGATCATCGATATTTCTGAAATAATAATAACCCTCATCGATATGAAAAGTACCCTTTATATGCAGTTTTGCGATAGGTTTGGTGATCAAGACCTGGGCGCGGGCGGGTTTTACGGCTTCGTTCACCAATTGGGACGCATAGCCATTGGTCGCGATCAACAATTTGTTGGTGTTGAAGTTGAATTGGTCGGTTTCAACCGAAACGGTGCTTCCGTGGTCAGAAAAGTTTTTCACCGTAATCGAATTCAACAGTACGATACCCTTTTTGTGTGCCAAATGTAGGAGTGCGGCCATCATTTGGCCGGTGTTCAATTGGGCTTCCTGATCATTGGTAATGTAATTGGGCCGAATCTTGTGAAAGTGGAAGCTGTTGTCATGGATTCTGAAGGCCGCTTTGTTGAATACGGGGCGGAGCAAGCCATTGATCATTGCCAAGTACTCGATACATTCCTCATACAACCCCCCTTGTTCGTCGGTAAATAGCTCATGTCCGCCAAGTTGCCGAAAGCCGATTTTACGATCTCCCAAGGTTTTCCTCAACAGTGCTATTCCGTTCCATCGCTTCCGTACCAGTTCCAAAACTTCTTCTGGGGTATGGGCCTGAAGATCGGCCTTGATTTCCGAAATACTGCCAAAACAGGCAAATCCAGCATTTTTAGTGCTTGCCCCCTGAGGTAAGATGCCCTTTTCCAGGACCATGATCTTGGCTTTTGGGTATCGCGAACGCAGTTGAAGGGCGCAGTTAAGTCCCACAATGCCGCTGCCGACAATGGTAAAATCGATGTTAGATAACCAGGTTTTGTATTCCCAATAGCTCAGGTTCATTCGATGAAAGTAAAATCATAATTAGTGACGGCTACTCTTCCGGTTGCGGTTTCATCACAAAGTCTTCCATGAATTTGGTCGTATAGTTTCCTGCAAGGTAATCGGGATGGTCCATCAATTGCCTGTGAAAGGGAATGGTGGTTTTGATGCCCTCTATGACAAACTCATCCAATGCACGCTTCATTTTATTGATGGCCTCTTCCCTGGTCTGGGCCGTGGTGATCAATTTGGCGATCATTGAATCGTAGTTCGGGGGAATGGAGTAGCCACTGTAAACATGGGTATCTAGTCGTATCCCATGACCACCTGGGGTATGCAATGTGGTGATCTTACCCGGTGAGGGCCTGAATCCGTTGTAAGGATCTTCCGCATTGATCCTGCATTCAATGGAATGTAGTTTTGGATAGTAGTTTTTACCGGAAATGGGAACGCCGCCGGCCACCAGAATCTGTTCCCTGATCAAATCGTAATCGATTACTTGTTCGGTGATGGGATGCTCTACCTGGATTCGGGTGTTCATCTCCATAAAATAGAAGTTCCTGTGCTTATCGACCAGGAATTCGATGGTTCCCGCCCCTTCGTATTTTATATATTCCGCTGCCTTAACGGCTGCTTTGCCCATGTCTTCCCTAAGCTTGTCGGTCATGAAGGGCGAGGGGGTTTCTTCCGTCAATTTTTGGTGCCTGCGTTGAATGGAGCAGTCTCTTTCCGAAAGGTGGCAGGCCTTGCCATACTGATCGCCAACTACTTGGATTTCGATATGACGGGGTTCCTCAATCAATTTTTCCATATACATGCCCCCGTTGCCAAAGGCAGCTTTGGCTTCCTGAACCGCACTGTTGAACAGTTCTTCCATCTTTTCCTCCTTAAAAACCGCTCGCATCCCTTTGCCACCACCGCCGGCAGTCGCTTTGATCATCACGGGATAGCCCATCTTTTTGGCCACTTTTTTGGCATCTTCCACATCTTTCAACAGGCCTTCCGAACCTGGAACGGTCGGAACACCGGCCTTATTCATGGTTGCTTTCGCCGTGGCTTTATCGCCCATCTTATCAATTTGCTCCCCTGAAGCCCCGATGAATTTGATCTGGTGTTCGGCACAGATTCTTGAAAATTTGGAGTTCTCGGACAAGAACCCATAGCCGGGATGAATGGCATCGGCATTGGTGATTTCCGCGGCAGCGATGATGTTGGGTATCTTTAGGTATGATTCACTGCTTGCCGGGGGGCCGATACATACCGCTTCGTCTGCGAAGCGAACGTGGAGGCTTTCCTTATCGGCCGTGGAATAAACCGCAACGGTTTTGATCCCCATCTCTTTACAGGTCCTGATCACACGCAATGCGATCTCGCCCCTGTTTGCTATCAATATTTTTTTGAACATGCCTATTGAAAATTAAAAAATCTTACCACATGGCATTCCGCTTTTCACGGAGGGCTAACTTAGTGATTTGAATTTTATGGTTATGATGGGTCTACCAAAAACAGCGGTTGGTCGAATTCTACCGGAGAAGAATCATCGACCAATATTTTCACGATTTTACCTGAAATCTCGGATTCGATGTCGTTGAACAATTTCATGGCTTCTATAACGCAAAGCACATCGCCTTTTCCGATGTTATCCCCCACTTCCACAAAGTTTGGTTTATCAGGGGAAGGCTTTCTATAGAAAGTGCCGATGATGGGCGACTTGATGGTAATGAATTTGCCGTCATCATCTGCCGGGGCTTTGGTCGACTTACTTCCTGCGGCAACAGGCGTCTCAGCCGGGGGAGCTGCCATTTGGCTAGGCTGCTGTGCCATAGGAATCTGTTGCACGTAGGTGGTTTCGCGCCCACTGCCCAAAGCACCTGTACGGATTGAAATCTTGAGGTCCTTCATTTCAAGCTTTACTTCCGTGGCACCCGATTTGGCAACGAATTTGATCAGGTTTTGAATGTCTTTGATATCCATGTAAATTAATTTTGGTTAGCGATCTTTATTTTGTGTATGCCCATTTCAAATAAATGGCGCCCCAGGTGAAGCCGCCACCGAAGGCAGCCAATACGATGTTGTCTCCCTTTTTGAGTTGCTTTTCATAATCGGCCAGCAACAAGGGCAGGGTGGCAGAGGTCGTATTTCCATAATACTGTATGTTCATCATGACCTTGGAATGATCGAGCCCCATGCGGTTCGCCGTGGCATCGATGATGCGTTTGTTCGCCTGGTGTGGTACCAGCCAAGCCACATCCTCATGGTTGAGTTGGTTGCGCTCCATGATATAGGCTGCCGCATCGGCCATATTGCTTACCGCAAATTTGAACACCGATTTTCCATCTTGGTAGATGTAATGTTTTCTGTTCTTGACGGTTTCCAATGTTGCGGGCAGCAGAGACCCACCAGCGTCCATATTCAAAAAATTCCGGCCTATCCCATCCGATCTTAGGTACTCGTTCTGAAACCCAAGGCCTTCATTGTTGGGTTCAAATAACACGGCCCCTGCGCCATCCCCGAAGATGATACAGGTGGTGCGGTCGGTATAGTCAACGATCGACGACATTTTATCGGCTCCGATGAGCAATACTTTACGATACCTCCCCGATTCGATATAACTGGCAGCGGTCGATATTCCGAACAAAAAACTGGAACAGGCCGCCAGCAAATCATAGCCGAATGCATTCGTTGCCCCTAATTCGGTCGCGACAAATGCCGCGGTGGAAGCCACTAGGGTATCCGGGGTTACGGTAGCCACGATGACCAAGTCTATTTCTTTAGGGTCGATGTTCCCCTTGTCGAGAAGGTCCTTGGCTGCCTTGATGGCCATGTATGATGTTCCTTCCCCCTCTTCCGGTTTTAAGATCCGTCGCTCTTTGATGCCCGTGCGCGTGGTAATCCATTCATCATTTGTCTCAACCATCGCTTCCAACATCTTGTTGGTGAGCACAAAGTTTGGCACATAAGCCCCTACAGCGGTAATGGCAGCTGATAATTTACCCATTCCAATGAATTGATTTGTGTCGAAAAAGCATCAAAAACACCACTAAATTCGTGAAAAATAGTGATTTTTAATGACTTTTTGACGATAAACAGTGTTTTTAAGCAGGCTTTTGGATCGAGATCCGAACTGCTGACGGTATCATCCATCGCCCCCTGCCTCGATCGTCCGTGGATTTCAAAAGTGGTTTTCGGCCCATTGGGTCGGTTTCCGCCCCAACATTGCATAAAAAAGCCCCCAACTTTAAAATTGGGAGCTCCACTTTTTAAAATACCCCAAGGCTAAGCCTCGGCGGTTTCAGTTTTATCGATAAGGATTTGACCTTTGTAGTAAAGTTTTCCCTCATGCCAATGTGCCCGGTGGAACAAATGCATTTCGCCCGTTGTCGGGTCGGTGGCCAAGGTAGGGGCAACCGCTTTGTAGTGGGTTCGTCTTTTATCCCTTCTCGTTTTCGATATTTTTCTCTTAGGATGTGCCATTGATCACTTATTTATCCGTTTTAAACTTTTTTAATGCGTCCCATCTCGGGTCGTTTTCCGTTTTATGCTCCTGTGTTTCTTTTGGTTGAAGTGCCTTCAGTTTGTCGAGGGCCTCCGATTTCAAGCTGCCATCCAAAACCCCGGGATGGATGCGTTTCTGAGGCACAGCCAACACCAACATCTCATAGAGGTATTGGGCTATATTGATCTGGTGCTCCCCGTGAGGAATGATCAACAATTCATCATCCTCATCATTATAGGTCTCTCCGAACTTTACGACCAGTTCCATGGTCGTGGCAATCGGTTGGTCGAAGGGTTCGTTGGTGACATCACAGTCGACATTGACCGTTCCCTTTGCAGCAAACTCCAATTCAAGCATCGTGCTGGTTTTGTTCAGTACAACGTTCACCAAGATATCGCTTGACCTAAATTCATCGTAACCAAAAGATTCAAAGAACTCGTTTTCAATTACGTATTCAAACTGGTGTTTTCCTAGCTTCAATCCTGAGAAAGGAATGAGATATTCCTTATTCTTCATCCTTAATGACACTGGTTCAACGTAAATGACCATCTAAAAGATGGGGTGCAAAGATAATATTATTTTGCTAAAAGCCAATTCTTATCAAGAAATAAACGAATGTTTGTCCAGCCTCCCTTTAAGGGGCAAAATACCTGGGCAAAACAGGCCTAACGCCTCATTTTCTGCTTTTGCATCGCGTTGTCGCTCAGGTCCTGAAATTCCCGGCGATTCTTAAAAATATGAAGGGCCATAAAAACAGCCTCTTTAAAGGAACTGTGATCGGCGATCCCTTTGCCCGCAATTTCGTAAGCCGTGCCATGATCTGGGGAGGTACGGACCTTGGTGAGGCCTGCTGTAAAATTCACCCCTCTTCCAAACGATAGGGTTTTAAAGGGGATAAGGCCCTGATCGTGATAGGCCGCCAATACGGCGTCAAAATCCGCATAGGCGTGGGAACCAAAAAAACCATCTGCGGAATAAGGCCCGAAGACCAAGTGTCCGGCATCTGACATTTCCCGGATTACCGGTTTCATGATTTCCTCATCTTCCTGCCCGATCACGCCATGGTCGCCACTGTGTGGATTGATTCCCAAAATCGCAATTTTGGGACGTCTTATCCCAAAATCCATCATCAACGCCTTTTCCATGGTCCTCACTTTCGTACGTATCAATATGGGATTGATAGCAGAGGGGGCCTCTTTCAGGGGCAGATGATCGGTGAGCAGCCCTACTTTAAGTTCGTCACTGACCATGAACATGAGGCTTTCCCCCCCAAGTTCCTGGGCGAGGTAATCGGTATGGCCAGCGAATTTGAAATCCTCCGCCTGTATGTTGTTCTTGTTGATGGGTGCAGTGACCAAGACATCGATATCCCCGTTCTTCAGGGCGGCGACGGCCGATTTAAGGGATTTCAAGGCATATTCGCCCGCTTCCTTGGTTTCCTTTCCGAAAGTTACTTCCGGCACTTCCTTCCATACGTTCAGCACGTTGATTTTTCCCTCAAGGGCATCCGAAGCTTCACTGATGCCGTGATAGTTGATTTCTATGCCGAGCTCGGTCTTTTGAAAGGAGATGGTCTTGTTGGAAGCAAAGAAGATCGGGGTACAAAATTCGAGCATGCGGGCGTCCTCAAAGGTCTTCAGGGCGACCTCACAGCCTATCCCATTAAGGTCTCCCACCGATATCCCCAGTTTTATTTTCTCATTCTCGTCCATTATATCTTTACCTTTGTGTCCACAATTTCAGCACAAAACTACTTAAATTATACGGAAGATGTTTACGGGAATTATTGAAACTTTGGGCACGGTAGGGAAACTTGAAAGTGAGGGCAGCAATCTTCACATCACGGTAAAATCGTCATTGGCCAGGGAGTTGAAAATAGATCAAAGCGTAGCCCACAACGGGGTCTGCCTTACCGTAGTGGATGTTTCGGATGACCGCTATAAGGTCACCGCAATTGAAGAGACCTTGCAAAAATCCAATTTGGGCCAACTCACGATCGGCGATCAGGTGAACCTGGAGCGGGCCATGGTTTTGGGCAGTCGTCTCGATGGGCACCTTGTACAGGGCCATGTCGATCGAACCGGGGTCTGTGTCGGAATCGAACTGAAAGACGGAAGCTGGATCTTTTCTTTTTCCCATGCCCCATCCTCCGATCATCTTACCATTGAAAAGGGCTCGATCACCATTGACGGCACGAGTTTGACGGTGATCGATTCGGGGACCAATACCTTTAGCGTGGCCATCATTCCCTACACCTACGAACACACGCGCTTCAAATCGTACCGCGTGGGCAGTACGGTAAACCTTGAATTCGATATGATCGGGAAATATGTGGCCAAACTCCTCTCGGCCCGCCAATAGATAAGGTGGTTATTCCCAAGAAAATCGAATTGGTAATGTGGGTTTAAGGCCAGTCCTTATTCCTCAAAAAAACTGATGGAAGAACCTATCCAAGTGTCCTGGGTCAGATGGGATACGTTAATCAGGTCGCCTTTGCCCATCCGTGTCAGGTTGATGATGGGTTTCAAGCGGTTTTCCCCGTCATTCCATGCATACAGAATGCGCAGTTCCACTTTTGAATTTTTTTCGGTATTGGTCTTGATCAACGGGGCATAGGCCACTTTGCGCTGCAGTAGATAATTTTGTTTGTCCTTGATCTGTGCGATGGTCTCCATGGTTGGGTGCAGGTCGATTCCCTTGCCCGCAAAGGAGAACAGTGGTTTCATCACATAATCATGCAGATCGATGCCTTCGGGGTAGTCGTTCAGATAATAGGATGGCGGTATGGCCTGGTGCCTGAGCATGGGCATAATACATTTTGAAATGATAAAAAACCAATCGGGGTGGGTGATCCACTCCACGTCCACATCATCGAAAAGGTTAAATTCGGTCTTTAAATTTTCAATCCGCTGCAGCTCATCAAAAATCACCCTGTTGTAGATCCGCTTGATCGGGATCTTCTTTCCATTCTTTTCGTAAAACAGGTTTCGGCCTTCCTTGATTACCTTGGTCAGGCAAACCACAGCTATGCCAAGGGCCTGTCTGGTGGCCCAAAAATCGATCCGGGTCTTCTGCTTTTCGGGAAACAGCTCGAGCAGGATAACATTTTCAGGATTTTCCTTGCCCACAATCACCTTTCTCACTTCTTCCAAATAGCGCTTCTCGTCCAGGCCATCAAGGTAATACTGAAATCCTTTTTTGGGGATGTTCGGGTAATTTTTAAGAAATGCCCTGCCCAAAAAAGGCTGGTAGAACATTAGGGAGGGAAAAGCTTGAAGTTCGATGAGTTGTGGGCCTATACCGCCTTTTCCATCATCACAAAGTCCAAAATCGATTGCCAAAAAATGCGGGTTGCCCAGAGGGGAAGGCGATTGCAAATGCTTGGGGGTGAACCGTTGTCTCAGGGCTTCGAAATCCAAGGCGTTGATCTGTTCCAGAATGGCGTCACAGGCCTCAAAGACTTTTTGCCTTATCGACTTGTCGAGAAAGACCGGCGTTTCCGAAATGCGGAAGGCGCAAGGTTCGCCAAAGGTATCGGCCACCTCTTTTTGAAGGTTTTCATAATAGGCCTCCTTGAAATCGCGGTTAAAGGCTTCCCTGATGCTCGGAATCATACGGACAATAATTTATAGGAATCGATGTTATCGGCCGCTTGTTTCAAAAAACGGGGGATGATGGTATGGTTGGTCTTCATGATTTTGTCGTCATCGTCTAAATGGGCGATCATATCCAAATACTTTGTTTTGCCGTGCTTCTTGATGATCGTTTTCCGTTTGTCGGCCCGTTGAAAGTAATGGAGCATGCCCAGGGAATCGGCTTCGGGATGAAACTGTACCCCAAAAATCTCCTTGCTGAACCGGATGGCCATCACGGCCCTTTCCAAGGGCACGTGTTCCCGTATCTTTTCCCGGCAGAGCACTTTTCCCTCCAGGGTATCCAATTTCCATTCATTGGGGCCAACGACTTGGTAGTCCCTGGAATCAACGGCATAAAATGGATCGTTGAGGCCTTCGAAAAGAGGCTCATGTTCTCCGCTCTTCGTTTTGTAGATGGGGAAGATGCCGAAGGAGGTAGACCGGCGTTTGGTCACCTTTGCCAAATCCCAGTGAACACATGCCAACTGAAACGAATGACAGATCAAGAACAGGTGTTTTTTGCTGGGTTTCGATAGGTTGTGGTGCAACAGCGCATCCAAAAAATTAAAATAGTCGGCCTCCCAAGGTTCGCCCAAGATCATGGGAGCGCCGGGGCCACCAGAGGAAATAAAGATATCGTAGTCTTCCACGACAGGGATTTGCCCTTCTACCCTCACCTCGAAAACATCAAAGTTACCGCTGACATTGTCTTGTGACAAAAATTCGGTCACCAAGGCCTTGATGCATCGCATCCCTTCATTGGCATGGCCTGCATTCATATCCAAGACCGCGACTTTATAATTGTTGTGCATGAACTCTATGTTGTGCGGCCAAGCTGCCCGGGCCGCTACGCTACTTTATAATCCTTTTGCGGTCTCCGCCACCACATATTTTACCACCTCCTTGAGATCTTTGGTCTCTTCAAACACCTTGAGCTGCCGGTCTGCTCCGGAGCCCTGTTCCAGCATTTGATAAACAAAATTGACCTCTTTTCGGCAGCCGAGATCATCTACCACGTCATCGATGAATTCCAAAAGCTCCCCCATCAAGGTGGCGAAGGGTACTTCTTCCTCTTTCCCGAAATCGATCAGTTTGGCCTCGATGCCCCAGCGGGCAGCGCGCCATTTGTTCTCATTGATCAGGATACGCCGATAACCCCTGAAACTTTGGTTCTTTTGGTGCAGTTTGCTCAATTTGGCAATGATACATTGCATTAAGGCCGCAACGCACACCACTTCATCAACGGTCATGAGCATGTCACAGACCCGGAATTCGACGGTGGGGTAAAATGGATGGAGACGTATGTCCCACCAAATTTTCTTGCCATTATCGATACAGTTCGTCTTTACCAATAATTCCACGAACTTGTCGTACTCCCCTACACTTGCAAAATAAGGAGGGATGCCCGTACGCGGAAATTTATCGAAAATTTTGGATCGGAACGATTTGAAACCGGTTTCACGACTCTCCCAAAATGGTGAATTGGTAGAAAGGGCATAGAGGTGGGGCAGAAAATACCGGGCCACATTCATGATCTGCAGTCCTTCCTCCCTGCTGGGAATACCCACGTGCACGTGCATCCCAAAAATAAGGTTCGATCGGGCCACATCTTTCATCTCCTGGATCAACACATCGTACCGCGGATTGGGGGTGATCAATTGTTCGCTCCAATGTGAAAATGGATGGGTGCCGGCCGCTGCCACCTTAAGATCTTCCTTGGCGGCAAGCTCAAATATCTGCTGTCGCAGATAAGATACCTCATCCCTGGCCTGTTGGATGTTCTCACAGACATTGGTGCCCATTTCCACGACCGATTGGTGCATCTCCTCCTTAATGCGCTCTTTCAAGATTACCTTTCCCCCATCGATGATCTTCGACATTTGGGAATGCAGGGTAAGTGTATTGGCATCCAGTATCTGAAATTCTTCCTCTATTCCCAGTGTGAATTTATGCATATCGATTCTTTCGGATAATACGGCCTAATTTATTTTGTTTTTCTTGTGCTGCTCTTGCTCGCTGTTTTTTTTGGGGCGTCCAGACCGCCTTTTGCGGGTTCCCGTTTCACTGCCGCAGTGGTTGATTTTGCCTTTTTGGCAGCACCCTTTTTAACGCTTGGGCCTGTTGGTTTGGCTGCGCTTCCCTTCGTGCTGGCCACTTTTTTGACCGGGGCCGCTTTTGGTTTGGCCGTTGCTTTGGCTTTAGGGGCCACTTTGGCGGTGGCAGCAACCGCTTTTACGGCCTTAGTCGTGGCCGGTTTTGCGGTGGGTGAAGGTTTTTTAGCCGCGACTTTTTTGGCAGCGGCCTTTTTCACCACTGGTTTTTTCGCCTTGGCGCTTGCCGTTTTGGTTTTTGGTGCTTCAGGTACGGCCGCTCCTTTGATGAAGCTGCCCCATGAAGAATTGCTTTGTTTTTCTTTGTGCGAAAGGGCCTTTTCTATGGCAAACTTGGCGGCATGTTTTACGATCCAATCGAAGTTGGCCTGGCCTACCGAATTTACATCCGCATCGGGCGCAGGATTGCAAAAGTCAATGGCAATGGGGATTCCGTCACGAACCGCGAACTCCACGGTGTTGAAATCATAGCCAAGGGCCTTATTGAGTTTAATCGTATAATCATGAATGGTTTTCATCAATTTTTTATGCTCTTCGCCTTTGGTCTTGGGTTCGGTGGCATAGCGCAGGTGAAATTCGTTCCTGGGTTCATAGGGCATGATGTGAACATATTTCTGTCCCAGGCAATACACCCTGTAATAATCCTCAAATACGATTTCCTCTTGGAGCATCATTACCAATTGGCCCGTTTCCCCATGTTTGTTGAAAAGGTCGTCTGGACTGTCGACACGATAAACACTTTTCCATCCTCCGCCCGAATGGGGCTTCATATAGGCGGGAAATCCGATATAGTCGAAGATATAGTCCCAATCCAAAGGCGCCTTTAGGTTCCGGAACGATTTTTCGGTGGTGTCGTCGGGCCGCTCCTTGGAAGGCAGCAGTACCGTTTTCGGCACCGGAATCCCCAACTGGATGGACAGGCAGTTGTTAAAAAACTTCTCGTCGGCACTCCACCAAAAAGGGTTGTTGATCACCGCCGTTCCCATAAGGGCTGCATTTTTAAGGTAGGCCCTGTAAAATGGTGCTTCCTGTGAAATACGGTCGATGATCACATGATACCCGTAATCAATACCTTGTTGCACCTTGTCGATAAGGACGGGCTCGGCAACGACCTTGCCCCCTCCCTGTGCATTCACTTCATCGATAAAGGCCCAAGGAAAAGTGTCTTCCATCCCAAATAATATTCCTACTTTTTTTGCCATGATATTTTATATTGTTAGATGTTGGTTTATGATTAAAAATATTTGCCTACGTATTCGGGAAACACCATTTTCCAAAGGGGCCAATCGTGTTCGATCCATTTTTTTTCGTCGTACCAATACGGGATGCCCTTCGCCTCCAAGATTCCCGCCATATGTTGGTTTTTAGGTTGGCAACTGTCCCAATCGGAGGTGCTCAGCACGATCTGCATATGATGGTATTTCCACCCTTCCGCATTTTGCATGAATTCATCCGGACAGTTCAAATAGATGCGGAGATCATCCGACAATGGGGTAAAATTGCGAATATTGAATACCCCGCTCATCGAGAAGAGGTGCGACACCAGATCGGGATAGCGGAAGGCGGTATTGGCCGCATGATATCCGCCAAAACTGACGCCCGCTACGGCAACCCTATGCGTGTTGCACTCATTTTGGATATAGGGTATCAACTCATCCTTCAAGAACTGCATGTACAGTTCATAGTTGTGTATTTTCACCTCCGAAGCCAAATCATCGGCATAGAACGAAAGCATATCGATCGTTTCCACATTGTAAAGCTTGATGCGGCCTTCGTCAACAAAACGCATCACCGAGCCGTTCAGGCCAAAGTCTGCATTTTGGGTGAACTGCCCACCCGAAGATGGGAACATCAGAACAGGGTGACCCCAATGGCCGGTCACTTCGAGATTGATGTTTCTCGATAAGATGTTAGAATAATACGGAATGTACTGAATGTTGGCCATAGAATACAATATAGACAGAATACAATATAGACTAAAATTACTTAACTGTCAATCCTTTAAGGTCGGCAAAAGTAATTTATTTTCGATGGAAACTCTTCATTTTTTTTGGAATCCTTATACTTGCAGACCCAATAGAAAATTCATGCGGTATCAAGTCGATTTTATATGTCTCAAGGGAAGCTTTTTCTCGAAAAATTTGAACCGATCGGTAACATTCAGATGGGTGGCGCCGCCCCATTATGAAGGCGCCAAGGATACTTTCCCCGTATTGATGATGAATGACGGCCAGGATTTCAATGCACTGAACCTGGAACGTGCTTTGACCTTGGCCTATGCCAACCCAAAGATACGTCCTTTCATTTATGTGGGCATTGAAGCCAACGAGAACAGGTTACAGGAATACGGCACTGCCGCTTTTGCCGATTTTAAGGGCAGGGGCAGTCTTGCTTCCAAGTATTCCGACTTTGTAATGGAAGAATTTATCCCATTCCTGAAAGACAGATTCAAGGTTTCGGATCAGGGCAAAGATTGGGTCTTTGGTGGCCTGTCGCTGGGTGGCCTATCGGCTTTCGATATCGCTTTCAACAATTTCCGTTCTTTCGGAAAGGTGGGCGTGTTCAGCGGTTCCTTTTGGTGGCGCAAAAAAGCCTATATCAAGAAAGATATGGCCGATCGAAGCAGGATCGTCCTGGACACGGTCAAGAACGGCACCTTCAGTCCTCATCTTAAATTCTGGTTCCAATGCGGAACGGAAGACGAGACCGCTGACCGAAACAACAACGGTATCATCGATGCCATAGACGATACCCTTGATCTTATCAAAGAACTGAGCCAAAAAGGCTATACCTGCCCGGGCGACATCACTTATGTTGAAATTGAAGGCGGCAAACACGATATGCCGACCTGGGGGCGCATTTTTCCCGCATTCATCGAATGGGCATTCGGTACAAAGGCCCTGCATTGATGGCCAAACGAATCGTTGGATTTATACTTTAACGAAAATCCCCTTTTTATGAAGCACGTAGCCCAACAACACATAAAAGCCGACCACGGTAAGGGCGTATAAAAGGGAAGACAATTGCATCGAGATGAAATCATGGACATAGATCGATTGAAATAGCCATCCATGGAGCGAGGAATCCCCGTTCACCTTGATCATTCCCAAAATTTTACTGATAAAGCTCGACAGGAAGTAGAGGATGATCGCATTGGAACCTGCATACCTGAACAAGCTCCCGAACTGTAATTTTTTCACATCGGTCAGATAATAGATCAATGCCAACACCAAATTGGCCCATCCTGCGGTGACCAATACAAAACTGCTTGTCCATAACGCTTTGTTGATAGGGAAAAAGAGGTCCCATAAATGGCCAATGATCAAAAATGATCCGCCCATTCCCACTAAGATCGTCGCTTTTTTTCTTTGTTTGGAGGTCAAAATCAGCCCCGTAAAGATGCCCAACAAAGCACTCACTATGGCGGGGACAGTGCTCAACAGTCCCTCGGGATCATAATCGGTTTTCCACATATGGGTGCCCAGCACTTGCAGGTCGATATAGTTGGCAAGATTGTTAGGAGCGCGCTCCAGGGTAGATGAGATGCCATTGACCGGCACAAAGACCATCAACAACCAATAGCCGACCAATAAAAAAGCGGAAATGCCCGCCAAAGTCTTCCATTTCGTATGGAGGAACAGCAGGGAAGCAAAGAAGAAAACCACCCCGATGCGTTGCAAGACCCCGGGGAACCGTATCTCGGCAAAATCTTTGATAAAGGGAAAGCTTAAAGTGAAGGCCCCCAGAAAAAGGCCAAGTCCGATCAATTTTAAACTTCTTATGGTTATTTTTTTATATATGGAAGGCGAGGCCGTTTTGTCCTTATAGGAAAACGAGATCGATGTGCCCACGATGAAAAGGAAGAAAGGGAATACCAGATCGGTAGGGGTATACCCATGCCATTCCGCATGTAAAAATGGGGCATAGACACTCGACCAAGTACCCGGGGTATTGACCAAGATCATCAAAACGATGGTCATGCCTCGAAAAATATCAACGGAAACAATTCTATCTTTCATGCAAAACGGTTTTGCTGCATTCCCGCAAAGGCGGAAATCGTTTTAAATCTTACTCTCCTTGTTTACAAAATATGATCCTTCATCCTGTTCCAGGCCTTGATCAATAAGAATCCGGAAACAAAGGCAACGACGGTAAGCACAATGGCCGAAGTGGTCCTGCCATAGATCCAATAGCCGGTCGCGAACATGATCGAATAGATCAGCACACATCCCAGCAGCATGGCGGTGAGGCCCGAGGGCACGCTCCATTTTTCCTTGGTGTTTACAATGGTCACCCCATCCGATTCGGCTTCTGCGACCACTCTCGACCAGCCGGGACCTCCGGGCTGTATTTTTTTATAAAAATCCCTTAGTACCTCGTTCGATTCGGGTTGGGTCATAAAGGTGGCCGTCAACCAGATCGCGGTGGTCACCAATACCACGAAGGGATACTCCGTCCAATCGGGAAACAATCCGGTATCGGGAGCAAAAAGATAGGGGCCCAATGCAGTGGTCTTCAACAAGATCGAAATGATGCCCGAAGCAAACATGGCCGTGATCTCGCTCCAAGAATTGATCCGCCACCAAAACCATCTCAAGATAAAAATGAGTCCGGTACCGGCCCCAAAGGTCAATAAAATGTCGAATATCTGTAAGGCATTTTCCAGGGCAAGTGCCAAGACGGCACTTAAGACCATCAACACAATGGTCGACAATCGGCCCACCGCCACCATTTGTTTTTCTGTAGCGGCCGGATTGATCTGTTGCTTATAAAAGTCGAAAACGATATACGAAGAGCCCCAGTTCAGCTGCGTGGAAATGGTGCTCATATAGGCCGCGATAAGCGAGGCCAAAACAATGCCTAATAGGCCGCTGGGCAATTTGGTCAACATGGCCGAATAGGCCAAATCCTGCCCTAATTTGCTTTCGGCCACATTCGGAAAGGCCTCATGGATGCTGGCGATGTCGGGATAGACCACCAAGGAGGCCAAGGCCACCAAAATCCATGGCCAAGGGCGTAGGGCATAGTGCATGATATTGAAAAAGAAGGTCGCCCCTATGGCATGGTTCTCGTTTTTGGCCGCCAGCATCCGCTGGGCGATGTAGCCCCCGCCCCCAGGCTCGGCCCCCGGATACCAAGAGCTCCACCACTGCACAGCCAAGGGAATTATAAATAAGGTAATCAATGCTTTTTTGTTGCTGAAGTCAGGCACGATGTTGAGTTTCTCGGCCACGACCTCATGGGCCATCAAGGCCTCTATACCCCCAACTTCCGGGATGTTCACTAAATAAACTGCCGCGGCAATGGCCCCAGACATGGCCACAAAGAAGAGCAAAAAATCGGTATAGACCACGCCTTTAAAACCTCCTAGGGCACTGAAGGTAACGGTGATCAAGCCCGCGCTGACCACAGTGACCCAGGGGTCGAGGCCGAGCATGATGCCCCCTATTTTTATAGCGGCCAAGGTAACCGATGCCATGGTGATCACATTGAACAACACCCCCAGATAAACCGCGCGAAACTTCCTTAGGAACTTGGCCGGCCCTCCGCCATAGCGCATTTCATAAAACTCCAGATCGGTATTGACATTTGATTTCCGCCAAAGTTTGGCATAGACAAAAACCGTCAAAAGCCCGGTGATCAAAAAAGCCCACCATACCCAGTTGCCCGAGACGCCGTTGGTTCGTACGATATCGGTCACCAAGTTCGGGGTGTCCGTGGAAAAGGTGGTCGCCACCATCGACAAACCCAACAGCCACCAGGGCATGGTCCTTCCCGAAAGAAAAAATTCCGAAGAACTTTTTCCCGATTTTTTGGAAACTACGATACCGATGGCCAGGACTATGGAAAAGAAAACGACAATAAAACTATAATCGAGGGTGCTTAATTGCATAATTTGGTTGTTGGTTAATAGCTAAAGATATAATTTTTTAGGATATTTTTGAGGTTTGCCCAACAAACCCCGACCTTGCTGTTCAAAGACCCCTATGGAAATTTCTACCACTGCCTGGACCCTTGCTTTTTTGGCTGCTTTTGTGGTGGGGATTTCAAAAGGGGGCATCAAGGGCATCGACGTGCTCACGGTTACCTTGATGGCCTTGGCTTTCGAAAGCAAGGCCTCGACCGGCATCCTGGTACCGCTGTTGATCATGGGCGATATTTTTGCGGTCATCTACTATAACAGACACGCCCAATGGAAATATGTCTTTCGCTTTCTGCCATGGATGATAGGCGGTGTGCTGATCGGGGTGCTGGTCGGGAACGATCTCGATGAGCAGACTTTTAAAATCGGGATGGCCATCATCATCCTCGCCAGTGTGTTGATGATGTACTGGTGGGAAAGAAGAAAATCGAAATCGGTGCCCACCCATTGGGCCTTTGCGGGTTTTATGGGCATTTTCGCGGGCATCACTACCATGGTAGGCAACTTGGCCGGGGCCTTTGCCAATATCTTCTTTCTGGCCATGCGGCTGCCCAAAAATGAATTTATAGGTACCGCGGCTTGGTTGTTTTTTATAGTCAATCTGTTTAAGTTGCCTTTTCATATCTGGGCGTGGGGCACCATCACCCCCGATACCTTGGTCTTTAATCTGAAACTGCTACCGGCCATTTTATTGGGTCTGTTCGCAGGCGTAAGATTGGTAAAAATCATCAAGGAAGGCTTTTACCGCCAGATCATTTTGGTTTTTACAGCCTTAGGGGCCCTGCTTATTCTACTGCGCTAGCATCACATGCCCCGCCAAGGCAAATTTATTCGTAAATTTCAAGGTTGACCCGCCAATACAAAACAGATGAACGCAATACATTTCTTTCCTCGTTTGCTGTTGCCCGCAATTGCTGCCCTGTTCTTGGGTATCGGCTGTACCCAAAAAAACGCCCCTCCGGCCCCGAACGAAGGCCCGATTTTGACGGAGGTGGAACAGGCCCTTCAAGACCTTGCGTCAACTTGGTACCCAAGATCGGTAGATACGGTCAATGGCGGTTATTGGTCCGATTTTAACGCGCAATGGGAACGGGAAGGGCCACAGCAAAAAATGGTGGTGAGCCAGGCGCGACAAGTATGGTCTGCCTCAACCCTGGCCCTGTTCTATGGTGATGAACACTTTGAAAAAATAGCGGATCACGGCTATCGTTTTTTAAGGGACCGTATGTGGGATTCTATCCATGGGGGTTTTAATACACTTATGGCGGTGGAAAACGGTACCTTGATTAGGATTTCCACCGGAAAAAGCGCCTATGGCAATTCGTTTGCCATCTACGCGTTGGCCACCTATTATAAGGCATCCGGCGATACCACAGCCCTTGACCTGGCGAAAAAAACCTTCTATTGGTTGGAAAAACATGCGCATGACCCCGAGTATCTTGGCTATTTCGATGTGTTGCGACAAGACGGCTCCTGGTTGCTCGACCAAAAAGAAAACGACAATAACTACGATAATTTTATCCGCAAGGATTGGAAAGACCAAAATTCGACCATACACCTTTTGGAAAGTTTTACGGCCCTATTTGGGGTATGGCCCGATGCCTTGTTAAAAAAACGGCTGGAAGAGCTCTTGGTCTTGGTAAGGGACACCATTACCAACGATCAGGGCTCCCTGAGCCTGCATCTACAACGGGACTGGACCCCGGTTTCCCTCAGGGATTCTTCCTCAACCTATAGAAAGGAACATTTTTGGCTAGATCATGTTTCCTTTGGGCATGATGTGGAAACGGCTTTTCTGCTCCTAGAGGCCTCACATGTACTGGGCATCAAGAACGATACACTTACCGCCCGAAAGGCAAAAAAGATGGTCGACCATGGCATTGAATACGGTTGGGATAACGAGCTGGGCGGGTTTTATGATGGCGGTTATTACCATACCCCCGGGAAATGCACCATAGAAAACCGTGCAAAGGTCTGGTGGACAGAGGCCGAAGGCTTAAATTCACTTTTGCTGATGGCCCGGTTGTACCCAGACGAAACCCGTTACTTCGACCTGTTCAAAAAACAATGGACTTATATCAATACTTACATGATCGATCATGTACATGGCGGATGGTACCATGAAGGACTCGACACCGACCCTTCGGCCAAGCACGATCCCAAGGCCCATATCTGGAAAACCAACTATCATAATATACGATCTTTGGTCAATGTGATCGAAATGCTAAAGGGCGATTTTATATTGACCCGACCTGCCCATGAACCCCCTCAATGATGCACTTCGACCATGTGTCGAGCGAAGGATTTAAATGTTGAAAATGGCTGTTTTGTAGGTCTTCATTGCCGTATATCAACAATAATTTCTAATTTAGCCCTATTGGAATGGCCGATTGATTGTCTTTTATGCCTTTTCCTTTTTGTTCAAGGGCGGCTTAAAACGATTGGTTTTTCAAAATAAAAGATTGCCCGACCCAACCAGCTTCATACTAAAGTTTCAATTGATACGTTCGCTTGTTATGATGCGTTATATTGGGTGTTTTATAATTCTATTATGGGCCACGTCTTGTGGTTCACTTGGCCTTATGGGCAAATCGGTCTCCAAAGTGGAACCGGAAACACCTCCTTTGAACAAAGCAAAGGCCTATGATCGTGTCATCACTAAGGAAGCCATCACCCAAAAAGGGCTCTTCGATGTGCATTTGGTAGGCGGCAGATACTATTTCGAAATCCCGGACAGCTTATTGAATCGCGAAATCCTGGTCGTGACGCGTTTTATCAAAACCCCCTCCGGTGCCGGTAATTATGGCGGTGAAAAAATCGGGGAAAACACCATCATTTTTGAAAAAGGCCCGAATGAGAATATCTTTCTGAGAATCGCGACCTTGGTCAGTGCGGCCAATGAGGAAGATGCCATATCAAAAGCGGTGAACAACGCCAACATCACTCCCATTCTTGAAGCTTTTGAGATCAAAGCCTCGAACGACGACAACACTTCCCATGTCATCGATGTCAGCGATTTTGTGAACGGTGAAAACCCGCTACTGGCACTCAGCAACGACCAAAAGGATGCCTACAAGCTTTTGGGCTTGGAAAAGAACAAGTCCTATATCAAAGAAATAAAAACCTTTCCGATCAACACCGAGATCAAAACGGTGAAGACCTATAAGGCCAAATCCACCCCGGGGGATTCGAAAAAAGAACTTCCCGCCGCGGTACTGGCAGGCGTGGTTACCCTTGAAATCAATAATTCGATGGTGCTTTTGCCGAAAGAACCGATGCGCAAACGGTTTTTTGATGCGCGGGTAGGCTACTTCGCCAGCTCGTACCTCGAATATGGCGACGACCAACAAAAGGTCGACAGAAATACCTATATCCACCGCTGGCGATTGGAAGCCAAACCGGAAGACGAGGAAAAATGGCGCAACGGGGAACTGGTGGTTCCCAAAAAACCGATAGTCTACTATATCGATCCCGCTACCCCTGAACAATGGAGACCCTATTTAATGCAGGGCATCAACGACTGGCAGCTGGCCTTCGAGCAGGCCGGGTTCAAAGATGCGATCGTTGCCAAGGAATGGCCGGAAAACGATCCGGATATGAGCCTTGAAGATGCGCGTTTTTCCGTATTGCGCTATTTTGCCTCCCCCTCCAAAAATGCATACGGGCCGAACATCGTAGACCCCAGAAGCGGGGAAATCCTGGAAAGCCATATTGGCTGGTACCATAATTTGATGACCCTATTGCACAACTGGTATATGATCCAGGCAGGTGCCGTGGATGAAAGGGCCCAGAAAATGGAGTTCGAACCCGAGTTGATGGGCCAGCTCATACGGTTCGTCTGTGCCCATGAAGTCGGCCATACCCTTGGGCTGCGGCACAATATGGGCGCAAGCTTTGCAACCCCAGTCGAGAAATTAAGGGATGCCGCCTGGTTGCGCAAAAATGGCCATACGAGTTCGATCATGGACTATGCCCGTTTCAATTATGTGGCTCAGCCGGAAGACAGTATCCCAGCAAGGGACCTCATGCCCAGGATAGGCGATTACGACAAATGGGCCATTCAATGGGGCTATTCCTTATTTCCGGAAGACCTATCGGCCGCAACGGAAAAAGAACTGTTGGCACAGACGGTGGTCGACAGTATCTCAAACAACCCCAGATTGTGGTTCGGTGGGGAAGGCCGCGATTTCGATCCCCGATCGCAAACCGAAGACCTGGGAGACAATGCCATGCTCGCCAGTTCCTACGGCATTTTGAACTTGCAGCGCATCGCCCCGTTTTTAAGAAACTGGACCAAGGAACACGACAGTGACGACTTTTCCAATCTGGATCAGGTATATACCGATTTGGTCAATCAATACAGCGATTATCTTTTCCATGTGGCGAAAAATATCGGCGGCATTTATGTCACGCCACAAACCATGGCGGAAGATGGCGAAGTGTACCGGCCTGTCCCCAAGGAAATACAGCAGCAAGCACTCGCCTTTATGGGCCAACATCTCTTTCAAGAACCAAAATGGCTGTTGCGAAACGATATCCTGAACGCCATACAATCCCCGCAATCGAAGGAATCGGTGACCAAGACTATGGAAAGTGTGGTGATGAACCTATTGGGCGGCAGCAGGCTCAGCCGAATGACCTTCATCGCGGAGCGCTATGCCGATGAAAATCCCTACACCCCGGAAGAATATCTCGACAATCTCAATCATATGGTTTGGGGCACCATGAACGTTTTCTATCAGACCAATGCCTACCAAAGAAAGATCCAAAAAGCCTATGTTTCCAATCTGATCGCCCTGTACAAGCCCAATGAGGCCGAAGGACTGGTTGAGGGCATATTGGCCAAACTTTCGGAAGGATATACCGCCCATACCGATGTGCGTTCCCTGGCCTTGGACAACCTGCTGAACCTTCAAAGGAACATAAAAAACACCATTCCGGTGATTACCGACCGGCTCACCATCGCACACCTCACTTATCTTCAGAAGGAAATAGAGGGCGTTGTGGGAGAAACCAAAGATACCGATCCGTTCTATGTCCCCATCAACAGGGAGCTCTCCATCAAGCAGAACGGGGAACAATGATCAGATAAATTCATCCGCTTTTTCAATCGCTTTGAAGGGTAGGTAGGTTTACTTTGGAATAAAACGTGGCCTAGATTATAGCCACCTTCTTCTTCTGAAATAGATCAACATGCCGACGACGATGACAAACATCAGCCCCAACATGATAAAATAGCTGTAACGGAAATGGAGTTCTGGCAGTACGTCGAAATTGGTCCCGTAAATCCCTGCAATGAAGGTCAAGGGAATGAAGATGACCGAAAAGATGGTTAAAAATTTCATGATGTCGTTGAGTTTGCTGCTGATCGTTGTATGGTAGATGTTCAGCTGATCCGATAAGATTTCGCGATAGGTATCCGATGAATCATTGGCCTGGTTGATATTTTCCAGGAGTTCCTTAAAATGGATATAGGTGCTTTCATCGATCAATTCAGAATCCATTTTCGACAGGCTCAGAATCATCTCCTTGGCCGGCTTGATGCTCTTTCGCAAAAAATTGAGTTCCCGTTTGTAGGTATAAATTTCGTCGATGACACTTTTACGGGGTTCGAGCAGCAGGGTTTCTTCCAAAGTTTCAATTTTTTCGCCCAAGATCCCTATGATATAGATATAATTGTCGATGACGATGTCGAGAAGGGCGTAGGCCAAATAATCGGTGCCCCCATGGCGGATCCTTTTCTTTTGGTTGCGTATCCGTTCGCGAACGGGTTCAAAAACGTCGCCTTTCTTTTCCTGAAAAGAAATCAGGACCGATTCGGTGATGATGATACTGAGGTTCTCAATGGTAATCGTGCCTGTCGCTTCCTCGAGCTGCATCATTTTGATGGAAAGGAGGATGCAATTTTGGTGTTCCTGAACCCTGGGCCGCGCATAGATATCCATCACTTCGGCCAACACCATTTGTTCGAAATGGAACGCCTTGGCGATTTCTTCCATGATGGCATTATTGTGCAGGCCATCGACATTGAACCAGGTCACCGTGGGCGTCTCCTGATAACTCAGCACGTCTTTGACCATTTCCACGGCCTTTTCCTCCATACTATCGGCATCGAAGTCGATGACCCGTAATAGAACGTTTTCCGATTTTTGCTTGCCCCTGAATATCAGGTCATCCGGAGACAATCCTATTTCGTTCTTGTTCTTCTTTACAAATCTTGCCATGTGCTTCAGTTTCTTCAAAGTGCTTTGTGATATTTAGATTTTTCATGGGTAGGGCCCATCATTAAGGTAAGGTAAGCATTCTAATCGAAATTTTTAGGGCGAACGAAAGACGGCGAGCGTTTTGTACCTGATTTTCACTATTAAAAATTGGCAAATTATTAACAAAAATTGCACATACATTTGCTATGTTATATTGAAGCTGTTACGGCCATGGTAAGAATTCTTTGGTTTTCATTGCTTTTAGGTCTTTTCGCTGTGTTGGCCCCTTCTTCGGCCAAGGCTTCCACCGATCATTTTTCGAAGAATGCGCTAGGGAATACCGGATCCCATAACAACGACCAACATATTGGCCAGGCCTTGCTCTATGTAGACCAGAGCCTCCCCGTCAATGTACAGGAACACCTTCAGCCCTTCAAAAAACAGCACTTCGCCAAGGCGGGGGCGATCGACTTCAAAATGAAGGCTACCTTATTGTATCTCGACTACGAATTTACCATCATTCCGGGTCTTCCCATGTTGACCCTTATGTATCCCTTCCACAACTTTCCGTAATCCGGCAACCGTAAAACCCAGGATTAAAAAACCATAGCTTGTTGCCGTATGTCCACAGTAGCTTCCCGAGGGAGGTTTTTGGCCTGCGCCAAGCTCAAACCATCACGGAATAAAAATTTTAATATCTCAAAACAATGAACACCTCATTATTAATCGTATCAATCATTCTGGTATGCAGCGTATTCCTCCCCTTCTTTTTGATCGACAGAACGGGAAAATCGGCCGCTGGCCATAGAAAAAAACAATTCAAAATGGCCACTGCTAAAAATAAGTTGACCCTTTCGGAACAGGAAATTTGGGGAAAATCATTTATAGGAATCGATCAGAATCAAAGGAAGCTCTTATTTATGAACGTGGAGGGCGAAGCGCAACTGGAAAAACTGATCGACCTTAACCTTGTCAGGGATTGCAAAATCAATACAACATATAAGAAATCGACGCTGAAGAACCATCATGAAATGATTTTGTTGACGCTCGACCTGGAAATACATTATATCAAGTCCGAAAAGGTCGAATTACTTAACTTTTTCGATATCGATTGCCCTTATAAAGAGGATTATGAATTGAACAGGGCCGAAAAATGGAAGGGAATCATCAATGCGAATACGGTCAAAATACAGTCGCGCTATAGAGCGGCATAAATGGATATGGAATGTTGGAAATTAGTCCGCCTTTGGCAACTACATAAAAAGATGCCATGGTCCTGACGTCCTTAATTTTTTTAGCAGGCTATCTGTTCATCGCCCTGGAGCACAAGGTCAGGATAGATAAGGCTGCAACCGCTCTGTTGCTGGGGGTGCTTTTATGGTTGTTCCTGGTATGGGAAGGTGCACATTCGGCCAATGTTTTGGCCGAGCTGACCATTCATTTTGAGGCCATCTCGGAAATCCTCTTTTTTCTTTTAGCGGCCATGACCATCGTAGAACTCATCGATTCCCATCATGGGTTTCGGGTGCTCAACCAAATGATAAAGACCGGTAGCAAGACAAAATTGCTATGGGTCTTATCGATTTTGACCTTCTTTATGTCGTCGGTCCTCGACAACCTGACCACTACCATCGTGATGATGGCTGTTTTGAAGCGGTTTATACACGTCAAGGCCGATCTTTGGTTTTTCGCGGGATTCATCATCATAGCGGCCAACGCCGGAGGCGCCTGGTCGCCCATTGGCGATATCACCACCATTATGCTCTGGAACGGGGGACAGGTCACGACTGGCACCATCATTTCGGAAGTACTGCTGCCCAGTTTGGCCTGTTTAATCGTGCCCTTGTTGATCGCATCATTCAATTTCAAAGGGCAGCAATTTGAGCCCAAAACAGAAACAACGATCGAGCAATACAACATCAGCCAGCGCGAAAGCAACTTTATATTGTTATTGGGCATGATGCTCTTGCTCTTTGTGCCCGTTTTCAAATCCCTGACCGGACTCCCCCCCGTGATGGGCATGATCTTTAGCCTCTGCCTTTTTTGGTTGACCACCGATATCCTGCATCGGAAGAAAACCTCCGATCTAAGGCGACAATTATCGGTCGCGGCCACCATTCAAAGGGTAGATACCCCAAGCGTGCTTTTTTTTCTTGGGATTCTGCTTGCCGTGGCCGCCATGGAGGTCAACGGCTCGTTGGGGGTGATGGGGCGATTTTTAGGCGATACGTTCGATAATTTCTATATGATCAATACCACCCTGGGGCTGCTGTCTTCCGTGGTCGACAACGTTCCCTTGGTCGCCGGGGCCATGGGGATGTATTCGATGGACGTCTATCCCCAAGATCACGATTTTTGGTCTTTTCTGGCCTATTGTGCGGGTACCGGGGGCAGCGCGCTGATCATTGGGTCGGCCGCAGGGGTAGCTGCCATGGGCATCTTAAAAATCGATTTTCTCTGGTACCTCAAAAAAATCAGTTGGCTTGCGCTGATCGGTTATTTTTCGGGCATTTTGGTTTATGTATTGATCAATTGATGAACATCGACCTGCACAAAGTTTCGGCCGTTTCCCTCTTGATGACCCTAGGCATCGTATTCGGCGATATCGGCACTTCACCGCTTTACGTTTTTACCGCCATCACCCAAGGCAAGAATTTTGACCCCTTATTGCTATTGGGCAGCCTGTCGTGCGTATTCTGGACCTTGATGCTCCTGGCCACCGTTAAGTATGTATACCTGGCCTTAAATGCCGACAACCAAGGGGAAGGGGGGATATTTGCGCTGTATGCCCTGTTGCGGAAGACCAAGTCGAAATGGATCATCTACCCGGCACTGATCGGTTGTGCGACCTTGATCAGCGATGGCTTTATCACCCCCGCGATTTCGATTTCCTCGGCGGTAGAGGGATTGGACCTTATCTATGAGGGCATTCCCACCTTACCGATCGTCTGTGGCATCGTTACAGCGCTTTTTATGATCCAGCAGTTCGGCACCAAAAGGATCGGGATATTGTTCGGCCCCATCATGCTCATATGGTTTTTGACCCTCGGCCTTTTGGGGGTCCATCAATTGATGAAGGCGCCGGAAACGCTAAGGGCCATGAACCCTATGTATGCCCTTACTTTTTTGAAGACCTATCCTCAGGCCATTTGGGTTTTGGGGGCCGTGTTTCTCTGTACTACCGGGGCGGAAGCGCTGTATTCGGATCTTGGACATTGTGGCAAGAAAAATATACGGATTACCTGGTTTTTCGTGCTCAGCATGTTATTGCTCAATTATTTCGGGCAAACGGCCTATTGTCTTTCCTTGCCGCCGGGCGCTACCACCACTTCGGTATTTTATGCGACGGTACCCAAGCATTTGATGCCCTACGTGGTGGGTATTTCCACAGTGGCCACCATCATTGCCAGCCAGGCGCTGATTACCGGGATCTTCACCTTGGTCAACGAAGCGATCAAACTAAAGCTATGGACCAATTTAAAGGTAAAATACCCCTCGACCCACAAAGGGCAGATCTACATCCCAAAGATCAATTACTTTTTGTTGGCAGGTTGTTTGCTGGTGATCCTCCTGTTCAAAAAGTCGACCAACATGGAGGCCGCCTATGGCCTGGCCATCACTATCGATATGATCATGACCAGTTTGCTTTTGGGCTATCTTTTAATGGTCCGCTCCAAGAAAAAAAAGTTTTTGTTCGCAGGTCTTTTTGCGATCTTCCTCCTCATCGAAGCCACTTTTTTGTTCTCCAACCTCAACAAAATAATCCATGGCGGCTGGTTTACCCTTATGCTTGCCTTGGTCCTTTTCACCTTGCTTTTCTTTTACAACAGGGCACGACAGTTGCGGAACAGGGTCACCGAGTACAGATTGACCGACGACATCAAACCCTTGCTGGCCAGCGTGTCAGAAGACGGGAAGCTGCCGTATCTGGCCACCAATCTGGTGTATCCGGTACGATCGACCCGCACCAATTTTATCGATGTCACCGTGGTGCATTCCCTCTTTTTCATGCAGCCCAAACGGGCTAAGGTATATTGGTTCCTCCATATCGAAATCGCGGATGCCCCTTACGGCATTACGTACAAAACCCAGACCATCCTGCCCAAAAAGGCTTTTTTCGTGAAACTCAACCTGGGTTTCAAAGAACCCCATCTGATCGATTATATGATGAAAAAAATCCATGCCGATCTGGTGAAGTCGGGGGAGATATCGGCCAACAACATCTTCGATAGCTTGTCCGTTGGAAAAATCCCGGTTGATTTTAAGTATATCTTGATCAACTCGAGGGTAGCCACCGATAACCATCTGACCTTGATTGAGGTTTTTGCCGTAAAAGTCTACCGTTTGTTGAAATCGATCGGGTTGACCGCCATGGAAGATTTTGGATTGGACACCACCAATTCGGTGGAAGAAAAAATCCCGATCAACGTGGCCAAAACCGAAAAATTGAAAATCACCCGTTTGGAGTCTTAGGTGGCCTCCATTCACTATTGGCTATGCAAATAGCTTTAAAGATCAAGGGGGCCCAGTCCGGGCACTTCCTGAGGGTACAGCACCCCTTTTCGCAGGGTGAACATTCCGGATGTGGGGTCATTGGCGATCTCTAAATGGCCATCAAGATCGGCAAATTTGATATTGGGCCGCGATAGCGCAAAATGCAATCCGGCAGCAATCCCGAGGGCGCATTCATCGATACAGCCTACCATGGCCTCCAGGCTCGCTGCCTTGGCCACCGAATTGATGTGCATGCCTTCCATGATGCCGCCGACCTTCATGAGCTTGATGTTGATCATGTTCACGCGCTCGTTGCGCGCCAAACGAAACATGTCTTTCAAGGTTTTCAGGCTTTCGTCGGCCATGACCGGAATTTTGGTGTTTTGGGTGACCTTTCCCAATCTTTTCTCCTTCCCTACCCGGGTAGGCTGTTCGAAAATTTCGATGCCGATGTCGCTCGTGGCCTCAAAAAAGGCCAGGGCCTGGGAAACCGAATATCCCTGGTTGCCATCGAAACGCAATTTTAATTGCGGGAAGGCCGCATGGATCCGGCGCATTTTATCGATATCCTCCTCAACATTGCTCCCCCCTTTGATCTTCAAAATACCAAACCCCTGTCGCACCAAGGCTTTGGCCTCTCTAAGGGTTTCTTCAGGTGATAAAATGCCGATGGTGATGCTTGTGGGAATACTGGTTCGGTACCCCCCCAGATATTGGTACAAGGGTACCCCCGCTTTTTTTGATATCAGATCGTACAAGGCCATATCGGCCATGGCAAGGGTTGACGACGCTGTGGGGAGCATCTGCCTCATCTCTTGCAGCAACAGGGCAAAATGAAAGGGGTTCTTGCCCTTTAAAAAGGGCACGACCATATCTTTGGTCAAGACTTCGACCTGGTCTGCGGTTTCCAAGGTAACCGTGGCATCGGGGGCTGAGCAGCCATAGCCGACCAAGGAGGTATCGGTCTCCACCTTCAAAATAAAATTAGTGGTCTTGCTGATGGTCTCGTAGGCAATGGTATAGGGCACCGTCAACTGTAGGTCGAGGCGCTCAAAAGATACTTTGGTGATCTTCATAAAATCTTTGCCTTCAGGAGTTCGATAAGCGGAGCCGCCCCGTGGGCCAAAACATCAAAGGCGGGCAAGCCCGTTTCTTTGGTGATCGCCTGGCAGGCGGGAAGTATTTCCGACGGGGCCATGTTCTCATGGTTGACCGTTACGGCAATTACCTTTTTTCCGGAAATCACCTCAATGGCCTTGATCTGTTCGGGAAGGGAATGCAGGGCATAGCCCGGAAAACCATCATATTCAACCCTTTTCGGGGCATGTTGCAGGATTACATGATCGGGCCGGCCAGCGGCCAGGATCTCGAACCCTCCCGGATAGGCGGGGTTCATCAAACTGCCTTGCCCTTCTATGACGATCACATCGGGTTTTTCGTTCTTATAGGCGTTCACCACGGCATGCTCTATCTCGCCCGAAACGAAATCATTGATGCAGCTGTCGAGGATCATACTGTATTTTGCTCCTTGCATCCACGCGGTCTGCCCCGTGCCGATCATTTCGGCTTTGAGTCCGGCCGCCCTGAAACCGTGAACCAAGATCCATGCGGTGGTGCGTTTTCCCAGGGCCGAATCGGTGCCCAAAACCGCCAGTTTAAGACAATCGACCTTTTCGATATCACCTGTGAAGAAATGCAACTGGTCGCGATCGGGGGTTTTGCGCACGTCCCTGATCTTGACCTCATACGCCTTGGCAAGGGCCATTAACTCAGGGTCGTTGGTCAAAAAGTCGTGCAGGCCGCTGTCTACGTTCCAGCCTTGGGCTATCGCCGCTTTGATGGTTTCCTTGGCCTTGGCCGGCAAGCGGCCCCCATCGGGGGCAAGTCCGACCACAAAATATTGTGGCAATCGGTCGGTCTTTGTCAATTGCGCCATGGCGTCGTCGATATCTTTAAAAATAGGGATGCCATTGGCTTTGCCGTCGAGCACCATTCCGGCATCCTGTCCGGCATAATGGCCATCTAGAAGTCCCACTACATCATAGCGTTCGGTAAATCGTACCAGGCCATGGGCTGTTTTTCCATTGGGGGTATTGAAGGCATCCTGGCAATAGACCAATGCTTTGCCGTCTATCGATTTTCTCATTTTCGTTTGTTTTTATTGTTTCGCCGTTAAGACCGCCACAAAGCGATCAGGCTCGAAATTCAGTTCTTCGTCCATTTCCAATAGGGCGATAAGGCCCGCCGTGGCGGCCGGGAGGATCAAAAATCCTTCCTGTTTGGCCAAGAGGCTGGTCATCGACTTCAATTTTTTATCGCTAATGTTGAAGGCACTTCCCTCCGATTCCCTAAGGGCATATAGGGCTTCCTCCCCATCGAAACTATGCCAATTGATCAGCGGCTCGTTGTATTTGGTCTCCTTGATGGCCTCCGGGTTCAGGTCCTTGCAATGATCCAATCCGAGAAGAAACGATTGCACAATGGGATTTTTTTTGCTGGAGGAGGCAGCGATCATCTTGGGGATCCTCGAAGTCTTTCCCCTTTTATAAAGGTTCACGAAGCCCCTGTAGATCCCGGCGAACAAAGTGCCATTCGACACCGGAACGGCGCAATATTTTGGGGCATCTCCCAGGTCTTCATAAATCTCCAATGCGATCTGGGAATAAGCGGAAATCTGCAAGGGCGTGTTCAAGCCCCCGGGATTGGCGTCGTACCAATCGTGTTTCTTTGCCAGGGCGCTGCTTGCGACCACGACTTCTTCATAGCTCCCGGGCAGGCGGATGATCTCGGCTTCCAAGCGCTCCATTTCGACGATGCGATCGGTATGGTACGATTCGGGAATATAAATCTTGCACCGTACCCCGGCCAATTGTGCGGCCAAGGCCACGGCCACCCCATAATTGCCACAGGTAGCGAGGGATACCACATCAAACTCCCGCCTTAGGGCATCATAGACCTGGGCAAAGGCAATACGGTCTTTTTGGGTACCTGTTGGGTTGTCGCCCTCATACTTGATGTAGAGCTGGCGTATGCCAAAGCCGCGTTCAAGGGTCTTCGCACGGTTCAGGCCGGTGTCGCCCACTTCAAGGTTGATGATATCTTCGTAGCATTCTAGCCGATCTACAAGCGACTTGCTTGAATCCTTCACCAAAAGGCTCAGTTCCATGGCTTCCGGGGAAACTTTGTTTTCCGCCGTTTGAACACCGTCTCTTAAATACATTCGCGCTTTATGAATAGGGATTTAATATAGGGTTTTTGGACCTTAAATCTAATAAGCAGCTAAGATAATTCTTTTAAAGCCCAATTTTCCGCAGAAAGGCCTACTTCTTGGCGGTTGGATCGCCGAATGATGTGGTGGCGCTGCTTCCAATCGCTGCACCGGAATAATTCACTATCTTGGAATACCATATCCATTCTAACAACCAAACATCATGACCCACAAAATTTCCAGAAGAGAAGCGATCGGCAACAGCCTCAAGGTTTCCCTAGCAGCATTGGGCGGCTATGCCTTCACCACCGGGATGCCCGATCTACAGGCCACTAAAATCCCTGAGCCAAAAAAGAAACTGCCCTTCAGGATCAGTTTGAACACCTCGACCTTGTTGCATTACAAGTTATCGGTAGACAAGCAGATCGACATGGTCGCGGATGCGGGCTTCGACGGCATCGAGTTGTGGATGAGCGATGTAAAGGCCTATTTGGAACTAGGCGGCAGTCTTCAAACGCTGAAAGACAAGTTGGAAGCCCGTCAACTGGTGCTGGAAGACATGATCGGCTTCGCAAGATGGTGCAGTGACGATGCTGAGGAACGCAAAGCGGCCGTTGAGCAGTTGCGTGAAGAAATGAACATCACCGCTGGACTTGGCGGCAAATACATCGCGGCCCCCATCTTGGGGCTCGAAGCGCTGGAGTGCGGGAAATTCGATGATTATGTGGAAAGGTACAAGGCCATTTTAGAACTGGGCGACGAAACCGGGGTCACCCCGCTCCTTGAGCTCTGGGGCATGGGCGTCTTGCACAAACTGGCCGACTGCGCACAGATCGTGATTGCCACAGGACATCCCAAGGCCACCATTTTGTTGGACTTTTACCATATCTATCGGGGCGGGAACGATTGGGACACCGTCGATTGCCTGAACGGTAAGCGCTTGCCGGTGATCCATATGAACGACTATCCCGCTAGTCCGGCCAGGGAACTGCTAAAAGATTCGGACCGTACCTTCCCTGGGGAGGGTATCTGCGATTTCGGGACGGCCATTCCCAAACTGTACGCAGCAGGTTTTAGGGGCGGTTTCGCGGTGGAACTGTTCAATCAGGGCTATTGGGAGACCATGGACGCCCAGACCATTTTGAAACATAGCTATGAAAAGACCTACGAAGTGGTGGAAAAGGCCATGGCGGGCACGATGTATTGACATTACCGTCGCAAGGCTTCAAGGAGACATTAGGATGGGGATAATCACATAGGGATAGGTCTCGACGCCGCTCGACCTGACAAATGGACCAACAAAACAGCAATGAAATTCAGGACGTGGAAAAAAAATGGAAATTGGTCCCGACGCCGCTCGCCTGACAAAAAGTATTGACTATGATCTCTTTCTTAAGAAAAATCAGGCAACAGCTCCTCTCCCAAAACAAGGTTTCCAGATACCTGTTGTACGCCATAGGGGAAATCGTTTTGGTAGTCCTCGGAATCCTGATCGCCCTGCAGATCAATAACTGGAACGAGCTACAGAAGCTACAGGAAAAGGAAACCATATTATTGGCATCTTTCCAAAAAGAGTTGGAAGAAAATATCACCTTTCTCCAATCGAAAGTGAACTTCAATGATACCATCATGGCCCATATGGACAGATTCCTTGAATTGGCAGAAAAAGAAGGCGTTTCGGAATATAACTATACGAACCATTTCAGAATTTTTGATTATAGCCCGGCCATAGTCAATGCGCCTATTTTGGAGGATATTCTGGAATCGGATTCAGGGGCTTTGGTCACCAGATCGGAACTTTTGCCGCAGCTCAGGGCCCTGCACTCCGGTTATAAGGCCATAGAAAAAGGGGAATACTATCTGGATGAATTCTGGAACGATAAAGTGACCGATTATATCATTGCTGCAGGCGCCGGTCATGTCATATTCAGTGGCATGCCCGAGGATGCCACAACAATGGAAAAAAAGGAAAAACTCTTGAAGATAAACGATCAGTTCCTATCCCTGATCTCCATAAAAAAAGGATTACAACAAGTATGGTTGATCGATCAGAAAAAGGCCTTGGAAAGGTCCAAAAATATGCTGGATACGCTTCACGACAATCCCATCATAAATGATTAATTTCTTTCGAAAAATCCGCCTTCAGCTCCTCGCCCAAAACAAGGTCTCCAGATACCTGCTCTATGCCCTTGGGGAAATATTTTTGGTGGTCATCGGCATCCTCATCGCCCTACAGATCAACAATTGGAACGATTGGAGAAAGGACCGGGCCAAAGAGAGGATCCTGCTCCGGGATATGGCGGAAAATCTGGACCTCAACGTTCAGAACTTACAAGGTGATATCGAATTCCTGCGGGCCATGAACCGTTCCAGCACCATCGTTTTGGAGGCCTTGGGCAGCAGAACGCCCTTTTCGGACTCCCTCCCTGCGCATTTTCATCTGGCCAGGGTCAGCAAACAAAACCTCTCGCTTTCCGATATTGCCTATCAGGCCCTAAAATCGCGGGGGCTCGATATCGTGACGAACAAGGAATTGGGCAAGGAGATCCTTAAATTGCACGAAGTCACCGTTCCCAATATTTTATCGACGAACAGTCTGGTCAATGAGGAGTATAAACCCTTCGTCAACCATGTTGTACAGCATTTTGATCTGGTGCAGGGGGAGGGCCTGACGCCCAATGACTATGAATCCCTGTTTACAGATCATTTCTTTATCTCATGGACCAGGGCCTATAGGCAGGGCAGACTGTATCTGATCGAGACCGACAAGGTTCTGATCACAGAATATCAAAAAGTCCTCAAATTGGTTCAGGAAGAACTGGGACAGCCCGAATGATGCCATCGAACTCGAAATCGAACCTCTGGTCAAGGGATTGTCGTCGCGCCATAATACTTCATGACGCAGACCCTGGAACAATAGCAATAAATTAATGATTTTACCTCTCAACATTCCTTAAAAAAAACAAAATGAAAACTTTCCGCACCCTTATTGAAAATAACCTGTCTGGCAAAAAGGTACTGTTCCTCTTCATGCTGACCCTTCTCATATATCTGATCATGGTGGGCCTTACCATCCCCCACGTGATGCGGTATGCCAATGGGATGCAGTTGCTTGACATGATGCCGCTGGGCTATGATTTGGCCTATGTAACTGCCCTTTTCGAAAATTTGGGCGCCCCGGGGCGACATGCCTATCTATACCTGCAGTTGCCCTTGGATATGGTCTATCCGCTGCTGTTCGCCGTGAGCTATGCGCTGGTCATGGCCTATTTTTTAAAAAAATTGAACCGCCTGCAAGGGCCGCTGTTCCATCTGTGTTTGTTACCCCCACTTGCAGGTTTGGCCGATTATCTTGAAAATATCGGCATCATTACCCTCTTGAGGCAATTTCCGGATTTATCGCCGACCACTGTAACAATCTGCAGTACCATGAGTCTTATCAAAAGTGGAGCGACCACGGTTTATTTTTTGGCCCTGGTCGGCGTCTTGATCGCAGTGGGGATCAAAACCCTTAAAAAATGAAAAAATACTTCGGTTTGTGCCTTGCCCTTATGCTGGTCGGCTGCGCTTGCAGCGACCCAAAAATAAAGCCCCTTGGAGAAGGGCGCTACAGTGGCGTATTTTTACATGGCAATTTTTCAGATCACATATCATTTGACATCGAAAGAGATTCGGCCGAATGGATGGTCTTTTTCACCAGTCTGGAACAGAACGCATTTCAAATACCCACAAGCAATGTAGCCGTGAAGGGAGATTCGATCCACCTCATTTTACAGAGTGACCGATATACCTACATATTTAAAAATAAATGGGACGAAGATCGGGGCAGCCTTTCGGGTGTCTTAGTTGTCGATACCCTTCGTGTCACCTACATACTGAAAAAGGAAAAAGAACGCGAATTAAGCCTTCTTAAAAGCGAGGAAGTAAATTTTGAATCGAACGGACTGCAACTCGGGGGGACGATTTGGAATCCGGCGGCACCCACCCCGAAAGCGCTGATCTTCATCACCTCCTCCGGCAGTGCGGATCGCAGTGGGTCCAGGGCCGAAGCCCAATATTTTGCACAAAAGGGCTATACCACCTTTCATTACGACAAACGGGGCACCGGGTTCTCAGAAGGCGATTGGCAAACCGCCACCATGGAGCAACTGCTGTCCGATGATCAAAATGCCGTGGCGTACTTTGTGGCGAAAACCGGTATTCCCTTACGGCAAATAGGCATCAAAGGAAGCAGCCAAGGCGGGGCCAAAATTCCCTATTTGCTATCACGGATGCCTGAACTTAAGTTCGGCATATCGGTGAGCTGTCCCGGCTCCTCCCTGCTCGAAAGCGACCTGAACGCCTGGAAAAATGAACATGCCCAGTCACTGGGACCTGCCCTCGAAGATGCCGCTGCCCTGCAGCGCCAGGTCTTTGAACATATCGCAGGTACCCTCTCACGCCACGACCTTGGGCAGGCGCTGGCAGCACATAAGAACCAAGCATGGTTTGGACAGGTCTGGGTCCCTGAACTGGAAGAGGTACAAACAGACCCCAAGCTCTTGTACGACCCATTGCCCTATTTTGAGCAGGTTCAGCAACCGCTGCTCTTGGTGGAGGGCACACGTGATGATATTATCCCGCCCAACAGCGTTCAAACCATTGTCGAGGCCTTAGACCGCGCTGGCAACGATCGTTACCAAGCTGCCCTTTTGCCAGACGCAAACCATGCCATGTATTATGCAGGGGAAAGTGACTTCCCCTACTGGGCAAAGCTCCACCCCGATTACTTGACCACTTTGGAGCATTGGCTCGACACCCTGGACGACAAACCATGACCCTTGATCTTCAAAAATAACCCATGAAGAAAATTATAACGCTGCTTGGATTCATTACGCTCATAGCCTGTCAGAACAAGGAAGGTGATTTTATCATTGAAGATGGGCTATTGATCGCACAAGCCACGGTCCTATCCCCGAATAATGATGGCAGCATCGCCCGATTTGTCGGCTATGTCCTCACCGATAAAGACCGTATCGTCTATGCGGGGACCGATAAACCTGAGGTAAAGGGCAACTTTGCCAACATCGATGGAAAGGGAAAATATATTATGCCAGGATTGATCGACAGCCATGTGCACCTGGCCAATGTGGCGGGGGCTACTTGGAAACATCAAAAAAAATATCCAGAACTCACGGAGGCCTATTTTTCCCAATTGCCCAAGAGTTTTCTTTATTATGGGTATACCACCCTGATCGATGTGAACAATTATGCCCCGGAGGTCATCGCAAAAATACAAAATAGGCCCCTCAGACCAGATATCTATACCTGTGGAAATCAAGTTCAGGTGATGGATGACTTCATGATGGAAATGGAAGGGTACCCCGTCGATGAAAGATTACAATCTCCTTTTTTATATGACCGCTACAATGAACATGTACGCATTCCAGATTCGATCGATTTGGAAGCCCATACCCCTAACGCGATCATAGCCCAAATCGCTGGAAAACAGCACGCCATTTGTGTTAAAACATTATTTGAGGACGAATCCTCTGGATTTCCCCTTAGTTGGGAATTGCCCACCATCGAAATCATGAAAGACCTGGTTAGGGAAGCGCATATGGAGGGCTTGCCGGTGCTTATGCATGCCCCTTCTTTTAGTGGTCAGCAATTCGGATTGGAAGCCGGGGTCGATATTTTTTCCCATTCGATGTGGAATTGGTATGAAAATCCGGAACAATTTTTGGACACCACCTTTACCGAAGCGCATCGCGAACTACTGGTAAGAATTGCCGAAAATGGCATCGGGTACCAGCCCACCTTCAGGTCAATCCATGGGGAAGTGGATCTGATGGAGGGGGATTTCATCAACGGCCCGGCTTTGGAACAGGTCTACCCGATGGCCTATTTAAACTGGTTGAAAACGGACGAAGGGCAATGGGGAAAACAAAAAATACTGCAACGCGCAAAGATTGTGGAAGCCATCAACCCGGAACTCTATTATCTGCTTCGATCTAAATTTGAAACCGATGAGGAGATGTTCAAGGGGATTCAAGACGTATTGAAGGGCAGAATGGATGCCGTGGTAAAATTCCTGGCCGACCATAGGGCCAACCTACTTTTCGCCACAGATGGGGTGGCCATGAACATGAGCACAAATCCGCCGGGATACAACGGCTATTTAGAAATGCAGCACTGGGTAAATGCCGGTGTTCCCTTATCCCAATTGTTCTTTGCTGCTACCTATAACAATGCAAAGGCCTTTCACCTTTTAGAAGAATATGGGAGTATAGAAGCGGGCAAAATGGCCAATCTATTATTATTGAATAAAGATCCATTGGTAGCCGTTATGGCCTATGATGCTATAGACCACATCATTATACAGGGCCAAGCTTTGGCCAGGTCGGCCTTGTCTGCGGAAGGATTATAGGTTATCTTGGACCTAGCAGAAATGTTTGATTTAAAATCATATCCTGTTGAGGGAATCCATCTAGATCACTATCGAGACAAACCCATCGGCCTATGATAAAATTCTCAAGAAAAGTCCGACAAAACCTATTACGCCCTTACCCACCATTTTGGCCTTAGGCGCCTTCAGGCCCAATGGGTCACCCGCCGTCCCGCACCAACCAAAAGCGTCAACACGGTTGGCCATGGCCAACCCGCAGTTCGATTTTTACTTTGGCGCGGGAATTAACCCTAGAATGCATTATATTTCGGTAGGATTCTTTTGGCTATCGAAAAAACAAGCATAAAAATGGCCCACTTTGCTTATGGACGATTTAAAAAAAATCCTGATCGCTTTTGAACTGCACGACGTAGAAGGCATCAAGGGAGCATTTGAGAACGGAATCAATCCCGATCAAATGCACGATGGCAAGCCCTTGGTTCGCCACCTGATCGACATGTATACCAGGGGACCCTCGTTCAAGGCCTGTATCAAGGCCTTTGTTGACCATGGCCTGCATTTCGAGGATAAGGCATTGCTTGCCGTGCTGCTCAACGATGCGGACGCACTGGATGCCCAGTTATCGGCCGACCAGCGGCTGTTGAACAGGACCTATACGTTCCAATGTGCTTTTACACCCCTTTATGAAGCGGGCCTTTTGCATCTCTGTGCCGAATACAATCATTTGGCCTGTGCAAGAACCCTAGTGGAACACGGGGCCGATGTTAACGTGAAAGCAGGGATCGATGCCAACGGATTCGGCGGGCAAACCCCCATATTCCATACCGTGAACCAGGACGCTAACAAGTGCGTGGAGGTCATGAAATACCTCATTGATCAACAAGCGGACCTGTCTTTGACGGTGAAAGGGCTCATTTGGGGCAAAGGTTATGATTGGGAGACCTTCATCCCCAGCGTCAACCCCATAAGCTATGCCATGATGGGCCTACTAAGGCAGTTTCAAAGGTCGGAAGCACAGATTTATGAAATCGTATCGCTGTTGCTCCATGCCCGTTATGGACTGGAATACCGCCCAGGGAACATTCCCAATACATATTTGAATTCCTAAAAATGGCCGGGAATATATTTTCCGAAATTCATCGTACCTCTGTTTATCAAACCTATGGCAATCTATAAAAAACAAAAATTCAACGATCTTGGGCTCGATACCAAAGTCCCTTCCGATGGCTACCGGGCGCTGAACAAAGACGGCACCTTCAACGTGAGGAAGCGCAACGTGCCGCTGCACGAACGCCTCAATGTATTCCATTCCCTGGTGTCGATGCCATGGGCACACTTTTTCGGCATCATCGCCATGGGCTATTTTTTGATCAATCTATTTTTTGCAACGGTGTATATGGCCATAGGCACCGAAAACCTTACGGGCATCAATGGCATAACCCCTTTGGATCGGTTTATGGAGGCCTTTTTCTTCAGTGCCCAGACCATCACCACCCTCGGCTATGGGCAGGTGGCACCTTTGGGCATCCCGGCCAATATCGTGGCGGCGACGGAGTCGATGTTGGGGCTGCTCACCTTTGCCCTCGCCACCGGCCTGATGTACGGCCGTTTTTCAAAGCCCACGACGCGGATCAGGTACAGCCGCCATGCGGTGATCGCCCCCTACCAGAACATCAACGGTTTTATGTTCCGGGTGGTGAACCCCCAAAGCAACCAATTGCTGGAAGTGGAGGTCACCGTAACGCTCTCGCTGCAAAGGGAAAATTCAGAGCTGAGGAACTTTTACCAGTTAGATTTGGAACGGCCCAAAGTCGTTTTCTTCCCCTCGATGTGGACGATTGTGCACCCCATCACGGAGGCGAGTCCGCTCTACCGCTTAACGGAGGCAGAAGTCACGGAAAAGGATGCCGAATTCATCGTGATGATCAAGGCCTTCGACGAATCTTTTTCGCAAACGGTATATTCCCGTTCCTCTTTTAAGGCTACCGAACTACGGTGGGGCGAAAAGTTCGTCTACCTGATCGAACGGGAAAGCCACGGGATATCGGTAGACGTGGCCCGCATCGACGAAACCGAAAAAATAGCGTTGAACCCCTAATCGATCGGAGGAAATCTCGAAGTACTTATTTTTTGATCAAAATGACATATCTTGGGACACCGACAATACCTGAAACCTTCCCCCTATTTTTTTCGGACATTTTTGGCGAAGGCGCAATCGAAAATATTCATACATAAACCATCCATATGACCCACAAATTTTTTTTACTGGCTTTCACAGTAGTACTTCTGAGCAACCATTCGGGCCTGGCGCAGGCCGACCAGACCGATGATCCCTATCTATGGCTTGAAGAGGTCGAGGGCGAAAAGGCACTGGAATGGGTTCGGGCCCAGAACGCGATCTCGGAAAAAAGAATCACCGCCGACCCGCTCTTCGAACCGCTTCGTCAACAATACCTTGAGGCGGCCAATGACAAGGACAAGATCATCTATCCAGATATGGTCGGCGATCATGTGTACAACCTATGGCAAGACGAGGTCAACGAGAGGGGCTTGTGGCGAAGGATGTCCAAGGCCGATTTTCTGGCCCAAAAAACGACCTGGGAAGTGGTGCTCGACCTTGATGCCCTCTCAAAAAAAGAGGGTAAAATGTGGGTATTCGCGGGCGCGACCTGGCTTCAGCCCGATAACAGGATTTGCCTGCTCGCCCTCGCCGACGGGGGTACCGACGAAAACCTGATCCGGGAGTTCAATGTGGAGACCAAGTCGTTCGTTGAAAACGGCTTTACCTTTCCCGAAAGCAAGGGGGATGTTTCCTGGATCAGTGCCGATAAAGTACTGGTAAATCGCGATTTTGGCGAAGGTACCATGACCACCTCCGGTTACCCGAGACAGGTAAGGGTATTGGAAAGGGGAGGTACCTTGGCGGATGCTGAAGTCATTTTTGAAACGGCCCCTTCGAGCGTCTCCGCCCGTGGTTTTTCTTTCTACGAAGACGACCGCTGGTACGTTGGCGTGTACAACATCTTCGCATTCTACAATACCGAATTATATTTTCTCGACGGGAACAAGATCCAAAAACTGGAACAGCCCAAGGATGCCAATTTTGCCGGGTTCCATAAAAAGCAGCTGCTGCTGTCACTGCAAACAGACTGGACCGTGAACGATGTCACTTACAAAAAAGGTACGCTGGTGAGCTATGACCTCTATGCCAATATGGAAGGGGAATTGAGGATCCAAACGGTCTATGAACCCGACGAAAAATCGAGCTATGTGAGTGCGCTGGCCACCAAGGATTTTCTGGTGGTCAATACCATGGAGAACGTGCAGAACAAACTCATAAAATATACCTGGGCGAACGGGGTCTGGGCCCCGGAAGCCATCAAGGCCCCCGAATTCGGAAGTATCCATTTGATCGCTTCCGACAACGAATCCAACGATTACTATTTTATGTACAGCAACTTCATCACGCCCAGAACGCTCTATCATGCCACCGGCGAAACCCAGGAAATGGTGAAAAAATTAAAAGATATCTTCGACACTGCGAACCTGACAGTGGAACAACATTTTACGTCCTCCAAGGACGGCACCTTGATCCCTTATTTTATGGTGCATCGCAAGGATATGGCGTACGATGGGTCGAGCCCCACCCTGGTATATGCCTACGGCGGGTTCAACGCATCCGAACAGCCCGACTACAGTTATACCATCGGGCTGGGCTGGTTGTCACAGGGCGGGGTATACGTGCTGGCCAATATTCGGGGCGGCGGGGAATACGGGCCCGCCTGGCACGAGGCCGGGATGAAGGAAAAGAAACAGAACGGCTACGACGATTTCTATGCCGTTTGTGAAGACCTGATCAACAAAAAAGTAACCTCGCCCGAACACCTTGGCGCCTATGGATGGAGCAATGGCGGCCTTATGGCAGGCGTCCTGTTCACCCAAAGGCCCGATCTGTTCAAGGCCGCGGTGGTGGGGGCGCCCTTATTGGACATGAAAAGATATTCAAAGCTATTGGCCGGTGCCAGTTGGATGGGCGAATATGGCAATCCCGATATTCCCGAGGAATGGGAATACATCAAAAAATATTCCCCTTACCACAATATGCATGCCGATAAGAAATACCCCGAAGTGTTTTTTGTGACCTCCACCAAGGACGATCGGGTACATCCCGGCCATGCCCGTAAAATGGCGGCCAAGATGAACGCCATGGGCCATCCGCTGTTGTACCAGGAGACCATAGAAGGGGGGCATGGCGCCGCTTCCACCAACGCCCAGGCGGCCAAGGTATCGGCCAGCATGTACACCTATCTGAACATGAAGCTGAACCCGGGCCGTTAAAATAACCCAGCATGAAATACACCAAACTTCTTTTCCTAATGGTATCGCTGATGCTGGCCACCTCCGGCCTGGAGGCACAGACCGATGAAGCACAGATCTTGGCGAAGCGCGAGGCCTCGAACCTTGCGCTAAAAGCGTACGAGCATGAAAAAGTGCTTTCATTTCTGACCGATGACGTCTTGACCACCACCGGAAACGGCACCCTGTTGGCCGGGAAAGAAGCCCTACGAGCCTATATTGCCAAAGCGGGCGCCAGTAAAATGTATTGGGTGCGCAGTCCAAAGGAAATTAAGGTCAATGCACAAAACGGACTGGCCTGGGAAACAGGGACCTGGAACGGCTATGATCCGGAAAAAGGCCCCGATGCGGTGGTCGGTGGCAATTATTCGGCCATGTGGACCAAGGTTTCCGGCAGCTGGAAAATAAAATCACAACTTTTTGTGGCCTTGCATTGAATATGGGGGGGGTGAGCACCATCACCAAAAACTTTCTGAATTTGCGTCGACCCCTGCAGAAAGCGTTCAAGGACAGAAAAAAGCCACTGACAACAGGTTTTTTACCTGACTGGTTTTGTATACTTTAGTGCTCCCCCTTTTTTTGAATTCCCGAACCTTAAATGCATCTGCCATTGCCAAGGACCAGAATGAATTTTATTTTAGCATTATGAAAGGGATAACCAAAATGACCATATCCAATTGTTGTCAAACCATACTTCAAATACACCATGCTGGAAATCAAGCCCCTTAATACCTTATCAATCCATCTAGATCGCCTTATCAAAGGTCGCTTGTGGCTTAAGGTAATCCTTGGGCTGGTTCTGGGGGCGGCACTGGGCGTTCTCCTTAATCCATCGGCAGGATTGCTCTCTGAGCATTTTAGTTTGCGGCTGGCCGATTGGCTCGACCTGCCGGGTCAAATATTTATGCGACTGGTTCAAATGATCATGATACCATTGATCATTACATCCATTATTACAGGAATTGTGAGCAACACATCGGAGAACCTTAAATCATTTGGACTATGGCTCTTGCTCTATTTCATTTTCACTACGGCCATTGCCATCATCATAGGCTTGGCCGTCACCCTTGTTTTGAAACCCGGCCAGTATTTTTTTAGGCTTGGGGGATTTCCAAATAGTGGCGAAGATCAAATCACATCTTCTGAACCGACCAACCTTATCGAGAACATTCCAAATGCCATTTCGAACCTTATCCCCAATAATCCGCTGGAGTCTATTTTGACGGGAGAAATGTTGGGTGTCGTCATTTTCACCATCCTGATCGGTGTAGCAATTACCCAACTCCGTGTTGAAACGGTCAGGCCCATCATTCGTTTTGCAGAAGCCGTTCAAAAAATTTGTATGATCGTGGTATCATGGGCCATGATGCTGGTGCCCTATGCCGTCTTTGGATTAATGGCGGCCTTGCTGTCCAGAACCGGTATTGAAATTTTCCTGGGCCTGGGCTACTATATGGCAGTCGTTATAGGGGGTCTGTTACTGTTGATGATATTCTATATGTTGTTGGTCGTAGGCGTCGCCAAAAAAAATCCTTTCACATTTCTGCGAGCGATCAGGGAACCACAACTTTTGGCATTTTCCACCGCCAGTTCCGCGGCCGTCATGCCAGTTTCCATGAAAACGGCAGATGAACAACTGGGGGTATCTTCCAACATTAGTGATTTTGTCATTCCGGTCGGGGCTACGATCAACATGGATGGAACGGCCTTATTTCAGTGTGTAACGACGCTGTTTATGGCACAGGCCTATGGCATGGAATTGTCCCTGATCAACTTGATATTGATCACTGCCACCGTAGTAGCTGCATCCATAGGCACCCCTGCCATTCCCGGGGGCGGCGTCATTATTCTTGCATCGGTGCTGCAAAGTGCCGGAATTCCCGTGGATGGACTTATTGTTATTATTGGTATAGACCGTATTTTGGGAATGTTCAGAACTACGGTTAATGTGACAGGAGATCTTACAGCATGCCTGATCTTTGACAAGTTTTACGGATCTGGATCAACCCATAAAACTTTGGCCAATAAAATCCAACCCGAATTGAAAGGCAGTTTGGGCAACCCTTAACCTTTCACCTCAAAAAATCTACCTTCCAAAAACTCCGACCCAGCGGCTTTCCGAATTCAATGCTTCTTCCTATCTTAGGACTGGCCAATCCCAAACCCTTTCATAGGCTTGGGCAACAACCTTAAAAGCCATGCCATGGCGCTAACCAAAAACACTTGGATCCTTCTCGGTTTTCTGTTGCTGAAGTTCGTGCTGCAGTACCTGCTCATCGGGCCGGAATATGAGCTGCACCGCGATGAATACCTGTATATCGATCAGGGGAACCATCTCGCCTGGGGCTATGCCTCAGTGCCCCCCTTTACCGCCTGGATCTCGGCAATCGTACTGTTGTTGGGCAAGGGCGTTTTTTGGGTGAAATTTTTCCCGGCCCTCTTCGGGGCCCTTACGCTGCTGGTGGTCTGGAAGGCCATCGAGGCCCTAAAGGGCGACCTTTTTGCCCAGATTCTGGGCGCCGTCTGTGTGCTTTTCTCGGCCCTTTTAAGGCTCAACATCCTCTACCAGCCCAATTCGGTCGACATCCTTTGTTGGGTAAGCCTCTTCTTTTTCCTGATCAAGTACTTCCAGGACGAAAAGCCGCAATGGCTCTATTGGGCCGCGGTCGTCTTTGCGGTCGGTTTTCTGAACAAATACAATATCGGCTTTGCGTTGATTGGGCTGCTGCCAGCCCTGTTGCTCACCCCGCAACGACGCATCTTTGCCGACAAAAAGCTGTATATGGCGCTTTTTTTGGCGCTCGTGCTGATCTTGCCCAACCTGATTTGGCAGTACCAAGAAAATTTTCCGGTGGTGCGCCATTTGCGGGAACTGTCAGAGACCCAGTTGGTGAACGTTGACCGTACGGGCTTTCTACTGGATCAGCTGCTCTTTTTTACGGGCTCTATCCTGCTCATCCTCCTAGGTTGGGCCGCCCTGTTGTTCCATGCCCCCTTCAAAAAGTTCAGATTCTTTTTCTGGGCCCTCCTATTTACCCTGGCCGCTTTCGTATACCTGCGGGCCAAGAGCTATTATGCCATAGGGCTCTATCCCATCTATATCGCCTTTGGGGCCGTGTACCTGTCCACGCTGCTGAACAGCGGCTGGAAACGGTATCTGCGGCCCGTGGTTGTCGCCCTGCCGATCTTGGTGTTTTGGCCCATCTCCCTGATCGCTTTCCCCAATCGAAGTCCGGCCTATATCGTCGCCCATCCCGAGCTGTACCAAAAGTACGGCCTGTTGCGCTGGGAAGACGGGCAAGACCATGCCCTGCCCCAGGATTTTGCCGATATGCGCGGTTGGCGCGAACTGGCCGCCAAGGTCGATGCTGCCTATGCCGCCCTCCCGAATACCGACCAAACCCTGGTGCTCTGCGACAACTATGGGCAGGCGGGGGCCATCAACTACTATAGCGAAAAGGGTATACAAGCGGTCTCCTTCAATGCCGACTATGTGAACTGGTTCGACCTAACACCCCGATACGTGAACCTGATCCGGGTGAAGTACAAAGAGGAACGCGAAGAAGAGTTCGTCAAAACGAGCCCCTATTTCGAGGCCTCGAGCATCTACGACTCCATCACCGACCCTTACGCCCGCGAAAGGGGCACCACGATCTTTGTGTTCCAGGGGGCCAAGGCAAATGTGAACGTGAACCAAAGGATCGCGGAAGAGATCGAAGCGGAACGGAACCCACCCTGAATCATGTTCTATCGCGATGTGCCTTTGCCAAAAAGAAGTTTTAAAAGGTTGTGCTAAAAAATCGATCCGGTGTGGAACTTGCAGAACCAAGCGATCCAGGCGATACCCAGACAGATCAAAAAACGGCCCATTTCGATGACATCAAGTTTTGCTTTCATAATTCGGGGGTTTAAAGCATTACAGGGCCAATGTAGGCCTTGGGGCCGTAACCGGTTTTTAATTTGGGCAAAACGCAATCTTTTATCGGCCGATGGTTTCTAAACGAAATTTGGTCGAAAAAAGGGTTTCTTTCACGGAAAGGCACTTCATTGGAAAGATAGGCTGACCGACACCATTTTGCTGTCCATCGGGCCAACGGTACTGTACGATAATTCATTATCTTGGGGAGGGGAACCGCGCCTTGCCTTTTAGGTCAGGTCGAGCGGAGTCGAGACCTCCTTGAAAGCAAAACAACCCATTGAAGATGTCAGGTCGAGCGGAGTCGAGACCTTCCTCAAACCAAAGCCATTCCATGAAAAGCTATTTTGTTTATATTTTAAAGTGTTCAGATGGTTTGACCTATACAGGAGTGACCAACAACATGGCAAGGCGTCTTGATGACCATCAGAAAGGATTGAACCCTACCTGTTTCACTTATAAAAGAAGGCCCGTCAAGCTAATATTCCATCAAGAATTTAACGATGTGGAACAAGCCATATATTTTGAGAAGAAAATCAAAAGGTGGAGTGCAAAAAAGAAACTGGCATTGGCACAGGGAGAATACGATGTTTTACAATTACTGGCGCTATGCAGGAATGAAACCCATTCCAAACATAAAAACACTCGAATTGGTCTCGACTCCGCTCGACCTGACAAGGTGCATGCACAATTTAGTAAAGGAAAGCACTATAAACACAATGAAACTCAAAAAGGTCTCGATTCCGCTCGACCTGACAAGGTGCATGCACAATGAAGTAAAGGAAAGCACTAAAAACATATAGACACTCAAAAAGGTCTCGACGCCGCTCGACCTGACAAGGTGCATGCACAATGAAGAAAAGGGAAAGCACCATAAACATAAAGACACTCAAAAAGGTCTCGACGCCGCTCGACCTGACAAGATGCGCTAATCATGTGGAAGATCATGCCATATAATCCCGGATTGCTGGACCAATCAAAAACAGAAACTTAAAAAATATGACCGGAAACATAGTAAAGCTTTTTTTACGCCTCGTATTGGCGTTCGGATTTTTGTCAGCGGTAGCCGACAGGTTTGGCCTATGGAGTAAAGCAGTATCCGTCTGGGGAAATTGGGAAAATTTCTTGGTTTATACCCAACTGATCAATCCTTGGATTCCAGAATCACTGATCCCAACATTGGCAATTTTGGCCACTGCTGTTGAAATTATTTTTGCCATTTTCCTTATCATCGGATTTAAAACGGAACTGTTTGCGAAATTGAGCGGCTTTCTGCTTCTGCTATTTGCCTTGTCAATGACTTTTTCAACCGGAATAAAAGGCGCATTCGACTACTCTGTTTTTAGTGCTTCCGCTGGTGCTTTTGCTTTGAGTCTGATGAAAGAAAAATTCTTGGAATTGGATGAACGGCTTGCCCGACCGAAAAATTGAACGGTAAATAAACGTGTGAACAAGTTTGACAATAATAAGAGTTCACCTTAGCCTGACTTAATTGGTGTAGGAATAGCTGATCTCGCCTTCAATGAAGGAGCTCCCGCTGACATATCTTTTGATGGAAGCAAATATGGGATACCCCTTGGCATCATAGGTATAGTCCACTTCCAGTTTCAGCACATTGTTGACAAACACCCTGGTGACATTATGGGGGGAGAACATGGGCGATAAAAGGGTTTTGTCGTTGGCTGGTTCCCGGTAATACCCATAGGTTTTCCATAAGGGATAAAAGGGGTTGACACCGTCATCGACCTCATAGGTGATATCCTCGGTCGTGTTCCCGGGCAAATAGGCCACCCTTTTCTTTCGAATATTATCCTGGTCGGTGTAGATATAGGTATGGTTCTGCGAGGTATTGGGGCCATTGTTGTACAGTTCCGAGATGATGTTGCCCCGATCGTCCTGGTTGATGGTCACCGATGCGTTAAAAACGACATTCCCCCCTTCATCCAATTTTTCGGTCCCATAAAGGCCCAATTTGCCAAGGGTATAGTCATAGAAGCGATTTTCCGAGATTCGGGTGCAGTTAAAATCCAGCCCGCCGTCATTGGTGACATCCCCAGCGCCACATATAGACTGCACCAGTAAACGGTTTTCCGCATTGTATTCGAATTGGCTAGACCAGACTGGCAAACCTTGAAACACAAAATCTTCCCGAACCATTGTACCCCCGCTATAGCCAAAGTTCCTTCGTTGTGAACCATCTCCGTCTCGATACGCCAATGTCCTGAGAAATCTATATTCCGGCAGAGGGGGGACAACCCCATTGTCTTTTGGTGTCGAACCGGGATTGGCAACCGGGGCCAAAGGTACTATGGGATCGCTATTCGAACAGGCTGCGAAGAGGAAGGTGACGGCTATCGCCGCGACCCCCATAATTGTCGAATTCCATTTACCCATTGTTTTCATCCTATAGTTTTTACCATACACTTAACTACCCGCATCCCAATTATTTGGTTCGATTATATCAAAGATAATTACAAAAAAATTTGCTTTGCCATTGCGCGCTTAGAACCTTAAGATGCATAAATGGGCCAACCGTTGCTTGGGATGGCCCATAAATATGATATTGCAGTCGATTTTTCCAGTGGTGCCCGTCCCTTTGTTCGCTGACTTGCAAGTACACTAGTTGCCGGTATTGGTCACAAAGGCGATTTTTTTGCTATCGGGAGACCAGCTGGGCACATTGATCGTCCCTTGCCCGCCATAGAGGTACGCGATCACTTTTGGGACTCCCCCTTCGTAGGGCATGATCCTTAACAAACAGTGCTTGTAGAAAGGATGGTCGTTGGGGTCGATATCCTTGGGAAAGGAGATGAAAACGATCCATTTTTGATCGGGACTGATATGCGGAAACCAATCATTATAGTCATCAAAGGTGAGCTGGATGGGGTTTTTGCCGTCGGCATCCATCCGCCAAAGTTGCATTTTTCCGGTGCGGGTGGAGTTGAAAAAAATGTATTTCCCGTCGGGACTGTATTCGGGGCCATCGTCCAAGGTGGCCAAATCGGTCAATTTTTGTTCCTTGCCAGAGTCGATATCGACGGTATGGATGTTAAAAACACCGTCCCTGTTCCCTGTAAAGACCATTTTTTTGTTATCTGGCGACCATCCATGAAAATAGGAGGCTCCCAATCCGGGTTTGGTGACCATCTTGGGCAACGAATCCCCTTCCGTTTTCATATAATAGAGCGCGGAGCTGCCCTTATCGTTTTGGTTGTGGTTGCTAATGCCCAATAATTTACCGTCGAAGGTCAGTACATGGTCGTTGTTGTTGTTGACCGCAAAACCGGTATTGAGCGGCGTGATGCTATGGGATGACAGTTCATAGTTGTACAGATGACCTTTGGAGTTATAGATCAATTTTTTGCCGTCTACCGTCCAGTTGGGCGCCTGTATCGAATGGGCCGAGCGGTAAATGATTTCCCTTAGTCCGGTGGCCACGTCCATGAGTTCAAGGTTGCTGCCCAGGTAGTCGCGATAAGGTCTAAAATCGATAGCGGCGGGCCGGATGATCCTCACATTCCTGTAGATTGCGCTTTCAAGCACTTCGGGCTTATGGGAAGATATATAAATCCCGACGTAAACCTCCTTATCGAGGTTCATCGAATCGAGCGTTATACTGCTGAATTCCTCCCCAAATTTTGCGGTCGACATGATGTAGGTATCGCCCTGGCGTTCGAGCTGAATGACATCCGGTGCCTTTTCGGGTGAAATCACTTCTTCGGTGTCGCCCCCGATCGCCTTCCTATACTGTAAGGAGGTGAGTCCATCGCCGTGGATGGTGGCGTTCACATGCTTTGAGTTGGTATCCAAACTGTTCTTCACGATCCATCCCACTTTGCGATGCGGATCCACGCCTTCCCCAATAAAGGCAACCTCGGCCCTTAGTATAAAATCGCCCTGAAGGGTCGTCCACAGGTACTGGAAGTCGTCCTTGCCGAACCACATAGTCGTTCCCGAACCGCTCAGGGTATAGGTTTGGCCATGGGGGTCATAAGTGGCATTGCCCTGCAGCTTGCAATCGCCGACATCCAAATGGCCATCGAAGATGCCGATCTGGTTTTGGGCGGAAAGGGGGTTGGACTGAAGGAGCAGGAAGAAAAAGACGAGAAGGTGTGCCGATCGATGTTTCATGTTATGGGTTTTTGTTGGTAGTTGTTTTTACAAAATGTTCAATAAAATTTATGTCGCCCTAATCCCAGCGTGGCTTGATACCAGGGGCATAGGGGAATTTTAAGGACCGGTAATATTCCAAGCTTGCTTCGTGCTTTTCGACCCCCTCGGGCAATTCCCTTTTGGAAAAGGTCTGAAAATAGAGCAGACAGGCATCCCGCCACCATTTCGCTTCCTTCAATTGGATACGCAGGAGCATTTGAACTTCCTGGAACTGGCTTTGGGAGACATGGGGCTTTACCCCTTCCCATTTCGAAACCATCTCCCGAACCTGATCCACCCCTTCCTGATATTTCAAGGCAAGGCCGTCCCAAAGGCTACGTCCACTTTTGAGCTTATGGTCCCAAGGGAGGTGGTGGAACCAGAGCAGATACTCCTCCGGGCAGGTATTTACATCGTTGAATTTTGGGCGTAGTTCCCCGGCATATTGGGCCGTGGCATTGCTGCCACTTGGGGTACGGTCGAAACCGATCCCTTTTTCATCGGCCTTGTGGTAGTAGGTAGGGTTCCACTCGGGCCGGCTCAAATCGTTTACCCAGGGGCCAGGGCCATAGTGGTGCCCGGTGTCGAACAAATGGTGAAGGCCCAGGGGATTCATATAGTTCACGGGCGCCTCCCTGGAAATGGCCAGCAACTCTTTCATCGATTTTAAAAAATCGGAATCGTTCGCATAGGTGGCCCTTAGCCATTCGTCCGCTATGGCCTCTGCTGGGAGCTCGGGATTCCAGGCCAAACGACCAAACCCGTACCAGTTGCCCTGGGCAAAGGGGTGTCCCGTCCAGTTCAGGTCGTTGCCGATGTTGGCCACGCCGGCAATGCCCGTTATTTTGTGCTTGTGGAGACTTCCGTCGACCACCTTGGCAACGGTAGAGTCCTTTCCCTTCTCGGTAGGTATCGGCATCGAGGACCTCTTTGAAGAGAATGGGCAGGTAAACCAGGTGCGCGCCAAAACCCAGATATTCCTGGGTAATCTGGAACTCCACCATCAAAGGCGTTTTGGGCATGGCACCGAACAAAGGGTGGAAAGGCTCCCGGGGCTGGAAGTCGATTGGCCCGTTCTTGACCTGTACCAGCACATTGTCCAAAAACTGCCCATCATAAGGTACGAATTCATCATAGGCCTGTTTGGCACGATCGGTGGGATCTTGTTCGGAATACACAAAGGCCCTCCAGATCACATTCCCCTGAAAGGGCGCCACGGCTTTTGCCAGCATGTTCGCACCATCCACATGGTTCCTACCATAATTTTGCGGGCCGGGCTGGCCTTCCGAATTTGCTTTCACCAAAAAGCCCCCAAAATCGGGAATACGGTCATAAATTTCTTTTGCCTTGGCCTGCCACCATTGTCCTACTTTTTCGTCGAGCGGGTCGGCGGTGGGCAGGCCCCCGATTTCCATCGGGGCGGAAAAACGAGCGGTCAGATATACCCTGATGCCATAGGGCCTGAATACCTTCGCCAATGCCGCCACCTTGTCCAGATAGGCCGGGGTGAGCACCAGGGCGTTCGCGTTCACATTGGTCAAAACGGTTGCATTGATGCCTATGGAGGCATTCGCACGGGCATAGTCGATATAGCGCCGGTCGATGAATTCGGGCAGTTTTTGCCAGTTCCATAATGAAAATCCCGCATAGCCCCGTTCGATGGTCCGGTCGAGATTGTCCCAATGGTTGAGCATGCGCAGCTGGATCTTCGGTGCGTCGACGAGGTGCAGGCCGGTCAGATTTTGACGGATCTGCATCAGTCGCAGTACCTTAAACACCCCGTATAGGATACCGATATCTTCATTGGCGGTAAGCAACAAAACCGATTTGCCGTTCAAGCGTATGTCCTTGATGATAAAACCTTCCGCTCCGATTCGTGCATAATCGGCCGTGATGTCCCCCCACACCTTTTGATCAAGATCGGCCTTTTTGGCGATCATCATCGAAGTTGTCGCGTTGACCACATCGCTAAAAACCTGCGGCCGGTTAAGCATTTGGGCCAGCCCGTTCTTCAGTTCGCCCTTCGCAGTTTCCAGGATTTCGCTCTGGGGCACAAAATAGATCGATGCGGCGGTCTCTTGATATTCATTCAATTGGGCGTCTTCTTCGATCCTATCATATCCCAGCCAAAGATGGTATCCATTCGGAGCCTGCGCATGTGTCTTCATAACACAAAAGACGCACAAGGCCATCAACAGATTGGTAAAGGGAGGCGTCTTTTTCATGTTTATTCTTTTAGGCATCCTTGGGAAAAGAAATCGATGACAAATGAAGGGTTATCGTTTACCATGCACCATCGTTCATAAAGTTATGCTTTTTTCAATACCCTGAAAATCCGATATGAAAACTGGCCCCGAACCATGCAAATAAGCACAAAAGAGCAAAGTTCAACCATGATGGCCGTCATCCCATCTTGCCCTACGGTCGTTTCACTAGGGTATTTGGTCGTTTCACCCAAAAACCAAGCTTTTAAAGATTTGTTTCGCCCTAGATTTGCCCAAGAATTAAAATAAAAACAACAAAACGAATCTTAAAATAAACATCATGAAAAAAGTAAGCATACTTACCGGAATCGGATTATTATCACTGGTATTATTCTCTTTCAACGGAAAAGACAAATGTGAAAAAGAGGAATCGAGTGCCTACACGGAACTGCAACAGCCTTTTCTTAACGCCCTGCCTGCCGATACCAATCCTACAACCCTAAACATCAACGAGATCGACTATGTGGAACTCGAGGCCGAATTCGACCTGGGCTTTGATACCGCCGACTATCTGCCCTTGGGCTTCAATGCCTATGAGGGAATTGACTTTGACCTTGATGACATCGTTTTTGTGGAGGAGGAAGAGGATATCGATCTTGGATTTGATACCGCCAACTATTTGCCCAAAGGTTTCAACGCCTATGAAGGCATGGACCTTGATCTTCAAGTGGCCCTGGAAGAACTCGATTTGAACAGCATCATCTATATCGAAGAGGAAGAAGAGATACAACTCGATTTCCCTACGCAAAAATACCTTCCAAGTGGGTTCAACCCTTATGCCAAATAAATTTTGGCCAAGAACTGAAATAAGTTGGCCTTTGGTGAAAACCAAGGGCCTTTCTTTTTTTCAAAACACTGCCCGATGACCGGCCAAACCGTTTAAAGAAGTATATTTAAATCATAGAACCATGAAAGCCCTCGAAATCAAAAACGTAAGTCGACCGCAGATCCTCAAGGTCTCGCTGCTTGTTTCCGTGATGGTTTCCATATCCAAAACCCTGTTCATCTATAGGATGATCGATACAGGCAAGATGGATCTTTCGGGGGAATTGATCTCCGACTTGCTGCTGCAACTGGTATTTTTCTTTCTTTTTTCTTGGCTCATCCTAGAGCTCAGCGCCAATTGGGCATATATTTATATCAGGTCAAACATGGTTCGTATTGCCGTTACGTTACTGTTGGGTGTCGCTTTCTTGACGGGTACCTTAAAAGTACTGGAACAGCTCTATCCCATGACCGGACTTCCGATATCGCGTGAAGAAAAGGGATTCTTATTTTTCAAATACGTGATTATCCTGATCAGCTTGTTATTCGTAGGCAGGATCTTAAGGCTACAACTGATCCAAAAAGAAAGTGCAATCGAAAACGAACACCTCAAGCAGCAGAACCTGCAAAACGAGCTCACCGCCCTGAAGAACCAGATCGACCCCCATTTCCTGTTCAATTCGTTGAATTCGCTCAACTGCCTGATCCGCGACAATGAAGAAGCAACGTCATTCGTGACCAAGCTGTCGTTCATGTATCGCTATATCCTGCAGAGCGGGGACAGGGATTTGGTGACCGTTAAGGAAGAGCTCAAATTTTTGGAAAGTTATGTGCATTTGATCAAAGCACGGTACCGTGACCGGTTTTCGATCCAAATCAACATCGACCATGCCGATCTCGACAAGCAACTGCCGCCTTTGGCCCTCCAATCGATGGTGGAAAATGCCGTCAAGCACAACGAGATTTCGGAATCCAATCCCTTGATCGTAAAGATTTTTTCCAAAGACGACGCCATCTGTGTGGAAAACCCGATCAGGCCGAGGACCACCCTGGCCGAGGGTACGGGCAGCGGACTTGCCAATCTGCAAAAACGATATTTTTTATTGGCGAAACGGAACATGACCATTTCTACCGAAAACAATAACTTTAGTGTTGAACTGCCTTTCTTAAAAACGACATGAACGTAGTGATCATAGAGGATGAATTGTCGGCAAGTGAAAACTTGGCCTATCTGCTGCAGCGGATCGATCCATCAATCCAGATCGTTGCAGTGCTCGAATCGGTGAAGGCCTCCGTGGCCTATTTTGGAAAGCCCCATGAAATCGATCTGGTGTTTTCGGACATCCACTTGGCAGACGGACTCTCCTTCGAGATTTTCGACCAAGTCAAGATCGAAGCCCCTATGATCTTTACCACGGCCTACGACCAGTATACCCTAAAGGCCTTCAAGCTGAACAGCATCGACTATCTGTTGAAGCCCATAGACCAGGAAGAACTGTCGGCCAGTCTGGAGCAGTTCAAGACACAATCGAAAGGCACGGGCTTGGTCGATGCACAGGTAACGGGACTTTTGGATCTGATCAAGGCCAAGACCAAAACCTTCAAGGCCACCTATCTGGTGAACCAAAGAGACCAGATGATTCCCCTGAAGACCGAACAATTTGCCTACATCTACATCGACACAGGCATGGTGAAGGTGAAGACCCAGGACAACCAGACCTATATTCTCGACAAAAAATTGGAGGATATTGAAAACGAATTGGATCCGTCCCTATTTTGCCGGGTCAACCGACAGTTCATCCTCTCCAAAAACGCCATCACGAACCTCAAATACCATTTCGGGGGCAAACTTTTGGTGAACGTGCGGCCACCCTCTGAAGAACGCATTGTCATCAGCAAGGCCAAAGCGCCCGATTTTAAAAAGTGGATGGATTCATAAGGAATTTTATTTTGATTTAGGCTTTCCATGGAGGTCCAATTCAATCACTTCCTTTCCGAATTTTTTGACCTCATCCCACTGCGAGGCCTTGTCGCCGACCACCACGTAAACCATCTCTTCTTCCGGCATATATTCCGTTATGATGCGCTGAAAATCATCGCGTTGCATCTGTTGGAGCAATGCCTGTTCTTCCTCGATATATTTCAGTGACTTCCCGTAGCTATCGATTTGATCCAGGATGTTCAACTTCGCATTGGCCGATTCATAGGCCCTTGTATTCTGTTTTACGATCTTGTTCTTGGTCAATTCCACTTCATTTTCGGTAAAATTCGGTCCGTAGTCCTGGATCATTTTTTGGATGATCTCAAGGGAAGGCAGGGTGGCATTCGCCCTAACGCTCGATCGCACGATGAACGGTGCGATTTCCTTTCTTGAGGGCACCCCGGAATAGGCCCCATAGGTATAGCCCTTTTCTATTCGAAGGGTCTGAAACAAACGACCGCTCGATCCTCCGCCAAGTATTTCATTGGCAAAGTCGAGTTTAGGCGCATCGGCATGGTCGGCGGCCAATGCCAATCTACCGACCAATAGCACTGACTGTTTTGAATCGGGCACATCGATAAAAAATAATTTCCCCGCGTTATCGTTGGGCAAATATTCTTGCTTGGCAATGGAAACTTCCGGACCCGTCCACTTTTTCTCCAACGAAGTCATTGCTTTTTCGACACGATCTTGATCGATATCGCCGACCACTTTGAAGCTGGCATGCTTCGGGCCCAATTGGGCATAAAATGCCTTCACATCATCAAGGGTCAGCTTTTCCACACTTTCAAGGGTACCGTTCGAAGGAATCGAGAGCATATTGTTCCCTCCATAGAGCAAGGCATTGAAATTGTTGCTGGCTATGGCACTCGGATCGGCCTCCTGCCCCTTGATCGAGGTGATCAATTCTTGTTTTAAACGGTCAAAGTCATCGGCGTCCCAGCGCGGTTGTAAGATCATTTCCTCCATAAGATCGAGCGTGGCTTCAAAATGACGCACCAAACAGGTGCCGCTGATCTCCACCGATTCGAGATTACCACTGAACCGCAGTTCCGAACCCAAAAGTCCGATCGCCTCCTCGAGGGCGGCAGCGGTCTTGTTCGCGGTGCCCTCGTTCATCAAATCTGCCGTTAAGCTGGCCAATCCGGCCTTCCCTTTTGGATCGAGCATATGCCCGCCTGGGATGGTCAATCGGAAATTGACGATCGGAATTTCATGGTTCACAATGCCGTACAACGACAAGCCGTTTGCTGCCTTGGCTTGCCAAATCTTGGGCATGGTGAAAAGGGGCGGCGGTCCAAAATCAGGTTCCGACCGGTCGTAGGTCGTAGGGGTTTTGACATAATCGGCCTCTTCGCCTTGTGCCACTTCCTCGTTGGCTTTCATCGCGGTTATTTCCTCTTGCCATACGGTGGCCTCTTCGGCGTTGGCGACGGCCAGTTCGGGTGTTGCCTTGGGCACCACACTGGTCATTACATAATTTTTGCCCTTCAGGTATTTTTCATAAACGCCCATAATGGCGGCACGGTCAAGGGCCTGGTACTTTTTGGCACGAGTTGTGATCATTCCGGGGTCAGCACCGAATTCGTTGTCCTGCGCCAGTTGAAAAGCCTTGTTCAACACGGTCGCCACATCGCCATAAAGGTCGGTCTCCAATGCTGCCTTTAGCCGTTCCAGTTCCTTATCGATGAACCCGTTGGTCTCAAAGTCTTGAAGCCCTTCATCAATGGCCCTTTTTACGGAATCCAAAGACACCCCTTCATTGGCCCTTACCCGTATCACGAATTCGCCCGCCAACTCACTGCTGTTGTTGTAAGCACTGGCACTCGGGGCCAATTTATGCTTTTCCACCACGGTTTTATATAGGGCCGATTTTTTACTTGCGCTCAGCAGTTGGCCCAGGGCATCGAGGGCATACTGGTCGTCATGATATTCCTCCACTGTGGGAAAGACCATCCTCAATTCGGGCAACTTGGCGAAATTATCCTTGAAAAAGAGCGATCTGGATTCGGCAAGGCGAACCGGCATGGGGGGTAATGGCTCCACCGGAGGACCGCTGGGAATCTCTCCAAACCATTGCCGTACCAAGGTTTTTGTTTCAGCCGGGTCGATGTCGCCGGCGATGACCAAGGTAGCGTTTGATGCCCCATAATATTTGCCATAAAATTCCTTGACGTCTTCCAAGGTGGCCGCCTGCAGGTCGGGCAAGGAACCGATCACCGTCCAATGGTAGGGATGTGTTTCGGGATATAAATTCTTTCTGATGATCTCATTGGTGTAGCCATAGGGGGCATTGTCGTAATTCTCTCGTTTTTCGTTTTTCACCACTTGTTTCTCGCGTTCCAAGGCGGCCGTGGTGACCGTATTGATCATATAGCCGAAACGGTCGCTGTCGATCCAGAGGATTTTCTCGAAGGCGTCTTTGGGCACCACCTCATAATACACCGTTCCATCGCTCCAGGTACCGCCGTTCCGGGTACCGCCCCATTCGGGTATCATCTTTCGGTTGGCTCCGACGGGTACGTTTTCAGAATCGTTGAAGGACATATGCTCAAAAAAATGGGCGAATCCTGTCTTGCCGGGCTTTTCCCGGTTCGACCCCACGTGCATCATGGTGGCCACGGCCACTATGGGGTCGCTTTTGTCGACATGCAAGATGACCTCCAGGCCATTGTCAAGGGTAAATTTTTCATAGTCGAGCGTAAATTCGGAAGGCTCGCTTTTAACGGTTTCCGTTTTACAGGAGAATAAAAGGCCAAGGCAAAGCAGGGCAAGAAGCGGGCGAAAACAGATCTTCATGGTAATGATTGAAATGGTTTCGGGTAAGTTACCAAATAGTGGAACACGATTCAAAAACAAAACAACAAATTGAGGCGATTGGCCATAAAATCAGGGAATTTCAAGGAGGCCTACATTTTTAATATCCCCAACTTGATGGATTTCATTTAAAATTCTTTATCTTATCGTCATTGCGTTTCTAACCTTTTTTACTGAAAGAATTACGGAAAATAGCTCCCCTACCCATCAATAAATTTTTCAAAATCGCACCCCTGGTCCTGACCATTGCACGGTTAAAGGTCGCCAGTATGCAATTTATGGACTGTTTGTGGCATCGCAGAAGGCGAACTGTTGGGCACTGATAAGAGCATCATTTTCGATAATCAAGGGTTCGGTAAACTGCGGTCATAGCGCATTAACCCTAAAAACAAATCATATGAAATTAGTAGTATTGTCGGCAAATCCCAACCTGTATTCCACAAAACGACTGGTTGAGGCCGGCAAAAAGAAAGGGCATGAAATGCAAGTGGTAGACCATACCAAATGTGATCTTGTCATTGAAAAAAAGAAACCGGGCATCGTTTACAAAGGAACCGAAATATCGGATGTAAATGGGGTCATCCCCAGGATTGGGGCTTCCGTCACTTTTTACGGAACTGCCGTGGTGAGACAGTTCGAAATGATGAAAATTTTCACCGCCACCGAATCCCAGGCCCTGGTAAGATCAAGGGACAAATTGCGGAGCTTGCAGATCCTGTCGAGGGCGGGGCTAGGGCTGCCCAAGACCGTGTTCAGCAACTATTCAAAAAATGTGGCGGGCATCATCGACAAGGTCGGGGGCGCCCCGCTGGTCATTAAACTATTGGAGGGCACCCAAGGGCTCGGGGTGGTGTTGGCCGACAATAGAAACTCGGCCGAGTCGATCTTGGAGGCCTTCAACGGACTACAGGCCAGGGTCATCGTCCAAGAATACATCAAAGAGGCAAAAGGGGCCGACATCCGTGCTTTTATTGTGGATGGCGTTGTCGTTGGGGCCATGAAAAGACAGGGCAAGGAAGGGGAATTCAGGTCGAATCTGCATCGTGGGGGATCGGCCAATATCATCGAACTTACCGATGAGGAAGAAAATGCGGCCTTGAAAGCGGCCAAGGTAATGGGCTTGGGCATTGCTGGGGTAGACCTCCTGCAATCGGCAAGGGGGCCCTTGATCCTTGAAGTGAACTCTTCCCCGGGCCTTGAAGGCATAGAAACCGCTACGGGTAAGGATATCGCCGGGCATATCATCAAATATGTGGAGCGCAATGCCGAATAAAAATATTGAAATTCTGGGCACGCCCATCATGCCGGGCAAAAGCTATCGGCTTACCCTGAACATCGCCAAACTGCATACCCGGTCGAACATCGAAATTCCGATCATCGTGTCGCGCGGCAAGAAAGACGGGGCCAGTATATTGTTGACAGGAGGGATCCATGGCAATGAGATCAACGGCGTTGAAATTGTTCGGAGCATCATTATGGCCAAATATCATAGACCCACCAAGGGCATGGTCATCTGTATTCCGGTGGTGAACGTTTTTGGTTTTATCAACCAGACGCGGCAATTCCCCGACGGCAGGGACCTGAACCGGGTCTTTCCCGGAAACGTCAGGGGTTCGCTCGCGAGCCGCTTCGCCTACCATATCATGAAAGAGATCATCCCCCATATCGACTATGGAATCGACTACCATACCGGGGGGAATGCCCGTTTCAATATCGCGCAAATACGCATGGATCCTAAAAACAAGGAGTGCATTCAATTGGCTCGCATTTTTGGCGCCCCTTTTATATTGCAATCCAAAAACAAGGAAAATACCTTTAGGGACGTCTGCGTAAAACTGGGGAAAACCATATTGCTTTTTGAAGGGGGAAAATCAATGTTCTCCGATGATTTGATCACCTCCCACGGCGTGGCCGGTGCACTGAGGGTCATGCAGCACTTGGGCATCCGGGATTTTCAAAAGGAACTGTCGGATTCTCGTTATCCAGCAACAGAATCGATTCTTTTGGAGTCGTCTCGATGGGTCAGGGCCAGCTTCTCGGGGATGTACCGACCCTATGTCGGTTTGGGCGCCTATGTTGAAAAAGGAGAACTGATCGCCAGTATTTCCGATCCCTTCGGGGAATTCGAAAAATCGATCAAGGCGAGCAGTCCGGGTTATGTGATCTGCGTGAACCATTCCCCCATTGTCAATCAAGGGGACGCCATATTGCACATCTCCAAAAATGGATCTCATAAAAAGGGCACTGTTGCCAAATAAAAACCCTGACGCACCTCGCGAAAGGGCAGGGTCTGTAACAGTTGCAATTGTCGATTCATCGACGAAATGCGCAAAAAACACGATTAAACCACAACTTTTGGCACTTTCACAACAAATCTGAGCAGGTACGCCACCCAAAATCGTACCTTATTGTTATTGCTAATCCCTTAAAATTTTACTGCTATGGAAACAAATTCAGACAAACACCCGGTATTGAATGCCATCCTATCTGTTTTAAACGTAAGCTTGGAGGTAGTACTTGCATTGATCGTTCTTGGATTCTTGATGGGACTTTTGGGCCTTACCAGCTGATCTGGACGAAGCGGGCCCACCGCCCATGCAGGGAGGAAGACCCTAAATAATAAAAGATCCCCGCAGCCTTGTGCCGCGGGGATCTTGTTTTTTTTAAAAATATTCTTTCCTTTAGGAGTTCTACTCGCTCCCCAAGCTAAGCGCCGCTTCATGGCTACAGCTCATATGTGCAATGGAGGCCGCATAAACGGCATCATCCGCCGCATCCCTGGCCTCCTGCCCCGCGCGCTGCGATTTCCGCATATAGTAATGCATATCGCCCAGGTTCTTGGCCGAGTTCGCCGCTTTGGCATTGGCAAAGGCCTCCTCGGCAAAATCACGTGCGTCGAGCGTGTGGCGCTCTGCATCTATCGAATGGCTTTTCACAGCTTCCAGTCCGCAAACTTCAGAATAATATTGTGCCTCGGCCGCCCTTAATACGGCCTCATCCGCAGCGTTCAGCGCTTTCCCCATCATCAGTTCCACTTTTCGGGCGTTGTTGCGCGCCGATGCGATTTGTGCGGCATAGGCCGCCGATTCGGCAAAGGTCTGAAGCGAATCGACCTGATGGCTCACGGCCACCATATAATCCTTTACTTCGTCCATTTCACTCTTGAAGAGTTCGCATTGGGCTTCGGTAACGATGGGGGCCAATAGAAATATCCATGCCCATTGAAGCCTGGATTTGATTTGTGTATTGCGTTTCATAACAGGGGATTTTAGGGTTATGCTTTCTTTAGAACCCTGCATTTTTAAATAAATTCTGAATCAATGGACAAAAACCCAATAAAAAGGTTAAAAGGGCCAAAAGGAAGTAGAACAGGTTTTTCTTTTCAATATTGTGTCGAACAAAAATTAGGTACCCAACGGAATGCCCAATAATTCGTTATCTTGGGTAGTACAACAACCCCTTTCAAACCATGCTGCCCATATTTCGAAAAATCCGCAAACAATTCGCCGACAACAACAAGCCCTTAAAATATTTGAGGTATGCAATAGGGGAAATCGTGCTTGTAGTAATCGGCATTTTGATCGCGCTACAAATCAATAATAATAACGAAGATCGTATCCAAGCCAAAGAACTGGATGGTCTGATGAAAAGTATTTCCAGTGCCATTCAATCGGATATCGGATATCTGAGATTGCTTAGAACCGCCAGGGAAAGTATTGGGATAAAGTCAGATTCTATTTTCGATGCCTACATAGATGCCCAAAGCCCTAGTATGGCTTTTGAAGATTACGCTTTTGTGGCGAACACCTTCAATGAGTTGACGAATCTTATTTATTATCAGCCCAATCTTAGTGCTTTTGAAGCATTGAAAAATTCAATTTACTTATATAAACTCCAAGGTACGGATATTGAATTGTTGCTGAATACCTTCTACACTTCCGCCGAACGCCTGCAAAAACAGGAAGAAAGTTACAACCAGTCGGTGAAGGCCGATTATCAAACATGGTCCAATACTTTTAGAAATAAAGGAATTGACGTTTTTATGGCCCCTTGGGATTATATGGAAGAGGGTGGAACCCAAGCACGATTTTTGGAGGTTTTGAATGCCCAGGATACAAAAGCACTTTTTGCCAAAAGTTTTATCGAACTGAATATGACCCGTTTATACGATCAGCAAATCCTGCTGGGTGAAAAGTATATCGAAATGGTCGATAAGGGAGAAATGAATTTTGACGGGCAGACCAAAGTTGATTTTAGCGGTATTTTATATTCCTATTCGGAGGTCGGCATCCTGAACCTACTGGTCAATGGAAAGGTGCCTTCGGGCTTTGGGTTATTGTATGCACAATCCAGCAACAAATATTACTCAGGGATACAATTTGAGGATGACCATATTATTTTGACCTATCCTGAAAATACGCTCGATTGGGGCTCGCCTTACTTTAATATCAAGGCCTTGAATGGTCGCGTAACCGAAATGGACTTCACAAATTTTGAAAAGGTGGTCCTGGAAATGAAAGGTGCGGCGGGTGGTGAGACCTTCGCCTTAATGATGAAAGACAAATATGACCTTCCCGACGGTACGGAATCAAGAGTTGATATCACATTGACCAATACCTGGGAAACTTATGAAGTGCCCATTGACCGATTTGAGACCGCAGACAAGAAAATCATAGAGACCCCCTTGGGCTTTGTTTTTTTGGGCGGCGAAGGAAGGACGATCCATGTACGATCCATTCAATTTCAATAGAAAGAAATAGAGAAAGTAGCCGTTAAAAGATCAACCGTTATAAAGCCTTGGAATAATCTTAAATAGGAGTCCGATGGGTCCTAAACGAAACAAAAAATATGGCGCAATTTTTAGGCATTGATGGCAAATATTATCCCGAGGGCAGTTTTCTGGGGCAGGATGGAAAGTACTATCCCAAAGGGTCGTTTTTAGGCATGGATGGGAAATATTATCCCGAAGGCAGTTTCCTCGGCCAGGACGGGAAGTATTACCCAAAAGGATCGGTATTGGGAAGGGACGGAAAATACTATCCCGAGGGCAGTTTTTTGGGGCAGGATGGGAAGTACTATCCCAAAGGGTCCTTTTTGGGCATCGATGGAAAATACTATCCTGAAGGCAGTTTCCTCGGCCAGGACGGCAAGTATTACCCCAAGGGATATCGACTGCACATGGATGGGAAATATTATCCCTCATAACCTTATTATCATTTTGGATCAGCATACAAAAAGAGGCAAGGAAAAAAAGAATTTTTAATGTCCCTTTCTTTTTTTCATCGCCAAAAAAAAACAAAAATAGGCCGGGGTTTCCCCGAAAAGGTCAGTGGAGGTACTCCTTTTAACGAAGGTTTTCAGCTTTGCCGGTCTCGACTCCGCTCGACCTGACAAGGCAACAACGTTAGCATTAAAATTCCATAGGAAACTATTCCCCTCCCGCGAGGGACCAGGGGTGGGTTTGGATCGGGTCTTTTGCCCAAAAAGCATATTTGGAGGGTCTTCTTTTTCTGTAGTGTAGCGAGCGGGGGCGTCTAGCCCTGGACCGCGTTCAGCCCGTGCGAGCGGTTCCCATGAGCACCGGCGAATGGGAAACACCTAATGAAAAAGTGTCCTTTTTACGCTTCTTTTTGGACAGGCAAAAAGAAGCAAGAGAAATATTTATATGTTTCTTTCTTTTTTTCATCGCCAAAAAAAGAAACAAAAAAGGCTAGGCTGATTTTTCTTTTCTTGAAATCTACGCGATTTCCACGGCCGCACCATCCAGGCCGCTTCCGATGCTCGGAATGCTCTATGGATGGCTTCCCTCAAACACAGGTGAAAATCCCTTGATTTCTGGCAAAAACAAAAATAGGCCGGGTCTTTACCCCAAAAAGTTTATTGGGGGGTTATCTTTTTCTGTAGTGTAGTGAGCGCGGGCGTCTGAGCCCTGGACCGCGTTCAGCCCGTGCGAGCGGTTCCCATGAGCGCTAGCGAATGGGAAACACCTAATGAAAAAGTGTCCTTTTTGCGCCTCTTTTTGGACAAGCAAAAAGAGGCAAAGAAAATAAACAAAAATAGACAAGGTCTTTTGCCCAAAAGACTACTGGTCCCCGATCCCGTATTGACCATGGCTTCTGCCCATATTCATCAAAACATTTCCTAAATTACAACTTCGCCCTACATGGTATAGCCTGGAAGGCAGTTTAACCGATATTTTTAATATGTGGTATCCACAAAGACTTGCTGGCTGTAAGGTCATGGCATATCTTTATCCAACATGCAACGCTTATCCCAAAATTTAGAAAAATGACCGATTATTTAGTGACCGTAGACCAAGAAGAAATACCGATAAGTGTTTCAGCCGCTGAAACGTTGGACCTCATCAAGGTCGATAACGCGAATTTTCATCTCCTACGGCATCACCAAGCGTATGCCATCGGCTTGGCCCATTCGGATTATTTAAAAAAAGTCTACCGGATCGTCGTCAATGGCAACAGTTATGAGGTAACGATCGCGGATGAATTTGACCTGCGGGTAAAAAAAATGGGGCTGCTGACCTCTACGTCCCAGAAAGTCAACTCCGTGAAAGCGCCCATGCCCGGATTGATCATCGATGTGATGGTAACTGCAGGGCAAACGGTTTCGGAAGGCACCCCTTTATTGGTGCTCTCCGCGATGAAGATGGAGAACATTATCCTGTCACAAGGGGCGGGGATCGTAAAATCGATCGCTGTTAAGATCGATGATACCGTAGAAAAAGGACAGTTGATCATAGCAATGGAATCATAAGAATCCCGCCTTTATCGAAATGACCAAAAAAGAACTTGATCCATGAAAAAAATACTGGTTGCCAACCGTGGTGAAATCGCGCTCCGAATTATGAAGACCGCCCGCAAAATGGGCATAAAAACGGTTGCCGTGTATTCGGAAGCCGATCGCTGGTCGCCCCATGTGAAATTTGCCGATGAGGCGGTATTCCTGGGGAAGGCGCCTTCTTCCGAGTCGTACCTGGCCATGGAAAAAGTGATGGCTGCCGCAAAGGAAACGGCGGCTGATGCCATCCACCCCGGCTACGGGTTCCTAAGTGAAAACGATGTTTTTGCACAAATGGTGGTAGACCACGGAATTGTTTTTATCGGGCCAAGACCACACGCCATAAAGCTCATGGGCAACAAGTTGGCGGCAAAAGAAGCGGTACGTGATTACCAGATCCCCATGGTCCCCGGTACGGAAGAAGCCATTTCCGATGTGGTCCTGGCCAAAAAAATCGCACGGCAAATAGGGTTCCCCATTTTGATCAAAGCTGCGGCAGGAGGCGGTGGCAAGGGCATGCGGATCGTAGGTTCATTGGAAGAGTTGCCCGAACAGATGAACCGTGCCATCAGTGAGGCGCAGGCCGCTTTTGGCGATGGGGCCGTTTTTATCGAGAAGTACATCGCTTCCCCCCGGCATATTGAAATTCAGGTGCTCGCCGATAGCGCCGGCCATACCGTACATCTTTTTGAGCGGGAATGCAGCATACAGCGAAGGCACCAAAAAGTGATCGAGGAGGCCCCCTCCTCAGTGCTCACGCCCGAACTTAGGGCTGCCATGGGCGAAGCGGCGGTTAAGGTGGCCAAAGCCTGTGATTATATGGGGGCGGGCACCGTTGAGTTTTTGTTGGATGCGGAAATGAATTTTTATTTCCTCGAGATGAATACCCGGTTGCAGGTAGAACATCCGGTCACCGAATGGATCACCGGCATAGACCTGGTCGAACAACAGATCAAGATTGCCAGAGGGGAACCCTTGGCATTCGTCCAGGAAGATTTGCGCATACAGGGCCACGCGCTGGAGGTGCGCGTATATGCCGAAGACCCATTGGACAATTTTATGCCCAGTATAGGTACTTTGTCTACGTACAGGAGGCCTGAAGGGGCCGGCATTCGTTTGGATGATGGTTTCGAGGAAGGGATGGCGGTCCCTATTTATTATGACCCCATGCTTTCGAAGTTGATCACCTACGGAAAAAATAGGGAGGAAGCCATTCAACGCATGATCGAGGCCATCGACCAGTACCAGATCGAAGGCGTGGCCACCACCTTGGCGTTCGGCAAATTTGTCTGTGAACATGAAGCCTTCACTTCGGGGGACTTTGATACCCATTTTGTCAAAAACCATTATTCCCCAGAAGCACTTGCAGAACAATACGCAGAGGAACGCAAAATTGCGGCACTCGTTGGACTGCGGTTGCATCTTGAAAATCAAAAAATACTGAAGAAGCCCGTTATGGGGCCGAGCCTTTGGAAAAAAAGCAGGACCCAGTAGCACAAACCCGTTTAACATCGCCCACATGAAATCAAAAAAGCAGATCCTGGAAGAAAAATTAGCACAGTCCCGCTTGGGAGGCGGTCAACAGCGCATTGAAAAACAACATGCCAAGGGAAAATTGACGGCCCATGAGCGGCTCCATTTTTTATTGGATGAGGGCTCTTTTGAAGAAATGGGGGCTTTGGTGACCCATCGTACCTCAGACTTTGGGATGGAAAAAGAACTCTATTATGGCGATGGGGTGGTCACCGGCCATGGCACCATCAACGGGAGGCAGGTATGTGTTTTTGCCCAAGATTTTACGGTTTTTGGGGGCGCCCTATCGGAAACCCATGCCGAGAAGATCTGTAAGATAATGGACATCGCCCTGAAAATCGGGGTTCCCATTATCGGTTTGAACGATAGCGGGGGCGCACGAATCCAAGAAGGGGTGCGGTCGCTGGGGGGCTATGCCGATATCTTTTATAGAAATGTGATGGCCTCCGGGGTAGTCCCGCAAATATCCGCGATCATGGGGCCCTGTGCGGGCGGAGCCGTATATTCCCCAGCCATGACCGACTTTATCCTCATGGTAGAAAACACCAGTTATATGTTCGTGACGGGACCCAATGTGGTAAAAACGGTCACGAACGAATCGGTGACTTCGGAAGAGCTGGGAGGCGCCTTAACGCACGCCACGAAATCGGGGGTGACGCATATGACCGCAGTGAACGACCTGGAATGCCTCGATCAGATCAAACGAATGATCGGTTATATGCCGCAGAACTGTGAAGATGCCCCTGAAGATCTTCCCTATGCCCTGGCCGATGAAACCCGGGAGGTACTGGAGGAAATTGTCCCTGAAAATGCCAGTCAGCCTTACGATATGCGCCATGTGATCCATGGGATCATCGATGCGGAAACATTTTGTGAGATCCATAAAGACTATGCGGAAAATATCGTGGTCGGTTTTGCGAGACTGGCCGGTAAAAGTATCGGCATCGTCGCGAATCAGCCTATGCATTTGGCGGGGGTGCTCGATGTGGACAGTTCCAAAAAGGCGGCCCGTTTTACCCGTTTTTGCGATTGCTTCAACATTCCCCTTTTGGTTTTGGTGGATGTGCCCGGATTTCTTCCCGGTACCGATCAGGAATGGAAAGGAATCATCATGAATGGCGCAAAACTGTTATATGCGCTGAGCGAGGCAACGGTTCCGAAAGTGACGGTGATTACCAGAAAAGCCTATGGTGGCGCCTACGATGTGATGAACTCAAAACATATAGGTGCCGACATGAACTATGCCTGGCCCAGTGCCGAGATCGCCGTCATGGGGGCGAAGGGGGCCAGCGAGATCATATTCAGGAAAGAAATCGTTGCCGCAAAAGACCCTCAAGCGAAATTGGCCGAAAAAGAGGCCGAGTATGCCGAAAAATTCGCTAACCCCTACAGCGCCGCCGAGCGAGGATTTATCGATGAGGTCATTCTCCCCAAAAATACCCGAAACAAATTGATCAAGGCCTACGCCTTGCTGCAAAACAAAGTGGCCACCCTGCCCAAGAAAAAGCATGGCAATATTCCTCTATAAGCTTGTTCAGCTTGGAATTTGAAAATTGACCGGATTTCCTTTAACGAAGGTTTTCAGAAATAGTGGTGTTGCCAGCTATGCCGGTCTCGACGCCGCTCGACCTGACAAGGCATCAATTCCAAGAATCCGATTTCTATTGGAAACTATTCCCCTCCCGGGAGGGGCCAGGGGTGGGTTTGGATCGGTTCTTGTGCCCAAAAAGAGGCCCATAAAAAAATAATTCTTATTGTTCTTTTCTTTTTTTCATCGCCAAAAAAAGAAACAAAAAACGCTAGGCTGATTTTTCTTTTCTTGAAAGGGTCGTTGGTGAGTTATCTTTTTCTGTAGTGTAGCGATCAGGGGCGTCAAGAACGCGGGAAACCATGGACCGCGTTCAGCCCGTGCGAGCGGTTCCCATGAGCGCCAGCGAATGGGAAACACCTAACGAAAAAGTGTCCTTTTTGCGCCTCTTTTTGGACAAGCAAAAAGAGGCAAAAAGAAATATAGGCCGGGGTTTTCCCGAAAAGGTCAGTGGGATTAATAGGATACCTTGAGACTTGGTGCATGTGATTTGGAATTTAAGTCTCGGAGGAAGGTACCCTGCGAAGCAAAACGGGATATGAAGGTTGCCAGCTATGCCGGTCTCGACGCCGCTCGACCTGACAAGGCATCAATTTTACGAATCGAATTTCTATTGGAAACTTTTCCCCTCCCGGGAGGGGCCAGGGGTGGGTTTTGATCGGTTCTTTTGCTCAAAAGGTCATTGGCGCCATATGATACCTTAGAATATGTTACTTGTGATTTTGCACAACTTAGTTCGTACTTCAAACTTCGCCCATACAAAAAAGCTTCCCTTTCCTCCTGATTTAAGTTCGAACATCCCCTTAAAATAAGGGGCTCTTTTTAAATCAAGAAGTGATCCCTATCTCTATCTTTATGGTACTTGTTTGAAGAGGTATTCGCAAGGAGGTACTATTTGATGAAGGTGGTAAATAATTGAAACCAATTTATTCACAATGTCACAATCGCGTCAGCTGGCAGCCATTATGTTTACTGATATTGTCGGATATACCTCCTTGATGGGCAATGATGAACACAGGGCCTTTGAATTGTTGAACAAAAACCGGCAAATACAAAAACCCATCATTGAACAATTCAATGGCAGATGGATCAAAGAAATGGGGGATGGGGTCATGGCCAGTTTCAATACTGTTTCCGATGCGGTGAATGCGGCCATTAAAATGCAGGAAAATTGCAATGCCCTTAGAGAATTCCAATTACGGATCGGGATCCATTTGGGAGAAGTGGTTTTTGAGGATGGGGATGTTTTCGGGGATGGGGTGAACATCGCTTCACGCATACAGGCCATCGCCGATCCCGGCAGCATTTTTATCTCGGAAGTGGTTCATGACAACGTGCTCAACAAGAAAGAAATTGTCACCCGGTTCGTAAGAGCGCAATCTCTAAAAAACGTAAAAGAACCTGTAAAGATTTACCAGGTGATCACGGAAACGAATGCCGTTGTTCCATCGTCTCGAATGGCATGGATCATAAAACACAAAACAAAGGCCATTTTGGTTTTTTTGATTGCAATGGCCTTATTGGCATCGGGATATATTCTGATGAACTTCCGTGCCCCCAAAAAACTTGCCCCTGTAACCGGTGTAAAATCGATTGCGATCCTTCCATTTACCGATATGAGCCCAGGGAAAGACCAGGAATATCTCAGCGACGGATTGGCCGATGAAATTATCAATTCAATTGCCATCATAAAAGATTTGAAGGTGATCGGGCGCACTTCCTCCTTTCAATACAAAGGAAAAGATTTCGATGCCCGTACGATAGGAGAAAAACTGAATGTGAATATCATCCTCGAAGGTAGCATCCAAAAATCGGGGAATAGGCTCAGGATCATCACCAAGCTTATCAGTGTAAAAGAAGATTCTACCATATGGTCGCAACAATTCGATAAGGAATCCCAGGATATTTTTGCGATCCAGGACAGCATTGCCAATAAAATAGTGGAGAAACTCAAAATTACGCTTTCCTCCGAGGAAAAACCAAGGTTGGCGAAGCAGCACACAGACCCCGAAGTATATTCGCTCTACCTCAAAGGCATGCACACCTATAAAGAACAGGATTATGACAAGAGCATTGAATACAACCAACGCGCGATCGCGCTTGATTCGACCTTTGCGCCCTCCTATGCCTATCTTGCCTTGGCCATGATTTGGAAAATCAATGGTTCGGGCACATTTACCGATGTAAATGCCATTCGGGAAACCAAAGAATTTGCGGCCAGATCCATTGCGCTCGATCCCAATCTTGCCGAAGGCTATTCTGCGCTTGCCCTTTTGGCATGGACCATTGAACTCGATTTTCCTGTTTCAAAAATAAACTTTGAAAAATCGATCGAGCTCAATCCTTCGGCCTCCCTGATCAAAAACAGGTATGCTTATTTCCTGCTTTGGATGGGCGACTTCGATAAAGCGGAACAACTGGGACTGGATGCGATCGGTTCCGACCCGGCCGACTGGAACGGTTATGTAATCGTTGCCAACGCCAATATGTACAAGAAGCGATTTGCGGAAGCCGAAAAATACATCGCGGAAGGGAAAGAACTATTTCCGGAAAACTTCAATTTTGACCATCTGCGTTTAGCCTCTGCATTTTATTCCGGACACTATGCAAGTGTCATCAAAGAACTCAATGCCCGTATATCAAAAAACGCCTCGTCCGTTTCCGAGTACCTTTTGTCTTTACTGTGCATTTCCTATTTAAAAGAAGGGAACCGCGCCGAAAGCGACAAGGTGCTGCGTCAACTCCAAGAAATGCGCAGCAGTCCGAATTCCAGTGTCGACTACAACCTTGCAAGGATATATGCACAGGGTCAGATGACAGACTCCTGTTTTACCAGCCTGGAAAGATCCTTCTTAAAAAGGGAACCCGCATTGATCTTGTTAAAGATCGATCCGCTCTTCGATCATTTAAAAAAAGACCCACGCTACCAGAAACTATATCACCAGTATGGTTTTGACAGGTATAAATAATTTTATGGAAGCAGGTGTTCATGCCCACATGAACAGCTGTTGAAAAGTATTTTTAATTTTCAAAGCAAATGACCCAACTGGTACTTGGAATTTGTTACCTACCAATACCTAGGCCGTTGGCCCTGCCCAAAAGGCCGTTGGCAGCCCTTCTTTTTCTGTAGTGTAGCGATCAGGGGCGTCTAGCCCTGGACCTCGTTCAGCCCGTGCGAGCGGTTCCCATGAGCGCCAGCGAATGGGAAACACCTAATGAAAAAGTGTCCTTTTTGCGCTTCTTTTTGGACAGGCAAAAAGAGGCAAGAGAAATATTTTTATGTTTCTTTCTTTTTTTCATCGCCAAAAAAAGAAACAAAAAACGCTAGGCTGATTTTTCTTTTCTTGAACTCTACGCGATTTCCACGGCCGCACCATCCAGGCCGCTTCCGATACTCGGAATGCTCTATGGATGGCTTCCTTTTACCAGGTGAAAATCCCTTGATTTCTTGCAAAAAGAAAAATAGGCCGGTGATTTCCTGAAAAGGTCATTGGAGAGTTATCTTTTTCTGTAGTGTAGCGATAGGGGCGTAAGAACGCGGGAAGCCCTGGACCGCGTTCAGCCCGTGCGAGCGGTTCCCATGAGCACCGGCGAATGGGAAACACCTAACGAAAAAGTGTCCTTTTTGCGCCTCTTTTTGGACAAGCAAAAAGAGGCAAAAACAAAAATAGGACCGGCCTTTTGCCCCAAAAGGTCATTGGAGAGTCTTCTTTTTCTGTAGTGTAGCGAGCGCGGGCGTATAGAACGCGGGAAACCCTGGACCGTGTTCAGCCCGTGCGAGCGGTTCCCATGAGCGCAAGCGAATGGGAAACACCTAATGAAAGAGAACTATTTTTAAGTTTCTTTCTTTTTTTCATCGCCAAAAAAAGAAACAAAAAAGTCTAGGCTGATTTTTCTTTTCTTGAACTCTACGCGATTTCCACGGCCGCACCATCCAGGCCGCTTCCGATGCTCGGAATGCTCTATGGATGGTTTTCCTGTACCTAGGGTGAAAATCCCTTGATTTAGGGCAAAAAGAAAAATAGGCCGGGGTTTTCCCGAAAAGGTCATTGGGGAGTTATCTTTTTCTGTAGTGTAGTGAGTAAGGGCGTAAAGAACGCGGGAAGCCCTGGACCGCGTTCAGCCCGTGTGAGCGGTTCCCAGGAGCGCTAGCGAATGGGAAACACCTAATGAAAAAGTGTCCTTTTTGCGCCTCTTTTTGGACAAGCAAAAAGAGGTAAAAGGAAATATAGGCCGGGTCTTTTGCCCAAAAAGCCATTGGCACTGTTTGATATTTTGGAATTTGATACTTGTGATTGGCACTTCGAACTTCGTACCTCGTACATTGCACTTGGAATTCAAAAAAGCCTCCTTTTTTCAAAGAAGGCCTTTTTATTTAGATTCCATTGGGAAGCTGGTTGTCTAAAACTTCCGGTAATCTCCCGTAAGGTATTTATTGGCTTCCACTTCAAATTGTGCTTTCTCCGCATCCCAAAGCAGGGTTTGCCCGGGAAAACGGCCGGCGATAACGCCCAGCAAAATGGTTTCCGTCAAACGGGCGGCATAGGAGAAAGGGGCAGAGCACTCGGCCTTGCCCAGACAGGCATCCACGAACTGGTGGTAGTGTTTTTTCCCTTCACTCTCATAATCGCGCACCGGAGCGCCCAGGTTGAACGATTCGATATCCATTTCCTGATATTTTCCATCCACGATCAATTGGGGCAGTTTCTGGAAGTGAGGGAGGTACAGCCGTCCCTTTTCCCCCATGAACATGGCGCCCTGATCGTGCAGGGCTTCGTCCCCTGGCAATTTTAGGTCGGGGTGGGCCGGTGGGGCCCCTGGCCCGTCGTACCACACCCAGGTGAGGGTCTCTGCCGTAAAGGGCGTTTCAGGAAATTCATAGGTGACGGTGTTTTTCTCCGGATAGCCGTACCCTGTCGGTGGACGGCAATCGTTCTTTACGGTCCGGGGCACGTCCAACTGCAGGGCGTTGTAGGGCGTATCGAAAATATGCACCCCCATATCGCCCAGGGTGCCGCAGCCATAATCCATGAGTTTGCGCCAGTTGCCGGGGTGGTAATGCCCTTCCTTGTAGGGGCGCTCGGCGGCCGTTCCCAGCCAGAGGTCCCAATTCAGCGTAGCGGGTACGGGGTCGCTGCCTTCGGGCACCGGGCCGTCATAGCCCCAATTCTTGGGCGACCAGGCCCTTACCGTATGTACCTTGCCGATAATGCCCGACTGTATCAGTAGGGTGGCCAGTTTATAGTCGTAAAAAGAGTGCACCTGTATGCCCATCTGGGTGACCAGCTTCCTTTCCTCGGCCACCTTTTTCATTTCCCGGGCCTCGCTCACATGGTGGGTAAGCGGTTTCTGGCAGTATACCGGTTTGTCCATGTGCATGGCCATCATGGAGGCCGGTGCATGGGTATGGTCAGGGGTGGAGACCACTACGGCGTCTATGTCGTTGCCCATGGTATTGAGCATCTCGCGGTAATCGGAAAACACACGGGCGCCCGGATGCAGCTTGTGCGCCGCGGCGAGGTTGTTGGCGTCGACGTCGCACAGGGCGACCACGTCGACCAACTTATGGGAGGATATGGCCTTGAGGTCTTCGCCTCCCATGTTCCCCACCCCGATGTGGGCGGTGCGCAGCCTTGTTTTCTGCATGCCATGTTGTAAAAATGAGGGGGCGAGCACGAGGCCGACCGTCCCCAGGCCACTTTTCTTGATAAATTCCCTTTTGTTCATGTTATGGTGGTTATAGTTTTCTGATCTTGATGTTTTTGAACCAAATCGGACTCGAATGGTCTTGCAGGGCAATATAGCCGCTCTTGAACTTGCCGTAATCCGGACTGGTCTTCCACTTGTCCGAATTTTTCTGGGCATACCAGGCCTCGGTCCAAGGAACAAAAGATAGTACTTTTTTTCCGTTGAGCCAGTGTTCCACCATTTCCGGGGTAAAAACGATTCGGGTATTGTTCCACTCCCCTACCGGATGCAGGATCTTGCCCGGATCGGGGGGGTGCATGGCGTAATCGGCCCCGGTCTGCTGCAGGGGCTTCAGCTCTTCCGGTTTATCGGTATAGCCAAGGCTCAGGTTGTATTCGGTAAGGTCGTGGATGCGCGCATAATTCTCATCATCGATCAACTGGTATTCGGGGGCCACCACGGGGGGACCGTCGTAGCCTTCCCTTACATGGTAAAAAATGCCGCTGTTTCCCCCTTCGGGCAGTTTCCAATCGAGGGAGAGTTCAAAATTGTCGAACATCTCGGCCCCGTAGATGATGTCCTTGCCGCCGGTATAGTTCTGCTCCAGTCCCAAGGCCGTATCGAAGGTCAGGGTGCTGTCCTTGATGGTCCAGCCCGGGGGCAGTTCTTCCCCATTGTAGGCCCGCCATCCGGCCGTGCTGCTGCCGTCGAAGAGGGTTATCCAATCGTCTTGGGCCGCTGCCTCCGCTTCGGGCGGGGCCGCGGGTTGGTCTTTTTTGGGTTCGGTCTTACAAGAGAACAACAGGGCGATAAGCCCCAGGGAAAGGGTGGTTTTTAGCATGGACTTGTTCTTTTAAGTTTTGATCGCAGGGTTGCGAAACCCTAAAAATAAGAAATCCGCCAGAAACCCTGCAAAGGTTTTGATCGGAATTGGAATTTGGGGGCCCTTGGGCGGGTTCGCCGGTCTCGACTCCGCTCGACCTGACAAGGCATCAACGGTTGCATTAAAATTCTATTGAAAACTATTCCCCTCCCGGGAGGGGCCAGGGGTGGGTTTGGATCGGGTCTTTTGCCCAAAAAGAGGCCCATAAAAAAATAATTCTTATTGTTCTTTTCTTTTTTTCATCGCCAAAAAAACAAAAATAGGCCAGGGTTTTCCTGAAACGGTCATTGGCGAGTCTTCTTTTTCTGTAGTGTAGCGAGCGGGGGCGTCTAGAACGGGAGCCCTGGACCGCGTTCAGCCCGTGTAAGCGGTTCCCATGAGCACCGGCGAATGGGAAACACCTAACGAAAAAGTGTCCTTTTTGCGCTTCTTTTTGGACAAGCAAAAAGAAGCAAAGAAAAAAAGAAACAAAAAACTATTGGGACGATATAATACTTTGCAAATTGATATTGGTAATCGGTACTTCCAACTTCGTAACTCTTACTTCCCACTTTGTACTTCGAATTTATCTAATCCAACTTCCTGATCTATATTTGAAACCTAAAAGAAAAACCATGGCTTCAGGATTTTTTGCTGTTTTGGATGATGTGGCAACGCTGTTAGACGATGTGGCCACCATGGGGAAGGTCGCCACCAAAAAGACCGCGGGCATACTGGGTGATGACTTGGCCGTGAATGCGGAAAAAGCCTCCGGCTTTGTGTCCAAACGTGAACTCCCAGTGATTTGGGCCATCACCAAAGGGTCGCTGCTCAATAAGATCATGATCCTCCCGATCGCCTTTTTGCTGAGCGCCTTTTTGCCCTTGGCGGTAACGGTGATCCTGCTGCTGGGCGGACTTTATCTCGCCTATGAAGGGGCCGAAAAAATATACGAATTCTTCGTGCCGCATGCACACGCTCCCATTCCAGCCGATTTTAAGGCCCCCCTTAAAAGTGACATCCTCGCCCTGGAAAAAACAAAGATCAAATCGGCCATCCTCACCGATTTTATTTTGTCCATCGAAATTGTGATCATTGCCCTGGGTACCGTGATGAACGAACCGCTTCTCAATCAGATCTTGGTGGTATCGTTCATAGCACTGATTGCCACCGTAGGGGTGTACGGACTTGTGGCGCTGATCGTCCGCATGGATGAGTTCGGAGCCCGTTTGATCGACCTTAACGGTGAGAAGAACAGCATTTCCGATAAGATCGGGCGATTTTTTGTGAATGCCCTGCCATGGGTGATCAAATCCCTCTCCGTGATCGGCACCATCGCCTTGTTGCTGGTTTCAGGTGGCATCTTTGTGCACAATCTGCCTTTCCTGCACCATATCTTCCCTGCCGTGCCGGATCTGATCGTCGAATTTTTGGTGGGGCTCCTGGTAGGATTGCTTGTGCTGTTATGTGTTAAAGCAGTTAAGAAACTTTTTAGGAGGAAATAAGGCAAAAGGTTTGAAATACGAAATACGAGGGACGAAGTTGGAAACTATTCCCCTCCCGGTAGGGGGCCAGTGGTGGGTTTGGATCGGTTCTTTTGCCCAAAAGTTCATTGGGGAGTTACCTTTTTCTGTAGTGTAGTGAGTAAGGGCGTGAAGAACGCGGGAAGCCTTGGACCGCGTTTAGCCCGTGCGAGCGGTTCCCATGAGCGCCAGCGAATGGGAAACACCTAATGAAAAAGTGTCCTTTTTGCGTCTCTTTTTGGACAAGCAAAAAGAGGCAAGAGAAATATTTTTATGTTAGTTTCTTTTTTTCATCGCCAAAAAAAGAAACAAAAAACGCTAGGCTGATTTTTCTTTTCTTGAAATCTACGCGATTTCCACGGCCGCACCATCCAGGCCGCTTCCGATACTCGGAATGCTCTTTGGATGGCTTCCTTGAACCCAGGTGAAAATCCCTTGATTTCTTGCAAAAACAAAAATAGGCCGGTTCTTTTGCCCAAAAGTTCATTGGGGAGTTACCTTTTTCTGTAGTGTAGTGAGTAAGGGCGTGAAGAACGCGGGAAGCCTTGGACCGCGTTCAGCCCGTGCGATCGGTTCCCATGAGCGCAAGTGAATGGGAAACACCTAACGAAAAAGTGTCCTTTTTGCGCCTCTTTTTGGACAAGCAAAAAGAGGCAAGAGAAATATTTTTATGTTAGTTTCTTTTTTTCATCGCCAAAAAAAGAAACAAAAAAACGCTAGGCTGATTTTTCTTTTCTTGAATTCTACCGCTACCCTACTGCCCTTTGCTGTAAATTACGGGCATTTGTCCCTTCCATTTTCGCCAGAGCTCCTCGTTGCCGATCAAAGCGGCCATGAAATGGGCGACATTGATCCTACTGACCTTTCCCGCATTAAAAATCGCACTTCTTATTGGGGAAGGGTACACCTCATATTCCGAAACATCGGGTTCATCGATCAAACTGTCGGGGCGGACTGCCGCCCATTCTATCATGGCATCATTTTGGCCGATTTGGGTCCGAAGATAGTCTGCCGCCTTCTCATTGTCAACATGTGGGGGCAGCAATAATCGCAGCAATGCGAGAACGCATTTTTGGCCGAAAGGGATGGGTTCGTTCAAATCGCGATTACTGTTTCCCGAGCTATTCATCAATACGTATTTAACAGGCTTGTCCGGTTTGTTTGCCTTGATGGCGGCACATAACCTGCTAGCCGCATCGGTCACCAATCTTCGGGGTTGGCCATACACACCCTTCCAGGTCAGGTTATGTCCCAGACATGAGGCTACGGCATCACAACCGCTGACATAACCGGCCATTTCCACATCGGTGAGGCCCAGGATACTGGCTTCGATGATTGTCAAACGGCTTTCATTTTTAATGGTTTCCGGTAATTTTCCGGCAGACCGGACGACCGCTTTAACATGATGCCCATTTTTGAGCAATTGTACAACAAGATGTTGCCCCGTTGCGCCGCTCGCTCCAACTACAAGTATTGTCATTTCTTTTGCTGTTTTTTTATAAATTTTCCTTCCGTGCTTTTCTCCAAAAATAGATTCCGAATAAAAAAGTGACAAGGGCAAACATAATTCCGTATTCGCCGTGCCAGTATTCGGCCCCTACATTTTTTGATGTCAACGGGGGAAATATTTTCTGGATATATACATTGCTTACCGCATGGAAGAGGACTGCCGGCCATAAGCTGTTCGACTTAAAAGTGTAATAGGTCATCATAAAAGACATGGAAACGATCACCACAACAAAAGTGGTCAGCTCTAGTGCGATATTTCCGCCATAATATACGATCAAAGGCCAATGCCAAAAAGCCCAAACGATTCCACTAAAAAGCGAAACGCCCGTAAAAGGCAGCACCTTTCTTAATTCAAAGATAAAAAATCCACGCCAACCGATTTCTTCCCCTAAAGTGGTTGCCATTGCCCTGATGATCCCAACGGTTCCCAGTAAAATAACCGCAATGATTGCCGCCAAGCCTGGCGGCAAAGAACCCATGCCCACCAAACCAAGTTCTTTGGCCCATTCCAACACATTCGTTTCATCGGTTAACCCTCCCAATCCAAAGCCCCAGATGAGGATATAGGTGATCATAACATACAAGGTTGGGATAAAATAAGATAGGCGAATATATTTCCAGTTTCTCCAAGCCCAGGGCAAAGTAGAAATGGACCTTCCCATCCATTTCAAGGTAACGAATGCAGCCATGGCAGGGCACCACATAAGTCCGCCGATATAAATACTTGAAGGGTACAAATTCACTATGGCATAGTGAAATATGGCACTTGTAATGGTAACCACAATCAGGAAAATAATGATGGTTTTCCAGGTTTCCTTAGGTTCCGATGGTTTTTTAAGCACTTTTGTTGTTGTTTCCATTTTATTTAAATATGACGAAAGGGTCGGTACTTTGTTACCAAAAAAACTTGAGCATGGTCAATTCTTAACGCTGACAAGCATCCTGGCCGGCCAAGGCTAGATTTTCAGGAATAGTGGCTCTGTCCCGATACTTTTAGGGGTCTTTTCCAAATACAATGTCACCTCGAGCGGAGTCGAGAGGCGACTTCCTCAAATTCTGTAATTAAAATCGAGTATATATCTTGTTATATCGAGCATTATCGAGTTCAACATACAAATTGAACAAAGGTAGCTAGCGAAGCAAAACGAGATATGATGTATACCAGCATCGCCGGTCTCGACTCCGCTCGACCTGACAAGGCCTCAATGCTAGTATTAAAATTCTATTAAAAACTATTCCCCTCCCGGGAGGGGCAGGGTTGGGTTTGAATCGGTTCTTTTGCCCAAAAAGAGGCATAAAAAAATTTTATGTTCTTATAGTTCATTTTGTCTTGATACAAAACGAACCAAAAAATCAAGAAGGCTTTATAGGAAATTTTTGGCTACCGCCAAAACCGTGGTTGTTGCTAACGCTCCATGCTCTTTTTCGCTGCACGAAACGCACTTCCGCTGGCAACCCCACTATTTCTTAAACCCTTCGATTTTCTCCGATTCAAACCGATAGTTTTTAGAAGGCCATCTTTTTCTGTAGTGTAGCGATCAGGGGCGTCTAGCCTTGCACCGTTGTTCGGCCCGTGCGAGCGGTTCCCATGAGCGCAAGCGAATGGGAAACACCTAACGAAAAAGTGCCCTTTTGCGCCTCTTTTTGGACAAGCAAAAAGAGGCAAGAGAACTATTTTTATGTTTCTTTCTTTTTTTCATCGCCAAAAAAAGAAACAAAAAACGCTAGGCTGATTTTTCTTTTCTTGAAATCTACGGGCTTTCCAAGGCAGCACCATCCAGGCCGCTTCCGGTATCCGGAATGCGCTATGGATGGCTTCCCCAAACCCAGGTGAAAATCCCTTGATTTCTGGCAAAAACAAAAATAGGCCGGGTCTTTTGCCCAAAAAAATCATTGGAAGGCCTTCTTTTCTGTAGTGTAGCGATCAGGGGCGTCAAGAACGCGGGAAGCCCTGGACCGCGTTCAGCCCGTGCGAGCGGTTCCCATGAGCGCCAGCGAATGGGAAACACCTAACGAAAAAGTGTCCTTTTTGCGTCTCTTTTTGGACAAGCAAAAAGAGACAAAAAGAAAAAAAGGATAATTAAAATGGCCTGCCCGACCCTCGGGCATATTTCAATCATACCCAATACGATCCCGTATCGTCCCATCCTCCCTATGGATGATCACATCGGCCTTATATTTTCTGGCCAGGCGTTTTGCTTTGTTGAGGGCCGTATCCTGGAGGCGGTGTTTGGAGGTGATGCGTTGGTTCCCCTCACGCCTTACGGCCCACCTGTCCTCGTAGGGTACCACGTGTTGGTGCCAGGTCCTTCCTCGCTTGCTTTGCCGGCTGCTCTTAAAAAAGGCTTCCACAAGTTCGCTCAAAATGTTTATCCAAGAACTGGATTTGTTGCTTTCGGGCATGGTGCATTTTTTTTGATGGTACCGAAGATACTGTTTTCGACAATGAATTTAATTAATGCTCGGGTTAGCTCTATAGGCCATCTCCCTTGGCAGGTTAAACTTCTCGCCCTTGACCGTAAACGGCAAAATGTTTCTCTTTAATTCATTTTGAAAGTCACCTGGGTTCATTCGCTACGCTAATCGACCAGAGAAGGCCCGCTCCTGCAAATAGCAACCCGCACAGCCCTGGCGGGCTGCATTTCTTTTTTGTTCACTCCCTTACAAAAACAAGTTTTTGACGGGAGTTTCCAAAAAATAACCCCGCACAAATGTGCGGGGTTTGCTGCTTGATGTGGTCCCACCTGGGCTCGAACCAGGGACCACCTGATTATGAGTCAGGTGCTCTAACCAACTGAGCTATAGGACCGGTTTTAGGTCTGCAATATTACCACTTATTTTACACAGCCACAACAACTTTAAGGCCTTTGTGCTATTCGATCTCTTGGCACAGTTCCACCAAAACCCCGTTGGCCGATTTAGGGTGCACGAAGGCCACCCACTTGTTGTCGGCCCCCTTTTGGGCCTCTGGTTCAATAGCACAAAACCCTCCTTTTTCAGACGGGCGAGCTCGGCCACGATGTCGTCGACCAAAAAGGCGATATGGTGCACGCCCTCCCCCCTTTTCTCGAGGAACTTGGCCACCAGACTGGCATCGTTCAGGGCTTCCAGCAGTTCCACCTTGTTGGGGCCCGCCCGAAAAAGGCCGTGCGCACGCCCTCCGAGGCCACCGTTTCGGTCTTGTAGGCCGGCGCCCCCAGCAGCTTCTCGAACAGCGCATTAGAAGTCAAGGTACTTACGGCGATGCCGATGTGCTCTATTTTCTTCAAATCCGTGGTTTTTTGGCCCTCTCGGGTTCATCTGCCCTAATTTACAGTTAATTCTCCGTATTTTTGCCCTATGGAAACACAACAACAGAAAAAGATAGCGGGGGTCATCCAAAAAGACATCGTCGATATTTTACAGCGCGCCGCCATCGATGGCGGGCTGCGCCAGCGTGATCATCTCGGTCTCCAAGGTAACGGTAGCCACCGATCTTTCCATCGCCAAAATCTATCAGTATCTTTCCCACCAAACAGGCCGGGGAACTCATGGAGGGCATTGAATAACCAGCCCCTCAAGCACGAACTCGCGCAGCACACCAGGCACCAGTTGCGGCGGGTGCCCCCAACTGCTTTTCTACCTCGACGATTCGCTCGACTATATCGAGAACATCGATAAATCGCTCAAAGGGGAGGAAACCCCCCATGAGAACCACGGTGCTTGCTGGCCAAAAGAAAAAAGCTGTAAACTTGAATTTCCCGCTCTATATCGCCAAGCGCTACCTGCGTTCCAAAAGCAGTCAGAATGCGGTGAACATCATCAACCTGATCACCTTTATCGTGCCGATGATCATCGGTTCAGCAGCCCTCCTGCTTTCGGGCTTTGCCGGCCTGAAAACCTTCAGCCTGTCCTTCAGCAATGCCTACGATCACGGACCTGAAGGCCCTCCCGGCCACCGGCAAGTTTTTTAGCATCTATTCCCCCGAACAGGAGGAAACCCTGGCCAACATTTACAGAGCTCGCCGCCTATTCCAAGGGACTTGGAAGAAAAGGTATACCTCACCTACCAACAAAAGAGCCATATCGCCCTGATCAAGGGCATCAATGTACCAACTATGTAAAGGTCACCGGCGTCGACAGCATCGTGCGCTATGGTCAGTGGACGCTCAATACGCTGCAGGGCGTGGCGGGCCTCAAGATGACCAACCTCAGCCTAGCCACCGACAAGTTCCAGAACCCCATGATAATATTCCTCCCCAAACCGGGCAAAGGCTCCATCTCCAGGAACGGAAGCCCTACAACCAAATGCCGCTGGTGCTCAGCAGGGTGCTTACCATCAAGGAAAACCTCAATAAAATTACGTATTAGCCAAACTGCCGCTGGTCCAGGCCCTCCTCAGGAGAAATTACAGATCTTTAAGGACATAGATTTTTTTCAAGATCAGGGAAACGGCAGATGTCCCCGCCCTCAAAAACAAAATCAGGACCCTCTTCGGCAAGCAGATCATCATCAGAAGACCACAGGAGCTGGACGGCACCCTGTACCGCATGCTGAACACCGAAAACCTGGCCACCTACCTAATCTTACCCTGGTGCTCGTAATCGCGCTCTTCAACGTGGTGGGGGCCATTACCATAATAATCATAGACAAGCAACAGAACTCAAAAACGCTCTTTGCCCTCGGCACCACCCTAAGGGAGCTGCGGCGCATCTATTTTGTACAGGGGGTGCTGTGGTAGGTAACCGGTTTCGGCGGCCTCATCGGGGTGCTCTTGAGAACCTGCTCATCCTCGCAACTGGCCTTCGGCTTCAGGCTGGGGTCGACACCCTCCTGGCCTACCCGGTGGAATTCCAGGTATTTAACGTGCTCATCGTTCTGGCCACCATCGTGGTGCTGGGCGTCATGGCGGCGGAGAAAAATTGCCAGTGGCAGGGTGAACAGAAAATTGTTGGCTTAGGCCATCAACGGGGCCTTTAGGAAGCACGAACTCGTGGTCGGCGAAGTTGTTCCAATACCGCATCGAAGGCCTCAAAAACATCGCTGGCCCGGTCGCTGGTAACCATTCTCATCCGATATTCCTTAAATCGGGAATCCCCTTGAAGTAATTCGTATAATGGCGGCGGGTCTCAAAAACGCCCAATTGCTCACCCTTCCAATCGATGGCCATCTGCAGGTGCCTTCTGGCTAGCCGTTCTTCCATGCTGGGCGGACTCAGGTAGGTTTCCGTTTTGAAAAAGTGCTTCACTTCCCTGAAGAACCAGGGATAGCCTCTATTAGCACCAGCCGGTTTCATAGCCTCATCCACAACCGTGTTGACGTCATCGTCATGGCGGCTCGGGCAAATCGACATTACCGTTCCCGAAAACGGGAATGTGCATCCTTTGGTTGTTCTTTACTTCGGCAATGGGCCTCCAATCGGCATCGCCCTTGTACATCTGGGCGCGCGTACGGCCATGGACTGAAATGGCCTTGCAGCCCACGTCCTGCAGCCGTTCGGCCACCTCCACCGATCACTGATCGAATCATGGTCCCAGCCCGGCGTGTCTTCACGGTAATAGGCAAATGGGTATGTTTTCCCATGGCCTCGGATCAGGGAGACCATCAGGTCGATGTCTTTCAAAATGCCGGCCCCGGCCCCTTTGCTGACCACCTTTTTCACGGACAGCCAAAGTTAATGTGGATGATATCAGGTTTTCGATTTTTCCACGATTTCCACCGTCTGCAGCATCGAATCGAGATTGGCCCCAAAGGTCTGTATGCCCACCGGGCGTTCCTTTTCATCAATGTCAGCTTCATCACGCTTTTGGCCGCATCGCGGGACCGACCCCTCCGAGGAAATGAACTCGGTATGGACCCAAGTGAGCCCTGCTCTTGCACAGGGCGCGGAAGGGCGGGTCGCTCACATCCTCCATCGGAGCGAGCAACAAAGGGGAACTCGGGCGATTGTATCTATTACATGTTTCGGCAAGGGAGCTTTTTAAAAGGTTTCAGGGTGCAAAATTAATGAAAATTTAGAAGCTAACGGGAAAGAGCATCCTTTCGCCTTTTTGGCGATCCACAGTGACTGGTGCTGTTGCCTTCCTCAAAAGTGGAGAGCGCCCGCATGTACGACATCATGTCGACCACCGCGCTATCGCCCAGCTATGGATCACGATATCACCCTTCTGAAGGCCCGCCTTCTGGGCGGCCTTGCCCTCGCTGATGCCGTAAATTCCGCATCCCTTTTCCATCAAAGAGGTAATCGGGCACCACGCCCAGGGCCACCTTGAAGCGGGGCACTTCTTCGCTTTCGTTCTTGGTTTTCTTAAAGGTGAGTTTGGGGTGGTCACTGAGTTCCCGATTAACCACGACGATCACTGCCCGAATTCTTGCCGCTCCCCACATCGTTTAGCTCCGGAATCATCGGTAGGCTTGTGGTAGTCTTCGTGCTGCCCGGTAAAAAAACTGGAGCACCGGGATGTCCTAAATAGAAAGAGAGGTCTGGTCGGAGGGCCCTACCCCCGATTCGTCGAGCACCAATTTAAAGCCGGGGTTGGCGGCATTCAGCACCTACACCCAGTTCGGGGAGGTACCGGTACCGCTGATGGCCAGGGTCTGGTCGTCGCGCAGCCGGCCCACCATGTCCATGTTCAGCATATAATCGACCTTGTTTAGGTCGATGGTCCAGTTACGAAATAATTGCTGCCGAGCAGCCCCATCTCTTCCCGGAAAAGGCGATGAACAGGTAATTGTTGCCCTTATCGATGCCCTGCAGGGTGTCGGCCAGGTGCAGCAATAGGCCCACTCCGCTGGCATTGTCATCAGCACCGTTGTGGACGGCCTTACCTTCCCGGTACAGCGAGCCTTCGCCCCCCATGCCCAGATGGTCGTAATGGGCACCGATCACGATGGTGTTCGAGGCCTGGTTGTCGAGATACCCGATGACGTTGGTGCCTGTGATGGTGCTGTCGCCGCGGTATACTGTACTTCTGAATGGGGATCTTTTTGGGCTTGAAGGTGAAGGTCTGGTAAAAAGTGCCGGCATTGCCTTTGGGCGATAGGCCCAAAGCAGCCATTCTTTCCTGGATGTCTTCGGCGGCCAACTGTTCGCCCCCTCCGTGCCCGTTTCCCTGCCGCCCAGGCATCGCTGGCAGAGAGAACTGACGTCTTCCTGAAGGCTCACGGAGGCCGACTTTTTTTTTTTTGCAGCCCAGGGCCAGGCATAAAAACAGGGCCAAGTAGGTATATTTCTTCATTTTTGGATGTAATTTTGTTCAAAATTAAGCATCCTATGAGGAAATTTTTAATGTTGGCGGCAATATTCGTCCTGGCGAACTGCAAATAGGATCCCAAAAAGCGGAAGCCCCGCCAGGGAAAATTGCCAAATCGCTTATGGCCGGGAGCGATACGCTGGTCTCCGAAGAAAAATACTTCAAATCGATCCAGCAAGTCACCTTCGGCGGCGACAATGCCGAGGCCTATCGGAGCTTTGACGACAAAAAAATGGTCTTCCAATCGAACAATGCCGACTGGGGCCTGCAGTACGACCAGATGTTCCTCATGGAGGTGGGCGAGGATTTCAAGGACAAAAAGCCACCGTGACGACGCCGGCATGGGCCATGCCGCCTGCGCTCTTTTCTACCAACAACCGGCGTCTCGTTTACAGATCACCCATTTGGCCGATAAGGAATGCCCCAAAGTGCCCTTGCGCAGCAATGGCAAATATGTATGGCCCGTGTACAACAGCTTCAATATTTTTGTGGCCGACCTGCAGGGCAATATCACGGGGCAGCTCACCGACTCCCCGGCTCAGACGCCGAGGCCACCGTGTCGCCCAAAGGCGATCAAGTTAGATCTTGCGCGCCTCCTTCAAGGAAGCATAATGTTGGGAACTGTACGCCGTGAACCTCGACGGCAGCGATGTGAAACAAATCACCGACGAACTCGGGTACGACGGCGGCGCCTCTTCTCCCCCGACGGCACACAATCATCTTCAGGGCCTCCCAGCCGACCGAGGCGGCCATCAAGGAATACAAAGACCTCTTGGCGCAAGGCCTGGTACAGCCTACCGAAATGGAACTGTTCATCTGCAATGCCGATGGCAGCGACCTTCGGCAGCTCCGCCTTTTTTTTGGGCAATCCCAACTGGGACCGGTTTTCCATCCCTCGGGCAAAAAAATCCTCTTTTCGAGTAATTTCGAAGCTGAAAAAGGCTTTCCGTTCAACCTCTATTTTATCGATGTCGATGGCCAAAGCCTGAACGGGTGACCCATGGGGAGACCTTCGATGCCTTCCCGGTGTTTTCAAACGACGGCAAATACCTGGCCTCTTGAGCAACCGCAACAATGGCGGTACCCGCGACACGAATCTGTTCATCGCCGAGTGGCAGGAATAAAGGGAAGTGTGCAACAGCGCTTGAAGTCCTAAAGCCCTTATTTCAGCTCAGCCGCTCCCGCTTCGACTTCTCGATGGCGCGTTGGTTGTCGGCCAGCCTGAAATTGCCGAAATTCACGGTCAGGGCCATGCGCACATATTGGGTTTCGGGCCGCGACGAGAAAACCGTTGTCCTGGTTCAAATACCTGGAGGTGGTAGCTGGGGTTGACCTTGTTCAACAGGTCGTTCGCCTGTATACTGAGCAGGGCCCTTTGGTCCGGAACGATTTCCTGAGCCCCAGTACCAGGATTGGTGGTCTCCGATTGTTTGTAGGAGCCCTCCAAGCCATGAAAAAGCCCGATAAATAGGTGATTCCCAGTTCGCCCCTGAAAGAGCCGTCTTTGGAGAGGGTAAAGTAGTCGAACAAGTCGTATAGGCGCCGTCTCTTCACTCGTTCAGCCCTTTGGTTGTTGCTCTCCAGCGCCAAAAAGGTCTCCTCTTCGTGAAAGATGGAAAGATAGGTATACAGCGACCACCAAGGGGCCACCGTTTTTCCATAGTTGAAATCAAAACCGTACGATGTACTGGCCAGCACGTTCTGGGTGATGTCCCTTAAGGTAAGGTTCACATTGTCCTGAAAGGCCAGGGTGGAGATATAGTTGCCGTTGTCGCGGTAATACAGGTCAAAAGAGTCCCTTGAGGGTATCGTTCAGGTTGAAATTATGGCTGAAATCAGGCATCAAATTTGGGTTGCCCTCCACAAAATTGTTTTCGTTGATGTACACCCTGAATGGATTGAGGTCCTCGTACCTGGGCCGCCCCAATTTCCGGGAATAGTCGAAAGAGAGGCTATGGTTTTCATCAAAGGAATGCAACAGGTACAGGGTGGGGAACAATTCGAGGTAGCGCAGGTCGTTGATGCTGGAGAGCGATAGCGACGACCCCTTGCTGAAGGTCTGTTCTGCCCCTGAGGCCCGTTGATGCTGAACTTTTCCAGCTCCTTGGCGACGCTGAAATAGCCCGCATACACCTTCTCCTCGTAGCGGTGATCACTCAGACGGGCACACTCGGAGACCCGCCCCGCGCCCAAAACGTTATAGAATCCCAGGCCGCTCCTCGAATCAATGACCTGAACCCCGTTTCCATAGGAAACACTCCCCATTTTCGAGCTGATGTCGAGCTGGGCGGTATAGATATCTACCTCTTGGCTGGCATCGGTAAAAAAAGCGAAGGCCCTGATGAATTAACATATAGATAAAAAATAGTCCGATACCGCATCTTGGGTAAGGTCGTAATTGAACTTGGTATATTGCCCGTTCAGGCTCAGTACCTTCTTTTCCTTTTTTGAAACGGTGGATATAAGTGAGTTCTACCAATGGTTGTTCTTGTCCTCCAACAACTCACTGCCGGTGATAAAGGTTGAATCGAGCACGCATTACATACTGTTCCGCATTTAGGTAGCATGTTTTCCGTAGAAGGTCTTGTCGGGCGATAATCGAATATTGGAGGCGAGGCGGAGCTCGTTCCGATCATCGAAGGCATAATCGAGGTTCAACAGCCCGTTGTGGGTCCTTGCCCTGGTGGTCTTGTCAAAATCGGTCCCCCATCTCGAAAAAATACCGCTATCGTCGATAAAATTGATGTTGCTGTCCACGTTCTTGAATTCCTTGCTCGGGCCATAGGTATAGGAAGCGAAGACGTTCAATTTGGAGGTCTTGTAAAATTGGGCGGTACCAAAGGTATATTCTGCGGAAAGATCATGGGTGAGGGCGCTGCTCACATTGCCCTTATAGCCCAAGGCAATGTTTTTCGCCATCACGATATTCAGTACCGGCCCCCCTTCCGCATCGTATTTGGCGGGCAGCTGTCGTACAGCCTGGATTCGTTGATCTACACCCAGAGGTTGCTCCAAAAGGCTGCGCACCTCCAGCGGGGATAGCTGCACCTTCCGGTCATTGATGCTCCAGTTCATCATGGTTGCGCACCTGCAGGTTATCCTGCACGGCGATGACGCCCGGGGTGCGTTTCAGCACCTTCCCCAGGAACTGCCCTAGAGGCCACGCTGTTCTCCACATTGAAGAGCGATCGGTTGGCCTTGCGCTCGATAAGCGGTTTTACCGAATTCACCGCCGCCTTTCGTCGAGAAATTCAACGGCCTGATCGATGATCAATGCGCCGATTTCTTCACCCTCTCCGCGGATGTCAATAGCGATAAGAATCGGAAGTTTTCCCGATATAACTGGCGCGGATAAAATAGAGATCGGGCAATACGTTTTCGATGGTAAACAAGCCATTTCATCCGCAGATGCGCCCTTTACCACAGAGGAGTCGGAAACCTGGAGCAGAAATACGCTGGCAAAGGGAATGCTCTCGTTCATCCGTCCCTGACCGTGCCGGAAACCTGTGCGGTTTGGGATAAAAGGGGGATAAAGAGCATGACGTGAACAATATCAAAAGCGGATATATAAGCCTCACTTCTCATTTGGGTTGAACCTCAAATCTAACAAAATATTAACACTTCATTGGACTAACCCCCTAAACTTTAACTACCATCACGGGGCATCGTTGCTCACTGGAAATTGTATGCCTCCTTCGATTATTCCCCGATAAGGAATTCGCACCTCCAAATTGGTGCGGGTCAGCATTCTGTTGAACACCACAGCCCGTCGATGCGCTATCGGGCCCTGGTATTCAGCTTCGACAATGCGGTGAACATCGGCAAAAGGATGTGTGAAAAGCTGAAAGAGCTGATCCACAAGGCGACGACTGGAATATCCCCATTCAGGCGGCCATAGGTGCCAAGATTATTTCCCGTGAGACCATCAAGGCCCTGCGAAAAGACGTGGCGCAATGTTATGGCGGGGACATCTTCCGGAAGCGAAAACTGTGAGAGAAAGAGGGAAAAAACGGATGCACAGTGGGGAGTGTTGAAATTCCGCAACAGGCCTTTATGGCAGTATTGAAAACTAGACAATTAAAAGACCTCATCCCCACCCTCTTTCTGTTTTTCTTACAAAAAATTTAATTATTGTTACTTTAATCCGTTAATGCACCATTTTACCGCGGCAGATGTTTTTTCACTGATCATGGTTAACCGTTTCCCCTCCCACAATAACCACATATATTGCCCAATTTACGGCCAAGCACAAAATTATCCAGGTAGAACAAAAGCTGTCCGGTTTCTGACGGCAGGAGAGCGGCGATATCGATCCTCCCCTTTGGAAGACGAGTTCAAACACCGAATCGGCCGTACATTTTTATGAATTGATGTAGTGCGGAACAACTACACGTTTTCCCTCAAGGATATCACGGTTTCGGTCTCGAAAACGATGCCTTTAGACGGCTAGTTCCGCTTTGCTTTTTTCCATAACTTGATGTC
>CAVQAW010000011.1:0-11350 GCA_963710535.1 uncultured Flavobacteriaceae bacterium
CATCGACCTGCGAAAGCTGCTTGATATGGTTCAAGGGGCGGTATTGCAGAAGTCGCTCCACGGTCGGGTTCGAATAAATGATATGCCCTTTTTTGTTGAAGGTGAGAATACCGATATCGGCCTGTTTCATGATTTCTTGATAGTACTGCTCCTGGGCCTGCTTTTTTCATATGGATTTCCTGTATCATGGTATTCAACATGTTCAGGCTATGGTTCAGTTCCTCCAACGATTTTACGCTCAGTTTTTCCGGAAAGCGAAGGGTGAAATCCTCGTTCTTGATCGCATCAAAAAAGTAGGCGATCTTGCGGTTGGTTTGGTTCACATAATGGATCAGGAAAACAGCCTGTAGAATCATCAGGAGCAATAGAAAAGCTGCCCAAGCATAGCGTCCGTCAAAAAAGAAAAAGGCCAAACCCAAAGCAGTGAAGGCCAGCATCACGATCCTGAATATCAATTGAAGATATATGTGCCTGCTTACCACGTCTTGCCCATTTTTTTGATTTTATTGTAAAGGGTTTGCCGTGAAATGCCCAACTGGTTGGCAGCGGCGGTAAAGTTGCCGTCGTGTTGGTTCAAGGCATCGGTGATCATCAGCTGCTCCATTTCATCGAGGGTATCGGGTCGCATGTCAGCCGATGGTATCGAAACTTTGTCATGCATGGGGAAATCGTTCGGTTTCAAGACATGTTCCTCTGATAGGATGACGGCCCGTTCCAAGGTATGTTGTAATTCCCTAATATTTCCGGGCCATGGGTAGCTTTTTAGTCTGTCGAGCGCCGATTCGCTGAGGCGTAATCCGCTTTTACCATATTTGTTGGCAAAACGGGTAAGAAAAAATTCGGAGAGTGCCAAGATGTCGTTATCCCTTTCCCTGAGCGGGGGCACCTCTATATGAATAGTGTTGATCCGGTACAGGAGATCATCCCTAAAGATGCCGTCGGCCACCATTTGATCGAGATTGCAATTGGTCGCGCAAACCAGTCTTATGTTTACCGGAATGCTTTTGTTGGAGCCCACCCTTACCACTGTTTTGTTTTCTATGGCCGACAATAATTTGGCTTGGGAGGTCAACGAGAGATTACCTATTTCATCCAAAAACAAGGTGCCCCCGTTCGCGGCTTCGAACTTGCCCACGCGGTCTTCCTTCGCATCGGTAAAGGCGCCTTTTAGATGACCAAACAGTTCGCTTTCGAAAAGACTTTCGGAAATCGACCCCATGTCAACCGCGATGAACACTTCGTTGTTCCTGTTTGATATTCGATGCAATTCCCTGGCAATCAATTCCTTGCCTGTGCCATTTTCTCCGGTTATCAATACATTGACATCGGTTTTCGCCACTTTTCGGGTAAGGTTCAATACCGAGATCAATGCCTTCGACTGCCCAATGATAAAATGCGTGTCGCGGTTGATCAGCTTTTTGAGATGGGTCTCCTTTTGTTTCAGCTGGTGTACTTCCTTTTGTGATTTTCGAAGTTCAAAGGCCGATTTAACGGTAGCCAAAAGTTTTTCATTGTTCCAAGGTTTGAGTATGAAATCGGTGGCACCTTCCTTTAGCGCTTTCACGGCAAGATCGATGGCGCCGTAGGCGGTCATCATTACCACGGAGATTTCGGGCGCTTTTTTCCTAATTTCACGGAGCCAGAACAAACCTTCATTGCCCGTATTCACCCCGGCCGAGAAATTCATGTCCAACAACACGATATCGAAGCCCGCTAAATCAGGAAAGGAAGAAATCTGGTTGGGATTGGAAATGGTGGTTACTTGACTGTATTCAAATTGCAACAAAATCTCTAGCGCACTCAATACGCTTTTGCTGTCGTCGATCACCAAAATTTTGCCATCTATCATAGTCTTGCCTTTATTAGACCCGTTAAAGCTACAATTTGAATTTGAAATATAATCGCAAGTGTCAATAAATTGGACAAATTATGTATAAAAATTTTACAACCCAAAGGGGGCCATACCCCTCAATAAAACATAAAACATTGATATACAATTAACTATGAAATTGGCATGGGAGTGGTATGCTAAATGGCAGACCCAGTTGAAAATGAATTACAGCAAAACGATAACCGGACTTTTTTGTTTCTTGCTCGCGTTGTCGATGGCGGCGCAACAGAAATGGTCATTGGATGATTGCGTTACCTATGCCCTTCAGCACAACCTGCAACTCAATGATTTTAAATACAATGAGCAATCGGATCGAGAAACCTACCGCCAATCGATTCGGAACTTATTGCCCAGCGTGAACGGTGCGACAAACTATGTGGTCAATTTTGGTCGTAGTACCGATCCATTCACCAACGATGTGGTCACCTACTGATTTTTTTTCCAACAATTATAGCTTGGAATCTTCGGTAGATCTGTTTCAGGGTTTTCAGAAAATGAATTCCATACAAGCCTCAAAATTTTTATTGAAAGCCACGAAAGAGGAGGTTTTGCAGCAGAAATATTTGTTGGCCTTTAGGGTGATGCAGGCGTTTTATGACATTCAGTTCTTTGAAGGACTGGTCGCCATATCCAAAGAACAGTTGACGGTCTCCCAAAGCAACAACGATTTGGTGAAAAGGCAAATCGAACTGGGTTTAAAGGCAGAGGCCGATCTTTATGAGGCCGAATCGCTTTTACTTTCGGATAAATTGAACCTCACCCAGAGCGAAAACCAATTGGTTTCCGCCAAATTAAGACTGATGCAGGAAATGAACCTGGAGGAACCGGATATCAGCCTACAAGGCGAATTGGAAAAAATTAGCGATACCGCTGCCGAAATGACACTGCAGTCCGATTCCATTTATAGGGAGGCCAAAGACTTCATGCCGATGATAAAGGCACAGGAATTCAGGACCAAAGCCGCCCAAAAACAGTTGGCTGTGGCTCGCGGCAGATTGTTTCCGAGCTTATCGTTATTCGGTGGCGTGGGCACAGGTTATTTTGAAACCACAAGAGACTCATTGGGTGCGACCATCGCATTTCGGGATCAGTTCCGCGACAATACCTTTCAATTTGTTGGTTTCAGCCTGAACGTCCCGATCAGCAATGGTTGGTCGGCGAGATCTCGGGTCAAACAACAGAAAATAGAGCGAATGCGCGCCCAGAACAATTTGGAGGTACAGGAACAGTTGTTGTACCAGACCATTCAGCAATTGGTGCAGCAATATGAGGCATTGCTCGTCGAGTACGAACAAAGCAACCAAAAAATGAAGGCACAACAGCTGGCTTTCACCATCGCCCAAAAACGATATGAAAAAGGATTGATCAATGCCTTGGAACTTTTTACCTCCAAGAACTTGCTGGCCAATGCCCAAAACGAAAACCTGCAGGTAAGGTTGCGCACCGAGGTGAACAAAAGCACCCTGGATTTTTACCGCGGATTACCCGTATTCAATATTAATTAGTTTTTATGCAATGACATGGATATAAAACTCGAAAAGAAAAAAGGTTTAAGACCCAAGCATTATGGCTATATCGCCCTTGGCCTGTTGTTGCTTTTTGCGATTGGGAAGATGATATTCGGTGGTACGGTTTCTACCTACAGAACCGAAAAAGAAAAGCTCAGCATCGCGGAGGTGACCCAAGGCAAGTTTGATGACTACATCACTATTACCGGCAATGTGGCGCCCATAGCCACCATATATATGGATGCCTATGAAGGGGGGCGTGTCACCGAAAAGCTGATCGAGGAAGGGGCCACCGTAAAAAAAGGGGATATCATCCTTAAATTGGAAAATCGGGCGCTTTATGAGCAGATTCTTGCCAGTGAAAGCAACCTCGCCTTGAAACAGAACGACCTGAGATCGACCAAATTGGCCTTCGATTCACGACAAGTCGAAGGGAAGCGATCGTTGGCCACTGCCGAGTACGATCTTCAAAGGTTACAGCGCAATTACGAACAGAACAAAGCGCTTTTCGACGATGGGCTCATTTCAAGGGAAGCGTTTCTATTGTCCAAGGAAAATTTTGAATTGTCTCAAAAACAATACGACATCATCAAGCTCCAAACCGAGCAGGATGATGCCCTCCGTAAAACATCCCTCACCAGCCTAGACAGTGATTTGGCCCGTATGCAGACCACCCTTTCAATGGTATATGAACGCATCGATCAATTGAACGTGCGTGCCCCCGCGGACGGACAATTGGGGTTTCTGGACGCAGAAATAGGACAAAGTATTGCCCAAGGGGAACGGATTGGGCAGATCAATGTCCTTACCGATTACAAGATCGAGGCCGATATCGATGAACACTACATCGATAGGGTGGTACGCGAGCTGACCGCCGTTCTGGACCGCAATGACAAAGCATATCCTTTAAGGCTGCGAAAGGTGTATCCCGAGGTGCGAAACGGAAAATTCAAGGTCGACCTTGTATTTACCGGAGACAAACCGGAGACTATCAGAACGGGCCAAAGCTACAATATCAAATTGCAGTTGGGGGAATCGAGCGATGCACTCTTGGTGCCCAAGGGAAGTTTCTTCCAGAGCACTGGAGGGCAATGGGTCTTTGTGGTCGATGCCAATGGGGGAGAAGCGATCAGACGTGCCATTCGACTGGGAAAACAGAATTCAAGGTATTACGAAGTACTGGAAGGGCTGCAAGCGGGGGAACAGGTGATCACCAGTAACTACGACAGTTTCGGTGAGGCCGAGAGGATCGTTTTGAAATAAGGCCTGAAAAGTGTCACAAAGGGCATCGACAAAACGTCTTTAAAAGAAGAACAATTAGCCAGAAGAACAACATAATCGCACAAAGAATGATACAGATCCAGAATTTAAAAAAGAGTTTTAGAACGGAAGAGGTCGAAACCTTGGCATTGAATAAGGTGAACATGAAAATCGCGGAAGGGGAATTCGTGGCCATTATGGGGCCATCGGGTTGCGGTAAGTCGACCTTGCTCAACATCATTGGTATGCTCGACAATCCCACCGAGGGCAGTTACCAGTTCGCGGGTCATGAGGTGGGCGGCCTCAAGGAACGTCAAAGAACAGAATTGCGCAAGGGCAACCTGGGCTTTGTTTTTCAGAGTTTTAACCTAATCGATGAGCTCACCGTATTTGAAAACGTGGAGCTGCCGTTGATCTATATGAAAATGGGAAAAAGTGAACGACGGGAAAAAGTGACCAAGGTATTGGAACGCATGAAAATCGCCCACAGGGAGAAGCATTTTCCGCACCAGTTATCGGGGGGGCAACAACAGCGTGTGGCCATTGCAAGGGCGGTAGTGACGAACCCCAAACTGATCCTGGCCGATGAGCCGACAGGAAATCTCGACTCGAAAAACGGCACCGAGGTAATGAAGTTGTTGACCGAACTCAACCAGGAAGGCACCACCATTGTGATGGTCACCCACTCAGACCACGATTCGCATTATGCGCACAGGGTCATCAACCTATTCGACGGTCAGGTCGTTACGGAGAGCCATAACCGGGCCATGGGGACCTTGGTCTAAAAACGGGAGTTTATCCATCGATCAAATCAATCAAATCGAACATTATGTTCAGGAATTATCTAAAAATCGCTTGGCGGAACCTCTGGAAAAATAAGGGTTATTCGATGATCAATATCGGCGGTCTGTCCGTGGGTGTCTGTTGTTTTCTGTTGCTTACGATGTTCGCAAAAAGTGAATTCAGCTATGATCGTTTCCATGCGAAAGCAGATCGTATTTATAGGGTGTGGCAAGATGAGAACTATGGTCCCAAGGAAAATTTTGTGAACACCGTGACCCCTGTTTCCATGGTACCCGTCTTACAGGGAAATTACCCAGAAATAGAAGCGGGTACCAGGGTTTATGCCTTCAATGGCCTGATAAAAAGAGACGGGAACGAGTTCAATGAATCTATACGTGCCGTGGATCCTTCATTTTTTGAGATTTTTGATTTTGAACTGTTGGCGGGCAATCCCGAATCCCCGTTCATGGATGTCAATTCCATTATTTTGAGCGAAACAGCGGCAGAAAAGTATTTTGGCCGGGAAAATCCTCTGGGAAAAATTTTGGAACTGCAAATGGACGAGGAATCAGTTTTGTTCGTGGTCAGTGGCCTCATGGCCGATCCCCCGGAAGAATCGAGCATTCAATTCGATCTCTTGGTTTCCTTGGAAGACGAAGCACGCTTTTTTGGGGAACAGGCCCGGCGCAGCTGGTTCAATGTTTCCGTAGAGTCTTATCTGCTGTTGGGGCCCAAACAAACGGCCGCCGATCTGGAGGCCAAATTACCGACGGTGGTCGAACAATATTTGGGAGATGATTTTCAGGAAGGCACTTTTTTACTGCATCTGCAACCTTTAACGGAAATTCACCTCAATAATGCCCTGCCTGCGGGAATCGAACCGATATCGAACCCTGTGTACTCCTATGTCTTGGCCACCATCGGCCTGATGATACTGCTTTTGGCCTGCATCAATTTTGTGACCCTCGCGGTAGGCCGCTCTTTTACTCGGGCTACCGAAGTAGGGGTTAGAAAAGCATTGGGGGCCTTCCGAAGTCAGATCCGTTACCAATTTTGGGGCGAGGCCATATTGATCACTTTTATTTCGGTTGTATTAGGCGTACTTCTCTCGTTTCTGTTGATGGATACTTTTAATGGTCTTACGGGCAAATCGCTTGTCATCTCCATTGATTTTGATTTTCTATTGGCCACCCTGGCAATGATCGTCTTTATTTCATTGGTCGCTGGAATATATCCTTCCTTCGTGTTGTCGAATTTCAGCCCCATTGAAGTTTTGGTGCGGAAGAAGGTAAAAGGCGCTTCCATGGGCTTGTTCGGCAGGGCTTTGATCGTGGCCCAGTTCGTTACCGCCATGGTCATGATCATCAGCACCCTGGTCATTGGCCGTCAAATCGATTTTCTGGTCAGCAAGGATTTGGGCTATCAAAAAGATGCTATTGTGGTGGTGCCTACCCATCAGTCTGGGGAAGCGGCCGATCAAATGGCCAAATTGTATATCGATGCACTGAAAAAACGGCCCCAAGTGGCCGAAGCTGCCGTTTCGATTTTCAGTTTCAATGAAAGCTCTTGGTTCGACGTTGGCTTTACGGATGCCAAAAATACTTATAAAGAATTTGCCTTCAACGGGGTGGATGCCCATTTTTTAAAGACCCACAACATTGAAATTGTTGCAGGCAGGGACTTTGAGGAAGGCAATGTAAGCGATGCCCAAAATGGGGTTTTGGTCAATGAAACCTTTGTTCGGGAATTCGGGTTGGACAATCCCATCGGTACTTCATTTGATAAATTCGGAGTCACTGTTTTAGGGGTTGTCAAGGACTTCAATTTTCAATCATTGAACTACCCCATAAGTCCACTATTGTTGAGCATGAATCCGGATCCTATTTTCAGGAACGCGGAGAATATAGGCGCCCAATATTTTTCCCAACCGAGAATTTCGGTACGGTTGACCGGAACCGATTTGCCATCGAACATTGGCCTATTGAAATCGACCTGGGAACAGATCAATCCCTCCCAGGAATTTGAGTACACATTTTTGGACGTTGCCCTGGCCACGCAATACCAAAATGAACAGCGGTCCAAAACCATTGTCAACATTGCATCCATTTTATCCATTTTTATCGCCTGCATGGGCCTTTTCGGTTTGGCTACCCTGTCGGTAGCAAGAAGAACGGCGGAAATAGGCATACGAAAGGTGATGGGCGCAACGATGCCCAATATCGTGGGCATGATTGTCAATGACTTTGTGAAATTGGTAGTGATCGCATCCTTGGTTGCTTTCCCGCTGGCCTGGTGGGCGATGAAACTTTGGTTACAGGATTTTGCCTATAGTGTAGGCTTGCCGTGGTGGGTATTCGTGGTTTCAGCAATAGGGGTGATCGCCATTACCCTGATTACGGTTGGTTTCCAATCGGTTAGGGCCTCTTTGGCGAACCCGGTGAATAGCTTAAGAACAGAATAAATCATCCATCAAAAATCGAACGATCATGTACAAAAACTATTTTAAAATCGCTTGGCGAAACCTTTGGAAGAACAAAGGCTATTCGGCCATCAACATAGGCGGACTTGCGCTGGGAATAGCCGTAACCCTGATCATCGGGCTTTGGATGCAGGACGAACTCTCCCACAATAGTTATTTTTCCAAAAAGGACAAGATCGCACAAGTGTTCCAGTCGCAGACCTTCAACAGTGAAACGGGTACGGGGCCCGCGATACCCAGGCCCTTGGAAAAGGCATTGCGCGATGGATATGCAGATAATTTCAAGCATCTTGTCATGTCGTCTTGGAACGAATCGCAGTATCTGAACTATGAAGAGAAGAGCCTTTCAAAAACCGGCAATTTTATGCAACGGGAAGCACCGGAAATGTTGGATCTAAAAATACTGAAAGGGGAAAAGGATGGGTTGCGGGAAATCAATTCGATCATGCTCTCCGAATCGGTCGCCAAGGCCCTTTTTGGTGATGAAGAACCCATTGGAAAGGTAATCAAGGTCAACAGCCAATTCGATATGGAGGTAAGCGCCGTATATGAAGATATTCCGACAAACAATTCCTTCAATGATACGGAATTCATAATGCCTTGGGAAAAGTATCTCAGTATACGCGATTGGGTTAGGAATGCAGAGGATCAGTGGGGCAATAATTCATTTCAAATGTTTGTCCAAATTGCGGATAATACCGATATGGAGGGTGTTACGGCAAGGATCAGGGATGTCAAGAAGAACCAGAACGAAGATACGGCAGAGTTCAACCCCCAGCTATTTCTTTTTCCGATGAGGGATTGGTATCTACGGGGCAATTTCGAAAACGGAAAACAAACAGGAGGCAGGATAAAATACGTCTGGCTTTTCGGGATCATCGGAGCTTTCGTCTTGCTCTTGGCCTGTATCAATTTCATGAACCTGAGTACCGCGCGTTCGGAAAAAAGGGCAAAAGAGGTCGGTATCCGAAAATCCATCGGTTCTCAGAGAAACCAATTGATCAGCCAGTTTCTGACCGAATCGCTTTTGGTGGTATTGCTCGCTTTTTGTATTGCCGTCATGATCGTTTTATCATCTTTAAATGGTTTCAATGATCTGTCGAAGAAGGCGATAACCTTCCCATGGGGCAGTGTCTTTTTCTGGTTGAGTTCACTTGTCTTTGTCCTGTTGACCGCCGTTTTGGCCGGCAGCTATCCGGCGCTTTATCTGTCATCCTTTAGACCTGTGGATGTATTAAAAGGAAAATTCAAGGCGGGTAAATATGCGGGCCTGCCCAGAAAAATTTTGGTCGTCGTACAGTTCACGGTTTCGGTCGCCTTCATCATAGGCACGGTCATCGTGATGCAACAGATCAACCATGCCAAAAACCGCCCGGTGGGCTACGATAAGGAAGGCTTGGTTCAGATACCGACCATGAGCCGTGACTTCGAAGGCAAGTATGACCTGATGCGCAGTGAGTTCCTGAAGTCAGGGGCAGTGGTCGAAATGTCGGCTTCCAGCAGTCCCACCACACAAATTTGGTCGAACCGCAGTGGCTTTGATTGGGAAGGGAAACCGGAAGGGTTTCAGGAAGATCTGGCATGGACCGAGGTGACGCCTGAGTATGCGAAGTCATTGAATATGAAGATCATTGAGGGCAGGGATTTTTCCAGGGAATTTGCGACCGATTCCAATGCGGTGCTCATCAACCGCACGGCCAAAAAATATATGAATCTGACCAACCCGATCGGGGTATTGATCAAAGATGATGATGAGGAAGATCCGGAACCTCCGATGAAGATCATCGGGGTGGTCGAGGATATGATCGCACAATCGCCCTATGAACCGGTGAAGCAGGGAATTTATGTCTACGACAAATATGGAAATTCGAGTTACTACAATTTGAGGTTGAACCCGAAACAGAGCGCCAGTCAGAATTTGGCTATTATTGAAAGGGTATTCAAGGAGCATTTCCCCGATATTCCTTTCCAATACGATTTTGTAGATGAGAAATACGGGGAAAAGTTTGCCTCGGAACAACGAATCGGTACCCTTTCGGGAATTTTTACCGCCTTGGCCATTTTGATCAGCTGTCTCGGACTGTTCGGCCTTACCTCTTTCGTGGCCGAACAGCGCACCAAGGAAATAGGGGTTCGCAAAGTATTGGGGGCATCGGTATTCAGCGTATGGAACATGTTATCCAAAGACTTTTTGAAACTGGTGATCATCTCCTGTTTCATCGCCATTCCCATCTCCTACTATGTGATGAACGGTTGGTTGCAAGACTATCCATATCATGTGATCATGGAATGGTGGATCTTCGCTTTGGCCGTGCTGGGCGCCTTGGCTATAACCCTATTGACGATAAGTTTTCAGGCGATCAAAGCGGCGAATTCGAACCCGGTGAAGAGTTTAAGAACCGAATAATCACTTCAATATGATTTTGACAAGTTTAAAAATAGCGTTACGTGGATTTCTAAGAAATCGATTGTTCACGGTGTTCAACTTATTGAGTTTGGTGGCAGGTCTTTTCGTTGCCTATGTGGCCATCGGCTATATCGGTTTCGAATACAGTTACGATAGCTTTCACAAAAACTCCGAGAACATATATCGCTTGGCGCGAACCTATCGTTCCCAAGACTATAGCGTCATTGGATTCCAGCACTGGAACGATGAAACGGGAGCGCAACAACTAAATCATATCAAGGGTTTTGAGAACATTCCCGGAGTGCAAACGGTGGCTCAATTCATTACCTCCGATGCTTTGGAATATGTTACATGGAAAGACAAAAGGGTTGAGGAAAAAGGATTTCTCACCACCAATACCCCCAAGGCGTTCACAACCCTTTTCACCTGGAGACCAATAGCAGGCAGCCTATCCGATTTTGGAAAAGATGTCAACAAAGTACTTTTGACAGCGTCATCGGCCTCCAAAATCATTGGAAATGCGATTAAAGATCCTTCGGCCCTGATCGGGGAGGCAATCAAAATAGGGGAAGAAAGTTTTGAGGTTGCGGCGATTATTGAGGATGTCCCGCCAAATTCCCATTTTGAATTCTTCATGGCCTTGAGCAAGCCCAGAATCGATTATTGGGGCAGCAGAGTTTATTTTGGATTGGCTGATCATGCGGATTATGAACAGGTGGAAGGGCAGATCAACACTTCCATGGGCGCCATTAACCCTACCCTAGTGAACGACCCCCTTTACAAAAAACATGTATTGCAACCTTTGGAAGACATCCACCTAAAATCAAATATTCTTTACGAGCTAAAAACACCCGGAAACTATTCCTTTATACTTCTCATCGGCGGTTTTGCACTGTTAGTTTGGTCATTACCCTGTTCAACTATGCGAATTTTACCTTGGCCATCAAGTCGAAGCAAGGGAAATCTATCGGTATAAAGGCCATGGGTGCTTTGAATCGATCCATCGCACTGCAGTTCGTCAT
>CAVQAW010000012.1:0-12934 GCA_963710535.1 uncultured Flavobacteriaceae bacterium
TGGGCCAGGGCCTGTCCCGGGGTTACATCGCCGATGGCATAGTATCCGGGAATGTTGGTGGCATAGTAGTCGTTGACCAAAATTTTGTCACGGTCGGTGGCGATGCCCACTTCCTCCAGGCCGATATTCTCAATATTCGATTTAATGCCCACGGCAGAAAGCACCACATCGGCTTCGATCACTTCCTCTCCCTTGCTGGTTTTTACGGTTACCTTCACGCCTACTCCCGAAGTATCGACCTTTGTCACTTCCGAAGAGGTCATGATCTTGATGCCCGATTTCTTGAAACTGCGTTCCAGTTGCTTCGACACGTCCTCGTCTTCCACGGGAACGATATTGGGCAGGAATTCCACCACGGTCACCTCGGTGCCCATGGCATTATAGAAATAGGCGAACTCGATGCCAATGGCACCGCTGCCCACCACGACCAATCTTTTGGGCTGGGTCTCCAAGGTCATCGCCTTGCGGTACCCGATTATTTTTTTACCGTCCTGGGGCAGACTCGGCAGCTCACGGCTCCTGGCCCCTGTGGCGATGATGATATTGTCGGCACTGTATTCGGTTTCCTTTCCATCATCCCCTTTTACCGATACTTTTTTGCCCGGTTTTAAGGTGCCATAACCATGGATGACCTCAATTTTGTTCTTTTTCATCAAAAACTGCACCCCTTTGCTCATGCCATCGGCAACATCACGGCTGCGTTTTACCACGGCATCGAAGTCTTTTTCGACCCCCTCGGCCTTCAGTCCGTAATCACCGGCATGTTTCAGGTATTCGAAGACCTGGGCAGATTTCAGCAACGCCTTGGTAGGGATGCAGCCCCAGTTCAGGCAAACGCCCCCAAGACTTTCCTTTTCCACAATGGCGGTCTTGAAGCCCAATTGGGAAGCCCTGATGGCCGTAACATAGCCGCCTGGCCCACTGCCTAAAACAATAATATCGAAATTGCCCATATCTTAAAATTTAGAGGATTCAATCCCGATGCGACTCGGGAAAGGTGCAAAAATACATAAATCAAATTCCAAAACCCAAATTCCAAATCGGAATCATGACCGTTTCAAAAAAAGCCTTTGCCACGGCCTTGAAGGGGTCGACGCGAGGGGAATCGGTTTAGCTTTTCTGTTCTTTGTTGAAGTAGATCAAATAGTAGTACATCTGTCGTTCCTCGTCCCAGCCTTTCTCCACGAATTTCTGCGCCGAATCGGGGTTGATGAAATCGAGCTTGATCTGTATGTTCGTATCGAGGTTGATCACGTTCTTGATTTTCCTTCGGGCATCGGAAACCGCTTTGTTGGCGATGTCGAAATTGGAGATGTCCTCAATGCTGTACTTGGGGCCTTTCTCCACTTTGTAATGCTTGAATTCGGGGATCAGTTCCGGGTTTTCCATCACCTCGTTCAAAAAATTCGACTCCTCGAACGAGTCGTTTTTGGCAAAGTGGTTCACGGCCCGGTTCATAAAAAGTACCTCTTGCTGCTTGTCTTCGGCCGGGAGCACCACATCCTTGGCAAAATTCTGGCAGAATTTCAGGTAGTTCTTGGTGTAGAAATTTTCATCGGCCAAGGCATCGACCCCCAAAAATTGCTCGAGCCAGTATTTGGTATCGTAGCGGTTACTGTCTACCGACAGCACTTTATAGCCTTCTTCACCGTTCACGTTGAAGATAAGGCAGCCTTTATCGAGGCGGTTGACGTTGATGCCCTGTTGTATGATGATATCGAGATTCCCCCCCTTTTCTTGGAATTGGAGGAAGTCGTGCTTCAGTTCGCTTTTAAAGATGCCAATGGCATCGACCTTTACATTGTCGAGCATCAGATGGCTCAAATAGGCCACGTACAGTTCCCCGCTCTTGATATGCGGGTGGTTCGATTGTTCGAACAAATGGGTGGCGATCTGTTTTGAGTTTTGGTGTAGGCGCGCGGGATCTTCAAAAACCTCTGTAACGATCTTATGGAGGGCATTGAAGGTCACATCCACTTCATCGGTGAACTTGAAATAGCTTTCCTCTTTTTCCCGAAAGGGCTTGAAAAAGTATTCCTTCAAGAGGCCGGTGGTCTCGTCGTTGAGCGCAAAAGGGGCCTCCGACAGAAAAACACTTTCTCCTTTGTTTTTATTGCCGACACGATGCAGGGATAGACTTTCGATTTGGGCTGGATACAGATTGATCATGTTGTTTTTTGGGGTTATTCCTGAAATAAAGGAGGGTGTTGTTCGTAATTTTTAGGTTTTAAAGATGGGCTCATGTCCTGGCTGCATTGCCATGGTGGCAATTTCACCGATGTGATGATAGGGAATGGTCAGGGTTTGGACCCGTATCAGTTCCAGTTTTCGTCAAAGTCCATATCGTCATAATTGTCCAAGGTATCATCAAAATCGAAAGTGGGGTCGGCCTCGAATATTTTTTCAGGAGGAGCCTCCGGGATTTCCCCGAAACTGAAAAGCACGTTGGGATAGGATTTTCCAATTTCAGATTCTACCACGTCTGCCAGTTCCACGAAAAAGGTCCACATGCTCAAAAAATCATAGACATAGATCAGCTTTGGGGTTTCTGGCCCCAAGATGTCCTCCAAAATGGTCTCCTGCATCAGGCGAACGGAGCCCTGGGTTTCGCCCATGTCGAAAAGGGCGATTTCTTCATCTTGGTTCCAATTCTCATCACAGGTGTAAAAGGAGGCCATCTCATTGCCCAAAAAGCCAAAGGCCTGTGTAATGGTGTTGTGGAGCTCTTCCAAAGAATCGTGTGCGGCAATTTCGATATCCCTGAAGATATCTTCCTCCGCATCCAGAATTATCCTGATTTTATAGATCATCGGCCAAAATTACTCGGAGGGCAAAGTTACAAAGTTTTAGGACTTTTCTGTGCATTTAGGGCCTCCAAAACCAAATAAAACTGCGTGCCGAACAACAGCGAAGCCAAGATGAGATGTATCGGCTGGGTGGTGAACGGAAAATCGAGATAATACATCATGATGCCCGTGAGCACCTCCAAGCCAAGTAGGCCCAACACCCAGTTGATCTTGTCAAAACCCAGCTTCCTTTTAATGATCCTGTATCCCAAATATCCGTTTAAGAGCAGCACCAGCACCGAAAACGATCGGTGCACATAGAACGGCCAGGTTGGCGCTTGTAACCACAGGCTTTTGGCTGTTTCCCCCAACAAATCGATCTGCACGTCGACGAACTGCCTTACCTGGGTGCCCAATATGATCTGCGCCAAGGTGGCCGCCAGGGCCAAGATCATCAGTTTCATGACGGTCTGGTCACGGAACGGGGCCTTTGCCCTGTCGCGGGTTCGATGGAGGAGATACAACAGCATGGCCACAATAATGAGGGCCATGACCATATGTACCGTGATCTTCACGGGTTCGAGGACCGAGTACACCACGGTTGCGCCGAGCCAGGCCTGAAAGCCCATGGCAAAGACGACCAAAATAGAGAGGAAGGTCAGTATTTTTTCTGTTTTCCAGTACCGGAAAGACAGGATGGCGAGCACCAAGGTGGCCAATCCGGCCAGGGCACCCAAAAGCCGGTTGATGAACTCGATCCAGGTATGCCATGGATTGAAAAGGGCATAATCGTGTTTGGTATAGGGCTCCCAATCTTGGGCATCGAATCGATCGGTGGTCTTAAAATCTTCTTTGGCCACCTGCAGTGATTCGTCCTTGATGATCACTTGACCTTTTTGGTAATCCTTGTTCGACGTCCATTGCAGTTCGGAGGCTTCGGTAGGGGGGATGTAATACCCAAAACACTTGGGCCAGTCGGGGCAACCCATGCCGCTTCCCGTCATCCTTACAATGGCTCCGGCGGCGATTACCAAATACACTAAGATTAGGGAAATTTTCGCGGCTTTGCGAAAGGTTTTTTGCATGATTTACGCTTAATAGAGTGCAAAATTACCACATCTTTTACACAAAAGGACTCCTATTTTGGAAAAAACGGGTCGAATTTCCCAGTCTTGTTTACAGGCCCATGGCTTTGCCCTTTTTCAGCATGAAATCCCATGCCGCATCATGTTCGTTCGGAATTTCACCTTCCAAAATGGCCTCCTTGATCGCTTCCTTGATGATACCGATCTCTTTGGAGGGTTTTAAATTGAAGGTCTCCATGATCTCTTCCCCGCTCACCGGGGGCTGAAAATTGCGGATATGGTCCCGCTCTTCCACCTCCACGATCTTTTGGCGTACCATCTTGAAGTTGTTTTTGTACTTGCGTTGCTTGGCGGGATTTTTGGTGGTGATATCGGCCTCGCACAATGTCATCAAATCCTCTACATGGTCCCCGGCATCGAAGACCAGCCGGCGTACCGCCGAATCGGTCACATAGGCCTCGGAAAGCACGATGGGCCTGGAGCTCATCATCACCATCTTTTGCACAAACTTCATCTTGTCGTTCAAGGGCATGTGCAGGCGTTTGAACAATTTATAGACCATTTTGGAACCGACAAATTCGTGCCCGTGAAAGGTCCACCCAATTTTTTTGTGGAACCTTTTGGTGGGGGCCTTTCCGATATCGTGCAGCAAGGCCGCCCAACGCAGCCAAACATCATCGGTGGTTTCGGCGATATTGTCGACCACTTCGAGCGTATGCCAAAAATTATCCTTATGCCGTTGGCCCTCGATCTCCTCAATGCCCTCCAAGGCGATCAGTTCGGGCAATATGTAGGGCAAGAGTCCGGTCTTGTGCAGCAGCCCAAAACCGATGGAGGGTTTGGGGCAGGCCAATATTTTATGGAGTTCCTCGACAATGCGTTCCCCGGAGATGATCTTGATGCGTTCTTTGTGTTCGGTGATCGCTTGAAGTGATTTCAGCTGTATCTCAAAACCGAGTTGTGTGGCGAACCGAATGGCCCGCAGCATGCGCAGCGGATCGTCGGAAAAGGTGATGCCCGGCTCCAAGGGGGTACGGATAAGTTTGCGTTCAAGATCGCCCAAACCATCGAAAGGATCCAACAAGGTTCCATAATCTTCGGCATTCAGGGAAATGGCAAGAGCGTTTATCGTGAAATCCCTTCTTTTTTGGTCCTCTTCCAAACTGCCGTCCTCTACCACGGGTTTCCTGCTATCACGGTCGTAGCTCTCTTTGCGGGCCCCGACGAACTCCAGTTCCAAATCGTGCTGTTTGATCATGGCGGTACCGAAGTTTTTAAACACGGTGACCTTGGGATTCCCAGGCAATGAAGCGGCTACTTTCCGCGCCAGCACAATGCCACTGCCCACCACTACAATATCGATATCCTTGGGGATGCCCCTTTGCAAAAGATAATCACGCACATAGCCACCGATGACGTAGGTGTTCGACCCAAGTGCCCGGGCGGCCTCGTTGATGATCGAAAAGATCGGATCTTGTATGGCTTTTTGGTAATTGCTTCGTTCCATGATATGGCTTCATTCCCGATGTATTCTCATCGGAAGACTTCTTATGACGCGAATTCAATGCTTATTCGCGTATCACTTTTACCGAACCATCATTCCCCAGTTTTAGTATGGAGGAGGGCGGACCGTTCGTTTTGTCTCGGTGCAAATTTACCACATAGTCGACACCTTTTAAAACGGCATCGCTGATTTCTGAAAATCGGCCCGGCGAAGGTTCGCCCGAGAGGTTCGCCGAGGTCGAAACGATGGGTCTTTTGAATTTATTGATCAGGTACTGGCAAAATTGATCCGAAGCCACACGAATGGCCAGCGTATTGTCGCTTGCGATCAGGTTTTTGGCCACCCCTTTGGGATGATCGTAAATAATGGTGGTCGGTTTGGTGGTGAGATCGATGATATCGTAGGCCACGTCTGGCACTTGTTGTACATGCCTTTCGAGCATGGGTACATTGGCAACAAGGCAAATCAGGGCTTTGCTGTCCGCTCTTTTTTTGAGGGCGTAGACCTTGCATACGGCCGCTTCGTTGGTGGCATCGCAGCCGATGCCCCAAACCGTATCGGTGGGGTAGAGGATAAGGCCTCCCTTTTGAAGCACCTCAATGGCGTTGTTGATTTCTGTCGTCATTGGTCAAAAATGGCTTTTATCGATTTTTCGGAAGCAAAAATACATTTTCTTGGGTTTGCTGCCATGGATCAGTCTTCAATAACCTGCCTTTGTTTCAATGATTTTCCTAGCGGGAGCCCGATCAGGATGCGATGGAACAGTTTCCAATATTTGGGTTTAAAGATCGATACCAGGCCATAGCGCAGGATGAAAAACAAACGTAATAGTTGGTACTGCCCATAGCCGTTGTTTTTACGGATGACATAGAACATCGAGGTTTTCAGCTCTATTTTGGTATCGATGGGCATACCTGCCCGATCAATGCTCTTGCCCTGATAATGCAGGTATTTGGCAGCTGGCAGGAAATAGGTTTTTCGCTTCCGTCGACGAAGTCGGCAACAGATATCGCTTTCTTCGAAATATAGGAAGAGATTGGTGTCGAAACCCCCAACGGCATTAAAATCGGAAGCCCGGAAAAACATGAAACTCCCGTTCACATAGTCGACTGCTAGGGGGTCGGCATATATTTTTCGCCTTTTGGGCTTCGATTTTGGATGGAGGAATTCAATCGCGGCCTTTCCGAAAACCTCGCGACCGAAGGAGGTAAAATGGTCGAAACTCACCTCCGGCTTTTCGTTTTCGTTATAAATTTGGGCCCCGCAAACGGCGGCATCGGCGGTCTTCTCCATGAAATCGCGGCAGATCGAAACCGCATCGTTGATCAGGAGGGTATCGTTGTTGAGAAAAAGATAGTAATCGGCATTGGCATGCTGTACCCCCATCATGTTCCCGCCTCCGAAACCCGTGTTGATCTTGCTCCGATAAAGCTTTATTCTATTATCGTTTACACCCCTCAGGTGATTTTGCAAGGCCTCAAAATCATCCCGCTTCGAAGCATTGTCGATCACAATAATGTCGTAAGACAGTGCCTTGGAAGTCTTCAACATAACATTTTCAACGCATTTGGCCGTATCATCGGAGCCATTGTAGTTGATGAGGATGATGGCCACTTTTACTTTTTCAAGTCCCATAATACAAATTCACTGATGACTTATTATGCATAGTTCCTATTCGTAATAATTTCTAAGGTAGCACAAATTCTAAGTAAATATTTATTGATATGATGAGTTGTTACTTATTATCTCATTTTAAAGCCTTCATTTTATTTGCAAATAAAACTATCTAATAATGATATGATTGATCGTACCGATTAGAAAATCCTATTTCTTAAAAGCTTTGTCAAAGCACATTGCCAAATAAAAAAATAGTAAAACAATACCCCTTTGGCCTTGGTAAAAATGCTTTTTTATGAAAGGTACACAACGATAGTTTCGTGCGTTAGAAATTCAATTTTTCACTTTTAAGATTTGGAATATCTCAGCAACATTGATATAGTAAGGATGACTCTGAAAAAAGAGAAAGTTAATTGCAGGAAAATTTGGCTTAGCCAACCAAATACTGGTTATGGTACAAAAAAGTGAATAAAATATAGCGGTGAAAAATCATTGTTGGAATTCCTATTAAACGGGCAATTATCGTAATCAAAAATATTTTAACAATATTATCCTGAAAGGAGAAAATATTATTGAGAAAAATCTTTAAAATAAATAGAAGGAATATCACATTAGTAATAATATTAAACTTTAAAAAAAATAAGAAATGAATAAAAAAAGTAAGTTAATACATCTATTCCTGAGCGGAATGTTTGTAATGAATTTTGTTGGATGTTCAAAAAATGACTATCCACTTGTTGATGAAAACCAAGTTGATTCGAAAATTATTTCCCAAAGGCTGAATTTTTCCTCAATTGATGGTTTTAGTAACAAAATTATCGAATTAGGCTCTATGGATATTGATGCTTTGGGTCGATGGGCAGCTGAAAATAATCCTAATTCCATGCTTCTCAATTCAACATCCGTAAATTTTGATAAATCCGACTTTTTCACCAATCTTCCGGATTCTTATAAGGCCATTTTTAATAAGGACGGAGAAATTTTATTAAATGATAAAATTATATGGATCGATGAAATTGGGAATATGTTTGAGTTTTCAAAGTCTGATGATATTGAAACCTTAAAGGGTGGTGATATTGCACCAATTGGTTCTATTGTTTTAAGCACTGCCGATTTGGAAAAATCTGCCACAGGATTAACCGAAAGGGTTACCATGAATGCGAATGCGCTAAATGCTAAATATCAATATGCATTTCAAAACGTATCGTATAAGGATTGCGGTTCCAATACCCCACGTACCTTGACGGCACAGTTCAAATATGTCCATGAATTACAATCAGTTGAGGTAAGGTTTCCACAATGTGTTGCCATTGCAGAATTGTATTTAAGGCTAAAGTTGGAATACCGTTTCAGCTCAAACAGAGCTTGGCAGGCTGCAGGTGAAAAACGCAATATTAATGTAAACCTAACTTTAAGCAATGTCACTCTAAATAATGGGAATAATGTTCCTCTTTCCGGTTCTGATGTAGTTAATAGAAGCTTTACTTGTAGTGGTGATCAACGTATATTGTTAAAGTATACGCCGAATTCATATGATACCTGCTTTAGTTTGGCTGCTCAGTGGTCGGTTGCAACTTCCGGCACATTAAGTCAAGCCCTCAATGGGGGAGGCGCCTATTGGTCGCACAGTGCTGCTTGGTAAGATTCTCTGAGTAGAATAAATGGTGTGCTCATAAATAGTTATTGTATTTGTGGAAAAGATCCTTTGAAAATATTCAAAGGATCTTTTGTTGAATCTTATACTCAACATAGGAAATATTTTTACGGCTTTACTGGTTCAAAAAATAAGGTTTTGAACTGTGATTTCTAATTAGTTGTTGCTTTTATGATAAGGCTACCTATAGCAGATTGATAGATGATATGACCACATTACACGATGTCGATCAGCGAGTGGTTTTAACTAGAAAAGATGAAAATCTTAGGCCTCGAACGTTTTAAAAGTAAAAGAAACTTCAGGACTGCGATTTAATCGCCTAAGCTCCAAATGGCGCGCTACTTCGCCAACCGCAGAAAGATAACTGATTACTAAACCTTTATGGGCATCCAATATCCCCAGTCTTATTACATAGTGGTAAACAAACTTCCACAGCGGTTTTAATAGCAGTTTTGAATAACTGAACCGCTTGCCTTTCATTAAGGCTTCCTTTGCTTTCAAACGACCATATTGGATCATTTTGGATTTGTAGTCACGATAGTTTTTATAAGAGAAATGGATTAATTTTTCTTCAAGGATACTTGTTTTTCCATCTACTTCTAAAGTCTCATGGACTATTCTTTTGGTCGTAAATCGAACCTTTGATTTTCTAAATAATCTATAATTTTTATCTGTTCTCCATCCACAAAAGTGTAGCGGCCTATTTCGGAACATAAATTTTTTATAACACCAATAGGCAACACATTGCCCCTCAGTACTAACAACCTTCTTGATTTCCTTACGTAGGGAGGGTGTTACCACTTCATCTGCATCCAAAAACAGAACCCAATCGTAGCTCGCTTGGGCTAGCGCGAATGATTTTTGGTTGGTAAAATTTTCAAAAGGCCTTTGGATTACCTTCACATTTGGAAGGGTTGTCAAAAATTCAAAAGTTCCATCATCGCTATAAGAGTCGACAACAATTATTTCGTCGGCGAAAGATACCGATTGTATGCATTGTTCGATATACCCAATTTCGTTGTAGGTAATGACAAGGGCTGTTATCTTATTCTGACTGATCATTTGGGACAATTCTATCATCAATAACTAAAAAAAGTGGTAAAAATTATAAAAAATTAACTTTTTCCTACATTTTCAAATTCTTGGTAATAATTGCTACTCTTCAGTGAACAGTACCGGTACGACCAAACCTATGCTTCAATTTTTTCTTCTGAGACGTCTTAACTCCTGGTAGCGGGCATAAACCCCAAGAGCGTTTAAATAGCTGATAATGACTCCTTTTTTGCCATCCAAAATGCCAAATCTCAGGATATAATGATTTAGAAATTTATAAAAGGGGCGCAAAATAAAGTGGTAAACATTGGGATTGTAGTCTTTATCCAATTCTTCCAAAGCCTTCATCTGACCATATTTGATCATTTTGTCCTTGTAATCCTGGTAGTCCTTATAGGAATAATGGATTAACTTGTTTTTTAAAACGTCGGAAGATCCCTCAACCACCAAGGTTTCATGAACAATTCTTTCTTCAAGAAAATGTACCTTGCTTCTCCTAAAGAGCCTATAATTCTTGTCTGTCTGCCATCCACTAAATCTCAGCACCCTGTCTTTGAACATAAATGTTCGATAAAAATAATAGGCGTTGGCAACATTTTTTGGGTTGTTGATCGTTTCCAAGATTTCCTTCTTAAGATTCGTTGGAATCATTTCATCGGCGTCCATAAAAATCACCCAATCATAGGTTGCCTGCTCTAGGGCGAAGGACTTCTGATCAGTAAAATTCCGGAATTCACGTTGAATGAGCTTTACATTCGGATGTCTTCTAATTACTTCTACCGTACCATCCGTACTAAATGAGTCGACCACGATAATTTCATCGGCAAAGGCTAAATTGGCCAAAACCGATTCAATATGTTCAATTTCATTATAAGTGATCATAAGTGCCGTAATCTTGACTCCTCCACCACTAGGTCTGGGATCATTCTCCTCTATGACCTGCCTATATACATCGAATACATTTTGTGCTACATGCTTGTCGTTGAACTTCAGTACATATGAATTGCCCTCTTCCACCATCTTATTTCGTAGGTCCACATTCCTTAATAATAATTGAAGATTTTGGCGCAATCCGGCAGCATCATGGGGATCGATATAAAGTGATGAAGGTCCGCCCGCCTCAGGAAAACAATTTCCTTTGGAAGTAATTACGGGGGTATTGCTGTACATGGCTTCGATAATGGGAATACCAAATCCTTCACAAATGGAGGGATAACAAAATACAATGGCCAATTGGTAAATGATTGCCAAATCATCAACGGGGACATTTTTTAGAAAAATTACCTGGTCATGCATCCCATTTTTATCAATATAGGCATGCACTCTTTTGGCATATCTTTTTTCGCCTCCTACCAATACCAATTTAATATCTGTACCCAATATCGCCTTAACGATGACCAAAGCATTCTTCCGTTCTTGGAGTGTACCTACATTTAGAATAAAAGATTGTGGAAGCTTGTATTTTTTGATTACCAATTGTTTCTGCGCAACACTATATTTCCTTTTATAAGCTTCATTGCAGCCTTGATAAACCACCCTTATTTTATTTGGGTCGATATGGAGGTATTTTATGATATCACTTTTGGTTTGTTGGCTAATGGCGATAATGATGTCCGCACTTTTTGTAGCATGTTGAAATTTTTTCTTATAGATGATCCTGTCGAACAGGGAATAAAATTGTGGATGGCTCAAAAAAATAAGATCATGGATCGTAACAACAGAACAAATACCCTTCTTTCTGAGACCTTTTGGGGTTTCCCCTGAAAGGCCATGGAAAATATCTATATCGTCGGCAGCAATTTGTTTGACCATCGGTCCAAGTCGCCATATCGATGAAAAATATTTCCAGAAACGAATCTTTGGGTACTTGATGTTGACCCGTTCAAGTTTTTCGAGCCTTTCCTTATTTGAAGGTTTCGTATTATAGAGTACTAAATGGTCAATCGGTGTATAGGCATGCAGCACTCTGATGACATCCCTTCCATAATTGCCGAGCCCGGTATCATTATGAAAAATTCTTTTTGCATCAAAGCCTGCTTTCATTAACTTCTGTTGTGTCCTATTGTATGCAAAAATATCAATAAGTTATTTGTTTATGGGTCCGACGAACTTGAATCATTCGGTTTGAGGATTAATTTGAGATGGCCAACCGCGATAGAAATGCCAATAATTCTTCCTTAAAAAAGTCCGGTTTGAATAAGTGATATATTTCGCTTGATTTCTTTTTTAAATCTTTCACTGCTAAATTCCTAAAGCTATCCTTGTCGTAATCATTGAAATGAACCGCAACATTTTTTTCACCAATATAAGTGTGCCAATCGCTTTTGTCAATCCATGGGGAAAAAATGGAGAAGGTGGGCACATCCAGGGCTTTTGCCATATTAACGCTTCCGCCCTCATTACCTATTAAACAATCACATTGGTTTAATAATGCCAAAAACCCTCTAAGGGAAGGCGCAAAGGTTTCAAAAGAAATCATTTGCTGGGTAGATTTTTTACAGCTGTCGAATACTTCCTTCGCCTTATTTTTCTGGGAAGGTAAATAGTTGAAAAGCAACACGGCATTTGTATGCTCAACTACAGTGTCCAACACTTCCGACAAATACTGGATTGGATAAGATTTGGAATCTTCACTTCCTAATATGGATACCATAATAATGGGATTGGAAGAATCGACCCCAGATTTTCGTAAAATTCCAATTGCCTCGACCAGTTCTTGCTCACGCAAAAAAATCTTAGGTTTTTTAGAAAGATTTAGATTTTTAGTAATCAATGGGGATAACAAACCCAACCGATCTTCAATGGTATTGCTTGTACTTCCAATTTGTCTTGAGGCAATAGGAATGGGATGGGTATATAAAAATCGCGTGTAGGCTTTGGAATATGCAATTTTAATTTTGGCATTTGAGAATATTACGATCAAATTGCTTTCCAATTTTCCATACACATCTATTACCACATCATATCTCTCATTGGAAATCGATCGTAAAAATTGGTAAAAAGAAAATCGATTTTGTTTGAATTCATTTTTAAATAGAATTATTTTATCGATAAATGGGTTGTTCTCAATAACTGGCAAGGTATGTTCATTGATCACATAATGTACCTCGATATCCATGATATGTTCTTTTAGGTGTTCGCACAATACAGAACTTACCAGAACGTCTCCGATCATTTTTTGCTGGATGAGCAGAACCTTCATCTTACTCCTATTGATTAAACGGCCACATCATAT
>CAVQAW010000013.1:0-7308 GCA_963710535.1 uncultured Flavobacteriaceae bacterium
AATGCGCTTCGATTAAAAAATGCCAATATAACCAATGGCAATTCAAATAGCGTTTATGGTATTATAGATACGAGGTTTAAGCGTTTTAAGGTATCGAAAAAAGAATGAATCCTTTAAAATATATATGATGATGAAAAATATGATATACCTCGCAGTGGCCGTTACCTTTGGTTTTCTGGTAGGGTACCTTATTTTTGGCACTGCCCCAGTAGAAGACAAATCGGCGGTCCATGAACATGGTACGGAGGTGAAAACGGAAACGATGTGGACCTGTTCAATGCATCCTCAGATTCTACAACCACAACCTGGCAACTGCCCCATTTGTGGTATGGAATTGATTCCTGCTGAATCGGGCACTGATGGTTTGGCCATCAACCAGTTCAAAATGACCAAGAATGCCATGGCGTTGGCCGATATCCAAACCACGACCATCGGACAGGGCACAACCGGAATCCATACTTTAATACTTTCGGGAACCATTGTGGAAAATGAAAAAGCAATAGCCACCCAGGCCTCTTATTTTAACGGCAGGATAGAAAAATTGTTCGTGAATTTTGAAGGTGAAGTGGTCAGAACCGGGCAACAATTGGCGTACATATATTCCCCTGAATTGGTTTCCGCCCAACAGGAACTCCTGACGGCCGCACGTATTAAGGACAGCCAGCCTGCTTTGTACCAAGCCGTTCGCAACAAGCTTGCCCAGTGGAAACTCTCCGAAAAACAAATCGAACAAATCGAAAAATCGGGACAGGTCCAAGAAAATTTCCCAGTCTATTCCAACGTATCCGGTACGATAGTCGAAATTATGGTGGAAGCTGGCGATTACATGAAACAGGGCTCGCCATTGTTCAAAATTGCCAATTTGAATACCGTATGGGCGGTTTTTGATTCCTACGAAAACCAAGTCTCCCTTCTCAAAGAAGGTCAAAATATCGAAATCGTTACCAAGGCCCATCCCAATAGAAAATTCGATGCCAAGATTTCATTTATCGATCCGGTACTTAATTCAGCGAAAAGAACCATTTCGGTAAGGGCAGTATTGGATAATGGGCAAGGGCTGCTTAAACCCGGTATGTTCGTGCGCGGTTCAACGGGCGTTGCCGCGGAAATGAAGGATGACAATATAGTAATCCCGGAAAGTGCCGTACTCTGGACAGGAGAACGTTCGGTAGTCTATCTCAAGACCGACCCGAACGACCCAACCTTTGAAATGCGAGAAATTATTCTGGGCGATGCCATCGCCGGTGGGTATGTTGTGCTATCCGGTTTGGAACCTGGGGATGAAATCGTTACCAATGGAACATTTACCGTGGATGCGGCCGCGCAATTACAGGGCAAAAAATCAATGATGAACGAAAATGGGATTGAGACCATGCCCGGCCATGAAGGGCACAAAGGGATGAATTGATACCATTCAAATGTAGGATGGGCACCTCCAGCTTTACCGTAATGGATCAATGAAATGTCCTGCAAAGCCCCACTACGCCAATATCCTGCCCCGACACCGCCTTTTAAGTGATAAACGGCTGATGGTAATGCCGCTTGCCCGTTGCCTTGTACAGCGCATTGGCCACGGCCGCAAAAATGGGCGGGAAAGTCGGTTCGCCCAAGCCGGTCGGGTCTATGCTGCTTTCTACAAAATGGACCTCGATTTCCTTGGGCGCCTCTGCCATCCGTATCATTCGGTATTTGTCGAAGTTGTTCTTTTCGGGCACCCCGTCCTTGAAGGTCAATTCTCCAAAAAACGCATTTCCTATACCATCGACGATACCGCCCTCGGCCATATTCTTAGCCGAATCGGGATTCACTACCAAACCACAGTCAAGGGCGCAGGTTACTTTTTGCACCACGGGCTTATCGCCTTCCATGGTCATGTCGAGTACTTGGGCAGCATAGGAGTTGTGGCAAAAATAGGCCGAAACGCCACGGTGCACTTTGGAATCGAGGGTTCCCCAGTTCGATTTTTCCTTCACTAATTTCAGTACCCCTGCATACCGATCCGCCTCATAGTCATTGTTTTCGCCCACCGGAGATTTACCGGCCCGATCCAGCAGTTCCAGGCGGAAATCGATGGGGTCTTTTCCCGCTACCTCGGCCACTTCGTCCAAAAACGATTGCTCCGCGCTCGCCATAAAATTAGATCCTGGCGCCCGAAACGAACCGACGGTTAGATTGGTGTCGATGCTCCAATCCTCAGCCAGATAATGCTCCACGGCACCCGCCGGAAATCGATTCTCGGACAAGGGACTTTGCGGGATGCCCCCGGCCTTCACATGAAAGGCGATCAGCTTGTTATCGGTATCCAGTCCTGCCCTGAATGTGGCATGGTAGGCCGGGCGGTAGATACCATCTGTCATGTCGTCTTCACGGGTGTACACCAGCTTGATGGGTGCTTGCATCTTTTTTGAAATGAGTGCCGCCTCTATCAACCAATGGGCGTAGGATCGACGTCCGTAACCGCCCCCCAAACGGGTCATTTGGATGTCGATTTTCTCCAAGGGCAGACCGATACGGGCCGACAGTGCCTGTTCGGTAAATTCCGGTTTTTGGAGCGGCCCTATGAGTTCCGCCCTGTCATCGGTCACATGGGCAAAAAAGTTCATGGGCTCCATGCAGTTGTGCGCCAGGAAGGGAGCGGTATAGCTGCGCTCGATAATCGTTGCTGCGCGCTTGAAGGCCGCTTCCGGATCGCCGTCCTTGCGGCGTACCTCGCCCGGCTTTGCCGCCATGGCTTCCATTTGGACCCTATGTGCGGCCGTACTTTCAAGTCCGGCAGGCGTGTGTTCGGTGAATTTGCTGCCAAATCGACTTCTGGTTTCAGTGCTACCGCTGATCGGCTCACATTCGATCTCCAATGCCTTTTTGGCGTTCATTACCTCCCAGGTCGAAGTGCCCACCACTACGGCAACTTCATTAAATGTACGGGTGTCAAAAAATTGCTTTTCGTAGTCGTCGTTCAATACTTGAATCGTGAATACGTCCTTTATCCCAGGCATTTTCTTTACGGCCGTGCCATCGACCGATTTCAATCGCAACCCGAAAGCGGGGGGATGCACGATCATGGCGATGAACATGCCCTCGCGATGGGTATCGATCCCAAATAAGGGTTTCCCGGTCACGATTTTGAGCCCATCCACATTCTTGTGGGAGATGCCGATGATCTTAAAGTCGCTTTTGTCTTTGAGTTGCACTTGTTCGGGCACCGGGATTTTCGAAGCGGCAGAGGCCATTTCCCCGTATCCTGCCGATTTTCCACTGGATTCGTGTTGCAGTACGCCTGCCTTGGTGGTAATTTCTTCCATGGAAACCTGCCAAGCCTGGGCCGCGGCTTCCCGCAGCATTTGCCTTGCCGTGGCACCGGCCATGCGAAGGCTTTCCCAACCTTGCCGAATGGCCTGGCTACCGCCTATAAATTGTCGGGTAAACGCATCCGTATCGAGCGATGCCTGTTCCACGATGACGTCTTTCCAATCGATGTCGAGTTCCTCGGCAACGATCATGGGCATCGAAGTCTTTACGTTCTGTCCCCCTTCGGGATTGGGCGACATGATGGTGACCAGCCCGTTGTCCCCTATTTTCAGATAGCCATTGAGCTTGAACCATTCTTTGGGCATTTGACCCAGGGCCACTTGATCGCCCGGTTTTGGCTTGCATGAATTAAAGAGACTGAAGCCAAGGACCAATCCGCCACTAGCCAAACTCGTGTTTTTAATAAAGGCACGTCGCCCTAAGTGCGTTTTTACACGGGTCATTTTTCCTGTTATTTTAGCTGCTATACATTGGACTTGGCAGCTGCTGCCATTTTCACAGCTTTTTTGATCCTTGTATAGGTGCCACAGCGGCAGATATTGCCGTTCATGGCCGTTTCGATTTCCGCGTCCGTTGGATTTGGATTACCTTTCAAAAAAGCGGATGCCGTCATGATCTGGCCCGCCTGGCAATAACCGCATTGGGGCACATCGATTTCGAGCCAAGCCTGCTGTACCGGGTGGTCGCCTTTTTCCGAAAGGCCCTCAATGGTCGTGATCTCTTTTTCCCCGACTGCAGAAATCGGGAGTTGGCAAGAGCGTACCGCAGTACCGTCGAGATGCACCGTACAGGCACCGCACTGTGCTATGCCACATCCATATTTGGTGCCGACCAATTTGAGATGGTCGCGCAAAACCCAGAGCATGGGGGTGGTTCCGTCCAGTTCCAGTTCCTCCTTTTTACCGTTTATTTTCAAGGTGAAATTTGCCATAATGAAAATATGATTTTATGTTGTTGGATTCTCTAAATGGTTCAAGGTTAACCAACCAACTGTTTTTCGGAGGTAAACGGCTGATGATAATATCGCGTACCCGTAGCTTTATACAGGGCATTTGCCAAAGCCGCCATGGCGGGCGGAAGTCCGGGTTCCCCTAAACCTGTTGGATCGATTTCATTTTCAACAAAGAATACTTCGATCTCTTCCGGCACCTGTGAATGGCGTATTAACTGGTAGTTGTCGAAGTTCATTTGATCGGGTCTCCCGTTCTCAAAAGTCAATTGGCTGTACATGGAATGTCCTATCCCGTCGATAACGCCTCCTTCCAGAATATTTTTGGCCGCATCCCTGTTGATGACGATGCCGCAATCGGCGGCACACCAAACTTTCTTGATCTTGGGTTGATCATTCTCCATCACCATGTCAAAGACTTCCGCCACATAGGTGGAATGGCAAAAGTATGCGGCCACCCCGCGGTGTACCCCAGGCTGCGGCGTACCCCAGTTGGCCTTTTCTTTGATCAATTTCAAAACACCGGCATAACGTTCTGCCTCATACTCATATTTTTCGCCAACCGGATTTTTAATGGCGCGATCGAACAATTCCAAACGGAAATCTATCGGGTCTTTGCCGGCCAATTCCGCAACCTCGTCCAAAAACGATTGCTCGGCTCCGGCCGTGAAATTAGACCTGGGGGCCCGCCATGCCCCGGTGGTAATATTGGTTGGCGCCTTGATTTTTTCTGCCGAATAATTTTCCACTGCTCCTGCGGGGAAGCGGTTCGGGAAGATAGGGCCTTCCGGTAATCCCGCCCCTTTGACCGTAAAGGCGATGAGGTTGTTGTTTTCATCGAGTCCGGCTTTGTAAATCGACCTGTAGGTAGGTCTATAGGTGCCTTGGCTCATATCATCCTCCCTGGTATAAATGAGTTTTATGGGCGCACCCATTTTTTTGGAGATGGCGGCTGCCTCCACCCCAAAGTGGACATATAGCCTTCTTCCGAATCCCCCTCCGATACGGGTCATGTTCACCGTAATATTTTCAAGGGGCATGTTGAGCAATTTGGAAACGGAGCCCTCAAGTGCTTCAGGGGTCTGGGTCGGCCCAATAAGTTCTGCGGAATCGTCAGTGACGTTCGCGAAAAAATTCATGGGTTCCAAGGTATTATGGGCAATAAATGGCGCACTGTAGGTGCGTTCTATGACCTTGGCGGCCTTTTTGAAGGCGGCCTCAGGATTGCCATCTATCCTGCTCTCCTCGACTTCCCCTGAAACCAGGGCCTGCTCCAGTCTTTTTACGTGCATATTGGAATTTTCCAATTCACTGACGGTTTCCCAATTGGCCTTAATGGCTTTTTTTGCCTGCATCAGTTCCCATGTGGAATCCCCTACGATGGCAATGAGCTGCAAAAATCCTTTTTCGTCGAACCCGCCTCCGCCTTCAAAAGAAGTATCCACTATGAAGGCATCCTTAACTCCTGGCATATTTTTAATCTCCTCCACATTGAAATCCTTTACCTTCATGCCAAAAGCTGGTGGGTGCTGTATCATGGCCAAATGCATGCCTTCCCTATGGAAGTCCAACCCAAACAATGGTTGGCCAGTGACTATTTTAGTGCCATCTACGTTCTTTTTACTCGTTCCTATAATTTTGAAATCCTTGATGCCTTTCAGTTCTACTTCTTCGGGGATCTGAATGCCCACGGCCTTTGAGGCTATTTCCCCGTAGGAAACGGTACGGTCGCCGTTCAATTCTTTTATGACGCCCTCGCTCGCCGTGACATCAGATGCCGCAAGGCCCCATTCTTTGGCGGCCGCTTCCAACAGCATTCTTCTGCCCGTGGCGCCGGCCATCCGCAAAGCATTCCAACTGAGGCGTATGGAAAGGCTGCCGCCGGCAAACTGATTTTGATACCATCCGGTGTTCAGGGGCGCTTGTTCAACCACAACATTTTCCCAGGGCACATCCAACTCCTCGGCCACGATCATGGGCATGGAGGTCCTTACATTTTGGCCAATTTCCGGATTGGGAGAGTAAATGGTCACCATCCCGGTGTCCCCAATTTTGATATAGCCGTTGATCTCGAACCATTCGTTTGGAATTGCTACCCCCGGATCCGGCGCAGGTTCCCCGGGCTTACAGGCATTAAGCCAGCTAAATCCGATGAGCATGCCCCCACCTGCCGCAGTGGATACTTTGATAAATGAACGCCTGTTATATTGGGTTTTGATCTTTGTCATGATGTTTTGTTTATTGGGTTGAAGCGATTTTTATGGCCTTTTTGATCCTGGTGTAGGTGCCGCATCGGCAGATATTGCCATTCATGGCAGTTTCGATTTCGGAATCGGAGGGAGTGGGATTTTTTTTCAGCAAAGCGGATGCCGTCATGATTTGCCCGGCCTGGCAATAGCCGCATTGGGGCACATCCACTTCCAGCCATGCTCTTTGGACCGGGTGATCGCCGTTTTCCGAGAGTCCTTCAATGGTCGTGATGTTTTGCTCCCCTACGGCCGAAACGGGCAATTGGCAGGAACGCACCGCAGTGTCATCCAGGTGCACCGTGCAGGCGCCGCATTGTGCGATACCACAACCGTATTTGGTCCCGACCAATTTAATATGATCGCGCAGCACCCAAAGCATGGGCGTAGTCGGGTCTACGTCTACTTCCTGTTTTTTACCGTTGACTTTAAGCGTGTATTTTGCCATGATTATAAAATGTTCAATGTTTTTCTAAAAATAAGGAATTTTTCACCAAATCTTGAGCGAATTGGATGGGCTTTTATCTGATTTATGTTAAATATTGATGTGGTTATTCTTTGGTCTCCAAAATATTGAGATTTTCCAACCATGATTTCACTTTCGATTCAGCTTCAATTTCCTTTTCCCTATAGATACCAATGCTGGCTATAGGGTCGGGACTGGCTTTAAAACGGTCAAGGCGTTCAAGGTTGCATAGGAGAAGCTGTTTGAATTGGACAAATCGGTCAGCGAAATTGCCTATGAACCGGGTTTTAAATACCCACAACATTTCAGTCGGTTGTTCAAGCAACGTGTGGGCCATT